>QCCF01000001.1 GCA_003281365.1 Prochlorococcus sp. AG-347-K18
TTATTTTGTAAAACTTCATCTTCGCTTATTTTTTCTAATTCATTAAAACTACTTTCAAGAAAGTTTCCAATTCTCCCTCCAGAGCATGATTGTAAGAAAATTAAAAAAATTAATAAAAAAAATTCTTTTTTTTTAAAAATCATATTTTTTCTAACTTTTAGTATTCCTATTATTTTTTTTATTGCTTATTTTTGTTTTTTTTAAAATAGACCCTTTTTTATCTTTTAGTTTTTCTTCTAAAAGAGTTACAGCATCATCTATGGTAAATTTTTCTAAGTCAGTACCTTTTGCAAGAGAAACGTTAGTTTTACCACATTTTAAATAAACCCCATATCTTCCATTTAATATTTGGATTTTTTCTTTGAATTCTTTCGGTTTTCCAAAGTCTTTAAGTACCTCTTGACCACCTCTACCCATTTTTGGCATCGAAAGAATTTCTAGTGCTCGTTTTATATCAACTGTAAAAACATCATCCTCTTTCTTTAAGGATCTATTCTCTGATTCGTTTTCATTTTTAGTCCATTTGATATAAGGGCCAAATCTTCCTCTATCAGCCTCAATAAAACCTCCTTCAGGATGAACACCTAACAATCTAGGCAAACTTAAAAGTAGAAGAGCCTCATCTAGAGTTAGATCATCAGTTTTCAACTCTTTGGGTAATGAAGCTCTTCTTGGTTTAGCTTTACCTTGATCATTATTTCCCAATTGTACATAAGGTCCATAAGGGCCAAATCTTAGAAATACTTTTTCCCCAGTTTTTGGATCAGTTCCAAGATCTGATGGGCCACTTAAAATTTGATCAACTTGCTTTATATCTAAATCTCCAGGAGTAATATCCATTGGAAGATTACCTTTCGCCTGTATTTCATTACCATATTCATCAATTTTTGTACCCTCTAGCCAAGGTCCGTTAGAGCCTATTCTGACTACGCAAGGAAGGTCTTCGAAATCAACTTGTCTATAAGCTTTACCATCAATATCACCCTCTGTTTTCTGAACTTTTACCTCAAGACCATTTTTACCTTTATAGAAAGTCTCAAGGTATGGTAGCCACTCAAGATTACCTGAAGATATTTCATCCAATGAAGATTCCATTTTTGCAGTAAAAGTTGTATCAACCAAATCAGGAAAATGTTCTTCTAAAAGAGCAGTAACAGCAAAAGCTGTAAACGTTGGAGCCAAGGTATTGGAAGATATATTTGCATAACCTCTATCCACAATTGTCCCAATAATGCTTGCATAGGTAGATGGTCTTCCAATCCCTTCTTTTTCAAGAATTTTAACTAATGCAGCCTCTGTATATCTTGCGGGCGGTTTAGTTTCATGAAAAGTAGATTCCTTATTAGTAACTTCAAGACATGTTCCGGTAGTCAAGTTTGGGAGAATAATTTCCTGTTGTTCAAGGGATGAGCTCGGGTCATCACTTCCCTCGACATAAGCTCTGAAGAATCCTGGGAAATCAATACTCTTCCCACTCGATTTAAATAATCCATCCCCCACACTAATTTCAGCATTAATCATTGTTAGCCTAGCTTCCGCCATTTGACTAGCTACAGTTCTTTTCCAAATTAAATCGTAAAGAGATAAGTCTCTACCAGTTAGATTTGTTTCCTTTGGTGTTTTAAAAACCTCACCTGCAGGCCTAACTGCTTCGTGTGCTTCTTGAGCATTTCTTGCAGTTGAATTAAATTGTCTCGGTGAGTTAGATAAATATTCTTTTCCATACATAGAGCTGACACATTCTCTAGCAGCTTTTGTGGCTTGCTCGGAAAGATGAACCGAATCAGTCCTCATATATGTTATGAACCCTCTCTCATATAAGCCTTGGGCACATCTCATTGTTTCTCTTGCAGATAAACGAAGCTTCCTATTTGCTTCTTGTTGCAATGTACTAGTTGTAAATGGAGGAACTGGCTTACGAGTAGATGGCTTTTTTTCGATTTTTGAGACTAACCAATTCTCAGAGGAAAAAATCTTCAATAAATCATTTACTTTTTCTTCTCCAATTATTAGAGATTTATTTCCTTGTTTTAATTTGCCGGTCTGTTCATCGAAATCGGAACCATTAGAAATTCTTTGACCATTTAAACTAAATAATTTAGTTTCGAAAGTAATATTATCTTTTACAAGGGAAGCTTTAATCCCCCAGTAACTTGCTTTTTTAAAGGATCTTCTCTCTCTCTCTCTCCTAACAAGAAGTCTTACGGAAACTGATTGAACACGACCAGCAGATAGTCGGGGAGCTACTTTCTTCCAAAGTAAAGGAGATAATTCATATCCAAAAAGCCTGTCCAAGATTCTTCTCGTTTCTTGAGCCTGAACAAGTTCCATATCAATTTCTCTTGTTTGGTCTAAAGCTTTATTAATTGCCTTTTTCGTAATTTCATGAAAAACCATTCTCTTAGTTGGTATTTTAGGCTTAAGTATTTGCAGAAGATGCCAGCTAATACTCTCTCCCTCTCTATCTTCATCAGTTGCCAGTAATAGCTGGGTCGCACCTTTCAATGCGTCTTTTAACTCTTTAACAACCTTTTTCTTATCTTTTGGAACTATATAAAGTGGTTCAAAATCTTCTGTTGTATTAACTCCTATCCTTGACCATTTTTCCTTTTTAACCGCCGCAGGTATTTCAGCAGCTCCTTTTGGAAGATCTCTTACGTGTCCCATTGAAGCGAGAACTTCATAATTAGAAGGCAAAAACTTTCTTATGGTTTTTGCTTTGGTGGGACTTTCAACAATTACAAGTGTGTGATCCAAGGTTTATTTCAAAAATTGGTGTTTTTGTTCAGTTAGGGCATATTATGATTATTTGAAGCTTTTTCAAGTAATTTCTTCTTAAAATTTCAAAAATCATACCCACAAATTATAATCAAGTTAAGATTAACTCTAAGACCCTCAGAATCAAACATCTAATTTAATCCAATTTAATAAAGTGCCCAACGAAATCTTTACAATTAATCTAAATGCTCAAGCCATTATTCCAGAAGCTTTTATTTTATTAGGTATTGTTGGAACACTTCTTGTAGATTTAGCTGGAGAAAAAACTGCATCAAAATGGGCACCAATAATT
Organism: Prochlorococcus sp. AG-347-K18; assembly: GCA_003281365.1. GTDB lineage: Bacteria > Cyanobacteriota > Cyanobacteriia > PCC-6307 > Cyanobiaceae > Prochlorococcus_A. The sequence continues at coordinate 3,071 of QCCF01000001.1, forward strand.
TGCTATTTATCAATCGGCAGCTCCCTTGTAAGTTTGGCATTGCAATGGAGTAATCCGGTAGAGAGCGCATTCCTTGGATCCTTTAATTCAGATAATTTAGCAATCGCATTTAGAGCAATAATTTCTTTATCAACATTAGTATCTTTACTTATAAGTTGGCGGTATACAGAACAAAGTGGCAGCCCAATTGGCGAGTTTGCCGCGATAGTTCTATCGGCAACCCTTGGTGCAATGCTTTTGTGTGGATCTACTGACCTTATTAGCGTATTTATATCTCTGGAAACTTTATCTGTAGCAAGTTACTTACTTTCTGGTTACCTCAAGAGAGATCCAAGAAGTTCAGAAGCGGCCTTAAAATACCTTCTTGTTGGATCAGCTGCTGCTGCTGTTTATTTGTATGGATCATCTTTTCTTTATGGATTAAGTGGTTCAACAAATTTAGCGACAATTGGCTTAGAGATTATCAATAAGCCATCCTTCATAACTTCACTAGCTCTTGTATTTGTCTTATCAACAGTTGCATTTAAAATTGCTGCTGTTCCCTTTCATCAATGGACTCCTGATGTATATGAGGGTTCACCTACGCCTGTAGTTGCTTTTTTATCTGTTGGTTCAAAAACAGCGGGTTTTGCATTTGCAATAAGAATATTAAGCACAACTTTCTCTTCTTTTGACGAAGAATGGAAACTTTTATTTACCATTTTGGCCATATTAAGCATGGCTCTAGGAAATGTTGTAGCCCTTGCTCAAACTTCAATGAAAAGAATGTTAGCTTACAGTTCTATTGGACAAGCTGGCTTTGTAATGATTGGAATAGTATCTGGGACTCAAGATGGTTTATCAGCGGCTGTTTTATATTTAGCTGCATATTTGTTTATGAATTTAGGTGCCTTTTCATGTGTAATACTTTTCTCTCTAAGAACTGGCTCTGACAGAATTCTTGATTATTCAGGACTTTACCAAAAAGACCCCCTCATTACATTAGGCTTAAGCCTTTGTCTTCTCTCTTTAGGAGGTTTGCCTCCAATGCTGGGATTTTTTGGAAAGATATATTTATTCTTTGCTGGCTGGGCTAATCATCAGTATTTATTAGTAATAGTTGGACTAGTAACTTCAGTTATTTCTATTTATTACTACATTTCAGTAATAAAAATGATGGTAGTTAAAGAACCACAGGAAGCTTCTGAAATAGTCAAATCATATCCTGAAATTAATTGGGGAACTGTAGGTTTGCCTCCCTTAAGACTTGCACTTTATACTTGCGTAGCGGTCACAGCTCTAGGGGGAATCCTTTCTAACCCTCTTTTTAAATTAGCCAACACAGCAGTTTCAGAAACTTCTTTTTTACAAGACATGATAGCTATAACAAACAATATTTCCTAAAAAAACTTTTTTCAATAGATGTCTAAGAAAGTCGCAACTTTAGAGAGAATATCTAAAACATATGGGAAAGATGATCTTACTGTTAAAGCCTTAGACAGTATAAACTTAGAAATTTATAAAGGAGACTACTTAGCTGTAATGGGAGCAAGTGGCTCAGGTAAAAGTACAGCAATGAATATTATTGGATGTCTGGATAGACCATCTGAAGGTGTTTATAAATTAAATGGTATCCCTGTTGAGAAATTATCTGATGATGAGTTAGCAGAGATCCGTAATCAAAAATTAGGGTTTGTTTTTCAACAATTTCATCTTCTTTCAGACGCAACAGCACTTGAGAATGTGATTTTACCAATGATTTATGCTGGCGTTGAGCCCGAACAAAGATTAGAGCGAGGTAAGAATGCCTTAAAAAAAGTGGGCCTTTCAGAAAGAATGAATAATCGCCCTAACCAATTATCAGGAGGACAACAACAGCGAGTGGCTATTGCTAGGGCTATCATCAATAACCCTGCAATATTATTAGCGGACGAACCCACTGGAGCACTTGATTCAAAAACAACTGAAGATGTTCTTGATCTTTTTGACAAACTGCATGAGTCTGGAATAACTATAGTTTTAGTTACGCACGAAGATGAAGTTGCAAATCGCGCAAAAAAAATAGCCAAATTTAAAGATGGAAGAATAGTTGAATTAAAAGTAAATTAAATTCAAAACCTTCTAATTACTTTCAGTTGAGTTTCATTTTCAATTCTTAAATTCCCATTTGAATCAATATCTTGAATTTTCCATGTATGAGGACAATAACCACTAGGTAAAAAACTTTTAGTAAGAAACTTATTTGCTGATTTGATGACATACTCTTTTTTGTTATTACATTCAACTGAATCATGGAAAGCCTTAAGAACTTTAGCTGTCCAATAATGATTATTAATATTCTTAGTTTGAAGTACTTTTGATAATGAAATACCCTCCGATGGAGTGTAATTTAAAACATTCATGCCAAGTCCTACTCTTACATAGATAATTTCTTTGCCTCTTGTTATCACCCTTGGTAAAAATCCAATCAACTTTTTTGAACCAAAAAAAATATCGTTTGGCCATTTCAAACAAACATTTATATTCTCTTGTCTAAGCATTTCACATAACTTAATACCTAAAGACAAATTAAATATTTGACATGCAAATTCTTTTGAAAATATTGGGTAAGCTGCACTTAACCAAATCCCGCCTTTTGGAGAAAACCAAGTTTTTGAGTTTTGGCCAACCCCTGAGAACTGTTCTCTTGCGATTATCGCTACTGGCTGATTTTTCTTTATTTCAGAATATCCAAGCAGGTTTGTTAGCTCATTTTCGGTACTTTTACATTTTATTTTGTAAAGAAGTCTCCAGCTCGGATATTGACCCTGAATTTTTTTTAAATAAAAAACTGTCTTAGCTGCAGGTCCAATAACTTTCACAAATTCTTTATTAAAACAACGAGCATCTTTTTGAAGATTAGATTAACTTTAGTCTTAATAAGTAAATTTTACAAATTGGACAAAAAGTATTTGCCAATAGTGAATAAAAGGAATCCTCATCCATTAAAAAATTGTCTTGATAATTTCAAAAAATCATGGGGAGATTTAGATAAACTTTCCAAAATTAATGAAAACTGGAAGAACTTAATCGGTTTGGAACTATTTCAAGAATGCAAACCATTAAATATTGAAAAAAAAATACTTACTATTGCAGTAAATCATCCACAGTGGCGCCAAGCTTTAATTTATAACAAGCATAAATTAAAAGAGAGAATCGAGAAAATTGGAATAACTTTGAATGAAATAAAAATAATACAAAATTATGAAATTAAAAATAAAAAAATTAAAGCTAATAATGCAAAGATAGTTTGGGCAAATCATCCAAGCAGAATCCATCAAAATAATATGTGCATTTGTACTCTATGTAATTCCCCAACTCCTGAGGGCGAAATCAAAAGATGGGGAAAGTGTTCTTTTTGTTGGAGAAAAATAAATAACTAAATTCCTTATTTAGTTAAAATTAGTATTCCCATTTGCCCCCCCAAAATAGTCCTATATTCAGCTTTTTTAAATCCAACTCCCATAGCAATATTTATAAGCTCATTTTTCTTTGGAAAATTTCTAATACTTTTCTCAATATATGCGTACTCTGTACCTAAATTAAAAAGCCGCGAAATGGTTACTACAATTAACCTCAAATAAATTTTCTGGAAAATATTGGATAAAGAATTTTTTTTTGAGTGATTAAAATCCAAAAATCCTGCCCTTCCTTTATCCTTCAAAAGATAAAAAACTTTTTTTATTCCTTCTTCAACATTATTCAAGTTTCTTAGTCCATATGACATGCAAATCCCATCAAAATTTTTTGAATAATCATTAATTTCTAATACATCTTGAATTTCCCACTTAATAAATTTATTTTTTTTTAGCTCTGACTTTTTTTTGGCAATCTTTAAGATATCCCCTGCACTATCAATCCCAGTAATTGAGCCCATTGGACTAACTCTCTCAGAAATTAAGAATGCTAAATCTCCAGTTCCACAGCATAAATCAGCCCAATCTTCACCATTTAAAGGTTCCAATAAATTAACTAATTTCCTTTTCCATAATCTGTGTAGCCCAAAACTTAATAGATTATTTAAAAAGTCATATTTATGAGAAATTCTATTAAATATATTTTTGACTTCGATAGTTTTTGTGAATTTCATTTTTAAAGTTTCAACTTATTTCTTTTTGGTATTAAATTAAATTTTTTATTCATATGGCCTAATAGGAAGTTTTTTTTCGAGGAGGAAAGTCTTTATTTCTCTTAAAGAAAGTTTCTTATCATGAAGTAATGATGCCAAAAGTGCAGCAGATGCCCTGCCTTCATTGAAAACATCATAGATATCTTCTAAACAACCCGCTCCTCCAGAAGCAATCACTGGAATATTAACAATGTTAGTTACAGATTCAGTCAGATGTAAATCATATCCATTCTGCGTGCCATCACCATCCATTGAAGTAAGCAAAATTTCCCCTGCGCCTAACTCCTCAACTTTCTTTGCCCAACTTAATACATCTATTCCAGTATTTTCTCTCCCTCCTTTTACATATACCTCCCATTCATCACTCTTATTAACTTTTCTTTTAGCATCAATTGCTATCACGATGCATTGATTACCAAATTCTCTAGAACTTTTAGAAATTAAATCTGGATTTCTAACAGCAGAAGAATTCAAACTCACTTTGTCCGCTCCAGCTCTTAAAAGATCATTAATTGAAGAAACAGAATCTATTCCTCCACCTACTGTAAATGGGATTTTTACTGATTTTGCCGTCCTAGAGACAAGGTCAACTAATGTATTTCTATTTTCTACACTAGCTCTTATATCTAGGAATACTAATTCATCTGCGCCCTCATCAGAATACATGCAAGCCAATTCAACAGGATCGCCTGAGTCTCTCAAGTTAACAAAATTTACACCTTTAACCACTCTGCCATGGGCGACATCTAAACAAGGAATTAAACGAAGAGCTACCATTTTAGTAAAAATTGTCCAAATGCTGTTAATCTTGCATAATAGCTTCCATTTTACCTCTTATGGCTGAAACAAAATTATTACCTAAAATCGGTAGTAAAATCAAAATTAACATTAACAAAGTAAAGGATAGACTACCAGCTAAATTAATCGATCAAATATCCTCTAATCCTAAAGCCGTAATAACAGGCTATAAGATGACAGACGGTAGAAGTATTGGAATCACCGCAAAATTTCAGAATGGTGAGCAAAATTGGTTTTTCCCAGAAGAAATTGAGAAAGGTTAAAGAGTAAAGTGAATGATCCAAAACAACTATTAGGAATTAAGGGTGCCTCTGAAACATCAAGTATATGGAAACTCCGTATACAGTTAATGAAACCTATAACGTGGATTCCTTTGATATGGGGAGTTATTTGTGGAGCAGCCGCAAGTGGGAATTTTGAATGGACATTTAGTAATGTTCTAGCTTCATTAGCATGTATGTTGATGAGTGGACCACTTCTGGCTGGTTATACCCAAACCATAAATGATTTTTTTGATAAAGAAATTGATGCAATTAATGAACCAAATAGACCGATTCCTTCTGGGAAAATTTCAATAAAAGATGTAAAAATACAAATCTGGGTATTACTTATAGCGGGTTTAATAGTTGCTTTTCTATTAGATTTATATGCTAAGCACAGCTTCCCCTCCGTCTTACTTTTAGCCTTAGGAGGTTCCTTTGTTAGTTATATATATTCTGCTCCACCCCTCAAATTAAAACAGAATGGTTGGCTTGGAAATTATGCATTAGGCGCATCATATATAGCTTTACCTTGGTGGGCAGGACAAGCCTTGTTTGGGAAATTAACTATTGTAACGGCATTACTAACACTTGCTTATAGCCTCTCAGGACTTGGAATTGCTGTTATTAATGATTTCAAAAGCGTTGAAGGAGACTCAAAGCTAGGCTTAAATTCGTTACCAGTAGTATTTGGAATTAAAAATGCAAGCAGAATAAGTGCGGGACTGATTGACATTTTTCAATTAGCAATGGTTGTAGTATTAGTCATTATTGGTCAACATTTAGCATCTGTAATTTTAGTTTTATTGGTAATACCTCAAATTACATTTCAAGATATGTGGTTACTAAGAGATCCTCTAAAGTTTGATGTCAAATATCAGGCAAGTGCCCAACCGTTCCTCATAACTGGAATGTTAGTTACCGCTTTAGCGATAGGACATAGTTTTTTAGTTGCTTAAGGTGCAAAAGATTAAATTCAAATCTTTTGTTTTAATAATTCCGATAATAATTTTTTCTGGAATATCTTTTTATTTTTTTAGTCTAATATTTAGCACGTTAAAATTTGACGCTTCTAAAAATAAAAAGTCCCGGGACACCAAATATTCTTATGTAATATCATCTTCTGATAATAAGATACTAAGCAAATTAAGCCGCAAATTTGAAATAGATAATAGTAATCATAAAATTCCATTTTTTCTTAAAAATTCTTTTATATCTTCTGAGGATAAAAATTTTTATAAACATAATGGAATAGATTTAAAAAGTATTTCACGCGCCCTTATTCAAAACATTAGAAGTGGTTATGTTAAAGAGGGAGGAAGTACGATTACACAACAAGTTGCTAGATTACTTTTTTTAAATAATGATTTAAGTTTTCAAAGAAAAATCAAAGAAATATTTATATCACTCATACTTGAATTTAGATACGATAAAAATCAAATTTTAAAATTATATTTAAATAATATTTATCTAGGATCAGGAGCATACGGGGTAGATGAAGCTGCCCAAGTTTATTTTGGAAAATTTATAGAAGAATTGACATTATCAGAGATCGCATTAATTACAGGATTAGCTCCAGCTCCATCAATTTATTCACCTTATCAAAATTTAGAATTAGCTATTAAAAATAGAAATAAAGTTCTTGAATCAATGTATGTTGATGGATATATTTCTCTTGAAAATAAGAATAAGGCTATTAAAGAAAAAATAAAATTAAATTATCAAATAGCTGATAATTTTTTAGATGATAAATTACTAATAAACTTTATTCTTCAGGAAACAAATAAAAAAATTGGAAGTAAAAATGATTATAAGTTTTTAAGAATTAAATCTTCTATCAACAAAGATTGGCAAGAAAAAGGTCAAAAAATATCAAGATATGCAGGGCCTAAAGAACTTGAATTTGGTCTGTTATCTATCGAATCAAACACAGGACTAATCAGGACCATGATAACCAGCAAAAATCCATCAATTAATGAATACAATAGAGTAATTTTATCTGTAAGACCTTTAGGTTCTACTTTTAAAATAATCCCTTATGCTGCTGCATTAATAGAAGGAATAAAATTAAGCGATAAATTTGAAGACTTACCAATATGCTGGGAAAGTTATTGCCCAAAAAATTTTTCAGAAGAATATAGAGGTTCAATATCTTTGATTGAATCATTTAAAAGTTCATCAAATATCGTTCCAATATCAATAACAAAAAAAATCGGCTTAAAAAATATTATTAATTTAGCGAATTCATTTGGACTAGGTTACGAGCAAGAGCTTGAGGAATTCCCATCATTAGCTATTGGCGCCTACGGAGATAATCTTTTAAACATCACAAATGCATATTCTGCAATAAACAATAATGGGAAGATTCAAAGCCCTGAAATCATAGAAAAAATAGAATTATTTAAAAAACAACCTATTTGGGAAAATAAATCTATTTCCAAGAAAATATTAGATTTAAAAATAAACAAGAAAATAAATAAACTTCTTGAAAAATCCGTAGAAGAAGGCACTTCAAAAGCAGCCTTTATAAAAGGAAAGAAAATTTATGGGAAAACAGGAACATCTGATGGAAATAAAGATCTCTGGTTTATTGGTTCCATTGATAACCTTACAACAGGGATCTGGATAGGTTACGACGATAACAAGGAATCTGAATTATCTAGTGGGACTGCAGCTTATTTATGGAAGAAGTTCATATCTGAAATTTATAAAATTCCAATAAAAAAATAAATTATATTTTTAAGATTTATAAGAAATTATTGCAGAATAAAACCCATCACCAGGATAATCCAAGTTAGGTAAAATTTGCTTTTGGCTAACCAATTTTAAAGTTTTGTTTTTTTCAATAAATCGTTCAATTAATAGATTATTTTCATCCGGACAAATAGTACAAGTTGAATAAACTAAAGTGCCATCTTTTTTTAAAAGAGGGAAAATATTCTCCAAAAGTTTTTCCTGTAATAAAGTTAAAGATTTTATTTTTTCTTTACTTAAAGACCATCTAGAATCTGGATTCCTGGAGAGAGTTCCAATGCCTGAACATGGAGCATCTAATAAAATCTTATCAAAATAAGAAATAAACTTAGGATTTAATTCAATCAAACTCGTAGCATCAGCCTTAAGGGTATTAACAGATTTCAAATTTAACCTTTCTAAATTTGATTGCAGTATTTTCAATCTTTTTTCTGATCTATCTACGGCAATGATTTCAGCATTATCATTTGTTAATTCTGCAAGGTGGGTAGACTTACTTCCTGGAGCTGCACAAGCATCTAAAATCTTTTCACCTTCTTTTGGTTTTAAGAGAGGTGCTATCCACTGAGAAGATCTATCTTGAATTGTCCAAAGTCCATCACTATATCCTGGTAAATTTTTTATAGATCTTGGATTAGATTTTAAAGTAATTCCATTATGTAAATCATTAATAATTTCAGCATCAATATTATTTTCATGAAGTACTTTCAAAAAGTTATCTAAATTAGTTTTTAGTTGGTTAATTCTCAAATCAATTGATGGTTTTTTATTAAATGCCTTAATGATATTTTCACCCTCGTTATTGCCGACCCATTTATAAAGATCCTTTACAAGCCATAATGGAAATGATTCAAGATATGAAATTCTTTCTTTTCTATCAGAAGATAATTCCGGAAAGATTTTTTGTTCTAATTTTCTTGATGCATTTCTCAATATCGCATTTACAGTTCCCGCTAAACCATTTAAATCTGTTTTTTTAGCTACTTCTACAGTGGTAGAAATAGCAGCAGAAAATGGGATTTTGTCCATTTTCAATAGTTGATACAGACCGATATGTAGAAGCCACCTTAACTTTGGAGGCTGCTTTTTATGAGTAATTTTTGATGTATGATCCGTCCAAAGATCAAGAAATTTTCTATACCTTATGCATCCAAAAGATAATTCTGTAATAAAGGCTATATCAAGAGGATTAAATTGATAATTTTTTAAAACCTTTTCAAGAGCATGATCAGAAAAATCACCAGAACTAACTTTTAATAAAATTTCCCAAGCTGCCTTTCTTTGTAAATATCCTATGCTCAAAATACAATTAATTTTTAAAGATAACTTTAATATACAAAAAATTCAAAAATTTAAACTACTTTTTCAATTGCAGAATTAAACCAAATAAAACCTAAGATAGAAATAAGTGAAAGATTAAATCCTAAAAAAGAAAGATATTCAAAGAGTGGATTCTTTCCCGAAAAAATATTTTTTTCTCTTTTTGATACTTATTAAAATAAAAACTTATTCAGGATTTCAAACGGCAACCAATATTGATAGATCCTGCATCAAGCATTCTTCCTAATTTAACTGCTATGGATTCCTCCAACCTTGTGAAATTAGATTGATGGGTAGTTATCCAATCTAATTCAGAAAAAGTGATAATTCCCGTCGAATTACTTTTTAAAAAAAGTGTTCCAATTTCCATTAGAGGAATCTAATTTTCTCAAAGTTAACATCTGTACTTAATTTTTCTTCATAACATAATATTCTTTTAATTTTTCAAAGACAACTGTAAGTTATTAATCTGAATTTATTGAATATCTCTTAAAAATTTATTGGCCGTTTTTAAGTGATTATTTAATTTTTCCTCTGACATTTTATCGAGATTTCTCGTTAACATTGCCAGACGATATTGCTTTCTAAAAAAGCTTTCATTATCTTTAATAAATTTCCAAAATAAGCCATCCCATATTTCACACCAAGAGCCACTTTTAAAATCTGACATTTTTTTTACATAATTAGAACTTGATATATATGGTTTGGTTGAGAAAATACCTCCATCACTAAACTGACTCATTCCATAAACATTAGGAACCATAACCCAATCATAAGAATCAATAAACATTTCCATAAACCATTTATAAACTTGATTGGGGTGAATTCTACATAAAAGCATAAAGTTACCAATAATCATTAGCCTTTCAATATGGTGACAATAACCAAATTTAATAATATTTTTTATAACAATGTCTACTGGTTCAATTCCTGTATCGCCTTTATAAAAAGATTCTGGAATTGGTTTATTTTCAAAATTCCAAAAATTACTATTTCGCATCTTTGTTCCATACTTCTCATAGACAAGGCAAATAAATTCTCTCCATCCAATAATTTGACGAAGAAAACCCTCCAAAGAGTTAATTGGAATATTATTATTTTTGGCATAAAGTAATGCTTTATTTACTACTTCATATGGGGTTAATAAGCCGCTATTTAAGAGAGGAGAAAGTAAACTGTGCCATAAAAAAGAATTTTCTTTAGAAATAGCATCTTCATAATCTCCAAACAAGAAAAATCTATGTTTAAAAAAATCATTTAACCAATCATCTGCCTCATCAAAATTAGTTGGATATAAAAAGTTATTACTTTCTCCAATAAACTCAATATCAAAATTGGCTAATGAATTTTCGGCTTGAACTACAAAGTTATTTTTTGTTAATTCAGTTATATTAGGTATGCTTATTTTTTTTGGTAATTTTTTTCTATTCATTTCATCGAAACTCCACTTACCACCTTCAGGAGTATCATCCGGATTAACTAATATTTTTTGACTTTTTCTTTGATTTTCATAAAATCTTGCCATAAGAGGTTTTTTTGTATTTGATGCAAATAACTCTTTTAAATCTTCACTGGTCATAAACATAGGAGAGGGCAAGACATTTAATGATAAATTATTGCTTTCAACAAAATTATTAATCCTCTTCATTATTAAAAAATCATGAGGATCAATGAGATTTATTCTCTGATATTTATCTTTAATAAATTCTGATAAATATTCAACTGTAGAGGTATTATTTCTGTTTTCGATATATAAAACTTTAAAGCCAGATATTTCTAAATATTTTTTATAAGCGAGCATAGATGCTCTATGAAAAACTAACTTATTTTTATGATTAATTAATTTATAAAATTTATCATTTCCAAAAAATAATGAGTCTTCTAAAATTAAAATTTCGCAATTTATTTTTAAGATTGGGCTTTCTCTAAAAAGTTGGTTCGGGAAAATAATAGATATTTGATTCATCTTTGCGACTTCCTGTTACTGCATCTTTTTGAACAGTAAATAACATCATCCCAACAGTTTTTCCATTTTTTACGCCATTCGAACGGCCTATTGCAAACAGGGCAAGTTTTAGTAGAAAGATTTTTCAAAATTTATAATTTTCTTTTATGAGTAGATTTAAATCTAGTTGAATCTTTAAGCGCCATATGCTTTGTATTTCTTCCAGAAACTCTTTTTCTCCATACTTTGAAGGATTTAGGTTTAAGGTTTTGACGCATAATTTTTATAGCATCTTCTTCTTTTAAACCAAATTGATACTCTATGGCTTCAAAGGGTGTTCTATCTTCCCAACACATTTCTATTATCCTATCTATGTCAATATTCTTCATAATTTATTGTTGACATTGAGAGGTACAAAGTTTTTTAATATTGGATCGACCTGTAATTTGAAGTCTATATTTTGCCCAATATCTATAGCCAAGCCTTAATAGGGGAGATAAGAATTTAATCTTCAAAGGGTAATAAACCCAACCTAAACCAATTAATTCATAAGAGTATGCAAGTACGTCTAATCCCCTAATAATTTCACCGTTTTCCATAATCCCATGCAGGTTAGACATGGCTTCTGAATATGAGATATCTTTAAAAAGACTTTGATCATAATCTTTAGTATTAATATCTACGAATAAAATTTTGTTTGTGATGTCTCTTTTTTTTAGGAAATTTGTTTCTCTCAAACAAAGCGGGCAACCACCATCGAATAAAAAAGTTAATTTATTTTTCATATTTATATACAAATATAGAATTTAAATAACTTTTTTGTGGGATTTAAAAAAATTTTTTTTGTATAAAGAAACTTTTATAAGTACAAGCTTTATAAAGCCTTAATAATTACCAGTTCTAATTTTATAAAATTATATTATCTTATTAATTAATAAACCATTGATTAAGGGATACATCAATGGTTTAAACTATTCACGATCAATCATCTAAAAGATGAACTCCTTCTCCTACATCAGGAGTAAACTTGCAATATTTTTCAAAAACAATTCCAACACCTCTCATTTTTTCTCCTAATTCATCGTTGAATTTATTCCATTCTTCAGAATCTCGTTCAGGTAAATGCCATCCTTGTTTTTCTACCATGCTTGTGATTACTGTATAGTCCCATTCTATGTATGCCATTGAGGTAATTCAAACTACTAAAATATTATAAACCAAGAGATTTAATAGGTAATAAATATTTTTTTAATATAATTTAAAGGTCTGAAAAATTATAAATGTCAATTTTGCCAAGAAGATTTGAAAGAATCAAAAGTGTTCTAGATTGCAGAATGTCAAATTTGACTGTTTTAGTTGAGGATGTCAATAAACCACATAATCTATCCGCGATATTAAGGACTTGCGATGCAGCAGGAATTTTCGAAGCAAATTTTATTAGCAAAATGGATTCCGTCAAGACTTTTAATAGTACTGCTCAAGGAAGTCAAAAATGGGTCAAACTAAATAATCATGAAAATACTATCATGGCAATATCTAATTTAAAGAAGAAGGGTTTTAAATTATATGGAACTACTCTTAATAGTGGATCAGTAGATTATAGAAATTTTGATTATTCTCAAAATACATGTTTCGTTTTAGGAGCAGAAAAATGGGGATTAAGTAATGAACTCATATCAATGGTTGATCAATCAATTTTCATACCTATGAGAGGTATGGTTCAATCCCTGAATGTTTCAGTTGCTGCTTCTATACTATTATTTGAAGCTATTCGCCAGAGGAAAAATAAAGATATATTGCCAACTAATGGAGAAGGTTTAAGTAAAGATGAATATCAAAAGACACTTTTTGAATGGTGTTACCCTGAATTAGCTGCAATGTATAAAAAATCAGCTAAAGAATATCCAAAGTTAAACGATCAAGGAGAATTTGATCATATTGCAAATAACTAAATTTATTCAGACTTTTGACTATCAAAAATTTCTTCAAGATCCTCTCCTATAAATGAAAGACCTAAAACTAAAAAAAACATCGCCAAACCTGGGAACAAAGCAGTCCACCATATACCTGTAGGTAAAGCGGCAAGAGCAAGATTTAAATCACTTCCCCACTCTGGGACATCTGCAGGGACGCCAAGACCTAAAAATCCTAAACTTCCTAATACCAAAACTGCATCCGCAGCATTTAGGGTAAGCAGAATAGGTAAAGGTGTTATTACATTTGGGAGAATATATTTAAAAATAATTGTTTTAACATCAGCTCCTGAAACTTGAGCTGCCTCCACATAAGTTTCAGCTTTAACCAATATTGTTTGATTTCTGATTAATCTAAAATATTGAGGCGAGTAAACAATACACAATGCCAAAGCTGCGTTGAGAATACCCTTACCCAATACAAAAGCAACAACAACTGAAAGCAAAATTACAGGAATTGAAAAAATAGTATCCATTAATAGTGATAAGCATTTATCAAAAAAACCACCTAAATATCCACTTAACAGTCCCAATGGCAAACCCAAACTTAATGAAAAAAGAATAGCTAAAAAAACAACTTCTATCGCTAGGGATGCTCCTTGCAAAGTTCTTAAGCAAACATCTCTTCCTAATCTATCTGTTCCGCAAAAATGATTTAGTGAAGGAGGTGCAAAGATATCATTACTTAACATTGAAAATGAATAACCAAAAAAATTATTGACCTCTAAAAATTTCATTATTAAAACAATAAGAAGATAAAAAAGTACAATTAGAAATCCAGCTTTTCTGATATTTGCGCCGACGCGATTAAATGAGTTAATATCCAAAACATTTTTTTAAGATATGAATGAAATATACCTAATTCTTTTAAAAAAAATAGGTATTAATTTTAAATTTAAAAATTTACTGGTTTAGTTTCAAGACTGCCATAAACGCTTCTTGGGGGACTTCAACTTTACCCATCGCCTTCATTCTCTTTTTACCTTTGGCTTGTTTCTTTAAAAGTTTCTTTTTCCTAGAAATATCTCCTCCATAACATTTAGATAAAACATCTTTTCGCAAAGCACTTATACTTTCGCTTGCAATTATCCTGCTACCTATCGAGGCTTGAATTGGTATTTTAAATTGTTGTTTTGGAATAAGTTCCTTTAATTTCTCAACTAAACTTCTTCCAATTCCATAAGCCTTATCTTTATGAACAATAGAAGTTAATGGATCTGCTCTTTCTGAATTTATTAGGACATCTAATCTAACAAGGTCATTCTTTCTATAACCAATCAAATGATATTCCATTGAGGCATAACCCTGAGTCCTACTTTTCATTTGATCAAAAAAATCTGTAACTACTTCTGCTAATGGAATTTCATAAATCAAAGTAACTCGATCTGTTGTTATGTATTTCATATCTATAAATACTCCCCTTCTTTCCTGACATAAACCCATTAATGTTCCATTAAATTCGTTAGGCGCATAAATTTCCATTCTCACATAGGGTTCTTCTATTGATTCTCTAAGTTGTGGATCAGGAATTGTAGAGGGATTATCAATAAATATATGTTCTTGCTGATTTAAATTAACCTTATATATAACAGATGGTGCCGTTACGATTAGATCTAAATCATATTCTCTTTCTAATCTTTCTTGAACAATCTCCATATGAAGAAGTCCAAGGAATCCGCACCTAAATCCAAAGCCCATCGCGCTACTGGTTTCAGGCTCATATTTTAAAGCTGCATCAGATAGTTGTAATTTTTCAAGTGATACTCTTAAATCCGGGAATTGATCAGCATCAGTCGGGAATAAGCCACAAAAAACCATAGGATTTGCCGTCTTATAACCAGGTAAAGGATCATGGGCTGGTGAATTTAAAAGAGTAATCGTATCTCCCACTCTCGCATCAGCAACTGATTTTATAGAAGCAGCTAAATAACCAACTTCTCCTGCATGTAATTCATCAACTTGCTGCTGATCAGGTGCCATTATTCCTATTTCATCTAATTCATAATTTTTTTTACTCGCCATCAATAATATTTTTTCTCTCTTATTAAGAGACCCAGATATCACCCTGAAATAAACAATAACTCCTCTGTACGGATCATAATAAGAATCAAAAATGAGTGCCTTTGTAGGTAGTTTAATTTCATCTTGAGGAGGAGGCACTCTTTTTACGATTGCTTCCAAAATATCTTTAATACCAACTCCAGTTTTTGCTGAACAATTTATTGCATTAGATGTATCAAGACCAATAATTTCCTCTATTTCTTGTTTTATTTTTTCAGCATCAGCACCTGGTAAATCAACTTTATTTAAAACGGGAATTATTTCAAGATTATTTTCTAAGGCAAGATAAACATTAGCTAAGGTTTGAGCTTCTACCCCTTGACTTGCATCAACAACTAGTAAAGCGCCTTCACAAGCTTGAAGAGATCTACTTACCTCATAAGAGAAATCAACATGCCCTGGAGTATCTATTAAGTTCAAAACATATTCTTGAGAATCGTCAGCTTTATATTTCATCCTTGCAGCCTGTAACTTAATAGTAATTCCTCTCTCTCTTTCGAGATCCATACTGTCCAAAAATTGTTCTTGCATATCCCTTTGCTGCACAGTACCAGTATCTTGAAGCAACCTATCTGCAAGGGTAGATTTACCATGATCAATATGAGCGATTATGCAGAAATTTCTAATTTTTGAAACCGATATATCAGTCATATAGAAAGAAAAATTCTCCTCTTGTTACATCTTGATTAATACTAGCTAATTAGAATTATGGATGGAAACCAAAAATGGAATTATTTCTTTTTTTAATATCTTTTATGGAGGTACTGTAATTTTCAGAGACTGATAGTTCTGGATAAATTAAGTCATTTATTTTTTTTTGAAGATTTTGCTTATCGTTTAAAAATAAAACAGATTTTTCTAGAACCTCAACCATAATTGATACCGCAGTACTTGCTCCCGGAGAAGCTCCCAGCAAAGCAGATAATGATCCATCAGATGAATTTACAATCTCCGTTCCAAATTTCAAAGAACCACCACCTTCAGTTTTTTTAATTATTTGGACTCTTTGACCAGCAGTCTTTAAATACCAATCAGAAGGATTAGCTGATGGCATCATATTCTTTAAATTATCAACTCTTGAGTTATGGTTCTTTAATGATTGTGATATTAGGTAATTAATTAAATCGTTGTTCTTGAAACCAACGTCTAACATAGAAAAAATATTATTCTTTTTAATTGAACTAAATAAGTCAAAGTATGAACTTTGCTTTAGAAATTTTGTTGTAAATCCAGCAAAAGGTCCATACAAAAGAAGTTTTTTATTATTGATCCATCTGGTATCTAAATGAGGCACAGACATTGGTGGCGATCCAATATCAGCTTTACCATAAACTTTTGAGTTATGTTTTTCTGTTAGATCTTTTTTCTCGCAAATAAGCCATTTCCCACTAACAGGAAATCCACCATAACTCTTTGCTTCTGGAATTTTCGATTTTTGCAAATAATTAATTGTTTTCCCCCCAGCACCAAGAAAAACATAGCCAGTTCTAATTGAAGTTTTTCTACCTTCAGAACTGATTTCTAGTTCCCATTGTTTTTTATCAATTTTCTTTAAATCTACTAATTCTGTTTTATATCTAATTTCAACATTTTTGTTTAAGGAAACTAATGACAAATACTCTTTAGTTAAAGCCTCAAAATTAATATCAGTTCCTCTACCTATTCTGGTAGCCGCAATTTGAGTAGATGGATTTCTATCTTTTGTTATTAGAGGAGCCCATGATGAAATTTCATCAAAAGATGTAGAAAATTCCATATCGATAAATTCAGGGTTTTCGGTCATTTTTTGAAATCTTTTTTTTAAAAAAGAAATATTATCCTGACCAGACACAAAGCTAATATGAGGAATAAATTCTAGAAACTTCTTAATATCAATTTTCCCTGCTTCATACAATGAGGCCCATAAAGACATGGATGTTTCAAAAGAACGATTTATTGAGAGCGCTTTATCTATTTTTATATTTCCTTTTTCATCTAAAGGGGTATAGTTTAATTCGCAATTAGCCGCATGCCCTGTACCTGCATTATTAAAAGCGCCAGTACTTTCACTTCCTGGAGCATTTAATTTTTCTATAATAAGAAATTTTATATCTGGTAAAACTTCAGAAATTAGGAGGGCTAAAGTACTACTCATTATCCCTGCTCCTACTAAGACTGCATCAAAGTAGCTTTTGTCATTAGTGGGATTTTTAGATGAAGTCACAACAGAAAATTATCTTTTTTGCAATTAATCAGATTTCTTTCTAGGCTTATTATAAAGTTAATCCAAAATTATGAGTACTGAAACACTCTCGCTGACAAACGAAAATGTTGAAAAAGTCCTTGACGAGCTAAGACCTTTTTTAATTTCTGATGGAGGTAATGTAGAGATTGCAGAAATAGATGGTCCAATTGTCAAAGTCAGACTTCAAGGAGCATGTGGTAGTTGCCCAAGTAGCACTATGACTCTCAAAATGGGTATTGAAAGAAAGTTAAAAGAAATGATTCCTGAAATAAGCGAAGTTGTCCAGATTTTATAAAAATTTTTAACTGAAGTATATATTATTTAGTTTTTAATTCCTTCAACAAAGATGATTCCATATCAAGGCAATCAATTGGAAGCCCTTGACCAATAGCGATTAAAAGAGGTGCAAGTATTCCTAAAGTAAAAACTAAATTTGATTGGCTTACATCATATTTACTCAAAGTAAAAGTTATCAAATAAATAATTGAAAAATAAGCATGTAGTGAAAAAAATTCTTTTGGCTTCAATACTGGCCACCTTAAAGTATTTCCCAAGAAATATAAAAAACCTGTCATAAATAAATAGTTACATGAAGATTAAACCAAATATAAACATAAACCTTTTTAGAGACTATTTATAAAAAAATTTACCTAAGATAATAATTAAAAAAACATTAAATCTTCGTTTCTATTTGTAAAAGCTAGACATCCCTAGAAAAATAAGTTTATAATAATTTGGTAGCAATTGCTACTTTTTCGTTCACCCTCATTTGAGGGCGCAGTTCGAGTCATACCATGGAACGGGGGATGGCCGTGTTGTCACATCGAATCATGACTACTTTAACTTACAGAGGTAAAAACTACGTTCAAAACAAAGAAGCTGCTAAAAAGCAACTTGTTGAACTTACCTACAGAAGAAACGTATACACCAACAGAATGGATGACGCTTCTTCAAGTAATGAAAAGGCAGAATTAAATTACAGAGGTGTTAATTACACTAAATAATTTAATTAAACAAAAAAAAAGCCCCTTTTTCAGGGGCTTTTTTTTTGGCTATATTTATCAAGAGTCCTTTAAAAAATATGTCTGAAAGTTGCTGTAATACAAACACATCGAATAAAGCGCCTAATCAATTCGATCATAAAGATGCGATTCAAGAAAGATATGGCTCAGCCGCACAAGAAAAAGAAAGTTGTCTTTGTACACCAGTTGGGTTTAATCCCGTTTTACTTGAAGCAATTCCTCAAGAGGTTATAGAAAGAGACTATGGGTGTGGTGATCCGACAAAATATGTTCAAAAAAATGATATAGTCTTAGACCTTGGAAGCGGTAGCGGCAAAAATGCTTTCATTTGTGCCCAAATTGTTGGAAAAGAAGGGAAAGTTATTGGCGTTGATCAGAATTCGGACATGCTTTCTTTATCAAGATCAGCCTCTAAAGAAGTTACAAAAAATATAGGTTTCAACAATACCGAATTTCTAGAAGGTTCAATTGAAAAACTTGATGAATTAGATAAAGATTTAAATCCATTAATCGCAGATAAATCAGTTGATATTATTTTAAGTAATTGCGTTTTAAACTTGGTAAGTCCAGAATCTAGAAATAACCTTCTAAATAACATAAAAAGAGTTTTAAACGATAATGGAAGAATTGCAATTAGCGATATCGTCTCTAACAAAAAAGTTCCTTTAAGATTGCAAAATGATCATGATTTATGGACAGGATGTATTAGTGGAGCATGGTATGAGCCAGACTTTATAAGTGATTTTAAAGAACTAGGATTTAAAAATTTAAAATTTGCAGAAAGGAGTGCTGAACCTTGGAAAGTAATTGAGGATATAGAGTTTAGAACAGTAACTTTGGTAGGCAATATCTAACAAATTCAAGAGTTGAAAATATAATATAAATTTCCATGAGAAATAATCTAAGAGATCAAATACCCGCATTAAAAAATAAGTATTATTTCAACTATGGTGGTCAAGGACCATTACCAAAATCTTCTCTAGAAGCAATAATTAAAACTTGGGAAACCATCCAAGATTTAGGACCATTTACCAATGATGTGTGGCCTTTTATTTACAAAGAAATATTGACTACAAAAAGAATCATTGCGCAAAAATTAGGTGTCAATTCAAAGAATATAGCTTTAACCGAAAATATCTCTTCCGGTATGATTTTGCCCTTTTGGGGAATAAAAGTAGAAGAGGGAGAAGAGTTGTTAATAAGTGACTGTGAACATCCTGGTGTAGTGGCTGCAAGTCGAGAATTTTGCAGAAGAAATAAATTAATATTCAAAATTTTGCCAATCCAAAAAATTAAAAATCTAAATGACGAAAATATAATTTTAGAGATTTTGAAAAATCTAAATAGTAAGACTAAGATCCTAATTATTTCTCATATCTTATGGAACTTTGGATATAAAATTCCTTTAAAACAAATTTCTATCGAATTAAAAAAAAATCGAGAAAACTCTTATCTACTTGTTGATGGTGCTCAGACCTTTGGGCACATAAATATTGAAGAAGAAGTTCTTTATTCTGATTTATATTCAATAACCTCTCATAAGTGGGCATGTGGACCAGAAGGTCTTGGAGCAATTTATGTCTCGGATAAATTTATTCATGAAACAGATCCAACAATAATTGGTTGGAAATCATTAAAAAAAGAACAAGGAATCTATGAGCCTTCAGATAATCCTTTTCATAATGATGCAAGGAAATTTGAAGTAGCTACCTCTTGTATACCTTTACTTGCAGGGCTGCGTAATTCTTTAGATATTTTGGATAAAGACTGCCCTGAAAAAGATAAAACTAAAAATATAAAAAAATTAAGTGGAAAACTTTGGGATGAATTAAATCAATTAAAGGAAATTGAATTAGTTTTAGAAAAAAAATACTTAAATGGGATAGTTAGTTTTAATATCGAAAATATTAAAGAGAAGGATAAATTTGTGAAGAAACTTGGAGAAAAGAAAATTTGGATTAGAGTTTTAGAAGATCCAAAATGGTTTAGAGCATGCGTACATCAAATGACTACAGAAGATGAGATTGATTTACTTTCTAAGGAAATTAGAAAAATTATAAATTAAATAATTAGAAATTTTTTTGATGAGAAGCACTTGCATTTCAAGAAAATAAAGAGAATATAAAGAAAATGATAATTTAAATGGAATCAATTAAACCTCCCAAAAGAATTATTAAGAAACAGCTTAAAAATGTTAATAAAGCAATTATTGAAATTGCTGAAATGAAATTTAAAAATATTGAAGAAAAAGAAGAAAAATTAGATGCGCTTGTTTTTTTAAAGAATCAAATATTGAGGAAGGCCGAGAAGTTAGAAATTTAATAACTAAATAATTTTAAAAAAGTTATCTTTAAATAATAAATTTATTTTTTTCTTAATAACTTCTTAACTCAATAATCTTAGATTTTGTATGTCTTCATTATTTTATGCCTTGAATATTGAAGACAATCTCATAAAAAAAAATAAATGATTATAAAAAATTCACCTTCTACCAAAAGATCAAATCAAGCAAAAGACAAGGAGCAAATCAAATATTCCTATAAAGAAAGTTTTAAAAGAGAAAATAAATCTCTTTTGAATGATTCGGAATTAATCAAAAATTACAATGATTATCTCAAATCACCTCAATCAAGGAGACTATACAAAATAACAGAGAGTGAATTTCATACAGACATAATTTAGGTCAACCTTTTTTTCTAATATTTTTAAATTCTTTATCAATCAGCCTTATTTAATATAAAAAAAGATTTATTTTACCAAGGAATTTCTGAGCTGTCCCATGCAATAAATTTTCCACTAGATGCTGGATTTTGATTTTTAATAATATTGATCAAAAATTGGGATGATTTTTCTTTACTAAATAATTTATGTTCTGGAACAAATTTATGAAAAGGTCTAGATAGATCAGTATCTACTGTACCTGGATGAAGCAATGTAATAGTAGCCTTTGGGAAACGTCTAGCCCATTCAATACTTAAAGACTTAAAAAACTGATTTTGCGCAGATTTTGCAGCTCTATATGAATACCAACCTCCAGTTTGATTATCTCCAATGCTGCCCACTCTTGCACTTATACTTGCAAAATTAAAATAAGAATCTTTTGGTATAAATTCTTCAATAGTTTTAGCTAATAAAATAGGAGAAAAAGCATTTATTGAAAAACTTTCCATCATATTTTTTTTATCAAGATGTTGTAATCTTTTTTCTGGTTGAAGAGAATCACTATGAAGTCTACCTGTAGCATTAACAACTAACCTTAATTTTGAAGGGTGATTTGATATTTTATTTTTCAACTGCAAAAGGGATTCAGAATCCTCTATATCTAATTCCCAAAAAGAATTAAATTCACTATTTCTTCCACACAAAACAACATCTAAATCTTGTTCACTTTCATGCAGATCATTAGCTAGTTGTGTCCCAATTCCACCTGCGCCTACAACTAAGGCTAAGCCTTTCATTTTAATAAAAGTAACTTGATTGATTCTAAGAAACTTTTCTTGTGATTTGCGTAAATATCTTTCTTATTTGAATAGGAATTTTTATTGAGATTTACTTTTTTCTTTTAATAATTTATAAGCTATCTTTCTATCATCAAAATTAATAACTTTATCCTTGAGAATTTGGTAGTCTTCATGTCCTTTCCCTGCAATTAAAACAATATCTTCTTTATTGGCAAATTTAATAGATTCATTTATTGCTTTAAATCTATCAATTTCAATTATTATTTTTTCTCTTTTTTTTATACCCATCAAAATATCATTTACTATTTTTTGGGGTTCTTCTGATCTTGGATTATCTGAAGTTATAAAAAGTTGATCAGAAAACTCTTCAGCTATTGATCCCATTAAAGGCCTTTTACTACTGTCTCGATCTCCGCCACAGCCAAAAACAGTTATGAGTTTACCTTCACAAAGGTTCTTAATTGATTGCAAAACTTTTTTTAATCCATCAGGAGTGTGGGCATAATCAACAATTACTGTTGGAAGTGATCTTAAAACGACATCATTATCAACTTGTATTTTTTCCATTCGCCCAGGAGCGCCAGGGAAAGATTTAATTAACTTTGATAGATCTTTTAAAGAAAAATTTAGTTTATACAAAATTGTTATTGCTTGAATTGCATTCATTAAATTAAATTCACCGACAAGTGGAACAAAAAGTTGAATTTTTTCTCTCGGTGTATGAAAAATACAGGTGGAACCACTTTCAGTAAATTTTTTATCTGTTACGAAATAACAATCATCATTTTCAAATTCACTGTCAATAATCTTTGTGGAGACTAATGAAGATCTTTTTTCAAGATCAGATGATAATTTAGATATCCAAGGGTCATCATGATTTAATACACAAATTCTATCTTTTTCTTTTAAGTAAGGTGGGAAAAATAATTTTCTTTTTATTTGAAAATATGATTCCATATCTGAGTGATAATCAAGATGATCTTGAGTTAAATTAGTAAAAATAGCCGCCTCAAATTCGCATCCTGATATCCTGTTTTGAGCAATAGAATGAGAACTTACCTCTAATATCGCAAATTCAGATTCTGCCTCAACAGCAGCATTTAATTTCTTTTGAAGTTTATCGGCGAAATCAGTTGTATGAGAAGCCACTTCTGAAAAGCCAGGCCATCTATTAAACAAGGTCCCAAATAATGCAGTCTTTTTCCCTAATTTTTTTAAAAGATATTCCAATAAGAAAGTAATTGTCGTTTTTCCATTTGTACCAGTAACACCAATAACTTTAAGTTTTCTTGAAGGCCTATTCCAAAACTCAGCGACAATTTGACCAAAAATATAATCTAAATTATCTTCAATAACTAAAATCCTTTCTCGATCAATAGATCCAATTTTCTCTTTTGCCGCAGACCCAATAATGGCAGCCTCCGCGCCATTTTCAATTGCCTCAATACAAAATTTTCCTCCATCAACATTTAAACCAGGCATACCTAAAAATAAAGTTCCTTTTCGCACTTCTTTAGAGTTAAAAGAAATATTATTGATTTCTTGATCGATAAGATTTGATGAAGGAATAATTCCTACCAAATCTAAAAGTTTATGTAATTTTATAGATCTCATATAAAAAATTATTTCTCCAGAATGGTACTAATATTTTTTTGAAACCAATTCTTTAATTGATCATCTTTTAATCTTGGAGAAATGCGAGGCAATTCTATAATCTCCTCTGACCTAATTCCTTCAACAGCAATAACAGGCACCTCATAATCATATTTTTTATATTTGTCTTTATATAAATCGACTCTATCAATATCAATTTCTTTAAGCTCCTCTAGATTAGGGAATAACTCATTAAGATTTATTTTTGCCAGTTTGTTTTTTAATGAATCACAAAGGCAACACCCCTGCCTAACAAAAATAAAGATTTTCATTCATTTAGTCAGGCACAGGGTCACATCCACAGGGAGTTAAAGGATGACATCTGCTTAATCTTTTTAAAGTTAACCACCCTCCCTTCCAAGGACCATGTCTAGTAATTGCCTCATATCCATAAGAGCTGCAACTTGGAATAAATCTACATCTTGGTCCGAAAAAAGGAGAAAACCACTTTTGATAAAACGAAATTATAAAAAGAAGTATGGAAGTAATTGATTTATTAATAGTTTTGAACACTTTAATGATGTAAAATAAAATTTCCTGTAGTAATTAGTTTAATTGAATTTAATCAATTATCCAATTTATTGCAATTTTCTATTTAATTTAAAATTATGTCAAGATACCGCGGCCCCAGATTAAGGGTTACGCGTCGCTTGGGAGAACTACCAGGTCTCACCAGGAAAGCTTCAAAGAAGTCTAATCCTCCAGGTCAGCACGGCCAAGCCCGTCGCAAGCGATCAGAATATGCAATTCGTCTAGAAGAAAAGCAGAAACTTAGATTTAATTATGGAGTTTCTGAAAAACAACTAGTACGTTATGTGAAAAAAGCTAGAGCTCAAGAAGGATCTACAGGAACTAACCTACTAAGACTTTTAGAGAACAGACTTGATAATATTTGTTTTAGATTAGGTTTTGGAGGTACCATTCCAGGCTCAAGACAATTAGTAAATCATGGCCATGTAACCGTTAATGGAAAGGTTCTTGATATTGCTGGTTATCAATGCAAATCAGGCGATGTAATCGGAATTAAAGAAAACAAAGCAAGTAAAAAACTTGTAGAAGGTAATATAGAATTCCCTGGTTTAGCAAATGTCCCACCTCATCTTGATTTAGACAAGCCTAAATTAACGGGAAAAATAAATGGGAAGTGCGATAGAGAGTGGGTGGCTCTTGAAATAAACGAACTACTAGTTGTTGAATATTATTCAAGAAAAGTTTAATACTACTTTTCTTTGGATTATTAAATCTCTCATTAAAAAGAATGAGAGATTTAATTTTATTCTTATTTTTAAAAATAATGGGAAATAAGGAAAATAATATAAAAAAGCCAGGTTTTAAGACCTTATCTATTCACCATGGGGAAACATTTGCAGAAGAAACTGGATGCGTTATGCCTCCTATTTTTTCTACATCTACTTTCAAACATGGAAATAAAGATAATTTCGACTACACCAGATCAGGCAATCCAAACTTTAGAATTCTAGAAAACATCCTTAAATCAATAGAAGATTCTAAATACTGTACAGTTTTTGGATCTGGAATTAGCGCGGTAACTGCAGTTTCATCAACACTAAAATCAGGTGACAAGATACTCTGCGAGTCAAATCTCTATGGTTGTACAGTGAGGATGTTCGAAAAAGTTTTCAAGAAATTTGGACTAGAAGTTTTATACACAGATTTTACAAACGAAAACAATATCAAAAAGATTTCAAACTTCGAGCCAACATTGATATGGCTAGAAAGTCCAACTAATCCACTTTTGAAGGTACTCGATATTAAGGCGATTTGTGATGAAGCGAATAAACTCGAAATACCAGTAGTTGTAGACAACACATTTTCTACAGCGCTTATTCAAAAACCATTGGACCTTGGTGCAACACTATCGCTTATAAGCACAACAAAATTCATAAATGGGCATAGTGACGCACTTGGTGGAGCAGTACTTACAAATAATGAGGAATGGAATAGTAAGATGCTTTTCTCTCAAAAAGCTCTTGGGCTTCAACCATCTCCTTTTGATAGTTGGCTCATTACGAGAGGAGTAAAAACTCTTCCTTTAAGAATCGAACAACAAACTAAAAGTGCAGAATTTATTTCTGAAGAATTAGGTAATCATAAAATTATTAGTAAAGTAATTTACCCTTTTAATCAAGAACATCCGCAATTTAATTTAGCAAAATCGCAAATGAAATCTGGAGGTTCAATGATCACCCTGAAATTAAAATTAAATAAAGAGGATACTTTTAAATTTTGCAAATCTCTCAAATATTTCTCTCTAGCAGAAAGCCTTGGAGGAGTTGAAAGTTTAATTTGTCACCCTGCAACGATGACTCATGCTTCTGTTGATGACAAAACAAAAAATCTACTAGGGATAGATAATGCTCTTGTCAGATTATCAATTGGATGTGAAGATACAAACGATTTAATCTCGGACATTTTATTTGCTTTAAATAAATTCTGAAAATTGAGAGATTTACTTAAAAAACCTATATGGAAAAATTTAGAGTTGGGATATGCAATTCCTGATAGTATTCATGCTGTTTCTGTAGCATTACCAACTTGGAATGATGTAATAAATTACGAGGAAAAAGATCAAGAATGCATGAATTTATTGAAGTCCATTTACCCACGATTCGGGCTAAACCCCATAGTGAAAAGATTATGCGAAAAAGTAAAAAAACAAAATTACTACAACAATAAAAGTATCTGGCCATATCCGAATGAAAGAATAGCTATTAAAGCTAAAAAATACATTGATAGAAATACTTCTGAACAATTCTCGTTAATAGAAAAAAGAAATAATTTAGCTTTCTTAATAACTGAAAAAGAAGGAAGTATTTATGCAAAATATTTTTGGCAACATACTGGTCTTGGTCTGTCTTCAAGAGCTGCCGCTATAGAACTAGGTCTTGAAGATTGCCCTCCAAAATCTTACGTAAATGAATGTTCTCAAAGAATAAAAAATAGAATTTCTAAATCTACAAAAATTGACTCTAATGATATTCACTTAACTTCATCTGGAATGTCTGCATTGCATACATCATTAGAAATCATATATAAATTATTTCCAGCTAAACCAACACTCCAAGTTGGTTTTCCATATGTAGATGTACTTAAATTACCAATGAAAATCTTTCACGGAGCAAAGTTAATTACAGAAGAAAATTGCGCGGATACTGAATTAGAAATCAAAAGAATAAATCCATCAGCATTAATTATTGAACTTCCAAGTAATCCAATGCTCAAATGTGTAAACATTAAAAAAATTTCAAAAATTGCAAAAAAGCTAAATATTCCGTTAATTGTTGACGATACGATTGGTTCGAATTTAAATATAAATTCTATAGAACATGCAGATATAGTTTTTACTTCACTTACAAAAATTTTTTCAGGTAGTGGTGATATTCTTGCCGGATCATTAATACTAAATCCAAAAAGCAAATGGATTGATCAGTTTAGAAATGCATTAAACGAGATTAATATTCCAATACTTTCCGATGGAGATATAGTTTATCTAGAAAAAGTTAGTAGAGATGTAAATCAAAGAGTTTTTGAACAAAATAAAGCATGTTTAGAATTAAAAAAAAGATTAGAGAATCATAGCGAAATTAAAAATATTTTTCATCCTGAAAATTGTCCAAATTTTAATTCTTTACTTACTTCTAATGGGGGATACGGCTGCTTATTGTCGTTTGAATTAAATGGAGGATTGAACAAAGCTAAAAAATTTTATGATTCTCTAAAAGTATCTAAAGGGCCTAGTTTAGGTACAAAATTTACTCTAGTTTGTCCTTATGTTTTACTTGCTCATTATGACGAGTTGGATTGGGCTGAAAGTTTTGGTATACCTTCGTACCTTATTAGAGTATCAGTTGGATTAGAAGACCAAGATCAATTATGGAAAACCTTTTCTGAAGCACTAAATAATTTATAAATTCCTAGTATTTACCGTATAGAAACTTATATACTCTTTTTCTGAATAATAGTTAGTATTAATATATATTTTCTCAATATATAAAATGGCAAAAATTTATGAGGACAACAGTTTTGCTATTGGAAACACTCCATTAGTAAAATTAAAATCAGTTACTAAAAACTCGAAAGCTACAGTACTTGCAAAAATTGAAGGGAGAAACCCCGCTTATAGTGTCAAATGCAGGATTGGCGCAAACATGATCTGGGATGCCGAGAAAAGTGGGAAACTTACAAAAGACAAAACTATTGTTGAGCCAACTTCTGGAAATACAGGAATTGCTCTAGCCTTTACTGCTTCAGCAAGAGGTTATAAACTGATCCTTACAATGCCAGAATCCATGTCAATTGAAAGAAGAAGGGTTATGGCAGTGTTGGGTGCTGAAATTGTTTTAACAGAGGCATCTAAAGGCATGCCAGGGGCAATAGCTAAGGCTAAAGAAATTGCTGACAGTAATCCTTCTCAATATTTTATGCCAGGTCAATTTGATAATCCAGCAAACCCTGAAATTCATTTCAAAACTACTGGACCAGAAATCTGGGATGATTGCGATGGTGAAATTGATGTCCTAGTTGCAGGGGTTGGAACTGGCGGCACAATTACAGGAGTTTCAAGATACATCAAGCAAGAGAAGGGTAAGAATATTACTTCTGTGGCTGTAGAACCATCACACAGTCCTGTTATTACACAGACAATGAATGGAGAAGAGGTTAAATCCGGACCACATAAAATCCAAGGAATTGGAGCAGGATTTATTCCTAAGAACCTTGACTTGTCAATTGTTGATAAGGTCGAACAAGTAACAAATGACGAATCAATTGAGATGGCTCTTAGGTTAGCTAAAGAGGAAGGTCTCTTAGTAGGAATATCTTGTGGGGCTGCCGCTGCTGCTGCTGTTAGATTAGCTGAACAAGATGAATATGCTGGTAAGACAATTGTAGTTGTTCTACCTGATTTAGCAGAGAGGTATTTATCATCAATTATGTTTACTGAAGTTCCAAGTGGAATCATTCAAGAACCAGTCAAAGCCTAAATCTATTTTTTCTCCAGTAGTGAATCTGGTGAAATATACATAGCATCGCCATAAGAGAAGAATCTAAATTTTTCTTTTATGGCTTTTTTATAGAGATCTAATAATCTTTCTCTACCAATCATTGCACTTACTAAAAGTAATAATGAACTTTTAGGGAGATGAAAATTAGTTAATAATCCATCAACTACCTTAAATTTATAACCTGGCTTAATTACTAAATCTACGTATTTAGCTATGGGAATAAAGTCATTAATTTCGTGAGAATAACAACTTTCAAGAGCTCTTACGCTAGTTGTACCAATAGCAATTATTTTTCTATCTGTTTTCTTTATTCTTTTTATTTCCTCCACTACTTCCTTATTAACACTTACCCATTCTTTGTGAAGTTTTAAGTTACTTAAATCTTCTTGATCAATTGGTTTGAATGTTCCATAACCCACGTGCAAAGTTATCGGTAAGATTATTACGCCTTTTTTTTTTAGATTGGAAATAAGACTTTTGCTTAAGTGTAAACCAGCTGTTGGCGCAGCAACTGCCCCCGGATTTGTCGCATACTCAGTTTGATAACTTTTCTCATGAAAAGATTCTTCTTCGGAATTTTTTATATAAGGAGGGAGTGGGATTTCCCCGTATTTATCAAGAAGGTCATTCATTGAATTGAGACAAGTTATATTTTCCGGAAATTTAATAAATCTTCCTCCAGTTTCTTCATCAACCCCATCAACAATCAAGTTAATATCTCGTGCTAGAGGAGATTTTAATTTTAATTTTCTATTTATTTTTAACTTTTTCGCCGGCTTTGCCAAACATAACCAAACACATTCATGGGATCTTTCTAAAACTAATAATTCGACTAATGTCTTATTTTCTAATTCAAGCTTTAACCTAGCTTTCATTACTTTAGTATTGTTTACAACTACAAGATCGCCCTCTCTAAATTCATCTAAAAGATTCTTGGTAAATTTATTAGTCAAGCAGTCTTCTTCTAAAACACTACTTCTAACTATCATCAATCTTGATTCATGCCTAATTGAAGAGGGTTTACTAGCAATTAATGAAGGATCAAGTAAATAATCATAAGCTTCAAGCTTATAATCTCTTTCTTCATTATTAATTTGAGAAATCAATTAAATTTAGGAAACAAGAGTCTCTGGCTCATCTTCAATTAGGGAAGCCAAGTCTTTTAAGAATGAAGCTCCATCAGCTCCATAGATCACTCTATGATCAGCTGTTAGATTTACTTGCATTATTTTTTTAACAGATATTGAACCATCACTATTAGCAAGAACGGTTGGTTTCGATGATGCTATGGCTAAAATAGCACCGGTACCTGGAGGAAGAATTGCGTCAAATCTATCAACTCCAAACATCCCAAGGTTAGATAAAGTGAAGGTTCCAGTTGAGTATTCATCAGGTTCTAATTGTTTTGATCTTGATCTTTTTACGAGATCTTTCCATTCCCTAGACAACTCAAATAAATCAGTATTGCATGGTTCTTTTAAAACTGGAGTTATTAGTCCACCATCTTCCATCGCAACAGCAACAGCAATATTTATATTTTCTGGATAAGAAATTCCATTTTCTGAAAAACTTGAGTTAACTTGAGGATGTTTCTTTAGTGTCTTTGCAACTGCCTTTACTAGTAAAGCAGTCATAGTCACTCCGTTCTGTTTTACTTTTTTGTAGAAATTATCTAATTTATCTGTGTTGATGGAGTATCCCACCCTAAAACATGGCACATCTAAACTAGATTCCATATTTTTATTTACCGCTTTTTGAAGAGTATTAAATTGAATTGTTTCTCCAGGGTTACCAAAACTATTCCCTATAGTTTCTGGTTTACTTTCAACTCCTAAATTTGAACCAGAAATACTTGCAGGAGAACCACCTTCTCCTATCCATGGTATAGAAACAGGCTGGCCATTAGCTTTTAAAATATCATCGGCTTGAATCCTTCCGTGCGGACCAGATCCATGAACTTTTGCTAAATCAACACCCATTTGAGAGGCTAGTTTTTTAGCTTTTGGAGATGCAATTATCCTCGAAGAAACATTATTTGTAGCAGCATTAATTTGATCGCTATTAAAAGATGGGGCTACCTTTTCACTCTTTAATACAACTTCTTTTTCTTGTTTTTCGACAATTTCACTTTTGACCACTGGTTTTTCTTCAGTTTTATTACTTTCCAATTCAAGTTGATCCGAGCTAGAAACTTCGAGTTGATTTCCTTTATTTTGTTCTTGAACAGAAGCTATCTCATCTTCATTTTCTACAATAAGACCAATAGTCTCTCCTACTGGCGCAGTGCTGCCGGCAGGCATTAAAACTGCTGCAAGATATCCATCTTGAAAAGATTCAACATCCATATCTGCCTTATCAGATTCAACAACCAAGACAGATTCGCCTCTTTCAACCTTATCCCCGGGATTTTTCAACCATTCCACTATCTTGCCCTCCGTCATAGTAGAACTCAAGGCAGGCATGAATATTTCGTGAGACATAAGAAAATTGTTATTGCATAAGTTTCAAGGGATTTTTAACAAACTTTCAAAAGTTTTTATGATTAAGAACCCTTTTAACTCTTGATCTAATTATACGAAATCATGTTCACAGTGGGAACTCTTAAAACTTAAGAAAGTAATAATTTAGATCGATTATAAATTTAAATTTTTTTCACTTAGATTTCTTATTTTAAAAGACTCTGCTTCTTCCTTTAATTATTATCTATAGATTGAATAACTCCATCTTTAACAGTAATTGAGACTTGCATTTTTTCAATAAGATTGTCGCCCACAGTGACATCACAGAAACTATCCACTTGACCTTGATCAACAATTTCGTCCATTTTTAATTCGCGAACTTGACTTTGTTGTTGAAGCAGATTTCTTTTTTGTTCTTCAATTTCATTGCGTTTTGCTGCAACTTGTTGTTGCACCTGACTAACCTGTTCTTGAACCCTTGGATCTAAAGGATTAACAGATTGGGATCTAATATTATTTACTATTTGCTGCCCTTCCTGCTCAAGTTGAGATAATTGCTGATCAATATTTGAAATTGCTTGACTTAATTCTTTTTCAGCATCTTCCTTCCAAGTTGGTGTAACTACAGCTTTAATAGCTATTGAGCGCTTTATAGATATTGAGTTTTTTGTTTCCATAAAAAAATAAATTACCTTTTCAATATAGATAGAACAAATCAAATTTTCTTACTAAATTTGTTTTCATACATATTTTCTATTTGTAATGAATACTTTTTTTCTATTTCTTTTCTTTTTTGTTTAAGTGTTTGTGTTAACAAACCATTTTCTAAAGTGAAGGCATCAACAAAATAACAATCTAATATTTGTTCTTCTGATCTTGCTCCTAATCTACTTTTAAGCAAATTATTAATTTGTGATTTAAAAAATATACTAATATTTTTATTAAAGTTTAATTGTGATAGGTTTTCTTCCAAAAACTTGTTTTTAACCATTTCAACATTTGGCACTACTAGGGCTGTTAAACATTTTTTGTCTTGTCCTACTAGTTGAATCTGATTAATAAATTCCGAACTAAGGATTTCAGTCTCAAGCGGATTTGGTTCTATATTTTCACCACTTGATAGCACTATTGTATCCTTGGCTCTTCCTGTTATAAAAAGAGAGCCATTTGGTATTAGGAAACCTAAATCACCAGTATCAAACCAACCATCCTTGGATAAAACATCTTTTGTAGCTAATTCATTATTAAGATAACCTTTCATTACTTGTGGTCCCTTAACAAGAATTTTTCCGACTTCTCTGAACTTCAGAATCTTTTTTTTATCATCATTTACTATTTTGATTTCAGTAAATGCTAGAGGCTGACCAGATGATCCTCTAACGTTTAATTCTCTTCTTCTACAAGTTAATACTGGACTAGTTTCTGTGAGGCCATATCCCACCAAAACATCTACGCCTAAAGATTCAAAAAAAAGATCTACATGTTCTGGCAATGCCCCTCCGCCATTAATAGGAAATTTAAGTTTTTCTCCGCATAGTTGTCTGAGAATATTCGGCCATAAAAAAATAGTAGACAATTTATGTAAAGGATATCGGCCAATAACAGAAATCAGTAAGGGGATTTTTGATTTAAAAGTTATTTGATTGATATCTAAATTTCTTATCTTTCTTAGATTTCTTTTGAAAACTGAACTATTACTTATCAAAAACTTAACAAGTTTTTGCTTTTTGGAAGGCATTTTTTTCAACGCCTGAAAAAAACCATCATGTATTGCCTCCCATAGTCTTGGTACAGTAGCCATGACAACAGGTTTTATTTGTGTAATATCATCTTTCAGAAATTTTGGAATTGTATAATATTGAGAACAACCACATGAAAAAAAGAAGTATTCAGCACTCCTCTCATAAGAATGCCAAATAGGCAAAACACTTAATACAGAGGTCCCAGGTTCTGGATCAGCGATATAGGCTAAATTGATTATTTGATGTAAAAAATTTGCATGAGTCAATGGGACACCTTTGGGTTTTCCTGTTGTCCCAGAAGTGTAAAGAATAGTAGCAACGTCATCAATGTCTGGATTAAATTTTTCAAGATTATTATTTTGCGAATTTTCTTTTTCTTCTGAACTTATAAATTTACTCCAACTTATTAAACTTTCAAATTGTTCATCTTCTAAATTAATTATAAATTTCAGTCTTTTTTTTAATTCTTCTTTTTTGTTTAACTTGAGCCAAATCTCCTTAGACTGAACTATTAGACCTACTGAATTAGAGTGCTCAATTATATAATCTAATTCTACTGAGGGAGAATTAATACCTCTCACTGCATTTATAGCTCCTAAACGCATTAAGCCTTGATCTACTACTAGCCATCTTGGAGAATTTTCAGATATTACAGTAACAACATCCCCCTTTACTAAACCATAATTTTTAAAAGAAAAAGAGACTTTTGTTATTAAATCAGCTAGTTCAGAATAAGAAAATTTTTCTTTATATTTCCCTCTTAAATCGCTGACAGCTAAAGTATCACCACATTTAAATTTTAATTTGTCCCAAATTTGATCTATATGATGAAGGTTCTTAATAAAATCTCTATTTTTAGCAAATTTATCTTTTTTAGAAAGAGGTTTGGCTGAAGGCCAATACGCTAAATCACTCATATTAAATTGATTTGAAATTTTAATTTCTATTTTGATACAAAATCAAAATTAAATTCTTCCTGGATGATTTTTTTAACAATTCTCTTGACTTCTTGGATATTTAAATTTTTATTGTAATCAATCATATTTGCCATAATACAATTTTCTATTCCGCAAGGAACAATTTTATTAAAGTTTTCTAATTCGCAGTCAATATTGATTGAAAATCCATTTATCGTAATCCATCTTTTACACCCAATTCCAATTGATGCAATTTTCTTATTTCCTATCCAAACACCTGTAAACCCTTTTCTAGAATGACAATTTATATTAAAAGTTCCAAGGGTTTTTATAATAATTTCTTCAATTTTTCTTAAGTACCAATTTAAATCTTTATTAAAATTTTTCAAATCTAAAACCAAATACGTTACTAATTGTCCTGGCATATGACAAGTGACCTCACCACCTCTATCAATCTTAAAAACATCATATTTAGCATCATTCAGAGAAAATAGTAAATTATCATAATTAGATCCTCTCCCCAATGTATAACAGAGTTGATGCTCCCCTATCCAAATAAAATCAGGGTTAGAATTATCTAAAATTAATGACTCCTGATATTCTTTTTGTAATTTATAAACATCATTAAAAGAAGAAATATTATCAGGTTGTTTAATTATTGCTGTCCTATTATCCATATTTAAGTAGATTTAGAAAGTAAGTAAATATTTTTAGATTTGTTATGAAAATTTTAATCCATGGAAAGAATCTTGAACTCACTGGAGCCTTAAAAGAATATACTGAGGCAAAGATAGAAAAAGCAACACATCACTATAAGGATATCGTTAAAGAAGCTGACATACACCTTTCAATTGAAAAGAACCCAAGAGTCTCGTTCCAGACTGCAGAAGTTACTATTTTTGCAAATGGTACCGTAATTCGAGCTGAAGAAAAAACAGAAAATCTATACTCAAGCATTGATTTAGTTTCAAATAAACTTTGTAGAAAATTACGCAAATACAAAGAAAGAAACAATAAAACAATCCATAATAAACAATTTAAAAATAAAGATGCTTTACCAATTGAAAGTATGGAATCAAATTTTTTAGATAAAGCTCTATTTAAAGAGGGAACTGAAGCAAGTCTGCCTGAGCCATCTATTAAAAATAAATACTTTGAAATGATTCCAATTTCATCAGACGAGGCAAGAAAACAATTAGATCTAATTGATCATGACTTTTATGTTTTTCGAAACAAGAAAAATAATGAACTTCAAGTTATATATAAAAGGAATCATGGAGGTTATGGACTGATTCAATCTAAATAAGTTTTAAATGCCTAATATTGAATATGAATTAAATGAGAAAATTCATGCGATTATTATTAACCCTTATCTATCATGGGAAGATTTCTGTTTGAATTGCGATTTAATAAGAAAATATAATATCAAAAATATTTCTACTTCACTAAATTATTTAACTGATCTTAAGAACTGTTTGGGTAATTATAGTGCGGATATAAACGCACTTATTTCTTACCCTTTAGCAGATTTACCAGTTTCATTTATTGAACAATTAGTTTGTTTTGCAAAAGATAAGGGTGCAAAAGGGATTGAATATATCCCAAACTTTATCAATTTATCCAAAAGAAATTTAGAAAATTTCGCTGCTGAAATTGAGCATGTTAAATTATCTGGATTACCAGTTTCAATAATCATAAATAAATCAAAACTACAAGAAGAAGTTTTTATTAATGCGATAGAAATATGTTTGGAATTAGGAATAAAAAATTTTCAATTCGGGGACGGGTTTGGGTCTCCTCTTGCATCTGATGATATCGCCGAAATACTAAAAATAACAGGCTCTCAGAATCAAATCAAAGTTGTAGGTGGCATAAAAAAACTGACGCAAGTAATTGATTTGTTTGATATTGGAATTAGTTGCGTGGGAACTTCCAATTATTGTGAAATTTTTGAAGAAGTTAACGTAATTTAAATGTCTGGTTCTGGTGAGTGCAGACTAGAGGGTCTCTGTATTAAAGCTTCTCCATTAGGCGAGAATGATAGATTAATAACTATTCTTACTGATGCGCAGGGGATTGTTCGATTAGCGGTACCTGGTGCGAGACGTCCTAAGAGTAGTCTTGCCGCAGCTACTCCATTAACATATTTAAGTCTGCAAATTTTTGGAAAAAGAAATCTTAAATCTGTACGTCAAATTAAAATATTAAAAAGCTATTCTGGTCTAGGGAAAAATATTGAATGTCTTGCAGCCGCGCAAGCAATAACTGAATTAACTTTTTTATTAGTAGGTAATAATGATAAGCAACAAAACTATTTATCTTGCGTTCTTGCACATCTAGATAGGATTTATTTGTATGAAGAATCTAAAGAAGAAGATATTAAAATGCTCTCAATGAGTATTCAATCTTTAATCCATCTATTAGCCATTGGAGGTATAAATTTACCAATTCAGCATTGCTGTAAAACTGGAGAACCTATTATTCCGCCTTTAGGAAATTGGGAATGGAGTTGTTATTATTTGCCAAGTGAAGGGTTTTCATCAATAGAAGATCCTCAAAGTAATCTAAAAATAAATGCATCTGAAGTTGCTCTATTACAAAGACTTCTTTTTCCCGAATTACCCATAAAATCTAATGGAGAGTTATTGGGACCTAAAAAAGTCTGGCTTAAAATATTATTTATTATTGAGACTTGGATTTCTGCTCAACTAGAGAAAGATCTATCTTCACTAAAAATGTTGAGAGAAATATATAGTTAAGATTTTAATAAATCATTAATAAATTTTAAAATTATGATCATGGCGGCTTTGACTGTTAACTTTATAAATAGCTAAATCAATTAATGTGGTTCATATTGCCTGGTTGGGTAAAAAATCCCCTTTTTGTGGAAATGTAACTTACGGTAATACAACTACTAAGGAATTGAAGGCGAGAGGGCATAAAATTAGTTTTATTCATTTCGACAATCCCTCTAGATTAAATTCATCAAAACCATTATTTCTTGCAAATGATCCTGACGTAAGTCTTCCATATTTAATTAAGTCTCAAGTTTACACAATACCTTCGCCGAGAGCTGAAAAAGAGCTAAGGCTATCATTGGAAAGATTAAAACCTGACATAGTACATGCAAGTCTAACTTTATCTCCTTTAGACTTTAGACTTCCAGAGCTTTGTAATGAAATTAATGTTCCTCTTATAGGAACATTTCATCCAGCATTTGATGCAAAAAATAGAAATCTAACTGCGAGCACTCAACAATTAACGTATCAACTTTATGCTCCCTCTTTAGCAAAGTTCGATAAAATAATTATTTTTTCTGAACCTCAAAAAAATGTCCTTGAGAAATTAGGAGTACCTAAAGAAAAATTAATAATTATTCCAAACGGCGTTGACGAAAATATTTGGAAACCTTTTTGTGAAAAAAATAAAAAATACGATCAGGTAAAAAACAAACTTGGAAAAGAAAGAATCTTTTTATATATGGGAAGGATTGCAAATGAGAAAAATATCGAGGCACTTTTACGTTCTTGGCGTCAAACAAAAACTCAAAATTGCAAATTAGTTATTGTTGGGGATGGGCCAATGAAGCCAATACTTGAAAATAGTTT
The DNA here is from genome assembly GCA_003281365.1 of Prochlorococcus sp. AG-347-K18. GTDB lineage: Bacteria > Cyanobacteriota > Cyanobacteriia > PCC-6307 > Cyanobiaceae > Prochlorococcus_A. Next base: position 40,439 of record QCCF01000001.1, read on the forward strand.
TTCTAACCTTGGTAATGAGAAATTAATTTGGTGGGGTGCTGAATTAGATTTAGAAACTAGGATAGCAATAATGCAAATAGCTGAGGTATTTTTCTTACCAAGCTTGGTAGAAGGTTTGTCATTATCACTTTTAGAGGCAATGTCTGCTGGCACTGCTTGTGTAGCTACAGATGCTGGAGCTGATGGTGAAGTTTTAGATAATGGAGCAGGGATAGTAATCTCAACTGATAATGTTTCAGCACAACTAAAAACTATAATTCCAATTCTGGTAGAACACCCTTCATTTACAAAAGACCTTGGGAACAAAGCAAGAGATCGAGTAATTGAAAAATACACAATAACTAAAAATATCGATTCACTTGAGAGGGTTTATATTGAATTACAAGGGTAATTTCAGAAACTAACCAAACTCTTTACTTCGATTACTAGCTGCAACTATTGATTCAATTAATGCTGATCTTATACTCTTTTTTTCTAATACCCTTAAGGCAGAAATAGTAGTTCCACCTGGAGATGTTACCAAATTTTTAAGCTCAGAAGTAGTTAGTTTATTTTCTTTTATCAAGCTGATAGTTCCAATTATCATTTCCATTACAAGTTCTTCTGACATTTTTTTTGGTAATCCACCGCTCAAACCACCATCACTTAATGCTTCAATAATTAATGCAATAATTGCGGGCGCTGATGAAGTTAACGCTAAAAATATATCAAGGTAATCTTCAGTAAATTCATATACCTTACTAGAATTTTCAAATAATTTTTTTGTAACTTGTTTCTGATCTTTTGTAATTTTCTCACCCCAAGAAATTCCCGTTAAACCTTTTCCAACAGTTATTGGAATATTAGTAACAACTCTCACACATGTATGCTTAGGAAATTTTTGAGCAAGTTTATTTAATGAGACTCCCGCAAGAATTGAAACTAATAAATTGTCTTTGATTTTTACATTATCAGTTTCAATTATATCTTTAAAATGCTGCGGTTTAACCGAGAGGAGCTTAACTTGACAATCCCAAATTATTTTTGAGTCCTTAGAACCAGATTCATAGACATTTATTTTATGTTTGTAATTTTTTTTTATATTTTCTAAACTTTTTTCTGATTTTACAACGCAATAAACATTCTCTGGTTGGATTAAATTTTTATCTAATAAAGGAGTTATTATAGCCTTTGCAATATTTCCAAAACCAATTATCGCAATTTTATCAGTCACAGATTAATCATGAATAAGCACCTATTTTAGAATTACCCCATGCTGGTTCTGGAGCAGTATTATTTCCCATACTATATTGTGGAGCACTTTTTGTGGTTTCATTTGAGGGCGAAGCTTCCTCTGAGAAAGAACTAGTTACATTTACACAACTTGGTGCAAACAGAAAGATGCTTTCACCTACTCTCTCTTGATGCCCATCAATTGCGTATGTCCCACCTGCAATAAAGTCAACTGCTCTTTGAGCCTGGTCAGGATCCATCATTGTTAAATTAAGAATTACAGTTTTTCTCTCTCTTAAAGCTTGTATAGCTTGGGGCATCTCATCGAAACTTCTTGGTTCCATTAAGCTTACTTCAGAGGATGAATTAGAGATCCCAGGCATACCAACAACTTTTGACGACCTGCTGTTATTCATGAATTCGAATGGATTTGCATTAGCAAGAGCATTTTGGTTCCTTTGATTTTGTTTTAAATCATTAAAATCATTTAATTCATCCCCTGATGGATATTCAAACTCTTCAAAATCATCATCGAGATACTCATCCCCTGCAACAACTGCCTTTAATCTAGAAAAAAGTGACACCTTTTAAATCCTCATAAAATTGATTACTAAGGTATGAAAACCTTATGTAATAGATTCATTTTTAAATGAATAAACTACCTATACTTAGATAACGTTACTTATACTTTACCGCAAGTTTATAGATAAGATTTTTAAAAAAATAACCAATTAGAATCTATCTCCAAAAATTAATGATCCTAATCTCAACCATGTTGATCCAGCATCAATAGCCTCTTCCCAATCCCCTGACATTCCCATTGAACAATCTGAAAGTTGAAGTGAATCCGCCAAAGCGCGACATTTTTGAAATAATTCAAAATTTTCCTTGGAGCTTAGCCCTTTAGGATTAATAGTCATTAATCCAGTTAATTTGATATTTTTCAATTCTTGAATTTCGCTCCATTTCGTTATCAAAAGTTCAGGATTAAAACCGCCTTTAGAAGGGTCTTCACTGAATTTAACTTGCAGCATTATTAAAGGATTTTTCTTCTCTTCACATGAAATATCAGAAATTCTTTGTAACTTTTCAAATGAATCTACTGAATGAATGTATTTAAAATTTTTAACTATCTTTCTGATCTTATTACTTTGAATTCTTCCTATAAAGTGCCATTTTATATCTTTAAGGTCTTTCAATATTATTTGCTTCTCAAAAGCCTCTTGAAACTTACTCTCACCAAAATCATTTTGACCTACATTTTGAATGGTCTTGATTTCTTGACTTTTAAATCCTTTACTTACGGCAAGAATATTTACATTTGATGGTATTTTATTTTTAATTTTTAAATAATTTGCAGGGTTCACCTTTTATAAGAAAGTTTGTGTAAATAAGTTCTCCCATTTAGATAAATCCTCAGATCCTCTTCTTCTTGCCTTTTGAAGGTTTAATTCGGCCTGATTGCGGGCATCTAAATATGGTATAACTTCAAAAAAAACTTCTCTCTGTCTAACTTCAACCAAAAAAAACATTTTTTGTGCATATAAAGTCGCATAAATATCTCTTCCATCATTTCCTGGAGAGACTTGGTACAACATTCCAAATGTTGGATGGTTTAAATAACGCTCGGAACTCAAACTTAATTTTTGTGTTATTTATAATGCACCATACAGTTTTCTAAGAAAAATTGCTATGCAAATAAAACATATCGATAATGTATTAACAATTACATTGAAAGATTTATAAGGATAAGAAGTTCTAAATCTATTTGTTTTTATAATAATTTCTTTCTTTGATAGCAAAGATTCTGCCCCTTGATCAATTCTCAGAAATATATTTTGAAACAACCTTTCCACCAAAATTAATAAGACATTGAAGGATTTTTTAAATCCTAAATTTCTAAAATTTATTGACCTAACTGAAACAGATTTAATTATATTTTGAAATTCCTCCTGAACCAGAGGAATAAAGCGTAATGCAATTAATAACTGAAAAAGCCACTTATTAATTGGTAATCCAATTTTTCTTAATGGATGCAAAAACCAACTCAATCCCCATACAATGTCTTCTTGTAATGTAGTTAAAAGCATCAAATTAACGCTATGAATGACAGTAAATATTAAAGTCGAGGTTTTTATTCCTAGTTCAAGGGCTTTCCTTGATAAGTTATAGGGACCAAAATTTATAAACCATATCTTCAGCGAAGGAATTTGCAAAATATTCCATTTTTTGTAGCTTTCTAGTACTACTTGCAGCTCGTTGGGATTTCTTAAGTTGCCATCAAGAGACTGAATATCAGAAGAAGCAAGTATTGATATAAATCCAATTAATAGCGATAAACATGAGAGTAAAAATAATGATCGCCACCATACTCTTGATGGCAATAAACTTAAAAAAGTAATTAATAATAAAAAACCAACTAAACTCAATCTCCATATTGGACCTGCCCAAATTGGACTGATTAAAAATATCATTACAATAATTATTTTTAATCTGCTATCTATAATTCTTAGCCAACTTCTATTGCCATAAACATATTGACCAACAGAAAATTTGGTTAGTAAATTCATTAATCTTTTTGAATTAGCTCAATATTTTCCCTTTCGACTTCTTTATTTAATGCTCTTTGCTGTTTTCCTCTCCAAAGTAAAATGAGGGGCGTGCCTTCAAAGCCTAAATTTACTCTAATTTGTTTTTCAATATATCTTCTATAAGTTATTCCGAATAATTTAGGGTCATTTACAAAAAGAGTAAAAGTGGGAGGTTTGTTCTTTACTTGAGTACCGTAATAAAGCCTACCTTGCTTGCCGCTTCTCTTCGTTGGAGGACTTTTCCAACTGATTGATTCTTTTAGTACTTCATTTACTACAGATGTTGTAACTCTTCTTCTATGTTGATTTACAGCATTAAGAGCATGCTCAAAAATATTATCAACTCTTTGACCAGTTAGGGCAGATATAAAAATCATTTTTGACCAGTGTAAAAAATAAAGTTTAGATCTAAGTTCTTTTTCTACTTGATAAATTGTTGAACTATTTTTTTCTACAAGATCCCATTTATTAACAACAATTATACAAGCTCTACCTTGTTCTTCTATACGCCCAGCCAGCTTCTGGTCTTGATCAGTTACTCCATCTACAGCATCTATAACTAAAACACAAACATCACTTCTATCTATAGATTTAAAAGCCCTATTAATACCAAAGAATTCAGTGCCATATTTAACATTTTTCTTTCTTCTAATCCCTGCAGTATCAATAATTTTCCAATGATTATCACCTTTTTTAATAAGCGTATCTATTGAATCAGTTGTAGTTCCACTAATATCACTAACTATTGCTCTTTTTTCTCCACAGATTGAATTTAACAAACTAGATTTACCAACATTAGGCCTACCAATAATTGACATCATGATCTTTTCTTCGTCATCCTGAATTTTATTTTCAGGAAGTTGGCCAATAACGAGATCTAAAAGATCTCCAGTACCTGAACCATGAATAGCTGAAACAGGATTAGGTTCGCCCAATCCTAATTTCCAGAACTCTGAAGCTAGGGATATTCCTAAAGTAGTCGATTCGCATTTATTAACAGCAACAATTGTTTTGCAGCTTGAGTTTCTTAACCATTTTGCTATTGATAAATCACCATCAGTAACTCCTTGATTTCCATCTACCACCAGTAAAGCAAGTGAAGCCTCTTCTAGAGCCAAGAAGACTTGTGTCCTTATTTCTGGGAGAAATTCACTATCGTCATCAAAAACCAAACCTCCAGTATCAACTATTTGAAATTCCTTACCTCCCCATGAAGCATTTTGATAAGTTCTATCTCTTGTAACACCAGGCTTATCAAATACTATTGCATCATTACTTTGGCAAAGACGATTTACTAAGGTAGATTTCCCAACGTTCGGCCTTCCGATAATAGCTATTGTAGGAAGAATCAATTCTTCTCTCCAAAGAAAGTAGTATCCATTACAACTATAACTTTAATAGAGTCATTTACCTTATTCAAAAAAACTTATTTAATTTCTGGATCGCCAAAATGTCCTTTAACTGGATTTGCCGGTTGTGAACTTGGACTTGGCATTAATCCATTATCTTCTGAAAAACAATCATTTTCAATCGCCCAATAAATTAACCAATTTACTGCCGTCGCTCTTCTAGTTCTTCTTGGATAGAGTTCATTAATCTTATAACCTTTAAAATTAAGAAAATTTTTCAATCCCTGTTTATATTCTTTTGGAATTGATCGAGTCAAATGTACTGAGGCTGGTCGCTCTGAAATGATTTGAGGAGCTTTTTCAAATTTTTCTGACCAATAAGAAGGAGTTAATGCGCTATAGACCCAATCATTTATAGATAGTTCTTTAGTATAAAAAAGTCTTTCCCAAACTAATTCACAAACAAATACATCACTAACCTTATCTTCAAGAATAAGAAATAATAGTTTTTTACATATTGACCATGTAAATTGATTTTCAACTAATTTTTCTTTTTTATACATTAATCGAACCTTATCAAAATTAAAGAAAAATAAGGCATAAATTCCTTTTTATATTGTGATGCATATTGAATAATTTGATCAGGCATCCCAACACTTAAAGCTATTAATGTTGTATTGATGATATCCTCTTTTTTCAAAATTTCCCTGACTAAATTCCATCTTTTGCCAACTTTCATAATGGCCAATACCGTTCTATTTGCCTTACTTTCCCTAATTAGGGTTGTTAATTCAGATTCTGAAGAAGAGCATTCTTTGATGATCAATGTCTCGCCTTTTTTTACCAAATCAAAATCATTCAAAGCTGCTGCTGCTGAAATAGAGGAAATACCAGGTATGGTTTTGGTAATTATTTCAGCATGATTATTTTTTATTAACCTCAAGATATTAGAAGAACTTGCAAATAGTGAAGTATCTCCAAGACAAAGTAAAACAACTGATTCGCCATTTTGTATAAATTTCACAATTTTTTCTACAGCATTAGACCATATTTCATCTGGATCAAAATCCTTCCTAGCCATTGGAAAGATGATAGGGATATTTTTTTTAAATTTGGTGTATTTCTTGACTATTTCCGCAGCAAAACTCTTTTTATTATCATCTGATATTGGGAAAACTATAACTTTCGCTTTTTTTATTGCATCCACAGCAGCAATTGTTAAAAGCGATGGATCTCCAGGGCCTACACCAACGATGGTGAATGTTGGCAAATCAGTTTTATATGGATTAAGTAAACTTAAGAACTTTTTTATTATCATTTTTATTTTATTAACTTTAGCTATGTACCCTTGGCAATATAAAAGTTTCAGCCAGTATTGCTGACTCAATTTCAGACAATTCCTCTAACCTTCTCAAAGTTTGATTTTTAGAGAATTTTGTTTGCGCTAGTTTCCAATAAACCCCAAAATGTCTTGCCTCACTCTCAAGCAGAGACTCATAAAGGGATTTAAACGATTTATCTTCAGAATTCAGCGCAAGCAAGCTTAACCTTTCATGACTTCTTGCTTCAATAAGTCCTGCTATTAAGAAACTATCAAGCATTCTATTGGGCTCTTCCTTTCTTATATTCTTGGACAATTCAGCACCATATGGAGGCGGTTTTAAGGATTCAAGAGAATGTCCAAGATCCTTTAAAAAATAAAGTATTTTTTCAAAATGCTCTAACTCTTCTCTTGCAATTGGACTTAGAACTTCTGCAAGATTTGGTTCTGATGGATATCTAAACATCAATTGAATAGCTACTCCTGCTGCTTTTCTTTCACAATGAGCATGGTCAATAAGAATATCTATTGGATTAGATAATGCGAGTTTAATCCACTCATCTGAGGTAAATGACGATAAATATTTAATATGAGAAGTGGGCCTTTTAAAATCAACTAGCATTTAATTTTTACTACTTAAATATCCAATGATTCCTTCAAGAGCTAAGGAATAACTTGATATACCGAATCCACTGATTATTCCTATAGCTTTATCTGTAAGAAAAGATTCTTTACGAAAATCTTCTCTACTAAAAATATTTGAAATATGTAACTCTACAAAGGGAATTTTTGATCCAATTAAAGCATCACGAATAGAAATAGAGGTATGAGTAAAAGCTCCAGCGTTTATAAGAATGCCTTGGATACTTTTTACAGAGTCTTGAATTTTATCTACTATTTCTCCTTCGTGATTACTTTGAAAACATTCAAGATTAATACTTTTTCCCTTAGCAACTTTAGTTAAATCTTGCTCAATATCATTTAATGTTTTATTGCCATATATTTCAGGTTCTCTAGTCCCCAAAAGATTTAAATTTGGGCCATTTATCAATAGTATATTCATCATCAATAAAGTCTTTTCTATTAAATGCTATCTAGAAAGAAACAAAAAAACCAAAACAATTTCACACAAAGTGACCATTAACTGATAAGTTCAAATAGTGGGGGTCGGTGCCCGAGTGGTTAAAGGGGGCGGACTGTAAATCCGCTGGCTCTGCCTACGTTGGTTCAAATCCAACCCGGCCCACTTTAAAATTGCCCTTGTAGCTCAGCGGTAGAGCACTCCCTTGGTAAGGGAGAGGTCTCGGGTTCAAGTCCCGACGAGGGCATAGGCCGAAAGCAATCTACCGCAAAGCTATTGTAGAATTAAGAATGAATAAATAAATTTATAATCAATAACAAATTTCATAATTTAAAAATTTCTTGATTTCAATTAAAACTTACTTAAATTTCCCAAAACCTATCATAATAATCAAAATATACAAAAAACCATAAAAAACCTTTTATCAAACAAGCCAACTTTTATTGATTTATTTGCTGGATGTGGTGGCCTCTCTCTGGGCCTAGAAAAAGCAGGGTTTTTTCCTCTATACGTAAATGAGTTAAATAAAGATGCTTTAGAAACCTATCTTATTAATAGGGATTATCATTTTCCTCATTTAAGAAGAGATTTTTATTCTCAAGATATAAAAGAAGTAATTAAAGATAAAAAATATTTTTCTAATCTATTTTCAAAACTAAAAGAAGAGTTTGGGAGAGATTTTAAAAAAGATACAGTTGACTTAGTTACAGGAGGTCCTCCATGTCAGGGTTTTTCTGGTATTGGAATAAGAAGATCCTATTCAGTTGATAAAGAGCAATTACCTTCAAATCATCTTTATCAAGATATGGCTTATTTTATTCACAAAGTTCAGCCAAAAATATTTCTTTTTGAGAATGTAGAGGGTTTAATAAGATCTCGTTGGACAAAATCTGGAATTAAAGGAGAAATATTTAAGGATGTTTTAAATACCTTTAGAAATCTAAAAGGTTATGAGGTTAAATCCAAACTTGTTTATGCAAAAGATTATGGAGTCCCCCAAAATCGTCCACGTATATTAATAATCGGGATAAAAAGAAAACTTCTTAAAAAGAAGAATATATCTTCAGACGCCTTAGAGGGAGGTTTTCTGCCAAATCCTACAAATGATTACCCAAACTTAGAAGATGTTTTATCAGATCTAATTGATCAATCTTATGAAAATGGCGGAAGTACAGATATTTATCTTTCTGAGCCTAAATCAAATTGGCAAAAACTTATTAGATCGAATGAATTTAGTGGTAAATCCCTTAGCAAAGGAGATCAATTAAATGAACATAAATATAGTAATCACAAAGAATCCGTTATAAATAGATTTGACTATATGATTAAAAATAACGGCGCGATCCCTGATACATATAAAACTAAGAAATTTGCACAAAGAGTTCTACCAAAAAAATGGAATGAAAAAGGTCCAAATATTACTGCTTGTTCTTTAGCTGATGATTTTGTTCATTTTTCTCAGCCCAGGTCATTAACAGTCAGAGAATGGGCAAGATTACAAACATTTCCTGATTGGTATTTATTTGCAGGTAAAAGGACTACTGGTGGAATAAGAAGAGCTGGGAATCCTAGAGAATCTATTTTTGATAGAGAATTACCAAAATATACTCAAATTGGAAATGCAGTTCCTGTCAAATTAGCTTATGAAATAGGGAAACACTTTCTTAGTCTCATTTAAAAAATTTTTACTAATTAAGAAGTCAAGAAATAATATAATTTAAAGTAATTATTTTCTTGAATTTGAAAGAACAATCTGAAAACTCTAAAAATAATATCGGTTATGTTTACTTTATGACTGAAAAGGATCTCTTTGAAAATCCAAGTGGTCCATATGTAAAAATTGGCAGAGTTAAAGGTAATGAAGAAGGTAGATCATCTATTGATCGCAGAAAGGAGCATCAAACTGGGAACCCTCGTCAAATAATTGTTCTCGATGAAGTTAAAACATATGCATCAGATTCGACGCTTGAATCAATAGTTCATCAAAGACTTGCTAATTTTAGAATTCATGGTGAATGGTTTATTTATGGCGATGATGGAATTAAGCCTTATGTAGATTTAACAAAAAATATTAACAAGCATTTAGAAGCAGAATTAAAAAACGAAAATTTGCTTGAAAAACTTTCTGCTCTTGAAGATAATGGCGAAGAAATAAATCCCTGTTCTGAATCTGAAGATATCCATCAATATTTACTTAAAATCAAATCAGATCTTCAAAAAATAAAAATTAGAAAAGAATTAGCAAGTATAAAACTAAAATCTTTTAATAAAAAAAACTGTCAAAATATTAAGGGAATATGTTCTTTCGAGAAATCGAAACCAGTTGAAAAATTTGATACAAAAACTTTCGAAAAAGATTATCCTCAAATTTTTGATAAATTATCAAAATTTTCAATCAACTCAAAACTTTCAATAAAAAAAGATACTAAATCTTTGGAAAGTAATGAATTAAATAAAATCAAAGAAATTATTGATTCACAAATCTTTGATGAAAAATTGATCTCAAATAATCTTGAGAGAGATGATTATTCTATTGCTCTTCACAAAGAGTGGATAGATGCTCATGTTGAAATGCAACCTTTTGAATTTAAGAAAAAATTTTATGAGAATAAATTAAGATTAATAATTGGTGAAAAATTGGGCATTAAAAATATTTGTTCCTGGAAAAGAAAATTATCAAAAAAAATAAGTAAGACAGATTTAAAAAATTATGATCAAAAATTGGCGTCAAAATATATTAAATTAGGCGAACCTATTGTTAGGTTTAAAATCAATGACTTTAGACCATATCCATTTTCATAATTTTTTATAATGACACTATCTTCATACAGGATGCACAGAATATATCTTGCGGCGACCATGAATTATGGTCTTGGTTCTAATGATCCAGAAGAGCTGGCCTACTACAAGAAAATCAGAAAAGAGATGGATGACATGAAAAAGCACTCAGTAAAAAAAGGGATACCCCTAAATTGGGATATCCCAGAAATAATGGATAAATGAATCTGAATACTTTTTTATTAATTGATGGGAGTCTGATGCTTATTGGTCTACCTTTGCTTTTGATTTTCAAAGGCAAAAAGAAGACTCTTTAAGTAAATCACTTAACGGCGAAAGTTACTCCCATAACTGCAGTGATATCCTTCTTTATAGTAGTAGTATCATAAGAACCCCAGCTACTAACTCTCGTTGAATTTGGAACTGTGATCTGAAAAACACCTGTGTTCACTTTCTTAAGGCCACCCACTTCAGATCCTGCCTGAAGCGCAATGGCCTCAGCTCTGATTCGAGCATCCTTTGCTGCTTTTGCGAGCATATCAACTCTTTTATCTGCAAGCTTTGAATATGTAAATTCCGGAGAGCTTGGTCTTACTAAAACACCATCACCAAGAAGTTCAGTTATCTTGCTGTGAGTCTTTTGAATTCGATAAACATCATTGCTCTGGATTTCAATACTTTGATAGGTGATCCATTCTGTTCTTATGATTTCATTGGTCTTTGGATGCTTGGTTTCATATTCTTTTATGCTGGCAGGTCCAAGATAAACTTCCTGTTTTATACCATCTTTAATTCCATTGGCTTTAAGGAAATTCATAGTCTTTTTCATTGACTCTTTATGCTTATTAAATGAGTCAATCTGAGTCTTGCCTGTAGCCCTGACCTGAACAGACCATTTAGCTATATCACTCTCAAAACTTTCAGTACTTGCTCCCGTAACAGTGATGGAATTCTCAACCATTCTGAACCCTCTCACAAGCACCGTGGAGGCGCCTATAAATCCTCCGAGAGATAAGACTGCCATTGCAAAAACAAGTGGCGGAGTGCGGCGTATAACGCTCAGAGAATCACCTGGCAGCGACCTAAGTCTCTTAATAATTTTCATTTTCTATCAGTATGTGTTTAGGAGCTTTTTAACAGCTGAAATGAAAGAAAAAATATTAGAAAATCCCTGACTTTTATTCCTTCGTTTCTATCTGGCCATTAATGGAAACATCTTATGTTGATGTGCCAATTTTGGAGTCGGTTACTTATATTGCCAAATGAAATAATTTTACGCAAGAGGTATATTTGTATTATGAGAATAGTTATTTAGAGCTAAACAAAATAACTAAAATAAACGAAACTTGATAGGCTAACAATGGAAGTATTTAAGAGAAACGATTGGGTACTATTAGGAGGTAAAAATAAGGATTATACATAACCAAAAATCAATTAAAAAGCTATTTGGATATTTTAAAAATGCAACGATCAGTCCTTTTACAAAATCTTCTAATATCGTAAAATTCAAAAAGCTACAGACATAAATGTTAGCAACCGAATTAGATATCAAAAAAATAAGGTAAGCTTTTTCTTAAATGAAATGAAAAGAAAAAAAATAACACCTTCGCAACTTTCACTTTTCAGCAGGAGTCCTGTAGTTGGTGCTTGGTGGAATGAGTTAAGGGTGCAAGGACTTTTTAAAGATAAAATCCCGGAAAGAAATGAGCTCGAAAAACAACTTTTAAAAGATGGTATACGACATGAAGAATTACTGATTGCAAATCTGAAAAAACAAGGTTACAGAATTGCTGAACTCAGAGGCAAACAAACTGAAATTGACTATCAATCATCAATTGACGCGATGGCAGAAGGCTACGACTTTATATGGCAAGCATCCCTAAGTAATGAAGAGATGAGAGGAACTGCAGATTTGTTAGAAAAGATAAAAGGATCTTCACCTTTTGGTGCCTGGACATATCAGCCAATTGAATGCAAACTTTCCTCTAATACAAAAACAACATTCCTAGTGCAAGCATGTTGTTACTGCGAATTACTAACACCAATACTTGGGAGCAAACCAAACAATTTTAAACTTTATTTGGGAGGAGGAAATTTTAAGGAATTTCAAATTGATAAATTTTGGTATTGGTATTTGCATTTAAGGGATCGTTTTAGAGATTTCCAAAATCATTTTGATTCGGACAAAAAGCCTATTGATACTCCGGGTGATCATGGCGATTGGACAGCATTTATTGATGAGAGACTTGCCAAATCACGAGATTTGATGATGGTAGCAAAAATGCGACAAACTCAGCGTCTGAAACTTAAAGAAGCAGGTATTAATAGCATTGATGATTTAGCACTATTAAAAGATGGTTCAAAAGTAAAAGGATTAAGAACAAAAATATTGAATGATCTAAAACAGCAAGCTGAATTACAAGTTTCTCCAAAGGGTTCGGATGGGAGACCAAATTATCTTTTAAAAAAAATCGAAAAAGATAAAGGATTGATGCTCTTAACTAAACCAGATGAAGGTGACATATGGTTTGATTTGGAGGGTATTCAGGATGCAGTTCTTGGAACCCAACTGGAATATCTTATTGGGATTTGTTTTAAAGAAAAAGATAGTATTCAAACTACATATAAATCATGGTGGGCGCATAATGCCTTAGAAGAAAAAAAAGCTTTTGAAGATTGGGTTGATTGGGTTGAAAAAAGGTTAGAAAAATATCCAAATTTAAAAATTTACCATTACGGTAGTTATGAAAAAAGTGCTATCAAACGCATAGCTCAGCAATACTCAACAAAAGAGGCGGTAATAGATAAATGGCTTCGTTCTAATTTATTAGTTGATCTTTTACCTATTGTCACCAGTGCAATTGTTTTGGGAGAAGATAGTTATTCAATAAAAAAAGTTGAGAAGCTTTATATGGATAAACGTGATGCAGATGTCAAAACTGCAGGCGATTCATTAGTGGCATATAGGATCTGGTCGAACTCAGGTGAACCAAAAATTCCTGGCAAATCTCCTACAGGCAGTCCAAGACTTCAGATAATTGAAGATTACAATAGAGAAGATTGCGAATCTACTGAACGTCTTCAAAATTGGCTTATTAATCTAAAAGAAGCGCATGGTCTAACTTATGAATTTCATGAAGAGGAGAAAAAAGAGGAACAATCTCAAGAAATCAAGCCGCTGGAATCTTTATCGCAAAAGTTATTGGAAGAGTTACCTGAAAGATATAAAACACTGAAATCATCAGAATTAAATGATGAAACTTATGGGGAAAATAAAACAGGTAAAAGAGGAATGAGTTTTCGGGCACAACTTTTATTAAGTCATCTTTTAGCCTTTCATCACAGGGAAAATAAAATAGATTGGTGGAATTATTTTGAACGTAAGGAAATTGCGGGTCTTGACTCTAATGAATTACTAGAAGATAGCGAGGTCATAGAAGATGCTATCTGGCAAAAATGTGAGGAGAAAAAATCTGCAAGAACTAGTGCTTACTATCATTCATTCAAATTCAATCCAGAACAGCAACTTAAACTTTTCTGTGATAATAATTCAAGGGTAACATTGGAAATTGCCTCAACCAATTTAAGAATTGATGCTGTTGCGATTGATAATGAAAATGGTGAAATAACTCTTAAATATCCTAAAAATAAGCTAGAAAAAAGAATTGAGGAAGGAGAATCAGAGGGCATTCCAAAATCTTCTTGTACATTAATTAAAAGGCCTGTAGATATTTCAAAACCATTACGTGATCGCCTTGAAAAGCAAGCTAATTCATGGATCAATGGAAATAAAAAATTACCAGTTGCATTAAGTAACTTTTTGGAATGCAATTCTGTAAAAGGTTTGGTTGATTTAAATCAAAGAATCTATAAAAATGAGACTGATATCCCAAAATCTTTAGCTGAATTTTTAAAAAAAGAATCAGGAATAACACTTGCGATACAAGGACCTCCAGGGACTGGCAAATCATCAGTTACAGCGAAATTAGTAACCGAGCTTCTAAAACTTGATAAAAAAATAGCCATAAGCTCAAATAGTAATCAGGCGATTAATAATTTACTTATAAAGACAAAAATTGTTTGCCAAGATCAAGACCTCGAAATTGAGATAATAAAAGCAACAAGTAATAAAAAAGATCAAGAGCTTTCAGAAAAAGATATTTTGCTCATACCTCCAAAATCTTTAACGCTTAAAGAAAGGGTAGTTGGCGGAACTACTTGGGTTTTCTCGAGAGAGGAAATGAAAAAAGCTTTTGATTTTCTAATTATTGACGAGGCAGGACAGATGTCCCTTGCGAATCTCCTCGTAATCGCTCAATGTGCAAATACAATTATTTTAGTAGGGGATCAACAGCAACTTTCACAACCAACAAAAGCTGCTCATCCTGGCGAATCAGGGAAATCCTGTCTTGAATATTTAATTAAAGGTGCAAATGTTGTGCCTAAGGATAAGGGTATATTTTTAAATAAAAGTTGGCGTATGGAACCTTCATTAACAAATATTATTTCTGACCTTTTTTATGATAAAAAATTAATAGGCTGTCATTCAAATAAGATTAACTCAATAAAGTGGGGCAAGCCGCTAACTTCTAAGTCAGGAGATTCTTTTCCAAACAAGGGAATTATCTTTAAAAAAATTGAACATAATGGCTGCGGTGTAAAAAGTTTTGAAGAAATAAAATTTATAGAACAAATAATTGATTCTCTTTTAGGCGGAAGTTTTGAGTATGCACAATTTGATAAAAATATAACTGGTGAAATTACAGCTAAACACATCTTGGTGACTGCTCCATATAATGTTCAGGTGAATCTTTTAGAACAGAGATTAAAAGGCAAGGCCAGAGTTGGAACTGTTGATCGCTTTCAAGGAGAGGAAGCTCCAATTGCTATACACTCATTAACTTCAAGTTCGGGAGATAATGCGCCTAGAGGTATTGACTTTTTATTAGAGCCAAACAGACTAAATGTTGCTATTAGCAGGGCTCAATGTTTATCCATAATTGTTGGATCCCCCAACCTTGCGACAGGATTAATTAATACTGTAGATGAAGCTGAAAAGATTAATAGACTTTGCAGACTGATGATGCTCGATTAGAAAAATAAATTTAAAGATTATTTTCGATGTATAATTTGAAAAACTTTACTCAAAATGGATCGAATCAAATTTCAAGTTGATGGATATCTTGAAGGTGGGTTTCCCATCGAAGAAGATGATATTGAGACAATAACCGAGCTGGATTGCTATCAGGAACTGATAGGTTTTATAGAAGAGGGAAATGATAAAGAAGCAGCAAGTTTAGCTAATCAGAATTTAGACGCTGAATTTATAATTGAAAATATTTCATCTTTTGAGGATGAGGGTTTTGAATTTATTGAAGTAAAAAATATCTCCATCTTAAATCCTTATATTGAAGAAATTAATGGAATCAAGATACCTTCATTCAAATATTTTCAATCAAGTTTCATACTGGAAGGTCCAAAAGAGGTAATAAGCAATTGGATGGATAAAGAAGATAATATTTATAAATTCAATGAGGAACTTTTTGAGGAATGGATGGATGAGAATGGAGGAGATGGACTCCAAGATGGCTGCAGTTATTTTTTTGGCGGTGCTTGTTATGATTTAGATGGTGTGGGATGTAATGCCTGTTCCATAGACCCTGAATCAATTGAAAAATCATTTAAATAAAAATTAGTCAATCTTTTTTTGCTATAAAATCGCAGGTCAAACCCGCAAGAATTCGATTACCTTTATGGCTCTTCTCAGGAGGTAATTTGCCAAACTTAAACAAAATAATCATCTCGTTAAGTCTGTTGCTCGACCAATTTCCATCGTCCATAGTACATAATTCACTAAGCATTTTATTCTGATCCTCCTCCTCTAGTGGGCATGCATTTATAGTTCCAACAAAAACAAAAGTTGCTGAAAAAATAGTTAATAGTATTTTTCTCATTTCAATTCAGATGGCTTGAATAATTTTTAATAGGGACAATGAATTGAGTGTTTTTCCGTCTTATGCCTAACAAATCCAGAAGACCACTCATTTCCAGGTACATACTCCTCATAACGGACTACTTTATAACACGTTTCAGTCCTGTTTCTTATTCTTGAATAATTCTGTGTACTTTCGACAAATGGCTCCCAAAACTCAGCCCATGTAAGGGCATTTGCTGACGGAACAGAAAGCAAAATAAAGGAATAAATGAAAGCTCTCATAATTTTAAGGATTAATTAGATCTATTAAATGCCCTGCTTCATCCACTAATCTATATCTCCTATTTTGGTTAGATGCTCTATTTTTAGCAGTCCTATATGCAGATGCTTGGTGATGCATAGTTGTATAATGCTGCCAATTGCCAAATTGATCCTGCCACTGAATAATTAATTTTTTCATAGTTTTATTTAAATAATTTTTGCTTCAAATTTTTTTATTGAATAATCCCCTAGTTACAGTTTGCCCCCAATACTAATAAAAGTTTCTCTATTACATAAGCAACTTTTATAACCCGGATAATGAATTTTCATTAGATGCGGAACTGCTAATGTAGTTGGAAATCCTGAGGCTATATAAACCCAGACTTCCCTTTTTTCTTCATTTACAAAATGCGGGAATCTAAAACTTGAAGATGATTTTTCAAGCCTAAACTTTCTAGGATTTTTGTTAATAATTTTTTTTGCCATTGAGTTTTTAGTTTTAAAAAAAATATTTATATTTTTTAGAAGAATATCTTGAATTTGAAAAAATTATATATAGATTCAATATTTAATTAAATTAAAAATCTAAAGTAATTAAAATTAAAGTTGAATAATAATTTAAAATTTAAGATATAGCTCTAAGCCTGTTCTCAAATCAATTGAGGGGTTTTAACGACAGTCAGGTCTTGTCTTAAATTAATATTAAATGAAATTATAAATATGTCTATTAATAATGTTCTTTTTTAAAACTGACACATAGTGTGGATCTTCATGTCTTTAGCAAATATTCAAAGAAAATTGATTTACTCAAATTCACTAATTAAATCTAAAAGTTGATTTGAATGAGTTCCCTCAATTGTACTTGAATAGTGATAGGAAATAAAATGAGGTTTACCTTCACTATTTATTTTATTGTAGAAATAACATGCATTTTTTATTTTTTTGGGAGCCTCTGCAATTTGCATAAATATTTCTAATTTTATAGGCCTCAAATTGATTGAAGAAATTAAATATAAATTATCTTTAAACAATATATATGGTATGTTTTTGGATTTTCTTTTAAAAATAGTGTGAGATCCCATAAGATTAGAATATTGGTGTAAAATTTTTTGTTCTGAAAAAACTTCTGAAGATTCAACTCTAATTAATTCTTTTTTATCCCAAATATCCCCCATATTATTTTTAAATAATTCAAGCAATTTAAAAAGTTTATTATTCATATTGACAGCTTCTTCAGCGTCAACCCATGAACCATGAGCCTCTTGGGTATTGCGAATTTCTAAGGCAGAAAGAAAAATATTTACAAGTTTTTTATTACTCAAAACTTTGGGCAACAATAACTCATTATCTTTAAATATATCCTTACACAATTCTTTATCTTGATCTAATAAAATTCTTGTTTGCTTACTAATAAGAGCATAAATCTGTACCCAATCTCCAAAGGTAAGTCTTTTAAATTGAATTTTTTTATCGTCTTTTAAAACATTCTTTATTAAAGAAAACTTTTTCTCATTTTCTCGGAAGGCTCCAAAATATATTGTGGAAAGAAAAGCAACAGCACATTCAAAAAATTTCAAAAGCAATCTGAACTTAGCTAAATCGTCATCTTTCAGTGATATGTATTCTCGTAGCACTATCGCCAAAGGGAAAGGGTTTGTGTCTATCCATTTCTCGAAAACATTTTGATCTTTAAAATTTTCATTACTTTTATCTTCTGTATTTTTTGATAATATTTTATTTATATGTTGCTTATTTAAGAGTTCAGCACATTCCAAGCATTGTTCAGCTAAATTACAACTTATTTCCCCAATTTCTATTAAAGGTAATACTAATTCATTAAATAGCTTTGGATGCTGAGAAAATGCTTCGAAAATAGTTGAACCCCTAGAAATTTCGTCCCTTATTTTGCGAATAGCTACGAATAACTTTTTATTATCATTTAATTGTTGCGCACATATTTGTAATGCATCCAAAATTGGGGTTCCACTTTTCAGCAATAATTGAAAATCAAAAAAAAATTTTGAAATATCATTTAAATAGCTGAGTCTCATACCTATATTTTTGAGAGATTCAACTAGTATTCCTTCTTCTTCACCTTTTTTTAAAACCTCTAAAATTAGAGGATCACACAATGAGTGTTCTTCAAATGATTCAACTAATGATGCACCCCTTCTAATATCATCTATTACTTTTGACAAGATTTTTTGAAACTTTTCATCGCATTGCGGCGAGCTAGAAAAATTCAATAAACTTTCGCAGATTGGAATTCCTGAGCACAGAGATGTGGAAAAGTAACTATAAAAAATATCTAAATTTGTTTTTTGCAAAACTTGTCAGCTTATTTTTATTATTATAAAATTTTTTTCGTTAATTACAAAACTATCAAAAACAATTAGTAAATTAGTAAAACTATAAAAAAGCATGATATATTCATAAAAAATTTTTGATAAATGACAAATGATATTGAGAAAGTTGGACCATCTATCGAACAAGAATTTCAAAAGGCTTTGGAACAAGGAATAGATAATGGTTATGAAGAAATATTGGATTCCGAATTAACATTTAAACCTAAGGATAAGATTATCTATTTTTTATTTGAAGGTTTTTGCAATAGTCTTCAGGAAATAACATTAGAAAACTATGACGGTGATGATTTGGATAATTCTGAATTTTTTCTTTCAAATTCTCAAGAAATTGGATTGGGATGTTATTTTTACCTCCCTGACGAGAAAGAGGCATTAAAAAAATATATTTCATATGACGACACTTATTGGATTTTCCCTGATAATGAGGCTTTCATCAAAGAAATCTTATCAAATGATAAAAATTTAATTCTTGTTAAAACAAAAAATTTAGAGTTTAAATTCCCAGAGTCATGGGAAGAAACATATGGGGATATATATAAATTAAATTCAGGAAATTACACAAGATTAGATGGAGATTATTCCTATGATTTTGGATGGGAAAACGAAGGGGGTATGTACTCCACTAATTCTCTAGCAAAAGTTTTATATGTTGATTGTCAAACACGAGAAGATTTTAAAATTATAGAACTAGGAATCGATTATAAAAGCAAGTTGAGGGAATTAGATTTAATCTAGGATTTTAAAAAATGATTTTTGTTTAGCTTATCCAAAATCACATCTGATTTTAACCATATTCAAATTTATTTGTTGATCCTTTATCCGTATATGGGAGTACCTTAAACCGTACATATTTATTAGTCGGATGGCTTTACTTATTAGTTAGAAAATAGTTGTAGTCGTCATGAGCAAATGTCTACCAAATCCACATTAAAAGAAGATCATAAATCTGAGACTGAAAAAAGATCAGAAGAAGAACTTCTTGAGGAAGAAATCAGAAATCAACAAACAATAGATAATTTTGTTGAATCTGATAAAAATTGGAGCTGATTAAAACTTATTTATTTGGAAATTATTATGAACTTAAAAAGATCACCATTCTCAATTCTGGATAAAGATAAAAGAGAAATGGACTATATCAAAGGTATTTATAAGAAAAAAATTCAGTCTGAAATCGAATCTTATAAAGACTCCGAGGATGAAGATAAGAGAGATACAATCCAAGCACAAGATGTATTGATGCTTGATAGTATTTCGATTTAGTTAATCTTTCCTTTTTTTATTCTTCTCCTTTAACTTCACTTGCGTTTAACTCCTCCTCTTTTACTTCAACTAATTTTACCTTTGCCTCTTCCGCTTTAACTTCAACTAATTTTGATGCTATAGACTCAAACTTTCCCTTAATAAAATTTACTATGAAGATTAATATTGGAACATGGGCTAGACCACCAATTATCACTTTAGTTTCTGAATAATACATTTGTAAGTTAATGAGAACTGAAATATTTAAGCACAAATTTAATTTTTTAATTGCTTTTATTAAGCTAATAAACATTAATAATCATTTCTTGATTCATACATCCATAATCTTGCTATTAATTTATTAGAAACGTTTTTATTAATGCCAGTAGACGTCTTTCTAATGAACATGTGTATTGTAGTTATAGCTTTGCTTATTAGAAGAGAAATCAAACTTAGAAAAGCGAGATAGATTATGAAGACACAAATTTTTAAACAGCATTACATTCCAAATGTACATGCTATTACTCTTTTACTAATGCTACTTTTATGTCTGTGGTTACCTCTAGCACTCAGGTTCTTATTAATAATTTAGTCAAAACGATTTAGATAAGGTTAATTTACTATTAATCAAAAAAATCAACTGATAAAAAAGAGGCGCAACTATCTCTTTTTATTTTAGCCAAATCTCCTCAGTTTTCCTCCAGCCTTGAGAGATTAACCTTTCATAAATTTCTCTAGCTAAATCTATATCTACAGAAATTGTTGTTGTCATAACAGGTGGTTCTTTCCCAAACACACCAACTATTTTTCCAGTATCCACAAACATATACTCGAAAACTCCATCAATACTTTTACCGTTTTTTATAAATCTTTTAACTTCTGTTCTTTTTGAATTAATCAACCAATGAGATTTAGCCATTAATTACAAGGTATAAGTAGTAAGCCTTTTATTAACAATATACAGCTACTGTTTGATCTAAGTCTGCACAAGGTTCAATAGTAAACTCCAATAATTCTCTCCAAGGGCTCCACTGTTTCCAAATAGTTTCTAAAGAATCGGCATCTACAACAGAGTAACCATTGCCATTTTGAGGTAAGAAAATCCAAGATTTAACGTAATAACCCTCTGGTCTATTTTGTGGCCCTCCTTTGTCATACCATTCTTTTAACATTTTGGATCCCTTGTCTTAGGCGTTTGTATCAATAAATTTGTAAGAAATTAATAAAAGCATAAATAAATATAAATCTAAACTTATTTTAGAAGTCTAAATTTAAAAGTAACTTGATATGACAGTAGAATCATATATGTGTCCTGCACTTTCAATTAATGGTTTCACTGCTGGATCTTCAAACATAGCTATTGATTTACCTTCTTCACCCTGTTCAATAAGAATTACACTGGTTGGATCATCTTTCTTTACCCCTTTATATAAGCAAAAAATTCCA
Organism: Prochlorococcus sp. AG-347-K18; assembly: GCA_003281365.1. Taxonomy (GTDB): domain Bacteria; phylum Cyanobacteriota; class Cyanobacteriia; order PCC-6307; family Cyanobiaceae; genus Prochlorococcus_A. The sequence continues at coordinate 62,018 of QCCF01000001.1, forward strand.
CGTTCTTTATTCATTTGTATATTTTCTTGGCTATCGTACACTGCAGCCCATTCCTCAAAAGGGACACTTATTTTGAATGTAAAAATAGTAGTTTCAAGAGACATAAAAAAAGGAGCTAGTTGCTCCTTATTCTAGATCGACTGTCAATCGATTAAATTATCCCATTGCGGCAACAGAATCAGCAACTTGTTTATTTCTTTGAATAACCTCATCATCATTTAAAACAGCAGTAATATTCCAATCAAGACCAAATTTTGCTCTCCACACTCCAAAATGTTGAGATATTGCCAAGTGATTATCAGCCTTGAAAGTAACAAAAACCTCTCCTGTTTCAGGGGCATGGAATCTACTTATCAATTTAAATCCATCAAAATTATCCATAGGTGCACCTGAAGCAATATACTGCTCAAACATCTTGTAACCTTCGGACTGAGAAATTCCGTCTGGAATAAGTCCATGAACGTGATAGTAAGCCATAAATAAAAAAATTAATATAAATTCAATTTAAAAAAGATAATTTAAAAAGCATTTAAATTATCTTTAAATTTAGATTTTTAAGCCTTTTTTAATGTGAATTCAAGAAAAAATAATCTTAATTTGGTATCGCATGTACCGTTTATAAAATTTTTGTTAGCTATTAATTGGTTATGAGTTATTTTGCCGAACCTAACCATATTGAATATGATGCATGGTTCGATGAAAATATCGACCCATTAGACCTACTAGATTATATAGATGAAAAGGAGTTCAGTGACTCCGTACACAATAAGTTTCATAAGATTTCAACTAGAAATTTAACAATCGGGTCTTCTGATAATTTTCACTGGTAATTAAAAAGTTTTTCATTCCATAGATATTTACGAAGCTTACGCAGAATATGTTCCATCACATTCCCTTCTTGCCTTAGCTAATACAATTTCATCTACAACTTTTTCAATCATGAAAGCACTTTTTTTACCATTACATTTTTCTTTTTTAATGCTCTCAAAATCATTTCGGATTAAATCATTATGTTCACAACAATCACATTTAATATCAATTTTCATACCTTTAAAAACATCCAAAGCTCTAGAAAAAATCCATTGCTGAGCTGAAATACTTTCCCAACTATCAAAATTCGACCATTCATCAAAATCCCTATTGAGGATGTCTTTTAATCCATCAGCCTGATTTATACAGACTAGGTGTGAATCTTTTCTTGATTCATCTTTAATACCAATTGTTTTTACAGAATTTTGATTCATGCAATATAAATTGATTAAATAGCCCTATAAATCTACAAGGAAATTTCTAAAACTATAAACGAAAATATGTTTTAAATAAGATCATTAATTACTTTATCTAATCTAGAGGTATGATTTGTATTTCTTAGCAATTCAAAATCCTTAAAATCAACTCCAAGACCAACACAACAACTGACCAAAGTTAATTCTCCTTTACTTTTTGCTGCTTGCCAGTATCCAGATGGGATCTTCTCTACTGGATTATTAGAATCATAAATTAAATTTCTTATTAACTTATTATCATTATCTAAGCACTATAAATTCGAAGGATCGCCACTTAGATAAATCCAAATTTCATCAGCATTTTTTACTCTGTGCCAAGCACTTTTTGCATCTCTCTCCAAAAGATAAGAAAATTCCCGTAATAAAGTTTCTAATTTGGCCGTATTCCCTTATTAGAGAATTTTTACTTTTTACTATCTCTCTAAACCATCCACTTTCAGGATGCGGAGATAAATTAAATTGTTTAATTATTTTTTTTTTATTAGGATTCAAATTACGAAAATATCTTGTAAATTTCTCTTATAGTTAAAGCTACCTGAAAATAAATCAAAATATATTTTCTAAAAACTTAAGCACAAATAACTGACAAATCTACGAAATTTTTATTTTCATCTGCCAGTTCAGTAATTATTCTATTGAGCCATTCAGAAGTCGTTTCACAATAACCTACATTTAAAATGGTTGTTTGCTTTGCTGTTTCTTCTTTATTCATAGTTAGAGTATTTTTACATAAATTAGTCTTTAATTAAATCTATGTGAATAAGTCTTAATTACTATCTATTTCAAAAAGTTGTATTTAATACATATTTAAGAACTGCTAATAAACAAATAAAATTAAATCATTGACAAGAAAATGTATACAAGTAAGAGTAGAAAAAATTTATTATTTAACCTATGAATAACATCAAGATTGAGGAATTGATGAAAGTAAGGTTCGATGGTATTGCAAATAGAATTGGGCAGTTAAGTAAAAGCGAAAGTGAATCTTTATTGCTTGAACATCTTGAGTGGTTGGAGGGGGGATGGGAGACTGAAGAAATTTTATTTTTAAAAAAGCCATACAGAAAATGGTGGTTCTAAATCCACTTCTGTAAATAACTAATGATGGCCTAAGGGTCCAGGGCCAAATCCTATTTTATAAGAATTTTCTAAAGATTTCTCCACAAATAATTTCGCTTTTTTTATAGAATCGAGTAAATCAAAACCTAAAGCCTTGTAACCACAAATAGCAGCACTTAAAGTACAGCCGCTACCGTGGGTATTTTTTGTATTTATAAAATTATTAAAGAGCCACTCTTTTCTACCATTTAAGTCAAGAAAAAAATCCTTCCCTTTCATATCTTTCAAACCGCCACCTTTTATAAGTACAGCTTTAGCTCCAAGACCAATAATATTTCTTGCGGAATTTTCGATATCTTCTTTACTCATTATTTCTAAACCAGAAAGTAGATTTGCTTCATAAATATTTGGAGTTACCAAATCAGCAATTGGTAATAAGAGTTTTTTATAAGCATTAATCGCAGAATCTTCAAGTAATTTAGAACCAGTTCTTGTAACCATTACAGGATCAATAATTTTGGTTATTTTATATGTATTTAATTTTGAAGCAGTTTTATTAATTATCCTTTCATTTAATAACATTCCAGTTTTTAAGGCATCAATACCAAAATCAGTAAATAAAGTATCTAACTGACTTAATAAAGTATTATTCTCTACTGATTCAACGCATGTCACCTCTATACTATTTTGTGCAGTAATGCATGTAATAACAGAACATCCATGTACTTTAAGAGCCATAAAAGTTCTCAAGTCAGCCTGTATACCTGCTCCACCACCAGAGTCACTACCGCCTATTGAAAGTGCAATTTTAGAATACATAATTTAACAAAGTAGGATTTATAAATATCATAAAAATATTCTAAATTTAAATTAGAAATCTGAATATGCATTAAAAAAATCCAACTCTAATTCCATTGCTCTTTTGTATAAATATTTTGCTTGATTAATATCATATGTTTCTTTATTAGTCTCAATAAGATTTTCGAGTGAATTTGCTAAATTTTCAAAGCTCTCATCAGAGTAAGTAATTATCCATTCTTTATATTTAATGTCAAAATCCTCCTTATACAAAATTTTTCCTATCCAAGAATAAAGTCGCATACATGGAGTCATTGCAAACATGATTTCAACGGAGCTAAGTCTCTTGGAAGTATCATCAAGAAAATCTGTATAATTTTTTGTAGCTTTTTTTATATAGTTATTAGACAGATCAATATCCCATTCTTTTGCATAAGTTTCATGTAGTATTAACTCCTCTGATACCCCCATTAAAAGTTCACTCAACTTCCTTATTGAGTACTTATCTTTTGATTTAGAAACTGCAAGACCATATGCCTTAGCAAAAGTCTCTAAAAAGAAATAATCTTGAGCTAAATATTCTTGAAATATGTTCTTAGGGAGACTTCCATTCTTTAAACCTTGAACAAATTTTGTATTTAAACTTAGTAAAGCAATCTCATAATTATCCTCCCAAAGTTGTTTTGTAATTGACATAGATATTTCTTGAAAAGTTATAGTTTGAATTAAAGATAAAAGTTTTCCTGAAATGAAAAATAAAGATTTTCTGAAATTATTTGAAAATAATTAGTTATTTAATCAATTTACATACAAATTAAATTTTTGTTTTTTAGTATAAAACAAAAAATTAATGAAGGATATAAATATTTTATGGTTCAAAAAGGATCTAAGAATAGATGATAATGAAGCACTTTATGAATCTTTAAAAAATAATGATATCTTACCCATATATATATTTGAAATTGAGTTATGGAATCAAAAAACTCATTCAAGAAGGCAATGGCAATTTTGTAAGGAAAGTGTATTAGATTTAAGAAATTCACTTATAGAAAAAGGCCAACCACTAGTAATAAGAACAGGAAATGTAATTGAAATCTTTGAAGAAATTAGTTCCAAGTTTAATATAATGGGTATATATAGTCATCAAGAAACTGGAGATTGGCTTACTTATAAGAGAGATCAAGAAGTTAAATCATGGGCTTCAAATAAAAAAATAATTTGGAAAGAATATTTACAGTTTTCTGTATTTAGAGGAAATATAAATAGGGATGATTGGTCAAAGAAATGGTCAAAAAATACATCCAGAGGATTAATTAAAGGCCCTTTAAGAATTAATCTAATTGATTTTGATGCTGGGGAAATACCCGACGAAAAAATATTTTCTTTTAAAAAAGATGAATGTAAAGGAAGATTAAAAGGAGGAAGAAAAAAAGGCCTTGAAAGGATGGAATATTTTTTTAAAGAAAAATTAAATTCATATTCAAAAGATATTTCAAGCCCAGAAAAATCTTTTGATAGCTGCTCAAGATTATCTCCTTATATTAGTTGGGGATGTCTTTCATTGAAAGAGATTTTTTATCAAGCAAATTTATATAAAAATAATAATTCAAGAATGTTGAAGAGTAGATTAACTTGGCATTGTCATTTTATTCAGAAACTTGAAAGTGAACCAGAATTAGAATTCCAAGATTACCACCCTTATTTTCAAAACATTAGAACTAATAAAACTGAATTACTTATTTTATGGAGTCAAGGTAATACTGGTTTTCCTTTTATAGATGCTTGTATGCGTTCATTAAACTTTAATGGATGGATTAACTTTAGAATGCGAGCAATGCTAATGTCTTTTGCAAGTTATAATTTATGGTTACCTTGGCAAGATTCAGGAACAGAACTAGCAAAAAAGTTTATAGATTATGAGCCTGGTATACATTGGAATCAATGTCAAATGCAGTCTGGCACAACCTCTATAAATACCAATAGAATTTACAATCCTATTAAGCAGGGAAAAGATCATGACCCTAAGGGTGAATTTATAAAAAAATGGGTGCCAGAATTAAAAAAATTAACTGATAATTTTATTCATGAGCCTTGGTTACTAAGCAAATTTAATAATGAAGAATACTCAAAATTAGAATACATTAAACCAATAGTTGATATTTCTAAAACATCTAGAGAAGCTAGGGAAAAAATTCAAGAAATCACACAAAAAAAAGGCTACTGGGATATATCAAAAAAAATCTATTTAAAGCATGGCTCAAGGAAAAAAACAGTAATCAATAAAAGACCTAAAAAAAGTAATAACAACAAACAAATCCAATATGAATTAAATTTAAGGATATGAATTTAATTGATTATTTTTTTATTCATATAAGATTAAATTCTTCATAATTAAATAATCAGGTAGTTATTTTGGTAAATCCGTTTAAAAAATCCACAGTATAGTTATCTAAGCTTTAAGGTAGATTTATCAAAATAAGAACATGAAAAAACCTACTAAAGAACTAAAGTCAACTCCTTTTACAGAAGTAATAGAACTTGAAAGGATAGTTACTCCAGATGAAGAAAAAAGAGTTGATCATATTTTTGTAAGAAGAAAGAAAATTTGTACTCGTCATCCTGAAGGTTTTGCTACAGAAGAAATTGCAAGATTTGATATTGCCTGGCCAGAAGAACCTAAAGAAGATCTAAAAGATTCAACTAAAGTCAATGATGAGGTCGAAATCAGTATTAAATAGTAATGTCAAATAGATTCGAGTGGGATGATACCAATAGTTCAGGTATATGGTGGAGTACTAATGTAAGTATTAGAGACGAGTGCATTTTGCTTAAAGAAGATACTCAATGCGAAGATTCTGATATAGTCGAACTTCTTAGGAGTATTGCACAAAATATTGAAGATAATGGCCTTTAATTTTTAAAAGCATATTCTCTTTATTAGAGATTTTCAACTCCTTTTACAGCTTTTATTAATTCCGCACTTATACCCTTTTCACTCATTGAATGACCAGCATCATTAACAATAATTAATTCAGAATTCTTTAATTTCTTATTTAGATCCCAAGCACTCCTGACAGGACATACAACGTCATACCTCCCCTGAATTATTTTTGTTGGAATGGATTCTATTGTTTTTATATTTTTCAAAATAAAATCATCTTCTAAGAAAATATTATTAATAAAATAATGACATTCGATCCTTGCAAAGGCATCTGAAAAAGAATTAACTTCAGACTTATCAAAATCAAATTTTTTATTTATTAAATGACTTGTTGAGAGTTCCCATTTTGTCCAAGCTGCTGCTGCTTTTGATCTAAGGTTCGCATCTGAAGATGTTAGATATTTATAAAAAGAACTTATTAAATCATTTCTTTCTTCTTTTGGTATTACAGAAATATATTCTTCAAATTCATCGGGGAATATCTCACTTGCACCATATTGATAGAACCATAACAATTCAAACTTTCTACATAAAAATATTCCTCGCAAAGTTAAGCTGATAACTCTTGAGGGATTTTTAATCGCATATATAAGTGAAAGTGTTGAGCCCCAAGATCCACCAAACAAATGCCAAGTATCTATTTTTAAAAGAATCCTTAATTTTTCAATATCATCAACTAAATGAATGGTCGTATTTTCTTTTAATTCGGAGAAAGGAGTTGAAGAGCCGCAACCTCTTTGGTCAAATTGAATAATATCGAATTTATCTGGGTCAAAGTATCTTCTATATCTTGGTTGACTTCCTCCTCCTGGACCTCCATGAATAACAAGAATTTTTTTGCCATCAGGATTACCAGATCTTTCCCAATAAATAGTATGAATATCACTTACTTGTAAATAACCCTTTTCACGTACTTCAATTTTAGGAAACAAGACTTGATCTTTCATTTTGAGATATTTTTAATCACTTTATTAATCCATATTATCCCAAAAAAAGTATAGTTTAAAAAGAATTTGTTTAACATAAAAAAGGACTGCTTTTACAGTCCTTTTTAATATTTGATTTCCTTCTTACAGGATATAAAATTACATATTTTAAAGTTTATTTACTCATAAACCTAGAATACGTGAATTCGGGGATTTCTCTCGATAATTTCAGTCCCTATTGTCGCTAGTAATAATAAAGCGAAGTCTTATCAGACTAATTGATTGAACTATAATTTTCGGATAATCCCATTCTCAGGAATACGCTTCCTATATTTTGGAATTTGCTAAATTTCAGGCGGATTATCAATCATTTAGATTGCCTCCGAACTCAACATTTATAAATTACTCCTTTTTATATTTTCAGTAAATCCGTAAATATGCTGATTTACTTTTTTCTGAATTTGTAAGAGGATTTTAATGATGCCTTGTTTTTTATAGATAAATATAAAAATTAAAGTCTATAATACCCTATTTATTAAGATTCATAGAGCAAAATAGATTCAATTATTCTTTTATCACTATCAGAAAGTTTATAGTCTTCTAATTTCCACTTAACAAATTCTACACATTCATCAATAGAAGGATTCTTATGCCGGCACTTACGCCACTCTCTAATCCAATCTGCCAAAGCAAAAGTTATTTTTGTAGTAAGCATATTCACCAATCAGGGTAATAAAAATCTCCGCCAATAGGTTCTTCATGAAATTCCCCTTCTTTTATACCTTTATCATATTTTTCAATTATCTTTTTGTAAGAAGCTATTGAGGGAAGTAAATCTCCTACATATATGGGTTCCATTGTAATTGTTATAATAATTTTAATTATTTATTATTTTATATAAGAATTTAATAAATAGATTATTAATATGAATTATGGATTTCATCAAAAAGAACAAGATCTTGACACTAATGGCTATAGTTGCAGTCTTATCATTTGCATTAGAAAAAGTAGGCATAATACACCCTTAAATTAATTAAATTTATTTGTTAAATACTTCCTAATGAAATAAGTAAACCGATATTATTACTGCAAAAATCAGCAATGGAGATAATAATGTAAAAATTAAAGTTGAAAGATTAATCAGCATAAATTTTAAATAAATACACTAATTTAATAAACATCACTTTTAAGCATTTGCAATAAGTAAAATTTAAATTATTACGATATAAAAAAACATTTGAATAAAGAAAGATATAAAGAAGAATATAAAGAGGGTTCAGACTTACTATGGCCTAGTGATAAAGAAGATAAAATAACATGGCAATTTTACAAAGATTTATCTAATCTTTCAAAAAACATAAGCTATAGTAAAAAGAAAAACCTAATACTTTTTGAACAAGTAGTTAGAATAAAAAAAGGCAAAGGCTGGGGTTAATTAATATTCAAACTAAAATGAAAAATTTAATGATATTAATTAAAAGTTTTTTTCTTTTAAGACCAAGATTTTTATCCACTATATTTTTCATTCCAATTCTTTATGGCATTGGCTGGGCTTTATCTCAGCCACTTTTATTGTTTAATTTTGCAGAAGAAAATTTATCATTAATTGGAACTATTATTACTTTCTTACTTTTTACCTTTTTACTCCCATATTGGTTTTATATCAAACGAAACAAATCAAGTCCTTGGGTAATTATTGGGATAACTAAAGACAAATTCTTAAAAAACTTTGTCAATTTTTCTAAAGGCATTTTATTTGCTTTAATTTTAATAATCTTAATACTGGTACCACTATTGCAAAAAAATTATATTTCTTGGATAGGTGAATTCTCACCAATAATATTATTAAATTCCATTGTACTGGGGTTAGGTGTTGGATTCGCAGAGGAAATAATTTTTAGAGGCTGGTTACTAGAAGAATTAAAATTTGAATATGGTACAAAAATATCAATAGCTTTACAAGCTCTAGTTTTTTGCTTTGTTCATAATTTATCAAATGAGAACTTTTGGAACATAATAGGATTACGTTTAGGATTTACTTTACTTGGGATATTTCTATCATTAGTAAAAATCAGAGATAAAGGTTCTCTTTGGAATTGCATAGGAATTCATGGAGGACTTGTGGGGATTTGGTTTTTTATTAATAACGGATTAATAGAATTCAAAGAAAATACACCTTCTTTTTTAGCAGGGCCTTTTACACAAAATATTCCAAACCCAATCGGAAGCTTTAGTGCAATTTTAATATTACTTTTGTTATGTATTTTTTATGCAGTAAAATCAAAAAAATATTTCCTTAGAAGTTTTAATTAGATATAAATACCGATTGATTTTTGATTAGTAATTGTCAGATTACAATAAAGCTTAATAATTATATGAACTTTGAGGCAGGAATAAGTTTTATTTTCTTTTTAATAATTTTTGGATTTACAAACTATCTAATGATGTTTAGAAGATATGAAAACTACATCAAAAAAAAGAAATTTTTACAAAAGGAAAAAATTTCTAGATTATACCCTAGAGGATCATTTATTTTCTGAAATTAAGAAAAGTTTTTGCATAATTTCCTCACCATTTTTTATTAGTTTTTTGCCAACCTTCATTTAACAATTTTTGCCATAATAATCTTGCTTCTTCGATAACAATTTTTTTTCTAGTTTTCATTAGAGGAGGATTTTCTCCATGAATTCCCATAATAATTCCTTCTTCAATAAACATATAATCTATAGATTTATCAGAATGATCTTTATTTTTGTAGAAACGCATCACTCCTACATAATTGGAGTCAATTAACCAGAAATCATTAGTTGAATTCAATAAACTAAAATAAAAAGTAATTTATCACATGTTTGATTGCAATCTAAGAGTAAAATATTGATTTAGTTTATTCATATTTATATGTTTTTTCTTTTTGTCTACTTTTTTTCAATTCACCACGTTTTTTCTTAACCTCAACTCTTCTCTTTTGTGATGCTTTGGTAGGTTGTGTAGATTTTCTTAATTTAAATGTTTTATTTAATGCATTTTTTATGATGAAACTAAATTTCATTAAAGCTAACTGTCTATTTAATAATTGATTTCTGTGTTCTTGAACCGATAAACGTAAGCTATTATTCACTAATTTGTTTTTCAAGTTTCTTTTAAGAATTTCTTTCTGATAATCATTTAATACTTTGGAATCTTCTAAATTAAAAATAATCTCTACTCTGCTTTCAATTTTATTTACATTCTGCCCTCCAGGACCTGAGGATCTGGAAAATCGCCATTTAATTTCGTTGGATGGGATTACTAATGTTTTAGTAATTTTTAAATCCATTTTTAATTCTTCTTGATTTAGATTTTTAGAATCATCTCCTTAATACTTTAAAACATACGTTAAAATTCGATCGGTAAATACTGGGCGGTTATGTTAGGTAAACCGAAATTCGGTGTATTTGCCGTATCAAAATCTTCGGTATTTATCCTTTCATATTTCAGAGAATTATCAGATATTGAAACTGTACTAATTCTAAGGTCACTTATGTATTCAATGTTTGATCTTCTTTTTGAAACACCTTCATATCGCCCAGTGTATGTCATTTCCGATAGTGAAATGAAGGAATTAAAGAAAAACCAGCATCAAGAAGAACTTGATGAAATTACGGCACAAAAAGTAAGACTTGAAGATGCTTTTAAAGCTCAAATAAAACATCTTGAAGAGAGAGAAAAAGAAGTAAAGAAAGAACTTAAAGTACTCTCATCCTCAAAAAATAAATAATTTATTTTTTGAGAAATTACTTTTTCTAAAGACGGTTTTTAACCGTCTTTTTTAGTTCTTTTAGTTTTAAGGTGTTCATTAAATCCACAGATTTTAAAAATATTTTCCATAATTAAAACATGAAAAATAATAATGAAAAAATAAGAATGTTTTTACCCTTTAGTTGGGTAATTTGTGCAGCAATATCTTTTGCTTATATAAATTCACATTTAATAAATACCTAACATAAATGTCTTATCCCTCAAGAGATGAAATACTTGCATCTTCAAAAGGGTGGGTAGCTTCCTTTTTAAATTTTCTTCCTGGTTTAGGATCGGGTTACTTATATCAAAGAAGATGGAAACCCTATTTTTTTACCATAACTGCTAGTACTGCATGGTTCGCTTTAGGTATTTTTTTACAAGGAGATTCTAAACCTTCTCAAAATGAACAAATAATTGGAATTTCTGGTCTTTTTTTTATATCAATAGTTACAGTTATAGAAGCCAACTTGGCTTTCAAAAAAACAAGTAATAAAACAAAATCTGAAAAAGAGAAAATAATGTCCTCTGATAAAAAAGGATGGTTTAAATAATTCAAAAAAATTATATTTAAGAAAATATTTAATTAATTCTCAGTTTTTTAATTTAAGTAAAAATTACCCTATATAATTTTTAAGATAATTAAAAATTTTTTTAGTTATAAAAAAATAAAATTTCCTTTTCTTTGAGACCTTCCCATCCTGAGTCTATTAATAATTGATTTAATGTTTCTTTATCAAAATGCTTAGAACCAGTTTTGACGCATCTATTTCTCATTGATTTTTTAACCCCGCTCCTTTGTCTTTTATTCTCCTCATTCATAATTCTGTTATATAGATCTAACATTTTTTGAGGTATTGGAGTACCGTCAAGATCCACTCCATTTTGAATAGCAAGATCAACAGCCTGCATTCCTATTTTCTTCATATAATAAAAAAAAGCTGAAACTATAATAAAACAAAACTTAATCTTCTAAATTTCTTTGAATAATAATTTATTGATTTTGAATTTCCTTAAGTACTCTAATAGCCTCTTTAATGTGTTCAGGACCATTCAATAAATCTCTAAAAATATGCCTAACTGTCCCTTTGCGATCGATAACGTAAGTTACCCTACCATCCATAAAGCCTAATACTTTAGGAACTTTAAAAGTTTTCCTAAGAGCGTCATTCTTATCACAAAGTAATGGATATTGTAATTTATTTTTATTAGCAAATGCTAAATGACTTGAGGTACTTCCATTACTTACTCCCCAAACTTGTGCACCTAATACTTTAAATAAGTCATATTTATCTCTAAATCCGCAAACTTCTATAGTGCAACCCGGTGTATCATCTTTTGGATAAAAAAACAAAACAAGGGGATTTTTTAATCCCTTATTTGATCTTTTAACTCCATTTTGATCCAGTAAAGAAAATTCTGGAATTTTATCTCCAATCTGCACAATGATTCTTATAAAGTTCCATATTAGAGGTTAGTATGTTTTTTTTGTGGCCTTAAAGTAAAGAACTGATATTAAAGTCAGTTTTTTTGTTTTAAAAGATACTAAAAAATTATTGAAATTAACTAGGGTTAATTTAACTAGAGTGGATTTATTAATTCAATATTATGGAATTAATAATTTATATTTTTTTATTTCTTATTCTTTTTTTGGGAGTTATTTTCAATTTAAAAATAACTAATTTTAAAAAAGTTAAAGAAATACTAAACAAAGCAAAAGATTATTCAAAAAAGAATAATTAAATATGTATTACTAAGATTAAAATTCAATTTTTTCATTTGGAGTAAATACTGAGCAATATTTTTTTACTAGTTCCTTTGACTGATTAATGGAAGAATTTGTTAATTTTAATTTGAGTTTTTCTATAGCTACATTAGCGTTAATCTCACCGAGTCGATATCTTGCACACGTATCCAATACTTTAAACATTTTTGTGGTAACGGCTTCAGCTGGATAAATTAGAAAAAATAGGTAAAAAATAACAAAAAAGTACTTCATTTTTTTTAGATAGTAGATTTTTAGCTAATAATTTCAACAATTTAGAAAAAAATTAATTCTAAAAAAGATTAAAATTTAAAAGAATAATCTAATTCGAGTTGAATCTAAGAATTCTTTAAAATAATAATAAAAGAAATTAAGATAAAATAAGTGATAGGAATAAATAATCTCGGTGAAAATCAGAAAATTAATAGATAAACACAAAACTCTTATAAATTGGTACCAAAAAAAATTGAAATTGAGTGATTATCAATTACTTTGGTTAGTTTTCTTTAAAGGAGTATTAATAACAATAATATTTTTCAAATTTTTTTAATATTAATATAGCTATTCCAAGAATGTAATTTTCACATGATTTGACTATATTTAATGATAGATTTCCAATTTAGTTAAATACTTATCAGCTATGAATATTTTTGGTGTCGGTTTACCCGAAGTTACTGTAATACTTATCTTAGCTCTTTTAATTTTTGGTCCAAAAAAGCTCCCAGAATTAGGAAAACAGCTTGGCAAAACCTTAAAAAGTCTTAAAAAAGCGTCGAATGAATTTCAAAATGAAATCGATCAAGTTATGAATGAAGAAGACAATGATGAATCTCCTAAATCTATAGAAAGTAATCAACCTAAGGTAAATAGTAAAGAAAAAATAGATTCAGAAAACAAGAAATTTTCAAATAAAGAAAACAGTAACAACTAATATCTTGGATAGGCCCATAACCCCCATAGACGAATTTGAAAGAGCGTTAGATAAAGCAGCTCTTACTAAGGAAGAATATGAATTAATAGACTACATCCGCTATACAAGTGTTTTTACACAACCTAGTCTTATTAAAGATTTAAAAAGGCCATCAAAGCCTCCTCTTTTATCAGTTCTATGTCAAATTTGCAGGAAAATTGGTTCTGAGATGCCAGATCATTTCAAAAAAGTAATTGAGTGGTCAATTGAAATAAGTGATCACGATACAAAATGGGATGCTCATTTAATTTGCGCAGAAGCATTTAATATAGACAAAATCCCATTAAGTCCTATTCATGGAACAACTTTATTTGATGTTCTAGTTGTACACAAAGAATTATTTCTTGGCTTTGATTGAATTAAATTAAATTAATCATCTAAAGGCATAGCATCAGTATCTATAACTTCCGAATCATTATATTTATTTATTTTATTTTCAATCCAGTTATTTATATAACTAACTAAAGGCAATGAACCTCTAAAAATAAAAATAGAGGTAGGTAAAGCGCTTAATAAACCGAATACAGGACTTTTAAAAAGTAATCTTCCTGCTTTAATGTTAAATACAATAATAAGCGCTGAGGGTACTATAACTTTAACGATTGTTTTGAGCGCCTCAAGCCAACCAACGCGATATGTCCACCAAATTAAAATTATGCCAACTACATAGAGGAATAAATAAGTCATACCAATAGTATAATAATTATCTATTTATCTTGTTCTTACTAAGAAAAAGATTTTATAAATTTATTTAACATCAATCAATCAAATTTTAGTAATGAGTTTTTCCGAAATAAGAAAATTTTTAATTAAGATGCAATCTGATGAAGACTTAAAAAAGCAGGTTACTACATCCTCTACAGCGGATGATGTAGCCCTAATAGGTCAACGCTTAGGTTATGACTTTTCAGGAGATGATCTCTTAAGATTTAATGGACAAAAAGTTGATAAAGTTACCGTAAGGAAGGTAGATCATCCAGGAGAATATCACTAATTTAAGACCTAACCCATATTGCAAGCCCTCCGCCCCTGCCTCGAGCGCATAACCAATTATCTTTAGTGCTAATTCCTACAAGAGAGAAAAAAGGCATTTTTTTTTCTTCCGGCTTTTTTAATTTCTTATTAAATATTGGAAAACTACTAATACTAATTTTCAATTCTTTAAAATAAAACGCCAATAAAGGTCTAATCCCTTTCAATTCTGCGCTGCCTATAAAAGATATATTTAATAATCCGAAATTAATTGAATTTTTTATTTCATAATTTATTTGATCCTCTTTATTTTTACTTTTTAATTCGAGTCTAGCCGACAGTACTTGGAGAATCGAACTGGGTATATTATTGATTTCATCTGACTCCTTTCCCCATACATACTTAAACTTCCATATTCCTAACAATTCCTTATGTACAATTCCGCTACCGTTTTTTTGAGACTTTTTTTCTAATAGTTTTATCTCATTAATATCAGGAAAGTGTTTCATAATAGATTTTAATCTAAGAATCAAATACTAAGATAACTTCATAAAAAATGTTCTTAGTTAAAAAATCTCTCCAAAAAAATTTCTTTGTTTCGATATATTTCTAAAAAAATAATTTTTTGGCACACATAAGGAACAAGATCTCGTTAATATGTTTACATAAAGTAACTAAACTAATGGATTTTATTTCTAAAAGCCAAGGATACATTCCCCTAAAAGCAGTCCCTTACATATTTTTCCTAGCTGTTGTACTAAGTATTACAACTTCAACTAATACATTTGTCTAAAACTCTATCAATTTAAGAGTAAAGTAAATATTTAATGGAACAGTATGATGTTGTAATAATCGGTAGTGGAATAGGTGGATTATGTTGTGGTTCAATTCTCGCTTTATCTGGTAAGAAAGTTCTTATATGCGAAGCACATACCCAACCAGGAGGTGTTGCTCACAGTTTCAAAAGAAAAGGTTATACTTTCGAATCAGGTCCTTCATTGTGGAGTGGTATAGGAAAATGGCCGACTACTAATCCCTTAGGGCAAATTCTTAAATTACTTGATGAAGAAGTTGAACTATTTCAATACAAAGGTTGGCAAGTAATTGTCCCAGAAGGCAATTTTAATCTTGATGTGGGGGAAGAACCTTTTAAACAAACAATTAAAGCTTTAAGAGGTGAGCAATCTGTTAAAGAATGGGAATCATTTATTTCCGGAATAAAACCTCTTAGCCAAATAATAAATGAAATACCTTTACTCTCATTTTCTCCCGAATCAATAAATTTCTTAGATCTAATAAATTTAACCTCAAAATTTTTACCTAATATCAAGCAATTACCAAAAATTAATAAGGGCTTTGGGAATTTAGTAAATCATCATCTAGAGGATCCTTTTCTCAGGAATTGGGTTGATTTATTGAGCTTTTTGATAAGTGGTATGTCAATGCATGATACAAATACAGCTGCGATGGCTACTTTATTTAACGAATGGTTTGAACCAAATTCATACCTTGAATACCCTAAAGGAGGTAGTGAATCTATTGTAAAAGCCTTAATTAATGGATTTAAAAAATATGGAGGAGAATTAATTCTTTCTTCGAAAGTAAAGACAATTAACTTCAATAAAAATTTAGCAACTGGTATAACTCTTGATAACGATTCTATTTATAGTTGTGAATCTGTTGTCACGAATACTGACGTTTGGAATTTAAAAAAATTAATTCCAAATAAAATTTCAAAAAAATGGAATACAAAAGTTTTGAACCCTAATAAATGCGATTCTTTCCTTCATATACATCTAGGTTTTGATGCTGATGGTCTTGAAAATTTGCCAATACATGCTATTCACGTTGACGAGTGGGAAAAAGGTATAACAGCGGAAAGAAATATAGCTGTATTTTCAATCCCATCTGTTTTAGATAAAAATATGGCTCCTAAAGGGAAACATGTTCTTCATGGATATACTCCCGCAAATGAACCTTGGGAAATTTGGGAAAACCTAAATCCAAAGGAATTAGAATATAGAAATTTGAAAGAAGAAAGATGTTCAATATTCCTTAATGCAGTGCGAAAATTCATCCCTGACATAGATGAAAGGATTGATTTAAAGATGCTAGGAACCCCAATCACTCATAAAAAATTCACCAATACCTATTGCGGTAGCTACGGACCAGCATTATCTGCAGCAAAAGGTCTTTTTCCAGGATGCAAAACTCCAGTAAAAAATTTATTTACTTGCGGTGCAAGTACATTTCCAGGTATTGGAATTCCTGCTGTTTCAGCAAGTGGTGCTTACGCAGCTGAAAAAATTATTGGTAAAAAAGAATTTAAAACTCTTCTTAAGAAAATAAATTTATGAATTAAGTTCTATTTTTATAACTCAACAAATACTTAGTTAAGAAATAAGAATAAAGAAAGTAAAAACGTTCAATAATGATAATCTTTAATTGAACATAAACATAACTTATAGCTCTTATATGTTTTTCTTATCAATTCCTCAAGCCTGGCATTTAGTTGGCACGTGGTCAGAACAACTTCCAAGCGAGTCAAATCTTATAGGAATGGGCCAAACAGAATTAATGATGACTTTACATTCAATATTCGTTCCTCTCTTACTTGTAATTTCATATTACCTATTCTATAGACTTAATAAAAACGAATCAAAGAAAATTAAAGGATGATGGTTTAAGGGTTATTTAGCTGAACTTCTTCTAACTACTTTTCTGCCTGTAGAAGTATCAACTCCGCTTGAATCTTTAGTTTGCGAATTAGTTTCAACATTATCAAGATCACTCTTATCCATTTCAGCGCAAACACCTACTACCATGGCAGCTTGCATTTGATCTGGCAAATCTCCAATAGTTAATAAGGCCTTTAAAACTAATTGAAGTCGAGTTTGCCGATCTATTTCAGGTCTTA
Source organism: Prochlorococcus sp. AG-347-K18 (assembly GCA_003281365.1). Lineage (GTDB taxonomy): Bacteria > Cyanobacteriota > Cyanobacteriia > PCC-6307 > Cyanobiaceae > Prochlorococcus_A. Next base: position 79,429 of record QCCF01000001.1, read on the forward strand.
GTTTTTTAACGGTATTCCAAAGTTCTTGGGTAACTTCTTTTAAAAGTTCTCGATCTACAGCCAAATTAAATCCTTCTTGTATTTCTACTAATCTAACAAAAAATTGGATCTCGTAAAATAATATTCAATAAAAAGATAGTTAGTTAATATTTTTCTATCCGAATACAAGTTGCATTTGTTGATGCAATTCACTCTTCTCTTTCAAAAGTTCATATTTTTCATTCTTTTTTAGAGTAAAAGTTCTATAAAAATTTTTTTGAATCTTTATTGGAGTATTTTCAAACTTTGCATTTTTACTTATTAGAGAATTCCACTCTTTTGAATTGAAAGGAGCATAAGGAGAAGAAGAAATCACTTTCATATCTTAATAATACATCTGTACTAATAATAGTACATTTTTACTATAGCGCAACAACTGCGTCCACTTATCTTGATTTCTAAGTATCTTTAAGAATGGATAGATTTTTTTATCTAATTTACAGGAATTATAAGTTTGATAAATGAATAAAAGTATCATCCGTAACTAATTGATCACTTTTTTTAGTGTCTTAAGACTTTTCTTGCTTAAAACCCATTTAAAGTAATGAATTTGTTGAAATTAACATTGACAAGATATATTTAGCAATCCTTCCTATAAAAAGAATAATAAATTGATTAAAAAAATGCTTCTTAGTAATGCAAAAAGACTAAAGATCCAAGGAATTATTAGAAGAATTGCTCAAGATAAATCAATTACATTAGAAGAAAGGATATATGTTGAGAAATTTGCATATCATAATTCGACAATTTCTCTTTGGCTGAAAAAAGCTAACAGCTTTAGAAGGAATGGTACGAAAAATGATAGGGGTATTGATAATCTTTTACAATCACTTGGGATAGATGGATTAGATAAGGAAAATCATTTCAACCCAAATGAAGATGATATATCGGATTGGTTTGGAGGTGCTCCTGGTTGGCTAAGGAGAAGCTAGATTAATTAATTATTCAACTTACCCAAGCTACCTTACACAAATATATACTCATAAAAGATATAAATATCCAAAAAACCCATGGTACAAATTTAATCGGAACTAAATATTTTTTTGAAAAGGTTTTCATATTGATTTTTCTTTTAGATTATTTCTTCTTTACCGTTTTTGAGAATAGGTTTAATTGCTCTATTTAAAAAGTAAACAATATTCGAAACCTCAAAGATATTAAATCATTTTAAGTAGATAAAAGTTAATCAGCCTTAATCATCACAATCTAAGCAACTTTATTTTCAATATTCCTAGTAAAATCTACCACTTTTACCTCATCATGTTCTGAATCATTCCAATATTTTATAAGTCTTTCTAATTCATCAATCCTCTTTTTGGCATTTGCAATTTTTTCAGTAGTTGTCATATAAAATTTTTATCTATCCAATTAATGCATGAAAAAAAAATATTTCAATGGAAGTAACAATTTTTAGACTATAAATATTAATTTTTGGTTAATTTTTTAAATAAACTATAGCTCTGGAGCGACTGAGTAATTATACTTAAAGAAAAACAAAATTATGAAGAAATTAAATTCTTTGATTTTGAATAGTACTGTTAAATTCTTAGACTTCATATACTCTGGTAGATCTCTACAAAGATTTTGGGTTTTAGAAGTAATAGCTAGATCTCCTTATTTTGCATTTCTTTCAGTTCTTCATTTTAAAGAATCCCTAGGAATTAAAAATGAAAAAACAATGATTTTAATGAAAGAACATTTTTATCAAGCTATTAATGAAACTGAGCATCTTAAAGAAATGGAGAAAAGAGGAGGAGATAAGTTCTGGATTGATAGATTTTTTGCGAGACATCTTGTGCTTGTCTATTACTGGATCATGGTTTTTTATTATTTCTTCTCTCCAGCTAATGCTTATGATGTCAACATAAAAATCGAAGAACATGCATTTGAAACTTATTCCAAATATTTAATAGACAATCCAAATGATCAAAAAATAAAAGAAATTGCACAAGATGAATTAAATCATGTCCAAGAACTTAACGAAGCTTTGTCAATGCTTACTGCAGTTTAGATTAGTGCTGAGAAATCTATTAACAATATTGAAAGCATCACCGATGAAGATATTAAACCTAGGCTAACCATCAAAGAGACATAACCTTTTTTTCTTGGCAATTTATAAAAAGATATTCCAATAATTAGTAACATTGTTAATGAGAAAAAAATTATAATTTTTTCATTTACTAAATTGAGATGTATAGCTAAATTTTTTTCTTCGAAAAATTTGAGAAATTCAGATAAAACTAATTCTTCTTCTATTCTTTTCAAATAGTCAAATGAGCTTATAAAAGCAGAACTTAATAAAGATAATGCCACCAGTGCAGTAACTGGTTTTGTTAGCCTGTTAAGTGTTCTGTTAAAACTTACCAATAAAATAAAAATAAATAAAGAGGTTACTAAAGGTATTAAAGGTATGAGAGTTGTAGAATTTATGAAATTTCTCACGAAAATAATTTGCATCTAACTTAAAATTTTATATTATTTCGACGCGTTATTTTATTAAATAAGATTTTTTAAAATCTTAAATGTAATTAGTACCTATTGCATTCTGTGTAAATTGATACCAAACTTGAATCAGTTTTGAAAAATAAAATGTTAGCCATTTCTGAAATTATTATCGCAAGTTCTATCTTCCTAGTGATTGTATATTGGGAAGTTAAACTCTTATATGCCAAACCTAATGTAGCGAAGTAACTTTACTCAAAACAGGAAAATTAAAAACATAGAAAATTTAAATAAAATTTAAGAATTTAAGTTGACAAAAAAAGCTATAAATATGAGAGAATAAACACAAATATTTATTTCCTCTTATGAGCGAAGTCCAAAATCCTAGTACTAACTCAACGCAGCAGCAGCAACAGCAACAGCAGCAATCCTATTCAGACAAAAAAATTAATTCTGCTGAGAGCGAGAGACTTTATCTCGAGATGAAAGAAGCTTGGCTTTAAGTTTAATTTTTATTTGAAATAATATTTCTATAAACTTTTTAAATTTTTTTTTAATTTTGAATTAATCAATACTTTTTTATTTCCTGTACCCTTTAAATTTTGTTTAACCGCAAAATAAATTTGTTTAGAAAACTTAAGCAGTTAGAGAAAATTAACGGAAGACTCGCAATGGGAGGGTTAATATATCTAGTTTTTACAAAATTAGTCTCCAACCGCGTCGATATATTAGACCAGCTTAAATCTTATCTAATTTAAGAAATGAATTGGAAGTATTATCCAGGAACATTTCTTTCTATATAAGCGTCAGTTAAAGCTAAAATTAACCCCAATAATGTTGAAAATATAGCAATTTCAGTTGATTCCATTTTATTTTTGAATTACCACTAGTTTGCTAAATAACTCAAAGTTCGGCAACCAAACTAATAACTTACTATAGTACGTATATACTATAAGTTATTTATTGTGAGCTCGGCAACTCCTGAGTTTCTTTTCGTTAGGCCTGGTGATTATGTCGCAATTAAAAAAGAAAATTGCGAAAATACTAATGAAAAGAATCAAAATTATTGGGTCGGTCAAGTTATCGACTGTATTGGAGGAGCTAGAAATCCAAATTCATGGACCTTGTTTCAAGTTGCCAATATTGATAATGGAGAGATCACTATAATTAACGCGGATATTGTAGAAAAAATTTTGAAATCCTCTGAAAGTTAAGCTTATGGATAATCAAACAAACTTCCTTCAGCATTACAAAACCAAAGACAAAATGCTCGCTTTAAAGGGAATTACCCCAGTTCCAAGCAAGCAAGTCCGTATACTTGATTCATTGGGCAGGGAGGTTGAATGCCTTTATACATTCTGTAAGTTTTTGATATTTCCTTAAATCCCAAACTAGATAAAAGATAATTTGCATATGGATTCAGATTAGAGCAATCCAATAAGATTTGAGCATCTAAATCACCAACTAATTCCCTTATTAACAATTCAGCAAGTGGTGGAGTATCGGCTAAAAGAGGTCCGATTCTCCAGCCTTGCTCATTATTCTCCAAGACACAAGGTCTTATTCTTCCAAATCCATGGCACATCCCATTATTATCGACAATTGCACTGACATTACCATGAGAATTTTTCAACCAGTCATTTAGAAAATGAGGTCTGGGACTAGGTTCTCTTTGATCGTCATAAATTAAGACCGCTTCAGAGGAAATTTTATTACCCGGGACAACTTTAAAAGAATGAAATTGATCTTTATAGAAATTTCTCAATGGCAAATCTTGAGAACCATTTAATTTCCATCGATTTGTAATAGAAGATTTTATAAACCCCCACTTTGCATAATCATTCAATCTATCTGGTGCAGCTTCAAGACCAATACAATCAACATTTTTCAAATATTCGAGAGCATGTTTCCATAGTCTCAGTCCATATCCATTATTTCGGAATTCTTTTTTAACGATAAATAAACCTATAAAACCATACGAGGAATTATATTTAATACACGCAATAGAACCTATAGGATTATTGTCGAGACAAGCTACCCATACCCCTTGTTTATCTGTATTTCTATAAATTGATAAGTCATCCATTCCAGGAGAAAATCCCTCTAACCTTGCCCAGTTTGTGACTTCTGGTATTTCATTTAAAGATATTAATCTAATTAAAAATTTTTCCCTCATAGAATTATACTAACCAAGAAATTTTTGAATTTTTAAAGGCAATATTAATAAATTTGATTATTTCTCATAAATCATACACTTTGATTTAATTGGCAAAACCCAAGTTATTTACAATTTATCCTCTGATATATTTAATACTATTCAAAGGTATAAAATGAAAATTTCTGATAAATTTCATTTAGAAGACATTTATAAATTAAAAAATACAGTTCTTACAGGTAAAACTGAAAATATAAAATGGCGGATCCAACATATCAATATAGTTTCTAAACTTTTGGATGAAAATAAAAAAGAGATAATAAAATCACTTTTTGTTGATCTAGGTAAATCTGAAATTGAAGGGCTTTCAGAAATAATTTTGGTAAAAGAAGAAATTTCCCTTATAAAAAAGAGACTCAATTCATGGATGCGTCCGAAAAAAATTAATACACCTTTCTATCTATTTCCATCATCCTCTAAAGTAATTTATGAACCTCTTGGGTGTGTCTTAATTCTGGGTCCATATAATTATCCATTACTGTACGTTTTAAAGCCTTTGGTAAACATTTTCTCGGCAGGAAATACTGCCGTTATTAAACCGTCTGAGAAATGCCCTTGTACCTCAAAACTTATTAAAAAGCTCACTTCCAAATATTTCCAAAAAGATGTCCTCCTTACAGTAGAAGGTAATTATAAACAATCCATAAAATTAATTGAAAAGAATTTTGACCATATATTTTTTACAGGAAGTACCGAGACTGGGAAGTCTATTATGAAATTGGCTTCAAAAAACTTAACTCCACTAACTCTTGAATTAAGCGGAACAAATCCTGTAATTATTTTTAAAAATGCAAATTTAGAAGTTGCTGCGAAAAGAATTGTTTGGGGCAAATTTTTTAATTCTGGTCAATCCTGCATGGCTCCAAATCATATCTTTATAGATAAAGAAATTGAAAATAAATTCATAGAAAAATTAAAGAAATATATAGTAAGTTTTTATGGAGAAGATCCAATTATTTCCACAAATTTATCTAAATTAGAAAAAAAGCAATTTTTATCTACTATAGAAATACTCCAACGATATAAAAAAGAAAAAAGAATTTTACATGGGGGAGCTTTTAGTAAGAATAAGTCAAAGATAGCTCCTACAATTCTGAAAATTAAACTAAATGAAACAGATATTTTGCAAAAAGAACTATTCAGCTCACTTCTTCCAATAATTGGAATTAATGATAAAGAATCAGCTTTAAAACAGATTAATAAAACATCAAAACCATTAGCTATCTACTTATTTGGGGGCAATAAAAAAATCCATAATCACATTTCAAAAGTAACCAGTTCAGGAACTGTTTGCATCAATGATGTTATGTTACCTGTCCTTATTCCAAATTTACCTTTTGGAGGTGTTGGGCAGAGTGGTATCGGTAAATTTCATGGTGAGGAAGGTTTTCGAAATTTTTCCAATCAAAAATCTATTACTATCAAAGGTTTTTTATTTGATTTAAATTTGCGGTATCCTCCTTATGAAAGAGTAAAAAAATTTTTAAAGCTTATTTTTAAGATTTGAATTACTTAAATTATTTTCAAAACCCTAGCGATTTTGAATTAAAAGCTTATCTTTAAAGAAACATTAAAGTTAATGAAATTATTATTTTTAGTAATTGCAATCCTTATTAACTTTCATAATCATTCATCGATAAAGTCAGAAGAAAAGATTGATTCTGGAAACAATAAAATTGAAAATATTGTTAAAAAAGAATCAATTAGTGTAGATAAAACTGAAATCAGAAAAATTCACATTGTACAACCTGGAGATACAATTTCAAGTATCTCAAAACTCTATTCAATAAATAAAGATTTAATTATTAAATTAAATAAATTAACAGATAAAAATTATATATTTGTTGGCCAAAATCTTAGAATTAAGGAATCTACTGAAAATTATTCAAAAGAATTAGATTTAATAAATAATTATCATATTGTTCAAATAGGTGAAAATCTTACTGACATATCAAACAAATATAAGCTAAGTTTAGGATATTTGGTAGAGATTAATAATCTAAATAACCCAGATTCTATAGAAGTTGGGCAAAAGCTCTTCTTAACCAAAAATAAGAAAAATATTGAATCATCTGAGTTAGATAAACTAATTTATGGTCCAATAATTATTCAAGGTCTACCTAACGAAATAATTAAAGGTAGAAAAGTTTTAAATGTTCTAAATCAAGAAAATAAAAAACTTATTCTTTCAATAAATTGCGATACAAATGAATTAGATGTAAGAGTTCCTGGAAGAAAATGGAGAGGACCTGAGCCTGCCAAAGAAGAATTTGAAAAAAATTTAATAAATGATTTTTGTCAAAACTTTTAATTAATATGTGTGAATAATTTCTCTAAGAATATTAATAATGAGTTATTGTTTAAAAAGTTAACTTATCATTAATGGCAATTTCAAGAGGAGATCTCGTGAGAGTAAAAAGACCTGAATCATACTGGTACAATGAAATAGGTAAAGTTGCCTCAGTTGATACCTCGGGTATTAAATATAACTGTGTAGTTAGATTCGATAAAGTAAATTACGCTGGGATAAGCGGAACTGATGGTGGAGCAAATACAAATAATTTTGCTGAAAGTGAATTAGAGAAAGCTTAAATAATTGCCTGAGTTACCTGAAGTTGAAACTGTTCGCAAAGGTTTAGAGCAAAAACTTAATAATTTTATTATTAACAAGGTTGAGGTATGTAGGGATTCAACTGTTGCTTTCCCCACTAACAAGGAAGAATTTATTAAAGGACTTCAAAATTCACTTATATACAAATGGGATAGAAGAGGAAAATATTTAATCGCAGAATTAAAAAAATTAGAGAATAAAAATATTCAATTTCCCCAAGAAAAATTCTCAATAAATAATGGATTTCTTGTAGTACATTTAAGAATGACTGGATATTTCAAATTTATCAATAATCTTACTCAGCCTTGTAAACATACAAGAATAAGAGTTTTCGATAAGAATAATAAAGAGCTGAGATACATTGATGTAAGGAGTTTTGGTCAAATGTGGTGGATCAAAGATGGTTTATCGCCTTACAAAATAATCAAAGGATTAGGTTCACTTGGACCAGAACCATTTTCTAAGGAATTTAATACAAACTATCTTAAGAAAGTTATTGCCAAAAGAACAAAATCTATAAAAGCTATTTTATTAGATCAAACAATAGTGGCAGGTATAGGTAATATTTATGCTGATGAAAGTTTATATTCCGCTGGCATCTCACCTTTTAGGGAAGCACAAACAATAAAGAAGAATGAGTTAATCAGGCTCAAAGAATCAATTGTAACTGTGCTAAAAAAAAGTATCGGTTCTGGTGGGACAACATTTAGTGACTTTAGAGACTTGGAAGGAGAGAATGGGAATTTTGGTTTACAGACAAATGTCTATAGAAGAACTGGAAAAGAATGCCGCAAATGTGGAAATTTAATTGAAAGGCAAAAAATTACTGGAAGAAGTACCCATTGGTGTCCTAAGTGCCAAAAATAAAAAGGGCTTACTAAAAAAGTAAACCCTTTCAAATATTTTTACCTGGCATTGAGCTATTTTCTCAAGGGGCTACCCCCTAAATATTTTCGCCGCTGATGCGTTTCACAACCGAGTTCGAGATGGATCGGAGTGGTGCCACATCGCCATGAACACCAGGATAGTGTGAACCTTGAGAACTGCATAGAAAATTATATAGATTAAAAACAATAAATTAAGTTTATTTGGTCAAGCCCTCGGTCTATTAGTACTCCTCCGCTGCACTTGTTACCAAGCTTCCACGTAGAGCCTATCAACGGGTGTTCTTCCCGTGACCTTACTGGCTTAAGCCATGGCAATACTCATCTTGAGGTGGGCTTCCCACTTAGATGCTTTCAGCGGTTATCCACTCCGCACATGGCTACCCAGCGTTTACCGTTGGCACGATAACTGGCACACCAGAGGTGCGTTCCTCCCGGTCCTCTCGTACTAGGGAGAAATCCTCTCAATATTCCTGCGCATACACCGGATATGGACCGAACTGTCTCACGACGTTCTGAACCCAGCTCGCGTACCGCTTTAATGGGCGAACAGCCCAACCCTTGGGACCGACTTCAGCCCCAGGTTGCGATGAGCCGACATCGAGGTGCCAAACCTCCCCGTCGATGTGAACTCTTGGGGGAGATCAGCCTGTTATCCCTAGAGTAACTTTTATCCGTTGAGCGACGGCCCTTCCACGCAGAACCGTCGGATCACTAAAACCGACTTTCGTCCCTGTTCGACTTGTAGGTCTCACAGTCAAGCTCCCTTCTGCTTTTGCACTCAACGACTGATTTCCAACCAGCCTGAGGGAACCTTTGTGCGCCTCCGTTACCTTTTAGGAGGCGACCGCCCCAGTCAAACTGCCCATCAGATACTGTCCGCTTCCCGGATAACGGGTAAGCGTTAGAACCCTAGCTCTAAAAGAGTGGTATCTCACCGATGACTCAATAGTACCCACAAGCACTATTTCAATGTCTCCCACCTATTCTGCGCATTCAGAGCCCGAGCACAATATCAAACTACAGTAAAGCTTCATAGGGTCTTTCTGTCCGGGTGTATGTAGTCCGCATCTTCACAGACAATTCTATTTCGCCGAGCCTCTCTCCGAGACAGCGCGCAAATCGTTACACCTTTCGTGCGGGTCGGAACTTACCCGACAAGGAATTTCGCTACCTTAGGACCGTTATAGTTACGGCCGCCGTTCACCGGGGCTTCAGTCGCCAGCTTCACTAAAAGCTAACCAGCTTCCTTAACCTTCCGGCACTGGGCAGGTGTCAGCCCCCATACATCGTCTTGCGACTTAGCGGAGACCTGTGTTTTTGGTAAACAGTCGCTTGCGCCTCTTCACTGCGACCAGCTCTCGCTGGCACCCCTTCTCCCGAAGTTACGGGGCCATTTTGCCGAGTTCCTTAGAGAGAGTTATCTCGCGCCCCTCGGTATTCTCTACCACCCCACCTGTGTCGGTTTCGGGTACTGGCATTTGTGTCTTAACGAGTATAGGGCTTTTCTTGGAAGCATGACATCACCAACTTCGCTGCCGTAGCAGCTCGTACTCACGCCTTAGCTCAAGATGTTTTCTCCATCTCTCAAAGCCTTGAACGCTTGAACCAGTAACCAACATCTGGCCTGGTTAGCCTTCTCCGTCCCCCTTCTCAAAACACAACTGGTACAGGAATATTGACCTGTTATCCATCGACTACGCCTTTCGGCCTCGCCTTAGGTCCAGACTAACCCTCCGCGGACGAGCCTGCCGGAGGAACCCTTAGGGTTTCGGGGCATGGGATTCTCACCCATGTTTTCGCTACTCAAGCCGACATTCTCACTTCTATGCTGTCCACGTCCGCTTACGCTAACGCTTCACCCTACATAGAACGCTCCCCTACCATAAATAAATTTATCCGCAGCTTCGGTATAACGCTTAGCCCCGTTCATTTTCGGCGCAGGATCGCTCGACCAGTGAGCTATTACGCACTCCTTTGAGGATGGCTGCTTCTAGGCAAACCTCCTGGTTGTCTGGGCAATCCCACCTCCTTTATCACTTAGCGTTAATTTTGGGACCTTAGCTGGCGGTCTGGGCTGTTTCCCTCTTGACTATGGAGCTTATCCCCCACAGTCTGACTGCCTAGTTACACACAGGGTATTCAGAGTTCATATCGATTTGGTACCGCTTTCGCAGCCCGCACCGAAATGGTTGCTTTACCCCCCTGCTGGAGCACTAGACGCTACGCCTCAACGTATTTCGGGGAGAACCAGCTAGCTCCTGGTTCGATTGGCATTTCACCCCTAACCACAGCTCATCCGCTGAATTTTCAACTTCAGTCGGTTCGGACCTCCACTTGGTATCACCCAAGCTTCATCCTGGCCATGGTTAGATCACCAGGGTTCGGGTCTATAAACACTGACAAACGCCCTATTAAGACTCGCTTTCGCTGTGGCTCCACCATTTCCGGTTTAACCCGCCAGTGCCTATAAGTCGCCGGCTCATTCTTCAACAGGCACACGGTCACCCGATTAGTCGGGCTCCCATTGCTTGTAAGCTCACGGTTTCATGTTCTATTTCACTCCCCTCCCGGGGTTCTTTTCACCTTTCCCTCGCGGTACTGTTTCTCTATCGGTCACACAGTAGTACTTAGCCTTACGAGGTGGTCCTCGCAGATTCACACGGAATTCCACGTGCTCCGTGCTACTCGGGATACAGCTAGGTCAACTTATCTTTCGATTACGGGGCTTTCACCCTCTGTGGCACGCCATTCAAACGTTTCTTCTAGACTTGTTGATCCATATTGCTGTCCCACAACCCCGATAGTCAAGACTATCGGTTTGGGCTGTTCCCCGTTCGCTCGCCGCTACTGAGGGAGTCGTTATTTACTTTCTCTTCCTCCAGCTACTAAGATGTTTCAGTTCGCTGGGTTAGCTCGCACCAACCTATATATTCAGTTGGCCGTACAAGGGGTTGCCCCATTCGGAAATTCCCGGATCAAAGTGTGCTTCCAACTCCCCGAGACTTATCGCAGGTAACCACGTCCTTCATCGCCTCTGTGTGCCTAGGTATCCTCCGTGAGCCCTTTGTAGCTTGACCAATAACTTCAAAAATTGAAGCATCAGCTTAATAGAATTGTTATTAATGCATTCGCACAAATAATAAATCTGCATCATTAAAGATGCTAATTGTCTTTAAAAATAATCTATGCAGTTGTCAAGGTTCTCTGAAAACATTGAAATCAATTCAATGAGTCCAGCATCTTAATTAAAAATAATTAGGAAGCTAGATTCGTTCAGAATTTGATCACAACTCAAAACATTTCCCCTCTGTAAAGATATGGAAGAGGTGGTAATCAGTGGAGGTAAGCGGACTCGAACCGCTGACATCCTGCTTGCAAAGCAGGCGCTCTACCAACTGAGCTATACCCCCAACATAGAGATATGGGCCATCCTGGACTTGAACCAGGGACCTCACCCTTATCAGGGGTGCGCTCTAACCACCTGAGCTAATGGCCCAGGGAAAGTAATGGGTGTGACCTAGAAAAAACTTAGGAAATAAAATCCTTAATAAATTAAGAATGTGAGATACCGATCGACCTAAGGTGACAAAATTAATATTTAACATTTTGTTGTCTCCCTGTTAGGAGGTGATCCAGCCGCACCTTCCGGTACGGCTACCTTGTTACGACTTCACCCCAGTCATTAGCCCCACCTTCGGCGTCCTCCTCCACAAGGGTTGGAGTAACGACTTCGGGCATGGCCAACTTCCATGGTGTGACGGGCGGTGTGTACAAGGCCCGGGAACGTATTCACCGCAGTATGCTGACCTGCGATTACTAGCGATTCCTACTTCACGTAGGCGAGTTGCAGCCTACGATCTGAACTGAGCCACGGTTTATGGGATTTGCTAGCTCTCGCGAGTTTGCTGCCCTTTGTCCGTAGCATTGTAGTACGTGTGTAGCCCAGGGTGTAAGGGGCATGATGACTTGACGTCATCCACACCTTCCTCCGGTTTATCACCGGCGGTCTTTCTAGAGTGCCCAACTAAATGCTGGCAACTAAAAACGTGGGTTGCGCTCGTTGCGGGACTTAACCCAACATCTCACGACACGAGCTGACGACAGCCATGCACCACCTGTCACTGCATTCCCGAAGGCACCCTCAAATTTCTAAGAGGTTCGCAGGATGTCAAACCCTGGTAAGGTTCTTCGCGTTGCATCGAATTAAACCACATACTCCACCGCTTGTGCGGGCCCCCGTCAATTCCTTTGAGTTTCACACTTGCGTGCGTACTCCCCAGGCGGAACACTTAACGCGTTAGCTACGACACCGAAGGGGTCGATTCCCCCGACACCTAGTGTTCATCGTTTACGGCCAGGACTACAGGGGTATCTAATCCCTTTCGCTCCCCTGGCTTTCGTCCATGAGCGTCAGTAATGGCCCAGCAGAGCGCCTTCGCCACTGGTGTTCTTCCCGATATCTACGCATTTCACCGCTACACCGGGAATTCCCTCTGCCCCTACCATACTCAAGCCTTTCAGTTTCCACTGCCATGATGGAGTTAAGCTCCACGTTTTAACAGCAGACTTGAAAAGCCGCCTGCGGACGCTTTACGCCCAATAATTCCGGATAACGCTTGCCACTCCCGTATTACCGCGGCTGCTGGCACGGAATTAGCCGTGGCTTATTCCTCAAGTACCGTCATATCTTCTTCCTTGAGAAAAGAGGTTTACAGCCCAGAGGCCTTCGTCCCTCACGCGGCGTTGCTCCGTCAGGCTTTCGCCCATTGCGGAAAATTCCCCACTGCTGCCTCCCGTAGGAGTCTGGGCCGTGTCTCAGTCCCAGTGTGGCTGATCATCCTCTCAGACCAGCTACTGATCGAAGCCTTGGTGAGCCATTACCTCACCAACTAGCTAATCAGACGCGAGCTCATCCTCAGGCGAAATTCATTTCACCAATAGGCATATGGGGTATTAGCGGTCGTTTCCAACCGTTATCCCCCTCCTGAGGGCAGATTCTCACGCGTTACTCACCCGTCCGCCACTAACCCGAAGGTTCGTTCGACTTGCATGTGTTAAGCACGCCGCCAGCGTTCATCCTGAGCCAGGATCAAACTCTCCGTTGTGTTCAAATCCTTTTGTAGATAAATCTACTCAAAATGAATTGCATCCTCCAAATAAAAATAAGATTGACTTAATTTATTTAGGTTCAGCCTCCTTAAATAATTAAGGATTACTTTGAGTGCACATTAAAAATATTTCTAAAGTGACTTTCCAAGATCTCAGATCCGTTGGTTTTCAAAAAACTAAAGTTAGCAATTGAAAACAATTTATATATTCTTGACGGGACCTCACACCTTTATTGCAAATACATCTCAGCTTTAGCAAATTTAAGTTTGGTAAAGTTTTGACGCAATAAAAGCATCAGTTCCTAAGTTTTTAAATTTTCTAGGTGCAGAGTTAAACAACAAGTGAATAACTCACTTCGAAGGGGGAAACCCTTCTTCTGGCTGAAAAAATGATCGAAATCAAATATTCAAATGATTCATTTATTTACCAAAAAGTTAATTAATGGTAATTGCTTGAATAATGCAAAAAAATATATTTTTGCCCAGAAGAAAATACTAAACCATCTCACTGTAAATTTGCAACCTTTTATACAAAAAATTTTCATTAATTTTTTTTTTGTTCAAAGTCTCCTTAAACAACTAGGCTTGAATAAAAGGATATAAATGTAATGGCAGAAAGATTTAGTCAAAAAAATTTAAGAGTAAGACCAAGTTCAGATGAAGAAAAAATTGTAACAAATGCAAAAAAACACTTCGAAAAGACCCTAGTTGAGATATCTGGCGAGTTGGTAGGAAGTGTTGCTGCGTTAGAACATCCAACAAAAAATAAAAAATTAAATTATGGAGAAATATTTTTAAGAGATAACGTTCCAGTAATGATTTACCTAATTACCCAAAAACGTTACGAAATTGTCAAAAAATTTCTAAGTGTATGTTTGGAGTTACAGAGCACCAGTTACCAAACACGTGGAGTATTTCCCACTAGTTTTGTTGAAGAAAATGGAAAACTAATTGGAGACTATGGTCAAAGATCAATTGGGAGGATAACTTCAGCTGATGCAAGCCTATGGTGGCCCATTTTATGTTGGTATTACGTCAATAAAAGTGGTGATTATGCCTTCGGAAAAAGTCAAGGCGTTCAAAGAGGCATTCAACTTTTACTAGACCTAGTTTTACATCCAACATTTGAGGGCACTCCTGTACTTTTTGTTCCAGATTGCGCATTTATGATTGATAGACCTATGGATGTGTGGGGAGCGCCTCTAGAAGTTGAAGTTTTACTTCATGGATGTTTAAAAAGTTGCATAAACTTGATGGAACTAAGTAGAGCAGATCACGTAAGTAGATTGTTAGATCAAAGATTAGTTCTTACAAATCAATGGGTTAAGGATCTAGGAAGTTTTCTTTTAAAACATTATTGGGTTACCAGCAAAACAATGCAAATTCTAAGAAGAAGGCCAACTGAACAATATGGGGATGATCAACACTTCAATGAATTTAACGTTCAACCTCAAGTAGTTCCTTCATGGCTTCAAGATTGGTTAGAGAATAGAGGTGGTTACCTAATAGGAAATATTAGAACAGGAAGGCCTGACTTTCGATTTTACAGTTTGGGGAATTCTTTAGCATGCATGTTCGGAGTACTTCCCCCAGCAGAACAAAGAGCTTTATTTAGATTGGTTCTACATAACAGACAGCATTTGATGGCTCAAATGCCTATGAGAATTTGTCATCCTCATATGGATGTCGAAGAATGGCAGAATAAAACAGGCTCAGATCCAAAAAATTGGCCTTGGAGTTATCACAATGGAGGACACTGGCCAAGTTTACTTTGGTTCTTTGGGGCAGCTGTTCTTTTACATCAACAAAATTATACTTCTGATGATGTGATTCTTATGGAAGAAATGAGATCATTAATAGAAGAATCATATTGGTGTCAACTTAATCAATTGCCTAAGCAAGAATGGGCAGAATATTTCGATGGTCCTACAGGTACTTGGGTCGGTCAACAATCAAGAACATATCAAACATGGACGATAGTTGGTTTTTTGTTAATGAATCACTTCCTGAGAGAAAATGATAATGACCTCGATATGTTTAAAATTTAATCTAAAACAAGCCTAAAGTTAAGGATTTATCAATAGGTAAACAAGCACCAATACCAAGATAAATTGTCAGAAAAGTTCCAAATAAGAAAACGGACATTGCTATTGGTCTTCTAAAGGGATTAGAGAATTTATTAACGTTTTCGATAAAGGGTAAAATCATTAATCCGAGTGGAATTAATGTTTGTAGTGCGATTCCCAACAGCTTATTAGGAACTACCCTAAGTATTTGAAAAACTGGATAAAGATACCATTCAGGGAGAATTTCCAAGGGAGTTGCAAATGGATTTGCTTTATCTCCTAACATTGCAGGATCAAGAACTGCCAATCCAACTACGCATGCAATGGTACCTAGAATAACAACTGGGAATATATATAGTAAATCATTTGGCCAAGCTGGTTCCCCATAATAATTGTGGCCCATACCCTTAGCTAATTTTGCTCTTAGTTTAGGATCTGATAGATCCGGTTTTTTTAACGTAGACATTAAGAACTCTAGTTGTAATTTAATTGTAATTGTTTATAAGGGACCTGAAATGCCCTGTTTACGAATCATTAAAAAATGCATCAACATAAAAACTGCTAATGACCATGGCAATACAAAAGTATGGAGGCTATAAAACCTTGTGAGGGTAGATTGTCCTACACTTTCTCCTCCCCTAAGTAGTTCAACCATAAAATCGCCAATTATAGGAATCGCAGCAGGCACGCCCGAAACAATCTTTACAGCCCAATAACCAACTTGATCCCAAGGTAAAGAATAGCCAGTAACACCAAAAGCCACTGTTATAACAGCCATCACAACACCTGTAACCCAAGTTAATTCTCTAGGTCTTTTGAAACCACCCGTAAGATAAACCCTAAAAACATGAAGGATTAACATTAAGACCATCATAGATGCACTCCATCTATGAACGGATCTTATTAACCATCCAAAACTTACATCAGTCATCAAATAACTGACTGAACTATAAGCTTGAGTAACTGTTGGCTTATAGTAAAAAGTCATTGCAAAACCTGTTGCAAATTGAATTAGGAAGCATACTAAAGTTATGCCTCCTAAACAATAGAAAATGTTGACATGGGGGGGGACGTACTTGGAAGTTACGTCGTCAGTTATGTCTTGGATTTCAAGCCTTTCTTGAAACCAGTCATAAACGGATGAAGAATTCGCCATCCAAAAAAAAATTAGCTTTGATATAAAGAGCTTACTTAAAATTCTTATACTTGGTGTTAACACTTAACCCAATGAATTCATCTTTTAACAAACTTTTAACATTCAAAACTTTGATCACTGGATTAATGATCATTATTTTTTCTATCAATCTTTTAATGGTTGAAAGTGTTTATGCTCTCAGTGATAGCAAGCAATTAGTCTTGGACGCATGGTCCTTGGTTAATGAGGGTTTTTATGATCCTGAAAAGTTTGACGAAATACAATGGAAAAGAATTAGACAAAAAACATTGCAGAAACAAATTGAAACAAGTGAGGAAGCTTATTCTGCAATTGAAGATATGTTAAGACCTCTAGATGATCCATATACACGGATTTTGCGCCCTAAAGATTATGAGCTCTTAAAATCAAGCAATTTTGGTAGTGAAATTAATGGCGTAGGGCTCCAATTAGGTGAAGATGATAATAATAAAATTATTGTTATCTCGACTATAGGAGGTTCACCAGCTGAAGAATTCGGAATTGTTAGCGGAGACTTCATAGAAAAAGTGAATGGAATTTCATCAGAGGAGTTAGGACTTGCGAATACAGCGTCAAAGTTAAGAGGTGAATCAGGAACCAAAGTTTTAGTTGAAATATCTAAAGAATCAGGAGAACTTAGAGAAATTGATCTAGAACGGAGATCAGTTGATCTCAGACCAGTCAGGACAAAAAGACTTAGAGACGATTCCCACACGATAGGGTACTTAAGAATCACACAATTTAGCGAAAGCGTCCCAAAAAAAGTTGAGGAAGCTCTTCAAGAGTTAAAAGAGAGAGAGGTTGAAGGATTAATATTAGATCTGAGAAATAATTCAGGCGGATTAGTAAGCTCAGGAATAGCTGTTGCGGACTCATTATTGAGTGAGAGACCAGTAGTAGAAACAAAAAATAGAAATGGAATTAAAGATGCAATAATCTCTCAAAAAGAGACATCTTTTGATGGCCCAATGGTAACTTTAGTAAATAAAGGGACTGCGAGTGCAAGTGAAATACTTGCAGGTTCTTTACAAGACAATGATAGATCAATCCTAATGGGTGAAAAAACTTATGGAAAAGGTTTAATTCAATCTTTAAAAAGTTTGGGTGAAGATAGTGGAATAGCAATAACCGTAGCTAGTTATTTAACTCCTAAAGGTAATAATATTCAAGGTCAAGGTATCATCCCTGACAAGTCACTGGATCTTCCAGAAGCTACTGATTATGGAAGTGCTGATGATAAATGGGTGAGAAATGCAGAATTGTTTCTGGAATCACTTTTGGAGAATGAGGAGGTATCAAATCAAAATATTGAATTTAGCAATGAAGAAATTAATAACTGAAGTAGCAAAAGATAAGTAAATAACCTTCAAAACTATGAGTATCAAAAGAATTTTTCATGATCCAATTCACAAAGAAATAGTATTCGATGCAGGTAAGCCAGAAGAATTAATGATTATGGAATTAATCGATACAGTTGCTTTTCAGAGATTAAGAAGAATAAAGCAGTTAGGTGCAGCATCATTAGTTTTTCATGGCGCAGAATCAAGTAGATTTACCCATTCAATTGGAGTTTTTTGTATCGCAAGAAAAATTTATAAGAGATTAATTGAAAATAAATCTTCATTTTGTGAAAACAAACTTGTTCTCTATGGAGCTGCTCTTTTACATGATTTAGGACATGGACCTTTGAGCCATACAAGTGAATCAATTTTCGATCATAATCATGAACAATGGTCTCAAAACTTAGTTGAAAATTATTCTCCAATTAATTCAATCCTCAAAAAATATGACAATGAATTACCCAGAAAAATTGGGGAATTATTCGAATCAAAACAACTATTTTCAAAACCTTTAAAAACATTAATTAGCAGTGAAATAGATTGCGATCGTCTAGATTATCTTTTGCGCGATAGTTACAACACAGGTACCAAATATGGGTTAGTAGATCTAGAAAGAATAATTTCAGCTCTTACTTTTTCCCCTGATGGGAATATTGCAATCAAACCAAAAGGAGTTATCGCTATTGAGCATTTCTTAGTGCTTAGAAACTTAATGTATAAAACTATTTACAACCACAGAATAAATGAAATATCAACATGGATTCTGGAACAAATTGTGTCCACAATAAAAAATAATTTTAATAAGAAAATTTGGATTGATAGATCTCTTCATAAATGGATATTTTCTCATCAAAATCTAGATTTTGATGATTTCATAAAAAATGATGATATAACCTTTTACTATCATTTGATTAGATGGAAAGATGAATCTTTCGAGCCGCTTTCTACATTATGTAAAATGTTTATTGATAGAGATTTATTAAAAGCATCAGATATAAGTTTTTTAGGAAGAATAGAAAGACTAGAAATCCTTTCATTAGCGAGAAAATTATGTAAAAAAAATAATTACGATTCAGAAATTTTTTGTGGAATAAAGGAAAAAAATTCTAAAGGTTTTGAATCTAACAATGCACTAAAAATATGGGATGGTACTTTTCAAAACTCTTTAGAAAATAGTTCTGAATTAATAAAAACCTTAATGAAGTCCAAGGGAAGTGCCTATATTATCTACCCAAGCGTTATCAAAAATGAAATTAAAAATCAAATTTCATTATTAAAAAATAATTCCTAAATTTAATTCAATGAAAATAATTATCAATAATCCACAATCTAAATATTTAGAAATTATTCCTTTAGAGGATATTAATAATATGCATGAAGATTTCAAAAAATTCTCTTCAATAAAAGAACCTCTTGAAGCAAAAATTTTCGCAATAAATGAGTCCATAAATTCTCATCAGCTATCAAAATTCAAAAATAATATTGAAAATCTTAATATTCGCTCTTTATGCATTTATTCGAACAATAGAGATACAATTTTAGCTGGAAAGTCATTAAAAATAGATTCATTTTTTGCCAGAGAACAAGTTTTAAAAAATAAGTTGCTTTTACTTAATTCAAAAAATAAAGACGATGTACTTCATGAAGGTACAGTGAGATCCGGTGATAGAATATCTTCAAATGGGAACTTATGTATTATTGGAGACGTCAATCCAGGAGCCATCATTACAGCAAAGGAAAATATTTACGTTTGGGGAAAATTACTAGGAATAGCCTTCGCTGGAAAAGGTGGTAATAATAATGCAACTATTGCATCACTTTATTTAAACCCTTTGCAATTAAGAATCGCTGATATTGTTGCTATTGGGCCAAAGGATAAGCCCAAAAATTATTACCCTGAAATTGCCGTAATAGATAAACAAACCATAAACATTAAGCCTTTCATAATAGAAACTAGAAATTAATCAATTTTTTGAAATAAATTTATTGAATCTATACAAATTTAAGAATTACTTAATCTTTGCAATATTTATCTTTTAGAAAGTAGTCTTATTATTTGAAAAATCACTAAATTCGTGGCGGAAAATACTCGCACAATATTAATCTGCTCAGGAAAGGGTGGAGTTGGTAAAACCACTTTAACCGCAAATCTTGGCATCGCTCTTGCTAACAGCGGAGCATCGACCGCTGTTTTAGATGCTGATTTTGGCTTAAGAAATTTAGATCTTCTTCTGGGATTAGAAAATCGCATTATTTATACAGCTCAAGATGTTCTTGACAAAAAATGTCGACTTGACCAAGCACTAGTTAGACATAAAAAAGAACCTAATCTCGCTCTTTTACCTGCTGGTGATCCAAGAATGTTGGACTGGATGAAGCCTGAAGATATGAAAAAAATCAGTGATTTGCTTAGTGAAAAATTTGACTTTGTTTTAGTAGATTGTCCTGCTGGTGTTGAGGATGGCTTTAAAAATGCTCTAGCAGCTTGCAAAGAAGCTATTGTTGTTACTAATCCAGAATTATCTGCAGTACGTGATGCTGATAGAGTAATAGGAATTCTTAATTCATCTGATATTGAACCTATCCAGTTAGTAATCAATAGAGTTCGCCCTAATATGATGGCTAGTCAAGAAATGCTATCAGTCGAAGATGTTCAAGGGATCCTTTCTTTACATTTATTGGGTATTGTTTTAGAAGATGAACAAGTAATAATAAGCACTAACAGAGGCGAGCCACTTACACTTTCAGATAGTAGATCTCCTGCAAAAAAATGCTACTTGAATGTTTCTCAAAGACTTATAGGAGAAGATGTACCAATTATAGACCCTAAAAATGAAGGTAAAAGTCTGAAAGATAAATTCATGAGATTAATGCAAACAAAGGTTTTTTAAAAATGATGACTCTTAGAGATCTTATTAATAAGTTACTAGGTAGAGAAACTGCTAGTGCAAATACAGCTAGAGAAAGATTACAACTTGTACTTGCTCATGACAGAGTTGATATGAGTTCCTTAACAACGGATCTTTTAGATAAAATGAGAAAAGAAATCCTTGATGTTGTTGCTAAATATGTTGAAATTGATTTTGAAGAGGTAGCTGTAAGTTTAGAAACAGAAGATAGAATGACTGCATTAGTTGCCAATTTACCAATCAAAAGGACTATTTCAGGAGAAATAAAATTTAAAAAAAATGATAAAACCGATAAAAATATCAAAAAGTAAAATTTTTTAAAAAGCAAAAAAAAAATTAATAATTTACCCTGCTTAATTGTAAGATGGTGAAATGCCGGCTTAGCTCAGCGGTAGAGCAGCGCTTTTGTAAAGCGAAGGTCATCAGTTCAAATCTGTTAGCCGGCATAAATTTACTTAAGTATTTTCAAAATCTTTTGCCGAAAACAACAAAAATAAACCTACTAAAGCAATAATGGGCAATATTCTTATTTCAAGACCATACTCTAGAAAAGATACTATAGGTTCAAATATCCAATTAGTAAAAAATTGAATTAATAAAACAAAAAACAATAATAAAATCATCTTTCAAGTTCCTTAATTAAGACCTCTCCCTTTCTAATCAGCCGCCAAATTCCCCTTGTTTCCCAATATATGATAGTACTTGCTTTCCCACTATTTTTATCCCATGTAACAGGTCCTAGAATATCTACAGAAGGGAAGTCTAAAGCAATTCCCTCAGCTGTAATTGATCCTTTTAAGCCAGAAATATTTGCACTTGAAGTTAATAAAGGACCTGTTTCTTTGATTAGAGATTGAGCCATATATGAATCTGGGATTCTTAAACCAATAGAAAAATCAGTGCTTGTCAAAATTGAAGTCTTTTTTTTTGCGCAAGGAATAACAATTGTCAGTGCTCCAGGCCAATATTTTGAAGCTATATTTTCGAAATCTTCCTTAGCTGAATCATCAACGTAACCCATTAATTGTTTCTGTTCTGAGCCCATAAGAATTAAGGGTTTTCTTCTATCTCTTTTTTTAAACTTATAAATAACATCAGAAAATTTTGGTAAACATCCAATTGCAGGTAAAGTGTCTGTTGGGAAAATTATAGGTAAACCACTTTTAAGAGTTTTTAAGGCTGTTTTGTAATCTACTAAATTCATTTAGATTATGAACCTTTTATAATTTATTTATATCTTCCAATAGTAAACCTACCAATACCTGAAAGATCTTTCACAATTTCTATTGATGTAAATTTATTTTCAATAAGTAGTTGTTTTACTTTTTCGCCTTGATCAAAATGATTCTCTAAAATTAGCCAGCCCTTCTCTTTTAAAAATAATGGTGCTTTTTGTATTATTTCCCTAATATGTTTTAAACCATCTTCTCCGCCAAATAAAGCAACTTTAGGTTCGAAATTTTTAACTTCTTTGGGTAATTTTTCATAAGTATCTTTGGGAATATATGGGGGGTTTGAAATGGCGAGATCTAATTTTCCTTTAAAACTTTCAAGAGGTGACCACCAATTTCCACAATAAAATTTCAAGTTTGATTGTTGAGAAGAATTTATAAAATTTTCCCTAGCTATTTCTAATGCATCTTGATCAATATCAGTTGCTATTCCATACCACAATGGATTAGCTAAGGCTAAAGAAATACTGATAGCTCCTGATCCGGTACCTAATTCAGCAAAAAGAAGTTTTTGTACACTATTTCCAAATATCTTTGAGACAATATCAATTATAAGTTCAGTTTCTGATCTAGGAATAAGAACTTTTTCTGTAACTTTTAATTTTAAGTCTCTCCAAAAAGTTATTCCACAAAGATATTGAATTGGAGAAGAATTTAGTAAATGTTCGTTCCAAATATTTTCTAAAAATTCTAAGTTTTTTTTTAAATATAAGTTTCCTTCAGGATTTATACTAAGCGAGTTTAGATCACTGGTTGATATACCGCCTACAGAATCAAGTAAAAGAGCAAGAGATTCATGATCTCCACCCTTAAAAAGTTGTGTTTTTTTCCAAAATAAAATTTCTTTTACAGAAATGCTTAGCATTTATAAAAGCTTTAGCGTTTTGGGCCAAGCTTACCTTTACCAGATTCTGAGTAGAAGCTTGATTTTTCGCCATCTTGAGTAGAAATAAATAAACCAATAAGGAATATTGTTGGCACCCCTACAAATAAAAGGCTAGCTACGAATCCGAAATTAGTTGTTTCCATTTAGTTGACAGTTCTATTAGGTATTAAGACTATAGACATATAACTTGAAATAAAGTGGAAAAATAAACAAATTTTTATCAACTAATTAACAGTCTTAAACAATTAGCGAGGTAATTTTTTATTTTCGCTATTTTTTTTAAGTTCTTCAAAATTTGAAGGTGGAGATTGTGGTTTTGTTAAAATGACTGTAGAGGATTTAACTAATGTTTGGCATGCAAGTCGCCAATTTTCTGGTCTATTTTTAAGTTTTTCTTCTTCAACTGATGTAAGAGGACTTAAAGAGTTTTTGCTTCCTCCTTCAACTGAAATAAAACAAGTACTGCATTGCCCTGCTCCGCCACAATTTCCTAAAATTCCTTTTAATCCATAAAGTTGTAAATTCTCTTTCATTACTAATTCTCTTAAATTCTCACCAGGATTACATTGAACCTCTAAATCCTCACGGATAAATCTGATAGTTGCCATTTTTTTTAGTTATTTTTCTTATTTTGGCGTTTTACTTTGAGAATTGTGACCAAAATATTAACAATTTTTAGCTTAAAATTCCTTGTAACTCCAGTTCTGCTTATTGATTTGCCCAATTTTTGCAAGAAAATAAATTTATTTACAAAAATCCCTCAAAGACTAAAAAACCCTTACTATCGTGATGTTTAGCTGTTTATTCAGCATAGTTACTAGAAATTAACCGATGGGATTGCCTTGGTATCGAGTTCACACAGTAGTTATTAATGACCCAGGTCGACTACTTGCTGTGCATCTTATGCATACTGCATTATTAGCCGGCTGGGCCGGTTCTATGGCTCTTTACGAATTAGCCATTTTTGATCCTTCCGATGCCGTTCTTAATCCAATGTGGAGACAGGGAATGTACGTTATGCCTTTTATGGCAAGACTAGGCATCACAAGTAGTTGGAACGGATGGGATATTACTGGTGCAACAGGAGTTGATCCAGGTTTTTGGAGTTTCGAAGGTGTTGCAGCAGCACACATTGTTTTTAGTGGACTATTGATGTTAGCTTCAATTTGGCACTGGACATACTGGGATTTAGATTTATGGGAAGATTCAAGAACAGGAGAGCCAGCTCTCGATCTTCCAAGAATATTTGGAATTCATCTACTCCTTGCTGGACTAACTTGTTTTGGTTTTGGAGCATTTCATTGTGCAAATGTAGGTATTTGGGTTTCTGATCCTTATGGTTTAACTGGTCATGTAGAACCGGTTGCGCCATCATGGGGAGTTGATGGATTTAATCCCTTTAATCCTGGTGGGATAGTTGCGAATCATATTGCAGCTGGACTTATGGGAATAATTGGGGGAATTTTCCATATAACTAATAGACCTGGGGAAAGACTTTACAGGGCTCTAAAACTTGGAAGCCTTGAAGGGGTTCTAGCTAGCGCTCTCGCTGCTGTACTATTTGTATCGTTTGTTGTTTCAGGTACAATGTGGTACGGCTCAGCAACAACTCCAGTTGAGTTATTTGGTCCTACAAGATACCAATGGGATTCAGGATATTTCAAAACTGAAATAAACAGAAGGGTGCAAGCCGCTATTGATGATGGGGCTACTAAAGAAGAAGCATATGCATCAATTCCAGAGAAGTTAGCCTTCTACGATTATGTTGGGAATAGTCCTGCAAAGGGAGGATTATTTAGAGTTGGAGCTCTTGTTAATGGTGATGGCTTACCAACTGGTTGGCAAGGTCACATTTCTTTCCAAGACAAGGAAGGTAACGAATTAGAAGTTAGAAGAATACCTAATTTCTTTGAAAACTTCCCAGTTATACTTGAAGATAAAGAAGGTAATGTTAGAGCAGATATTCCATTTAGAAGAGCTGAAGCAAAGTATTCATTTGAACAAACTGGCATAACTGCAACTATCTATGGAGGAGATTTAAATGGACAAACATTTACTGATCCTGCAGTAGTTAAAAGATTAGCTAGAAAGGCTCAACTTGGAGAAGCATTCAAGTTTGACAGAGAGACTTATAAATCTGACGGTGTATTCCGAAGCTCACCAAGAGCATGGTTTACATATGCACATTTATGTTTCGGATTGCTATTCTTGTTTGGCCACTGGTGGCATGCTTCAAGGACTCTTTACAGAAATTCCTTTGCTGGTATTGATGCTGAGATTGGCGACCAAGTTGAATTTGGTTTATTCAAGAAACTTGGTGACGAAACCACCAGAAGAATCCCAGGAAGGGTTTAAACTAAACTTTATTACTTAATCTTATGGAAGCTTTCGCATACGTTCTTATTTTAACTCTTGCAGTTGTAACTTTATTCTTTGCTGTCGCCTTTAGAGATCCACCTAAATTCGATAAAAAATGATGTTATTAAAAAACCTCTTTAACAAGAGGTTTTTTTTTACTTTTCATAATTAGGATTTTACTCTACTATTAGAGTTACAGTTCACCTTATTTCACTACATGCAGTGTCCAACCTGTCAAAACACAGATAGCAGAGTTTTGGAATCAAGATCTGCTGATAGTGGTAAAAGTGTTCGAAGAAGAAGAGAGTGTCTAAATTGCAGCTTTAGATTTACCACTTATGAAAGAGTTGAATCAATGCCAATTTCAGTTATAAAGAAAGATGGAAGCAGCGAATTATTTGATAAACAAAAGTTGTTCACTGGTATATCACGAGCTTGCGAAAAAACAAACTTTACTAGCGAAGCAATTATCAATTTTGTAGATGGGATTGAATCACAGATTACACAAGATACAAATAAAGATATCAAATCTTCAAAAATTGGAGAGTTAATACTAAAAAGCCTCAGGAAAGAAAACGAAGTTGCTTATATAAGATATGCCTCAGTTTATAGAAAATTTAATGGAGTCAAAGATTTTATTTCTACTCTTGAATCTTTAAAAGGAAATTCAAAAAATCAATTAGCTTCAATTTTATAAAATTAAGCATTTTAAAGTGTAGAATACATAACACATATATTCTTGCTATTGGTTTGCAGGCCAATTGCATTCCTTTCTAACTACCTAAGGTAGTCTGCGATGAAACAAATGAACGAAAATTCTTCTCCAACCATAAAAGAACTTTCTGAAGATAATGAAATTAAAAATTCATCTGAATTAAATAATAATTCCATATCCCAAGATGAGGAAGATTTATCCTTCGAAAAGAACGATATTCCTTCAGCAGACTCTTCCTCAAGTAGATTAAATACGGATTTTGAAAATGCAGGATTCACAGAAGAGGAATTTGCATCGCTTTTAGGTAAATATGATTATAACTTTAAGCCTGGCGATTTAGTAAAAGGAACTGTTTTTGCTCTAGATCCAAAAGGTGCCATGATAGATATTGGTGCAAAAACAGCTGCTTTTATGCCTGTTCAAGAAGTTTCAATAAATAGAGTTGAAGGACTAAATGATGTTTTACAACCTTCAGAAAGCCGAGAATTCTTCATAATGAGTGAAGAAAATGAAGATGGCCAATTAGCACTTTCTATTAGAAGAATTGAGTATCAAAGAGCATGGGAAAGAGTTAGACAACTGCAAAAAGAAGACGCCACTATTTATTCTGAAGTTTTCGCAACAAATAGAGGTGGAGCTCTCGTCAGGGTAGAAGGTTTGAGAGGTTTTATCCCAGGTTCTCATATAAGTGCACGCAAAATTAAAGATGACTTGGAAGGTGAGCATCTACCTTTAAAGTTCCTTGAAGTTGATGAGGAGAGAAACAGATTAGTATTAAGTCATAGAAGAGCTTTGGTTGAGAAAAAAATGAATAGACTTGAGGTAGGAGAAGTTGTTGTAGGCAACGTGAAAGGAATTAAACCCTATGGAGCTTTTATCGATATTGGAGGAGTTAGTGGTTTATTGCATATTTCTGAGATCAGTCACGAACACATTGAGACTCCTCATAATGTATTAAATGTTAATGACCAAATGAAGGTCATGATAATTGATCTTGATTCAGAAAGAGGAAGAATTTCATTATCTACAAAAGCACTGGAACCAGAACCTGGCGATATGCTGACTGACCCTCAAAAAGTATTCAGTAAAGCTGAAGAAATGGCTGCGAAATACAAGCAAATGTTATTTGAACAAACTGACGAAAACGAAGAAATTCCTTCAGCTTCATCTGAAACAGTCTAATCTCACTTATTTATCTTGTTAGGTAATATCGAACACCAGATGTTCTATATTACCTAACAAGTATTTTTAAATTTACAATCATTGATTAGTAACGACAGTCTAATTTAGGATAAAGGATAATATTTTTAAACTATATTTTTAATGAGTGATTTCATCTTCACTTCTGAATCTGTTACTGAAGGTCATCCCGACAAAATATGTGATCAAATAAGCGACGCTGTTTTAGATGCCTTATTAACAGAAGATCCAGAAAGCAGAGTTGCATGCGAAACTGTTGTTAATACTGGTCTTTGTTTACTTACTGGAGAAATAACTTCACAAGCAAAAATAGATTACATAAAACTTGTTAGGAATGTAATTAAAGAAATTGGATATGAAGGCTATAGAGCAGGGGGTTTTGACGCAAATAGTTGTGCTGTCTTAGTGGCACTTGATGAGCAATCACCAGATATTTCACAAGGGGTTAACGAAGCAGATGATATTAACGATGATTTAGAAGATAATACCGGGGCTGGAGACCAAGGCATAATGTTTGGCTTCGCATGCGATGAAACGCCTGAATTAATGCCTTTACCGATTAGCTTGGCTCATAGATTAGCCCTTCAACTTGCCAAAGTGAGACATGAAAAATTACTTGATTATCTCCTCCCAGATGGCAAAACACAAGTAAGCATTGATTATGAAAAAGGGGTGCCAGTTTCGATCAATACCATTTTAATTTCAACTCAACATAATCCTGAGATTGATGGAATAACAAATGAAGAAGAAATCCGTAAAAGAATAAAAGAAGATTTGTGGACAAATGTTGTAATTCCAGCTACTCAAGATTTAGAAATTAAACCAAATATTCACAAAACAAGATTTCTAGTAAACCCAACGGGGAAATTTGTCGTAGGAGGGCCTCAAGGAGATGCAGGGCTTACTGGTAGAAAAATTATTGTAGATACTTACGGTGGATATGCAAGACACGGAGGCGGAGCATTCTCTGGCAAAGATCCCACAAAAGTGGACAGATCAGCAGCTTATGCAGCACGTTATGTAGCTAAAAGTATAGTTATGGCAAAATTGGCCAAAAAAGCAGAAGTACAATTAAGTTATGCCATTGGAGTTGCAAAACCGATTTCTATTCTCGTTGAAACTTTTGATACTGGTGTTATTTCACAATCTAATTTGACTGAGCTTATTAAAAAGCACTTTGATTTAAGACCTGCAGCAATAATAAAAGAATTTAACTTAAGAAATCTACCAAAAATCATGGGAGGTAATTTTTTCAGAAAGACTGCCTCATATGGACATTTTGGCAGAAGAGATCTTGAGCTCCCTTGGGAAAATGTTAAAGAAAAAGCAGCCAAATTAGAAGAGGCATCCAAAATATTTTTATAAGATATTCTTTATATGCCTGATGATTTTTATGGTGGGTTAGATTTTGGAACCAGTGGTGCAAGAATATCTATAATTGATCTTAATAAAGAATTAATATATTCAAACTCAGTGCCTTACCTATACAACTTTGAAAATCCAAATTCTTGGATCAACTCTTGTAAAAAGCTCTTAGATAGTTTACCAATTACGGTAAAAAGTAATCTTTCAAAATTAGCTATATCTGGCACTTCAGGAACTTTAACAGCATCAAGTTTAAAAGGGGAGCCGATAGGAGAAGCAATACCATATCATCAAGCATGTAATGAACATAAAATTCTTCTTGAATCGCTAACTGCTGGACAAGAACATTTACGAACCCCGTATAGCAGTCTCGCAAAAGCTTTAAATCTTATTGATAAATATGGAACAAATATACTTCTAAGGCATCAATCTGATTGGATAACTGGTTGGTTTTTAAAAGATTGGACTCATGGAGAAGAAGGTAACAATCTGAAACTTGGTTGGGATTTAACAAAGGAATCGTGGCCAAAAAGCTATCTGAATACTACATGGCTGAAATGCTTGCCTAAAATAATCAAAAGTGGGGAAATTATTGGACAGATAAATTGTGATATAGCAAAAAGATTTAACTTGAATAAGAAATTAATATTAATCTCAGGCACAACAGATTCTAATGCAAGTTTAATAGCCGCAAATTTAGGAAAAGAAGATGGGCTTACAGTTTTAGGGACAACTATCGTGGTTAAAAAAATTATTAATAAGCCAATAAAAGTACAGGGAGTTACAACCCATAGAGTAAGTGGAAATTGGATTTGTGGAGGTGCGTCAAACGCAGGCTGTGGTATTTTATCGAAATTCTATTCTGATTTAGAAATCAAGGAACTCAGTCGACAAATAAATCCATCTAAAAACACTTCTTTAAATCTTTTACCTCTTAATAGTAAGGGAGAGAGATTTCCTGTTAATAATTCTAATTTAGAACCAATTCTTGGTCCCAGACCAGTAAGCGACTCACTTTATTTACATGCATTATTTGAGGGACTAGCAAACATTGAATTGAAAGGATGGGAAAAGCTATGCGAACTTACAGGTTCACTTCCAAAAAAAATTATTACTATTGGTGGAGGTTCAAAAAACCCTCAATGGCGAAAAATAAGAGAAAAAATTATAAATATACCAATAGTTTCATGTAATAAAAATACTTCATTTGGTACTGCCTTAATAGCAATTAATTCAAACTAATAATTTTCAAATATTTGATAAAGAAATAAAATTTTTAATGAAAAGGGTTCCACAAACTACACATCGTAATTTAGAGTATATAGGTTGGAGCCGGGATAGCTCAGTTGGTAGAGCAGGCGACTGAAAATCGCCGTGTCCCCAGTTCAAATCTGGGTCCTGGCACATTTAAAACCCTGTCTGGAACAGGGTTTTACACTTTCACGACATGGATGCTCTTTGATTTTTAGTAATTTTATCTTTTGTAAATAAAAATCTTTAGTTTTCTACTCTGCAGACCTGGCTAATAACACCCAAAATTAATTTATCTCCATTTGGATCCTGCCAATCAGCTAAATCATTAAAATTACTACTTAATTCATCTATAGAGACATCAACGTCTCTAAATGATTTTTCAAAACAATTTATATCCATTGTATAGAGAATATCCTTGGTAATTTCACTCTTTGTTTTGGGAATAAATTTACTCAATACTCTCACAGAACCATCCTCATTTCTTTTAATACTTTGTCGATCCCATAACTGTTCTCCATATTCACTTTTAGGGACTCCAACCCATTCATGAGGCAAAGCATTTGATTGTTTTATTGAAATACACATGGAAATGATTATCAAAAGTACTAAACCAATGCTATTTCTAATGAATATTGAATTAACTTTATTATTAGAATCAACCATAAACTTCTGAAATACAAAAATCTTTTGTCGGGAGTAAATATAAGATTAAAAATTTGTAAAAATTTTTATTGTTTAGTATTCCCATTATAGTTAAAATCAAATATTAAATTAAGAATTTACTTCCAATAAATTTACTAGAAAATAATGAATAAAATGCAGAAATTTCTATCAATAGTTTTTTTTATAGCAATATTTGTTGTATTGATTTATTTAATCCAAAATTATGGGATTGAACCTCTCAGAAACAAGATAGAGAGTATGGGAATTTGGGCTCCTTTTGGAATTTTCATATTAAGAGGAGTAAGTATTATATTACCAGCTCTTCCAAGTTCAGCTTATTCTCTGCTCGCAGGTTCACTATTAGGATTTCAAAAAGGTTACATTACAATAATCTTTTCTGATATCGTTTTTTGCCAAGCTGCTTTCTTTATTGCAAGAAATTTTGGACGAGTCCCTGTAAGGAATTTAGTAGGCCCAAAAGCGATGAAAAAAATTGAAAGTTTTAATCAAAACCAACTTGAAGAAAATTTCTTTCTCATGACAGGCCTGCTAATGACAGGCCTTTTTGATTTTCTTAGCTACGCAATTGGTATTGGAGGAACTCGTTGGAAAATATTCACTCCAGCATTATTAATAAGTCTTCTAATCAGTGATTCTATACTAGTAGCTGTAGGAGCTGGTGTTAGTCAAGGAGCTGGATTATTTCTTGGAGTAGCTCTTTTGGGAATGTTTGCATTAGCCACTATTTCAGGATTAGCAAAAAATAAAATTCCTAAATAATAAAAAAGCTAAAAATTCTGTAACCAAAGAATAGAGATATGACATTTTTGCAAACAATTACCATATGAATGAAAATTCATGCAAGAATAAGAACCGATTAATTTCTTTTAAAGTTCTTAGATGACTCCATTTAGACCAACTTCGCATGATCGCCCTGGAGAACAAATATCAACAACTCCTTCTGGATTAAAAGTGACTTCTGCAAAGAGATTAATGGTGGATTCAATGATAAGAATGATTCAAAAAGCAGAAAATCATTCCGTAGAAGATAAACTTGACGAAGAATCTAACCAAAATTAATCAATTCATCGACAAAAGTATAGGAGAGTGGAAATCCATAAGAAGTACTCACACTTTAGCTTTTCAGGAATTCGAAAACTCAACTAGTAAAATACGTATCAAACATATCAACTCTAACAATAAAAAAGTTATTAAAATTTTTAAAAATCACAAATTAAGTGTAAACCTAGAGAGTATAGCCATTTCTATTAAATGGCAAGCTATTAGTGATTGGGAAGATGAAGACATGAGTGAGGGAGATGAAACTATTATGATATTTTTACCCAAGGATGAAAATTCAGGAATTGTTTTACGAAATAAAGGTTATACAGAATCCTTTATTTCATCATCCAATTATTTTGTTGATGAACAAAATAATTTGCACATTAAAACTATTTACAAATCAAAAGTTTCCGAAGAAAGAATTTTCTTTTTATCCCCTCACATAAGATCCAGATTTTCTACTATTAGAAATCTTGAAAATAACTCATTAATACAGACTTCCCATACTTCAGAAATAAGGAATTTAGCTAGTTTAAAAGATTAATTATCCTTTCAAATTGAAATTCTGTTTCAGATATTAATTCAGGAAGAAAGCCTTTGTTTCCATGCATATTTTTAACTGTTGAATTTAAATCAGAGATTGTTGCATCTCGCATTAATGCTATAACCCTTCTTGCATTTCTTAAAGGCACCCCAAGAGCAAGATAAGTATTTTTAAGATCCTTCAAACAACTTTTTTCTAAAACTGATTCGTCATTAGAAATTAAAAGATAAGCGACAATCCTCAAGATTATTTCTCCATCTCTTAAACAAACGGACATCTTTTTAGTTGTATTTAAAGATATTTTTGAATTAACTGAATCTTGATTTTCGCAAATCATCGCTGTGACAGCGTCTGCTGCAATTGCATGTGAATTATTTGTTATTGAGGTTATTGCATCCAATCTAGAGTTTGCATTATTAATAAATTCTTTTATGTTACCCAAATCATTTAATTTTTTATCAGCGGACAATAGTTGATTATTCTTTGAAACTGACATTCCTAAAGTAAAAAATTTAAAGTTAGAGTTTAAGATTAGTACAAAGCAAGTAAAAATAATACAATTTCAAAATTAACGCAATGCTTCTTAATTAATAACTTCATTCCAAAGTGATAGTTGAAATAATACAAATAAAAATTTTTTTTCCGCTAATATAAAACCAACCTTTAATAAAGTTTTGGATCAACAAGATTTAAAATTATCAAAGAAACTTATTTCCACATATAAAAAGAGATTGGAAAAAGAAATTCTTGACCGAAGTATGAAATTAAAGATGCCTCAAAATAAATTTGAAGAAATAATTAATAACAATAATGAACTATTAAATTTAAAAAAAGCGTTAGAAGACTTAAAAAAAGAATCTGAAACTAATAGTAAAGTCTGATTTTTGAAAAACCCTTCCAAAAGTGACTCAAACCAACAATTTTCTTTTTAAATCTTTAAATAATGAGCAACTTCAAGCAGTAAAACATGTTAATGGGCCACTATTAGTTGTAGCAGGTGCAGGTAGCGGAAAGACAAAAGCTCTGACCCACAGAATTGCAAATCTTCTTGAAAATAACTCTATAGATCCCCATAACATTCTTGCAGTCACTTTTACTAACAAAGCTGCTAAAGAAATGAAAGCAAGATTAGAGGTTCTTCTTGCCCAAGAATTAGCTTTTAATCAATTTGGTCAGCCTTGGACAACTCTCAAAGAAATTGATCAAAATCAATTAAGAACAAATGTTCACCAAGAGAGGCTGCAGAACCTTTGGATCGGTACTTTCCATTCTTTATTTTCTAGACTTCTGAGATACGATATTGAAAAATATACAGACCCAGAAGGACTAAAATGGACAAGACAATTTTCAATTTACGACGAAACAGATTCTCAAACATTAGTAAAAGAAATTATCAGTCAAGATATGAATCTTGACCCTAAAAGATACGATCCCAAAAAGATTAAAAGATTAATAAGTAATGCTAAAAATCAATGCTTAACTTCTAATGATCTTTTAGAAAAAGCAGATAATAATTTTGATAGAACAGTAGCAGAAGCCTACAAGAGGTATAGAATTTCACTTTCAAAAAATAATTCTTTAGACTTTGATGATCTTCTTCTTTTGCCTGTTTTCTTATTAAGGCAAAATGATATAGTCAGAGATTACTGGCACAAAAGATTTAAACATATTTTAGTTGATGAATATCAAGATACAAATAGGACTCAATATGAACTTATAAAATTAATTACTGCTGGGAATACTGAACCAAAAAAATTCTTTAATTGGGAAGATCGATCAATTTTTGTCGTAGGGGATGCCGATCAAAGTATTTATAGTTTCAGAGCAGCTGACTTTAGAATTCTCATTGGATTTCAAGAAGATTTTAAAACTTCATTTAATGATGATACAAAATCATCTTTAATTAAATTAGAGGAAAATTATAGGTCATCTTCCAATATTCTTGATGCTGCAAACTCGCTAATTGAAAACAACTCTGAAAGAATTGACAAAGTTTTAAGGGCTACTAAAGAAAAAGGGGAGCTTTTAAAGTTACTCAGCTGTGATGATGAAATTTCTGAGGCGGAAGCAATTACCAATAAAATAAAATCACTTAATAACTATAATCAAAACCCAATTTGGAAAAATTTTGCAATTTTATATCGAACAAGAGCTCAGTCAAGAGTATTAGAGGAATCTCTTGTAAGATGGCGCATTCCTTATACAATTTTCGGAGGATTGCGTTTTTATGATAGAAGGGAAATTAAAGATGCAATAGCATATTTGAAAGTTCTGGTTAATTCTTCAGATAACGTTAGTCTTTTACGTATCATAAATGTTCCTAAAAGAGGTATTGGTAAGACTACTATTCAAAAACTTAATGAAATATCTAACAGGTTAAATATTCCATTATGGGAGGTTATTAATGACAAGCAAAGTCTTGAAGAAACAATCGGCAGGTCATCAAAAGGAATTAATAAATTTACTGAAGTTATGAATGATCTACTTTGTTATCTTGAAAATTCTGGGCCTGCTCAACTATTACAACTAATCCTAGAAAAAAGTGGCTATTTAAGTGACTTGTTAGCAAGTGGGACTGAAGAATCTGAAGATAGAAGAAATAACTTACAAGAACTAATTAATGCAGCCACTCAATATGAAGAAGAGACAGAAAGTGGTGATGTAGAGGGATTTCTTTCTACAGCAGCCTTAACAACTGATAATGATACCAAGAAGAATAATCTCAACTCCGTAACTCTTATGACTTTACATAATAGTAAGGGTTTAGAATTCCAAAATGTTTTTATTACTGGGCTAGAACAAGGTCTCTTTCCTAGCCATAGATCAATAGATACTCCCTCACTTCTTGAAGAGGAAAGAAGATTATGCTACGTAGGTATTACTAGAGCTAAAGAAAGAGTTTTCTTAAGTCATGCTAGAGAAAGAAGATTATGGGGTGGAATGCGTGAAGCAACAATTCCTTCAATATTTCTCTCAGAAATACCTGAAGATTTAATGGATGGCGAATTACCACAAACTGGTGGTGCTTCAATTAGAAGAGATTGGCATCTTGATCGTTTAACAAGAGTTGATCGAAACAATCCAAATGAATTTATCAACAAACCAATAAATGCAGTAAGAAAATTATATTCAGGACCCAGTAAAGGGAAAAGCTGGATAATTGGAGATAAGTTAATTCACTCAAAATTCGGGAAAGGTGAAATCATACATATTTTTGGGAGTGGGGAAAAAATATCTTTAGCAGTAAAATTTGGTGATAAAGGAAGTAAAATTCTAGATCCCAGATTAGCTCCAATTCGTTATGTCAGTTAAAACTAATGAATGATATCTCTAATTATATCCAAGGGGAATTAATCAAAACTCCATTTAATCTATATAACCTAATTTCTAAATACATAGAATCAAATAATAATACTAAAGTAGCTTTTGTTGGCGGTTATTTAAGAGATTTATTAATTAGGAAATTCCACAAAAAATCTTTTTCTAAATCTGTAGATATAGATCTTGTTATTGAAGGTTCCTCTATTTCTCTGGCAAAATTTATAAAACAAAATATCGTAAATGTAGATTTATGTTTGATCAAAGAATTTAATTTATACAACACAGTAGAAATAAATATTAATGACTATAAAATTGATATTGCTTCTGCAAGAAAAGAAATTTATTCTGCTCCAGGCTTAAATCCCACAATTACCAGTTGCACTATTGAGGAGGATCTTAAAAGGAGAGATTTCACTATAAATTCAATAGCCTTCGAGGTATCGACAAGGAAAATCTATGATCTTTATGGAGGAATTTCTGATATTAAAAGCAAAAATTTGAACCTACTTCACAGTAAAAGTATTTCAGATGATCCTAGTAGATTAATAAGATGTGCAAAATATGCTTCAAGGTTAAATTTCAATATTTCCAATAATTCTCTCAAACAATCTCAAGAAACAGTTAAAAAATGGCCGTGGAAAAGTTCAGAAACACCTCTGAAAATTATTTCCCCTCCTGCACTAGGCATACGAATAAGGATGGAACTAGCTGAAATATACAAACACGATAATTTGAATAATGTAATTTCGATAATTCATAAATGGGAAATTATCTCAATCTTAAATGAAAATATTAAAGTCGATAAAAGGTTTTTAAGAGGACTTAATTGGATTAAGAAGTTAAATGGAAATTATATGCTTTACTTGTTGAAAGATGCAAAAGATTTAAAAACAGCATGTCAAAGATTTTTGGTAAATAATAGCGAAATAAAAATATTAGAAGATTATTCAAATATAAAAAAGATATTCAAAACCAACAAAAAAAAATTCATGCATTTTTCTCCATCAAGTTGGACAGAATTTATTGAGGAAAGAAACCTTAATGATGAGACAGTCAAATTATTAATTTGTGATGGAGTTCCATACTGGCATAACTTGTTTAAGTGGTTATTTATTTACAAATCCATAAAATCTAAAAAAGATGGAGAAACATTAAAAAAAGAAGGATGGGATCCAGGGAAAGAAATGGGTAAAGAAATCAAAAGATTAAGATATTTGGAAATTGACAACCTGAATAGAAATTGATTACATTTTTACAACTTCTCCAACCTTGTACCATTTATCTTTAAGAGTATTTTCATATTTACGATTGCAACTAATCAATAAGGGGCCACATGTTTGAGGATCTAATAGTAAAGATATTCTCTCGTTAAAAGTCTCTTTATCTAATGAATTTTCGTTTAAAAAATTAATTATTCTTTTTTGCTGATTTCCTTTATAAATTCTGTCAAAAATTTCTTTATTAGACTCAAAGAAAGTACTTTTAACATTTTTTCTTATTAAATCAAATACTCCAGGATAAGCTTTAAATGCAAATAAATCTAATAAAACTTTTATAGGCTTTAGATTATTTCTTTCTCTATATAAATTAGATGATTCAACCATCTCTTTAAGATGTCCAATAAGTCCATATCCAGTAATATCAGTGGCAGCATTGACTAATGACTCTCTAAATTGATCTTGAAAAAGATAAATTTCATCAATCAAATATTGTTGACTCTTTACTAAATTATTAATTATTTCAGAAGAACTACCTAGCATATTAATATTCTGCATTTGACCGGCAAAGTAAATCCCAACGCCGAGAGGTCTAGACATCATAAGAATATCTCCATCGTTCATTCCAGATTTAAGCCATGGTTTTGCTCCATTTTCTAAAATACCTTGAACAGTTAAAGAAATATCTATTCCAAGTGTATAAGGTTTATTTACTGAACTTCTTGCCTCGAAAGTATGGCCTCCAAGTAATTCACCACGATGATCCTCAACTGTTGATTTAATACCTTGCAGGGATTGAGAAAAGAGATAACTCTGAAATTCCCTTTCAACTTTTGGTAATGAAATTAAAGCCTGAGCAGATGAAAGTTTTGCTCCGCATGCCCACAAATCTGAGCAGGCATGCAAAGTAGTAATTTTTGCATTAAGCCAAGGATCACTTACCAAAGCAGGAAATCCATCTACACTTTGCAAGATAATATCTTGACCATTTTGATATATCTCAACTGAATCTTCAGGTGATGAGGCAAAAGAATCTAAATTAGATTTTATTAATGATTTATTCAAAACAAACTGAGGAATTTTAGCTGCACATCCCCTGCAATCACTCAATGAAATATTTTTTCCACTACTTTTCATAATTTGCCTTTTTAATCTAAATTTGTTTATGAATTTCAGATCAATTTTATGCTTTAAAATCCAAAAAATAAAAGAGGGGCCAAAAACAAAATTGTGATAAATCGCAAAAGCCTTTGAATGATGGCTTTCAAATGTATTAACTATTTGCAATCCTACCCTTTGAGGAAACCACTTTTTTAATGATCCCCCTTCTATATCCTTTTTTAGATTTTGGACTAATGTATTTACAGCTTTTAATGCAAAAACTCCCGATGCTGGTCTTTTTGTTGAATCTACAACTGCGCAATCACCAGCAGCATAAATTCCGGAAAAACTTTTCAACTGCAAATTCCGTTTTGTGATTATTCTGCCATGAGAATCCGTATCTAATGACTTTTTTTGTGCCCATAAAGGAGATGTATTCCCAGTACATAAAAGAATCTTTCCATAATCGAAATTAAGTTTTTCAACTAAATTAATATTGGAATTCTGTAAACTTTTTAGAATTTTATTATTAATTTTTCTTGAATCACATAATAGTTTTAAAGGTCTATCTCTCCATCTTTTTCTCAAAGCATAAGATACTTCAATTGCAGCAAGGCCACTCCCAACAATTACGAATGGAAGTTCATTAACTGAATCAAAAATGTCCTCTTTTTGTATTGAGTCATAAGCCCTTAAAAAAGGTTTAATTGAAAAAGCATTTCGATTTTTAACTAGCGATTCAAATTCTTTTGGAATTATTGTTTGACTTCCATAATTAAGCACCAACTTCGAATAATTAACTGAAGGTCTATTACTTAAAAGAATTTTCTTTAAATTGAAATCAATATCCTTTACCTCTTCTTCTATAAAAGATACTTTTGCATTTGTTGCTAGAGATTTTATATCAATTAAACTCTCTTCTAAAGTGATTGATTTTGAAATCACCGATGGGAACATCGCCGAATAAACCAAATGAGAATCTCTAGATATAATTGAAACAGGGATTTCTGGCATTAATTTCGGATACATTAACCATTTCTTCAATAAAAGAACATTTGCGTGTCCTCCTCCAATTAATACCAGATGATTAAAAGTCATTTACATCACTATGAATAAAGAACATTTGTTACCAATTGAAAAATCAAGATTAGGAGTGATTGGTGGGAGTGGATTTTATTCAATGGATCAAATAGGGTACTTAAGAGAACTAGAAATCAATACTCCCTATGGTAAACCTTCTGATTCAATAAAAGTATATAATCTTGGAAATCTAGAGATAGCATTCATTCCTAGACATGGCAGAACACATAGATTCAATCCTTCTGAAATCCCTTACAAAGCTAATATTTGGGCTCTAAGATCGATAGGAGTAAGATGGATTATTGCTCCATCAGCAGTTGGTTCATTACAAGAGCAAATAAGGCCTCTTGATATAGTGGTACCAGATCAATTTATAGACAGGACAAAAAATAGACCTGCAACCTTCTTTAACGAGGGAGCTGTGGCACACGTAACCATGGGAGATCCCTTTTGCACAAATTTATCACGTATATTAAGTGAAATCGGAGAAAAAAATATTCCTGGTGGTAGACAATTGCATAGAGGGGGTACTTATCTAGCAATGGAAGGTCCAGCTTTCTCAACTAGAGCAGAATCAAATTTATATAGAAGTTGGGGATGTTCAATAATTGGGATGACGAACCATACAGAAGCAAGATTAGCTAAAGAAGCTGAAATAGCTTACTCCTCATTATCTATGGTTACTGATTATGATTGCTGGCATCAAACTCATCAGGAAGTTTCTGTAGAGATGGTTTTGGATAATCTTAGATCCAATACTGAAGTGGCTAATAAAATAATATTTGAAGTGGCTAAATTAATTGAAAAAGAAAGACCAAAAAGTAAGTCTCATTCTTCATTAAAAGATGGATTGATAACCAAAATAGAAAATATTCCAAGTTCCACAAGAAAGAAACTAAGGATATTTACTGAATCTTATTAGGCTTATTAGATATAAGTGATCGGCATGTCAAGGTAAGAATTTGTTAGCCTCCAGCTCCAACTCCTTGATAAGAGCCATAGAAGAATATTCCTAAAACGAAAATAACTGCGATTCCACCTGCTGTGGCAACAAGCCAAAGAGGAAGAGTACCTTCAGTCCATCTTCTTTCCCATGCAACTGCTGGTCTACCGTCGGGAAGTCTATCTGGAATTCTTCCATCAGGTCCTTTTAATTTACTCATGATTTTAATTTAATTGAAAAAGTAACTGGAAAATAAAATTCCCAATACAAACACTGATAATAAGCCTAGATAAAGGCTTGTACGATTAAGTTCAACTGGAACTTTGTTAGGATTTTCGTTTACTTGCATGATAGTTAAATTTATCGGGCTACGAATTGCATAGCAGCAATAGAACCTAAAAAGAATACTGATGGGATAGCTAGAGCGTGAACTGCTAGCCAACGAACAGTAAATATAGGATAAACGCGGACTTCCGCAGCCTGCATTGGAGCTTGAGAATTAGTCATTGTTATTTTGTTCTTAAATCTAGTTGAGATTTAGCTTCATATCTTTGTGTTACAACAGGTGCTTTAGATTCAGATGATTGGAAATAACTATCCGGACGAGGAGTTCCGAAAGCATCGTAGGCTAAGCCTGTATATACGAATAAGAAGCCTGCTATAAAAATAGCTGGTAATGTTACTGCATGAATAATCCAGTACCTAATACTGGTGATTATTTCAAAAAATGGGCGTTCACCCGTTGAACCTGCGGCCATAATCACAAATGTTTACCCTATGATCTTACAGTGTAAAATCATAAGTTCGCGAAGAAATTAACAGGTTGGTTACAGACAGTTGCTAAATCTGTCGAAAATTAATTTTTTTTTTACTATTAGCTGGATTTATTCAAAGTTAGCTATTCCATTTGAGGATATACCCACGCTCACCAAGTACAAATCCTTTTTGATTACCTAAAGCATCCTTATCAAGAAAAACTATTTTAATGTAGTTTGTTGGCAATTCAGAAGCAACAGGATCTTTATTCCAAGTTTTACCTTGATCTTTACTTACTATTAGAGTCCCATTACCCCCGCCAGCCCATATATCGCCATTTGGATCCCATCCCATATCTAGATAATTATATCCATTAAGAATAGGGATAATGGGCTTTGACCAATTTTCTAAGTCATCAGTATCTTCATTAAATCTAATTTCTGCTCCTCTAGAAAGCATCCATAAACTTCCTTCTGGATTAAAACCAATACTTTGAACTCTTTTGCTACTAGCTCTTTGATGAGCTATCCATGCATCACTATCCTTTTCTAAAGTAGAAAAGAAATTACCCAGACTACTTACGCTGACATAATCTCCTTTATCAGTTCTTCTTAGATCTCTTACACCTCCAGAACCAGATGCGTCTAAAACTTTTGCATTCCATGATTCACCACTATCTGATGTTTCATAAATAGCACCTGCTGTGGTAGCTAATTCTGCAGCACCAGAATCGACAGTTGTTATTAGAAATGGTTGACCTGGTAATTTATTGCCTAAAGATAAACGAGTCCAATTCTTTCCCGCATCAAGTGTATGCATTACTAATGAGGGTTGACCTATTAACCATCCCTCTTCACCTTTAAAGTCGATATCTAGAAGACGAAAATTCTCTTCACTTGGTAAATCTAAATTTCTTTTCTCCCAAGTTTCTCCTCCATCATTAGATTCCATAATAAGTCTATTAGAACCTACTAAAAATCCATTTTTATCATCTATAAAATCAATATCTAAAGAATTAGACTGATCCTCGAATTGAATTATTTTCCAGGGGCTGCTATCACTCATCTTTACTCCTGTAGATGAACAACTGCTCAATACAAAACAAAGAAGAATAGAAAAAAGAAGATTGGGAATACTAGTAATAATTTTTTTCATTTGTATATATTAATGCAAAGAGTACA
Source organism: Prochlorococcus sp. AG-347-K18 (assembly GCA_003281365.1). Classification (GTDB taxonomy): domain Bacteria; phylum Cyanobacteriota; class Cyanobacteriia; order PCC-6307; family Cyanobiaceae; genus Prochlorococcus_A. The sequence goes on from QCCF01000001.1 coordinate 121,098, forward strand.
AAGAAAGGAACATAGCAGCAGCAAAGGCAAGTCCTCCAAAAATCAATATATTTTTTTGTCCAGGAGGTAAACTATTAAAACCAAAACCATAAACTAAATTTTCTTCAAATCCACTAGGTTTAGATTTAGGGCCTATGTCCTTGTAAAAATTTTTACCAGCTCTACAAACAGGGCAAGCGAAGGTATTCCCATCCAACTCTGAAAAAGGCGTATTTTGAGGTATGTTCAATTTTTTATTTCCTTCAGACGGATCATAAATATATCCACAACTTCTACATTCGAATCTATTTTGTTCTAGATTAGTAACAGATTGTTCAACACTTACTCCCGAGGAGTTTTCAGAAAGTTTTTCTTTCTCTAAGTCTTCAACTATTTTGTTTTCCTCAGAAGCTGGTTGAATGTTTTCACTCACGGTTTATTATTATTCTTTAAGAACTTTAAAAGATTTTGCTTAATTAAGCGACTTTTATTCAAAATTAATTTTTAAGATGTTTTTATTAAATGGCTATGAATATTTTTTAGGTTTCCTTATAATTGCCGCAGCTGTACCAGTATTAGCTCTAGTTACTAATCTCATCGTTGCTCCAAAAGGCAGAACAGGGGAAAGAAAACTTACATATGAATCTGGAATGGAGCCTATAGGAGGTGCATGGATTCAATTTAATATTCGTTATTACATGTTTGCCTTGGTTTTCGTTATATTTGATGTTGAGACAGTATTCCTTTATCCTTGGGCTGTTGCCTTCAATAGATTAGGCCTATTAGCTTTTATTGAGGCATTAATCTTTATTGCAATACTTGTGATTGCCTTAGCATACGCATGGAGAAAAGGTGCTTTAGAATGGAGTTAAAAAATTGAATCCACAATTATCCCCAAAAGCAATAAGAGAAATCAGAGAAGGAACTTGTAATCCTCTTGGTGCACCACAAGTTACTACAGATTTAAGTGAGAATATTATACTGACAAGTTTAGACGATCTTCATAATTGGGCTAGGCTAAGCAGTCTATGGCCTCTTTTATATGGAACAGCTTGTTGTTTTATAGAATTTGCTGCCTTAATAGGATCTAGATTTGATTTTGATAGATTTGGATTAGTACCTAGAAGCTCGCCAAGACAAGCAGATCTGCTGATAGTTGCAGGAACGGTAACAATGAAGATGGCTCCTGCCCTTGTAAGACTTTATGAACAAATGCCTGAACCAAAATATGTGATTGCCATGGGTGCTTGCACAATCACTGGTGGAATGTTCAGCGCAGATTCTACAACTGCTGTAAGAGGCGTTGATAAATTGATACCAGTTGATTTATATCTTCCAGGATGCCCACCAAGACCAGAAGCAATTTTTGATGCAGTAATTAAATTAAGAAAAAAAGTTGGTAATGAATCAATTTTAGAACGCACAAAAACAGAGCAAACTCACAGATACATAACATCTGATCACGAAATGAATCTTGTTTTCTCAGAAAATACAGGTGAATATCTAAACAAATCTTCCAGGAACGTCGTTCCCTCCTCAAAAAAAGAAAAAATAACCGAATTACCTGAAAATACGGAAAAAACTGAAATTATTGATACTGTAGAAGATTAATGGAAAAAGACGGTTTAGCAAAATCCTCAGATACTTCAATAGAAAAAGAAGGGTTTATAAGCCAATCTTTGTCTAAAGATGGAATTCCAAACCAATCATTATCTGATGATCACATCGGAATTGAAAACATTTCTGTTGAACCCAACAAACTATATGAAGCAGCATCTGCCTTGAGAAATTACGGGTTCAACTATCTCCAATGTCAAGGAGGATATGATGAGGGTCCAGGCAAAAATCTTGTTAGTTTTTACCATTTTATAACTGTTGATGATTTACATAAAATAGAAAAAATTAAAGAAGTCAGATTAAAAGTTTTCTTAAAAAGAGATTGCGATTTATCAATTCCTAGTTTGTATAAAATTTTTAAAGGAAGTGATTGGCAAGAAAGAGAAACTTTTGATATGTATGGAATAAATTTCATTGATCATCCCAATCCCAAAAGACTTTTAATGCCTGAAGATTGGAGAGGATGGCCATTACGAAAAGATTACATTCAGCCAGATTTCTATGAACTTCAAGATGCTTATTAGCTTAATTTTTTTAATTTGCGGTAAATAAACATAACTGCTCTTGCGAGTCTCCTTGGATCATGTCTAAGAGTGGGAGTTATTCTTTTTGAATATAATGGGGCTTGCAGCACATAATAACCCTCGGATAATAATTTTTCTTTATTACATTTGACAGGCTCTGCCCCTCTACTTTCGTAATAATCTATTAATGGAGACTTTTCAAATTGAATCTGAGATAAGATTGAGCTAAAAATTCGAGTATTAACTCCAAAATTTGATAATTGTTTTTCTATTGCTTTGATATGTTGATAGACATCAAGTCCATCTGTTTCTCCAGGCTGAGTCATCAAATTGCTTATATATATTTTAGGCGCATTACTTTGCAATAAGGCATCTACTATCTCTGGCACTAACAGATTAGGCAATAAAGAAGTGTATAAACTACCTGGGCCAAGAACGACTAAATCGGCTTCTTTTATAGATTCAAGAGCACTGGGAAGAGCAGATGGATTTTCTGGTAGGTAACCAATTCTCGAAATTAATTTTTTAGATTTGCTGATATTACTTTCGCCAAAAATTTTTTCTCCGTCCTCCAATTCTGCCCATAACATTACATCGATATTTGTTGCTGGCAAAACTTGGCCTTGAACTGCTAAAACCTTGCTAGAGGCTTGTACAGCTTTTTCTAAACTACCTGTAATTGTTGTCAAAGCTGACAAAAATAGATTCCCAAAACTGTGTCCATCCAGACCACTTCCTCCAGAAAATCTATATTGAAATAACCTAGTTAAAATTGGTTCTTCGTTTGATAAGGCAGCTAAACAATTTCTAATATCTCCTGGAGGTTGCACACCTAATTGCTTTCTGAGAATTCCACTACTTCCACCATCATCCGATACGGTCACAATTGCTGTAATATTGCTACTGTAATTCTTTAAACCTTTAAGTAGTGTAGATAAACCTGTGCCACCGCCAATTGCAACAATATTTGGGCCTCTGTTTAATTTACTCTTAACCCTTAATGCGTCAACTAAAAATGTACTTTTTTCTGGAACAAGCGCTTTTTGAATAGAATTAATACTTCTATTTTGACCAACCCCCATCAAAAAAAGACCAATAACAAAAATTAATGGGCCTAATAATGAGACAGGCAAAACACTTGTAATGCTTGTCAATATTCCAAAAAACACTTCAATAAGCCAATAAAGGGGTCTTAAATTTGTCCAAATTGCCAGACCTAACAATGAAGTCAAAAATCCAACGGCAGATGTCACCATCCATCTTTTTATTACCAGTCCTGGTAAAAGCCAACTCAAGATTCTTAAAATTTTATTGATTGAGTCAAAATTATACTTTTTAAAATATTTATAAAATCTTCTTACTCTTTTTTTACGCTTATTCATTCAAAACCCCTGAATTTATTTTTCTCAAATTTTTAAAATTGTATTTTCATTATAAATCAAATTCATACATCCTTTTTTTATTCCTAAAAAAAAGGCAATATGTAGTAGAGGGTGAATTTTTTATTTAGTATTTTTTGAAAAAATCAAAGCCTGCAGTTGAAACAAAAAACCTTTCCATTGGATGGGGAGAAGTTAATGTACTTAATAAACTAAATTTTATCCTTAATGAAGGAGAAAAATTAGCAATAGTTGGACCCTCAGGTTCGGGTAAATCAACTATTTTAAAAATATTAGCAGGCCTGATTTTACCTACGAATGGAGAATTAAAAATATTTGGTGAAAAACAAACATATTTGAGATTAGATCAAAATAATCCTCCTGATGTGAGACTAGTTTTTCAGAACCCAGCATTATTAGGATCTTTAACAATTGAAGAAAATGTAGGTTTTCTCTTAAAAAGAAATAAAAACCTATCAAAAGAATTTATCCACGAGAAAGTAAATGAATGTTTAGCTGATGTAGGATTATTTAATGTAGAGAATAAACTTCCAAATGAATTAAGCGGGGGTATGCAAAAAAGAGTAAGTTTTGCACGAGCTTTGATTACGGATCAAACTCTTAATGCAAATACTAAACCTTTATTACTTTTTGATGAGCCGACTGCAGGTCTTGATCCAATTGCTTCATCAAGAATTGAAGATTTAATAAATAAGACAAATGATAAGGCGAATGGTTCATCTATTGTCGTTAGCCATGTTCTTAGTACTATAGAGAGGACTTCAGATAAAGTTTTAATGCTATATGGAGGTAAATTTAGATGGGCAGGTTCTATTAATGAATTTAAAAAAAGTAACGATCCGTATGTATTTCAATTTAGATATGGGAAACTTGATGGACCAATGCAACCTAAAGATATTTAGAGATTATGCGTAGAAGCTTACGAGATTCAATAGTTGGATTTTCCTTATTAGGAGGAATTCTAATATTCACATTTTTTACTTTTTGGTTAAGAGGAGTAAGATTATCTTCAAAAAATTGGCACCTCTTTGCGGAATTTGATAACGCAAGCGGTTTATCAAAAAAGTCTCCAGTTACTTACAGAGGAATTTTAGTAGGGTCAATAGAAGAAATTTTATTTACTAATGAATCAATCAAAGCAAAAATAGTTTTAAATAATCCTGAGATTATTCTTCCAAGGCCGACATTTGCAAGGGTAGTGACGAATTCTTTCCTTGGAGGAGATGTTCAAGTCTCTTTAGAAAGTAGTGAAAAAATAATTCCTAAAAATATTGAAAAACCTACTTCTGAAAAATGCGATACAAAACTAATTATTTGCGAGGGAGATATTATCACTGGGAAACAACTATCAAGTCTTTCAAATATAACCAATAGAATTAGTCAACTTTTAAAAGAATCAAATCAAGAAAACTTAATTGAGAACATAGTTACCTCAATTGACCAATTTGATAGAACGCAAGAAAATCTTGATGAATTAATTTATCTATCAAAAAAAGAACTTGAAAGAGTTGAACCTTTAATAAAGGAAATGACCATTGCTGCTAATCATTTGAATAACATCTTGTCAACTATCGATGACAAAGAAACCCTTGATGATATTAAATTGACAATTAACTCGGTAAAATCTATCTCCGGCAAAATAGATGGTATGAGTGGTGATTTTGAAAAATTAATGAAAGATAAGGAACTAACAAAATCTATAAGAGACTTAACTATTGGACTTTCAAAATTCCTTAACGAAATTTATCCATAAGATAATTTTAGAATTCATTTATAGCATTTAAAGCCATAGCTGCAATTGCTTTATCTGTAGCTTTTGGCAGTTGGACATATTTCCCTCGAGCTGCCTCTGCTAATTCTTTACCAAATCCACTTGCTATAAATTTTCTCTCTGTATCAATCACTAAGAGTTTAATCCCAAGCATGGGATATTTTGCTGCGATATCAAGAACCTCTTGTTTTAAATTTACATTTTCATTATCTTTTCCCTCAACCTCATTTTGTCCTAGAGATAATCCCAATGGTACATTTCCTCTGCCATCAGTAATGCCCACAACAATAACTTGACCTATATCTCCCGTTGACAGAGCATTTTTTGCTACTTTTGCTGATTGTGTTAGTCCATGTGCCAAAGGGGATCCACCACCACAAGGCATTGATTCTAACCTTCTTTTTGCAGCAGTTATTGATCTTGTTGGAGGCAAAAGCACCTCAGCCTGATTACCTCTAAAGGGAATAAGAGCTACTTCATCTCTATTCTCATAAGCTTCCGTTAAAAGTCTTATTACTGCACCTTTAGCACTTTGCATTCTGTTAAGAGCCATAGAACCACTTGCATCAACCAGAAAAATAACTAAAGCACCTGCTTTTTTTTGAAGTAGCTTAGCCCTAAAATCATTTTCTTCGATAACTATTGTTCTATTAGGATTCCTTAATCTCCTTGATTTTTGATATGGAGCGGCAGCTCGAAGAGTTGCGTCCACTGCAATTCTTTTTACTTTACCTCTTGGAATAATAGGTTTTACGTATCTTCCTCTGCTATCACTAAAGATCACTGATCTACTTCCGCTATTTCCAGCTTTAGCTTTAGCTGATGAAAAGAGTAATAAATCAGGATCAACCATACATGCTTCAGGATCTAATATGAATTCTTCAGGTATTTCGGGAGTAGATTCTTCTTCTCCATCAGAATTATCTTCCTCTTGTTCTTGCTCTTGATTATCATCATTTTCATTAGACTCAGGTTCAAAATCTTCATTATTTGATTGAGGTGGAGGTGGGGGGCTCTGATCCTCTGGAGGGGGTGGTTGAATATCATCTTCTTCTGGAGGTATTTGCATTGCTCGTGGAAGAATAACTAACCTTACTGCAACTTTGAGATCCTCAGAATTTACATTCTCATCGCCACGAAGAGCTGCATTCGCCTTTGCTACTTTTACTGCGAATAATTCTGATCTATGCCCTTCTACTCCTCCTCTAAGAGCTTCATTCACTAAATAGGTTATTTGCTCTTTTGTTATCTTGATATCCTTTAACCATTGCCTTGCCAAGATCAATTGAGTGGATAAATTATCTGATTCTTCCGACCATTTTTCAGCAAATATGATATTATTTTCTGCATGCGATAGAACAGATTTTGTAATCTCAACTCTTTGAGCATTATCAATAGATTGATCTGCGGAAAGTACAATCGCAAAACGATCTAAAACATGATCTCTCAAAGCACCTTCTTCAGGATTATAAGTTGCTATCAAAAGTGACTTACAAGGATGAGAAAGGCTTAAACCATCTCTTTCAATATTATTTTTCTCTTTTCCTGTAGCTTCAAGAATTAAATTTACAATACTATCATCCAATAAATTTATATCGTCCACATATAGAACACCTCTGTGAGCCTCTGCTAAAAGTCCAGGCTGAAAAACTTGTTCCCCCGTATTTAATGATGCTGCTACATCGATTGATCCAACAAGCCTGTCTTCAGTTATGCCAATGGGAACTTGAATAAATGGAGCCTCTCTGACTTTTTTTGGAATTTCTTCAATTTGACTCAAATAATCACTTCCAATTGCCTCCTCTAACAATTTATTAGTGCTAATATCCCATTCCTCTTGTTTATCTGGATCTAGGTTTCTACCAATAGGTCTTAATGAAGTATTACCATTTCTCTTCATTAGCTTTTCCACTATTAATTCATTATCTAATACCTCTATAGGAGGAAGTAAAGTATGCAAACCACGCGCTAATACTGACTTACCAGTACCTCTTCCGCCAGCGATGATCACTCCTCCTAAACTAGGATCAACCGCTGCCAATAGCAAAGATAATTTCAATAAGTTATGACCTGTAATTGCTGCCAAAGGGAAAGCTCTAAAAGAATCCTTTGAATTCATTAAATCTTTTATTTCTCTTTTTTCTTTTAACTCGGGGTTCAAAATCAATTTAATAATGCCTGATATAGAATTTATCCAAGAACTTTGTTTTTCGTAGTGGAATTATCAAATCTTAATATCAAAAATGGACTATGTATATCCCTCGGAGCAAATATTGATAGTAAATTCGGCAGTCCTCTTGAGTCACTATTAATTTGTAGACCAAAAATAGAGGAAATAATAAATGATTGGGGAGACTATTCCAACAAAAAAAAAGAAGAAGAAAGAAAATTTCATGCAAACTTTATTTGGTCTTCAATTTATGAGACATTACCGCATGGTGTCGAAAATGAGCAACCAAATTATTTAAATACTCTATTGCTTATAAAAAGTAATTCTTTCCCAAAACCATCAAATAAAAAGGCTAAATCACTTTTAAAAGAGCTTAAAAAGTTAGAGAGATTTTTCGGAAGAGAAAAAACGCCAAAGGGTAAGAAATGGCAATCAAGATGTCTCGATTTAGATATTCTCTGGTGGGAAAATTTTTGTTCAGATGACGAGGAATTAAAATTACCTCACCCAAGATTCTTGAATCGTAATTTCGTTATTACGCCATTAGCTGAGATCTTAAGTAGAAGCCAAAAAATCAAAAAGTTTGATGACCCAAAATGGTTAATTAAATGATTTACAAATCTAAAAAATAACTGTTAGGCTATTTTTATTTAAAATTTATGGGCAATAAAAACATAATAAAAAGATCCATTATCAAAGAAAAAATATCTGAGTTAAAATCCAAAAAATTTAGTTTCGAAATTAGTAGAATTGAGCTCCCAAATGGACATGAAGGTGAATATGGATACATTAAGCATCCTGGGGCAGCATTAGCGGTTCCTATTACAAAAGACAATAAAGTTATCATTCTTCGGCAATATAGATTTGCTGTTTCAAGGTATTTATTAGAATTTCCAGCAGGTACATTAGAAATAGGTGAAACACCTATTATTTCAATTCAAAGAGAGATACAAGAAGAGACTGGATTCAGTGCAAACAAATGGGATGAACTAGGAACTCTTGTCCCTGCTCCTGGATATGCAGATGAAGAAATTTATTTATTTTTAGCTCGTGATTTAAACAAACTCAATTCCGAGGTTAAAGGAGATTTAGATGAAGACATAGAAGTACTAATTTTAGATCCAGACGAAATAGATAATCTTATTTCTAGTGGGGATGAAATTCTTGACGCAAAAACCGTGACGGCTTGGTTTAGAGCTAAACAATTTTTATATAAATTATGAATAGACCTAGAATACTTTTTTGGCATAGAAAGGATTTAAGAATATTTGATAATCAAGCTTTAATCAAAGCTTTTTCATTATCGAATGCTATTACTTCAACTTATATATTTGATAAAAATTACTCACACGATTTCAATGCAAGTTCAAGAGCTTGGTTTCTAGGAAATTCACTTCAAGAATTAGGAAATAATTGGAAAAAAATGGGTAGTAGATTAGTTATGGAAGAAGGAGATCCGGTATTAATAATTCCTCAATTAGCAAAGAAAATAGATGCTAAATTTGTTTTTTGGAATAGATCAATTGAACCTTATGAGATTAATCGCGATTTACAAATAAAAAAAAATTTAAAAGAACAAAATATTCAAGTTATTGAAACTTGGGATCACTTATTAGTAGAACCTTTAAAAATATTTTCAGGGAATAATAATCCTTATTCAGTTTATGGCCCTTTTTATAAAAACCTTAAATCAAAAATGAATTTATTAGGTACATATGAACAAAATAAAGTTGGTTTCCAGTTTAAAGATATAGATAATAAACTCAAAGATAAGACAATAAATTCATCTGATTCGGTTCTAGAGAAATTTATCAAAAATATCAAATTTTCTGGTTCGAATATTTGTCCATGTAGACCTGGAGAGAATGCTGCAGAAACATTATTAGAAAACTTCATTAACGAAAAAAAAATATATTCTTATAATTCTGCTCGAGATTTTCCTTCCCATAATGGGACATCTTTTCTAAGTGCATCTCTCAGATTCGGAACCATCAGTATTAGAAAAATTTGGAACGCCACATTAAATTTGATTTCAGATTGTGCAAATCAAGAAAATTACCTATCCATTGAAACTTGGCAAAAAGAACTTGTTTGGCGTGAATTTTATCAACATTGCTTATTCCATTTCCCAGAGCTAGAGAAAGGTCCATATAGAAAAAAATGGGATCACTTTCCATGGCAAAACAATAATGAATGGTTTCAGCATTGGAGCAACGGAGAGACCGGAGTACCTATAGTTGATGCTGCAATGCGTCAACTAAATAGTACTGGCTGGATGCATAACAGATGTAGGATGATAGTCGCTTCATTCCTAGTAAAAGATCTTATATGCAATTGGCAAATGGGTGAGAAAAAATTTATGGAGACTTTGGTTGATGGAGACTTAGCTGCAAATAATGGGGGATGGCAGTGGAGCGCCAGTAGCGGTATGGATCCAAAACCACTTAGAATTTTTAATCCATATACCCAAGCAAAAAAATTTGATCCTATTTGCGAATATATAAAATATTGGATTCCTGAATTATCTAAAGTGTCAAATTCAGAATTATTAAATGGGGAGATATCTAGTTTAGAAAAAAATAATTATTCAAGCCCTATTGTCAATCACAACATACAACAAAGATTATTTAAATCACTTTATGCTGAAATTTGAATTTCCTCTATACAATTCTTCAAAACTTTATTTAAATTTTCTGCTACATAAACTTGCTCTTCATAAGAAATTTCAGGAAACATTGGAAGGCTAAGAACTTCTGTACAAATTCTCTCTGTATTAATGAGTTTTGTTCTAAAAAAATTTTTATTTTTGTAAGCTTTTTGTGCGTGTATTGGAATTGGATAATAAATAATTGAATTAATTCCTTTTTCAAAAAGTTTTTGTTTTACCAAATTCCTTAAGGAATAGTATTTTTTGCAATCAGTATCAAATAAATTTGAAAAATCTTCATTTAAAAAATATTTATCGTTTCTTAATTTGATGACAAATTGATTCCAAGAATGGAAAATTGAATCAGAGCTAATTTTTGGAAAACTAATAAATGGATTTTTTTCTAATAAATCAAGGTAATTATTAGCAATTTTCTGGCGATTATTAATCCACTTAGAAATATATTTAATTTTAATGTTTAATATGGCAGCTTGAATGGTATCAAGTCTGCTGTTATATCCAATTTGGGTATGATGATATCTTATTGGGCTGCCATGAACAGCCAGTTCTCTAATTTTTTTTGCAATCTTCTTATCTGAAGTTGTTACTGCTCCAGCATCGCCAGCAGCTCCTAAATTTTTAGTAGGGAAAAAGCTAAAACAGCCTATATCTCCGATACTACCAACTTTGGAATTTTTCCACATTGTGCATGTTGCCTGAGCACAATCTTCGATTACCTTTAAGTCATATTTCTTGGCTAAAGATCTTATTAAGGTCATATTAACTGAATTACCAAATAGATGAACTGGCATAATTGCCTTGGTATTAGAATTTATTTCTTGTTCTATTAGCTCAGTATTAATCAGATAAGTTTCTGGATCTATATCTACCAAAACAGGATTAGCACCAACTGCACTAATAGCCTCTGCAGTTGCAAAAAAGCTAAAAGATGAGGTAATAACTTCATCACCCACTCCAATATCTAATGCGCGCAAAGCTAATACTAAAGCATCAGTTCCACTATTACATCCAATAGTATTTTCAACCCCAATCAGATTTGAAAAACTCTCCTCAAATTTGGCAATTTCTTGCCCTCCAATATACTGACCCCCATTTAAAACTTTACAAACCTCACTCTCAATTTCTGAGCCAATTTCATGGTACTGCCTATTTAAAGTAAATGGAGGTATCTGCATAGTAAATATATTAACCCTAAACCATATTTCTATGGGTAAAAAAATTTTTTAATTCATTTAAACCAACTTGGTTCATTACCAGGAGTCCATTTTATATTGCAACCTAAAGAAGGCATCTGATTTGAAGGATAAGAATTATCTCGATTCAAATCTTCTAAGGCAGATCGTAAATCTTTTCCAGACAGAGGGATATTATTACCTGGTCTACTATCGTCTAATTGGCCATGATAATACAATAAAAAATCACCATCTCCTTCATTTGAAAAAAGATAAAAATCTGGGGTGCAAGCCGCTTTTAATTTCTTAGCAAAATTTTGCTTTTCGTCATATAGATACGGAAAACTCCATCCCTGTGTTTGTGCTTGTAATCTCAAATTTTTAGGAGAATCTGAAGGATGGGTGACAATATCATTACTAGAAATTGCAACTGTTTGAACTGTATTTTCAATTTCTTTACTTAAAGTGAAAATTTGATTCTCAATATATTTAACAAATGGGCAATGGGCACAGATAAACATTACAAGTAAATGCCGATTATCTAGATTATGAGAATTAAAGTATTCATTTTTTGACGAATTAGCATTTAACATTTCGAAATTCGGTAAATGAAAACCTAATTCCAAAACCATAGAATTTGTTCTTACCATGTTCAAGTTAAAATTCTTTGATATTTGAAAATTATTGTATATTTTGCAGCAATCCGTAAAGATAGGTACTTTTATATAGGAGAATAATAGAAATAATAAACAAAATGCTTCTAAATCTAACTGGTAAAAAAATTCTTGTTACGGGAATTGCCAACAATCGTTCAATAGCATGGGGTATCGCTCAACAACTTTCAAAAGCTGGCGCAGAACTTGGAATCACATATTTGCCTGATGATAAGGGAAGATTCGAGTCTAAAGTTAGAGAACTAACTAAACCTTTAAACCCATCGTTATTTTTGCCTCTTGATGTTCAAAATCCAGTTCAAATTGAAGAAATCTTTGAAAATATAAAAGACAATTGGGGGCAAATTGACGGATTAGTTCACTGCCTAGCATTTGCAGGACGCGATGAATTGATTGGAGATTATAGTGCTACCACTTCAGAAGGTTTTGATAGGGCTCTTAATATAAGTGCGTATTCATTAGCACCTTTATGTAAAGCAGCAAAACCACTTTTTAGTGATGGTGCTGGTGTTATCTCATTAACTTATTTAGGTTCAGAAAGGGCAATTCCTAACTATAACGTTATGGGAGTTGCTAAAGCAGCTTTAGAAGCTTCAGTAAGATATCTTTCAGCTGAACTTGGTCCCGAAAAACAAGTCAGAGTTAACGCTATAAGTGCTGGGCCTATAAGAACACTTGCGAGTTCTGCTATAGGTGGCATTTTAGATATGATTCACAATGTTGAAGAAAAGGCTCCTTTGCGCAGAACAGTCACTCAAACAGAAGTAGGTAATACAGCTGCTTTTTTATTAAGTGATCTCTCTAGCGGCATTTCAGGCCAAACAATTTATGTTGATGCGGGTTACTGCATTAATGGAATGTAAACTAAGTTTTTTGCATAAAAATGTCATCTCTAAGGCAATCTGAAATAAAAAGAAAAACGAATGAAACAGATATTTCTGTATTTATAAACTTAGATGGAAATGGAATTTCTGAGATTGATACCGGTATACCATTCTTAGATCATATGCTTCATCAAATATCCAGTCATGGTTTGTTCGATTTAAAAATAAAAGCAATTGGAGATACCCATATTGATGATCATCATACAAATGAAGATGTAGGAATCGCATTAGGCAAAGCATTTTCAAAAGCCTTGGGAGAAAGAAAAGGAATAAGCAGATTTGGACATTTCTTTGCCCCATTAGATGAAGCATTAGTTCAAGTCACTTTGGACTGCTCTGGTAGACCGCATCTATCTTATGATCTTCAATTAAAAGCTCCTAGAATAGGAAATTATGATACTGAACTAGTAAGAGAGTTTTTTATTGCCTTTGTAAATAACAGCGGTATTACTCTGCATATTAATCAAATACGAGGAAGTAATTCACATCACATAGTTGAGGCGTGCTTTAAAGCTTTTTCAAGAGCAATGAGAATGGCTGCCGAAATAGATCCAAGAAGATCTGATTCAATTCCAAGCAGTAAAGGAATGTTAGAAAAACAATAAAATAGAAATTTTTCCGAATCAGCCACAATTCAGTTTATTTTTGGCGAAGATAGATGTAGTGATTACTTTGTTGTGACTAATTTACAAGATAAAAAAATTGATAGTTTTAAAATTTTTAAAAAAGAAGATTGGTCAAGTGCTTATCAAAATGTAGAAAAGGAGCTAACTAATGAGCCTCTAAAAATTAGCAAAGGTAATAATATTAAAAATTTAAATGGAACATTATTAAGAAATGGACCAGGAATATTAGAGAGAGGTGGGCAATGGGTTCATCATCCATTTGATGGTGATGGAATGATAACATCCATAAAATTCGAAAATGGTCAGCCATTCTTAACAAATAGATTTGTTAAAACTAAAGGATATTTGGAAGAAGAAAAAATAGATAAATTTATTTATAGAGGTGTTTTTGGAACACAAAAAAATGGAGGAATTTTAAATAATGCACTAGATCTAAAATTCAAAAATATTGCTAATACACATGTCATTAAATTAGGAGAGGAAATTCTCGCATTATGGGAAGCGGCAGGTCCACATGCAATGGATCCTGATAGTCTAGAAACTATTGGTTTAACAACATTAAAAGGGGTACTTAAGCCTAACGAAGCATTCAGTGCTCATCCCAAAACAGACCTAAACTCAAATGCATCTTCAGAACTTTTAGTTACTTTTGGGGTACAAACTGGGCCAAAAAGCACCATCAGATTAATGGAATTTGATAATGCTGGTACAAATTCTGGAGAGCTCATTTTTGACAGAAAAGATGCCTTTAATGGCTTTGCATTCCTTCATGATTTCGCAATTACAACTAATTGGGCAATATTTTTACAGAATGCTATTGATTTCAATCCTCTTCCATTTGTAATGGGTCAAAGAGGAGCAGCACAATGTCTTAAGTCAAACCCAAATAAAAAGGCAAAGTTTTTTATCATCCCAAGAGAAAGTGGATTATTTAGAGGTCAGCCTCCTTTAACAATAGATGCTCCAGAAGGATTCGTTTTTCATCATGTAAATGCATTTGAAAAAGATTCCAAAATCGTATTAGATAGTATTTATTATGATGATTTCCCATCAGTTGGTCCAGAGGAGAATTTTAGGGATATTGACTTTGATAAATATCCAGAAGGAAAACTGAAAAGATCAATTATCGATCTAAAGACAAAAACTTTTGAACTTGAAACTTTCAGTGAACAATGTTGTGAATTTGCTGTTGTTAATCCTAAAAAGTTAGGATTAAAAGCAACTTTTAGTTGGATGGCAAGCACAACTCAAAAGCTGGGGAACGCTCCACTTCAAGCAATAAAAAAAATAAATTTAACTTCTAAGGAAGAGATTTCTTGGTCAGCAGGTCCAAGTGGATTTGTTAGTGAACCAATTATGGTTCCATTAGAAAACTCTTCTCAAGAAGATGAGGGATTTTTATTTATACTTCTATGGAACGGAGAAAGAAGAGGAAGCGATTTAGTGATATTAGACGCAAAAGACTTAAAAGAATTAGCTTTTTATGAATTACCCATTTCGATCCCTCATGGCCTTCATGGATCTTGGGTTAATTGAATTTAAGAAAAAATTTCAATTAAATCTGGAATAATTTTATTTAATGCTTTACCTCTATGACTACAAGAGTCTTTAATATCATTATTCATTTCAGCGAAAGTTAATCTGGTATAACTCTCCTCAAAAATTGGGTCATACCCAAAACCACTTTTTCCTCTGGGGTTTAAAATAATATTGCCATGACATTTGGCCTCAGATTCAATAATCACTTCACCATTTGGGGAACAAACACAAATATTAGCAATAAAGAAAGCACTTCTATTTTCAACTCCATCAAGTTCTTTTAAAACTCGTTCAATTCTCTTCTGATCATTTTCTGCATATCTTGATGAGTAAATACCAGGCTTACCACCTAGTGCTTCAATACAAATTCCTGAATCATCTGCTATTGAAAAACTATTCGTTTTTCTCGAAACTTCACTCGCTTTTTTAATTGCATTATCTCTAAATGACAGTCCATCCTCTTCAACTTCTAATGATTCTGGCTGGAGTAACAATTTACAATTAACTCCAGCAAGCAATTTCTTATATTCAACAATTTTACCTTTATTCTTACTCGCTAAATATAAATTTTTCATCTTTATTTTCCTGCCAAATTTATAAATTCTTGACCCCACTCTAATACCTCAATTAGATAAGATTCTTTTGGTGCTTCACAATATAACCTTAAAAGAGGTTCCGTTCCTGAAAACCTAAAAAGAAGCCAGAAATTTTTATCAATTCTCAACTTTATTCCATCGATCTTTGAGATACTTTTTAACTTGTGATTATTAATATTCTCAGGAATATTGTCTATGATAAATTCTTTTACGTTATTTTTTTCTGACTGATTTGGAAATTTAATATCAATTCTTTTATAAAAACTTGGCCCAAAATCTTCTTGGATTGCATCTAAGGTTTCATATAAATATTGAAATTTTTCAGCAATTCCATTTAATAAAACCATTGCTGCATATAGAGCATCCCTTTCAGGCATAAAGTCACCAAAACCAACTCCCCCAGATTCCTCTCCTCCAATAAATATTTTTTCTTTAATCATTTTTTCAGCAATATATTTAAAGCCAACTGGAAGTTCAAAAACATCTCTATTTTGACTCTCTGATATATTTTTAATAATATCTGAACCACTAACAGTCTTTAAAACTGGATAAGAATTATTTTTAATTTCGCCCAAATAGCTAATAAAGTATGGGAGTAAATCTTGAGTACTAGAGTATCTTCCTTTTTCATCAATTGCCGCAATCCTATCACCATCACCATCAAATATAATTCCTAAAGTTTTCACTTCATTTGTTGAATTTTTCATTAGTGTTTGTTTTAGATCATCTGCATAATTCAAAAGAGGTTCAGGAGGGTTTCCTCCAAAAAAAGGATCAGCATCTTTCCTGATTTCTGAAATAACTTCTAAATCATTAGAAGCAAAAATCTCAGCCATACAATTTGCAGCCGAACCATGCATAGAATCTACAAAAATTCTCAATTTCATTTTTTTTAATCTCTGGGAAATATATTCAATATCAAAAAGGGATTTAATTCTATCTAAATGAAATTTCTTAATATCTACCAATTGATTAACACCATCTATTTTTTCAATTGTATTTCCAAGCATTAATCTTTTTTCAACTTCACTTGTAAAAGATTCGTCAACAGAACAACCATTAAAGCTCTTTATTTTCAGACCTAGCCAATTATATGGGTTATGACTTGCTGTAATTACTAACGCTCCAAGACAACCGACTTCTTTGGCATAGAAACTACAAGAGGGTGTTGTAACAAAGCTATCAGATAAGATCGGTTCGAAACCACATCCTCTTACAAAAGGCACTATTTGCTTGGCGAATTCACAAGCCATAAATCTTCGATCATATCCAATAATAATTTTCTTTGAATTAACTTCTTTATAGTATTGATAATGCAACTCCTGACATGCAGCGACAACAACTCTTGAAAGATTGGACAGGTTAAAGTCAAAACCAATAATTCCTCTCCAACCATCAGTTCCAAATTTTATCTTATCTAATTTATCAGCTCTCAAATTTCTAATTTCCTTGATTTCTTTTAATTATCTATACTAATTTATATGAGTAAATTTTAAAACCGCCCTTAAAAAATAATTTGAATTCTCTTCATTTAAAAAGTTTTACAAGATGCAAAAGAAAAGCATGGCTAGATTTTAAGGGTAAAAAATCTTATGAAGTATGGTCTCCCCATAAAGCTATAGATAAAATTAATCAGTTTCAAATTTTCTATGAATTTTGTAATGGTGAAATATATACAGGATTAAAAGCTTGTGAAAATGGTTATCAAGGGGTAATTGGATTAAAAATCAAAGGGAATCTTCTCCAAAATATAAATGCAGAGATACGTCCACAATTACTAGTAAAGACTAAAGGTAAAAGTAAATGGGGACAATATAAATATTTACCTGCTGTTTATAAGTTAGGCCACAAAACAACTAAAGAACATTTATTCGACTTAGCTTTTTGTTCTATGCTGTTGGAATCTTTTCAAGAATCTAAAATTGAGAAAGGGTTAGTAATTTCAACTTTTGATAAAAAAGTTAAAGTTGAAGAAATTTATTTAAATAAAAAATTAAGAAAAAAAGTTTTAAATGTTTTATTAAATTTGAATGAATGCTTGGAGGCATCTATACCAGAAATAACTCAAGACAGAAAAAAATGTACTATTTGTTCCTGGCAAAAATTTTGTGACAAAGAAGCAAAAGAAAATGGATATCTAACAGATATAGATGGAATAGGTTCCAAAACGGCCTCGTTATTAAAAGCAAACGGAATAACTAATACCCAAACATTAGCTTCGTATAGCGAAAAACAACTTGGAGAGAAATTATCTAAATTCAAAGATCAGAAGTATGAAAAAGCATCCATATTTGTAAAGCAGGCACAAGCATATACCTCTGGAGAACCATATTTCATTTCTAATAAAAATAATACGGAAGAACTATTTGAAAAAATATGTTCGGGATTTTATATATTTGATATTGAGTCAAATCCAGATTTAAAGCATGATTTCTTATATGGATTTTTAAAAGTAAATAATTTGTTTATAAAAAAAGAAGATATTATTTATGAACCAATCTTAAATCTTAAAAACAATAAAGGAGAATCTTACAGGCAAATTATTGAAATACTTTTTTCACACAAGGAATGGCCAGTTTTGCATTACGGAGAAACTGAAAAAATATCAATAATTAATATTGCTAAAGAACTAAATTTTAGTTTTGAAGAAATTGATTCACTTTCCTCCAGATTCATTGACTTACATACCTTAATAAGAAAGTCATGGATATTACCACTAAAAAACTATGGCTTAAAGACTGTTTCTAATTGGCTTGGATTTGAATGGGTGCAGAAAAATGTAAGTGGCTCGAAAGCACTTTATTGGTGGATTCAATATCAAATTACAGAAAACCAAATATTTTTAAAGAAAATTATCCAATATAACAAAGATGATTGTTTTGCTACTCTACAAATTGCGGAATATCTAATCAAAAATCGATTAAAGAAAAATTGATCCTACAGATTTATTTATAATTACTTTTCCAAAAATTTCTGAAAAAAAATAACTTTCTTCCTCTAAATATTTTCTTTTTATCATAGCTAAACCTTTTATTTGACAATCTGATTTAAAAAAACTAGTGATTTTGCCTACAGAAATATCCTTCGCAGAATTTATGTATAAATTATTATCTTCTAAGTCTAAATTCAAATTAGATTCAATTGATTTCCAAATTCTTATTTCCTGTTTTAAAGAAGAAACATTTTTTATTTTTGACATTGTTTCTTGTCCTAAATAACAACCTTTATTAAAGTCTATAAGATCTTGTAATCCAAGCTCAAGAGGATTATTTTTTCCATTTATTTCCATTTCTAATGAGGGTATTGCCTGATTAATTTTCCAAAGTTTTAAATCATTGGGATTTAGTAAATTTAGTTTATTTTTATGTATTTCAAATTCTTTATCTTCTGTTTTGAAGAAAATAGGCTGGTAAGTTCTCCATGAACTATATTCATCAATTTCCTGAATTCTATTTATCAAGGAAGGTTCACTCAGAAGTACATCATCCGCTGGAAAGATAATTTGATTAAAGTAATCAATTATTTCATTTGTGTTACCCGCCAAGATAATTACTTCTAAACTTCTTTCTAAAAAAATAATTTCAATTAATGACCTTAGAACTCCATTTGGAGTTAACCAACAAGTTTTGATAACTTTATTTTCTGAATTAAGAATATTACCAGTTGTTATTCCATTCAAAAATTTTCTAGCATCTTTTCCAGAAATTGAAAAACAATCAAATTTTTCAAGCCAATACTTTTTTTTTATATCTTGCATTTTGCGATATTTATAAGAAGTCTTTTATTGTAAAAAGACTTTTTAATTTAACATTTTCATGGTCAAGGGCTTCACATCCTCCTTCTTGCCTATCAACTATAGACAAAACTTCCTCAACAACATAATTATTTTCGCGTAACTTTTTTATAGCTTTTATCACTGAACCAGCAGTTGTAACAACATCCTCTAAAACAGTTACCAAAGTCCCTTCCTCTAATGTAGGTCCCTCAATTCCAGCTTTAGTTCCATATTTTTTGATTTCTTTCCTAATTATTAACCCATTAAGGTCTAGGCCATATAAAGCTGCTTTAACGATTAATCCACTCACAATAGGATCTGCGCCTAATGTCAATCCTGCAACTGCTTTTGACTTTGAGTCCTTTAACTCAAAAAATAAATCACTTATCAAGTTTAGACCCTCGCCATTCAATGATACTGGTTTGCAGTTTAAGTAATGACTACTTTTTTTTCCTGAAGATAAAGTGAAGTTTCCTCTCTTATAGGATTTCTCAATTAACTGTTTTAACAATTTTGCTTTATTTAAATCATACTTTTCAGAAAAATTGTCCATTAGTAAAAGTTAAATTTATATTTAAAGATTAGGAGAAAAAAAAGAAATCTCACAAAAACTTCTTAATGAAGTGTTTTTTGAAATATTATTTTTATATTGTATATTGAAATTCAATGTAATTATAATTACATAAATTTTCTTGGGGGTGTAGCAATCTGGTGAATGCACCAAACTCATAATTTGGCTAAGGCGAGTTCGATCCTCGCCACCCCCATTATTCTTTGTCATTGAATGAAAATAACACTACTTTTATTGCTTTTATTTTTCCCAGCTTTTTTCGCAGCAAGTGAACTCTCTTTTTTATTAATAAGGCCAAGTAAAGTTTTAAGGTTAATAGAAGAAAAAAAGAAAGGAGCATTATCAATTTTAAAAATTCAAAAACGCTTCAGATCTTCATTAATTGCCTCTCAATTTGGAGTAACAATTTCATTAATTGGAATTGGATGGCTAAGTAATAATCTTGCAAATGATTATTGGAAAAGCAATATTTTGCCAAATAGATTTTATGACCTTCTACTATTTTTATTTGTTGTTTTAGTTGTTACTCTTGTTTCTGGACTAATTCCAAAAGCATTAGTAATTAACAATCCTGAATCCGCTGCTCTAAGGTTAACCGCAATTTTCGATGGCGTTAGAAAAGGGATGAAACCTATAGTTACGATAATAGAATTCTTTGCTAGCGCCTGCTTAGGATTATTTAATTTAAATAACAAGTGGGATTCTTTAAATTCGGATTTGTCCGCAGGAGAATTAGAAACTCTTATAGAAACTGATAATGTAACTGGTTTAAAGCCAGATGAGAAGAATATTCTTGAAGGAGTTTTTGCTTTAAAAGATACGCAAGTTAAAGAAGTAATGATTCCAAGATCTGAAATGGTTACCTTACCAAAAAACATAACCTTTTCAAATCTTATGAAACAAGTAGATAAAACTCGCCATGCACGCTTCTTTGTTATTGGTGAGTCTTTAGATGATGTATTAGGTGTATTAGATTTACGTTATTTAGCTAAGCCAATATCGAAGGGTGAAATGGAAGCTGATACATTATTGGAGCCGTTCCTTTTACCCGTTACAAAAATAATAGAAACATGTTCATTAGCAGAAATATTACCAATAGTAAGAGACTACAATCCTTTCTTACTAGTAGTTGATGAACACGGTGGTACAGAGGGTCTCATAACTGCAGCAGATCTCAATGGCGAAATAGTTGGAGAGGAAATGATCAATAATAGAATATATTCAGATATGAGAATGTTAGATAATTACTCTAAAAAATGGTCAATAGCCGGGAAATCAGAAATTATAGATATTAATAAAAAGTTAAGATGTTCTATTCCAGAAGGGGCAGATTACCATACCCTTGCCGGATTTCTGCTAGAAAAATTTCAGATGGTTCCAAAAATTGGTGACGTTTTAAATTTTAATAAAATTAAATTTGAAGTTATTTCTATGTCAGGGCCGAAAATTGATCGTGTTAAAATAATTTTGCCTAAAAGCTAAATGTGGCGCCCCATAGAGGATAATGTTAATTAACACATGGATTTGAAATTATGCAACCAACCTCATCACCCGTAAAGGTTGGAGTCATAGGTATAGGAAATATGGGCTGGCATCATGCTAGGGTACTAAGTTTACTCAAAGATGCAAATCTGATTGGAGTCGCAGACCCAAATGAAGAGAGAGGTAAATTAGCTATTGAGCAATTTCAGTGTGAATGGTTTAGAGATTACAAAGACTTAATCCCAAAAGTTGATGCAATCTGTATCGCCGTCCCTACCCTACTTCATCAAAAAGTAGGACTAGATTGTCTCAAAGGAGGTACTAATGTTCTCATTGAAAAACCAATTGCAGCTAATGAGTTAGAAGCAAAATCATTAATAGAAGCTGCTAATGCAAGTAATTGTCTATTACAAGTTGGGCATATTGAAAGATTTAATCCAGCATTTAGAGAATTGAATAAAATCGTGCATAATGAAGAAATTGTTGTTTTAGAAGCACAAAGGCACAGTCCCCATGCTGACAGAGCAAATGATGTATCTGTAGTAATGGATTTAATGATTCATGATATTGATCTTGTTTTAGAGCTTGTTAACTCAAAAATACTGAAATTAGCAGCCGTTGGAGGCAGGAATAGCGAAGGATTAATTGATTATGTCAACGCTACCTTAGTTTTTAAAAATAATGTTATTGCAAGCTTAACTGCCAGCAAAATGAGTCACAAAAAAATTAGAAGTTTAAGTGCTCACTGTCAAAATGGTCTAGTAGAAACTGATTTCTTAAATCACTCTCTGCAGATTCATCGAAAGTCTCATGAATCATACACAGCAGAGCATGGCGAATTAGTTTATAGAAATGATGGATATGTAGAAGAAGTTAGCACAACCTCCATTGAACCTCTTTATGCAGAACTGGAGCATTTTCTTAAATGTGTTCAAGGTAAAGAAAAGCCTGAAGTAGATGGTGAGCAAGCTTCAAGAGCTTTAAAAATTGCTGATTTTATAGAGTGTGCTGTAGAAAATTCTGGAGATGCGATTTTACTTGAAAATCCTTTCTAAGAAATAATTTTTATACAAAAAGAATTTTACTTAAATCCAACAGCAGCTTGCCAAACAAATACCAATAAAAAGAAAAATAAAGGAATAAGTGGAAGAACATCAACAGTTGGAGCGAAGGCCTTGTAAGCCTCAGGCAATTCAGCGAATGTATTAAATAGAATGAGCACCTTTTTAATAATTTAGATAATTATGATAAGACGTTACCACGTATAGTGAGCAATAGAGGATGTTTTCCAAGGAGCGAAATCAATTGTAAAACAATTATCTTTAATTGCGGAAGAAATTGAACTAGTGAATCTTATTAAATGTGCGATATTATGCAAACTTATAAGGGTGAGGCCTAAAATTTCATCATTTCTAATTAAATGATGCAAATATGCACGAGAATAAGACTTACAGGTTTCGCATTTACAAGTTTTATCAATTGGAGAAAAGTCATTTTTAAATCGAGCATTTCTCAAATTTAATCTTTCATCATTGAAAAATGCAGTACCATGTCTACCCAGTCTTGTAGGCAAAACACAGTCGAATATATCGAATCCATTAGCAACAGCTAAAGAAATTTCTCTTAAAGAGCCGATACCCATTAAATATCTTGGTTTATTTATTGGTAAGAACTTCGGTACATAATTAATTACATTATGTATTTCTTCGACTGTTTCTCCAACACTGACACCTCCTACTGCTATCCCAGGCAGATCAAAAGAACTTGTAAATTTTGCACTATATTCTCTTAACCTTGGATACTTACCACCTTGAACTATTCCGAATAGTGCTTGATTGGATTTTTGATGAGTCTCAACACATTTTTGCAACCATGAATGAGTTCTTTGTAAAGAGTCCTCAATATCATTTTCGTTAGCTGTATGAGGAGGACAATGATCAAAAGCCATCGCGACATCCGAGGCAAGATCCATTTGAATCTGCATTACTTTTTCAGGTGATAAAAATACATGACTACCATCTCTTGGATTTTTAAATTCCACACCTTTATCAGAAATATTGTTTAATTTAGCCAAACTAAAAACTTGATATCCACCTGAATCTGTAAGAATAGGCTTTGGCCAATTCATGAACTTATGAATTCCACCAGATTTTTTAATTAATTTTTCTCCAGGTTGTAAATGAAGATGAAAGGTATTTGAAAGAATCATTTCTGATCCTGTAGAACTTAACTGCTTAGATGAAATTCCCTTAACCGTTGCCAAAGTCCCTACAGGCATAAATCTTGGAGTGTTTACCTGACCATTTGGAGTATGAAATATACCAGTTCTTGCAGCTGTATTACAGCAATTTGATGTAATTTCAAAATTAAACACGATAAGTTATTAAATTTTTTAATCCTTTTTTATTAATTTAACCTATTATCTAATATTGAATCTATTTTTATCTCATCAAAAAATATTTAATAAAAAATTTAGCAGGATCTTGGATTTTCTATACGACATTTCCAAAGTTACCTTTAATTAATCCTGAGTTTAAAAATATTGCACAATTTGCGCCGCCTTTAGGATTCTTTATTGGAA
Organism: Prochlorococcus sp. AG-347-K18; assembly: GCA_003281365.1. GTDB lineage: Bacteria > Cyanobacteriota > Cyanobacteriia > PCC-6307 > Cyanobiaceae > Prochlorococcus_A. The sequence continues at coordinate 145,127 of QCCF01000001.1, forward strand.
CAATACAGAGTTATATTTTTATTTTTTTAAGAGCAAACTCTTGGTCAATCTATTCATCCGCATTAATTTGTATAGCTTCAGGATATTTAATTACTGGTGGTCTACACCTCGATGGGTTAATGGATACTTTCGATGGTATTTTTGCCGGCAAAAAGAAACGCTTAAAAGCTATGAAAGACAGTAAAGTTGGTTCCTTTGGGGTTCAATCATTAATTTTCATAAGTTTAATTCAAATTGCATGCCTACTCAAAATTCAAAACGAAATAAATCTTGTTTTACCAATATGTTTATTTTGGGGAAGATTTTCCAATTTATTTTTTATTGAAAAGTTTAAATATATTAGTTATAAGAAAAAATCTATTAGTCATAAAAAGTTTTGGAATGGATTTAAAAAAGAATCTATAATCTCTATTATTTTTCTTTTAATTTTCATTGCATACCAATTAGTTTTAATTAATTCTCAAGCAATATTAATTAATTTTTTATTTCTTATTTTGATTGGTATCTTTTTAAGTTATTTTATTCCAAATATGCTAGGGAATAAAATTGGTGGCTTCAATGGGGATGCATGTGGTGCAAGTGTTGTACTAGTCGAAACTGCAATGTTATTTATTCATGCAATTCTTTTATAGGAAGTTCTATATAAAAAATATTTTTCTTCTTTAGATTATTTAATTCTTCAGTATTATCAATCGAGTATTTTTCCAGCAATCTCAAATCTCCTCCAATTTGTTTAGCTAATTTCCTCGCTAAAAACAAACCCACTCCAGTGCCATCTTTCTTCTTGGAGGCAGATCCTCTAAAGCCTTTTTGAAAGATCTTTTCATTTTCGTTTTTGGTTATTTTTTTTCCATCATCAAATATGCAAAGACCTCTACTCGTAATCAAGAGTCCAATCTCAGCATCTTTTTGGGCGTATTTAAAAGCATTTTCTAATAAATTAGCCACGATTTCAGCAATTACAGCATATTTTGCTTTTAATGGTGATAAAGTCCAATCTGGCCAAAGAGAAGGTTCAGTCCAATCTCTATTCTCAAGGTTTGCATTAGCTTTACCCCTTTCTAAAATTGGTTTCAATAAACTTTGAATAGTTATTACCTTATTATTATCTAAATTTGGTGGTAACAATAATCTTTCCTCTCCAATTTCCAGAGGCAATTGAATTGGTGAATTTAATAGAGCAAAAGAGTCCATATATTGATTAATTTGTTTTTGCTCTATTATCATGCGTTCAACTATTTCAATTGAGTCATCATCTGATCCAAGTCTTTTTATTAGTAATTTTGCATATGTCCTTAGAGCAGCTAATGGATTCCTCAATTGATGGATTATGACATTGACCTGATTTTTTAAATAATTGATTTCTTCATTTTTATTTTGACGTTCTAATTCGATGGAAACGCACTTAGCTAAAGATATTGAAAGCGCTTTTAATCTAGAGTCAAGAGATACTGGCCAATTCCCCCCTTTTAAATCAGTTTCAACCCTGAGGACACCAAGTAAAATATCATTTTCTTGAAGCGGATACCATCTTCTATTTGGAGATGAAACTTTAAGTGAAGGATCATCTTCTATTGATCTTAGAAACTTATCAATTTGTGGCCATTGACCAATCATTTCAAAAGATGCTTTAGTTCCTTGGTTAGCTGAAGCAAGATATATAACCAAATTAGTTACTCCCATTGAGCAACCAAAACTCTCTAACTGTTTATTGATTAATTCTTCAAATTCTTTTGAGAGATTCATAATTAATGGAATTATTGTAGAAAAAATCTGAAAAAGGGCTTGTAAAATATGAAAAAAGTATTAAGATATATAAATAGGTCTGACTTTAGCCAGCCTTAAATATGAACTTCTCATCATATTTTAAGCTACATCAGGGGTTGATGGGTCCTCTATGTAATTAAAAGTGAATTCAAAATCACAGTTATAAGATTAGTAAAAAAAATAAGACTAATCTCATTAATAATTTCAGGAGTACCAATCAATGTCAAAAAAAAGAAAAAGAATCAGCAGAAGAAGATTGGCTGGCCAAAGAGTAATGGCACACGTACCTATTTATCATATCGAAACTGGCAAGCATAAACCAGTTACAGCAGCAAGAAGATTCATAGCTGAAAATGCACTTTCAGCGCCTTCAGTTTTTAACGTTCGAAGAAATGAGCATACCACTGATAGGTTTTTTTGGGGTGAAAAAGGATTATTTAGCGCCCAATATGCTGAAGAAAATCATTTTTTATTTCCATCTCTTAAAGTAGTAGTTGAAGGAATTGGTGAAGAAAAAATATTTGAAGGTCTAGAACTTACCGCAGATGATTGGGAAGAAATTGAAGAATACGAATACGCTTTTGTTTAAAAAATATTACTGATATTTAAACTTATAAAATTTATTAAATTTGAATCAATTTGATGAAATCCGTCGAATTCTAATAATTCACAAAATTTAGAAGATTTACTCTTTACATTTTTATAAATAATTCTTGAAGCTTCTATAGGCACGACTTCATCAAATAAACCATGACTGATGATTAATGGTGGACATTTTTCTCCTGGGATCCAATTTGGGTGAGGATAACCACTACAAGCAACAATTAATCCAAAATTTAATTTAAATCCTGCATCAATTGCCATTGCCGCCCCCTGTGAGAAACCCAACAAAATTGTTTTTCTCAGTGGAATCTGATCAGTATCAAATTTTTTTAATGTAACTAAAAGTTTATTAACTTCATCATGAGCTTCATTCCAATCATGTGGGTATAATCCATACCATTGTCTTCCTTGACCACTTGGATGTAATCCAGGAGCCCTCAAAGAAAATACCTCAAAATCGAGATTTATTTTTTCTGTCATCTCCTTTCCAAATATTAAAAGGTCATCTGAATCGGCTCCCCAACCATGTATCAAAATAATTCTATGAGTTGCAGTTTGAGAGCTAATCGAGACAAATTCATGATGGATATCGTATTTCATGTTTATATTCTTAAGTAAGTAAACTTTCCCATAATGTCCCCATTAGCCTTAGTAAGTGTCTCTGATAAAAAAAATTTAATACCATTTTGTAAAGAATTGGTAGAACAATTTAATTATAAAATCCTATCAAGTGGAGGAACTGCAAAACATCTAATAGATGCAAAAATTCCAGTTATTAAAGTTTCAGATTTTACTAATTCTCCAGAGATTCTTGGAGGAAGAGTTAAAACTTTGCATCCAAAAATACACGGCGGAATATTAGCTAAAAGAGCTAATAAGGAACATCAAAAAGATATAGAAGCTAATAATCTTGAGTTAATTGACTTAGTAGTTGTCAATTTATATCCTTTTAAAAAAACAGTAGATCAAGGAGCTAAATGGGAAGATGCTATTGAAAATATCGATATTGGAGGACCCTCAATGGTTCGTTCGGCAGCTAAAAATCATAAAGATGTTTCAGTTTTAGTGGATCCTAGTCAGTATCAAAATTTTCTTAAAGAAAGTAAAAAAGGTGAATTAAAAGATGCATACAAAGCAAAATTAGCCCTTGAAGCTTTTCAACATACAGCGGACTATGACACTGCAATATCTAGTTGGATAAGTAAAGAGAGAGGTTTACAATCTTCCAAACATATTGAATCTTATCCATTAGTCAAAAACTTAAGATATGGTGAGAATCCTCATCAAAAAGCTTTTTGGTATGGTTTAAGTAATATTGGATGGGACTCAGCAGAGCAATTACAAGGTAAAGATTTAAGTTACAACAATCTATTAGATCTTGAGTCGGCACTTTCAACAGTTTTAGAATTTGGCTACGCAGAAAAAGATGAACTTACAACAGAAACATATGCTTCTGTGATTTTAAAACACAATAATCCTTGTGGTGCATCTATTAGTAATTCAGCCTCTCAAGCATTTTTGAATGCTTTACAATGCGACTCAGTTAGTGCTTTTGGAGGAATAGTTGCTTTTAATTCAAATGTTGATAGTTTAACAGCAAATCACCTCAAAGATATTTTCTTAGAATGTGTCGTCGCTCCATCTTTTGATGAGGAAGCTTTAGAAATTTTAAAAATTAAAAAGAATTTAAGAATTTTAAAGTTATCAAAAAGTCAACTTCCAAAAAAGAAACAAACTTCTACAAAATCAATAATGGGAGGGTTACTCGTTCAAGATACTGATGATACTGAAGAAAAAACTGAAAATTGGATTTCAGTAACTAAAAAAAATCCAAGTACTCAAATGAATTTGGATCTAAATTTTGCATGGAAAATTTGCAAACACGTAAAATCCAATGCAATTGTTATTGCAAAAGGCCAAAAAACTATTGGCATTGGAGCTGGACAAATGAATAGAGTTGGAGCCGCAAAAATTGCATTAAGTGCAGCTGGGGTGTTATGTTCTGATGCTGTCTTGGCTAGTGATGGTTTTCTCCCATTTGCAGATACCGTAGAACTTGCAGATGAATATGGTATCAAGGCAATAATTCAGCCTGGAGGAAGTTTAAGAGATCAAGAAAGTATTGATATGTGTAATTCGAAAGGAATATCAATGATATTTACTCAGAAAAGGCATTTTTTGCATTGAGTTATGTTGATTTTGGATAATACGTAATCTTGTTAGTCTTTCTGAATAAAGAAAGCCTGCCAGGACCTGCGCATAAAAAGTAGAGTGAAATAGCTCCATATATGAAAGACAACTCAAAAGCATAATTGTGACCTTCAACGACTGCCAAAGGGAACCCTTCTAATCCAGTATCAAGGAGATGAAAATAAACAGCAAATGCCATTGTGGAGAAAAGTCCTAGAGAAGAAAGCCTTGCAAAAATACCCAAAGCTAATCCTAATGGGCATATTAATTGAGTAATTGCTGCTCCAAAAGTCCAAATAACAGGATCACCTGGTAAAAATGGGAAGTACTTACCAACTACAAACTCGGCAAAACCCTCTGGATCCTGAAGCTTCTCAAGGCCATGATGAATCATCAAAGCACAAAAACCGATTCTTAATACAAAAATTGATAGTTCACCGAGGATATTCACTTCTGACCCTGCGGATGGATTAGCAACTACAACTTCAACTTTTTGAGGAGCTTTGTTTCTATTCATACTGGCTGTTTGAACCTGATTAGCCTGTGTTTTGTCTTCCATACTTCATAAAGTTTTAATTATTCTAGTTAATAAAGTAGATCTTTAGGAAATATCTGAATAATAACTTTAAAAAACTAAGCAAAGTTTAAAATAAATTCGAAATTCAAGAAGCTATATCAATTAACTTTTCTATAACATCGGCAACGACCTTGTCAGGAGTAGATGCACCTGAGGTGATCCCAACATTAATATTTCCATTAGGTAAAAAATTATTTTTAAGTTCTAAATCCCTTCCGAGTGGTTTGTGTAATATCGAATTTTCTTCAACTGATATCCTCTCAGGAGTATCTATATGAAAAGAAGAGATGTTTTTAGTAATTGCAATTTCTTGCAGGTGAGTAGTATTGGAAGAATTAAATCCACCTATAACAACAAGAATATCAAGATCTTCATCGACTAGAGAAAACATGGCATCTTGCCTTTCTTCAGTTGCATCACAAATTGTATTAAATGCCAAAAAATGACTATTAAGATTCTCTGGACCAAATTTTTTTAACATCGTTTTTTCAAAAACTTTTCCAATTTCTTCGGTCTCGCTTTTGAGCATAGTTGTCTGATTAGCAACTCCAACTCTATCAAGATCTTTATCAGGATCAAATCCATTAGAACAAGCTTTAGCAAATTTGTTCATAAACTCATTTCTATTTCCTTTACCAAGAATATATTCAGACACATAATTTGCTTCCTCCAAATCAAGTACAACTAAATACTTTCCTGCAAATGAACTAGTTGCAAGAGTCTCTTCATGCTTAAATTTTCCATGAATTATTGATGTAAAAACATGCTTTTTATGTTTTTCAACGGTATGCCAAACCTTAGACACCCATGGACAAGTTGTATCTATAATATGACATCCTTTCTCATGAAGTAATTTCATTTCTTGGACAGTAGCCCCGAAAGCCGGCAATATTACAACATCTCCATCAGAAACTAATGAGAAATCTTTAATTCCATGTTTAGCTGAAATGAATTTTACGTTCATTTTTCTTAAATGATCATTAACTGAGGGGTTATGAATTATTTCGTTTGTGATCCAAATATTTTCATTAGGGTAATGCCTTCTGGTCTCATAAGCCATCGCTACAGCTCTTTCAACTCCCCAACAAAAGCCAAAGGCTTGAGCTAGCTTTATATTTAATCTTCCTTTCGTGTAATTAAAACCATTATCTCTTATAGAACTTATCAAATCGCTTTGATAAGCTTCCTCTAACGCTTGAGCTCTTTTTGTTGGAGAATCAAAGCCCCTTCTATTGTACCTATCAGAATGATGAAGAGATCTTCTAAAAGCTTGAGTATCCATCTTTAAATATTACATCATTTTAAATAATTTTTTGTAAAAAAAAGAAACCTGACATAAGTCAGGTTTCGAAAATCAATTTTTTGGGTCGAATTATTTTGCAGATGCAAAGTCTGGATAAGCTTCCATTCCATGCTCTCCAATATCTAATCCTTGAGTCTCCTCCTCTTCAGATACTCGGATTCCTCCGAACAATCCTCCAATTACAGACCAAGCGATCCAGCAAGTAACTAGTGTCCAGATAGCATAAGCTGCGGCACCAAGAGCTTGAACTAGAAGAAGGGTAATACCTCCACCATTGAACAATCCCATACCTGCTCCATCTCCTTGTACAGCTGTACCCCAAAGACCGATGACTACGGTACCCCATACACCACAAACTCCGTGAACAGAGAATGCCCCTACAGGATCGTCGATCTCAGCAGCATCAAGAGCTGCAACAGAAAATACAACAATAATTCCACCTACTAGTCCTGCAAACCAGGCTCCAGCAAGAGTCATATCACCACAACCAGCAGTGATACTAACCAAACCAGCAAGGATTCCGTTAATAATCATTGTAAGATCAGGCTTACCAGAAGTTAATGTTGAAACAATAGTTGCTCCAATAGCACCAGCTGCTGCTGCCAAAGTAGTTGTTACAGCAACATATGGAACCCATTGATCCATAGCAAGTTGAGAACCTGGATTAAATCCATACCAACCTATCCATAGAACTAACGCACCTAGAGTAGCTATAGCCATGTTATGTCCTGGCATAGCCTGAGGTTTTCCATCAGAGTATTTGCCGATTCTAGGGCCAAGAAGCATAGCTCCTACAAGACCTGCCCATGCTCCAACTGAGTGAACAATTGAAGACCCAGCAAAGTCAACGAAACCTAAAGAATCAAGCCAACCACCATTCCATTTCCAGCTACCAGCAATTGGATATATAAATGCAGTTAATACGATTGCAAAAACAACAAATTCTCCAAATTTAACTCTTTCAGCAACAAGACCGGATACGATAGTTGCCGCAGTTCCTGCAAATGCAGACTGGAACAAGAAATCAACTGTTGGGACTAATCCAGCATCAGTTACCATATCAGCAGTAACTGTTGGATCAAAAAATAAGCCTCCAAAGTAAAGCCATCCGTCAGCAACACTACCTCCGTACATTAATGAGTAGCCAATAAACCAGTAAGAGGTTACAGCTAAAGCAAATACGAAAAGGTTTTTAGCAAGAATGTTTACTGCGTTCTTAGAACGGCACATACCTGCCTCAACCATAGCGAAACCAGCGTTCATAAAGATCACTAGAATAGTAGCGATCAAAAGCCATAAATTGTTAGCAAGAAAAGCTGCATTCAACTCAGGTAAATCAGCTGCATGAGCTGAAAGATTAAAAATACCTAAACCAAACAAAGCTAAAGGAACAGTTGCAAGCCACAACATTGAGCGGTTTGAACTAAATCCTCGAATACTCCTCAAAAGGAGCATAGGTCCGTTAACAAGACTCGCATCTTGTAACTTGGACCTAGAGCGCCTTTGAGGCGTTTGCAAAGCAGTGGTCATAAAAAAAAATTAGATCTGCAAAAAAACAGTTTGTGCTGTTTCCTTTCAAATTTAAATTTATTCAAAAAACTTATCAGTGTCTAGTAGTCGTTGCTACCAATTTTATACTTGCATCCCGAAATTAAATTTGTTAAATTAAAAAATTCTTTTTTTTTGAATTCCAAAATATCAATTTTTTATTTGTTTCAAAGGTTTAATTCCATTCCATGTAACGTGGTCTTTGTGGAATTCAAAGGAACATGGTATTGATATCATTCCTGCATTTAAAGATTCTCTAAAAAGATTGCCATATAAGGGATCTGCATCATCTCCAGTTGCAAAGAAACAAGCGTCTACTCTTGTTATGCAAAGTACTAAAACACTTTTACTTTCGGGAATCAATTCCTTTAATTCTATGAGGTGTTTTTGCCCTCTTTTTGTTACTGTATCTGGGAAAAGAGCTACATTTTCTTTAATCCAGGTCGTATTTTTAACCTCTATGTAAATGTTACGTTTATCAGGATTTGAAGATTTTGGAGTTAAAAAAAAGTCAATTCTGCTTTTTTTATCTCTTCCATAGGGTACTTCAGACTTAATTGTCTCTATTTCTCCAATTATTTCGTTTAACAAATTTTTTTCGATAACCTTTTTGATCAACTTATTCGCAAACAGAGTATTAATTCCTACCCAAACCTCCTCATTTTTTGCATTTAGAACACATATTTGCTCCCATGTATAAGGTAATTTTCTTTTTGGAGATGAGGAAACACTAATTCTTACTTTTGCACCTTCTCTCAAAAGTCCTTTCATTGGACCGGTATTAGCACAATGAGCAGTTACTATCTCTCCAGTTTCTAATTTAATGTCTGCAAGAAATCTTTTATATCTTTTGATTAAAACCCCTTCAGTTAAAGGATCAAATTCAATTATCCGAGCATTCATAAATATGTCGTTAGATAAAAATCAAATATAATTGAAACTTATTCTTCTTGAACAATCTTAAACAAACCCAAATGCATTCGTTTTTAAAAAATAATGGTTTTTCAATTTCATTTGGTACTAGTCTTAGTAAATTAGCTGGATGTTTAAGACAAATATTTATAGCTGCTGCTTTTGGAGTTGGCATAACATATGACGCATTTAATTATGCCTATATCATTCCAGGTTTTTTGCTCATAATCATTGGAGGAATTAATGGCCCTTTACATAATGCAGTGGTTGCCGTTTTAACTCCTCTTAATAAAAAGAATGGAGGGATTGTTTTAACTCAAGTAAGCATAAAACTTTCAATAATATTATTTGGATTAGCTATATTGATTTACTTTAATTCAAGTTTATTAATTGAATTATTAGCCCCCAATTTAAGTTATGAAGGTAAATCTATTGCTACTCACCAATTAAGAATTCTTACACCTTGTATCCCATTATCTGGCTTCATAGGTTTAAGCTTTGGAGCATTAAACTCCCAAAAAAAGTTCTTTTTATCAAGTATCAGTCCAGCCATAACAAGCGTAACTATTATTTTTTTTATTTTATTCAATTTGACTTTTGGCCAAGAAAATACTCACAAAAATTTATTAACTTCATCGGGATTACTAGCTTTTGCAACTTTGACAGGAACTTTTATTCAGTTTGTTATTCAAATTTGGGAAATAAATAAAATCGGCCTCTTAAGATTAGAATCAACCTTCCAATTACTTAAAAATGAACAGAGGAGAATTTTAAAACTAATTATTCCTTCATCTATCTCATCAGGTCTTAGTCAAATTAATGTTTTCATTGATATGTTTTTTGCTTCCAGTTTTCAGGGAGCCGCATCGGGACTAGCTTACGGAAATTTTCTTATACAAGCCCCATTAGGCATATTATCTAACTCTTTAATTTTGCCATTACTTCCAGAATTTTCTCAATTGAGAAGTGATAAAGACACAAGGGGTATCCAAAAAAAATTAATATCTGGAATAGAGAACTGTTTCTTAACAACTATTTTTTTGACTGGATTTTTCATAACATTCAATAACAATATTGTAGAAGTAATTTTTCAAAGAGGAGCTTTTGATTATTTAGCAGCTTCAAAAGTAAAGAATATACTAATTGCTTATGCAGTTGGAATACCTTTTTACCTTTTTAGAGATTTGTTAGTAAGAACTTACTACTCATTAGAAAAAACAAAATTCCCCTTTAGATTGTCATGTGCAGGGATAATATTTAATGTTTTTTTTGATTGGTTTTTAATTGGTGCACCAATTAAGAATTTTGGAAATCTCCTACCGTATAATTTCGGAGTCGTAGGAATAATTTTATCTTCAGTAATAGTCAACTTTATAGTTTGTATTTTTCTTTCTTTCAATCTTCGTAATGAAAGTATCCATTTGCCTAACTTGGTTTTATTGAGGAAAATGTTACTCATGTTTTTAGCTTCTATTATAGACAGCACATTTTGTTTTACTATTCTCAAAAATACGAATAACTTAGATTCAAATTTCGGAGAATTTTTATTATTAATATTTGGATCTCTAACTTTTTTTGTGATTTATTTTTTGCTTACAAAATTTTTAAAAGTAAATAAATACAAAATATATCAAAAAAGACCTAGTTAAAAAAACTTTCCAAAATCTCTTCTAATTCAAAAATTTGTGAGGCAGTTATTAAATTAATAAGTGGGATACTTTTAACTCCATCCCCTACTTTTACGTTTATTTCATTCAAACTTATTTTTGCAGCATCTGATGCGCCTTGATCTTTATTGCTGATACACTCAATAGCAAGATTTCTAGCTAGACCAGCATCTCCAAGATATAAATTCCACTTTTCAATTTTGATAAAAATCTTTTCTGAAATAATATTTGCTAGGTCACTTATTTGGATCTTAGATTCCATAAGTAAAGTAGATTTAATTTGATTGGATTTCTGAATCTTTAGGTTTTTTTATAATAACAAAAAGTAAGTGAATACCTAAAAGAGTTGACCACAAAATTGCAAAATTATTAAAAAAAGCAATTTCATATTTAATTTCTTTTAAAAGCCACGTGCCACTTACAACGGCAGTAAATATCATGCAGTGAATCACAAAATTTACTATTCGAGAAAAATGTTTGTAGATGGGATCTTTTAAATCGCCATTTCCGTACCACTTTATGGGCATATTTTAATAATGATATTGTTAATAATAGATATTTTACCTGAAATCTAGTTGACTAAGAGACCCCGAAACAGAGATATTACATAATTATGCGCCTGTAGCTCAGTGGATTAGAGCACCTGACTACGGATCAGGGTGTCGGGAGTTCGAATCTCTCCAGGCGCGTTTAAAATTATGAAATATTATTTTTATAATTTTCTAAAAAATATCGTCTATATTATGAGTATTACTTAATCAAATTCAATGAATATTCTTCAAAATCTTAAAGAAAGCGATCCAGTAATATCAAATTTTATCAACTCTGAAAAAAATAGACAGGAAACTCATCTTGAGTTAATAGCAAGTGAAAATTTCGCATCAATTGCCGTCATGCAGGCTCAAGGATCTGTGCTTACAAATAAATATGCCGAGGGATTACCTCAAAAAAGATATTACGGGGGATGTGAATTTGTTGATCAAATAGAAGAATTAGCTATTCAAAGAGCGAAAAAATTATTTAATGCAAATTGGGCTAATGTTCAACCACATAGTGGAGCACAGGCAAATGCTGCTGTTTTTCTAAGTCTGCTCAACCCTGGCGACACAATTATGGGGATGGATTTATCTCACGGTGGACACCTAACTCATGGATCTCCAGTAAATATGAGTGGCAAGTGGTTCAATGCCGTTCACTATGGGGTTAATAAAGAAACTAGTGAATTAAATTTTGATGAAATAAGAGAGATAGCACTAGAAACAAAACCAAAATTAATCATATGTGGATATTCTGCTTATCCAAGAACAATCAATTTTGAATCATTTAGAAAAATTGCAGATGAAGTTGGTGCATTCTTAATGGCCGATATTGCTCACATCGCTGGGCTCGTAGCAAGCAAACTTCACCCAAATCCAATACCTTATTGTGATGTAGTAACTACAACTACTCATAAAACATTAAGAGGGCCTAGAGGGGGACTTATATTATGTAAAGATGCAGATTTTGGCAAGAAATTTGATAAATCTGTTTTCCCTGGAACTCAGGGTGGTCCACTAGAACATACTATTGCCGCTAAAGCAGTAGCCTTTGGAGAGGCCTTACAGACAGATTTTGTTAATTATTCCGAACAAGTAATTAAAAATGCCAAAGTTCTAGCTTCAACTTTAATAAATAGAGGCATTGATATTGTTAGTGGTGGCACTGATAACCATATTGTTTTACTCGATTTAAGAAGTATCAATATGACTGGTAAAATTGCTGACTTGCTGGTAAGTGAAGTAAATATCACCGCAAATAAAAATACTGTTCCCTTTGATCCTGAATCACCCTTTGTTACTAGCGGGCTAAGGTTGGGTACTGCTGCTTTAACTACTAGAGGCTTTAATGAGAATGCTTTTAATGAAGTTGGCGAAATTATTGCTGATAGATTACTTAATCCAGACGATTCTCTAATTGAAAGTCAATGTAAGGAAAGAGTTTTAAGCTTATGCAACCAATTTCCTCTTTATGAAGGCAAACTTGAAGCATCAATTAAATGAGTCCTAATTCCAAGGGAGTTGAAATCCTTTCTATTGGAACAGAGCTACTTTTAGGAAATATCATAAATACAAATGCTAAATGGCTTTCTGAACAGTTGTCACAATTAGGCTTAAATCACTTTAGGCAATCAACTGTAGGTGATAACAGTGATCGAATTATAAAAGTAGTCCAAGAAATATCGAGAAGAAGTAATCTTCTAATTACAACAGGTGGCTTGGGATCCACCCCAGATGACTTAACTAATGAAGCGATAGCCAAATCATTTAATGTATCTCTTTTTGAAAGACCGCACTTATGGGATGAAATTAAGCAAAAAATTTCAAACTCAAATCTCCAGTACGACTCCTCTAGCTTAAGGAAACAATGTTTTTTCCCAAAAAATGCTCAAATAATTAGTAACCCTAGGGGGACTGCCCCTGGAATGATATGGGAACCAGTAAAAGGATTTACTATTCTTACTTTTCCAGGAGTACCGAGTGAAATGAAAGCTATGTGGGAAGAGACCGCTTTTGAATTCATTAAAACCAATTTCTCAGAAGGTTACTCCTTTTTTTCAAATACTCTTAAATTTGCAGGCATTGGAGAATCTAGCGTTGCTGAAAAAATTAATGATCTATTGAATCTTAAAAACCCCACTGTTGCTCCATATGCAAACTTAGGAGAAGTTAAACTGAGAATCACAGCCAGAGCAAAGAATGGAGTGGAAGCAAAAAGTATTATTAAACCTGTAAAAGATAAATTAAAAAAGGAGTTCTCAAAGTTTATTTTTGGAGAAGATTATGATACTCTCCCTAGCGTTTTAATAAAAGAATTAGCCAAGAGGAATCAAACTATTGTTTTTGCTGAATCCTGTACGGGAGGTCTTATATCATCATCACTAACATCAATATCAGGTTCTTCTCAAGTTTTTAAAGGCAGTATTGTTTCATATAGTAATGAGCTAAAAAATTCATTATTAAATATTTCGGAAGACATGCTTAATAAATATGGAGCTGTTTCTGAAGAAGTTTGTGAGGCTATGGCAATTAATGTCAAAAGTAGATTAGGAGCAGACTGGGCGATTGCTATAAGTGGAATTGCTGGTCCCCTTGGAGGAACCATAGAAAAACCTGTTGGACTAGTGCATATTTCGATTTCAGGACCTAATAATCACATTACTAATATCAAAAAAATATTTAACTCAACCAGAAATAGAATAGAAATTCAAAGACTAAGTGTAAATGAGTGTTTGAACAGTATCAGATTAATCCTATTATCGAATAGTAAGTAATTTTTTTACAAATTGAGTCAAGACACCTTATTTGATAAAGTTTGGGATTTACACAAAGTTTCCAGTCTTCCTGGTGGCTCAGATCAAATTTTTATTGGTCTTCACCTTATCCATGAAGTGACAAGTCCTCAAGCATTCGGCGCTTTAAAAGATAAAAATTTAAAAGTAAAATTCCCTAGTAGAACTGTCGCTACAGTTGATCATATTGTACCGACAGATAATCAAAGCAGACCTTTCAAAGATAATCTTGCTGAGCAAATGATTGAAACACTAGAAAAAAATTGCTTACAACATAAAATTAGATTTTATAATATTGGCAGTGGAAATCAAGGAATAGTTCATGTGGTAGCTCCAGAATTGGGGCTAACTCAGCCTGGAATGACAATCGCTTGTGGAGATTCACATACTTCAACTCATGGAGCTTTTGGGTCTATTGCTTTTGGGATAGGTACTAGTCAAGTAAGAGATGTTCTTGCTTCCCAAACCATAGCAATGAACAAATTAAAGGTAAGACAAATTTGGTGTGATAATGAATTATCTTATGGAGTTTATGCTAAGGATTTAGTACTTCATATTATTAATAAACTCGGTGTAAAGGCTGGAGTAGGTTTTGCATATGAATTCGCAGGGCCTGCAATTAATGCATTATCAATGGAAGAAAGGATGACTATATGCAATATGTCAATTGAGGGGGGCGCGAGATGTGGATACATAAATCCTGATGAAAAAACTTTTAGTTACATAAAAAATAAATTATATGCCCCAAAAAATGAGTCTTGGAATAAAGCGCTCTTATGGTGGAAATCATTAATAAGTGATGAAAATTCTATTTATGATGATGTAATTAAATTAGATGCTTCAAAAGTAGAACCAACAGTAACTTGGGGAATTACTCCCGCTCAAAGTGTGGGAATCAATCAAAAAATCCCTCTTTTAAAAGAATTACACCCAAACGACCAATTTGTTGCTGAAGAGGCATATGAATATATGGCTTTCAAGCCAGGTCAAACAATTAAAGATACTCCAGTTGATGTATGTTTCATAGGCAGTTGTACTAACGGTAGAATCAGTGACTTAAGAGTTGCTGCAAAAATATTAAAAGACAAAAAAGTATCTAAGAAAGTAAAAGCTTTCGTAGTGCCTGGTTCAGAAAAAGTGGCCAATGAAGCAAAAGGAGAAGGTCTTGATAAGATCTTTAGGGATTCTGGATTTCAATGGAGAGAGCCAGGTTGCTCAATGTGCCTAGCAATGAATTCAGATAAGTTGATAGGGAATCAAGTTAGTGCTAGTTCTAGTAATAGGAATTTCAAAGGTAGACAAGGATCTCCAACCGGAAGAACACTTCTCATGAGTCCAGCAATGGTTGCTGCCGCAGCAATAAATGGCAAAGTAAGTGACATTCGAGATTTTATAAACAAATGAAATCAAGATTTAGCCCGCCCATTGGAAAAATTTCACAAATAAATGGTAAATGCATTTCATTAATTGGCGACGACATTGATACTGATCGAATAATTCCAGCACGTTTCCTCAAATGCATTAATTTTGATTCATTGGGAAAATCTGTTTTTGAAGACGATAGAGAACCTTTGAAAGGTAATCATCCTTTTGATCTAAAAGAAAATCAAGGTGCTTCTATTCTTATAGTTAATAGTAATTTTGGTTGCGGCTCTAGTAGAGAACATGCTCCTCAAGCCTTAATGAGATGGGGAATAAAGGCAATAATAGGTGAGAGTTTTGCTGAAATTTTTTACAGCAATTGTATTGCGATTGGAATTCCATGTTTTACTCTTACTAAAAAATCGATACAAAATATTCAAAAATTGAACCAAAATAAATATTTATTTTTGGATATTGATTTAAACAGTTCCTCAGCTAAGTCAAAAGATTTAAATTTCGAGCTTGAGATCAAAGAGAGTACAAGGAAAATGTTTTTATCAGGTGAATGGGATGCTACAGCTACATTGCTTGAAAACATTTCTTTAGTTGAAAGAAAGTTTGAAGAATTACCTTATACAAAATTTAGTTATGATCTCTCCTCATCTGTTGGAAAAAATTGAAAGTTACAATAATATATTTTTAATTTTTATTTTAATTGTAATTAGGCAGTAATTTAGGAAATTAATCCTGAGGACTTTCTAAATCTTTTCTGTTTGGTGTTCTAGTTGGATCACTCGCTAAAAATCCGAAAAGAAAGATCCCAACAAAGAAGAAAACAATTGTGTATACAGAAATTTTTAAGGCAAGCATAGAATTACGAGTACTATCAGATTTATATCCTATTAAATTTATATTTAAATTATGTGAAAAGGTTTACTTTTTGTATTTTTGGAAAACTTTGAAATACTTTGAAAGAGATTAATCATCATGATCATCCCAGGGATCTGTAAGTTTTGCAGCTTTAGGTCCGAATGCAGTCCAAAGACCAAAGCCAGTTAAAGCTAGAAGTAATGCCAAGATTGTTACTGCTATAGATACTGCAGGATCTGGAGCGGATGATAAAGTTTGCATCAATTTTGCTAAGTTTGTAAACAATTTATGTATCAGTTCTTATACAATAGCGAAATAATACTCGATTTAGTGAATTCAACATGGGTCAAAAAACAGCCTTAGGAAGTCTTTTAAAAGCAATTGGCAATTCAGGTCAAGGTAAAGTTGTACCTGGTTGGGGAGCCGTGCCTATTATGACAGTAATAGGTTTACTCCTCCTGATTTTCTTAGTTATTCTTCTACAAATCTATAACCAATCATTACTATTACAAGGATTTTCAGTAGATTGGAACGGAAATTAAATTTCTGAACTCACACAAATTTCCCTTACTTATGAGTACATAAATTAACAAACTTTCTCGGAGTTTGTTAATTTATTTTCTTCGTTATAGTTTATTTATATATTTATAATTCTCAATAAACGAGATATAGAAATACATCATGAATGAAATATATCTAATTGGATTAGGGAATCCAGGTAAAAAATATTCAAAAAGTAGACATAATATTGGTTTTTTACTGCTTGAAATTCTCTCAAAAAAATACAAGTCAAATTTTTTATTAAAAGATAAACTTAAATGTTCCTTCTCAGAATTTAAAATCAATGATGCCACTTACAGGTTATTCTTACCAAATACCTTTATGAATAATAGTGGTGATGCTGTTCGAGCAATAATTGATTGGTACAAAATTAACTTAGATCAGATCTATATAATAGTCGATGATAAAGATCTTCCTCTTGGAAAAATAAGATTTAGAAAAAAAGGAAGTTCAGGTGGACATAACGGGCTTAAAAGCATCATTGAAAAATTGCAAACTCATAATTTTAATAGAATAAGAATTGGAATTGGCTCGCCTCGATCAATTCAAGGAATTAAGAATTTCAACACTATTTCCCATGTGTTAGGTAATATTTCTCTAGAAGAAAAAACAATATTGGATAAAGTGTATAAAAAGGTAATAGAATCTTTGGAACAATTAAACACTAAAAGAGAAGAATTTATAATAGAGGAATTAAATTCTTTTGATAAAGAACAAATATAAGAAATGCGTCCAAAACCAGAAACGATAGCAAACGTAAGTGTTAAAGAATACTGCTTCTCAAAAAAACAAATTAAGGGCATTGTGCAAGCTAGTCAATTCAAATGGACTTTTACATGGTCTTTTAATAAAGGTTTATTATTAGTAAATCCACCTTTGGGAAGAGCATTAATTGAGGATGCCTTATTAAGATTTTTATTGAAAAAAGATTATGAATTAGAGGCAGGTAGTGAATATAAATTTACTATTTCAGCCAAGTTTTAAAATCAATATTCTGATTCAAAGTGAACTTCATTTTGCAATAATCTTCCAAAATTATCAAGGCTGATATCGCATCAAGATTTTTATTGAGAATAAATAACTCCTTTGGAATCAAAAGCATCAAAGGACTAATTGGGAAAAGTTCAAAATATCTTGCTTTAGCTCTGAAGGTAGTATTTTTTTCTTCAAAAATTATTATTTCTTTCTCAAAAAAATTAAGTTTTTCTCTAATCTCTCTGCTAGTTGTACCATTACCAATAATAATTTTTGATATGTCCTCAACAGCATTTAAATTTCTGACATAATTCTCGAGAAGTTCACTTTTAAGGATAATTGCTTTAAAAACTTTTTTTTCACTTATTCCAGCCAAGACTAACCCACACTTATATTTACCAGGATCGATGGATATAAATTTAATCATAAAAGTTTATAGTTTAATAATATTCAACTCGACTATTATTGGGTCTGCCGTTTTACTGTCTTTTAAAGAAATAACCTCTAACCGATATTTATTATTTTGATTTATCTTTAACGAATCTCTAATTTCCTTAATAAAGTCCCCTCTGGTAGTAATTTCGTTAACAATAGATTCTCTTAATTTAATTTTGTCTCTAGTTTTTCTCAACAAATTTTTAATTATTGAATTTATATTTTTATACTCAAGATCATTTTTTTCAAAAATTTCACTTGTAATAACTTCTCCTTTTCTTAGGATGATTTTATTTTGTAGTAACTCTGGGAATACAAAAACAAAATTATCTCCTTTCAAAACATTAGTTGCAGCTTTAATCAGTATGATCCAATCACCGCCTTTTGAAGTGACTCCCTCTATTTCAGCAATATCATTAGTTCTCCATAAGAGAATATTTTTTACTTCTTTTTTACTAGGAATTACAATTTTCTTAACATATTTATCAGCACTATTGTAAATCTCTCTAAGATCTATTTTTATATTTGGATTAGCAGTAACTTTTGCGATAAATAAAGTTTGCCCTCTTTTAATAACAACATTTCCACTTCTAAACTCTTTAATGTCACTTTTTAGTTTGTTTAGTTCCTTTTCCTTATTATTAATTTTAACTTCAAGCCTCTTCCGTTCTTCCTGCAAAGGGAGAAGCGCCTTTTTACTCTCATCTAAAGTTTTTTGCAAAAAAGGAATATCAACAAAAAGTCTTTGCCGAAATTCCTCACTAAATAAAATTAATAATCCTATAGATATTGCACTAATAAAGCCTCCAGTTATTATCGTTACAATTGTGGCGGTTTTTTTTGGTCTTAATTTTAAAATACTAAATCTTGCCTTACCAATTTTTGTGCCTAGAAGATCCCCAAATGGAGCAATTAATCCTCCGAGTAATATTAAAAAAACAATCAAAATCCAAGCCACAATATTTGTTGCATTCCCTACATCATAATTAATGATGATTCAATTAAATCTTTTTGCAAGCGCTATTGGGTCGAATACTGTAATTTTTTTTCTTTCAATGATAAGTAGGCCAGAATCTCTTAAATCTCCCAATAATCTTGTGATCGTTACTCTTGTTGAACCAATAGCTTCAGCAATAGCTTGATGTGAGAGTCTTAAATCAATTGTAATACCTTTTTCACTAGCAACACCGAAATCTCTACATAGAACCATTAAAAAGCTCACTAGACGAGAAGACATATCTCTGTGAGTGAGAGTTTCTATCATAGTTTCTGTTTGTAGGATCCTACTTGAAAGACCCTGCAATAATAATAATCCAACTGATGCATCTTCCTCTATTGCTTTTAAAACAGAATTCGCAGGTGCTGTTATCATTTCAACTCTTGTGAAAGCTATTGCATGATAAAAACGATCAGATTTATGGCCAGTCAAAAGGGATAAAACACCAAAAAGACTATTTTCTCTTAAAAGAGCAACAGTTATCTCTTCACCTGATTCATAAACTCTCGACAGCCTTACGGCTCCTCTTCTAATCAAATAAACCCTCTCAGCGGGATCTCCAGGAAAAAAAATTGTTTTAGATCTCTCAACCATTTCTGTGGTTGCACCCTCTAGACCTTTAATTACTTCCATTAAAGTTCTATTGATTGGGAAACGTTCTCCAACGGAGTTAATTTTACTTTGTCCGGATTGTTGCGAACTAAAGCGACTGAATCCTCGGGAAGAAGGTATCATAAATATCTTTACTATTAAAAAACTTAAGAAGTCAACATAAAAAATCTTGTATCAACAGTAACAATTTTAAATTCTTTTTGACTTCTCCGTAAAATCCTATTGACTAGTTTCAGCTTTATCAAAAGTTTTTTTAAGTAAAATTACACTATATGCAGTGTTAATAAATCCTAATTATACTCTATATAGATCAAGAAATCTAAAATAATGGTAATCAGTTCATCAAATAGTTATTCAAAGAGCAATTCTGATGTAATAAAAATAAATCCTTCTAACAAAATAAATGTAAAAAGATTTACTCAAAACGGACAAATCCAAATCTATAAATCTTCATTTAGAGGAAGTTATTCCTCAATTATTAGTGATTGTCTAAGAAATGCTTCTCTTGGCAGGAAAGTCCTTTTAGTACAATTCATGAAAGGAGGCGTCAATCAAGGAATTAATAATAAAGTAAGACTTTGTGACAACTTAACTTGGGTAAGGTCATCTCATTCTTTCGATCAATATCATTCTGCAGAAATTGAAAATAATGAAAATTTAAAAAAATCTATCCATCAATCGACTTTTGAATTATGGAATTTTTGTAAAAAAGAATTACTTTCTGGAGAAAATGATCAAATAATACTTGATGAAATTTTACTTGCAATAGAGAGGAAAATTATTGACAAGGATGATTTGATTTCAACACTTGAAAACCGATTTATTTCAGGAGATGTAATCCTTACTGGTACAGATATCCCTAAAGATTTATTACTAATGGCCAACCAAATTACAGAACTGCGCTCATAAAACAATGCTTAAAAATGATCTTTGGATAAATCAAAAAGCTTCTGAAGGGATGATAACCCCCTTCCAATCAAATCTGGTGCGACATCTTGAGCCTGAAAACCAGCAAAAGCCTGTTTTAAGTTATGGATGTTCCTCTTATGGCTATGATTTAAGACTTTCATCAAAAGAATTCATGATTTTTAGGCATATCCCAGGTACTGTGATGAATCCTAAAAAGTTTAATCCTGACAATTTAGAAAAAACAGTTCTTCATCATGATGATGATGGAGAATTTTTTATTCTTCCTGCTCATTCCTATGGGTTAGGAGTAGCTTTAGAAAAGATGAAAGTACCTGAAAATATAACTGTAATTTGCATAGGGAAAAGTACTTATGCCCGACTAGGAATTATAGTTAATACAACTCCTGCAGAAGCAGGATGGGAAGGTCACCTGACTTTAGAGTTTAGTAATAGTTCAGGGGCGGATTGCAGAATTTATGCTAAAGAGGGAATCTGTCAACTGCTGTTTTTTGAGGGAGACCCTTGCGCTACAACATATCAAGACAGAAGAGGTAAATATCAAAATCAACCAGAGAAAGTAACTCTAGCTAAAATCTAAAATGAGTAAAGTTGAACTAATTTCGCTAACTCCTGATGCTGAAAAAACAATGGCTTACATTGCAAGAGTTAGTAATCCAAACAATCAGAAAAATGAAGATTATTCAAAATTATTGAGTTATTGCATTAAAAATGAACATTGGAGTGTATTCGAACAGTCATTCATGACGCTACAGATAGAAACCAATAGAGGAATTGCGGCTCAAATTTTAAGGCATAGATCATTTACTTTTCAGGAATTTTCACAGAGATATGCAGATAGTTCTCAATTAGGGAATATCCCTTTACCAGAGTTAAGAAGACAGGATTTTAAAAATAGGCAAAATTCTATCCCAGACCTTTCTGATGAGTTAAAAAAAAGATTCAATGCAAAAATCTCTTCACATTTCAAAGCTGCTTCTGAATTGTATGAAGATTTACTTGCTGAAGGGATTGCTAAAGAATGTGCGAGATTTGTTTTGCCATTAGCAACTCCTACTCGGATTTATATGTCTGGATCATGCCGATCTTGGATACATTACATACATTTAAGATCAGCGAATGGAACCCAAAAAGAACACAAAATCATTGCTGAAAATTGTAAGTCTATTTTTAAAAGAAGCTTCCCAACTGTATCAAAATCACTAGGTTGGTGAAAGTTATCCATGACTTCGTGGAGAAATTTCATTATTTTTATATTCTTTGAGTGATGAAAATTCAGAATTAAGAATTTTTTCTTTAGAAGGCACTTCTCTTTCTAAGTGAGCAATAGATTCTCTTATTGTTAATTCTTCTTGTTTACCAATAAAGGTAGTTTGCAAATTACCTTTTCTGTCAAAAAGATTAACTTGAGGAATCCCATTGACTTCAAATTTTTGGATGTAATTTGCCCACTTTTTATTATCAACATTTAAAAAAACAAAGTTAATATCTTTTTCGTATTCATCTTTTAAAGCATTTACTTTTGGAGCCATTTCTTTACAAACTTCACACCAATCAGCATAAAATTCTAGAAAAGTAGGCTTATTATTTTTAAAAGCTATTTCAGGGTCAATAGATAATTCTCCAAAACTCTTAAGAAGGTAAGTTGATTGAAAAAAGAGATTTCTAAAAAAAACTAAAGAAAAAATAACAATAGCAATAAAAAAAATGATTATTACTTTTAAATTTGCCTTTAAAAGTGGCTCTCTAGTCTCGGATTTCACTATTAGTACCTATTTATTAGGTCTATCTTAAATAAGTTAAACAAATAAAGAGAATTTAAATACTTTACCTTTTAATTAACTGATAAAATAAAAACTAAACCATAATCAAATCATCTTCGATTCCAGATATCTTATTATGCAATCAATCTTTGGAACTGATGGTATAAGAGGAAGATTTAATAAAGAGATAACCTACTCTTTAGCTTATAAAGTTGGATTTGCTTTAGGTTCAAATTTAAAAAATGATAATCCCATATTAATTGGAAGAGATACAAGACTTAGTGGAGATATTCTGCTTCAGGCGATAACAAAAGGTATAAATGAAAGTGGGAAAAAATTCATAAATCTTGGAATATGCCCTACCCCAGCTATTCCTTTTTTAATCAAGCACGAAAAATTTAGTAGTGGGATAATGATATCTGCAAGTCATAATCCGCCCGAATATAATGGCATAAAGATTTTTGATCATAAGGGACAAAAAATTACAAAGAATTTCGAAAATAAAATTCAAAAATTAATTGAAGATTCAAATCTAAATATATCCATTCCTATAAAAGAGATCTCTATTAAGAATAATGAAGAGCTTATGGATCTTTATATTCAAAGCCTAATTCAAACAATGGGTGGAGAAAATTTAAGAGGTATGAAAATAATATTAGATACATGCTATGGATCAGCAACAACCTGCGCAAAAAAAATTTTTCTGAATCTCGGTGCAGATGTAAGAGTTATCAACAACTCTAAAAATGGATTAAAAATTAATATGAATTGCGGTTCTACTTACCTCGAACCTTTAAAACAAGCATTAAAAGAAAGTCCTGCGGATATGGCATTTAGCTTTGATGGAGATGCGGATAGAGTAATTGGATTAGATTCTAAAGGCAATGTACTAGATGGAGATCATATTCTTTTTCTCTGGGGTAGAGAACTTATGGAACAAAAAATTCTTACAAACAATTTACTCATATCAACTCAAATGGCAAATTTAGGTTTTGAAAAGGCATGGAATAAAATTGGCGGAATTTTATATAGGACCGAAGTAGGAGATAAATACGTTCATAACGCTATTAGGGAAAAAAAAGCTGTATTAGGCGGTGAGCAGTCAGGTCATATACTTTCAAAAATTAACAATTTTTCTGGAGATGGAATATTGACTGCACTTCAAATTTCTAAATATTGCAAAAAGAAAAATATTACTTTAAATGATTGGCTTAAAAGTAGTTTCCACCCTTTTCCTCAGAAACTAACCAACATTAAATTAGATTTTAATATCAATAAGATAAATCCAAAAACCAAAATCTTAATCGATAAAACTATAGAAAATTTTCAGGCAATTTATTCTGATAATTGTAGAATTTACATTAGACCAAGCGGTACAGAACCCATAATACGAGTTCTTGTTGAGGCCAATAATCAAAAGAAAGTTTCTTCTTTATCAAACGAAATAGCTAACAAACTCTTTTTAGAAATCAACAGAATAATTAATTAGTTATTAATCATATTTTTATATAAATCCTCTCAAAGATATCAAGTCGATTAGATATAACATACTCTTCCCTTTTGGTTTTAAATTTGTTGGGATTAAAACTCTCGGAGTAATTAAAATCCTTTTCATGTAGTGTTTTAAAATTAAAATTACTAGATATTATGCAATCCATATAATCAAATAAATCTTTTACATCAGTTTTGATAAATATTAGAGAACCTTTTTGTAATGTCTTTGAAAGAATATTGATAAATTCTGGCTGGATTATACGCCTTTTATAATGTCTCTTTTTGAACCATGGATCAGGAAAATTAAAAGAAATACTTTTTATATTTTTGATAATAAATTTATTTTCATTATTATTCAAAATATTATAAGCATTACCAAATACAAAATATAAATTTTCAATTTCTACTTTACGAGCTCTTAATCTAGCATTTTTTACTAATTTCTCACGGATTTCAATTCCCAAATAATTCCAACTAATATTTGCCAAAGCTAAATCGGATAGAAACTCACCAGCTGCACAGCCAATATCTAAATGAAGATTTAATTTAGAATCACCAAACATTTCAATCAAAGAAGGGATTCTCTCAATTTCTTTAAAATTAATACTAAGCGGATTAACATGCTGTCTCATGGAGTTATTAATTTATTTCGCCACAATAATCTTTAAGATGCATAATATTCATAACTATGACAATAATAAGTTAAAAAGTATCTTGATGTTTAATAATTATGTATATAAAAAGAAAAAGTTTTGAACGTTTTTAATCAACTTTCTATCTGGCTATCTTTTCAACTTTCTATAATTTTCCTTATTGGCATACCTGTCTCATTATTCTTTTGGTCAATTAAAAAAAGAAATAAAGCTGTTAATAGACTTCTATCAATCTATTGGAAAATATCACTTTTATTTTTTATAAGCCTTTTACTTTTAATAGGTAAGTATGATTATGCACTTGTAATAACAAATATTTCAACATTATTAATGACGATTTCAGTTTGGTTTTGGAACGATATTAATGATGAATTAAGCGAATATGATTTTTCTTACGCCCTAACTACAACCACTAAAGTATGGAGATGGTCAGTAACGTTTATAAGTTTTAATATCTTAATTCAAAGCTTACTTAACTATAGCTGTTTTTCCTCTATTAATTCAGCTTTATGTGAAATATGGCTCCAACCTTCTTCAAATTTATATATTTTTATAAAAAGCTTATTTAATTTTTTCTTCGGAGCAAACTTCACTCAACCGATAGCAAAATTTTTAGGATTATTTTCATTATTAATCTATAGTTTGGGATTGATTCAATGGTCGATAATTAAATTACCTAAAAGTGGAAGAAACTCTTGCTTCTCCAAAAATGAATGAAATTGACTTAATAAGTAAATTAGAACAGATAAGTTCATTCATACCTGACAGGATACTAAAACTAGAAGGATACGTTCTTAAAAAAGATCAAAAAGAACAATTAGAAATAATTATTTTCAGAGGTTTTAGTAGCTCTACAACACATCCAATTGAAATAAATTTAGAAAAAAAAGCTATAGACTTTAAATGTGTATTCTCAAATTATAAACTTTATAAGGCTCCCTTAAAAGAAAACAAAGATAGCTTTATTAGAGAAAATCAAAACTCATTTTTCTTTTTGAATCAAAAAAATTGGGTTTAATTAAATTCAAGATTAATAATATTTGAACATCTTTTGCATAATTTTGTGTTTTGGATTCCACTAAAAGTTTCTTTTTGATAATGCCAACATCTGTCACATTTTTGACCATTAGCTTTAAGAATTTGAATTTTGCCAAGTTGATTGTTATCAATAATTAGAGAATTATTAACCAAATCTGATACTATTTGAAAATTTGAAACTATGAGCCAATCCCTAAATAAATCTACATCTTCATTGCCAAATTTTTTAAGCCAAATAAGAGAACCTTCTACAAGTTTATTATCAGGTAAATAGTTCACTTCTGTTTCTAAAGCTGCTCCAATGATTTGTTTATTTCTACAAACTTCTATAGCTTTGTTAATTTCGACTCTCAAATTTCTTAAGTTTGAAATGTGCTCATTAAGAGCTTTATTTTTCCATGACTGCGAAAACGTTGGCCATCCTCTTTGAAATACTGATTTTTCTTCAGTAGAGTATGGAATATTTTGCCAAATATCTTCGGCCATATGGCAAAGAACTGGAGAGATAAGAACCGCTAAATTTTCAACAACAATAGACATCACAAATTGACATGATCTTCTCCTAAATTGCGATTTAGAACTTACATATAACCTATCCTTTGCAATATCCAAATAAAAATTTGAGAGATCTACAACGCAAAAACTTTGTAAGATTTGAAAAAATTTTGAAAATTCATAATTTTCATAAGCATCTGATATTTGATCTGTAACCTCAGCTAATCTGCCTAACATCCATTGATCTAAGAGCGGTAATTGATCAATTTCGAAACTATTAATATTAGGGTCAAAATCATGAATGTTTCCAAGAAGATATCTGGCAGTATTGCGTACTTTTCTATAAACGTCAGAAAGTTGCTTAAGTATATTTGAGCCAATTGGAACATCTACTGAATAATCTACAGAACTTACCCATAGCCTTAAAACATCAGCACCATAAGCAGGTTCAGTTTTTTTATTATTTCCTCCATTAATAATTATGTTTGGATCAACAACGTTACCTAAAGATTTGCTCATTTTTCTTCCATTTTCATCAAGTGCAAAACCATGAGTTAAAACTTTTTTATAAGGCGGTTTATTATTTACTGCAACAGATGTTAGCAAAGAAGACTGGAACCAACCTCGATGTTGATCTGAGCCCTCTAAATAAAGATCTGCTGGATATTCTAATTCACTTCTTTTTTCACACACTGCAGCCCAACTAGATCCTGAATCGAACCAGACATCCATGGTATCCGTACCTTTTTCCCATAGATAAGATTCTTTCACATAATTTTCTGGCAATAGATTCTTAACATCCCAATCCCACCAAATATCAGCTCCGTATTCACTAAAAAGTTTTTGAATATGATTGATGATTTCCTGGTTCAGAAGAATTTCATTACCATTTTTTTTATAAAAAACTGGAATTGGTAAACCCCATGACCTTTGTCTAGAAATACACCAGTCTCCTCTACTGACAACCATAGAGTAAATTCTTTTCTTCCCTGTTCTAGGCATCCATTCAACATCCTCGATTGCCTTTAATGCCGATGATCTGAAGCCTTTTACAGAAGCAAACCATTGTTCTGTTGCTCTAAAAATAGTTGGTTTTTTTGTCCTCCAATCATAAGGATATCTATGCTTATAATTTTCTTTAAATAAAAGCAAATTATTTCCACTTAAGTGTTCAATAATTAAATCATTTGCGTCTTTAAGGACATTTGCCCCTTTAAATTGTCCTGAATAATTATTAAAGTTCCCTTTTTCGTCAACAACGCAGGTTACAGGCAGATCATATTTCAATCCAACATTAAAATCATCTATCCCATGGCCAGGAGCAGTATGAACAATGCCAGTGCCAGATTCTGTAGTAATATAATCTCCTCCAATTACAATTCTGCAATTTTTATCTTTAGTAGGATGTTGATATTCAATATTTTCCAAGATAGTCCCTTTAACCTCTAACAGACTCTTAAAGTCTTTATTAAATTTATTACTAATTTCAGTGGATAATTCTTTGGCAAAAAGGTATATTTTATTCTCTTCATCACTTGCAAAAACATAATTTATTTTTGGATTTACTGCAACTGCTTCATTTGCCGGTATTGTCCATGGTGTTGTGGTCCAAATAGTTATGAAAGAATTCTCTAGAAAAAAATCCTTTTTAATATGGGGATTTTTTTGACAGATTTGCAAAAGGACTTCCTCAGATATCCTAGTAATCTTTAAGGAGACATAAATACTTTTTGAATAATGTTCTTCAGGATATTCTAATTCTGCTTCTGCTAATGCAGTCCTAGAACTAGGACTCCAATGAACTGGTTTAAGACCTCGATATATATATCCATTTAAAAACATCTTTCCAAATACTCCAATCTGAGCAGATTCATAACCTTTCTTGAGAGTTAGATAAGGATTTTCCCAATCTCCCCATATGCCCCACCTTTTAAAACCCTCTTTTTGATTATTAATTTGAATATGTGCATAATCTGTTGCTTTTTTCCTAAGCTCTAGAGTATCAAGGTTCTTTCTTTCTTCAGACTTCAAATTCTGAAGTACTTTTAATTCAATAGGTAGACCATGACAGTCCCAGCCAGGAACATAATGTACCTTAAATCCTTTCAATGTTTTGTACTTATTGATTATGTCTTTTAAAACTTTGTTAAGAGCATGACCCATATGAAGCGCTCCATTTGCATAAGGTGGGCCATCGTGTAGTGTAAATGTCTTTCCTTTGTTATTTGCACCCAATTCAAAATCAATTTTATTCTTAGCCCAAAAATCCTGAATCTCTGGTTCTCTTAAAACTGAATTAGCACGCATTGAGAAATCAGTTTTTAATAAATTTAAAGTTTCTTTGTAAGAAAAGTCTGGTCTTTGTTCTTTGTTATTTTGAGATTTCATATGAAGGCATAAGAAATATAGAGGATCAATAGAATTGTTTAAATAAATCTAATATATTTAGATTCTTTCTTTATTGACCTATGGTCTTTTGAGCATGTTTCAAAAAACCAATAATTTTGGTTTTTAAAGTTTAATATTATCATTTTTATCATTTCTTACCCACTTTTTTGGACTCATATTTTGATTATTTTTATCAAAATTAAAAAAATTTAAGGGTTTTGCAAAATTCTCAACTCCAAGATTTAAAGCCTCTCTTATTTTAGAAAAATTATTTTTAAATTCCAAAAATGTTGTTAATTTATTTTTTTCTTTATCTGTCAATTGATTCCATCTATATGAAAAAAGCTCTACCAGATATAAAAACACTAATATTGTAATTAAGAGGAAAACCAAAAAAAGTGATTCATTTATTATTTTGTTTTTAATTATCAATATAAATCCCGTTAATAAATTCAAAAAAGCTTTCATTAAGTCTTTGGGTCTGCCTAACTGAAGATAAATTAAAGGTACAAATAAAAATATAGTCCCAGCAATAATATAAAAAGATCCCAAATAAATTATCAAACTATTCATTTTGTTAGTTGATTATCTAAATTATAAGAGTTTTATTTAGATTAATAAACTTCCTATCAGAATTTCCTTAAGTGCGGTCGGGGAGACTTGAACTCCCACACCCGAAGATACGAGTACCTAAAACTCGCGCGTCTACCAATTCCGCCACGACCGCTCAAATAAAATAATAATTGAAAGAGGTTTACTTTAAAAATATTTTTAACTTAAGATGATTAATTTGACACATAAAAATTTAATCAATTATCTCTTTAAAAAAATTTTTATATTTGAACATGCAATCACACAAAAATATTAGTTATATTAATTAAAGAATACAAGAAACGATTTCTAACTTAATCAATAAAAATACAACAAAATTAACTAATTCTTCAAAAACTTTCAATTGGCAAAAGGAGATAAAAAATTACGTAGATCCGCCTAGTTTCTGGAATCCAACATTAGGTCTTTTTTTTGGTGGTTATTTTCTTGCTTTTTTAAGCATATGGCAATGGTACAGAGGTGAATGGCCTCTACCATTACTTGTGGCCACTGCTTTTTTAGCTTTACATATTGAAGGCACTGTTATTCATGATGCATGTCATAAAGCAGCCCATCCTGTTCCTTGGATAAATCAAGCTATGGGTCATGGCTCAGCAATTCTTTTGGGATTCAGTTTTCCAGTTTTTACGAGAGTTCACTTACAACATCATATCCACGTAAATCACCCTAAAAATGATCCAGATCATATCGTAAGTACTTTTGGTCCAATTTGGCTAATTGCTCCAAGATTTTTTTATCATGAGGTGTTTTTCTTTCAAAGAAAACTTTGGCGAAAATATGAATTACTACAATGGGGAATTGAAAGATCGATATTTATAACAATTATCTTGGCAGGTTTGAAATTTGACTTTATGAATTTAATTTATAATTTATGGTTCGGCCCGGCATTAATGGTAGGAGTAACTTTAGGAATATTCTTTGATTATTTACCCCATAGACCGTTTCGATCAAGAAATAAATGGATAAATTCTCGAGTTTATCCAAGCAAATTCATGAATTTATTAATAATGGGACAAAATTATCATCTCATTCATCATCTTTGGCCTTCAATCCCTTGGTTTGAATACAAAATAGCTTATGAAAAAACTAAGCCATTATTGGATAAAAAAGGCTCCCCTCAAAGGGTTGGGATATTTGAAAGTAAAGAAGACACTTTTAACTTTATTTATGATCTATTAATAGGTGTAAGGAGTCATAGCAAAAAGAGGGGGAAAATAAGAAAAATCATTAATTTATATCCAAGTTTTAAAATAAAAAAAATTTTATTAAAGATAGTCAACAAAACATTTATTGGAAGCAACTAAATAAGTCATTCATTCATAATTTTTGGTACTTTAAAATATTTATCTTCTCTTGATGGTCCCAACTCTAAAAGTTCTTCATTGCAATCAGAATTTTTCTTTTCGTCTTTTCTAAATACATTTATAACCTCTATAGCTCTTGTAGTGCAGGGGACATCATCTGTATCAATTTTTTCAAGTTGTCTTATATAATCCAATATCTTTTCTAATTGTTCTGCATGATTATTAATTTCATTCTCGTTAAGTTCTAATCTCGCTAAATGAGCAACTTTTTTTACTTCCTCTTTAGTTATTTTTGTCATAGCATTAATATCTTTCTTATTGAATAATAGTTTATTTAGAACATTTTTATTCATTATATCCTTTCAATTACAAATAATTATGAAAAATTAATTATCACATCTTTTTGCAAATCAATTTGAATTAATAGCATCAATTATTTTTTTGGATAAAAATGATATTAGATAAATATTTAAAAATAAAAAAACACTTATTTCCAAAAAATTTTTTTTACCGGCACTCAAAACTTGTTGCTCCAGATTTAATAGGCTGTTACCTCACAAAGAAAAATAATGATAAGAATCAAATTAAGGGAATTATTGTTGAAACTGAAGCTTATTCACAGGAAGAAGCAGCCTGTCATGGCTATCACAAAATAACGCAATCGAATAAATCATTATTTGGTAAACCTGGGACATTCTATATTTACAGATCTTATGGCATTCATCATTGTTTAAATATAGTTACTGATAGAGAAAATTTCGCGAGTGGAGTATTAATCAGATCAGTTTTTATCTCTAAAGAAAATGAAAAGTTAGCTTCTGGACCTGGACTAGTTACAAAGACATTTGGTATAGATATATCATTTAATTCTCTTGAAGTGCTTGATAACGATTCTTTATGGATTTCTCAAAGGGACTTAACTATAAAACGAAAAGATCTTATTCAAACTACGAGAATTGGCATATCCAAGGCAAAAAATATAAAATGGCGTTGGTATCTAAAAGATAGCCGAAGTATAAGTAAAAGAGTGAAAGGTGATAGAGCACCTAAATTCAAAAAATCATTTATCTTTTGAAATCGTAATGCAAATTTGGCCTCATAAACACATCCATACACTAGCTAATTTTTCAGTTGAAGATTATAAATCAGTATTTGAATTGGCTAATAGATTTGATGCGCTAAAGAATGCAGGGACTAAAAAAATACCAGCCTTACAAGGTACTTTGGTAACGTCTTTATTTTTTGAGGCTAGTACAAGAACAAAAAATAGCTTTGAACTTGCTGCAAAAAGGCTTTCAGCTGATGTACAAACCTTTGCCCCATCTTCAAGTTCTCTAACAAAAGGGGAAACAATTATTGATACAGCGATTACTTATTCTGCTATGGGTGCAGATACATTAATTATAAGACATTCATCGAGTTATATAACTTTTGAAATCGCTAAAAAACTTGATGCAATAAATTCCAAGACTTCAGTTCTTAATGCTGGAGATGGTTTACATAGTCACCCCAGTCAAGGACTGCTGGACATTTATACATTAATAAAATTCTTTTCCAAAAAATCACTGTGTCCAGAAGTCTTAAATTCTAAAAAAATTGTAATAATAGGAGATGTTAATCATTCAAGAGTTGCAAGATCAAATATTTGGGCTTTGAGTGCATTTGGCGTAGAAATAATCCTATGTGGTCCTGAAACATTGATTTCTGAAGAATTTAATAATTTTTTAAATACTCCTGCTCCGAATCAATTAGAAGATCCTGTTAAATCAAGAGGCTCCATAAAAATTTCTAGATCATTAGAAGAATCAATAAAAATTGCTGATGCAATTATTGTTTTAAGGCTCCAGAAAGAGAGAATGATGGAGAATCTATTGAGCAGCATTGATTCATATAGTATGGATTATGGGTTAACCTTGGAGAAATTATCTATTAATAATAAAAAAATTCCAATTCTTCATCCCGGACCAATTAATAGGGATATTGAAATAAGTAGTAATGTAGTAGATAAATATCCTAATTGCTTAATTAATAATCAAGTTGAGAATGGTATTCCAATAAGAATGGCTTTACTTTATCTTTTACAGAAATACAAACAATAAATTCAAAGTAACTTAAGACTTTCTGTAAAGAAACCATAAAATAATCCTAATCTTAGAGAATCTAAAAAAAGCACCAAAAATTTCTTTTTCCTTTCAGATCTAAAATTTCTTCTTAGAGCTATTAAAATCTCGATAAAAACTACTGATAAGAAAGCAGCTACAGGATCCATGAGTTCCACAACGGCACTAACCATACCCAGAGAACTTCCAATAAAGTAGCCAATTAAAAGCGTAATCAATGAAATTGAATATCTTCGCCATGGATTATTAGCCCAAATACTTAATGTCTGAATATTTTCCACAATTTTTAGTTGAAATTTTGTCTTTTGAGGTTTAACAACCATTTTGTATTAAACTAAGCCGCTTCAGAGTTTGATTGAATTTTAGTATTTCCTTCTATTAATTCAAGCAATGCCTCCAACTGAGCCATTAATCCTCTTATTTCGCCAGGTTCAGGGAAAAGATCATCCTCTTTTATTCCTAAATGCATTTCTCTGAGCTCTTGTCTTAAATAGCGAATGTGACTAATGACTTGCTCTCTCTTGGTTTGTGACATGAGATAAATTATTACTTTAATATCTTAAGGGAGAATATTTTTGAAAAGGAGAGATTACATATTTATGATTGAGAATGAAGATAAATTACCTGACAACAATTTGAAAAGATTATGAATATTGAAATTTTTCAAATCCTTGAAAATATTTACTTTATATATATGTATCAATTTTTAATAATTATCTTGAGGCTTTATTATTAGAATATATTGGATTTACTCAATATGAAATTCATTTCTGAAAATAAAATAAGTGAGGAACTAGTAAATTCTTTTGATGAAGAAATGACCCTTGAGCTCGCTAAAAGGCTAGAGGAAGATAATTATAATACTCCATTTGATGGTTTAAAAGACTGGCACTTACTTAGAGCTCTTGCAATCAATAGACCTGAATTAACAACTAATTATACCCATCTCCTCGATCAGGAACCTTTCGATGAAAACTAAAACTAAGGACTCTAAAATAAAGGTTCTTTTATTAATAACTGGGAGTATTGCAGCTGTAAGAATTCCATTATTAGTTAGCCAATTAGCGAAAGAAAATTATGAAATAAGATGCGTTTTGTCAAAAAATGCAGAAAAATTAATCAAGCCGCTTTCTCTTTCTATTTTAAGTAGAAATCCGTGCATTTTAGAAAATGATCAATGGTCTGATAGTCAATCAACACCTCTTCACATAGAACTAGGTAATTGGGCTGATATTTTAATCATCGCACCTTTAACAGCCACAACATTAGCAAAATGGGTAACTGGAAATGCTGAAGGATTAATCCCAAGCATCCTAATAGCAAATATAAAGCCAATTATTGTTGCACCAGCAATGAATACACAAATGTGGCTAAATAAAGCTGTCCAAAAAAATTATGAGAATTTACAGAATTACGAAAATGTTTTGTCTTTACAACCAAGTGAAGGACTCTTAGCATGCGATGCTATTGGCATCGGCAAGATACCTCCAAATGATCTAATCCAATTAGCTCTTGAATTTATTGCTTCACACAAACAAAATGAATATCGCAAAGATTTACTTAATAAAGAAATTTTAATAACTGGAGGGTGTACCTCAGAGAAAATTGACGCGGCAAGACACATTACTAACAAAAGTTCTGGAGCTATGGGCTTACTTCTTTCTCAAGTAGCGAGGTTCAGAGGAGCACAAGTAAAATATATTCATGGGCCACTGAAAATTGATAAGAATCTTACTGATGGAATAAAAAGATATGAAATTGAAACTAGTGTTGATTTAATTAGGGCACTTAATAATGAAATATCAAATTGCGATTATTTTTTCATGAATGCAGCAGTATCTGATTTCAAGATAACATCTGATAATTCAGCTAAAATTCCAAAAAATCAAATTAATGATCATTTGAATCAAAACTTTGAGCTAGTGCCAGATATTTTAAAAACAATTAGTAAATCAAAAAAAGATAACCAAGTTTTTGTAGGCTTTTGTGCTTTTACAGGATCTATCGAAGAAGCACGAATGACGATTAAAAAAAAGATTATCCAAAAGGGTTGTGATTATCTATTCGCAAATCCAATTGATCTTGAAGGCCAAGGATTTGGCTTTTTGGCACAAAATGAAGGTTGGCTATTCGATACTAACAATATGGAACACTACATTAACAAAACATCCAAAATTGATTTAGCAAATAAATTAATAACCCAAATTATTTCAATAAAAAATTAAAAAAAAATTTTTATTTGTATTTTTTTGTAATCTTAATCATTAAAAATAATGTGATAGCTTAAAATAATTCAAGTTTTTTAAAATCTAAAAAGCTACGGGTTGTTTCGAGGATTTAAAAGTCCTATCTTTTATAGTCCTTTCCCTTGTAATATCCGTACTGAACTTATTAGATGACCTTTAATCTATCGTCACAGAACTTTACTGCAACTTTAATTATGAGAATTCGTTCTTTCTTAGCTTTTGTTATTTCAATTTGTATAACTTTTGCTTTCGTACCTTTTAAAACATTTGCTTTTTCTGAAAGAGGAAATGCACAATTCACAGATGTTGTTAACACAGGAAAAGCTAATGATTGCCCTACATTAGACTCATCTCTAGTCGGATCAATATCTCTAGGGAATGGAGATAGCCTTAAAGGAATATGCATGCATCCAACAGAAGTTTATGTAAAAGTGCCAGGAACAAAACGAAAAGCTGCAGAATTTGTTTCTACAAAAATTATTAGTCCTAGAAATAACACCACAGTGACAGAAGTTTATGGAGATATAGATTCAGGAACTTTCACTGAAAAGGGTGGTATTGATTTTCAACTTATTACTGTATTAACTCCTGGTGGTTTAGAGGTGCCATTTGCATTCTCAGCAAAAGATCTTACAGCTGATTTACCTTCATCTATTGAACCAGGCACTGAGGTTAATGGTTCAACATTTACACCTAACTACAGAACTGGTGACTTTCTAGATCCTAAGGCAAGAGCTAAAAATACTGGTGTTGAATATGCTCAAGGTTTAGTTGCATTAGGAGGAGATGACGAAGAACTTGCAAAAGAAAATATTAAAGTTGATGTAAATGGTACTGGCGTTATTACCCTTTCAATCAACAATGTAGATTCTGACACAGACGAATTTGCTGGTACTTTTGAAGCTATCCAACCTTCAGATACAGATATGGGTTCAAAGGATCCACTTGATGTAAAAATAATTGGGGAGCTTTACGGAAGAAAGGCATAAATCCTACTTAAGAGAAAAAGGGGGTTAAACCCCTCTTTTTTTTTCAAAAATTTTCTTTATCAATTTAAAAAATGGAATTACAACAAAAAACTAAAAGAGATACTAATGGACTAATACCGCCTTATGGAGGGGAACTAAAAAATTTAATTATCAAAGATAAAAAACTTAAAAATGATCTTATCTCTAAAGCTACTTATGAGTTTGAATGTAGCGAGAGAAATGCATGCGATGTAGAACTTTTAATGGTTGGAGCTTTTTCTCCATTGGAAGGTTTTATGAATGAAAAAAACTACAATTCGGTAATTAAAAATAATAGAAATACAAACGGCTTGCTTTTTGGCTTGCCTATTGTTTTTGATTCAAATAATGAAGAAGTAAAAGCTGGAGAGACAATATTGCTTACTTATAAAAAACAAAAAATAGCAGTTTTAGAAGTTAGCTCTAAATGGGAGCCTGAAAAATCCTTAGAAGCTGAACTTTGTTATGGTACTAATTCTTTAGACCATCCTGCTGTTAAGATGATTTTTAACGAGAGAGGGAGATTTTATATAGGAGGAAGAGTTTATGGTTTCGAACTACCAATAAGAGAATTCCCCTGCAAAACCCCAGCAGAAGTTAGATCTACGCTGCCCTCAAATCATGATGTAGTTGCATTTCAATGCAGAAATCCAATTCATAGAGCACATTATGAATTATTCACTAATGCCTTACTTTCAGATAATGTCTCCGCTAACTCAGTTGTTTTAGTTCATCCAACTTGTGGACCAACTCAACAAGATGATATCCCTGGAAAAGTTAGATATTTGACCTATAAAGAATTAGAAGAGGAAATATCTGATGAAAGAATAAAATGGGCTTTTTTACCTTATTCCATGCATATGGCAGGCCCAAGAGAAGCTCTTCAACATATGATAATAAGAAGAAATTATGGCTGCACCCACTTTATTATCGGTAGAGATATGGCTGGTTGTAAGTCGTCATCAACTGGTGAAGATTTTTATGGTCCATATGACGCCCAAAATTTTGCTAATAATTGTGCAGATGAATTGATGATGCAAACTGTTCCTTCAAAAAATTTAGTTTATACGAAGGAAAAAGGATATATAACAGCTGAAGAAGCCAAAGAATTTAATTATGAAATTATGAAGCTTAGTGGTACTGAATTTAGAAAAAAATTGAGAAATGGCGAACCAATTCCTGAATGGTTTGCATTCAAAAGTGTAGTAGATGTTCTAAGACGCTCTTAATATTGCTTAATTATTAGTATTATAGATTTATTAAAGATTTTTTATCGTGAACAAACGTTGGAGAAACGTAGGACTTTATGTCCTAGCTGTTATTACTGTAATTTTCATTGGTACTTCAGTTTTTGATAAACCTAGTACTGAAAGTTCTACAAAGACCTTGAGATATAGTGATTTTATTGAGGCAGTGCAAGATAAAGAAATCAGTAGAGTCCTAATATCTCCAGATAATGCCACAGCTCAAGTTGTTGAAAATGATGGTAGCAGGTCTGAGGTCAATTTAGCCCCTGACAAAGATTTATTAAAAATACTGACTGAGAATAATGTTGATATAGCTGTAACTCCTACAAAATTAGCCAATCCATGGCAACAGGCTGTAAGTAGCTTAATTTTCCCAGTACTTCTGATTGGAGGCCTATTTTTTCTTTTCAGGAGATCCCAAAGTGGTAATGCTGGAGGTGGTAACCCTGCCATGAGTTTTGGCAAGAGCAAAGCTAGACTGCAAATGGAACCATCTACTCAAGTAACCTTTTCAGATGTTGCTGGTGTCGAAGGTGCAAAATTAGAACTCACTGAAGTTGTAGATTTTCTTAAGAGCCCAGATAGATTTACTGCAGTAGGAGCAAAAATCCCAAAAGGAGTTCTTCTTGTTGGCCCTCCAGGTACAGGAAAAACATTGTTAGCAAAAGCAGTGGCTGGAGAAGCAGGTGTTCCTTTTTTCTCAATATCTGGTTCAGAATTTGTAGAGATGTTTGTAGGAGTTGGAGCTAGCAGAGTTAGAGATCTTTTTGAACAAGCCAAAAAGAACGCTCCTTGTATAGTGTTTATTGACGAAATAGATGCAGTTGGAAGACAAAGAGGTGCTGGTATGGGCGGAGGAAATGATGAAAGAGAACAAACATTAAATCAACTCCTAACCGAAATGGATGGTTTTGAAGGTAATTCAGGAATAATAATAGTTGCTGCCACCAACAGACCAGATGTCTTAGATTCAGCTTTAATGCGCCCTGGAAGATTCGATAGACAGGTAACAGTAGATAGACCAGATTATGCTGGAAGATTGCAGATCTTAAATGTTCATGCTAAAGATAAAACTCTTTCAAAAGACGTTGATTTAGATAAAGTTGCTAGAAGAACACCAGGATTTACTGGTGCAGATTTAGCTAATCTTTTAAATGAAGCAGCAATACTAGCAGCCAGAAAAGATTTAGATAAAGTAAGTAACGATGAAGTCGGTGATGCAATTGAAAGAGTTATGGCTGGCCCAGAAAAGAAAGATAGAGTCATCAGTGATAAGAAAAAAGAATTAGTCGCTTATCACGAAGCTGGTCATGCACTCGTTGGAGCATTAATGCCTGATTATGATCCAGTAGCAAAAGTTTCAATCATTCCTAGAGGTCAAGCTGGAGGTCTAACCTTCTTTACCCCAAGTGAAGAAAGAATGGAATCTGGTCTTTACTCTCGATCTTACCTTCAAAATCAAATGGCTGTAGCTCTTGGTGGAAGAGTCGCTGAAGAAATAGTCTATGGAGAAGAAGAGGTAACAACTGGAGCTTCAAATGATTTACAACAAGTCGCCAATGTAGCAAGACAAATGATCACTAAATTCGGGATGAGTGACAAAATTGGTCCAGTCGCTCTAGGTCAATCTCAAGGTGGAATGTTTCTAGGAAGAGATATGAGTTCTACAAGAGACTTCTCTGAAGACACAGCCGCAACAATTGATGTAGAGGTTTCAGAGCTTGTTGATGTTGCCTATAAGAGAGCTACAAAAGTTTTAACAGATAATAGAACTATTCTTGACGAAATGGCTCAAATGCTAATTGAAAGAGAAACTATAGACACTGAAGATATCCAAGACTTGCTCAACCGATCAGAAGTTAAAGTAGCTAATTATATCTAGTTTAAAAAATAAATATTTAATGAATATTAAAGAAGATTCTTTTTCTAACTTACTTCTAAAAGAATCTTTTTTTTTACTCATAAACCCGGAAGATAATATTTACTCAAATACTTATATAAGAAATTCATTTTTTAAAGAATTAGGAACCTTAGTAAAATTAGGATTAAAAAATATTGAAATAAGTTGGTCAAACAACGAAAAGTGGTTTGATTTTGTATCCGAAATCAAACTCAATTTTCCACAAATTAATTTAGGCTCTGCCTCCATAGTTAATAAGCAATCAATAGAAGATTCATTAAAAATTGGATTAAATTTTTCTATGATGAAATTTTGGGATAAAGATCTTTTTAATTATTCGAAGTCAAAAAATTATTTATTAATACCTGGAATTAAAAATTTAAAAGATCTTGAGGAAGCGATAAATTTAAATTGCAACATTATCAAAATTTATCCAATAAAAAGTAAAGCTAGTTCCATAGATATACTCAACTTTGAAAGTATTGATTTCATTGCTGCTGGAGGCCTATCAATCAATGATGTAAAAACTTATCAATCTTTAGGATATAAAGCAATCGTGATTGGAGATAAAGGTATTATTAAAAAAAAATTTGATCCAAAAATATATGAATGGCTCAAAAATAATTAAATCAAAGAAAATATAATTTATTTAACAAAACTACTAATTATCGATTAAGCCACATTGAGCTTGATTCAATAGTAAATGATCAGCAAGTACTAAAGCTACCATAGCATCAACCATAGGAACTGCTCTTGGTAGAACGCATGGATCATGTCTCCCTTTTGCTTTCATCAAAACTTCTTTTCCTTCAGCATTTACTGTTTTCTGTTCTTTCCCGATAGTTGCTGTAGGTTTAAAAGCTATCTTCATCTCAATATTTTCGCCATTACTTATTCCTCCCTGTATACCGCCTGAATTATTGGATATTGTTCTTAACTTCCTAATGTCATCAGATTTAATGAAGGCATCATTATGTTCGCTTCCTTTTAAGTAAGTTCCGGGGAAACCTGAACCTATTTCAAAGCCTTTTGTGGCAGGCAAAGACATCAAAGCCTTCGCTAAATCAGCTTCTAATTTATCAAAAACAGGCATTCCAAGACCAGAAGGGACATTTCTTACTAGACATTCAATAACACCGCCACAAGAGTCTCCTTGACGCTTTAATTGCTTAATTCTCTCTATCATTTCTGCTGATACCTGTTCATCAGGACACCTAACAATATTAGAATCTATTTTGTTGAGAGAAATTTTTTCTTTATTTATATCAGAATCAATATCATGTATACGTTTTACCCAAGATAGTATTTCAGTGTTACAGAAGTTTTTTAATAATTGTTTTGCTACAGCACCAGCAGCTACTCTTCCAATTGTTTCTCTTGCAGAGGCTCTACCACCACCAGAACTTGCCTGAATTCCATATTTCAGATGATATGTACCATCTGCATGAGAAGGTCTAAATACTTGATCCAAATTATCATAATCTCCTGGTCTTTGATCCTTGTTTCTTACCAACATCGCTATTGGAGTTCCAAGTGTTAACCCTCCCTTTATTCCACTCAATATTTCAAGTTTATCTTCTTCATTTCTTGGTGTTGTAATATCACTTTGGCCAGGTCTGCGCCTATCTAATTCATTTTGTATAAGGCTTATATCTACTTTTAACTTAGGGGGACATCCATCAAGGATAACTCCCACTGCACCACCATGTGATTCTCCAAAAGTACTAACACGAAAAATTTTTCCAAAACTACTACTCATAGAAATATCAAATGTTTTATCTATATATAAACATTATATGAAACCAATTGAAAATTAAACAAAAAAAAAGCCCCCTAAAAGGGGACTTTAAATTTAAGAACTTTAAGCTTAACCGATAGCTGGAGCTGAAAGAGCTACTGTTGTAGACTCAGCTGCTGCTAGATCAAGTGGGAAGTTGTGAGCGTTACGCTCGTGCATTACTTCCATACCTAGGTTTGCTCTGTTAAGAACGTCACCCCATGTAGGAACAATCTTACCGTTTGCATCAACAACTGACTGGTTGAAGTTGAAACCGTTAAGGTTAAATGCCATTGTGCAGATACCCATTGAAGTTAACCATACACAAACAACTGGGAATACAGCTAGGAAGAAGTGAAGACTTCTGCTGTTGTTGAAACTTGCATATTGGAAGATTAAACGACCGAAGTAGCCATGAGCTGCAACGATGTTATATGTTTCCTCTTCTTGTCCGAACTTGTAACCATAGTTCTGAGACTCTGTCTCAGTTGTTTCTCTGATTAGAGATGAAGTAACAAGTGAACCATGCATAGCTGAGAATAAAGATCCTCCGAACATACCAGCAACACCAGCCATGTGGAATGGGTGCATAAGAATGTTGTGCTCTGCCTGGAAAACGAACATGAAGTTGAATGTTCCAGAGATACCTAGAGGCATTCCGTCAGAGAATGAACCTTGACCGAATGGGTATACAAGAAATACTGCGAAAGCTGCTGAAACTGGTGCAGAATATGCAACACAGATCCAAGGACGCATACCTAAACGGTATGAAAGCTCCCACTGTCTTCCCATGTATGCTGAGATACCAATTAGGAAGTGGAAAATTACAAGCTGGTAAGGACCACCATTGTATAACCACTCATCTACAGTTGCTGCTTCCCAAATTGGGTAGAAGTGTAGACCAATAGCGTTAGATGAAGGAACAACTGCACCTGAGATGATGTTGTTTCCATATAGGAATGAACCAGCGACTGGTTCTCTAATTCCGTCGATGTCTACTGGTGGTGCTGCGATGAATGCAACGATGAAGCAAGCCGCTGCTGTAAGTAGGCATGGAATCATTAAGACGCCGAACCAACCAACATAAATTCTGTTGTTAGTTGATGTTACCCACTCACAAAACTGTGGCCAACCTTTTAACAGCGAAGAACGCTGCTGCTGAATAGTTGTCATGAGTTCGTAAAGTATGTCTCTAGTACGAGACGTGTATATAAAAACGGAAAAAATTTCCGCTTCGAAGATTTTAGACCAAAATCGCTAAAAATGTGTAAATATCATCTATTTAAGTAAACTTATTTTTTGAAAAATAAAAGAAAAGAACTTCCATGTCTTAATATTTTCTTAATTATTGAGGATTCAACTTGGTAAAAATTGAATGGCTTCTCAATGGAAAAAGATCGAGTGAGGTAGTTTCCCTAAGAGAGGCTAAGCATAGAAGACTGCAATTAGAGGCTTTTGGAGCTACTATATATTGGAGCGAGAGAATTTAGGTTTTTAAAGTTTAAGTATTTGAAAAAAAATAAAAATATTGAATATTAAATAAACTTATCTATTAAATAAAAAATACTTATTAAACGTCAGCAATTTATTGTTCTGGTTTCTTAATTTAAAGGCTTTCAAACTCTTTTACCCATTTTTTTTTAGAATAGATAACTTCTTTTTTTGTATAGCTCATGGCAATTTTTTTTTCCTTATAAGCGACTTCGCCAATAAAAACAGGCCAAATCAATTGGTCTCCATCATATTTATGAATTATTCCTCGGCTATCAAGAAATAATGGATCTCCTTTTTTAATCATTTTCCAATCTTGGTTTATTCTCTCAGGATGAATTAGGCCATCAATATCTCCTTTTTCATCTCTTGGATAATCTATACTCCCTTGATGAACATGAACAACTAATTCCTTTGGTAATTCTATAATGTTGTTTTTTAATTTATCTATCTCTTCCCTTAGGGAACTTATAATTATCAAAAATCTATCTATAATTATTGGATCATAAAAATTCTGGGCTACAGCTCCTATTTCAATAACTAGACCACAAGGCCAAGCTTCTACAAGAAAGCCTGTTTGTGCTTTATCTTTTTCGTGTAAATAAATAGGCAATCCAAATTTGTTCTGCAGTAATGCAGCTAAACAAAAATCTTTGAATCTCCTCCCATACATGACAATACTTGTACCCATATTTGCGGTTGTAGTATGCAAATCGATAGCAATTTGGCAGGGCTTAGATCCATGGATTCCAAATTGATCGACTAAAAAATTTGCTCTATTAATTTCATAAACATTATTCTTGTTTTGATCATGACTTTTATTTTTTTTAAAAGATCTATTTAAATCATTATCTATATATCTGCATCCTTTTTCATAGGCAACAGGATTGCCTATGATGTACTCATACTCAATACCATGATTTAAACTATTTTCCTCTGTATTAAATTGCTTAAGAGCCCAAATAGGATTAATTTCATTCCCATGAGTTCCTGAAACGATAAGTATTCTTTGAACAGTCATTTTTTCTTGAAAAATAAATTTATGCAAAATAAATACTTAATTAAGGCCTCCAAAAAACTCTGGTTTTGGTTTTGGACCCAATTAATGAATGGCTTCGCACCTTCAGACTTACACGGTAATTATAAAAGGCCTAAGGGCATTACAATTGATAGTGAATACGACATTAACAATGAGAAAGGACAAATTTATTTATTGGTAGGGAATTCTTGTCCGTGGTGTCAAAGAACTTTAATCGTCTACGAAGTAAAACAACTATTTAATAAAGTTAAAATTATTTTTTTAAAAGCAGATATTGAGCATGGCGAATGGATTTTTAATACAAACATTAATGGATGTATGAGACTTTCAGACCTCTACAAAAAAGCTCATAAAAAGATTGTTTTTAGAGCGACATTGCCACTTTTAATCAGTTTTGAAAAAGATGAAGTCAAAATTTTGTCTAATGAAAGTTCCCAGATAATAAAACTACTCAATTCGATAAAAATTGAATCAAAGTATCAAACACTAACTATTGAAGACTGTAATCAAAAATTTTTAGATTTAATTAATAACAATATCAATGATGGCGTATATAAATGTGGATTTGCCAGAAACCAGTCAGCTTATGAAAAAGCAAGTCAAAATCTTTTCACAGCTATAAATGAAGTTGAAAATTTATTACAGAGAAACAAAGGGGACTGGATATTTGGAAAAGAGTTAACCTACGCAGATATTTACCTTTTCCCAACGCTCATAAGATGGGAACTGATATATAGCAAACTTTTCAAATGTACTGAACAAGAACTATCAAGTTTTGAAA
Organism: Prochlorococcus sp. AG-347-K18; assembly: GCA_003281365.1. Lineage (GTDB taxonomy): Bacteria > Cyanobacteriota > Cyanobacteriia > PCC-6307 > Cyanobiaceae > Prochlorococcus_A. The sequence continues at coordinate 189,116 of QCCF01000001.1, forward strand.
AGATTATTGAATGGAGATTAAAATTCTTTAAATTATCTAGTGTAAATAAGACCTGCTTCGACAATCAATGGAAAAAAGATTACTACAAAGCTTTGTTCCCTTTAAACCCAAATCAACTAATCCCAGTTTTACCATCGCTAGAGGAAATAATGAGATTAGAGTCCTAAAAACACATAAATCAATTTCAAAAAAAGAATTGATGTTGTAATGAACACTTATTTAGTTCATAGATAATGCAATTTCATTCGAAATTAACTATGTTATGTATGTCTACTAAAGTATGAAAAGCTTAAAATGAAATCCATTGACGAACACATCCAAAAAGATCAATCGGAAATCGAATCTGCAAAAGCAGAGGGCAATCTTCCAAAGGTCAGACATTTAACTGAAGAGCTAAAAGAACTCGAAGAATATAAGGATCATCATCCAGACGACAAACATGATCCTAATGCACTAGAACTATTCTGCGATGCCAACCCCGATGAACCAGAATGTCTCGTTTATGATGACTAAGTTTTCTTTTGATAGATAATCCTTAAAAAAAGGGCTTTTCAAGCCCTTTTTTTATTTGTTTATTTTATTAGTAATCTCTATTAAAGTCGGATGGACTTCCTGTCAGCGAACATACAACCGACTCTTCATTTTTCATTTCCTTGACTTCTACAATTGGTCTTCCCATTTTCTTCAAAACCTCAATATCTTTTATGGTTTGACATCTAGCTATTATATTTCCTTGTTCATCAAAGCAACTATAGAAATTCATATTATTTTAAAAGAAGTATCTTATTTATGACTAATTTTCATTATTAAATCAAGTATATTTTTTTACAAAAATTTTTTTTATTTAAGTTATATCCTTTTCCATACTTCAGAAAGCAGTGAAGATAAACCTTTTTTCAAAGATGAAGAAATAACTAAAACTTTCTTTTTTGATAAATCTTCTAACTTTTTTGTAATTATTTTCAAATAAACTTCATCTACCAACTCAATTTTATTCAAAACTATTATCCTCTCCTTATCTAAAAGACCTTTCCCATATTTTTTTAATTCTTGCTCAATTACTTCAAAATCATGTAAAGGATTTTCAGCAATTGCATCAATTAAGTGAACAAGTATCTTCGTTCTTTGGATGTGCCTTAAAAAATCATGCCCTAAACCTACTCCATCAGCTGCGCCAGATATTAATCCAGGAATATCCGCAAAAAGGCAACCATTTCCATCAATTTTTCTTACTACACCTAAGTTAGGTATTAGAGTTGTGAAAGGATAATTTGCAATTTTTGGACGGGCAGATGATACAACGGAAATCAAAGTACTTTTCCCAGCATTTGGAAGCCCTATAATCCCAACCTCTGCAAGAAGTTTTAGTTCTAATTGAACCTCCCATATTTCGCCATCTTTTCCTTCAGTGAATGATTCTGGGGCTCTATTTTGATTACTTAAATAGTAAGCATTACCATGTCCACCTCTTCCTCCAATGGCAATAGTTAAACTCTGTTTATCTTTAGTTAGGTCTCCTAAAATAATGCCAGTTTTAATATCCCTTATTTCTGTGCCGCAGGGAACTTTAAGGATTGTATCATCACCTGAAGCACCTGATCTCTTATTAGGACCTCCTTTGCATCCATCTTCAGCAATTATTTCACGTTTGAATTTGAAATCTAATAATGTTTGAAGATTGTTATCAGCCATCAAAATAACTGAACCCCCTCTGCCACCATTGCCACCCGAAGGTCCTCCAGCAGGGACGAATTTTTCTCTTCTAAATGAAACTATTCCATTTCCACCTTTTCCTGCTTTAAGAATAATGTTGGCTTGATCAATAAATTGCACTTAATTACACTTATTAAATTTTTTTCTAGGTATTTTAAATTTTATTTTACCCACGCAATACTGCAACCAGGGCCACCCTCATTGTTGGCTGCATCTTCAATCTTATCAACATAATTTAAACCTGATAACCAATTTCTTAGTCCTTTTTTTAATTTTCCTGTTCCAATTCCGTGAACAATCCATAGCGGTCCATGAAATTTTCTAATTTTCTCCTCAATAATTATTTCGGCTTCATGAACTCTTAGCCCTCTTACGTCAATTGTATTTTTACTTGTTCTAATTTTAGAAAAAGAAAAATCTTCTCTTGTAGAATTGATCTCAATTTTTGACCTTTTGAAATTAGGTTTTTCTCCATTAATACCTTCAAAGTCATTTAAGGATAATGTGCTTCTGAATGAACCACACTTAACTTCGTAAAAACCACTTTTTTTATCTAAATCTATAATTTGTCCAGTACTATTTAAACTTTTAATTTTTACAAAATCGCCTACCTGAGGATTCCATGATATTGACTTTTCAAATTTTTTTTGGGTTAAATGTTCCGTCTCAATTTCCTTTAATCTTTTTCCAATAACTCTCGTATCCTCTCCGTTAACATTTTTGTCTCTTAATTTTTTAATCAAATCTATTACCTCTTTTTTAGCGGATAGAATATGTTTTGATAATTTAGACCTTTCAATTTCCTGAATTTTTTCAGCATTTATTTTTTGATATTCATAATTTCTCTTCAGTTCATCATGTAATATTTCAGTCCTTGCAATCAGTTCTGCAGCAGCTTCTGCAGAATTCTGTTGTTTAATCCTCTCTTCCTCAAGTCCTTTAATAATACTGTTAATATTATCAACTTCTTTTGGCTTAAGATAATTTGCAGCTTCATTGAGTATGCTTTCATCGAGACCAATTTTCTTTGAAATGGACAAAGCATTACTTCTCCCAGGTATGCCCCAATTGAGTATATATTTTGGTTTTAAAGAATCCTCATCAAATGCAACTGATACGTTTTCAAATCTGGAGTCATTATATTTTAGAGCCTTAATATCTCCATAATGTGTAGTTGCCAAAGTGATATCAGATTTATTTGCAAATTCTTTTAATAAAGCCATCGCAAGAGCACTTCCTTCAAGAGGATCTGTACCAGATCCAATCTCATCTAACAAAACAACTGATAATCCTTTCTTATTATCAAGTGAATCTAATATCTCTTTTATGCGAGATATATGTCCACTGAAGGTAGATAAATTCTCTTCTAATGATTGATTATCTCCTATATCCACATATATATTTGGACAAAAAGGGATAACAGGATTATTAGTTGAAGGTATCAATAATCCTGATCTAGCCATTAGTAAAGACAAACCCAAACCTTTTAAAGCTGCCGTTTTACCTCCAGTATTTGGGCCTGTAATAGCTACAACCTTAATATTTCTATTTATATGAAAATCGACAGCCACTGGGGGAGGAGCTCCTTTTTTCTTATGTTCCCAAATTAATAAAGGATGAGAAAAACCAATTAAAGAAATAATAGGATTTTGCTCAAACGTAGGAGTTTTTCCTCCAATATATTTGGAATATCTTGAACGAGTTAGAGCATTTTCTAATCTCAATAAAATAGATGCCATTTCAATGAGATTCTCTGAATTATCACTAACAACTTGGGACCATTTCTTAAGTAATTTGAATTCTTCTGCTGTGATCCTAGCTTCTAAAGAAGCAATCTTATTACCTTTAGTTACTAAACTATCAGGCTCAAAATATAATGTATTTCCTGAAGATGAAGAGTCATGAATTATGCCTTTAAATTTATCTACATAATTAACTTTCACTGCTAAGACTGGCCTTCCATATCGATCTCCAATAGTAGTATCTTGCAAATAAGCTAAATTTTTTTGAATAAATTTCTCAACTAATATTTTTCTTTCAAGTTTCTTAGATAATAATTCTTTTCTAAGAATAGATAGTTCATTACTAGCATTATCTGAAATCCTTCCATTAGATTCAATGCCTTTTTTAAAAATCGTTTCGATATTCTGATGGTCAATTAAATTTTTTGTAAATGATGAAATATAAGGCCTTTGTTCAAAATCTAATAAGATTTTTTTTAAATATCGTGCTGTAGCAATTGTTTTCGCTATTTCTAATAATTCAGAAGATGAAATTACGCCTCCCTTGGAACAAATTTCAATATTTCTACTAATATCAAAAACACCAGAAAAACTAATTGATTTATCTAAATTGTTTTCTAGCTCATTTATTTCAACAGTTTCATTCAAAAGTCTTTTAGATGCTTGGTATTCTGAAGGGATAACAAAGCTTAAAATTGCTCGTTTACCCATTTCCGTTGAGGCGAAAGAAGATAAATGAGTTTTTAATGAATTCCACTCTAAAAGGCTTAAAGATTCTTCTTCTAAGGTGTTATCTGAATATGATTTTTTAAAATAACTTTTCTCTTGCATACAAAAAAAAAAGAATCAAACATTCGATTGAATCCCTTCAGGAGGAACATAAAGCATCTCGAGCCAGTTTCCTTCACTATCCTTCATATAAAAAGATGCTGTTCCATCTCTATGTTCATGTAAGGGGCCAACTTTTACACCAGAATTTTTTAAATCATTTTGAATATTTACCACTTCTTTTTTATTTTCAAAATGAAAGGCAAAGTGAGGACCGGCAGCTTTGTAATTAGGTCCTAACAACGCAAGTCCATCTTTCCCTTTACCAGCTTCTAAATAAGACCAATCTTTATCGTCCCAAACTAAATTCATACCCAGCTTAATATAAAAAGATTTAGCCCTTTCGAGATTCTCTACTCTAAGTGCAATGTGACCAATCCTATTTACTCCTTGCGAAAACTTCAAAACAAATTAGTTAATTTATTACTTACCTAAGAATAAACTAAATTTTTGTCAATAATGAGTTTTTAAGTATCCTGCAACCATTGAGATGCATCACAAGCATGATAAGTGAGTATTAATTTTGCCCCTGCTCTTTTAAAACTAAGCAATGTTTCTAAAACAATATCTTTTTCGTTAATCCAGTTCTTCATAGCTGCAGACTTTACCATAGAATATTCCCCACTAACGTTGTATGCAGCAATAGGTTTATTTGAAAAGGTACTTAATCTATAAACAATATCCAAGTATGAAATTCCTGGTTTTACCATCAAAATATCAGCTCCTTCATACTGATCCAATGCAGATTCAATTAAAGCCTCTTTTGCATTGGCAGGATCCATTTGATATGTAGATTTATTATCAGGAATTATTTTTTTACTATTTTCTCTTGGAGCTGAATCTAAAGCAGTTCGAAATGGGCCATAATATGCTGATGAATATTTTGCTGTGTAACTAATAATACCTACATCACTAAACCCTTGACTATCAAGAGAAGTTCTGATTGCCCCAACTCTCCCATCCATCATGTCACTGGGGCCAATAAAATCTGCTCCAGCACTAGCTTGTGTTAAAGCTTGTTTTTTTAAAATTTCGACTGTTTCGTCATTCAATATTTTCCCAGTTTCATCAACTAATCCATCATGACCATCACAAGAGTATGGGTCTAAGGCAACATCTGTCATAATTGCCATTTCTGGAATCTCTTTTTTTAATATTCGAATAGCTTTAGGTATTAAACCGGCTTCATTAAAACATTCTGCTCCATCTTCAGTCTTTAAGCTATCGTTAATTTTTGGGAAAAGAACAACACACTTTATTCCCAATTCCCATGCCCTAGTAACCTCCTTTATTAAGCCATTAATATCCCATCTATAAGTTCCTGGCATTGCTGAAATTTCCTCTTTAAAATCTTTTTCATGAATAAATAATGGATATATAAAGTCCGATGCCTTTAGATGGTTTTCTCTAACCATTTCTCTAATTGCCTCAGTTCTTCTTAATCTTCTAGGACGAATAATCGAATTCATTTGGATATTATTTAATTTTAAAATATTTATTTAATACATTAATCGCTTGCCTCACACATACATCAATCAGAGACAACTTTTGTTCAGGAAAATTAACTTAAATTTATTAAATATGAGAAAAAAAGTTACAAAAATATTTTGCACAAACTTCATTTTTCACAAATTTACGTCATTAAGAGATAATATTTTCTAGTTAAGTGTTTATTTTAAGGAGAGCATCTTTGAAAATAATTAATGGATTTCATCTGGAAAATGTAAGAGGCGATATTCTTGGAGGCATCACAGCTGCAGTAGTGGCTCTACCTCTCGCTCTTGCTTTTGGTAATGCTGCGTTAGGGCCTGGCGGAGCAATTTATGGACTATATGGAGCAGTAGTAGTTGGTTTTTTAGCAGCATTATTCGGCGGAACACCTGCTCAAGTTAGTGGGCCTACCGGTCCCATGAGTGTTACTGTTGCAGGGGTAGTAGCAGGCTTAGCAGCAGTAGGAGTTCCACGAGATCTTTCAGCCGGACAAATTTTGCCTTTAGTTATGGCAGCGGTAGTCATTGGCGGCTTACTGCAAATATTATTCGGGATTCTAAAACTAGGTAAATACATTACTTTAGTTCCATATTCTGTTGTTTCAGGATTTATGTCTGGTATTGGAGTAATAATCATTGCGCTTCAGATTGGACCATTACTTGGAATTAGCACTCGAGGTGGAGTAGTAGAATCTTTAACTACTGTATTTTCAAATTTCCAGCCAAATGGTGCTGCTATTGGAGTAGCAATAATGACACTAGGTATAGTATTTCTTACTCCTAGGAAAATAAGTCAGTGGGTTCCTTCTCCTCTCTTAGCCCTATTGATAGTTACCCCAATATCAATATTAATTTTTGGAGATGGAGCTATTGATAGAATTGGAGAAATTCCAAGGGGTGTCCCATCTTTAAATTTCCCAAGTTTTAATCAATATTTCCCAATTATTTTCAAAGCAGGATTAGTACTAGCAGTACTTGGTGCAATTGACTCCTTACTAACATCTCTAGTAGCAGATAATATCTCTCAAACAAAGCATAATTCAGATAGAGAACTTATTGGTCAAGGGATAGGAAATGCTGTTGCAGGTCTATTTTCAGGTTTACCTGGAGCAGGCGCAACTATGAGAACAGTTATAAATGTTAAATCTGGAGGATCAACTCCAATTTCTGGTATGGTTCACTCGGTTGTGTTGTTGATAGTTTTAGTTGGTGCAGGACCTTTAGCTGAGCAAATACCAACTGCATTGCTAGCAGGAATTCTTATAAAAGTAGGCCTAGATATTATTGATTGGGGATTCTTGAGGAGGGCTCACAAATTATCTTTAAAAACATCAGTAGTAATGTACGGCGTACTTTTAATGACTGTTTTTTGGGATTTAATTTGGGCAGTTTTAGTGGGTGTATTTATAGCAAATATGCTCACTATTGATTCAATAACCGAAACTCAACTAGAAGGAATGGATGAAGATAATCCTTTATCACAAGATGATCAAGGGAAAAATGCTTTGCCTGCTGATGAAAAAGCACTTCTAGATAGATGTTCAGGCGAGGTAATGCTATTTAGACTTAAAGGGCCACTTAGTTTTGGAGCAGCTAAAGGCATATCTGAGAGAATGATGCTTGTAAGAAACTACAAAGTTTTGATATTAGATATTACTGATGTTCCACGACTTGGAGTTACTGCGACTCTGGCAATAGAGGATATGATGCAAGAAGCAAAAAATAATTCCAGAAAAGCATTTGTTGCTGGTGCTAATGAAAAAGTAAAAGATAGATTAGCTAAGTTTGGAGTTGAAGGCATTATTGAAACAAGAAAAGAAGCTTTAGAAACTGCTCTAAATGAAATAGCCTAGGAATTTATGGAAATAAATCCAATTCTGCAAAATGTATTAGCCCCACCAGTTCTTTTCTTTTTGATTGGAGCAATATCAGTACTCTTTAAATCTGATTTAGAAATACCAGCTCCATTACCTAAACTCTTCTCCTTATATCTGCTACTAGCTATTGGGTTTAAGGGAGGTATAGAGATACAGAAAAGTGGTTTTACAGCTCAAGTATTGCCTACTTTAAGTGCTGCAATACTGATGTCACTGGTAATCCCGCTGATTGGATTTTTAATTTTGAGATTTAAGTTTGATGTCTTTAATTCAGCCGCAATAGCAGCAGCATACGGTTCAATTAGCGCTGTTACATTTATTTCCGCTGAAAGTTTTTTGGAAAGTCAAAAAATAGCCTTTGATGGGTTTATGGTTGGCGCCTTAGCTTTAATGGAATCTCCTGCAATAATTGTTGGATTATTACTTGTGAAATTTGCAGCTCCTAAAAATAGACCCAAATCAAGAAAAATGCATTTAAGCGCAATATTACACGAATCACTTTTGAATGGTTCAGTTTATTTATTGCTCTCAAGCTTAATTGTAGGATTTCTTACTGCTTCCAGTAATCCCTCAGGGATTGCAAAAATGGAACCTTTTACTGGACAATTATTCTATGGAGCAGAATGCTTCTTCTTGTTAGATATGGGAATAGTCGCTGCTCAAAGATTGCCGAGACTTAAGAATGCGGGTTCATTCTTGATTGGCTTTGCAGTTCTTATGCCTTTGTTTAACGCATTTATTGGTGTTTTCGTTGCAAGATTTTTATCTTTAGGAACTGGCAACGCACTTTTATTTGTGGTTTTATGTGCAAGCGCCTCTTATTTAGCAGTTCCTGCAGCGATGAGGATGACAGTTCCAGAAGCTAAATCTAGTTACTATATTTCAACTACACTAGGTCTAACTTTCCCATTCAATATAGTTCTTGGCATTCCCATATATATGAGTTTAGTAAATACCATTATCCCATTTTCCCCTCTATAAAATGAAAAGATTAGACTTGATATTTAGTGAAAGAGAACTAGATGCAATCATTAAAACATTAGAAAAAGCTAATGTTCCTGGATATACGGTTATGAAACACGCCACGGGCAGAGGGCCTGAAAGAGTTGTTACTGAAGATATGGAATTTACGGGATTAGGAGCAAATGCTCATGTAATTGTTTTTTGTGAACAAGAATTGATAGATAAAATGAGAGATAACATCAGGGACGATCTAAGTTACTACGGAGGTGTAGCTTATATTTCTGAAGCAACACCCCTTTAAATTAAAAAAGCAATATTTATTTTTAAGAATGAATCCAATCTACTCTTATACTTTTGCGACTATTTAAGTATCTATCAATTGACATTGCAGCAATACATCCATCGGAAGCCGCGACTACGGCTTGCTTAAATGGTGTATTTCTTATATCTCCAATAGCCCATACTCCATCAGAGTTTGTAGACATAAAGTCATCAACAATAACTCCTCCGTCTTCTTTTAAAGCAATTTGATCCCCTAAAAAATCAGTAATGGGCTTTGAACCACTCATATAGACAAACACTCCATCTAAATTTAAATTGATAGGATTTTCTTCTTGTTTATTTTTTACAACAACCCCATTCACTCCCATATCATCGCCCAATATTTCCAATAGTCTTGTTCTACTCCAATGTTTTATATTTGAATTATCCATCAATTCCATTGCTTCTTCATTGTCTGATTTAGGATCACTTGATGTAATCCAATGCACAGTAGATGCAAATTTAGTTAGAACAGTTGCCTCTTCAATTGCCTCCTTGTTCACTCCAACAACGGCAACTTCTCTATTTTTATAAAAAGCCCCATCACAAGTAGCACAATAACTTACTCCTTTGCCAAGAAAATCTGCTTCCCCCTTAAATGATGCAGGCCTACCCATGGCTCCACTTGCAAGTACAAGTGCTTTAGCTTTGAAAGTGCCTTCGGGAGTATAAACCATTTTCCATTCTCCACTAGCTTCTATTCCAAACACTTGCGCTCTTCTATAATCTGTCCCGTATTGCACAGCCTGTTCTCTCATTAGAGTGAGTAATCTCTCTCCACTTATATCAACTGGAACACCTGGATAATTAGCTATTTGATGAGTTATTGCTAAGGCGCCAACAGATGGATTTTTATCTAAAATTACTGTCTTTAAGTTTGAACGAGATGTATAAAGTGCGCAAGTACATCCTGCCGGACCTCCTCCGATAATAACTACATCTGACTCAATGATTTCCAATTTTTAAGAACTCCTTTTTTGGTAGTTAATTTAGATGAGTTTTTGGTTAGAAGATATTTTTAAATTAAATACCTGAACCTTTATATAGATATAAGTTAAAAGAAAAAAGAGAAAAAAGCTTAATATAGAAACAAACTTACATAGGAAAAATATAAAAAATTAATTATCAAAATGATCAATTACGTGAAATGTTCTGTATTGATCTATTATTAGGTCATATCGAAAAATCAATTGCCGTTGAAACATTATATTTTTTATGACCAACTCTGATTACCTTTTAAAAGCTGCAATTAAGAAAGTAACCGAAAAATTTAATGAAATATTGGTTGAAAAAATTGAAGAAGCAACAAATATTGCTCAGGATGCTCCAGAAATTCTTAAAAAAGAATTTGATAATTTAAAAGAATCCATAATCGAAGAAGCAGCAAGACTGGAAAAAGCCGAAAATATTCAAGAAAATGAGTCTACAAATACTCATCAAGATTCCAAAATAAAAAAAGCATTAGATGAAATTGAAGGCATCAATAAACAAATTGATCTCTTTAATAAAAATATAAATAATCAAATTAAATGAATTATCAAATTCTTCATTATCGTTTAAAAAAATTGAAGAGGGCATCTCTTATTTGGATAACTCTCCTTTCGCTTTTAATAAATTTATGGATAGATAATATTAGATTTACAATTTTCCAAAATAAAAACGATGAAAAAAGTAGGATCCAAATTAAAAGAGCTAGGTGGTTTACTAATCAATTAATAAAGCTTGGATCAGCATTTATTAAAATTGGACAATTATTATCAGCAAGACCTGATTTAATTCCTAATACCTGGATACAGGAATTGTCTAAATTACAGGATCAAGTTCCTAATTTTTCATTTGCGCAAGTTGAAGAAACTATAAGAGAAGAACTAGGATCTAAATTTAATGAAATAGATCAAATAATATGTGATCCAGTTGGATCAGCATCACTAGCTCAGGTTCATAGGGCGACTTTAAAAGTTGGTAAGAAAGTAGTATTCAAAGTTCAAAGACCTAATTTAAAAGAATTGTTTATTATCGATTTGGGCATAATGCAACAAATAGCAGGATTATTACAGAAAAATAAGAATTGGAGTAGAGGTAGAAACTGGGTTGAGATTGCTAAAGAGTGCAGGAAAGTTCTCATGAAGGAGCTTGATTTTAATTGTGAAGCACAATATGCAGCAAGATTTAGACAGCAATTTCTTGATGATGAAAATGTTGAAGTTCCTGAAGTAATTTGGGATATGAGCAGTGAAAAAGTGCTTTGTTTAAGTTATCTAGAAGGAACAAAAATAAGCGATTTAGAAAAATTACAATTACAAGAAATTGATTTACCAAAAATTGCCGAAATAGGTGCCATCAGCTATTTAAAACAATTAGTAAATTACGGTTTTTTCCATGCAGACCCTCATCCAGGGAATTTAGCAGTTTCAAATGAAGGTAAATTGATTTTTTATGATTTTGGAATGATGGGCAATATCTCAAATAATCTTCAGACAAGATTAGGGGGGATGGTTAAGGCTGCTGCTTTAAGAGATGCTTCATCGCTTGTAAGTCAATTACAACAAGCTGGGCTAATTTCAAAAGATATTGATATTGGACCAGTCAGAAGATTAGTAAGATTAATGCTTAAAGAAGCCTTAACTCCTCCATTTAGTCCAAATATAATTGAAAAATTATCTGGAGATTTATATGAACTTGTTTATGAAACACCATTTCAACTACCAGTAGATCTTATATTTGTAATGAGAGCTTTATCAACTTTTGAAGGAGTTGGCAGAATGCTTGACCCAGAGTTTAACCTAGTATCAGTTACCAAGCCTTATTTAATAGAACTTATGACTTCTAATAATCAAACCCCTAACGATTTAATTAACCAATTTGGCAGGCAAGTTGGTGAACTAGGATCCAAAGCTGTAGGAATTCCCAAAAGAATAGACGAGAGTTTAGAAAGATTAGAGCAGGGAGATTTACAATTACAAATTAGGATGGGAGAGTCTGATAGACAATTCAAAAAAATGTTCACTGCTCAAAAAACGTTAGGCCATTCAATTCTTATTGGAAGCCTATCAATTGCATCTGCTTTACTTGTAACCAATAAACAAAATAACTTTGCATTGTTGCCACTTTTTTTTGCACTACCTATAAGTTTTGATTGGATAAAATGCCAATTGATTATGAGAAAAGGCTCACGTTTAGAAAAACTTAAGCGCTAAAAAAACTACATATTTTGAGGTCCTAACCCTAAAGCTCCAGCGAATCTTGCTTGATTTCCCAATTCCTCCTCAATTTTTAAAAGCCTATTATATTTTGCAATCCTTTCACTTCTACTCAAAGAGCCGGTCTTGATCTGACCCGATCTTGTAGCCACAGATAAATCAGCAATTGTTGTATCTTCAGTCTCACCACTTCTATGACTAATAACACTTGTGAAACCAGACATTTTAGCTAACTCAATAGCTTCTAAAGTTTCAGTTAATGTTCCAATTTGATTTACCTTTATTAGGATTGAATTGGCGGATTTTTCCATAATCCCTTTCCTTAATCTTTCTGTATTAGTAACAAATAAATCATCACCTACAAGCTGAACTTTATTTCCCAATTCTTTGTTTAATTCTGACCAACCCTCCCAATCATCCTCAGCTAAACCGTCCTCTATTGAAACTATTGGATAATTAGAAACTAATCTTGAAAGATATGAAATCATTTCAGAACTATTTAAAGTTTTACCTTCATATTTATAAATACCATCGCTATAAAATTCAGTACTAGCAGCATCTAAAGCTAAAGATACCTGCTCACCAGGCTTAAATCCGGCCTTTTGAATTGCTTCTAATAATAAGTCCCCTGCTTCTTCGCTTGATGATAAATTAGGTGCAAATCCACCCTCATCGCCTACAGCAGTAGATAGACCTTTTTGATCAAGTAATGATTTTAATGAGTGAAAAATTTCAGTACCCATTCTTAATGACTCACTGAAATTATTAACTCCATGTGGGACAAGCATAAATTCCTGAAAATCAAGACTATTTGGGGCATGAGCACCACCATTTATTACATTCATTAATGGGACTGGAAGGAGATTGGATAATGGATCTCCAAGATACCTATATAGTGGAACGTCTAAAGCATTTGCTGATGCTCTGGCAGTTGCAAGACTTACTGCAAGGATTGAATTTGCGCCAAGGTTAGATTTATTAGGAGTTCCATCAATTTCAATCATTAATTTATCTATTGCAGTTTGATCTAAAGCTGACAAACCACATAAAGCCGGTGATATTGTTTCATGAATTTTATTAACAGCATTTAAAACACCCTTCCCCATATATTTTGAACCACCATCTCTTAATTCATGTGCCTCATGAGCACCAGTGCTAGCTCCGCTGGGAACAATTGCTCTACCACTTGCCCCACATTCCAAAAACACTTCTGCCTCTACAGTTGGATTACCTCTTGAATCAAGGACTTGCCTTGCTTCAATAGTATCAATAAGAAAATCAATAGTTTCTTTCACAATTTAATTATTACTATTTAAATCCTATTAATAGCTGAACTATTTGGCTAATATCTGAAATATATATGTTAACCAATTATAATTTTTAAAATTTCATAACAACTTAAATATTAGTTAAAGCTTTTATTAATTCCAAAGTCCATGCAAGCACTCATAAACATTTTTTTCCAATTCATCTTACAATTTAAAAATTATTAGATGATAATTAATGCATGTATTATTTAGAATATTAATTAATAATCAACTATAGTTTTTATAGTTTATGAGAGAAACACTTACATCCAGTCCTGAACTATTTAGCGATATCAGTTGGAATCTTCTTTTATCAGGGGAAGAAACAGCAAAAAAATGGGATCATAGCGAATTTAATATTGAACACATAATTCATACATTGTTCTCATCAAGTGAATTCTTTACTTTCATTGAAAAATTATCAATCGATCAAGATACAGTTTTAGACATAACAGAAGATTTTTTAGAAGAGACACCAACAAATGAGTCAGATATTTTTACTATCGGAGAAGATTTAGAAATTTTATTAGATAATGCGAATCAGATTAAAATCCAATGGGGATCGAGATTCATAGAAATCCCTCATTTACTAATTGCTCTTGGAAGAGATTTAAGAATTGGAAATTATGTTTTTGAAGAAGGAAACCTTTCTATGGAAAAATTAGAAGAAGAACTAAAGTTTTTCCCAAATATTAATCAATCAAGAGATTCTTTTAATTATGAGAACGTACATGAATTAAATAATAAATCTAATTTTGAATCAAATAAAGAGACTTTAGTTAAAGAAGAAAAATTTAAAGAAGCTATTGTTCCATTACCCAAAAATAAACTTCAAATTGAAACCAAAAAACAAGTTGGGAAAGATGAAAATTCTCTTTCAATTTATGGAAAAGATTTAACAGAATCAGCTAAAAAAGGGTTACTGGATCCCGTTTTAGGGAGAGAAAATGAGATCAATAATTTAATGAGGGTACTATGCAGAAGAAACAAAAATAATCCTATACTTATCGGCAATCCTGGGGTTGGTAAAACCTCAATTGCAAAATTACTTGCGCAATTAATTGTAGACAAAAAAGTTCCTGATTCTTTAAAAGACTTTAAAATTATTTCGCTTGACTTAGGTGCTTTAGTTTCTGGGACAAAATTTAGAGGCCAACTAGAAGAAAGGCTAAGCTTAATAATACAGGAGCTAAACAATCCAAGCCAAGGAATGATTCTATTTATTGATGAAATTCATTCAATATTAAGTTCTGACAGATCTTCTACAGACATTAGCAATATCTTAAAACCTTTACTGGCTGAAGGAGAACTTAGATGTATAGGTACAACAACACCTGAGAAATTTCGTGAAACTATCGAAAAAGATCAGGCATTAAATAATTGCTTCCAAAAGATAGCTGTAAATGAACCTTCAGTAGAATTAAGCTCAAAAATACTGCAAGGTATCAAAAAGAAATATGAATCACATCATGGTATAAAAATTTCTGAAGAAGCTGTAAACTTTTCAGCAAAATTGGCCGACAGATACATCAGCGATAAATGTCTTCCTGATAAGGCAATAGATTTAATTGATGAAGCAGCTGCAGAGTTAAAAATCGAATCTAATAAAAAGCCTCAAATAATTCTCCAACAAGAAAACAAACTTCTTACTATTAATGAAAAACTGAATAATTTAAAAGGAGAAGATATCGAAGCTCAAGAAAAACTGTTGAATATGAGGCAACAATCAGAGGCAAAATTGAACGTTCTTTTGGACAATTGGAAAAATTTGCGTGAAGAAATGGAGCAATTATCTATCTTAATGAAAGAAGAAGATAAGCTAACCAAACAAATTAAAGACAAATCAAATCGCGAAATTGAAAATGATTTGGATTATTTAGAAAAGCTTAAAGAAGAGTTAAATGAAATAGAGAACAAAATACAAAAAGTTGAACAGAACTTTAATAAAATAAGGAAAAATAGAAATTTCCCTTTTAAATATCAAGTTGAACCTGATGATATTGCTGATGTTGTCTCAAAAATTACAGGTATTCCAATTTCTAAGGTAGTTTCAAATGAACGTAAGAAATTAGTCAATCTAGAAACCGAACTAGGTGAGAAAGTTATTGGACAAGAAAGAGCTATAGGAGCTGTATCTGCTGCAATTAGAAGAGCTCGCGTTGGTATGAAAAGTCCTAAAAGACCTATCGGATCTTTTTTATTTATGGGTCCTACAGGTGTTGGCAAAACAGAATTAGCAAAATCTCTTGCAACAGCTTTATTTGATGAAGAAGACGCACTTTTAAGATTAGACATGAGTGAATATATGGAGAAAAATGCCGTAGCAAGACTTTTGGGAGCTCCTCCAGGTTATGTTGGTTATGAAGAGGGAGGTCAATTAACTGAAGCTGTAAGACGTAAACCCTACTCAGTAATACTCCTTGATGAGATAGAAAAAGCACATTCAGAAGTTTTTAATATTCTTTTACAAGTCTTAGATGAAGGAAGATTAACAGACTCTCAAGGAAGGACCGTAGACTTCAAAAATACCGTAATCATAATGACAAGCAACTTAGCTGGTAAATCTATACTGGAGTATTCACAAAAGATATCTAAAAATGAGGGAGAATTACAAAAAGATCAAAAAACTCTTGGAAATTCAATAAGTAATGCATTATCCTCAATTTTTAGACCGGAATTTTTAAATAGGATTGATGAAATAGTAAAATTTGATCCATTATCTATTAATGAACTTCAAAGAATAATTATTTTGCAAACCGAGGATTTAAAAAAACTACTTCTTGAACAGAAAATAAATATCGCTATAGACAAAAAAGTTATAAACAAAATTGCAAATGATGCTTACGAACCTGAATATGGTGCTAGGTCACTTAGTAGGGAACTTAGAAGACAGATTGAAAATCCCTTAGCTGCAAAACTATTAGAGGAAAACTTTAAAAACAAAAAAAATATAACAATTAAACTTAACCCAGCTAAAAAGGATGAGATTGTTTTCAGACCTAGCTGAGGTGTAAATCAATGAGTTAAAATGAAATGAAATTGTAAAGCTTAATCCAAAAAAATATTGTGACAAGTCCTACTACTAATCAAGAACCTCTTAAAAAGGATTCACCTAATATTGAAGAACCTAAAAAAAAGAATAATTTTTTAAGTTCTACCTACGATGAACTTAAACTTGTAGTATGGCCAAACAAACAACAACTTTTTAGCGAATCGATAGCGGTTATAATTATGGTATCCTTTTCTGCTGCAGCAATAGCATCTGTTAGCAGATTCTACGGATGGGCAGCCTCGCAAATTTTTGGCTGAATAACCCCTTAATATCAATTTTTTAGAGATCTTAATTAAACTTCCAGAAAAAAATGAGTAATGAATTGACAACAAACCTTCCTTCAAAAGCAAATACTAGCATCGCAAGATGGTATGCAGTTCAAGTTGCATCAAGCTGCGAAAAAAAAGTAAAAGCAACTCTTGAGCAGAGATCCGTAACTTTAGGAGTTAATAATCGAATCATTGAAATTGAAATTCCCCAAACTCCTGGAATTAAATTAAAAAAAGATGGAAGTAGACAAACCACAGAAGAAAAGGTTTTCCCAGGGTATGTTCTGGTAAGAATGATTTTGGATGAAGATACAATGATGGCTGTAAAGAGCACTCCAAATGTAATTAACTTTGTTGGAGCTGAAGACGGTAGAGGTAGCGGAAGATCAAGAGGTCATATAAAACCCCGTCCATTATCAAGACAAGAAGTTAATAGAATCTTTAAGCGCGCATCAGAGAAAAAAGCTGTCATCAAATTAGATATTGAAGAAAAAGATAGAATCATAGTAACTAGTGGTCCATTCAAAGATTTTCAGGGAGAAGTTATAGAAGTTTCTGGTGAAAGAAATAAATTAAAAGCATTACTTTCAATATTTGGGCGCGAGACTCCTGTAGAATTAGAATTCTCCCAAATCAATAAACAAAATTAATTTCTAATTGTTCTTGTTTATCGAGTAAACTTATGATTTTCTACCCCAGCTTAAATTCTCTAATCTAATGGCAAAAAAAATTGTTGCAGTTATTAAGCTTGCTCTACAAGCAGGCAAAGCAAATCCTGCTCCACCTGTAGGCCCAGCTTTAGGACAACATGGTGTCAATATCATGGCATTTTGTAAAGAATACAATGCAAAGACACAAGACAAAACTGGTTTTATAATTCCAGTTGAGATTTCTGTTTTTGAAGATAGAAGTTTCACTTTTATTACAAAAACACCACCTGCTTCAGTCTTGATAACAAAGGCTGCGGGAATAGAGAAAGGATCAGGTGAATCTGCAAAAGGCTCAGTTGGGAATATAAGTAAAGCTCAATTAGAAGAAATAGCCAAAACTAAGCTTCCTGATCTAAACTGTTCTAGTGTTGAATCAGCAATGAAAGTAATCGAGGGGACTGCTCGTAATATGGGCGTCTCTATTACTGATTGAGTTCAATAGAAAATTACCCACTATTTAGGGGAGGTTTATTAATAACCGTTTGCACCCAAAATTACTATGAAAAAACTATCAAAAAGAATGGCGACTTTATCAGCAAAGATAGAAGATCGCATTTATGCTCCTCTTGAAGCTCTTAATATTATCAAGGACAATGCCAACGCTAAATTTGATGAAACTATTGAAGCACATATACGTTTAGGTATTGATCCAAAATATACTGATCAACAATTGAGAACCACAGTTGCTTTACCACATGGTACTGGCCAAAGCATCAAAATTGCAGTAATCACAAGTGGCGAGAATGTTTCTAAAGCTAAGTCTGCAGGTGCTGATCTATTTGGAGAAGAAGATCTTGTGGAAAGTATAAGCAAAGGAAATATGGAATTTGATCTACTTATTGCAACCCCTGATATGATGCCGAAGGTTGCTAAATTGGGACGAGTTTTAGGGCCAAGAGGTTTAATGCCCAATCCTAAAGCAGGTACAGTGACAAGTGATATTTCTAATGCAATAAAAGAATTCAAAGCCGGTAAGCTTGAATTTCGAGCAGATAAAGCAGGTATTGTTCATGTCCGCTTTGGAAAAGCAAGTTTTACAAAAGAGGCGCTATTTGAAAACTTAAAGACCTTACAAGAATCAATTGATAAAAACAAACCAAGTGGAGCCAAAGGAAAGTATTGGAAAAGTTTTTATATAACTTCCACTATGGGTCCTTCAATTCAAGTGGACATAAATGCAGTACAAGATTACCAACCTGAAGGTTAACTCTTTGTAGTATAATTTAAAGTGCAATAATACGGCCAAAGAAAGTAGGTTAATTTAGTTCTTCTAAATTTTTAAATCCTACCGAGGACTCGTCTTAATTATTTCTTTTTTGGATCTAATAAAAGCGGCCTCTTTTAAAAGGACTTTGCCGCATTTCCTGCTCTCCCTAAATCACGATCCAAAAAACAACAATGGGCCGAACACTAGAGAATAAGCAACAAATCGTTACTGAGATTAAATCTCTATTAAACGACACGGAAATGGCTGTAGTTCTTGACTATAAAGGTTTAACTATCAAAGAGATGTCAGATTTGCGATCTAGATTGCAAACAACTAACGGCATCTGCAAAGTTACTAAAAATTCATTAATGCGTAAAGCTATTAATGGAGATAGTAATTGGAATGATCTCGAATCTTTACTGACCGGAACAAATGCTTTTGTCTTAATTAAAGAAGATGTTGGTGGTGCTGTAAAAGCGATCCAATCTTTTCAAAAAGACACTAAAAAATCCGAAACCAAAGGAGCTTTATTTGAAGGCAGACTTCTTAGCGATTCTGAAATAAAAGAAATTGCAAGTCTTCCATCTAAAGAAGTATTGATGGCAAAAATTGCTGGCGCTCTTAATGGCGTAGCAACAAAAATTGCGATCTCTATCAATGAAGTGCCTTCTGGACTTGCTAGATCACTTAAACAACATTCTGAAAAATCAGAATCTTAAATGCAAACCCTAATTAACTTTTAAGAAAATGTCCGCAAAAACTGAAGAAATTCTTGAATCATTAAAATCTCTCTCTCTTTTAGAAGCATCCGAGCTTGTAAAGCAAATTGAAGAGGCTTTTGGTGTATCTGCTGCAGCTTCTGCAGGTGTAGTAATGGCAGCTCCAGGAGCAGCTGGCGGTGACGCAGATGGTGGCGCTGCTGAAGAAAAAGCTGAATTTGATGTAGTTCTTGAAAGCTTTGATGCAGCTGCAAAAATCAAAGTCCTTAAGGTCGTAAGAAATGCAACTGGTCTAGGTCTTGGAGATGCAAAAGCGCTTGTTGAATCTGCACCAAAAACAGTAAAAGAAGGAATTGCGAAAGCAGATGCTGAATCTTTAAAGAAAGAGATTGAAGAAGCTGGCGGTAAAGTTACACTTAAGTAAGAGAATATTTTTTCAAGCCGATATTAACCATATCGGCTTCAAAAATTATGAATAGTGATAGTATCGCAATTGAAGCTGCAACTGATGGTGCATGCAGTGGTAATCCAGGGCCAGGTGGTTGGGGTGGATTAATAATTTTTGAAGATAAAAGTGAATTAGAAATAGGTGGTTCTGAGCAAAATACTACTAATAATAGAATGGAACTTACTGCGGCCATTAAAACTCTTGAGAAATTAAAAAAATATAAATTAAAAGAAAACTTTAAATTAAAAACTGATAGTAAATACGTAATAGAAGGATATACAAACTGGATTATTAATTGGAAGAAAAATGGATGGAAAACAAGTTCAGGTAAATCAGTTCAAAATCTTGATCTATGGCAACAAATTGATCAATTAAGAATTGATGGCCTAATAATGGAATATGTTAAAGGGCATAGCGGGGATAAACAAAATGATAGGGTTGATAAAATTGCAACTAATTACAGCAAAGGTATATCTATAATAAGTAACTTAAAAAAAGCAGAATCCTCTGTTGATTTTTTTGAAAAAAATGCACCTGCAGAACTTCAAGAATTATTTTCAAGAAATGAATTAATTAAAAAATTTGCTGAAAAAAAGTACCTTTTAAGTTCACCTGAACTTGACACCTTATTAGGTGAAGAAAACCACTTTAAGATAAAACAATATTCACTTTTTGAATGGCGTAATTGGAGATTGATTCCTAAAGATAAAAAATATTGGATAATAGAAAAAAAAGAAGCCTAATTTTTTATGAATGAACAGAAGGGGGGATTTAAAAATCTTTATAAAAACTTGATTACCCCTGTATTAAAAAAAGACTCTGGAATTGATGCAGAATACTTAACAAATTTATCTCTTAGCCTCCTATCATTCAGTTCAAGAAAATATAATTGGCCTGTAGTTTCTTCTATCTTAAACAATCTAAATAAAGAATTTTCTGTAGTTGATAAAAGGTTAAGTCAGAACATATGTGGAATAAATTTTTGTAATCCAATTGGTTTAGCTGCGGGTTTTGACAAAAATGGAAATGCCGCAAATATATGGAAAGATTTTGGTTTTGGATTTGCTGAACTTGGTACCGTAACTAAATTTGCCCAGAATGGAAATCCCAAACCAAGGTTATTTAGATTAGCTGAAGAAGAGGCAGCATTAAATAGAATGGGTTTCAATAACAATGGTGCTGAAAATCTAGTAAAAAACCTTGTCGAACAAGGAATTGAATTTAAAAAAAATCGGAAGAATATTTGTTTAGGGATAAATTTTGGTAAGTCTAAAATTACAGATTTATCTCAAGCAAAAGATGACTATTTAACTTCTCTAAAATTATTAATTCCATATTGTGATTATGCAGCAATAAACGTAAGTTCTCCAAATACTGAAGGACTAAGAAAGTTACAAGATCCAATTCTTCTAAAAGAACTTATTAAAGAAATTAAAAACTTACCCAGTTGTCCACCATTATTTGTCAAAATTGCACCCGATCTCAGCTTTAAAGATATTGATGATATTTGTCAATTAATAATCGAGGAAAATATCGATGGAATAATTGCTACTAACACCAGCATAGATAGATTAGGTCTTGAAAATAGAAAGATCATTCAAACCGGATTATTACTTTCTGAAGAGAATGGAGGATTAAGTGGAAGGCCTCTACAAAAAAAAGCAAATCAAATAATAAAACATATTCATAATATTGATAAAAAGATTATTTTAATTGGCGTTGGTGGAATAGATAGTCCTGAGTCAGCATGGGAAAGAATTTGTTCTGGAGCATCATTGATTCAACTTTATACAGGATGGATATATAAGGGTCCACAATTAGTACCTGATATACTTCAAGGAATTATAAAGCAACTCAATATCCATAAATTATCAAATATAAAAGAGGCCATTGGATCAGATCTAAAATGGATTGAATAAAAAAAGAAAATGAATAATGAATAGACCGAAGCCTAATGATTACAAAATACTAACCATGCAATCATCAAATCTAAAGCATGGGGGAAACGTATATGCAAAAGCAAAGAAATTAAATTTATTACCCTCTGAAATTATTGACGCAAGTGCCTCATTAGTACCCTTTGATCCTCCTCAGATACTCATAGATTCATTAAATGAGGAAATTAAGAATCTTGGATTTAGATATTACCCTGAGAGAAACTTAAGTGATTTGCGAGAAATAATTGGTAAATTTCATAGGATAAATCCAGACAATATATTACCTGGGAATGGAGCTTCTGAGCTAATAACTTGGGCTGGGTATGAAGCATCCAAATTTGGAATAAGTTGTATTCCCTCTCCAAGCTTTGTTGATTATGAAAGATCTTTAAATTGTTGGAATAGCAATTTCATTCATTGCGAATTACCAAAAAGCTGGGACAATGTTTTTCCTCAATCATTTCCGCTTCATCCTAAAGGTGATGTTATTTGGATAACAAATCCACATAACCCTACCGGCCAATTGTGGGGAAAGTATTCATTAGAGAAAATTATAAAAAAATATAAATTAGTAATTTGTGATGAGGCTTTCTTATCGATAACACCTTATGGAGACAAAGAATCTTTAATACCATTAATTCAAAAATATGATAATTTATTAGTCTTGAGAAGCTTAACTAAAATCTTCAATATTCCAGGTCTTAGATTAGGTTACGTTGTTGGCTCGTCGAAAATACTCAAGAAATGGAAAATCAGTAGAGATCCTTGGCCTTTAAATTCTTTTGCTATCAAAGCCGGAATTGAATTGCTAAATAATAAAAAGTTCTTTGAAAAATGGACAATGCAGATTCACCGCTGGATAAATATTGAAAGAGAGAGAGTATTTAAAAAATTATCAAAAATAGAAAACCTTAAAGTTCATAACTCTTCAACCAACTTTTTTTTAATAGAGAGTAAAACATCATTGTCACCAAATATAAAATACCTAGAAAATAAGGGTATATTGCTTAGAGAATGTAGTTCTTTTAAATTTCTTGACGACAAGTGGGCAAGAATAAGTTTGCAGAATAGGAAAAATAACACTGTTTTATGTAATGAAATTCAAAATTCCTTTAAAAAATAATTAATTAAATTTTTGATCTTAATTTTAGATTTAATTTGATTATTAGCCCTCATATTCTTCTTCATGAGATCTAATATTTCATAGTTATTTTTTCCGTTTTTTAATTTTATTTCAAAAATTCTTTCTAGAGTTTTTTCAAAAACTTCTTTAGAGATATTATTCTGATTCATTAAAACTGAGCCTCCACTTTCGGCAAGAATCAGTGCATTTTTCTCCTGATGATTATTTTTAGAATAAGGAAATGGAATTAAAATTGAAGGTTTTTCAGTCTCTATTAATTCATTTATTGTTCCTGCGCCAGATCTCGATATTACAAGATCACAGTTTTGAATTAAACCTGCGATTTCATTAGTGAATTTCTTTTGAACATAATTTTTGGAATTTTTTAATTTAAAGGAATATTTATTACATTCGCCAATAATATGAACTATTCGAAACTTTTTTTTCATTAAAAATTCCAAAGAGTCGTAAAGAATTTGGTTTATAGCTTTTGCTCCTTGACTACCGCCCATAACAACTAAAAGAGGTCCTTTTCCTTTTGGAACCCATTCTGGCAATGGATTAGATTTATAGAATTGCTTTCTTAAAGGCGTTCCAGTAAAAATAGTTTTGCAATTTCTTAAATAAGAATTTGTTTTCTTAAAACCTAAAAGAACATAGTTACACAAAAAACCAAAATACTGTGTGACCATTCCTGGAATTAAATTTGATTCATGAATAATGACTGGTATCCTTAGAAGTTTTGAAGCAACAATAGTAGGGGCAGATATATAACCTCCAGTCGTAAAAAACCAATTTAATTTTGTTTTCTTTTAAGATCCTAATTATTTGAAAAGTTGACATTAAAATTTGTATATATTGATAAAACAAAAAAACATTCTTTCTTGGTGTCTTTATATTCAAAGTCCTCAAATTATATTTTTTGGGAATGAAGTTTGCATCAAGTCTTTTGTTAACCCCCAACCAATGAATATTCCATTCATCTTCTACCTCTTTAGAAACTGCTAAAGCTGGGAAAATGTGACCTCCTGTTCCACTTGCTGCAACTAATAAATTATTTTTTTTAGACATAAAAACTGAAATTAGTAGAATAAAAATAATAAATGATAAATATGTTTAATTTAAACTTATTCAAAAATATAGGAATCACTCTCTACTTATTTATTTATCTCATTATTCCCCATTCAGCAACAACGCAAACTTTAAAAGTTGATTTTATAAGAAACCTAGAAAACTCCTTAAATAAAAGAGATTTAGATTTTATTAGAAAAAATTTCAGAAATGATGAAAACCAAAATATCCAAAAACAGTTTTCAAAAATTGTTAATGATTTCCCTGACAGCAAATGGAAGATCAAAAGATTAAAATCAAATATTCCAAATAAAGAAATTTTAAGAATAAAAGTTTCAGGGAAAAAAATAGTTAATGGAGAACTGCATATACTCGAATCTGATTTCGATTATGTTTTTTCAGTTCTGAATGAAAAAATTGATGAAGGTAATATTAAAAATTTATTCACAACAATAAGAAATGATGATAAGAGGGTTGATGTAAGTTTTAAAATCCCTGATAAAGTTCTTACCGGTGCAAAATATGATATCGATATTATTCTAAATAAGCCTCTTGAAGAAGTGATTATTGCTGGAGCAATAAAACCTCATCAAGTCAATTCATTTTTTGAACAAGAAATATTACTGGAGCCATTACCAGCAGGTGGAATTTTCAAAATGACAAGAGCCCCTTTAAAACCAGGGATACAAATATGGTCAGGAATTATAGCTCATCCTGAGGGGATGATTACTTTCACAAAGAGTATTGATATTGTTGAAAAGATATAGCCTAGGCGTCATTTAAAGCAGCTACACCAGGTAAAGTTTTACCTTCTAAAAGTTCCAAACTTGCTCCCCCTCCAGTTGATATATGAGACATTTTCTCAGCTAATCCTGCTTTCTCTACTGCTGCCACTGAATCTCCACCACCAATTATTGTGCAAACTTCAGAAAAAGCACTTAAATCTGCCAGAGTCGTAGCTATTGCATTTGTACCTTCTGCGAATTTATCAAATTCAAAAACACCCATTGGTCCATTCCAAATTATTGTCTTACATTCAGCAAGAGCATTCTGAAAAACTTTGATGGAATCTGGACCAATATCAAGACCCATCCAATTTCCTCTAATTGAATCAATTTGAGATATTTTACTTTCAGCTTCAGGAGAAAATTCATTAGCTAAAACAACATCAGTGGGTAATAATAATTCCACTCCTTTTGCTTTTGCTTTTGCTTCTAAATCTTTTGCAAGCTCAAGTTTATCTTCTTCTACAAGGCTCTTACCAACATCTAGACCTCTAGCTTTATAAAAAGTAAAGATCATACCTCCACCAATCATAATTTTGTCACATTTATCTAGTAAAGAGTCGAGCACTCCGATTTTGCTACTGACCTTTGATCCTCCAACTATTGCTGCCAATGGACGTTTAGGTGAATTTATCGCTCCTTGCAAGTATTTCAATTCTTTTTCTAAGAGGAATCCAGCTACTGATGGACTTAAATAATTAGTAACTCCCTGAGTTGAAGCATGAGCTCTATGAGCAGCACCGAATGCATCATTTACATACATATCTGCATGTGATGCTAATTTTTTAGCAAACTCCAGATCGTTCTTTTCCTCTTCACCAAAAAAACGAACATTTTCAAGTAAAAGAACATCTCCATTAGATAAGCTATTTGATTGTGCAACTGCTTCATCACCAATACAACTGTTAGTAAGAGCAACATTTTGCCTCAACAATTCACTTAATCTTGCTGCTACTGGAGTTAATCTCATTTCTTCATTTACCTGACCTTTTGGTCTACCAAAATGAGCAGCTAAAATAACTTTTGCAGAATGATTAATAAGATATTCAATAGTTGGGATCGCTGCACGAATACGCGTATCGTCGGTTATTTGACCATCTTCATTTAATGGAACATTAAAATCTACTCTTACAAGAACTTTTTTTCCTTCTAAATGTGTCTTATCTAGACTGGAAAGAGATAATTTTGACATTAAAAAAGCGATATTTATAATCTCAAGACCCTAACGTTAATTTGGGCTTATTGGGTTAAAAAGTAGTTACTGTTACTTATGCCTTAATAAATTTTAAGAATTAACGATTATAAAAATTTTTTTAGTCATAAATTTATACTAAACTTTAGAAGTAAATACTTTTGAAACTTATAAAAACTAAAAGGAATACAAAATTTTATTTGGTTTATTAAAGTGGACATACCCAAAATCCAATGGTACCCAGGCCATATCGCAAAAGCAGAAAAGAAATTATCTGAAGTTATCAATAAAGTAGATTTAGTTATAGAAGTTAGAGATGCACGAATTCCTTTGTCAACAGGACATCCACACTTAAATAAATGGATAAATAATAAAAAACATATTCTTGTTATTAATAGATCAGATATGATTTCCCCTAATACAATCAATAGTTGGAATAAATGGTTTAATGCTAAAGATCAATATCCACTTTGGTGTGATGCTAAAAGAGGAATAGGGATTAAAGAAATTTGTAAGTCAGCCAAAGATTCTAGGTCTTCAATTGATGATAGAAGGATTTCTAGAGGTATGAGAATAAGGCCAATTAGAGCCCTTACACTTGGTTTCCCAAACGTAGGAAAGTCAGCATTAATTAATAGAATTGCAAAAAAAAGAGTTGTAGATAGCGCTAGGAAAGCAGGCGTGACTCGTAATTTAAGATGGATAAAATTAGAAAGTGGTATAGATCTGCTAGATGCTCCTGGTGTTATACCTCCAAATTTAGAAGATCAAAAATCAGCACTTAATCTTGCACTATGTGACGATATTGGTGAAGCTGCTTATGAAATAGAGAGTGTCGCAATTGGATTTATCAAAATTATATCCTCTCTCAACAATGATAAGAATGCAAATATCTCAGTTAAACTAATATCTAATAGATATGGAGTTGATATTAACAAAGGCTTTAAGAGTCCTTCTGCTTGGATTAACGAAGCAGCTTCAAAACATACCTCAGGCGATAAAAGGAGAATGTCTCATAAGTTATTGGAAGATTATAGAAATCAAATGCTGGGTAAAATTGCTTTAGAAGTCCCACTATGGAATTAAATAATCAAAATTCTTTCGGAATTGGAGAAGGTGAGCTTATAGAAATTATTTATGAGCTAGCTCTTCCTATGAGGCTAGACAGATGGTTGGTAAGTAAAAGGCCAGAACAAAGTAGAGCAAGAATTCAACATTTTATAAATTCAGGTTTAGTACTTGTAAACTATAAGACCGCGAAAGCAAAGACTCCATTAAAAAATGGCGACAATATTCAAATATGGATGCCTCCTCCAGAACCTCTTATTTATTTGAAACCTGAAAAAATGGATTTAAATATCCTTTTTGAAGACGAGCACATCATAGTAATTAATAAACAATCAGGACTAATTGTTCATCCAGCACCTGGACACAAATCTGGAACTTTAGTGAATGGATTACTTTTTCACTGTAAAAATCTACCTGGAATTAATGGGAAACTAAGACCTGGGATTGTTCACAGATTAGATAAAGATACCTCCGGATGTATTGTGGTTGCAAAAAGCCAAGAGGCATTAGTAAATCTCCAGAAACAAATTAAAGAAAAAATAGCATCACGCGAATATATTGCAGTAATTCATGGAGCACCTAATTCTGAAGAAGGCCAAATAGTGGGAAACATTGGCAGAGATAAATTAAATAGATTGAAATATAAAGTAGTTGAAGAAACTTCGGGAAGGTATGCCTGTACCTATTGGAAATTAGAAGAAAGATTTGGCAATTACTCATTAATGAGTTTCAAACTAGATACGGGGCGAACGCATCAAATAAGAGTACATTGCGCTCACATTAATCATCCAATTGTGGGTGATCCGTTATATGGAAGATGTAAAAAACTACCATGTAAATTAGATGGCCAAGCTTTACACGCAATCAAGCTTGGACTTATACATCCAATTAATGGTAAAGAAATGATTTTTGAATCAGAATTACCGTTAGATTTTCAAAAATTACTAAGTGTTCTTAAAGTTAAATAATGTTTAAAGAGGAATTTAAAAGCGATTTTGTATAAGTATTTTGAGTTTTAGTGAATATTGTAGAACTTTCTCCTTCATCAACTATCTTTCCACGATTCATGACTAATAACCTATCACAAAATCTTTTAGCAATGCCTAAATCATGAGTAATAAAGATAATCGTTAAATTCATTTTTTCTTGCAAGACTCTAAGTAATTCAAGAATCTCTATTTTTACTGGAGCATCCAACATATTAACGCTCTCATCACAAATCAAAATTTTTGGTTTCAATAATAGCGCCCTGGCTAATGAAATTCTTTGCAATTGACCACCAGATAATTGGCTAGGATAAGAATTAAAAAAATCATTTTTTAAGGGAAGATTTAAATTTCTTAACATTAATTTTATTTCTTTTTCGATTTTTCTTTTATCTGAAATTTTTTGAATAAAAAATATATCTTCCAAAATATTTTTAATTGTCATTTTCGGATTCAAACTTGAAAAAGGATCTTGAAAAATTATTTGCACATTATTATTATTCTTAAATGATTTATTTTTTTTCGATACATGATTCTTATCATAAATTTTTATTTCACCACCTCTTACTTTAATGAGGCCAATTAAAGCCCTACATAATGTACTTTTACCGCTCCCGGAAGAACCAACAATTCCAAGAGTCTCATTCTTATATAACTTGAAACTAACTTCATTTAAAGCCTTATTCCATTTATTAATGAAAATTGAAGAATTTAATTTATACCAATGTCTCAGGTTATTTACCTCTAGAACGACCTGATCTCGAGCATTATTTTTAGTATTTGGTTCTAATACTATTTTTGAAGCATTTACTAACTTTTTCCCAATATCTGATTTTGGCGATTGAAAAATATCTAATATATTCCCTTTTTCAACAATCGATCCATTTTCAATTATTGCAACTTTTTTACACCACTTTGCTGCAAGATTAATATCATGACTAATTAAAATTAAAGTAGTATCAAATTCATTACATAGATGAATTATTTCTTGCATAATTTCAAAACTTGTTTTGGTATCTAAGCTTGTTGTAGGTTCATCAGCTATTAATAATTTAGGTTTCAAAGCAAGTGCCATTGCTATAGAAACTCTCTGTCTCATTCCCCCACTAAATTGATGTGGGAAAGAATCAAGTCTACTTTCTTCAATTCCTACTTTTTGAAAAACTTCTCTTATTAATTTTTTAATAGCCATAGATGATTTATTTTGATCATGTGTTTTAAATAACTCATATAAATGATCCCCAACTCTCATTAGCGGATTAAGTTTTTTTATAGAGTCTTGATAAATAAATCCAAAATTCCTTCTTCTAAATAATTGTGCATCTTTGTTATTTATTATCCTAGGATCTACGCTAGAAATCGATATATACCCTGTAGAAGAAGCCTTTTCAGGCAATATATTTACTAATGTTTTTGCAAAAGTGGTCTTTCCACATCCAGAAGGTCCTATTATGGCCAAATGATCTCCACTATCTATTTCCAAATTAAAATTTTTGATAATAGGTTGCTGTTTTAAACCATATTTAACATTAAGATTTTTAACTACAATAATTTTTTCTTTATTTTTTTCCATGATTTATAGCAAATTTTTCTAGACATAAATAAAATATATCTAAAGCAATATAAAATGTCCGAGGCAGCTGCAAATTCAAAAGAAAAAAACGAAATTGAAGTTTCCAAAACTATTTTGCCTGAAAATAAAAAATATGAAAGTGAATCTTTGAATTATCAAATAAAAATTCCCGATTGGCTTCTTCAAGATATTAATAATTTTGAAAAATCAAATAAAGAAAATGATGAGAATCAAAGCCTTATAGTAAAAGCTTTTAAACTTGCTTATAAAGCGCATGATGGACAATTCCGCGCGAGTGGCGAACCATACATTATCCACCCAGTTGCTGTTGCAAATCTCCTCAAAGAAATAGGTGCTAGTTCGTCGGTTATTGCTGCAGGACTTTTACATGATGTTGTTGAAGATACTGGCATTGATTTATCTGAAATCGAGACAAATTTTGGATTAGAAGTAAAAATACTTGTTGAAGGTGTAACAAAATTGGGTGGGATTCACTTTAACAATAGGACTGAAGAACAAGCTGAAAATCTTAGAAAAATGTTTTTGGCGATGGCAAGCGATATCAGAGTTGTTTTAGTAAAACTTGCAGATCGACTCCATAACATGAGAACAATTGAATGGCTAAATGATGAAAGAAAACAAAGAATCGCGAGAGAAACAAGAGAGATTTATGCACCTTTAGCTAATCGATTAGGAATAAACAGATTTAAATGGGAATTAGAGGATTTAGCTTTTAAATTCTTAGAGCCAAAAGAATATCAAGATCTTAAAGATCAAATCGCTGTTAAAAGAAGTGATAGAGAAAAAAGATTAAAGGTAACTTTGAATCTTATGAAGGAAAACTTGGTTTCAGCAGGTTTGAAAAATTTTGAAATAACAGGAAGGCCAAAACATCTTTATGGAATCTGGAGCAAAATGGAAAGACAGCAAAAGCATTTTCACGAGATTTATGATGTTGCTGCGCTAAGAATTATCGTGGACAATTCAGATAGTTGTTACAGAGCTTTAGCAGTTGTTCATGATACTTTCAAACCAATTCCAGGTAGATTTAAAGACTATATAGGATTACCAAAACCAAATGGATACCAGTCCTTACATACGTCTGTAATTGGAAGACATAGACCCATTGAAGTTCAAATTAGAACTACTTCGATGCATCAAATTGCTGAATATGGTATTGCCGCTCATTGGCAATACAAAGAGGGTGGTTCTCCTGCTAAAAGTAATGCCGAGAGATTTAATTGGCTAAGACAATTAGTAGAATGGCAACAAGAAGGTAATGAAAGGGATCATAATGATTATTTAGCTTCAATTAAAGAAGATTTATTTGATGAAGAAGTATTTGTAATCACTCCAAAAGGAGATGTTGTTGGTTTAAGGAAAGGATCTACCGCGATAGATTTCGCATACAGAATTCACTCTGAAGTTGGAAATCATTGTAATGGAATAAGAATTAATGAAAAGCTTTCTCCATTATCTACAGCACTTCAAAATGGTGACTTCATAGAAATTTTGACAAGTAATAATGCTACTCCAAGCTTGGATTGGCTGAACTTTGTAGTTACGCCAACTGCTAAAAATAGAATCCGCCAATGGTATAAGAAAAGCCATCGTGATGAAACGATTAAAAGAGGTAGAGATTTACTTGAGAAAGAAATAGGTCGAAACGGTTTTGAAGCATTACTTTCTAGTGAAGCCATGAAAAAAGTTGCAAATCGATGCAATTTAAAAACTACTGAAGACCTTCTTGCATCTCTTGGTTTTGGTGGTTTAACTTTGCATCAAGTATTAAACAGACTAAGAGAAGAAATAAAATTACAAACAGAAGATGTAAAAAATGTTTCTAACTCTGAAATAGCAAAATCTCTTAAAAGTAATAGTAATTTTTCCACTAATAAATCTAATACGGCAGCTAAATCACCAATTTCCGGTATAGAAGGTCTTGATTACAGAATAGGTAAATGCTGTACCCCACTTCCAGGCGAGGATATTATCGGAACTGTATCGCTCGGCAACCATGGGATAACCATACATAGGGAAGATTGTGAAAATGTAATACCAATTCCAATAGAGAGAAGATTACCTGTTAGTTGGAATCAAGATAATAAAACTGGCGATAATAAGTTTCCAATTCAGCTACGAATAGAAGTAATTGATAGAGTTGGAGTCCTTAAAGATATTCTTATGCAGTTATCTGATAAAGGTATAAACGTTAGCGATGCAAATGTTAAAACTGCTTATGGTAAACCAGCTATTATAAATCTTTGTGTAGGTCTTGAAAGTTATAATCAACTTCACAAAACAATTGAACAAATTAAATCAATGGTAGATGTTTTAAACATTGCCAGAGTTGGACAAAGTTA
Source organism: Prochlorococcus sp. AG-347-K18 (assembly GCA_003281365.1). Taxonomy (GTDB): domain Bacteria; phylum Cyanobacteriota; class Cyanobacteriia; order PCC-6307; family Cyanobiaceae; genus Prochlorococcus_A. The sequence goes on from QCCF01000001.1 coordinate 221,060, forward strand.
ATTTTAAAATCAGATCAATCTATCTTTTATTTTTTATCTTGTAGATAAAGAAAACAATACTTCCGCAAATCAAAGCTAATAAAATACCCACAAATGATGAACCTAAGAGTAATTTTAGGGAAAAAATTCTTCCTTGTTTCCATAAGTCATCAATAACATAATTTTTTTCAAGAATTTTATTAGAAGAATTATTTAAAAAAATCGAACCAACTTTATAGTTAAAATAATAAAGTGGAATATAAGTAAAAGGATTGCTGATCCAAGTACCAATTGCAGCTAAAACAATATTTCCCTTGGCTATTTTCGCTAAAAATACCCCTATTAAAGTCTGAAACCCAAAAAAAGGAAAGCAGCCACTAAATACACCTATAGCTAAACCTTTAGCATTAAAGAAAGGACTTCCATTCTGATTCCTAAATAATGATAGAATTTTCTTATAGGTAATATCTCTTTTAAATCTCATTTAGAAAGAAAATTTCAAAATTAAATTCTTGATAATCTTACTTAATTATCCATAACAAAGCGAGAGATGGATTTGATAGCTACTACAGAAGATACGATAGCCGCAATTGCTTCAGCTATAAGTATAGGGAAAGGAGGAGTTGCGATAATAAGAGTATCAGGGAAAGACTCAATAAATTCTTGTAAAAAGATTGTTCAAACTAAATCTAAAAATGCCTGGGAATCACATAGAGTTTTTCATGGTTTTATTCAGGAAAATAAACAAAATAAATTTATAGATGAGGTTTTAATTTTAGTGATGAAATCACCAAATAGCTTCACAGGAGAGGATGTTGTAGAAATTCATTGCCATGGAGGAATTATCATAGTAAATAAAGTTCTAAAAAGATTATTATCTAGTAATTCTAGATTAAGACTTGCAAACCCAGGAGAATTTAGTCAAAGAGCTTTTCTTAATGGGAAAATAGACCTTACTCAAGCCGAGTCGATTAATCAATTAATTAATGCAAGTAATACAAGATCAGCAGAGTTAGCTTTTAGTGGGGTTCAAGGAGAAATAAAGAAAAAAATTAATGATATTAAAAATGACCTTATTAATGAACTTTGCGAGATAGAAGCCAGAGTTGATTTTGAAGAAGACTTCACAGATTTTGATTACACCAAATATCTAAAAAACATTAAAAAAGTAAAAGAAAAAATAGAATTACTAATAGAAAATGCAAAAAGAAATTCATATATTCACAATGGAATATCCATTGCGCTTATAGGTAAAACAAATGTTGGTAAAAGTTCTTTACTAAATTTGCTTGCAAAAAAAGAGAAAGCAATCGTAACTAATATTCCTGGAACAACTAGAGATGTTATTGAAGTTAATTTAACTATTAATGATATTCCAATGAAAATAATTGATACTGCTGGCATAAGAGAAACTCATGAACAAATTGAAAGTATTGGAATTAAAAAAAGTTTTGGGAAAATTAAAGAGTCAGATTTTATAATTTATATTTATAGTCTTGAAGAAGGATTTAATGAAGAAGACAAAAAAATAATAGAAGAAATCCCCAAAGAAAAATTAATTACTATTTTGGGCAATAAAAAAGATTTAATTGATTGCAAAAATATTAATTCAAATGAGTTAAAAAACACAATTCTTATGAGCATTAAGAATAATGATGGTGAAAGATTATTAATCAACACAATCATAAAAAAATGTGGATTAAAACAAGTAGAAAATATCAATATATTTTTAAACGAAAGACATCTAACAAATTTGTCTGCATGTCTATCTAACTTAAATGATACTGATGAAATCATTAAAAATAAATTGCCATTTGATTTGTTGTCAATAGAACTGAGAGATGGAATTCAAAACTTATCTAAAATAACTGGTCAAGAATTAACAGAGGAACTTCTAGATAATATTTTTTCTAAGTTTTGTATTGGTAAATAAATTTGAGTTAAATTACATAGTGATATATAGTTGATTCTCTAACTTCAGTTGAATTTTCATTAATTAATTATTTTTTGGTTTAGTGGATTTAAATACTCCGACAATAAGTAAGATCATTGATAACTGGATCGATGAAGATATAGGGAGGGGAGATCTTACAAGTCCTTCTATTTCAGAAAAGAATGGTAATGCATATTGGATTGCAAAAGAAGGTGGTATATTTTGTGGTGTCGAAATTATAAAAGAAATTTTTAAAAAAATTGATTTAAAAATCAGTTCAAAATTTAATATCTCTGATGGAGATCAATTTGTTAAAGATCAAAAACTCATGGAAATATATGGACCTTCAAAAAGTTTGCTAGCTAGTGAAAGAATAGGCCTAAATATAGCAATGCATTTATCTGGAATATCAACATATACAAAGAATCTTGTAAATAAGTTAGAAGGTACAAATATAAAATTAGCAGATACTAGGAAAACTACTCCTGGCTTAAGAATATTTGAAAAATACGCATTTAAATGCGGAGGTGGATTAAATCATAGAATGGGATTATACGACGCAGCTATGATAAAAGAAAATCACATTGCATGGACAGATAATCTTAATAATGCAGTAAAAAAAATTCGACTAAATTCGCCTTTTACAACTCATATCATAATTGAAGCTGAGAATATCGAACAGGCAAAAGAAGCAGTATTAGCAGGAGCAGATAGTGTCTTATTAGATGAACTTAGTCCTGAAACAATCAAAAAAAACGTTCAAGAATTAAGAGATTTATCAATGAATAGCTTAAAAAAAGAAGTCAATAAAAATTTGATAATAGAAGTTTCTGGAATTAACCCTGAAGAAATTAGTAAATATCTAATAAAAGGTATTGATTTAATTTCAACAAGTTCTTCAATCACCAAAAGTAATTGGATTGATTTGAGTATGCGTTATATTAATTAACTATATAGATAAATAATTGAATAATTAATGCTAATCATTTTTAAAGAATTAACAAAACAATTTGAACAATCTCTTTTAGATAGTCTTGAAAAAAATGATAAAAAAGGAGAATTTGAAATTCTTCGAAAAAATTTAATTACACAATCATCAAAAGAGGAATTTGGCGATTATCAATGTAATGTTTGTTTAAGTTTGTCTAAAATATATAAAAAGAATCCAAGAGATATTTCTACTGATATAATTGACCTTTTAAATAAAAATAAAAGCATAACAAAATTATGTAAGAGTCTAGAAATAGCTGGGCCTGGATTTATCAATATAAAATTAAAGGATGAAGTTCTCATAAATGCAATTAAATCAAATATTCAATGCCAAAGGGCTGGAGTACCTCAAATTAAAAAAGATTTAGATAGTGGTTTATCAAAAAAAGTCATTGTAGATTTTTCTAGTCCTAATATTGCCAAAGAAATGCATGTAGGGCATTTAAGATCAACAATAATAGGCGATACAATATCCAGAATTTTCGAGTTAAGAGGTTATCAAGTATTAAGGCTAAATCATGTTGGCGATTGGGGAACGCAATTTGGAATGCTTATTACTCAGCTGAAAGATTTATATTCAAATGATTTAGAAGAGATAGGAAATATTAAAATAAGTGATTTAGTTGAATTTTATAAAGAATCAAAAAAAAGATTTGATAATGAATCTGAATTCCAAAAAAGATCTAGAGAAGAAGTAGTTAAGTTACAAAGTGGAGATATTAAATCAATTAAGGCTTGGAAATTATTATGTGATCAATCTAGAAATGAATTTGATGTAATCTATAAAAATTTAAAAATAAAAATAGAAGAAAGAGGTGAATCTTTTTATAATCCCTTCTTAAAATCAGTTATTGAGGATTTAAATTTAAAAAAAATACTAGTAGAAGATCAAGGAGCAAAATGTGTATTTTTAGATGGGATGACTAATAAAGAAGGCAAACCTTTACCACTAATTATTCAAAAAAAAGATGGGGGTTTTAACTATGCCACCACTGATCTTGCTGCTATAAGATACAGATTCAAAAAACCTCCTGATGGAGATGATGCTTCTAGAATTATTTATGTAACTGATCATGGACAAGCAAATCATTTTGCTGGAGTTTTTCAAGTTGCAAAAAAAGCAAAATGGATCCCAGACAATTGTCAAGTAGACCATGTCCCTTTTGGTTTAGTTCAAGGAATTGATGGCAAAAAACTAAAGACAAGGGAAGGTGAAACAATACGTTTAAAAGATTTATTAAAAGAAGCAGTTAGAAGAGCAAAAGAAGATTTATTGAAAAGATTAGAAGATGAAAATCGTTATGAGACAGAAGATTTTATTACAAATACTTCAAGAATCATTGGATTAGGTGCTGTTAAGTATGCAGATTTAAGCCAAAATAGGATTACTAATTATCAATTTAGTTTTGATAAAATGCTTTCCCTGAATGGTAATACGGCTCCTTATTTGTTATATACACTAGTAAGAATTGCAGGAATTAAAAGAAAAAATGATTTAGTTTATGACTATAAAGATTGTCAATATATAAATTATGAAAATAAATCTGAATGGAAACTTATCAGAAAATTACTTAAGTTCGATGAAGTCATAATATCTATTGAAAAAGACTTAATGCCAAATAGATTATGCAATTATCTTTTTGAGCTATGTCAGACTTTTAATAGATTCTATGATAAAGTTCCAATACTCAAAGAAGAAAAATATAAAAAAATTTCTAGACTGAATTTATGTGATCTAACTGCAAAAACACTAAAATTAAGCTTAGAGCTTCTAGGAATTGAAACTTTAGAAAGAATGTAATGAATGATTTTGATCAATTAAATAATCTTTTCCCAAGACCAAGAGAAGAAATATTAAATATGCAGTCTTACTCTGCACCTTTAGAAAATAGAAGAAATTTACTCCGCTTAGACTTTAATGAAAATACTCTAGGTCCAAGTCCTTATGTTTTCGAAGCATTACAAGCGATAAAATTAAATGAGATTGCAATTTATCCAGAATATAATTTATTAAAAAATTTTTTATGTGATAAATATCTTGATTCAAGAAAATTTGATAATGATGAAATAGGAATTTTCAATGGAGCAGATGCAGCAATTAATGCAATCTTCAATTGCTTTGGAGAAAAGGATCAAATATTTCTAACCACGAATCCAACTTTTGGTTACTATTCTCCTTGTTCAGAAATGCGAGGAATGAAGAAAATAACTTGTTCTTACATTGGAGAAAATTTTCTATTTCCCATCGAAGAATTTAGTGAAAAAATTATAAATTATAATCCTAAGTTAATATTTATTTGTAATCCAAATAACCCGACAGGAACAGTTTTAAGTGCTCAAGAGATAATTAACTTAGCAAATATCAAAAACGATTCATTGATAATTGTTGATGAACTGTATGAAAAATTTAATGGAGATAGTCTTCTTGAATCGATAGATTTTGAAAAGAATAAAAATATACTAATAATCCAATCTCTCTCAAAAACAGCTGGGTTAGCTGGTTTAAGAATAGGTTTTACTTTTGGCAATAAAAATTTAATTAATTACATTAATAAAGTTACAGGACCATATGATGTAAATAGCTTTGCTATAACGGCAGCATTAGCAGCACTTAAAGACAAATCATATATTGATAATTATGTTTTAGAAGTAAAAAAAGCAAGGGAATGGATTTTAAATAAATTTAAATCAACAAAAATCAGAACTCATTTTAGTGGTGGTAATTATTTCTTAATTTGGCCAAAAAAAGATCCTAAAATTTTAATACAACAGATGAGAGAAAAAGGTATTCTTATCAGAAGTATGGAAAACAAAAAAGATATTGGTAAGTCAATAAGAGTTAGTATTGGAACTAAAAAACAAATGATTTTTTTCTGGGACAATTACAAGATCTTAGATTTAATAAATTAATTACCAAAAATATAAATTGTATTTTGATCGATTCTTTTAGGTTTAATTTTAAAATTTTTTCCAACATTTTTTACTTTAAAATTTTTCATATTTTCGATAAACAAATCAGCATTTGAGAAATCACATTCTTTGTTAATTTTTTTGCCGCGTGCAAAGTGCACAGGAATAACTACATTAGGTTTTAGAAGCTTAACTATTCTTGAAGCCTCTTGCCCATCATAAGACTTTATTCCTCCTCCAATTGAAATAAATAAGATATCTGGGCGAGACAGAATAATTTGACTATTGATATCAATATCGCCAGCAGCGCCTCCCATATGAACAATTCTAAGATCATTCTGCTCCCAACTCCAAACAGTTGCCATCCCAAATCTTCTTCCATCTACTCTGTCATGTGGGACGGAAATTCCATTTAATAAAATATCCTCAAATTGATAAATTCCTGGTTCTACAAACATTAATTGATTATTAGGGTTATATCCTTCATCTGGAAGTCTAGAACTAGCCAAAATAAAATCTGCATTGTCTTCTTTTGGCTCTTTTAAATTGCTTGCACAACCTATTGCTTTAAAGGGATTTATTAGAATTGATTTTTCAGCACTATTAATTAAGAAACTACTATGTCCCAGACTTTTTATTACTAAGTTCCTTGCCAATAATGAGGTAGGCAAAAAAGAGCTTAATAATATAAAAAAGAAAATGTTTTTAATTTGAGAAATCATATTATTAATTTTTTTGTATTTTACTTTTTTTCAGCCATTTTTAGAAAATTACTAATTAATTTATGACCGAATTGTGTTAATACACTTTCAGGATGAAACTGTACTCCATGTAAATGCTTATATTCTTTGTGAGAAATAGCCATAATAGTTGAGTCTTCTAAAGTCGCAGTTATATCGAAACAAGTTGGTAATGAACTTGAATCAACTATAAGACTATGATATCTAGTCGCCACAAATGGAGTCTCGATATCTTTAAACAAACCTTTTTGATTATGAAATATTTTGGATGTCTTACCATGCATAAGTTCTTTCCCAACTATAACCTTACCTCCAAAAGCTTGAGCCAAAGCTTGATGCCCTAAGCAAACTCCTAATGTCGGAATATTTTTAGATAATTTTTTTAGTATTGGCATACAAATTCCAGATTGATCTGGATTACCAGGACCAGGAGATAATAGGATGCCACTAGGATTTAGCTTGATAATTTCATCTAGAGTAATTTCATCATTTCTTTTAACTATTAATTCTCTAGTTATTTCATGCTCAGCTGAAAGTTCTCCTAAATATTGAACAAGGTTATATGTAAAACTATCGTAATTATCAATAACAAGAAACATATTTATATAGATTCAAATAACAACTTAATTTTAGGAACAAAAATATATACAGCAATAATAACAGAATTAATGGAAGCTAATAAAACTGCTCCTGCAGAAGTATCTTTTGAAATTTTTGCCAAACTACTAAATTCTTTTTTCACTACTAAATCAACTATTGATTCAATAGATGTATTTAATATTTCTAATATTAAAACAGACATAATTGTGGCAATCAAAATTACATAATTACTTTGACTAATTTGCAGTAAAAAACCAATCATTAAACTTGTAACTGCAAAAATTAATTGAATTTTAAAATTTCTTGAAGTATTTAATACGTAACTAATTCCACTAAAAGCATACTTAAAACTTTTTAATACATTACTAGAAGTTTTATATGATTCTATTCTATTTTTTAGAGATTTTATTTTTTTGTCCATAGATTTTTAATCTAATTTTTGAATTAAATATTCCTGAAAATTTAACATATTTTCTAAATCAAGATCATTATTATGTTCCCATCCCAAAAGATGTAAAAATCCATGACTAGCCAACCAGAGCATTTCTTTATAGATTGAATGTTTATATTCATAAGATTGCTCAAGTGCAATCTCTAATGATATAAATATATCTCCCAACTCTATATGATCTAAATTATCTAGAGATTCATCAGAAATGATTGGAAAAGATAGAACATCAGTTGGCCCATTTTTTTGCATCCACTTCTGGTTCATAAAAGCAATTTCTTGATTAGATATTATCTGTAAGCCTAATGAAAAAGATTTTTTTTCAAAAATGTAATTTGGCAATTTATAATCTTCTTCTTTTAATATTATTTTTATCCAAGATAAAAAAACTTTCTCCCAAAAATTAGATTCAAAAATAAGCTTATTTTTAGAATCTTTTAACTTATTTGAAAATTGAGAAAATTCACTACATTTAAAAACCAAATCTAAATTTATTTCAGAAATAATTTTTTCTGTCATATATTCTTATACAGGAATATTAGGCTTACCTATTGTGGCTACAAGTATTAATATCCCAATCAAAACTAGAAAGGTTATTGAAAAATGAGAAATGCTTTTTGAACCCTTCCTTACCATATTTCGCATTGCAAGCTTTATAAAGCTTGGAGGAGCAACTTTTTTTTCTATATTTTCGTTTTTATTTTTCATTAGTTATTTAATAGATTCGTTAGAAGAAATATTCATGCGTAATAATTCATGAATAAATGGTTCAAGTCCGCCATCTAAAACACTATCTAAGTCGTTAGTCTCCTGCATAGTTCTGAGATCTTTTACCATTTGATAGGGATGGAAAACATAATTTCTTATTTGATTGCCCCATGCAGCTTCCACAATATCACCTTTAATATCAGCGACTTCTGCAGCTCGTTGTTCTTTAGCAACCACTAGTAGTTTAGACTTAAGAAGTAACATAGCTTTTTCTTTATTTTGCAATTGAGATCTTTCTTGTGTACATCTTACTGAAATCCCTGAAGGCAAATGAACAATTCTTACCGCTGTCTCTACTTTGTTAACATTTTGTCCTCCAGCTCCACCAGATCTACTTGTTGTAATTTCCAGATCTTTTTCAGGTATATCAAGTGAAATATTGTCATCTAATTTTGGCATGACCTCCACCCCAGCAAAGCTGGTTTGTCTTTTACCATTTGCATTGAAAGGAGAAATTCTTACTAATCTATGAGTTCCTTTTTCATGTTGTAAATACCCGTACGCATATTTTCCATCAATTTCAAAAGTTACACTTTTGATACCTGCTTCTTCTCCTTGAGATAATTCATTGATAATTAAACTCATTTGATTATTATCAGCCCATCTTGAATACATTCTCAATAAGATCTCTACCCAATCCTGGGCATCTGTTCCACCAGCACCTGCGTTAATAGAAATTACTGCTCCTTCCTTATCGTATTCACCACATAACAATCTTTCAAATTCCCATTTATCTAAATTCTCTCTTAATTTCTTTAAGCCCTGCTTGGATTCCAAAATCATTTCCTCTACTGGTTCTAAAGAGTAAAGCTCAAGAGAGGCATTAGCATCAGAAATAAAAGTTTTCCATTTATCTAACAATTCAAGTTGAGCCTTAACATCATCAAGGATTAACATTTGTTTTTTCGCTTCTTCTTGATTATCCCAAAATTCAGGCTGAGAAGAAATTTGCTCTAACTCTCTCCTTTTCGCTTTTAATCTTGGAACGTCAAAGACAATCCTGAGCATTACCCAGGCGTTCTGTTAGTTCCGAAAGATCTTTTTTGAAATCTGTAATATCTATCAAAATAGAATTTAATCGTTATTTATAATCTAACAAGCACTTTTGTTTAATAGTATAAACTAAGTATTATTTTAAAAAAATGTCCAAAGTTGAAATTTATACTTGGCAATATTGCCCATTCTGTATTCGAGCAAAATCACTACTCAAGAAAAAAAATATAAATTTTACAGAATATAAAATAGATGGCGACGAAGATGCAAGAGCATTGATGATTGAAAGAGCTGATGGTAGAAGAACATTACCACAAATATTTATAGATAATGAAGGCATCGGAGGATGCGATGATCTCTACTCATTAGAAAATGAAAATAAATTAGACGCATTATTAAACTAGATCTTATGAAATTTCTATTCGTTATAGATCCAATAAAAAATATAAATCCTTTAAAAGATTCAACTGCTGCTTTAATGCAAGCATCATCAAAAAAAAATATTGAAATCTGGAGTTGTACACCTCAGGATCTTGAAGCTAGAGGTGATGAAGTATGGGCATCTTCCGTAAAAATTAAAGTAAATCCGTGGATTTCTTTCAAAGATAATGATTGCATACCTCTCGCAGAATTTAATTGCATTTGGATGAGAAAAGATCCTCCTGTAAATGAGGCTTATTTATATGCAACCCATCTTTTAGAAGTTGCCGAAAGAAAAGGAGTAAAAGTAATCAACAAACCCTCATCATTAAGAGCATGGAATGAAAAGCTTGGTGCTTTGAGATACAGCCACTTAATGGCACCTACAATAGTTGCGAGTAAGGTAAAGGATCTTATTAATTTTGCAAATATAAATAATGAAGTAGTCATAAAACCTCTTGGAGGGAAAGGTGGTCAAGGTGTTATAAGGATAAATAAAAATTCTCCAGGTATTAAATCAATCATTGAATTAATCACTTCTCAAGAAGAATTACCTGTTATGATGCAAAAATTTATTCCTGAAGTCATAGAGGGTGATAAAAGAATAATTATCGTAAACGGTGAAGCAATTGGATCAATAAATAGGATTCCTCAAGGAGGCGATTTTAGGAGTAATTTAGCAATGGGAGGAAAGGCTGAACCAACATTATTAACAGAAAAAGAAAAAAGTATCTGTTCAGAATTATCTCAACACTTCAAAGATGAAGGTTTATTTTTTGTAGGTATTGATGTAATAAATGGAATGCTTAGCGAGATTAATGTAACCAGTCCAACAGGTTTAAGAGAAATAGAAAAATTATCCAATAAGAATGTTTCAGAAGAAGTTATTGAAAAATTAGTGGAAATTATTTAGGATTTTTAGTGACAAATATTTGTTTTACTATAGATTCAAATTTTAATTTAATTTCATCTATTTCTTTCTCTAAAACGGAGCCTGAGACTATACCAGAACCGGCAGTAAATTCAATATTTTCTTCAATATACCTAGCTCCTCTTATTGCTAAAAGAAATGAAGCATTTCCTGATGAATCAACCCAACCCATTGGAGAAGCATAATTTCCTCTAGGAAAAGACTCAAGAGTGTTTATCCAATCCAATGCTGCATTTTTTGGGTATCCACAAACAGCCGGAGATGGATGTAAGTTTTTAAGCAATTCAAAAGGACATATATTTTCAACTTTAGAGAAAATTAGTGTTTGCAAATGAGAAATATCTCCAAATGAATTTACCTTAATATCACTTTTCTTAAAGTTTTTTATTTTTGAAACTTCTAAACATTTAATCAAATATTGTGTTACGTAATTATGTTCCTTTAAGTCTTTTTTACTTTTTAGGAGTTTCACAAAATCTGAATTATTAGAGATAGTTCCAGCAAGAGCCTCCAAAGTTAAATTAGGTTTAGTAAAAGAAAATAATTTTTCTGGAGATGCTCCAAACAAAATATCCTTACTATTTCTTTTCCAAACGTATCTGCACGTATTTGGATGATTCTTTTTTAATCTTTTTAAAATTTCTACTAAATCTAATTTATTTTTAAATTTTATTCTAATCCTATTCGCTAAAACTATCTTTTCGAGAATACCTTTTTCTACTAATTGAATTCCTCTATTTACTACTTTTTTCAAACTTGTATTAGAAGTTTCCAAGGAGTACAAGAAATCATCAACAATAGGTAAATCAAAACTAGTTTGTAAGCCAGATGATTTTATTAATTCTGAGCGAGAATTAATAACTTGATTTCTAATTGTCCATATTTCTTCAATTAATGTTCTTAATGATGATTTGCCTTCAACATGACCATTGATTCTTAACCAGCAATTCTTATTACTTTTAATAATTAATATTTTTGGTAAGATAGCTTCCAAACTAGGGACATCAGAAGATAAATTATTAAATTTTTCAGAAAAAGAAAATAAATAAATTATTTTTGAAAGTGCATAATTATGAGATTCATTAGTTAAGTTAATTAAATTTTTAAAATTCTCAGAATTAAACTCTTTTGCCACCTCAAATCTTTTTGGACCATCCAAAGTAACATATTTACATTTCTCAAAAGCAATATATGAAATACCATTAGATTCCTCCCAAAATGCAGAAAACGGATATTTATTTATAAACAATTCATATACTTGCAATAAATCAATACAAGGAATCTCAACGCAAATACTTACTAATCCAGAATTCTCCACTTTTTTATCGAAAGAGGAAAATACATCTTTTAAAAAATCTGTTAAATTTAAATCATTTTTCATTACTTATTGAAAATAACTAAAAATCATGCAATAAAGTAAAAAATGTAACTCAATTTATAAACTACATTTAAAAATGATCGAATTTTGTGAGTTAAATAAAAATGGACGAATATAAAAAAAAATTATGGAAACAAGCTATAAAATGGCCTCTTTATTCTGTTGCCATACTTCCGGTTTTAATTACAGGGGCTTATATACTCAATCAATATGAAAAGGTAAAAATTTATAATTTGATTGCATTTACTTTAGCTGCAATTTTAATATTACTTTGGGAAAACCTAACTAATGATTTATTCGATGCTGAAACAGGAATCGATGAATTTAAATTCCATTCAATTGTAAATCTTGTAAAAAATAAAAAAATTATTTCATTTATTGCATATACATCTTTAGTTATTGGTTTATTAATAATTTCAATTATTTCAGTATCAACAAGTATAAACATTTTGATTTTGGTGGCATCTTGCTGCTTCTTAGGATATTTATATCAAGGACCTCCTTTTAGATTTGGCTATCAAGGTTTAGGAGAACCATTATGCTGGCTTGCATTTGGACCTTTTGCCTACTCTGCAGTATTAATTGCGTTAAATCCTTCGAATATTTACTTAGAAGATATTCCCTGGAAAGTTTCTTTATTACTTGGTTCAGGACCTTCATTAGCAACAACTCTTGTATTATTTTGTTCTCATTTTCATCAAATTTCTGAAGATAAAAAGCATGGGAAAAATTCACCTTTAGTTCGCCTAGGAGCAAAAAAAGGTTATCAATTTGTGCCTTGGATAATTTTTACAATTTATATTTTTCAACTTTTAACTATAATTACTGGATTTATTCCAGTGTTTTGTATCCTTTATTTGATTAGTTTTCCTCAAGCAATAAGACTTATAAATTTATTAAAATCTTCATATAAAAAACCTTCTGCAATAAAAAATTCCAAATTCGTTGCAATAAAATTTCAAACTCTTAATGGAGTTGGCTTAATCACAGGCTTAATATTTAACTACTTGCTGAATAAATGAATTTAATATTTAAAAAAAAATCTTATAGCTTTAAGTTATCCACAAAAGTAGAAAATTCTAAAACCAGTCATCTTACAAAACTGGGTTGGATAATTAAATTAATAAGTAATGATAAAAAAATTGGATTTGGAGAAGTTTCACCACTTCTAGAAGAAGACTTAAAAAAATGTGCAAAGCAACTAAATATGATCCCTGAGAATGTAGAAGTATTTAATTTATCTGAGCAAATAAATATTTTTCACCCATGCATTCAATCTGCAATAAATTCTGCATTAGCTGAGATAAATGGAAAAATAATTTTTAAAGAAAACTATCCCTTTGATGATATTTATAAAACAGCCATACTTTTAAGTTCAGAAAATGTAATTTCAGAGCTAAATGAAATTAAAAAAACACAATCTAATATTGGAAGATCAGTAACCATAAAATGGAAAGTAGCATTAAGAGATAATCAGGAGGAAGAAGCAAATTTAGAAGAAATTTTAAGCCAACTAGGCAATAATATTAAGTTAAGAATAGATGCTAATGGTTCTTGGGGTAGAAAGATAGCTAATAGATGGGCTGATATTTTGAAAGATAACAAAAATATAGATTGGTTAGAACAACCTCTCTGTGTTGACGATATTGATGGACTGACAGCACTAAACAAAAAAATTCCAATAGCTTTGGACGAATCACTTTTGAAATTTCCAACTTTGATTGATGAGTGGAAGGGTTGGCAAATTCGAAGGCCATCTCAAGAAAAAAATCCAGTGAAGCTTTTAAGAGAATTAGAGAATAAAAAAGCTTTAATATCTATAAGTAGCTCATTTGAAACTGGAATAGGAAAGAGATGGCTTTATCATTTATCATCTCTGCAATTACAAGGGCCAACTCCAAAAGTTCCTGGTTTAGCAATTAATAAATTCCCTAAATCATTTCTATTTTTAAATGAAGCAAAAATAATATGGGATCAACTATGAAAAATAAAATTCATACTATTGAAGTTGAAAATAATGAAACTCAATCTGTAGAGAAAATTATTAAAAAAATTAGAGAGAATAAAATTATTTATGTAAAAAACAAATTTTATAAAGACGTAAATATATTAGATTCAATTAATAAAAATGGGCCAGCAATTGTTTTAAATAGCAGTGGAAGTTCTGGAAAACCGAGACAATGTTTGCACCATTTAGATAATCTTAAATTATCTGCAGCTACATCAGGTAAATGGCTAATAGAGCAAGGATTTGAATTGCAAAACTGCTTAATTTTTAATACTTTACCCCTAAACCATATAAGTGGATTAATGCCAATTTTTAGAAGTCAAACTTGGGGATGTGATTGCATTAATATTTCTCCAAATTTAATAAAAAAAACTCGAGAACTTTTACTTTTTACAATTAAATATAAAAAAAGAAAAAAACACTTGATTACGTCATTAGTACCTACTCAATTAGAAAGACTTTTAGCTCAAAAAGATGGTATTAGTTGGCTTAAAACTTTTGATCTAATTTGGGTAGGTGGCGCTTCAATTTCAGCCGAAACTGCAGAGCAATGTATACAAGAAAAAATAAAATTAGCTCCTTGTTACGGCGCAACTGAAACAGCGGCAATGGTTACGAGTTTAAAACCAAAAGAATTCTTAATGGGTTTTGGAAATGTTGGAGAAATACTACCTGATACGAAAATAAGAATTAACCCACAAGGATTAATCGAGATAAAATCAGCCAGAATCGGAATCGAAATAATAGACTCTTCAAAAACTGAAAATTTCAAAAATAAAAATGGGTGGTGGCAAACTGGTGATTTAGGTAAAATTAATCAAATCAATAATTCTTTATATCTAGAATTTCTTGGAAGAAATGATAATGCTTTTAATTCAGGAGGAGAAATTATTTTTCCAGACATAATTGAATCTCGATTAAATAATTTCATTATGAAAGAAAATATCCCAATTAATAAATTCAATATTTCAAAAGTATCCGACAAATTATGGGGAAATAAAATTCAAATCATTATTGAATTTAGAGAGCTTACAAATCATATAGATATTGAAAATTCATTAGATTTATTAAAAGAATTTTCTCAAAGTTGGCCTAAACATGAAAAACCTGAAAAGTGGATTATTAAAAACATAAATACCATTACAGAAAAAATAAACTAAAAATTTTAAAAATAATAATTAGCATTCTTTTAAATTTTTACTTACATTTGAAGCCTCTATCCATCTTTCTAACTGATCTGGAATTTCTATTTTATTTCTTGAATCAACATCTAAAGAACAATGTATTATTTTTCCTTCAGCTACTTTATTTCCATTTTTTCTAAAAAAGCTATTTACTTGGAATAAATGTTTATTAATTTTGTGAGGGGCAATTTTTATTTTTAAGAAATCTCCAATTTTTATAGGCGCAAAAAAATTTGCTTCGGAATTTACGATGGGAAAAATAATTTGACTTTTACGTATAGAAAAATCTGGGAAAATATCTTGATGAGGAATCCCATAAATTTCAAGACTTTCTTCCCAAGCTTCATGTGACCATTTTAATAAGTTATGAAAATGAATTACACCTGCAGAATCACAATCGCCGAATCTTACCTTCTTCTGCAATACTAACCAATCCGCAGCTTTCATTTAAAGAACTTATCTATCAACAGATCCCATAATGACATCTATTGAGCCAAGGATTGCCATAATATCAGCAATTTTGGCGCCTTTAAGAATATGAGGCAATATTTGCAAATTATTTAAATCAGCTGCTCTGATTTTAAATCTCCATGGAGTAACTTCATTATTTCCTTGAATAAATACACCAATCTCCCCTTTACCGGACTCTAATCTTGTATACAATTCTCCGTTAGGAATTTTAAAAGTTGGAGCAACCTTCTTAGCTACATATTGATAATCAATCCCAAATATTTCACTTTTCTTATCTTCGGTGGCCATTCTTTGAGCTTCTAAATTTTCTGTTGGACCTCCTGGAATCATTTCGCAGGCTTGGCGAATAATGCTTAGTGATTGTCTCATCTCTTCAACTCTTACTCGATATCTCGCATAACAATCTCCTTCTTTTTCTGAAGCAATCTGCCAATCAAAATCGTTATAACATTCGTAACTATCCACTTTCCTTAAATCCCATGAAACTCCAGAAGCTCTAAGCATTGGACCAGACAAAGACCAATTAATTGCCTGATCTCTTTGTATTGTTCCGAGACCTTCAATTCTTTTTCTAAAAATTGGATTGTTTGTGATTAATTTTTCGTATTCATCTATCTTAGGACCGAACCAATCGCAAAAGTCTTTACACTTTTCTATCCATCCGTATGGGAGATCACACGCAACACCTCCAATCCTAAAGAAATTATTATTTATTAGTCTTTGTCCAGTAGCAGCTTCCCAAAGATCATAAATCATTTCTCTTTCTCTAAAAATATAGAAGAATGGGGTTTGAGCTCCTACGTCTGCTAAAAAGGGTCCAAGCCATAAAAGATGATTAGCAATACGATTAAGTTCCAGCATAAGAACTCTGATGTAACTGGCTCTTTTAGGAACTGGAATATTAGCTAATCTTTCAGGAGCATTTACAACAATAGCTTCATAAAACATTCCTGCTGCATAATCCATTCTGCTTACATAAGGGACATACATTACATTTGTTCTATTTTCAGCTATCTTTTCCATTCCTCTATGTAAATATCCAATTACAGGCTCACAATCAATGACATTCTCACCATCGAGAGTTACAACTAACCTTAGAACCCCATGCATTGAGGGATGATGAGGGCCAAAATTGACCACCATTGGTTCTGTTCTCGTCTCTAGCTGCGCCATTCGAAATTTAACTTCTAAATAAATCTTAGTCGAAAGTTATGCAAACTGACCTATCTGATTCATCTTTTTTCAATCATAAATCAGTTATGACAGATGAGATTATGGCCTCATTAAGGCATTACCCATTAATAGATAACAACCAACTTAAAGGAATAGACGCAACTTTAGGCGGAGGCGGACACTCTTATTATTTATTGAGAAAATATTCGGATTTAAATATAATTGGACTTGATCAAGATCCATTCGCAAGAAAATCAGCATCAAAAAAACTTGATGAATTTAAAAATAGGGTTGATATAAGGGCTTCAAATTTTGCAGATTTTGTACCAAAAGAAAAAGTTTCTTTTGTAATTGCAGACCTAGGAGTAAATAGTAACCAAATTGATAACCCAAAACGAGGATTTAGTTTCCAAAAAGATGGTCCACTTGATATGCGCATGAATCCTTTTCTTGAGGTTGATGCTGAGAAATTAATTGAGAATTTAAGTGAAAAAGATCTAGCTAACCTAATTTTTAAATATGGAGATGAGAGATTATCAAGAAAGATTGCTAGGAAAATAAAAATGGATTTGAAGGAGAATGGGAAATATTCTGGGACAAAAGAGTTAGCTTACTCTATTGCCGGCTGCTTCCCACCAAAACAAAGATATAAGAAAATACACCCAGCAACAAGAACATTTCAAGCACTAAGAATTGCTGTAAATAAAGAAATTGAAGTATTAGAAAAATTTTTGAAAGTTGTCCCTGAATGGCTTCTGCCGGGCGGAATTATTTCTATTATCAGTTTCCATTCTTTGGAGGATAGGCTAGTTAAAAGTTCTTTTAAGAATGATCAAAGACTAAAAAACCTGACAAAAAAGCCAATAACTCCCTCTGAACAGGAAGTCGAACTAAATAAAAGGGCTAGAAGCGGAAAATTAAGAATTGCTCAATTATCTTAAGTAGTTGATTCATTTTAAAGAGCAAATAGTTTCTAACGTAATGATTTGATCGTATTTGTAAGAATATGAATTGCTTGATCTATATCTTTTGAATTAGTGCTTAATCCAATACTTAACCTTATCGAAGATTCTGCTTCTTTAAAAGATCTACCTAAGGCGAGTAAAACATGAGATGGTTCACCATTACTACATGCCGATCCACTAGAACAAATTATTTTAGATTTTAAAAGTTTATGAAACTTTGTTCCATTTAAATCCAATACAGTCAGGTTTAAATTATGAGGTAATCTTTGTTTAATCGAGCCATTAATTAATAAACCAGAATTATTTTCGAACAAACCATTTAAAAGGGTATTTCTATAAAAAAGTAATTTCTCAGCGTTATTTTTTTGATTTAAAACAGCCATCTCTATTGCTTTAGCGAAGCCAACTACTAAAGGGAGAGGTAAGGTACCAGATCTGAGACCATATTCCTGCCCTCCTCCAACAATTAAAGGCTCAAGAGTAATATCTTGATCAATCAAAAGGAGTCCTATCCCTTTGGGGCCATAAATTTTATGAGAACTCATTGTCACCATATTTACATCTGATAGAAGATTATCTAACTCGACATAACCTAAACATTGCGCAAAATCTGAGTGAAAAGTTATTCCTCTTAATTTACATATCTTTGAAATATTCTCTATAGGCTGAATAACTCCTATTTCATTATTTGCCATCATGACACTAACCATAAATGTATCTTCTCTAATATTTTTTTTGAACTGTTCTTCTGAAATTATGCCATCTCTTTCCGGAATAATTTCTGTAACCATAAATCCCTCTTTTTTTAGTTGGTTTAGGGGCTCCAGTACTGCTTTATGCTCCGTCTTTAACGTAATAATATGTCCATAATTCCCTGTTTTTTTGTGGTAATTTCTTGCAAAACCTAATAAAGCTAGATTATTAGATTCTGTTGCCCCACTGGTAAAAATAACTTTTTTATTATGAAGAAATAAAGTTTGTTCTATGCTTTCTCTTGAGGCTTCCAATATAGCGCTAGCATTGATACTCGCCAAATTAGATTTGCTTGAAGGATTAGAAAATATCTCACTCCAAAAAGGTTTCATTGAATCAACAACATCTTTAGAGCAAGGAGTTGAAGATTGATAGTCTAGTAGTATAGGAGTTGATAGCATTGTATTTAGTATATAAAATTCTCATTATTACTAGAAAATCAAATTCAAGAATTTAAAAATGAATGAAATTAATCAAATAAATAACGAACCAGTAAGAAAATCAAAAATTTTATTAGTTGATGATGAGCCTGGCTTAAGAACAGCTGTTAAAACATTTCTAGAAGATGAAGGCTTTGAAATATTTATTGCAGTTGATGGCGAGGATGGTTGGGAAAAAGCTCAAACAATTTTTCCCGATTTGATAATTAGCGATATTATGATGCCCCGAGCTAACGGTTATGCTTTATTAGAAAAAATTAGAGAGGATGAAAAATTAGGAGGAACTCCGGTTATTTTTCTAACTGCAAAAGGAATGACCCTAGACAGAACAGAAGGTTATCTTGCAGGAGTTGATGATTATATTTCCAAACCTTTCGACCCAGATGAATTAGCTGCAAGAGTTAAAAATGTAATCAATAGACAAGAACGTTTACTAAAAGAAGCAGCAAGATTTGCAGATATTGATGTTAGCAAAATGGCGAAGCAAATTACTGAAATAAAATCTATGCTTACAGACCAAAATCCGAATAATTCAGAAAGTAAGATAAGTCTTCCTAGTTTCACTCCAAGAGAAGCAAGTGTACTTCAATTGGTAGCAGAGGGACTGATGAATAAGGAAATTGCAAGACAGCTTGAAACATCCATAAGAAATGTTGAAAAATATGTAAGCAGACTTTTTATCAAGACAGGTACATCTAGCCGAACCGAGTTAGTCCGATTTGCACTTGAAAATCATTTAGTAAAATAGATTATTTAATTTTGTCGAATTCAATTAGTTTTGAAAAATAAAAAGGAGCTTGATTTAATTTTTTTTGAACCACATTAAATCCTTTTTCTTTAGCTGCATTAATAATTCCCTTCTCTTTCAATGTATAGGCTCTTGTAGTTTTACTTGGACCAGGAAATAATTTCCCAATATTTTTCAAAACCGCAAGAAGAGGAGTATAGGGAGCAAAGCTTACGATAAGTTTTTCTTTGCTTAAGTCACATAGATGTTGAACCATTTCCTCTGCAACTGGTTGAGGATAATGAATAAACACATCCAAACAAACTACAACATCAAATGACCCTTTTAATTTTTCCAAATCACAAACTTCATATTTAATCTTACCTTGATTCAAGCCAAATTCATTAATGCGTTTCTTTGTTTCTTTAATCATTTCAGAAGAAATATCGCTTACCTGTAATTCTTTTATACCTAGTCTAAGGAGTGGTATTGATAGACTTCCTACACCACATCCTGCATCACAATAACTTTTTTTCGTTAGTTCAGGATAATTTTTGATATAAGAGACTACATCATCTACAGTTTTTTGATGTCCTTTCCTAATATTTTTCTGAACTGTATTAATTTCATCAGATTTACTATAAATTTTATTCCATCTTTCAAAGCCGGTACCATTAAAATATTCCCGAACTTCACTTTTTTCGATAATCTTATTTGACGTCATAATATTCTATGAAAATTTCTTCTTTTTATACTAACTAACTGGCGCCAAATTAATTGCACGCCATTATAGGAAAGAATTGATTTGTTATTTTGTCAGAATTGAATTCTAAAGATATTTATAAAATCGCTGTCATAATGGGTAGTGATTCAGATTTAAAAACATTGAAACCTGCTATTGACATTTTGAGAGAATTTGGAATAAAAACTGAAGTTTGTATACTTTCTGCCCATCGAACACCTATTGAAATGATGGAATATGCAAAAAATGCTGAATCAGAAAACATAAAAGTAATAATTGCGGGTGCTGGTGGCGCTGCTCATCTTCCAGGAATGCTGGCATCCATAACTTGCATTCCTGTAATTGGAGTACCAATAGAGAGTAAGACACTTAAGGGAATTGACTCTCTTTTATCAATTGTTCAAATGCCCTCTGGGATACCTGTAGCAACGGTTGCAATTAATGGAGGTCAGAATGCTGGATTATTGGCAATAGAGATGATTAGTTTATTTGATGAATCTATAAAGAAAAATTTAAAAGAATTCAGAGAAAAACTTCATAAACAGGTAAGAACTAAAAATAATAAGTTATCAAATATTGGAGCTGATAATTACCTTCAAAATAAATGAACTAATTTTTTATTAGGCCTTTTTAAGATAGTTTTCTTTTTTAAGATAGTTAATAACTTTTTCAACAGAATCATTTAAATCTAACGAACCTGTATCAACAACAATTTCTGGATTATGAGGTTCTTCATATGGACTAGAAATCCCAGTAAAGTCTTTAATTTCGCCCAAACGAGCTTTTTTATAAAGACCTTTAGTATCCCTATTTTCGCAAACTTTGATATCTGCAGCACAAAAAACTTCAATAAAATCCTTAGATCCAATAATTTTTCTAACCTTATCTCTATCGCTAATAAATGGAGAGACGAATGCTGTAATAGTTATTATCCCAGCATTCATAAATAAATTCGCAACTTCTCCAATTCTTCTTATATTTTCTTCTCTATCTTCATCCGAAAACCCAAGATCTTTGCATAAACCGTGTCTAATATTATCACCATCCAACACGTAAGTCGAAAAACCATCTAAGTGTAAAACTTCGTTTAAAGCGTTAGCCAAAGTACTTTTACCAGAGCCAGATAAACCTGTAAACCAGATAACCATACCTTTATGACCTCTCATTTTCTCTAACTTTTCCCTATCAATAGTCAAATTGTGCCACTTTATATTGGTTGACTTTTTGTGATCTTGCTCTTTCATTTTTTGCATCATCAAAATTAAAAACCTATCCTAACCCTTGCTTCATAAATTATGAAATCCCTCTTTACGAAGAAACTCAATTGATTTCAATACCATATCACCCTGTAACTGGATATTTCTATCAATTAATGTTCCTCCAGTACCACAAAAAACTTTAATTTTTTTAAGCAATTCTTTTAACAATAATTCATCCTCAGTGCCTAAACCTTTAATTAAAGTGATCGTCTTTCCCTTTTTACCTTTTTTTTGTTTTGAAATATTTATTTTTGATCTTTGTTCATTTGATCTTTGTTCAAAAGTATCTAACTTAGGCTTTTCTTCAGTTTTTTTTCCTTGATTATCAAATTCGATCCAATTCTTTTTTCCCATTATTTTAAATATAATCTATAGTTAGTTAATACTTATTCTATAGAAAAGTGGTAAGTACATTTTCTCTCCAAGATCAAAATTTTAAAAACGAAGATTTAAATCAACCCTCCAAAGAGGGAAGATTTGGAAAATATGGTGGGCAATATGTTCCTGAAACACTGATGCCTGCTCTTTTTGAGCTTGAAACAGCTGCATCAAATGCATGGAAAGATAAACTTTTTGTGAAAGAATTAAATCATCTACTTAAGACTTATGTTGGAAGAGAAACACCACTTTATGAAGCCAAAAGACTTACTGAACATTACAAAACTAAACAAGCAACTCCAAGAATATGGCTTAAAAGAGAAGATTTAAATCATACTGGTGCTCATAAAATTAATAACGCCCTTGGACAAGCTTTATTAGCAATAAGAATGGGCAAAAAAAGAATAATTGCTGAAACTGGGGCAGGTCAGCATGGAGTTGCTACTGCTACTGTTTGTGCGAGATTTGGCTTAAAATGTATTATCTATATGGGTGCTGAAGATATAAAAAGGCAATCCCTAAACGTCTTTAGAATGAAACTTCTGGGAGCTGAAGTTAAAGTTGTGAATTCTGGAACTGCGACACTTAAGGATGCAACAAGTGAAGCTATTAGAGATTGGGTTTCTAATGTAGAAACAACACACTACATTTTAGGATCAGTTGCAGGTCCACACCCCTTCCCTAAGATTGTCAGAGATTTTCATGCAGTTATAGGGGAAGAAACTAAAAAACAATGTCAGGAATCGTTTGGGTCTTTGCCCGATATTTTACTTGCTTGTGTAGGTGGGGGATCAAATGCGATGGGTCTTTTCCATCCTTTCGTGAAAGAAAAATCTGTAAGACTAATTGGAGTTGAAGCTGCAGGAAGCGGAGTTGATACTGACAAACATGCTGCAACTATAACTAAAGGGTCAGTTGGAATTCTCCATGGATCAATGAGTCTTCTTTTACAAGATGATAATGGTCAAGTACAAGAAGCTCATTCAATAAGTGCAGGTTTAGATTATCCTGGAGTAGGTCCTGAACATAGCTATTTAAAAGATATAGGTAGAGCAGAATATGGATCAGTAACAGATCAAGAAGCTTTAGATGCTTTGAGACTTGTTAGTGAGCTGGAAGGAATTATACCAGCACTTGAAACGTCACATGCATTTGCTTGGTTAGATAAATTATGCCCTGCTCTTGAACAAGATACTAATATAGTCATCAATTGCTCTGGAAGAGGTGACAAAGATGTTAATACTGTTGCATCTTCATTAGATATTTAATTAATACCTAGGAATTGATGGATCAATATATCTACTCCATCCATCAATTCCCTCCTCTAGATTCCATATTTGGCTCACGATATTATTATCTAGGCACCATTGACAAAAGTTATAACTTCTTATTCCTGCATGACATGTAACAACGATTTCTCTGTCTAGTAAATCTTCAAATATATCTTCAACATATTCAGATGTAACTTTACTAATTGGTATATGTAAAAATTCTTTTGAGAAACTAGCTATTTCAAGCTCTGAATCTTCTCTTACATCAATTAAGACTGGATCTTCTTTCTCAGAATTAAACCAATCATTGAGACTAGAAGCATTTATAGATTTTGGATATTTTCCCAATTACAAGGATAAATTAAGTGATATTTACAATTTAATAAATTAACTTGCAGGAGTAAATTTATTGTTAAAAATAAAAATAAACATTGATAATGAAACTTAGAGTAGTAGCAATAATACTATTTTTATCTTTATTACTTTTTTTTGGTTTTAAAAAAATTTCTGCCCATATAGATACAGAGCAAAGTTCAAATATTGAGCAACTAAGTATATTAAAATATTTACCGATGGATAATAAATTATTATTCATATCAAATTTAGATATTTCAAAAATTATTAATAATATTGAAAACGATAAAAATCCAAAAAATAAAGATAAATTTGTTTTAATAAAAGATTCCATATTAAATTACTTAGGTATAGATTTAGGTAACAATAAATTGGAGGATATTTATAATGATGAAATTATAATTTCAACTTATGGGGATAATAAAAAGGTTAAAGATGATATTTTAATAGTTTTTAAAATTAAGCCCGAAAAAACAATTTATGATGTTCTAAATTTGCATAATAAAATTGATCAATCTGAGGAAATAATACCAATTTATAGAGAAAATAAATTAAATTATCTACGCTTCATATATCAGACCGATGATGATTACATAATTGCTTCATCAAATGAGAAACTAGTCAAAAATAGTATAAATTCAAGCAATGATTTTAATAAAAAAAAATCTCAATTTAAGGAAGAACTTTTTGGACTAAAAAACCAAAAAAATATATTATTTACAAAGAAATTCGGGGAAAGTATATTTTTTAATAAGGAAATTTTTGCTGAAGAAAAAGGGGATATTATAGCTACAACATTTGACTTAAAAAATAAACATTTAATTTTAAAATCATATTTAATAAATAATAAAAAAAATCTTGATATTTTTGCTTATGATAAGCTCATAAACAAAGAAAGTAAGGTTGATGATAATCCTCAAGTATCAATTTTTAGTGAAGTAAAAAATTTTGACAATCATCTTAAACCATTCATAAATAATTTCGAACAAAGTTTTTTTGAAGATTTTAATAAAAGTACAAATCAAAACATTTTAATTCTCAATTCAAAAAAGGATTGGCTTATTACATTTGAAAAAAATACTGAAAATCAATTTGACTTAGGTACTTTGAAAAAACTAAAAGATTTCAACAAATACACTTTGAAAAAAAATGAAGATATTTACTCAATTTATTCAAAAGATATTCTTGAAGATAAAAACGATATTATAAAACAATTAACTTTTGAAAATATCTATTCTGTAGAATCAGGAGGGTTGCAATTCATAAGTAATTATTTAATTGATGGTAAAAAACTAGAAACAGTTTCTAAAAGTTTTTTTAACCTAAAAAGTTATAAAGATAAATCTGCTTTTCTTTATTCAAAAGTTGATATCAAAGATGAAAATTCCAATAAAATTGAATTTTTTTCTGATTTGGAAGATCTTAATTTTCTAATAAGAAAAATTTTAAAAATATCAAATGAAGAATCTCAAGAAATTATAAGTCAATCTATTCCAGAAAAAAATCCAATTATTTATAAAGAAAAAAGCTTCAAAATACTTTAAAGAAAGTTAACAAACAAGCCTCCAACACAATAATTTTAAAATTCTGTGAAATTAATAACTTGTGGTTAATTAAAAATTATTTGACTATCTTTAATCTATAAGTATTTGATATTGAATTAAGCAATTGGATAGTAACAAACTATTTTTAAAACCAGGATTAGAGGGTGTCCCAGTTACTAATTCATCTATTTGTGATATTGACGGCAACAAAGGTAAATTATTGTACAGAGGCTACTCCATTGAGGAACTATGCAAAAAGAGCAGTTTTTTAGAAACTGCTTACCTATTGATTTGGGGTGAGTTGCCCACAGCTACTCAACTTAGAGACTTTGAACAAGAAGTTCAGATGCATCGAAGGTTAAGTTTTAGAGTCAGAGATATGATGAAATGTTTCCCTGCAACTGGTCATCCTATGGATGCCCTTCAATCCAGCGCGGCTTCTTTGGGGCTCTTCTATTCACGAAGAGCAATAGATGATCCAAATTACATCTACAACGCAGTGATAAGACTAATAGCAAAAATACCCACAATGATTGCCGCGTTTCAACTTATTAGAAAAGGACAAGACCCAATTCAACCTAGAGATGATTTAACTTACTCATCAAATTTTCTTTACATGTTGACTGAAAAAGAACAAGATCCTATAGCTGCAAAAGTTTTTGATAGGTGTTTAATTTTACATGCCGAACATAGTTTAAATGCAAGTACCTTTAGCGCTAGAGTGACTGCGAGCACACTTACAGACCCATATGCAGTCATCGCCTCTGCAGTAGGAACTCTGGCTGGCCCACTGCATGGAGGAGCAAATGAGGATGTGATTGCAATGTTAGAAGATATTAAAACCCCAGAGAATACTGGATCTTATCTAGATAACGCAATCAAAAATAAAAGTAAAATAATGGGCTTCGGCCACAGAGAATATAAAGTCAAAGATCCAAGAGCAATAATTCTTCAAAAACTTGCAGAAGAGCTTTTTATTAGATTTGGAGAAGATAAAATGTATGAAGTTGCTAAATCACTTGAGGCAGAGGCAATACCAAGACTTGGACCCAAGGGTATATTCCCTAATGTGGACTTTTATTCTGGTCTTGTTTATAGAAAACTTGGTATCCCTCGGGATTTATTTACTCCAATTTTTGCCATATCCAGAGTGGCTGGTTGGTTAGCTCACTGGAGGGAGCAACTTGGAGCAAATAGAATTTTCAGACCATCACAGATCTATACTGGTTCAGAACCAAGAGATTGGATCAGCCTAGAAAATAGAGAATAATATTTGCAGCTTTTCATAAAAAACACACATATTGTTTGTGAAGAGTTAATCTATTAAGTAAATAACAAAAACATTTTGGAATACGGATTAGATCTCGAATATAGTTTTAATGAATTCTTAAAGGGTTTTGGCCTTTCCAGTGAAATAGCTCATATAATTTGGCTCCCTCTGCCTATGCTGTTAGTTTTAGTGGCGGCAGTTGTTGGCGTTCTAGTAACAGTTTGGCTTGAAAGAAAAATATCTGCTGCTGCTCAACAAAGAATAGGTCCTGAATATGCAGGAGCGCTTGGTGTCCTCCAACCGATTGCAGATGGTCTTAAGTTACTTGTCAAAGAGGATATTATCCCTGCTAAGGCGGATGGAATTCTCTTCACTGCAGGACCTATATTAGTTCTTGTCCCAGTCATTCTCTCATGGCTAATTGTTCCTTTTGGACAAAACCTTTTAATAAGCAACGTTGGTATTGGAATTTTCCTATGGATCGCTTTAAGCAGTATCCAGCCAATTGGACTGCTTATGAGCGGATATGCATCAAATAATAAATATTCATTATTAGGAGGATTAAGAGCAGCAGCTCAATCTATAAGTTATGAAATACCTCTAGCTTTATCTGTTCTGGCTATCGTGCTAATGACAAATTCTCTAAGCACTATTGACATTGTCAACCAACAGAGTGGTGCTGGAATCCTAAGTTGGAATATTTGGAGACAACCAGTTGGTTTTATTGTTTTTTGGATTTGTGCTCTTGCTGAATGCGAAAGACTTCCATTTGACTTACCTGAAGCTGAGGAAGAATTAGTTGCAGGATATCAAACTGAATATGCAGGAATGAAATTCGCATTATTCTATCTAGGTAGTTACATAAATTTAATCCTCTCAGCCTTATTGGTATCAATCCTTTATTTGGGAGGCTGGGGTTTTCCTATTCCAGTTGAATTAATAGCTAAGTTTCTAAACTTACCCATTAATGCACCCTTCATACAGGTTTTCACCGCTTCAATAGGAATTGTAATGACTGTACTAAAAGCATATCTTTTAGTTTTCATTGCAATATTATTACGTTGGACAACTCCTAGGGTGAGAATAGATCAACTTCTAGACTTAGGATGGAAGTTTCTTCTTCCAATTTCTCTTGCTAATCTTTTGATAACTGCAGGATTAAAACTTGCTTTTCCGCAATTCTTTGGTGGTTAATTTTAAGTAAAAATACTTAAATTTAAAATTAATCCACTAAAATAAAATAACCAAGTAAATTCTTCAAAATGAAAAATTTCCTTCAACAAATAAACAGCTATATCAAAGAAGCATTAAATGCTGGCAAATATCTGTACAACGGCTTATCAGTAACTTTTGATCATCTCAGAAGAAGACCTGTTACAGTCCAATATCCATATGAAAAATTAATACCATCTGAGAGATATAGAGGGAGGATACATTATGAATTTGATAAATGCATTGCTTGTGAAGTTTGCGTGAGAGTATGTCCCATAAATTTACCAGTAGTTGATTGGGTAATGAATAAAGAAACCAAAAAAAAGGAACTTAGAAATTATTCTATAGACTTTGGGGTTTGTATCTTTTGCGGAAATTGTGTTGAATATTGTCCAACTAATTGTTTATCAATGACCGAAGAATATGAATTAGCTTCTTTTGACAGACATAATCTAAATTTTGATAATGTTGCACTTGGAAGACTCCCAACAAACGTCACAACTGATCCATCAGTTAAACCTCTAAGAGAACTCGCCTACCTACCTAAAGGTGTCATGGATCCTCATGAAATCCCAGCTTCAGATACTAGAGTTGGTAAATTACCAGAAGAAGTCTATGATTGGATGAGACCCGAATCCAGCGAAAATAAAGATAAAACTTCTAATCCAAACAATTAATTTCCATTAATTCATGTCCATTGCAATAACAACTCAAATTATTTGTTTTACAGTTTTATCTTTAGTTATCCTTATAGGTGCACTAGGTGTTGTTTTGCTTGAAAGCATTGTTTATTCAGCCTTTCTCCTAGGAGGAGTTTTCATGAGTGTAGCAGGATTATATCTTCTTTTAAATGCAAGTTTTGTTGCTGCAGCACAAGTTTTAGTTTATGTGGGCGCAGTTAATGTATTAATAATCTTTGCAATAATGCTTGTTAATAAAAAGGAAGACTTAAAGCCTATTAATGACATTAAATCGAGAAGAATTATCTCAACATCAATATGTTTGACTCTATTAAGCCTCTTAATAAGAGTAGATTTGACCAATGTATGGAACCTATCAAGTCCTCAAAACTCCATAGGAGAGGAATCAACTATCAGAATTGGTGAACATCTATTTAGTGATTATTTACTCCCATTTGAAGTGGCTTCAGTTTTACTTTTAATGGCAATGATTGGCGCTATAGTTTTAGCTAGGAGAGATGTAATGAGCAAGGATATTTCAACTGGATTACCTGTTGATCAAGAGTTAATTGAAAAATCATCAGAACCACTACTTACAAATAAAAATTAACCTTTCAAATTTCTTATCATGAGTTTAGATTCAATTCCTATTCAAGCTTTTTTAATAATTTCTTCAGCACTATTCTGTATTGGTATTTGGGGATTATTAAATAGCAGAAATGCGGTTAGAGTTCTAATGAGCATTGAATTAATGCTCAATGCAGTAAATATTAACTTGATGACTTTTTCTTCTTATATTGATAATAATTTAATACAAGGACAAGTTTTTACAATTTTTGTTATCACTGTTGCTGCCGCTGAAGCTGCCGTTGGATTGGCTATATTATTATCCCTTTATAGAAATAGAGTGACTGTAGATATGGAAAGTTTTAATTTATTAAAATGGTAATAGCATTAAATGAAACTTTCATTAGTGCTTATTATATATCGTTCAAATAGTTCTATCGCTTTAGAAGCCTCTAAATTCTGTGCTGAAGCCCTGAAATCCAAAAATATTAAATCGATAAGAATTGAAAGTGATTTTTATAAAGATGATATTGAAAAATATTTTTATAATTCAGAATTACAACCTGATATAGGCATGGTTCTTGGTGGAGATGGAACCTTCTTAAAATGTGCCAATGCACTATCAAATTATGATATTCCTTTATTAAGTATTAATATTGGGGGCAATTTAGGTTTTCTTACTCAGGAGAAAGATTTTTTATTTGACAAATCTTTTATTGAAATTCTTAAAAACGAAGAATATATAATTGATTACCGTAATAGATTAAATTGTAATGTTTTCATTTGTGAAGAGAATAATGAGAAAAAAATTATAAAAAGTTACGATGCCTTAAATGATTTTTATTTTAAATCTGTTGAAGAAGATATTTCTCCTACTAACCAAATACAAATTGAAATAGATGACGAGAAGGTAAATGAATATAAGGGTGATGGATTGATTATTTCTACATCTACTGGTTCGACAGCATATTCAATGGCTGCAGGTGGTCCAATTGTACATCCTAGCTTAGATGCAATGATAATTAACCCTATATGCCCAATGAGTTTAGCTAGTAGGCCTATAGTAATACCTAATACAAGTAAGGTAATCATTAAACAAGTAAAAAAAAGTAAGGGGGAAATTAAATTATGGAGTGACGGTTCAAAATGCATGAAAATAAAGGAAACTTATTATTGCGAGATCAAAAAAGGAGATAAACCATGCAAAATCATAAAATTTAAAAAAAGCACTAACTATTACAATACGCTAATAAAAAAATTGGATTGGAAAGGTGATTTATCTCTAAGAAATTCAAAAAATTAAATGGCATTAGAAATAGAAAGACGCTTTCTCATAAAAAATGAGAATTGGAAAAAATATATCACTAAACAAATTTTTATTGAACAAGGATATTTATCAAAAAGTTCAGATGATTGGATTATTAGAATCAGATTTACAGGCAACGACTTTAAAATCGCACTCAAAAAACATATCAAAAGCTTTACCAACTTTGAATTTGAGTACTCTATTCCACGAAAAGATGGGGAAATAATAATGTCAAATATTTCAAATACAATTAAAAAAGAAAGATTCTTTTTAGATGTTGAGAAAAAATCTTGGATTATAGATTGTTTTAAAGAAAATAATTATCCACTTGCAATTGCCGAAATTGAACTTTCAAATGAAAACGAAGATTTCAGTCTTCCATCCTTCATATCAAAAGAGATAACTGGGTTGAGAGATTACTCCAATTTTAGTCTTGCTGACAAACCATTTTCAAAATGGAAGGATGACTTTTTAAAAACTCTCAAAAATAACTAGTCAAAAGACCCAATCTTCCTTTATATTTTCTTTATATTTAGATAATATATTTTTCTTCAAATGTATGGTCTCTACGATAAAGAGGGAATATTGAGATTTGTTGATGCAGACAAAGATGCATGCATAGCATATGCTGAACTATTCGAATTAGGTTCAACTAATTATTGCTTAATGGATTTAGCAAACGATACAAAAAAAGTGGTTAAAACTAATCTTGATCAGAGTCTGGAAGGGAACAACAATTAAATCCGTCTCTACAAATCTTTCCATTATCCATTGCCCAATTCAAGAGTGCTACTCTATTTTTGGAACCTGTTTTTGTAAACATATTACTAACATGATTATCTACAGTTCTTTTACTAATAGTAAGTTTTACTGCAATTTCTTGATTTGTGAGCCCATCAGCTACGAGATCAATGATTTCCATCTCTCTAGTTGAGAGACCCATCATATCAATG
This sequence comes from Prochlorococcus sp. AG-347-K18, assembly GCA_003281365.1. GTDB lineage: Bacteria > Cyanobacteriota > Cyanobacteriia > PCC-6307 > Cyanobiaceae > Prochlorococcus_A. The sequence goes on from QCCF01000001.1 coordinate 252,407, forward strand.
TTGTTTACTTCTTCTTCAACCATTTGCATTTAAACAGTTCCTTTTTTATATTAATTAAGTTTAGCAATCTCACTTAACTTTTTAACCAAGAAGGAAACAAAAGCAATTGAAATCAAAACTTCAGCAGACTTTAGAAAAAAAATCCAAGGTAATAACGGCAGAATTAATGCCGCCTAGAGGTGGAAGCCCCATAAGATCTCTTAAGATAGCACAACTTTTGAAAGATAAGGTACATGCTGTTAACATTACTGACGGAAGCAGGGCTGTAATGAGAATGTGCAGCTTAGCAATGTCCAAACTATTACTGGATAATGGGATAGAACCAGTAATGCAAATATCTTGCAGAGATCGTAATAAAATTGCTTTACAATCGGACATCCTTGGAGCAAATGCTTTAGGAATTAAAAACATCTTATGCATTACCGGTGATTCTGTAAAAGCTGGAGATCAACAAGATGCAAAGGCTGTTCACGAGTATGAATCTGTTAAATTACTACAACAAATACAGTCCTTCAATAATGGGATAGATCCTACTTTTGGGGAACTGTCCGATAAAAGAACATTTATATTTCCAGGATCTGCTGCAGATCCAAATTGCAGAAATCAAAGAAGTCTAAAAAATAGAATAAAAAAGAAAAAAGAAGCTGGCGCTCGATTCATACAAACTCAAATGGTTATGGAAAAAGAAAATTTGATTGAATTCTGTGAGGAAATTAGTAAACCGCTTGAAATTCCCGTGATAGCGGGTGTATTCCTTTTGAAGTCTTACAAAAATGCTCTCTTTATAAACAAATACGTCCCAGGAGCAGAAATTCCTGAAAAAATTCTAAATCGTCTAAAGGATGCTAAAGACCCTTTGGAAGAGGGTATCCAAATAGCAGCTGAACAAGCTCACGATTTTATTAATATCGCTAGTGGGATTCATCTGATGGCAGTAAAAGCTGAACATTTAATCCCTGAGATTCTTAAAAAAGCTAATCTTAATCTGGAATATTAATCAAATCAGTTCCTAACAATTCCGCCATAACCTTCTGTTGTGGTGATGGCTCAGTCATATCAGATCTTCGAGAATCTGTTATTAACCAATCCAAAGATGCATCTTGCAAATCAAAGTGATCTCCATTTTTGCCTACACAGTAACGGCCAAATACTAATTTATCAACTAATCGAACACCCTTACCAATTTTGGAATAATCAAAAATAATTGAATTGTCAATTGTTGCACCTTCACAAATACAACAACTTGGGCCTATCATTGCCGGTCCAATAATTGTGGCGCCATCCTCTATTCTTGTCATACCTCCTATATATACTGGCCCAGTAATATCAACTTTGTCCCAATTCACCGCAACATTTAATCCTGTGAAAACTCCGGGTTTTATTTCTTTGCCAGGTATCTCTACTTGTCTTACCTTGCCTTGCAATACATTACGAATAGCACTCCAATAATCAGGCACTTTCCCAATATCTACCCATTCGAAATCCATTGGCAATGCAAAAAATGGCAAGTCCATTTCAACAAGTTTAGGAAAGAGATCAGCGCCAATATCAAATTTTTCCCCTGATGGAATATGGTTAAAAATTTCTGGTTCAAAAAGATAAATACCCGTATTAATAGAGTCACCTAAAGCTTGATCTACAGATGGCTTTTCTTGGAAAGCCTTTATTCGACCATTATCATCTGAAACTACTACGCCATAACTGGAAACTTGATCTTTAGTAACTTTTTTGGTTACTAAACTTGCAATTGCTCCCTTTTCCTTATGTTTTTTGACAGCTTCGGTCAAATCTAAGTCAACTAATGCATCACCACAAAGTACGACAAAAGTTTCATCAAAGAATTTCTGAAAATCCTGAATTTTTTTTAATCCTCCCGCTGAACCTAGAGCATCTCCTATTAATTCTCCATCTTCAATTCTACCCTCAAAGCTATAAGCTATTTCCACACCAAATCTCTGACCATCCCTAAAATAATTTTCAATTTCTTCAGCTAAATGAGAGACATTAACCATTATTTCTTTAAAACCATGCTCTTTTAAAAGTTCTAAAAGAAACTCCATTACAGGTTTTTGTAAAATAGGTATCATTGGTTTCGGAATGATATGAGTTATGGGCTGAACACGTGTACCTTTTCCTGCCGCAAGTATCATTGCCTTCATGAATTCAAAACCTCTTTTTAAAGATTATACGTTATTACTAATAAGCTGCTAAGCAACAGAGTGAGAGGTATTTGTTACCTCAAGATTTTCTATTGGTAGTTGAGCTAAGCTGCCATCAGGAATTATTCTTTTAATTTGAATAGGGCCATATAAGGAATTAATTTGTTTAATTTCAATTTTATTTTCAGATGATAAAAATAATAAAGCCCAAAAGACCCCTAGACGATCTTTATCTAAATCATTTTTTACAACTGTTTGCCATATTTCAACTAAATATTCAAAATCTGTCCACTGTAATGCTTTTTCCCATCCATCGATAAATTTCCCCAACTCTTTTGTTGTTTCTGGTAATTTCTCACGATGTGCTAAAGATTTCACTTGAGAAATTAATGCTCTATCTGAATATTTTTTATTTCTTTTTCTTTTCAATAGAAGAAGATCTTGGGTTTCTATAACTTCAGCAATAGACTCTAATTGACTGACAAGTTCTCCCAATGTTGTCGTACGTTTAAGAATTGGTTGAGCTATAGATCTTCTCCTCAGATACTTTTCAGGGTATTGGGGAATATCAAATTCTTGGTCAATCCAATCTTGATCATCCACATCGAAATCATCTGCAAATTCTGGCGAATTTTCTTTGAAAACATCAGATTCCAAAACTTGAGCCTTTAAATTAACCAACACGGAAGCTGCAAAAAATGCCTCGCTTGTTTCAGATAGATCCTTTTGGTATGAGATTTGACTATTTATGGTTTTTTCAAAAGTGTAAGAGTATTGTTCTAAAAAGCTATCAATTACACTTATTACATCAATATCCCAAGGATCAAGATCACCTTTACCAGCAGCGTCCTGAAGAAATTTAATCAACAATCTAGGTCCTAGTTGTTGTTTATCAATAGAAGTTAAATTAGATACCTTAAATTAGCCGAGAACTAATCATAAGATATCCTCTTATTTATTTAACGCCAAATAATATTGCGTTAATTTAAATATTATATTGATGGAGCCTTTAAAATCTCATTTTTTTTAGTTCCTGAGAAAATATTTGTTTTCACAGAATTTTTTACAGCTAATAAATCTCTATCTACCAAATTATTTATAGATGCAAGATAACTTTCAGTAACTAACCTTGGATATAAACCTATTCCGATTATCGGCAAAAGTAAACAAGCAATAATATAAACTTCACGAGGCTCTGCGTCGATAAGTTTTCTTTCTTCAGTTAATTTAGGATTTTCTTTACCAAAAAATATTTCACGTAACATTGATAAAAGATAAATAGGAGTAAGTATCACACCTACAGCAGCTAAAGAAGCCATAACAATTCTAAAAGGTAGTGTATAGACTTCATCAGTGACAAATCCTGTAAATACCATTAATTCGGACACAAATCCACTCATACCTGGCAAAGCAAGTGAAGCGAGGGAGCAAGCAGTCCATAAAGCAAACATAATTCTCATTTTTTGTCCTACACCACTCATTTCATCCAGTTTAAGAGTCTTTGTTCTGTCATAGGTGGCTCCAACAAGAAAAAATAAACTAGCTCCAATTAATCCATGACTAACCATTTGTAGCATTGCTCCGCTTGTTCCAAGGCTGCTAAAACTCCCTATACCAATAAGAACGAAACCCATATGACTTATAGAACTGTATGCAATTTTCCTTTTGAGATTTCTTTGCGCAAAAGAAGTTAATGCAGCATATATTATATTTACTACTCCAAGAACTATTAATAATGGTGCGAATTGAGCATGGGCAACTGGCAATAATTGTGCATTAAATCTTAAAAGAGCGTATCCTCCCATCTTTAACAAGATTCCAGCTAAAAGCATATGAACAGGTGCTGTAGCTTCTCCATGAGCGTCTGGAAGCCAAGTATGAAGAGGTACAATTGGGAGCTTGACTCCAAATGCGATTAAAAGGCCTACATAACAAATTATTTGGAATCTTTGGCTAAAATCTTGATTTGCCAAGTGAGAAAACTCAAAGTTAGGAATTTCTGTACCATAAAAACCCATAGCCAATGCTGCTAAGAGAATAAATATAGAACTTCCTGCTGTGTAAATAATGAATTTTGTTGCTGCGTATTGTCTATTTTTACCACCCCATATAGCTAATAATAAATATACAGGAATTAATTCAAGTTCCCAAGTTAGAAAGAATAAAAGCATATCCTGTACGGCAAATACAGCAATTTGCCCACCATCCATTACTAGTATTAAAAAGAAAAATAACTTTGGTTTGAACTTTACTGGCCATGCTGCTAAAACTGCTAAGGCAGTTATAAAACTAGTTAATAATATTAATGGCATTGATACACCGTCAGCCCCAACAGACCATGTAAGGCCTAAATCTGGAAGCCAACTAATATTTTCTTTAAGTTGAACATTCTCATTTTTGATATCAAAACCATTTATATATGAACCTACAGTTATTAAAAAAGTTATTAATGCAATAGATAAAGCAAACCATCTAACCTCCTTGCCATCTCCTTTATCTGGGAAAAAAGGTATCACAAATGCACTCCCAATTGGGAACAAAATTGAAGCAGACAGCCAAGGCAAAGTAGACAATCCAGCTCCCAAAGTTCCCAACGTTTGTGATGTAAAATGTGTCAAAAAATAGGTACTCAATGTAAGAGAAATTTATCTTAAATAAAGTCTAGAAATTATCTGTATTTTTTCACCCCAATGAACAGTGAAAACACACAATTGTAATTAAGTTACTTGTGGAGATTGAAAGCCAAATATAGCTACTAAAAGAATCACTCCTCCAAAAACAATTAGTGCGTAAAATTGAGCTCTGCCGGTCTCAAAATATTTTAAGCCTTCACCACTACCTAAAGTAACAAGTCCAGTAAGATTAACGATGCCATCAACAACCTTAGAATCTACTTCCAAAACTTCTTTTGCTAGTTTTCTACTACCTTTCACAAAAAGTTTTTCATTAATAGCGTCTAAATACCATTTATTTGATAAAAATTGATTAATAGTAGGAAACTTTTCTGCAAATAAAATTGACAAATTTATCTTTTTCGCAAAATAAGCTTGATAAGCAATAAAAATTCCAGCTGATGCAATAAAAACTGAGGCTATTGCTAAAGGCAAAAATTCGTTTAATTCGAAAGATTTTACAGCAATCTCTGCTTCTTCAGGATCTAGCAAATAGGAAAATTTACTATCCCATGGCAATCCCATAAGGCCGATAATTACTGAAGGTACAGCTAAAAATACCAATGGAAATGTCATTGACCAAGGAGACTCATGAATATAGCCATGTTCTGGATGCTCTTCTCCATTTTCTTCTTCTAGATTTACTTTTGAAGCGATTAAAAGCTCTTTTTGTAAATCTTTATTTTCCCCTCTAAAATCACCCTCAAATGTTAAGAAATAAAGCCTAAACATATAAAAAGCAGTCATTCCAGCTGTTAAAAGTCCTATAAACCAAAAAGCGGGGAATGATATAAATGCATTTCCTAGTATCTCATCTTTACTCCAAAAACCCGCCAACGGAGGAATACCACTAATTGCTATACAACCAATTAAAAATGTTGCAGAAGTATATGGCATTTTTTTTCTTAAACCTCCCATCAATCTCATGTCTTGAGCCAAAATAGGCTGATGACCAACTACTTCTTCCATCGCATGTATTACAGAACCAGATCCTAAAAATAGCATTGCTTTGAAACAAGCATGAGTAACTAAATGAAAAATTCCCGCTACTGGAGCTCCACAACCCATCGCAAGCATCATATAACCAAGCTGTGAAACAGTGCTGTAAGCTAACCCCTTTTTTAGATCCATTTGGGTCAAAGCTATAGAAGCTCCCAAAAAACAAGTAATGGTGCCTACAAAAGCAATAATGAACTGTATTGAGGGGAAAATTGAATAAAGAGGTTGAAGCCTAGCTACTAGAAATATCCCTGCAGCTACCATTGTAGCTGCATGGATCAGTGCAGAAATAGGAGTGGGACCTTCCATCGCATCAGGTAACCATACATGAAGAGGGAATTGCGCTGATTTTGCCATTGGTCCTAAAAATACTAAAAAACAGAGAAGTAAAGCTGCCCAAATAGGTATTGAATTGTCAGATACTGATTGGGAAATTCCAGTAGCTATTTCGTTAAAATCAAAACTATTAGTTGCCCAAAATAGACCAAGAATGCCAAGTAATAATCCAAAATCTCCTACTCTATTAACAACAAAAGCTTTTTGTGCTGCATGAGCTGCACCATCTCTGTCATACCAAAAACCAACTAATAGGTATGAACACATTCCTACTAATTCCCAAAAAACGTAAATTTCTAGCAAATTTGGACTAATTATTAATCCCATCATTGAACTACTAAATAAGGCTAAATAAGTAAAAAATCTGACATAACCTTTGTCATGCGCCATATAACCATGAGAGTAAATCATAACTAGCAAAGTTATGGTAGTTACTAAAGCAAGCATTACGCTTCCCAAAGGATCAAGAATAAAACCCATTGGGATTGTAAAATCACCAGCATTAGCCCATATAAATAATTTTTCTACAGATTCATAACCATTAATTTGTTCAATCAAAGCTTTATAGCTAATAACTGCTGAAATTCCGACGAAAGAAATCAGACCTACAGAAACTATTCTTCTCGAATTATTAATTTTCTCGTTAATGCTTATTAGCCCTAAACCAGAAAGCACTGCTCCAATAAGTGGGAAAACAGGAATTAACCAGGCAATTTCTGAAGCTTGAGGCATTTTTTAAATAACTTGTATCTTGATTTTAACTGTCAATTGAAAAATTCAGACAAAAATGATGAATTAAATGTCCTAACAGCAATATTTATAAACTGGTGGGACCACCAAAGTACACCTATTGCAATCAAAATGCCAAGTTGAGATAACCTAAAAAATTCTTTAATTTTCAATTCTTGCCTTCCTTCAAGTATTGCCATGAAGGGAATTATAGAAGTATTGTTTTTAAACTTTTCAAATTCCTCTCCAAATCTTTTGGCTAATCTCTTATCCCCATGCCAAATAGCGAAAAGATGATGCAATATCAAGCCAATAGAAGTTATTAATGTAAATGATGTACCAATCCACAAAGTATGAGCAAAACACCAAATTATCTGACCAAATGCCTGTGGATGTCTAGTAATTCGCATTATACCTGTTCCATAAATTCGCACTTTAGGTTTTAAAACTGAGGGAATTTCTAACAAATTGTAAGTAGCAGGATATAAAAACAAAAAACTTATTGCAGTTAAAAACCAAACTATTCCAAAAACGAAATTACTACCTTGTAAATTCCATAATCTGATTCCGTCATATCTATGAACCAAAAAATAACTTATCAAAACAATTGCAGATGGCAAACTAAAAAAAACAAAACATAAACGCCATAATCTTGGTCCCATGACAGCTTCAGCTTTTACTCTTAAAGCTGCACCGCCACTATGAATTACTGCAAAACACAAAATTAAAAATAAAATTACTAAAGATGTTTTATGAGTCTCCATAAATTTAAATTATTCAAATTTAGTTCTTAACAAGAATACTCCGAGGTACTAGAATTATAATTAATTGTAGGCACTATAGATGCCGGAGTTACCATTTACGCTTGACCAATTAAGAATACTAAAAGCGATAGCAGCTCAGGGAAGTTTTAAAAAAGCTGCAGATCTTTTATATGTAACTCAACCTGCTGTAAGTTTGCAAATACAAAATTTAGAAAAACAACTTGAAATCACTATTTTCGACAGAGGTGGGAGAAAAGCTCTTTTAACTGAAGCAGGGAGACTACTACTTGAGTATTGTGAACGAATTTTAAATCAATGCGATGAAGCTTGTAAGGCTATAGAAGATTTAAACAATTTAAAAGGTGGAACACTTGTTATAGGAGCAAGTCAAACTACTGGAACATATTTAATGCCAAGAATGATAGGACTATTCAGACAAAAATATCCTGAAGTGTCTGTTCAACTTCAAGTTCATAGTACTAGAAGAACCGGCTGGAGTGTTGCAAATGGTCAAATTGACCTAGCTATTATTGGTGGACAACTACCTGGAGATTTAGAAAATTTATTACAAGTTATTCCATATGCAACAGATGAATTAGCACTAGTTTTACCCTCTAAACACCAACTTTCTAATAAAAAAGAACTTTTAAAAGAAGATTTGTACAAATTAAATTTTGTCACATTGGATTCTCAATCTACGACAAGAAAAGTTGTTGACAAACTTCTTAAAGATTCTGGACTTGATATTCAAAGATTAAAAATTGAAATGGAACTCAACTCCCTTGAAGCAATCAAGAATGCGGTCCAATCAGGATTAGGAGCCTCTTTTTTGCCGGTTGTTTCCATTGAAAGGGAATTAGCAGCTGGAACGATCCATAAAGCATTCATTGCTGACTTGGAGGTTAAAAGAGAATTAAAATTAATTACTAATCCTTCAAGATACATTTCGAGAGCTTCAGAAGAATTTAAGAAGAATATCTTACCTCAATTCGCCAGTTTAGAAAGCCCATTAAGAAAAATATAAAATTAATCAGAACTGTATTGCTTCTTTATTAATTCCTACTCCTCCATCTTCAGCTTGACCATCTCCCTTAATTATAAATTTATTTTCATTTACATCAGTTTGGTATACGCATTTAACTATTGGTTTATCTCTTATAGACCCAATATAAGCAAAAGTATTCATTCTTTGCTTACATTCTCTTACATCTTCATTACTTATCGCTCCTTGTTTTTGTAAAACTGTCCAATTTTCTCTTCTAATTACACAACCTGGCTGAAGAGCTGGTTGCGTTACAAAACTGGTGGATGGATTAAGAGTTGTATACATTTCGACATCAATAACAAAGGCGCTTGCTCCCCATTGTCTACAAAATTCTGGATCAGGAACAGCCATATCTAATTGTTGTTGACTAGCTATGTTCCCTTGCCCGCCATCTGTTGTACTAGTAATCGCGCTTCCAATGCCAACACCTAAAATTAATACTCCTGCAAGAACAGCGATAGTTCCTGAATTAAAGTTAATCTTTGGTTCAGGATTTGAGGCCGGCAATCTACTGTTTCTTTGTCCATAAGAATCTCTTTGTCTTTGATTTGAAGAGTAGTAACTTCTATTTGAGCCTCTCCTTGGGCTTCTATTTGAGGGTGGTCTATTCACAGCACTTCATTTGTCTTTGGTAAACCCATAGAGTAGTTCATTACTCTACAGTCTGGGTTATAACTTAATTGCCCATTTTGAAGCAAAATTTTGATTAAACCCTCGATTTCTGAACCTATTTTTCGAAGTTCATAATCATCTAAATTCATACCTGCTCTCTCTTTAATTAATTCATTAAACTTATAATTTATTTTGTTTAAAGAATCTTCATTCCAAATAAACTCGTTATCAGGATCTAAATCAAGTGTCAGTTTGTTTGGATGAAACTGTAATTCATTATCAACAACCTCAGCAGTAAAAATTCTTACATGTCGAGTAGTTGATTTTAAAAGCATTTTTTCCATAATTTTACGAAATAATCAACGAAAAAATCTATAATGTTCTAACTTTAATGTAGCTTATTAGTAAGTGTTAATTTTCTTTTTGATTTAATAATGCGTGTTGTAATTGCTGGTGCAGGTTTAGCAGGTTTATCTTGTGCTAAATATCTTGTCGATAATGGTCACATCCCAATTGTTTTAGAAGCTAGAGATGTTCTAGGAGGAAAGGTTGCCGCATGGAAAGATGAAGATGGAGACTGGTATGAAACTGGATTGCATATATTTTTTGGGGCTTACCCTAATATGTTGCAACTTTTTAAAGAATTAGATATAGAAGATAGACTCCAATGGAAAAGTCATTCAATGATTTTTAACCAGCCATCAGAGCCAGGAACTTACAGCAGATTCGACTTTCCAGATATACCAGCTCCCGCAAATGGAGTTTCTGCGATATTAAGTAACAATGATATGCTTTCTTGGAATGAAAAGATACTTTTTGGATTAGGTCTAGTTCCTGCAATGTTGAGAGGTCAAAAATACCTAGATAAATGCGATAGCAAATCCTGGACAGATTGGCTAAAAGAACACAATATTCCAGAGAGAGTTAACGACGAAGTCTTCATAGCGATGAGTAAAGCTTTAAATTTCATTGGACCGGATGAGATATCATCTACAGTTTTATTAACGGCACTTAATAGATTCTTACAAGAAAAAAATGGTTCGAAAATGGCATTCCTTGACGGGGCTCCTCCAGAAAGACTTTGCCAACCAATAGTGGATTATATCACCGCTCGAGGTGGAGAAGTTCACATGAATAGCCCTTTAAGGCAAATTAACCTGAATGAAGACAGCACTGTTAAAAGTTTTACTATTTCCTCTCTAAAAGAAAAAGAAAAGAAAGAGCTAACAGCCGACGCTTATGTTAGTGCAATGCCTGTTGATCTTTTTAAATTAATGATTCCAAACCAATGGAAAGGTCTAGATGCTTTTTCTAAATTAGACGGTTTAAATGGTGTACCAGTTATTAACATTCACTTATGGTTTGATAAAAAATTAACGGATATTGACCATTTGCTATTTAGCAGATCTCCACTTCTCAGTGTTTATGCTGACATGAGCATTGCATGTAAAGAATATGAAGATCCAAATAGATCAATGCTCGAATTAGTTTTCGCACCAGCAAAGGATTGGATCAATAGGAGTGATCAAGATATTGTTGATGCAACCATGGAAGAACTAAAAAAATTATTCCCAACACATTTTATTGGCGACGATAAGACAAAACTAAGAAAATACAAAGTAGTCAAAACTCCAAGATCAGTTTACAAAGCTGTTCCTGGATGTCAAGATTACAGACCTAGCCAAAAATCTCCCATAAAAAATTTCTTTTTAGCTGGAGATTACACAATGCAAAAATATTTAGCATCTATGGAAGGAGCTGTTTTAAGTGGTAAATTATGCGCGGAATCAATTAATAATGAACATTCCAAAAAAATTGAAAATGTTTCTTAAAATCATAAAAAAAACCTGCACTAGCTAAATTTTTTGAAAAATTCTATTTCTCAACTTGATCAAGCATACGAGATATGCCGTAAAGAAACTCAAAAATGGGCCAAAACTTTTTACTTAGGTACACTTCTACTGCCAATAGAAAAAAGAAAGGCTATCTGGGCTATTTACGTGTGGTGTAGAAGAACAGATGAAATAATGGATAGCTTAGAAGCTTCAACTAAATCGGAAGATGAGCTTTCAGACAACCTAGATTCATGGGAAGAAAATACAAAAAATGTATTTAAAGGAAATATTAAATCTGAATTAGATTCTGTTTTACTAGATACCATCCAAAAATATCCACAAAGTATTCAACCATATCTAGATATGATAGATGGTCAGAGAATGGATCTTAATAAATTTAGATACAAAGATTTTGACGAACTAAAACTCTATTGTTATAGGGTGGCAGGAACTGTTGGTTTAATGACTCAAAATGTCATGGGAATTGATAGCGCTTATACATCAGCACCATGGAGTGCTAAGCCTGACCCCTCTGAAGCAGCTATAGCATTAGGAATTGCTAATCAACTAACAAATATATTGCGGGATGTCGGAGAAGATCGACAAAGAGGAAGAATCTATCTCCCACAAACTGACATTGAAAGATTTAATTATTCTGAAGAAGAACTTTTAAACGGGAAAATTAACACTCAATGGAAGGCTCTGATGAACTTTCAATTAACAAGAGCTAGGGATTGGTTCCAAAAATCAGAAGATGGGATTAAGTGGTTATCTTCAGATGCAAGATGGCCAGTTTGGACATCTTTACGTCTCTACAGAGGAATATTAAATTCTATTGAAAGATTAGATTATGATGTTTTTAATAACAGAGCTTTTGTAAAAAACTCAGTGAAAGCATTTGAAATTCCTATATCTTTTTTAATTTCCCGAATTAAATAATTAAGCTGGTGTTCTCTGGTTAGCTAGTAAATCTTTTAATTTAGATAGTTCACCAGCCCATCTTGGGTCAGGTGCTTCAAGATTAGGAGCATCACTATGGACAATCTTCTTGAAATTTTTCTTTTTCTTACTCTTATTTAAGTTTCCACTATTTCTTTTATTTGAAGCAGAATCTTTCTTTTCTGATAGCTCTACTCTTAATTTAGAACCATTAAATTCAAAACCATTTAATTTTTGAATTAAAAGATTAGCATTATCTTCGTTGTTTGCGGTTGCGAAACCAAAACCCCTGCATTCTTTTGTTTCCTTATCTAAAACTGCTTTAAATCTTATCGAATCAGAAACAGATTTTAAAATCTTATCAAATTCTTTTGGATTAAATCCTTGTGTTAAGTTGCCAATGTAAATACGAATACCCATAAATTTGTGAAATTGATTTTGAAGTCTAAACTTTTAAACAAAACTAAGCTATGTGTATTTAATCACATTTTGGCGCATTTTGTTCAATCCATTGCTTTGCTTTATAAATAGCTTCATCAAAATTATTTAATCTTTTATATGCAAGCTCCTTTGAAAGATACTGCAAAAGCTCTCCTAATAAAGGCCCATCCTCTATTTCCAAATCTTTTTTAATTACATCACCATTAAGTAAATTTGAGGGATGAAATAATTTATCTTCCTTATCACGCCATCTCTCTAGCCAATCAAAGCGTATATTTTGAGGTAAATAAAAAATAAAAGAAGGAAGAAAAGTCTCTAATTCTTGATGTAATGTAAATCTATTTAATTCATTCAACTGTTCAATATCTTTGTTCTTCAAAAAAAAGTACCATTTCCGCAATAAATTAATTTTTGCAATTTCAGCTTTACTAAATTTTAGTTTCTCTAATGTAACAACATCTAAAATCTGGGATATATAAAATAATGGTAAAAATTTGTCTTTTTCTTCCTGATTAAATTCCGCATAATTTATCTTCTTTAAATCCAAAAAAAGAGAATCTTTATAAAAATTATCAGAAGCAAATATATTTAATTTTTTTATCAAAGTTATAGCATCAATAGCATTTGCCCCACTTACTATTTTATGTATTTCATAATTAATCCTTTCTTTAGCAACAAGCCATAATTTCTCTTTATTTTTTTTTATAAAACTAGTTAAATTTTGATCAATTTTAAAATTCAATTCTGAAACAAATCGGAAACATCTTAATATTCGTAAAGGATCATTGAGCAAATTTATTTCTGAATGTGTTCTTAACAACGAAAGTTCTAAATCTTTTAGGCCATTCATTGGATCAAACAAACACTTCTTATCAAAGAAAAAAGCAATTGAATTAATAGAAAAGTCTCTAGAACTTAAATCTCCTTCAATTGTGGATGAAACCTGATTAGCAATATCAATATAAATATGATCAAAAATAATTCTTACCACTTCTCTTTTTTGATCTAAGATTATCAATTTAGATTGAATATTATTTGAAATCTTCTTTCCAATTTCAATTGCATTAAAAGGCACCACAATATCAATATCTACCCCTTCAGTTACTCTTCCCAAAATAATATCCCTTATGTAACCTCCAACCAAATATGATCCTTTAGGTAGAAATGGTAAGATAGAACTCCAATTATGAAATTTTATACTTGTTTCTAATTCTTCAATTATTAGTGTATGATCTGTGAGAATGTTACTTTTCATATCTTTTATTAATTATGTGCATATGCATCAACTGTAAATGGGTTGATAGATGTATTACTTATCATGATGTTGAGAATAATCATGGTGTTGATAATATTTGTGATATACCTGATTTTAAAGCAAAAAACCCATTCATTCATGTCAATATAGTTAAAGATAAGTATGGTGAATACAAAACTGATTGGGATGTTCAATCTTGTGAAAGTTTTACAAATGAATTTGGTAAATGGTCTAAATGTAATCCAGGTATGGAATTGCCAGCTTAAATTTGTTAGATGGCAGATAACTTCAAACAAAGATTAAATTACCCTTCATTAGTGATTCATAGCACAGACAATTCTTTTGGCTTTGGATATAGAAAAAACAATAACCTCAAATCTGAGAAATTATATATAAAGAAATTCCAGGATGATTTATGTAACAACTTAATTGATGAATTTAACAAATTCATTAGCAAAGATGAATTACAAAAAGTAAATAAGATATCTGTCAGTACTGGGCCAGCAAATTTTAATGCTTCTAGACTTATTGTAGTTTTAGCAAGAACTATTTCACAACAACTAAATTGTCCTTTAGACAGTTTTAGTTCATTTGAAATAATGGCGAAAAGAATTGCATCAAAAAATAATATATTTAGAAACAAACAATCATTTTGGATTTACAAAAAATTAAAACGCACGGGATTTATTGCAGGAAAATATGAAATATGTCATAACAAACAAAAAAATTCTGAACTAGGAATTCGAGAAACTGTTTTACCAAAAGTTTTTAAAGAATTTGAGAATAAAGAACCATTATTTGAAGCTAATTATGAGGATATATATGATTTAAAAGAACTATTAGATTTATCAAATAAAAATTGTTTAAATCATAATTTAAATTCATGGCAAAAAGTTTTACCTCTTTACCCTATTTCTCCAATTACCTAAATTTTATCCAATTAAGTTATTAATATTTGTTTGCAGGTGCATAGTTACAGAATTTAGATCATCTTTTGATGAACTTTGTGGAGGTTCGACAGGTTTTCCCACTTTAATAACTATTTTTGAAAATAAAGGAATAAAGAATTTAAATCTTATTAGTCTATGAGAATTAATTATTGCCACAGGCAATAATAATTTTTGATTTTTAAAGGCTATTAATGCTGCTCCCTGTTTAGGTTTATTAACTAATCCATTTTTTTGACGAGTGCCATCAATGAAAATGCCAATACAATTATCATTTGATAATTTTTTACAAGCTGTTTTAATAGTATTCTTATCAGCAATTCCCCTTTTTACAGGATAAGCCCCACAAGCTTTGATAACCAAACCAAGAATAGGTATTTTAAAAAGCTCTTCCTTGGCCATAAAAGATATATTTCGTCCAAGTGCATGACCTAACAAAGGAGGGTCAAGTAAGGAACCATGATTAGAAACCATTATAAAAGGATCTTTTTGTGGAATATTCTCTCTACCTACTAAATGACCTTTAAATAAAAATTTATAAATAGGCAATACAAAAAGTGTACTTACTAATTGATAGATAAATTTTTGAATAATATCTTTTTTCATAGGAATTAATAAGATATTTGATCGTAAGATGAGACTTGAGAAATTTTTACATCCTTCAGATGTCTTTTCCCTAAACCGCTTAATACATTTGAGGGGCCAATTTCAACAATATGAAGATTACTATCCTTAGCCATTAAATCCATGGTTTCTCGCCATCTTACTCCTTTACACATTTGTTTTTCTAATCTTACCTTAAGCAAATTTGGATCACTACACAGTGAAGGTTCAGAATTACTTATGACTGGGAAAGAAGGATTGTTAAATTTAATCTTTTTTAAATACTCAGAAAATCTTGCTGCAGGTTCACTCATAAATGGTGAATGAAATGCACCTGAAACATTTAATTTCAAAAATCTTTTACAAGAAATTTCTCTTGATAAATTATCTAATGATTGATTAGATCCTGATAAGACAACTTGAGAGGAGCTATTATCATTGGCAATTACAATGTCATTAAATTTATTTACTAATAATTCTAGTTGATTTCTATCAAAACCAATTACAGCTGCCATAGACCCTTCACCAGCATTAACCATCAATTGTGATCTTACTTTAATAAGTGATACACAATCTTCGAATGAAAAAACATCCGCACAATAAAGTGCTGTGATTTCTCCTAGACTATGGCCGGCAACATAAGTTGGTTTGAAACCATTTTCTTTTAAAGCATCTAATAAAATAGATTCAACTAAAAAAAGGCAAATTTGGGTATTACTTGTATTATTTAAATCATTAAGGGGATTTGTTGAGTCGAAATTTAGCTCACAAATTTCAAATAAATTCCTTTCAAATATTTCTGATGCATAACTAAACCTTTCATTTGTTTGTGACAAATTTTCAATTTGCTTTGCCATTCCAATTTTTTGTGAACCCTGTCCAGGGAATACCCATGCAACTGTCATAATTTTCCTGATTAGTTTTTAACCCCATTTAATAAGGGCTGCGCCCCAACTTAACCCAGCGCCAAAACCACTTGTAGCAACAATATCATTACTTTTAATTCTATTACTTCTAATAGCCTCATCCATCATTAATGGAATTGTTGCTGCAGAAGTATTACCATACTTTTCTAAATTACTAAGTACTTTTTCTCCAGAAATTTTCAATTTATCTCCTACAGAATCTAATATTCTTTGATTAGCTTGATGTAATACTAACCAATCAACTTTATCAGGACTATAGTTCGTTTTTCTAAACAAATTTTCAAGAATAATAGGAACTTCTCTAACAGCAAATTTATAAACTTCTTGCCCATTCATCTGAACTGGAGAATAACCTCCACTTAAAAAATCAATATTATCAATTATTGAATCCTTGATATTTTTTGATTGAAGATTAAGAAAAGAACCCCTTTCCCCATCAGTTCTCATATCAAAACCAATTAAATTATCAAATTCATTTGTAGCTTCAATAGCCAATGCACCCGCACCATCACCAAAAAGTATGCAACTTCTCCTATCATTCCAATCAACAAAGCTTGATAATTGATCTGCTCCTATAACAATAGCTCTTTTGAAACTGCCACCCTTTAAATATTGGGAAGCTGTTATTAGAGCAAATAAGAAACCACTACATGCTGCAGTTAAATCAAAAGCTACAGCGTTATTGGCTCCCAATTTAGCTTGAATAGAGGGAGCCGAACCAAATAAATCATGTGGAGTAGAAGAAGCTAAAACAATCAAATCAATAGTCTTTACATCCCAATTAGCCATTTCAATCGCAGTTAATGCCGCCTCATAACCCATCTGAGTTACATTATCTCCTACACTAGAAATTCTTCTCTCAGAAATACCAGTTCTTGATTTTATCCATTCATCGCTCGTATTTACCTTTTTACTAATTTCTTGATTAGTAAGTATTTGATCGGGAACATAACTTCCACTTCCTTTAAATGAGACTCCAATTTGATTAAACTTTTTTACTTCCAAAAGAGTTTTTTAGTTACTTATATAAGTCAAACATAAATTTGACGAAATATGTTTTAAGAATTTAAAACTTGAAGCTTTTGAAGTTGATTTAAATTTTCCATCACATTATGGCTTACAGCCGAGTGAGCCAAACGAAGAGCACTAACAACAGACAAAGACTTACTGCTTCCATGGCCAATCACACAAATTCCATTTACGCCAAGTAATAAGGCACCACCATGTTCTGCATGATCTAACCTTTTCTTTATTCTAAGTAAATTACCTTTTAAAAAAGCTGAACCAACTTTTCCCCGCCTCCCTCTTGGCAGCTCAGATCTTAAGATATCTAATAAAACGCCACCTACTGACTCAAGAAATTTTAATAAGATATTACCGGTAAAACCATCACAAACAACTACATCAAAACTACCTGACAAAACATCTCTTCCTTCACAATTACCTGCAAAATCTAAATTTTTTTCTCTTGAAAGTAGTTCAAATGTTTTTAGGGACAAATCATTACCTTTACATTCTTCTTCCCCAATATTTAAAAGGCCAATTCTTGGTTTTTTTACTTGCAAGACATCCTTCGCATAAATATTACCAAGAAGAGCAAACTGATGAAGATAAGAAGGTTTACAATCTGTATTAGCACCAACATCTAAAACTAATACAGGACGAGTTTGATCCCTTGTTGGAAACAATGCACCTATAGCTGGTCTATCAATTCCTTTCAATCTTCCAATTCTA
Source organism: Prochlorococcus sp. AG-347-K18 (assembly GCA_003281365.1). GTDB lineage: Bacteria > Cyanobacteriota > Cyanobacteriia > PCC-6307 > Cyanobiaceae > Prochlorococcus_A. The sequence goes on from QCCF01000001.1 coordinate 270,403, forward strand.
AATATGGCAGAAGCCATCATTGCTCCTGAATTACCTGCTGAGTAAACTGCTTTTGCTTTATTATTTCTTACTAAATCCATAGCAACATTTATACTCGCATTTTTCTTTTTTCTAACTGCAGTCGCCTCTTCATTCATTCCTATAGGATCTCCACTATCAATTAATTCGAGACGATTATTTTCTATTTCTTTTTTAAGTAACTCTAATAAGCCAATTTCTTCAGCTGCATTTTTAACTTTTTCTACTTTTCCCACAAATTTTATATTTATCGGAAATCTGCTTATCGCTTCAAGGCAACCCTCCAAAATTGGTCCTGGAGCGAAATCTCCACCCATACCATCAACTGCTATCCAAATCCTATTAGATTGCGAGTCCTCTAAATTACTTACAACATTATCGCTATTTTGTAATCTTTTTAATGGGTCAAAAACTAATGGCTGTAATGTATTTTTAGCCAAGGAGCTAGCATTTGAAACTACACTGCTAGCAGTACTCACAACAGATTCAGCGCTTGAAACTACATTACCTGCAACGTTGCCTGCAACATTACTGGCAACATTACTTGCAGTACTCACGACAGAGCCAGCATTAGAGACTACGTTACCCGCCACATTACTTGCCGTTACTGCAGAACTAGTAGCAGTATCTACTATTGAAGTTACAGCAGAGTTTCTTTTATACCAAATAACTAATCTTCTGATAGCTTTGGACTTATTACCTTTATGTGGAGTTTCTTTGCCCATCTATTTACTATTAAAAGGAGCAATATCCACAATCCTTTGGAAAAGATATCCTGTTCCTCTTGCTGTTAAGATCAATTCAGGATTTGCAGGGTCAGCCTCCAGTTTTGATCTTAATCTTGAAATATGAACATCAACTACTCTTGTATCTACATGTCTCTCTGGTGTATATCCCCAAACTTCTTTTAAAATCTCTCCTCTACTAAATGGCTCTCCTGACCTACTTACCAGTAGCTCTAAAAGACTAAATTCCATACCAGTTAATCTAATTCTCTCATCACTTTTAAAAACTTGTCTGCGATTGGTATCTATTTTTATATCAGTAACCAAAATTAATCCTGAATTAGGCATTCCAGGTAATTGTTCTTTATCAATTCTTCTTAAGACGCATCTAATTCTAGCTTCTAATTCCTTAGGACTAAAGGGTTTCACTACATAATCATCAGCCCCTAATTCTAAGCCTGTTATTCTATCAGCGACATCTCCCAATGCAGTTAACATTACAATTGGAACATCAGAATCTTTCCTTAATTCTTGACAAACTCCATAACCATCTAACTTTGGCATCATAACGTCAAGGACTACTAAATCAGGTTCATAATCTTTAAATAACTTAAGTGCTTCTTTACCATCACTTGCAGTTACGACTTTGTACCCAATCATAGAGAGACGCGTCTCTAGAATTCTTCTGATACTTGCCTCATCATCAGCAACAAGGATTGTTTCTTTAGTTTGACTAGATAAAGCCATTTGTTTCTATTAGCTAATCAGTAAGAGAATTTATTATTATCCTAATCTAACTTGTAGAGGGGCAATATCCCAAACATTCTAGTTCGATTATTTTACTCAAAAATAAATGTCTAGCAAATTATCGACTTTTATTTGTCAAAATTGCGGTACTGAAACTTCTCAATATTTTGGGAAATGTCTTAATTGCAACTCATGGAATTCCATTGTTGAGGAAATTAAAATTAAGAGATCTAAATTTCAGGATATAAAAAATAGCAAGAAGTCTATCCCTTTTAATGAAATTTCAACCAGAAAAATATCAAGATTTACAAGTGGTTTTAATGAATTGGATCGAGTGCTTGGAGGTGGGATAGTTCCTGGATCTGTTGTTTTACTTGGAGGAGAACCTGGTATAGGTAAAAGCACAATAGTTCTTCAATCAGCAGGAAAAATATCTCTTAACGAAAAAGTTTTATATGTCACCGCTGAAGAATCTTTAGAACAAGTAAAAATTAGATGGGAAAGATTAAATCAAGACAGTTTTGATTTAAAAATTTTTGCTGAAACCAATTTGTCCCTAATTATTCAAGAAATCAAACGTATAAATCCAAGTTTTGCAATAATCGATAGTATTCAAGCCATTCATAATCATGAGATGGAAAGTTCGCCTGGTTCAGTTTCTCAAGTTAGAGCATGTTCAGTTGAGTTACAAAATCTCGCTAAAGATAATAATATTGCACTTTTAATAATTGGCCATGTAACCAAAGATGGTGCCTTAGCTGGCCCAAAAACTTTAGAGCATTTAGTTGATGTTGTAATAAACTTTGAAGGAGATAAAATTTCTTCGCATAGATTACTGAGAAGTATAAAAAATCGATTTGGATCGACCTTCGAAATCGGGATTTTTGAAATGCTGGAAGAAGGCTTACGAGAAATAAAAAATCCAAGTTCAATATTCACAAACAAAGAAAATATTGCAGGTGTCACAACCACAATAACCAGTGAGGGGACTCGACCACTCGCAGTAGATATACAAGCACTAGTAAATAAAACTTTCTATAGTAATCCGAGAAGAACTACAACTGGAATTAGTATTAACAGACTACATCAGATTCTAGCTGTTATAGAAAAACACGTAAGCATTAAATTATCTGAATTTGATTGTTATGTAGCTACTGGTGGTGGTTTTGAAATAAATGATCCATCATCTGACTTGGGTGTAGCAATATCAATTTTATCAAGTTTAAAAAATATTCCTCCTTTAGCGAGTTGTTCATTTATTGGAGAATTAGGTTTGAGCGGTCAAGTTAGGAAATCAAATAACCTGCGAACAAAGATAGAAGAGGCTGCAAGACTAGGAATCAAAAATATCGTGGTACCAAAATTGGAGGAGGACTTAAATAATAATTTTCAAGATTTAATCAATATCAAAGAGATTTCTAATATCAATGAAGCAGTTATTTATTCTTTAGGAAAGTAAAGAAATTAAAGATACATATCGATTGAACTTCTTCCAGAGTTTTTTAGCCAATTCTCGATATCAAGATACCCACCAGGATATAATCTCACTGCTTTAGACCAGACTTCAGCAGCTTTATCAAACCAAATATCTCTTTGATCTAAATCACCACTTTGCTCAGCATATCTTCCCCTTTTCTCATAAATTAAGCCTATATTTTTAAGACATGATGGTTGTTTTGGATTTTCTTCTAACGCTTTTTGATAAGTTTCAATAGACAAATCCTCTTCTCCATTACTCATGTATATAATTGCCATATTTTTGAGAGTCTCACCCCTATCGATTTTATTTTCTTCAAGTAACAAACTCTCTCTGTAGTACTCTAGCGCTTCCGAATAATCCCCATTATTTTGAGCTGCTAAGCCATCTCTGTAATATATGTAAGCTTTTTTTTCTTTCTCTGCAATAGGCATTATTTTAACTATGGATTCAGCAATTACGGTAAAAGCTTTATCAATAAAATTGTCTCTGTTTTGATTACTTGGCACTGCTTTAAAACTAATAGAATTATTATAGTAATTTAAAAAATAATTATTTAAAAACTCTATAACATTTATTATAGTTAAAAATGAAATCAAGCATTAATTTGCTTTTATCGTGAAAAGTATGGAGACCATTCAACTCAGCATCACTGGAATGAAATGTGGAGGTTGTGTAAAAACTGTCGAAAAAATATTGAACGATTCAGATGGTATTAATAAAGTTTCTGTTAACTTACTTACTGAAAGTGCATATTTTGAAATCAGTAAAAAACATATAGAGATAGAATCGATTCTAGAAAACCTTAAACAAAATGGTTTTCCATCGAAGATTTACATAAATGATTTCTCAAAAAAAATAAATAAAGCCGAATTAGAAAAAAAAAAGAAATGGAATAATCAATGGCAAAATCTAGCTTTTGCACTTCTACTTTTATTATTTTCAGGTTTAGGTCATCTTGCAGAAGGAAGATATATAAATTTTCCTATATTAGGTAATATTTTTTTTCACGCTTCATTAGCAACATTAGCTTTAATATTGCCTGGAAGAGAAATAATTATTTATGGATTTAAATCACTTATAAAAAATTCTCCAAATATGGACTCTTTAGTAGCTCTTGGAGTAACTAGTGCATATCTAACAAGTCTTCTATCCTTAATATTCCCTGATACTGGTTTCCCTTGTTTTTTTAATGAACCAGTTATGTTACTAGGTTTTATCTTGATTGGGCGATTCTTAGAAGAAAGAGCTAAATATCAAACTGGTTCATCTATTGGGGAGTTGTTAGAACTTCAACCTGAAATTGCAAATATTTATACAGAAGATAATCAAATAAAGTCGATTAAAGTAAACCTTTTAAAACCTTATCAAGAGATTCAAGTTTTAGCCGGTGACAGAGTACCTGCTGATTGCACTGTAATTAATGGTAATTCATATGTTGATGTCTCTCATATTACTGGAGAATCTAAACCTATAGAAGTCAAAGAAGGGAATCGTTTATCTTGTGGATCTTTAAATCTTAATTCAACTCTTAGACTAAAAGTACAAAAAGTTGGAGGTAATTCATCTCTTGCCAAACTTGTAAACCTTATTGAATCCGTAAACGCTAATAAACCTCCTATTCAAAGAATTGCTGATAATGTTGCGGGCAAATTTACTTATTTTGTACTTATATTTGCGACTTTAACCTTTTTTTTCTGGTGGAAAGGAGCAAAACAAATTTGGCCTGATTTATTAAGTCATAATCATCATGCATTGATAAGTAACTCAAGCCACACCCTTCATAGTTCACTGGGAAGTAGTGCTGACGATTTTTTGACTTTAGCAATTCAATTATCAATAGCTGTTTTAGTAATAGCTTGTCCTTGCGCCCTTGGTTTAGCCACACCAACAGTAATCACTGTCGCATCAGGTAAAGCTGCAAAGAAAGGAGTTCTATTTAAAGGCGGGGACAAATTAGAAATTGCATCAAAAATAAACAATATCATCTTTGATAAGACAGGTACCCTAACTAAAGGGGAGCCTTTCATTGTTGATTATAAAAGTAATAGTGATCATTCATTCTTACTAAGAATAGCTGCGAGCTTAGAAAAGGAAAGCAGGCATCCAATTGCTAATGCTCTAATTCAAGAAGCCCGAAAACAAAACTTAAGTTTATTCCCAATAAAAAAAATTTTCACAGAATCAGGTAGAGGAATTTCTGGAGAACTTGATTCAATTGATGGACTTATCAATATCGGGAATATTGAATGGCTAATTAGCAAAGGAACAAATATAGATAATAAAACAAAAAAAATTATTGAAAATGAAGAGACACAAACTCATACAATCATTGGAGTTAGCATAAAAGAAGAGTTACTTGGTCTTATCTTCTTAGGAGATTTACTCAGAGAAGATTCAATTAAAACAATTCAATATTTAAGAGAAAACAACTTAAAAATTAATATTTTAAGTGGAGATAGAAAACAAACAGTTTTAGCTATAGCAAAAAAAATTGGGTGTATAGAAACGGAAGTAAAATGGGGCCTCCTTCCTCAAATGAAACTCGAGATTATTGAAAATTTAAAAATCAATAATAAAGTAGCAATGATTGGTGATGGAATAAATGATGTCCCAGCCTTAGCTTCCTCAGACTTAGGTATTGCAGTGGGATCAGGTACTCAAATAGCAAAGGCAAATGCAGATGTAGTATTGATGGGAGATCAACTAAATGGATTACCCTATGCATTAAATCTTGCAAAAAAAACTATTAGAAAAATAAAACAGAATCTAATTTGGGCTTTTGGCTACAACTTATTAGCTATACCGATAGCCGCTGGCATTTTATTTCCTAAATACGGTATCCTTCTCTCTCCCTCAATAGCAGCATTACTAATGGCTACTAGCTCTATTACGGTTATAGTAAATGCTTTATCTTTAGATTAAATGAAAGGGAAATTTATTGTTTTTGAAGGGATTGATGGATGTGGGAAGACTACCCAAATAGATGAACTATCTAAATGGCTCCCTAATAGTGGCCTAATGAAAAAAGGGTCTAGATTAATCACAACAAGAGAGCCTGGAGGCAGCCTTTTAGGCAAAAAACTTAGAGGACTAATACTTGATACTAATGAAAATAACAAGCCTTCATCACTTGCTGAATTGTTGCTTTATTCAGCTGATAGAGCTGAACACATCTCAAAAGTTATTTCACCTGCTTTAGAAAATAATGATTGGGTAATTAGTGATAGATTTTCCGATTCCACTTTGGCTTATCAAGGTTATGGAAGAAACATAAATTTAGAAATAATCAAAAATATTGAATCTATTGTGTGTCAAGGAGAATATCCTGATCTAACTTTCTTCTTAGACATTTCTCCTGAAGAGAGTTTGTTGCGAAGAAAAAATGAAATTCCAGATAGAATAGAATCAGAAGGTATAAAATTTTTAGAAAAAGTAAATGAAGGTTTTAAATTAATTGCCCAAGAAAAAAACTGGAATATAATATCTGCCTCACAAAATATTAAAACTATTTCTAATCAAATTAAAGAGACTGTATTAAATAATTTTTCTAATAAGTAATGATAGAAATTAAAAAAAATAGTTTTTTATTTAATAAAGAAGTTAATGAAAATCTCAACAGCATAATTAAAAAAAAATCATTTGCTAATGGTTATATATTTTGTGGTGCTGAAGGAGTAGGAAAAAAAGAAACTGCTCTTCAATTCATAATAAAGATTTTTAAACAAATCTCTTCAGGCGGAAATATTGAAGAGAAAATTACCAACAATAACCATCCTGATTTTTTAACCATAGAACCAAATTCTTTTTTAGAAACTAAAAGATCACAAAGTTCTGATTCTGAAAAAACAACTAAAAATGGATCTGAAATAATTAAGATTGCCCAAGTACGCAATATCAAAACTTTTCTCGGTAAGAAATCAATAAACTCTGAAAAAAAAGTTGTTTTAATAATTAATGCGCACCTACTAAATGAAGCAGCCTCAAATTGTCTTTTAAAAACCTTAGAGGAACCTAATAATGGTATTTTTATCTTATTAACATCCAAGTTAAACCTTCTTTTAGAAACCATCATCTCAAGATGTCAAATAGTTAGGTTTCAATCATTTTCAGGGGAACAACTAAACTCTATTTTAAAAGATTATTTAAATCGTTCAAAACTTAATTTAAATAAAAATATTAAATCTGAAGATTTAATAAAATCAGCAAATGGATCTCCAGGACAATTATTAAAGAGTTTTGAAATTTTGAATGAATTATCAGATGAAATTATAGGAAAATTAAATTCGCCTTTAAAAAATACTCTGGAGATATTAGAAGTATCTAAATTAATATCCGAAAAATTAGAAATTTATCAACAAATTTATTTAGTCAATTTAATTCAAATTATTTGGTGGAGAAAGACAAAAAATTCCGACCTATTAAAAAAACTTGAAAAATTAAAATTTTATCTAAGAAAAAAAATTCAACCAAGATTGGCATGGGAAATTACCTTTTTAGAAATTTTAATGAAAGATATATGAAATTTAATCTATTACAGAATTTATTAAATCAGGATTTCGTGCTTGCTTAAACTCTTGTTTAGCAGTTTCGACTTGAGAACCAATAGGTAACTCAAGGCAATACCCTGCTCCATATACAGTTTTTATGTATATAGGTTTGCGTGGATCAGGTTCTAGCTTGGTACGTAAATGTCTAATATGAACTCGTATTGTCTCGATGTCATCATCAGGTTCATATCCCCACACTTCTTTAAGAATCAATGCAGGTGAGACAGTTTGACCATGCCTTTGTAAGAGACAATGGATTAATTCAAATTCTAGATGAGTTAATCTCACAGGCGATTCAAACCAGATAGCTTCAAACCTTTCCGGTACAAGAGTGAGAGGGCCATAATTTAAAATTTCTTGTTGATTACTAGAATTCAACTGTGCTCTGTTGGTTCTTCTTAAAAGTGCTTTTATGCGTACATGTAATTCCTCTAAATCAAATGGTTTAGTAATATAGTCATCAGCTCCAGAATTAAAACCAGTTACTTTATCTTTAAGACCCCCTAATGCTGTGATCATCAAAATTGGGATATTTGAAGTTCTCTCATCTCTTCTAAGTCTCTGGCATAAGGTTAATCCATCTACACTTGGTAACATTAAATCTAAAAGGATTAAATCTGGTGAGTATTGAAGAGCTAAAGCTTGACCTTTAATGCCATCTTCTGCTTTTTGAACATCGAATCCAGAATGTTCTAAATGCCTAGCTACCAAATCACGCATATCACGATCATCTTCAATTAGAAGGATTGAAATTTTCATATTTATAGACTATTAAATTAAAATTAAGTTTTGGTAGTACAATTCTCTCAAGAATTTAGAAAGATTGCTGAATTAGTGTAAACAAATTTATCAGTTAGAATTATCGATAAACTTAATATTAGCAATACATTTGAGAGATATGATACATTTCAAGAAAGTTGAAATTTTATAATTTCTTTCGATTTTATTAACTATTCCTTAATAATCGTAAGATTATTTTAAATAATTAACGATTTATTTCCAAAGAATATTTCATTAAAAATATCAGAGTAAGGTTTTTCAAAATTGGAATAAATGGCAAATACTAGTTTTTCAAAAGCTTAAGCTGATTTTTCAGTTTTAGATTGCGTTGCGTGTTTAATATAAAAATTTTGTCTATATTAAAAAAAATCAAATTGTTTATGAAAAAGAAGTCATTTATCTATTCTGATTTATCAAAAAAACAACTGGAAAATCTTAAAGAATTTTACATTAAAAAGAAAGTTGAATCGATGAGTCAACAAGAACTGAAAGACTATGTACTAGAAATTATTTCTCATCAGATAAACGACACTATTGATAAAGAAGAAGAAATGGAAGCATGGAGAGAAATGTCAGATTTTTTTGGAGAACAATTTGAAATGATTATCTTAGAAATACAAACAAAATATAATGAAGATAAAAATCTAATTTCTACTGAAATAGATCATCAGAAACAAAGGCTGGAACTACTTGAAAGAAATAATTTAAACCAAGAAAAAAAGGATATGTGGGATGACTAGAATTTATGAAAGAATAACTCCCCGGACGAAAGTAAGACCGAATTTTCATACCTAGTCATGAGCAGTCATAACCGAGCAAATAAAAAATATTTCATCATGAAAACACATAAAAAACACATCTTTTGCAAAAAATGGATCATTTCATGCGATGCCACAGTTTTTCATTAGCAAGAATTACGAACCATAAAGAAGCAAAGAAAAAAGTAATAAGAACTGACCAATTATTCCCTACTAACCGATATATCAAAATTGAAGGGAGAATAAACACAGAAACAAAATATAGGAACCTTATTGAGTGAAAAATAAAATCAATTAATAAATAGAATCCTCTTAGATTCTCATCTGCTTCTGATACTTCTTTCTTTAGGGGAGTAGGAAGAACTTCAAATTCTTCTTCAAGACCATATTTGCTAAGCAAATTTGGATTTTCTTGAAACATTTTATCTTTTCGCAACTTATTAGCATAAAGAGCAAGTTCATAATCATAAATTTCTTTTTTAGTTGGTTGTTTTACCCTTTCCCAATAAGATCGAGTTTTGCGATCATAAAAAGTTTTATATTTTTGATCTAAGAAAAAAATTAATTTTCTTAGTAATAGAAGTGGAAAAAGAAAAAGTTTTATTTTTGACATCATCTAAAACCGAAATCTATAGTAAGCATATTTTTCGCATTCCTTTGATGGGATCCAAAACCCTTCAGCAGCAATCAATATATCAGTCATTTTTTGTGTTCTACCCTCAAATCGACCATCTGGTTTGCCCTCATCTGAAGCTAAAGAATAATAGTATCCTTTTGCAAATCGAGGTAAAAATAATTTGACTTGACCACCTTTTTTCCTTTTAGCTTTTGGTGTTCCCCCCAGTTGATCTCCAACAAGAGTTACAGCATCAGTCCATACAATTCTTTCAGCTTTTTCAGAACTTGATTTTGGTATTTCTTTTATAACAAAATACTGACGACCATAACCATTTGTTTGACCTGTTTCAAAAGTAAGAACTTTTTCATCTTTATGTTTTACAAAACCCCTTGCCAAGGATAGATATTTTGTACTTACTTCTATAGTGACATTTGGAGAATATTCGCTTTGAAAAATACAAGTATCTTTAGCAATTGCCGGAGAAAAAAATCCTATTAGAAATGTAGCAAGTAATAAGCGTTTCATAAAATTATTTTACTTACTCTCTCATTTAGAACAATGTTCCAAAATAAAAACACATTTTTACAAAGAGCTAAAACACATAAAAAAACACATTTACATCAAAAATTTTGAACTATTATCAGCCTGTGTTTTCACAAGAATTTGATCACATGAAAGTAATGTCAATAAAAAAGACCCTTTGGGGTCTTTATGAATATTCAAGATGAATCAAGTAAAACTCCCCGGGCGGGATTCGAACCTGCGACCAATCGATTAACAGTCGATCGCTCTACCGCTGAGCTACCGAGGATTATAAGATGAATTTAGCTCTTCTAAGTGCCTTATGACAAGTAAAAAAATTAATTATATTGAAATTTTGATGGTTTTTGCCAGCTAGATAAAAGACCATTTTTTAACTCTGCTACTGCATCAGCGTAAGTTAATTCTTCATAACGATGAGTAATCCATAAAGCAGTCAATGGTTTTTTATGATCACTCGTGAGATTCTTAATAGTATTTAGAACTTTTAATTGACTAGTTTGATCAAGTAAAGCTGTGGGCTCATCCAAAAGAATAAAATTTCTATTACTGACCAAAGCGGATGCAATAGTTAAGCGTTGTTTTTGACCACCACTTAAAGTGTGAACTGGCCTTTTTTCAAAACCGGTTAATCCTACCTGATCAAGTACATATTCAATTTTTTTTGTAATTTCATAATCACTGATATTTTGGTTAATATTTATCAATAGTTCACTCCTGCAATTTGGCATCAATATTTGATGATCAGGATTTTGAAATACCATGCCAATATTAGCTTTACTATTAACTACTCCATGATTAGGTTTAATTATCCCATTAATTAATTTTAAAAGAGTACTTTTTCCACTTCCATTTTTACCTACGATCATCCAAAATCCAGATTTTTTTATTGAGAAATTGCATTTAAAAATTAATTTATCCTTTTCCCCTGAATAAGAAAAAGAGACATCTTTGAAATGAATTTGAGGTGTTTCATTTTCAAAAGAATCTATCATTAATTTTTATGAATCTATATTTAAAGAAAATCCTGGTCTTTTAGATCCTCCAGCTACTGATGATTTTTCATATATTTGTACTGAAATTATTTCAGAGGCTCGAACAGCAATGAATTTATCTTGAACTTTATCACATCTTAGTTCAATCAAATTGGAGTTTTCTAGCTGCGCATTCATTAAATTTTTTATTTCATCATAATTTTTTTTTACATCCTCAAACTCTTTCTTCTGAATTGAAAGCGGAAAAGGTGAATATTTTAGGCTTAGTTCTAGCGAATACATAATAAATATCAAAACTCCCTTTCATGATAATAAATTTTATTACACAGAAAGTTATTTTAATTTAAATTCTTTTGAGAAAAATATATAAAATATCTTTAAATCTAATTAATATGGAATTAGGAGATTTAATTTTGCAATTCAAATAATCATCTATGGAAATAGCAGATGACATCACTTCTCTAGTTGGAAATACCCCATTAGTTAAATTAAATCGAATCAGAAAGTATTTTAATTGTTATCCAGAGATAATAGCCAAGCTTGAAAGTTTCAATCCATCAGCTTCTGTTAAAGATCGAATTGCTTATTCAATGTTATGCAAAGCTGAAGAAGAGGGATTTATTACTCCAGATAAGACAACATTAATTGAAGCAACAAGTGGAAATACTGGTATTGCATTAGCCATGGTAGCTGCTGCAAAGGGCTATAAATTGATATTAACTATGCCTGATACAATGAGTGTGGAAAGAAGGGCAATGTTGAGAGCATATGGAGCTGAATTACAATTAACACCTGGTAAAGAAGGAATGAAAGGAGCTTTAGATTTAGCTAATGAATTATCTTCAAAAATTGCAAATAGCTATCAATTTAATCAATTTGAAAACTTTGCTAATCCCGACATTCATGAAAGAACAACGGCGCAAGAAATATGGGCTCAATCTAATAATAATTTAGACGGACTCGTTACAGGAGTTGGTACAGGGGGGACAATTACTGGTTGTGCACGTTTTTTAAAGAAAGTTAATGCAGATTGCAAGATTTATGCTGTAGAGCCAAAAAAAAGCGCTGTAATTTCTGGAGAAAAAGCTGGATCTCATTTAATTCAAGGAATAGGAGCAGGGTTTGTACCAAAAGTTCTAGATACTGATTTAATAGATGAAATTATAAAAATCGATGACGAGGAAGCATTTTATTATGGGCGTTTATTAGCTAAATTGGAGGGTCTTTTATCGGGCATCAGCAGCGGTGCAGCTTTAGCGGCAGCAATAAAGATAGGTGAGAGGAAAGAACTAATAAATAAAAGATTAATAGTAATTCTTCCAAGTTTTGGCGAAAGATATTTATCAACCGCAATGTTTGAATCAAATACCTCAATTCAAGCCAGAAAAGATGGTTATCTTTAATCAGTAATTTATAAAAATGGGAAAAAACTTTTATGAAGAATTAGGCCTTAAAAAAAATGCCACCAAAAGTGAAATTAAATCTTCTTATCGATCTTTAGTTAAGAAACATCATCCTGATACAGGCGGAGAAAAAGAACGATTTCTTAAAATACAAAATGCTTGGGAGACTTTAAGTGACCCAATAAAAAAAGAACAATATGATAAAAATTTTTTCTCTTCCAGTTCATCATTTGATTCCTTAAATGAAAATTGGGAAGAGAAACTTAATTCCAAAAAAAATAATTCGTCAATAACAGACAAAGAAGTTGAAACATGGATTAAAGAAATTTACGCTCCGATCAATAGGCTAATTAGCCAAATAATTAAACCTTTAAACAACGAAATAAAAGAATTATCTGCGGATCCATATGATGAACAACTAATGGAAAATTTTTGCAGTTATATAAGTCTTTCACAAAAAAAAATAGAAAAAGTTGAAAAAATTTATAACAAGAAACTAGTCCCAAAGTCTATTTCAGCTTTAGGGCTAGATCTTTATCATTGTTTTTCACAAGTTAAAGATGCACTATTAGAATTTGATAGATATACACAAGGATTCGTAGATGATTACTTATTTGATGGTAAAGAAATGATTAAACAAGCAAAAAGAATCCAATCAAAGATGTCTGCTGAGAAAAATAAAAATTTCTAAATATAAAAATTATTGAATATATTCTTTAAGTTGATCTAGTTTTAGCCAAACATCTGGAACCGGTCTTCTCCATCTAACCTGAGCATATTCGTCTTTGACTGAGAGAATCTCCCCAGGGCCTTCAAAGACATAATCAGGTAAATCGTCATCACTGGCTAGCGCTTCGGTACTTTTTATAAAATTTTCTTTATCGATAGAAACTAAAGTTCCTTTTTTGAGAGGCTTCTTTTGAATAGAATCTGTCATAATAAAGCTCACAAAGTTATTTAAATTTTATTATACAAAAACTTTTTTAATAAATATTTAAAAAAATTGATAAAGGAATAATAGTTACAAACGTCTAAAAAATTTAATAGTCTTAAATTATAAATATCTATAAAACATGCGTCTTTTACTTCTTGGCTGCACTGGATTTGTTGGTAAAGAATTAGTACCAACACTACTGAATCAAAATCACGAAATATACATTGTAAGTAGAAAACCTATAAGTAAATCAAAGCTTGATTTGGATTTCAATAAACTTAAATTTATTCAAATAGATTTATCAAAGGAACAAAACTGGAATAAAGAAAATCTTCTGAATATTTTAAAAAAAATAGATGGCATTATTAACTTAATGGGAGAACCTATTGCTGAAAAAAAATGGACTTCTTCTCAAAAAAAAGAGATTGAAAATAGTCGTATTAATACAACAAAATTTATGATGAATACTCTTAAAAATTTCAAAATCAACCCAAAAGTCATTATAAATGGATCAGCGATAGGTTATTACGGTACAAGTTTATCTGGTGAATTTACTGAAAATAGTAATCAGGGAAAAGACTTTTTAGCTAATCTTTGCAAAAAATGGGAAGCAGTTGCTGCTGAAAAACCATTTTTCTCAAGGTTAGTTATTTTTAGAATTGGAATTGTTCTAGAGTCAGATGGAGGTGCATTAGGGAAAATGCTCCCCATATTCAAAGTTGGGTTAGGTGGACCAATTGGAGATGGTAAACAATGGATGAGTTGGATTCATAGAAGTGATTTATGTGAACTAATTAATCAATCACTAGTTGATAAAAAGTATCATGGAGTATTTAATGCAGTTGCACCAAATCCAGTATTAATGAGAGACTTTTCTCAAACTTTAGGCAAATGTCTTAATAGACCTAATTTACTTCCAGTTCCTGGAGCAGTCTTAAAAATATTGTTAGGAGATGGAGCAAAAGTTGTATTAGAAGGGCAAAAAGTTATAAGCAATAAACTCAAAAATTATAATTTTAAATATCCTCTTCTCGAGAAAGCAATTTACGCCTCCACCATGAATTAATACCGTTCACTAAAGCACCAATAATAAGAATTGTTATTAATGGAACTATAAGAGGATTCCAGGCTCTCTGAATAAAATCAATAAAAATAAATATCCCATTTAATTGCATAATGATAGAAAAAACAAAAAATATTGCAAAAAAAATTACTATAAATAAATTTATTAATAATAAATTATCGATTATTTGTTTCAAGTTATTTTGATTATTTCCCTTAGTCATTTTTTATCACAATATTTATATCATCCACCATCTTATGACAAGCATTGTTTTCACCTAGCCTTTTTTTTGCATTTTCATTACATGAGATCAAAAAATTCTTATTTAGCTTTATAAGATATATTACTTTTATAATCAATTCAATTGTCTGATTTATTTTATCATTCTTATTTTTATATTTACTTGCACAAAAAACATATTTTCCAAGCAAACGTCTTTGAGCTTCAGCAAAAGATTTTGTAAATTGCGGGCCATTTCCCTCTATCTGAATAACTGGTTTGCCTAATCCAATAGCTTGCTCTGCTGCAGTTCCTGCCATACTGATACAGCATCGACTTTTCAGTAGTATTTTTTCAAAATTATTCCAATATATATGTACTTCTAAAGATTTATATTGGCATTTCAGGAAATACTTTTCTTCTATTTTTTCCAAGAGTAACCATCTTCTACTTTTAAATATCTCCTTTATTTTTGATAAAGATAAAGCATTAACTATTGCAAAATTAAATTCAATTTTTTGAAAATATTTGAAATCTGATAGTGCCTCTAATACCTCTAAAATCAAAACAAAATTATCTACAATTTCGGGAAATCTACTCCCTGGAAATAAACCAATACTAAATTCAGTTTTTTTCAATTCCTTATCTCTAGAAAAAAACTTATCCATAAATGGATTTCCAAAAAAAGATACTTTCTTTTTTAATTGATTTGTTAAATCATCGGCTGTAAGAGAATCTCTTGTGTATATTTTTTTTGCCTTTTGTGAGATCAAGAAAAATTTAGAAGGCCATGGTAATTTTAACTTCCCTTCATAATGACTAGAATAGGCAACTAGATATGTAAAGAAGTCTTTCCTACAAACCCACGCAAAAAAAACTGGCACAATATCCCCAACCACAAAAAAATAATCATATTTTTTTCTTATTTTATAAGTTAAAAATAATTTTTTTAGAAGATAAAATATTTCTCCTCCAAATATCTCAATTAGTCTTCCCTTAAAAGAATTATAACCAATTCCTCCAGTACTAAATTCTTTGGTTTTTCCAATAATCTTAATTTTTTCTTTTTCGTAATGATTTCCTTTACCAACAATTGGCAACGCATTCACAAAATAACCACTTTTTAAAAATTGCTTAGCTATCAAACTCCCGGATAGATCTTCTCCATGCCCATTACTTAAAATTAATATTTTAGACAATTTAAAATTCCAACCATTTTTTTACTTTTGTTAACTCAGGCCAATCTGGATATCTACTTAGTCCATCTGTAACAGATTCTTTTAAGTCACTTTTTACATCTGGCATCATCTTTGACATTTTTTTTATTAACTCGATATGATCTCTAACACCTTTATTATTGGTAGCCAAAAGAGCTAAGGATAAATTCATTCTTGCCTGTGGATCTTGCTGATTTAGTCGAACTGCTTGCCTGGCAGCTGCCAAAGCTTCTTCATTATTTTTCAAGAGTAATTGAAGCCATGAAAGACAGGTCCAAGCAGCAAAATGACTTGGTATTTGCTGTATAATTTTCTGAAAATCTTGAACAATTGGAATTAAATCTTGACCATCTTTATATCTCGATAGAGCTGCATTAAAATCCTCTTCGAGGGTATTAATTTCGTTATTCATTATTAATCACACTGCAAAAGAGCTTCCACAGCCGCAAGTTTGAGAAGCATTAGGATTTACAAAATTAAAGCCACCACCAATTAATTCTTTACTAAAATCTAATTGCATCCCATAAATATACAGTAGACTTTTTGGATCACAAACTACTTTAAAGCTTTGATCATCTTTTAATGAATAATCATAAACTTTATCATCAGGATTTATTTGATTACTTCCTATAAAATCCATCGTATAACTCATTCCACTACAACCCCCTGATCTTACTCCTACTCTGAGCGCTTTTTTATCACTTTGACCCTTTAACAAATTGGAAATTTGCTCAATTGCATCATTCGTTATTAAGATACCTTTGCCATCATCAGAATTTTTAATTTCCTGTTTAACTTCTACATTTTCCATAAACAAAGATTCTCAACTATTTATAATATAAAAACTTAATCGATAGGATGCATAGATCAAACAATATCCAAACTTGATTTGTTATAATTTTAAGAAAAAGTGAAAATTGCAATAGTTGGTTCTGGATTAGCTGGTCTTACAGCAGCAGTTAATTTAGTTGATGAAGGCCATGAAGTAGATATATACGAAAGCAGGTCATTTTGGGGAGGTAAAGTCGGAAGTTGGGAAGATAAAGATGGCAATCACATAGAAATGGGTTTACATGTATTTTTTTATAATTATGCAAATCTATTTAAATTAATGAAAAAAGTAGGAGCTTTAGATAATTTACTCCCGAAAGATCATACTCACCTATTTATCAATAATGGTGGGAATTTGAAATCTTTAGATTTCAGATTCCCCTTAGGTGCTCCATTTAATGGACTAAAAGCATTTTTTACTACCGAACAACTAACTTGGGTAGATAAGTTCAGAAATGCCCTTGCTTTGGGAACAAGCCCAATAGTTAGAGGATTGATAGACTATGAAGGTGCAATGAAAATAATTAGAAACTTAGATAGAATTAGTTTTAAAGAATGGTTTTTAAACCATGGAGGAAGTGAGAAAAGTTTAGAAAGGATGTGGGATCCTATCGCATATGCTTTAGGTTTTATTAATTGCAAAGATATTTCAGCAAGATGCATGCTAACTATTTTTATGATGTTTGCTTCAAAAACAGAAGCCTCAAAACTTAATCTTTTAAAAGGTTCTCCACATAAGTGGTTAACTCAACCTATTGTCGACTACATCACAAACAAAGGGGCAAAAATCCATCTTAATCACAAGGTAGAAGAAATTATTTATGAGAAGGAATCTTCATCTTATTTAGTTAATCAGTTAAAAATATCTTCTCCTGAAGGAATTAAGGCAGTATTTGCTGATAAATTTCTTGCTGCTTGTGATGTTCCTGGAATAAAAAAAATAATTCCAAAAGAATGGTATCAATTTAAAGAATTTGAAGGTTTAAAAAAACTTAGAGCAGTTGCTGTTGCCACAATTCAATTAAGATATGACGGTTGGGTTACCGAGTTACAAAAAGATAATATTGGAAATACACCAACTGGACTAGATAACCTTCTTTATTCCGCTGATGCCTCTTTCAGTTGCTTTGCTGATTTAGCACTAGCAAGTCCAGCAGATTATAGAAAACAAGATATGGGATCACTCCTCCAATGTGTTTTAACTCCTGGCGATAAATGGATTGGAAGATCTACAGAAAGAATTACAAAAGAAATAGATAAAGAGGTTCGTCTTCTATTCCCATCCTCAAAAAACCTTAAATTGCTTTGGAGTAACGTAGTACAAATTCCTCAATCACTCTATAGAGAATCTCCAGGTATGGAACCTTTCAGACCCGATCAAAAAACACCAATATCTAATTTCTTCATGGCTGGTAGTTATACAAAACAAGATTACATAGACTCTATGGAGGGAGCCACAATGAGTGGTCATCTTGCTGCTGCTGCAATTTTAGAGAAGAAAGCCGAATTAGCAAAAAATCTTGCAGTAAGTTAATTGATGGGCACTTGGCTAAAACATGACGTAAAAACAGTTGTTAATGCGCCTCTCGAAAATGTTTGGAATACATGGAGCGATTTAGACTCAATGTCACTTTGGATGAGCTGGATTGAATCTGTAAAAACGGTTGAGGAAGAAACTAATACATTACCAGATTTAACAGAATGGACTTTAGCGGCAAATGGCTTTAGGTTTAAATGGAAAGCTCAAATTACAGAAAGGGTCGAAAAAAGCAAACTTAAATGGAAATCTATAGGAGGTTTACCAACTGAGGGATCAGTAATCTTCGAGAGTAAAAGTGAGACAATCACAATAGTAAATTTAGCGATTACTTATGAGCTACCTAAAATAATTGCGCGGTTTATGGAAGAAAACATTTTAGGCAAAATGGTTACAAATGAATTACAGGCTAATATTGATAGGTTCAAAGATTTAGTTGAAAAGAACTATACAAAAAATTTATCTAACTAAAAATATTTATTGCTACATCTAGTAGTCCTTCAAACGTATATTTTTGTGCCTGACTATCAACTCTTCCAAAAATTTTGTTACATATTTTTGTTGTCTGAGGACCAATAGTTATCAATTTAATTCGATGAAAATATTCTAACCATTTTCTACCAAGTTTTTTTTCTAATAGAGAAGCAGCATTTGATACGGTTTTACCGCTTGAGAAAATAATTGCATCGACTTTTCGATTAGAAATAATATCAATTGTTTCTTCCGGAATTGAGTCTGGACATCTAGATTCATATGCAGCAACTTCAAATACACGAGAACCAGCCTTTCTAAATTGATCTGCAATTAGATCCCTACCACCTGTTTGAACTCTTGGTACAAAAACCCGAAGTCCATAACCAGATACGGGGAAATTATCAATTAAACTTTCAGCAACAAATTCTGGAGGTATAAAATCAGCCTTAATCCCAAAATCATCAAGAGTTTTTGAGGTTTTTTCTCCGACTACAGCGATTTTTGTTGTTTTAGAACACTCTTTTAATGAACTATTAAAAAATCTAAGTCTTTTATCCACAAATTTTATCCCATTACTACTGGAAAAGATAATCCAATGAAAATCATCTATTTGATTTAGTGCTTCGTCAAGAGGATTAAAATCATCAGGATCACCAATACTTATTGCAGGCAAATCATATACGTTAGCGCCTTTGCTTGTGAATATCTTTTTTATATCCAATATCCCTTCTTTTGATCGAGTGATGATTATATTTCTTTGATCAAGGGGTAGATCAACCATTGGCATCATTATCCTCATAATTATTATTTTCAGTTTTATTTTTTAATTCATCGAGAATTTTCAAGACTGATAATCCTTTATCAATAACAATATCATCTTTAAAAATTATCTCTGGAACTCTTCTCATTTCTATTCTTTTACCTAAACTATGTCTTATGGAACTTTTAGCAATATTCAAATTAGCGACAATCTCTTTCCTCACTTTATCTTGAGCAGTCGAAGTTATGTAAATTTTACAGTGTTGTAAATCACCTGATAAATCAATCTTAGAAATATTGACGAAATGATCTCTGATAAGATCATTTTCCAGATCATTTTGCAAAATCAAGGTTATTTCTTTCTTTAAAAGAGAAGAAACTTTTGCAAGACGGTAATTGTTTGGCATTATAGTTGTAAATTTATTGGGTTTGTCATCGCTTGCAAGACAAAATAAACAGTTATGAAAGCACTTAAGACAGAAGATATTAAACCTACTATTGTAAGTGGATTTGATCTATTCTTGAACAAAGGTTCAAGCAAAGCAACTAGTCCCCCAACAATTATGGATACTAAATACTTGGGATATCTTGCAACATTAGAGAAAAATTCGCCCATATGCTCCACAAATAGATTACTTTTTTAGCTAAGTTTTAACAAACATTAAACAGCATGATTACATTATATCAATTTAGGCATAGTGCTTTTTGTTTAAAAACAAGAATGGCTCTTCATGCAAAAAAACTACAATATCGAGTTGAAGAAGTAATACCTGGAATTGGTCAATTTGAAATTTTTAAATTATCTGGTCAAAAACAAGTCCCTGTAATAGTCGATAGTAATGATCAAATTATTTCTGACTCATCAACTATTTGCGAATATATAGATAAAAAAAATGATAACAATCCACTTTTTCCTGAGGATCCAATATTATTTGCACAATGCAAACTAATTGAAGACTGGGCAGATACTACAATGGCCACAACTTGCAGAAAAGCCTTAATAAAATCTGCAATAGAAAATCCACAGCTAAGAACTGCATTACTTCCAGATGAAATACCTTCCTCAGTTAAAGGTATTGTTGATAAATTACCTTTTCAGAATCTTAGTAAAATCTCTAATGTAGTTTTGTCTTCTAAAGATAATTTAGAACTCCAAAAATTACTGGAAGCTTTATCAAAATCATTGATCAACAAAAAATATTTAGTTGGAGATAGTTTATCAATTGCAGATATTTCAATTGCAGCTCAATTATCCCTTCTTAAATTTCCAAAATCAGCAGGGCCAATTCTTTCAGGAGAGGGAAGTCAAGAATACATAAATAACCCTTATCTAGAAAATCTTTTCATTTGGAGGAATAACTTAGAAAAATATCTTTTTAGTGCTAACTCTCAATAAATTCAAAGGTCAATTTATATTTATTTGTTTTAATAGCATGAATAGAAGGATCGCCAACTTTTGAACCATATGAAGCAACATATTGCACTCCACAAATTGATGGTTTGCTTGAATTATTAACTGGCAATATTTCTTCGGAACATTTTTCAAATTTACTAATTGTCTCTACCTGATTAATCCTTGAAGCGCCTGGCTTATGTCCTGTTTGTATAACAAGCTCATCTGCGAAAAAAATATCATCATTATGGATCTGATTTCTCCCTATAATTCTTGAATCAATATAGAAATCATCTTTTAAATAAGTAATTTGATTATTAATAGATTGAGGATCATTTAAAACCTTGACTAAGAGGTCACCAAATATTGCTTTTCCAATAGATTCAGAATTTTTTGCACGATTACCAACAATTAAATCTGAATCATTCTTGAAGAAATTTACCTTATAACTAACTGGCTCTTCTGAATCATTAATTATATCTTGAGAGGTAACAAGCCAATTACCCTCGAACCATTTAGGATAAATTAAATCTTTAGAAGTATCAGATAATTTAAAAGTTGGTAAATATAATTCTGGCCATTGATTTACCCGATTATCTAAAAACTCTCGTACGTTAGAATCTACTAAAGCAAAAGAACTTTCTAAAAAAATCCCTTGAATACTCAAGCAAAGTATTAATCCAAGAAAAATTTTCATTATGTCAAATCCACTAATAAGAGCATCAGATCATTATGTATTATTAGAGCCATATTCAAAAGAAAAAATTGTATCAAAACAAGAAGCAATTTTATGGTTGAAGAATTGGCTTAGTAAGACAGAAACACAAACAATATATCAAAATATAGAAGAGCCTGATCAGAAATTTTTTGAAGAATTATTGGAAAGCACTTATGAATTAGAAATAAAATTAGGATACGTTATCAAATGGTTTGCAGTAAGAATTGAACCAGATTAACTATTTATTTCTTTATGAATTGCATTGATTATTTTCATAGCAACTTCTTCAACATTTTCTCTTTTTACCTTAATTCTTAAATCTGCTTGAGAATATAAATTTTCTCTTGATTGAAAAATGCTCATATATACATCATTTAGATTCTTTCCCTGAAGTAGTGGCCTGTTTGCAATTTCATTTTTCAATCTTTCAATTGCTATATCTTTGTCGAGATCTATCCAAGCAATTATTCCCTGTCTTAAAATTCCCCAATTTTCCAATTTGGTAACTATTCCTCCCCCAGTTGAGATTACTAATGAAGGAATTTTGATAGTTTCTTTTAGGCAGATTGCCTCTAATTCACGGAAACTATCTTCTCCTTCATCATTAAAAATTTGATTGATAGATTTTTTTGCCAACTTCTCTATTAATGAATCTAAATCAATATATTTATACTTCAATAATTGAGCCAGCTTCAAACCAGTTTGTGACTTACCAGAACCCATCATTCCTATTAAAAATATGCTTCTGCCCTTGATAGTATGAAGTGTTTTTTCGATAATTGATTGTTCCATAAAGACAAAAGCGTATTTAAAACCTTAAGATAGTATTATCACAGATAGGTATGACTTCTACACAATCCAAACCATTACATGGAAAAGGACGTGATTGCGTCATAACTCGACGTGCCTGCTTTAGTTCTAGCCACCGTTATTGGCTTCCTGAAAAAAGCCAAGAAGAAAATTTATCTCTTTTTGGTAAGTGCAGTATTGCTCCAGGTCATGGTCATAATTATGAACTTATTGTTTCAATGGGTGGAGAACTAAACTCTGATGGAATGGTACTTAATCTCTCTGATGTAAAACACTCTATTAAAGATAAGGTTACTGGACAATTAGATTTTCGTTTTTTAAATGATGTCTGGCCTGAATTTAATGTTAATAATCAAGAGGGTATACTTCCTACAACTGAAGCATTAGTCAAGGTCATTTGGAGTCGTTTAAAGGATGATTTACCACTTACAAGTCTAAGGCTTTATGAAAACCCAAATTTATGGGCAGATTATTTTGGAAAAAACATGGAAGCATTTTTAACAGTTCAAACTCATTTTGCAGCCGCTCATAGACTTGCAAAAGAAGAGATATCCTTTGATGAAAACAAAAAAATCTATGGGAAATGTGCGAGAGTTAATGGACATGGTCATAACTATCTTGTCGATATAACTGTAAAAGGAGACATTGATAAAAGAACAGGGATGGTTTGCGACTTATCTACCCTCCAAGAGATTATTAATGATTTGGTTGTTGAACAACTAGATCATACTTTTCTAAATAAAGACATCGAATTTTTCCACAATTGTGTTCCAACTGCTGAAAATATAGCTTTATATATTTCTGATATTCTGAAAAAACCAATACATAACCTCGGTGCATCATTACACAAAATAAGACTCCAAGAGAGCCCAAACAATGCTGCTGAAATTTATGTTGATCAAAAGTTAACCAATTCATTACAGTTGAAATTTGAAAATAGTTTAGTCACACAAACTTGAGTATCCCAAGAGTAGTAATTGTTATAGCATCTAGTCTTGATGGGAGAATTGCATTTCCTGAAGGTGGAGAATCGCATCTTGGAAGCGAAGAAGATAAAAAAATGTTAGATAAAAACTTATCATTGGTTGACGCTACCATTTTTGGTTTAGGTACTTTAATAGCTCATCAATCAACTTACCTAATTAAAAATCTCGATAATAATGAAGAAGCTAATATATCAAAAAACCAACCAATTTCTATAGTTGCTTCAAATAGCAAAAAATTTAACAGTAATTGGAAATACTTTCGTCAACCAATTAGAAGATGGTTAATAAGCTCAAGTAAAGTTGATAGTGCATCGAATAATGACTTCGAGAAACAAATCGTTTTCGAAGATTCTTGGAAAAAAACTTTAGTTTCACTCAAAAAGCAAGGGATAAATGATCTAGCCCTTTTAGGAGGTGCAAAACTTATAAATTCATTTATAAAAGAGGATCTCATAACAGATATAAAAATTACAATGATTCCAAGAATTATTGGAGGTACATATACATGGATCCCTCCAGAACAAACAAATGATATTTTTAATCTCAAAAGACTATGGGAAATAAAATCAATTAAAAATTTAATGAATAATGAAATCTACGTTCATTACAAAAAAATTTGAAATAGATTTATTAATAAATGAACCAAAAAATACAAAAAGTAGAAGTCAAATTGTCAATTAATGAAATCTCCAAGGAGGTATGGAATGAATTGGCAAATGAAATCAATAATCCATTTTATGAATGGAACTGGCTTAAAAACCTTGAAGTATCAAAAAGTGTTTCAAGAGAAACTGGTTGGCAGCCTTTATATTTTGTTGCTTATAAAAATGAAGAAATATTAGGAATTGCTCCACTTTTTTTAAAAAATCATAGTTATGGAGAATTTATTTTTGATCAATCATTTGCAAGATTAGCTCAAGAGCTGAATTTAAATTATTACCCTAAATTAATTGGAATGAGTCCTTATAGTCCTGTAAGTGGATATCAATTTCTTTATCAAAAAAATAAAGATAAGAAAGAAATTACAAATTTACTAATAAACCATATCGAAAGCTTTGCTATTACAAACAAAATTTTAAGTTGTAATTTTTTATATATTGATGAAAGCTGGGGCAACTATCTTAAATCTTTGGGATACCATAAATGGGTAAATTCCAGCAGTGAATGGAGGAGTAATGGAGAAAAAACATTTGATGATTTTCTATCTCGATTTAACTCTAATCAGAGAAAAAATATAAAAAAAGAGAGGAAATCAATTAATAAACAAGATATTAAAGTAGCAATTTTTAATAAAGATAATATAAACCAAGAAATCCTCAAAAAAATGCATAATTTTTATGAACAGCATTGTTTGAGGTGGGGAGTTTGGGGAAGTAAATATCTAACATCTACATTTTTCGAAAAAATTATTGATAATAAAGAAAATCTTTTACTTTTTAGCGCATCAAAAAATGATTCAAATGATATTTTTGCTATGTCAATGTGCGTTAAAAATGAAAACAACTTATGGGGTAGATATTGGGGTAGTCAAGAAGAAATATCTAATTTACATTTTGAATTATGCTACTACCAGCCAATTGAATGGGCAATAAACAATAATATACATTTGTTTGATCCTGGAGCAGGTGGTAAACATAAAAGACGAAGGGGTTTCTTTGCAAAAAGCACAATTAGCCTGCATAAGTGGTTTGACAAAAATATGGAAAATATAATTTATCCTTGGCTAAATGAAGTTAATAAACAAAGCGAGATGGAAATTGATTTTGAAAATAAATCTATACCATTTAAATAAAAATTATTTGGCTTTATCAAAGATTATATTAGTAATGTAGTTTTTTTATTAAATTTTAAGAATGGATTCTAGTAAAAGTTTGGATGATAAAATAAAGATTGATAATCATCTATCCAACCGATATATAGACTTAGATCCAAAAGGTTATTTCATTATAAAAGTAGATTTAGAAAAAAATAAAATAATTTTAGAGCACTTTCTAAATAATATTAATGATGAAGGATATGCTCTTGACCCAGAAACAAATGAACCAATTAAATGCGACTCTCAAAATAAAAGAGTTAGTAATGAAGTTTTTGAAGGTAATAGTGCAAAACAACTTGGTATATTGGTCACTGAAGAAAGAAATGACTTAATAACCAGATTCGACCATGCTCTATATTTAGGCCGGGAACTACAAAAAGCAGAAGAATGTTTATACAAAAAATTACCATATGTACAAGATTAAGAAATTAAACGAAAAAATCTAATCTTTTCATATGATGGTAGATTAAATAAAAATAAAAAATTAATGAATATCATTTTCTATTTCGCATTTATTGGTTTTGGTTTTGGAGCTGCTTTCGCATTAGACAAGCTCTTAAGAGCAGTTAAATTAATCTAAAAAAACTACAAAATTTTAATAGTCTCTCCATATAAATCATATTCATCAGCAAAAGAAATATTTGCTTCAACAAATTTACCAATATAAGTTTTCAAATCATTATTAGCATCAATAGATAAAATCACGTTTCCATCAATTTCAGGCGCGAAATTGTAAGACCTTCCTATTAATTCGTTATTATCTGATATTTTTTCTACCAAAATCTTCATTTGTGAACCAACATATGACTGATTTTTATCTTTAGAGATATTTTGTTGAACTGAAATAACGTTATCTTTTCTTGCCTCTGCAACATCTAAGGATACTTTATTGGGCAAATCAAAAGCGGCAGTTCCTTTCTCAGAAGAAAAAACAAACACTCCCACATGATCAAATTTGTGCCTATTCAAAAATTCGAGAAGATGTTCAAAATGTTCTTTTGTTTCTCCTGGGAAACCAACAATGAGACTAGTTCTTAATACAGCTAATGGAATTTCTTCTCTAATTTTCTCCAAAATTGATTCATTCAAAGAAGCCTGCCAAGGTCTATTCATTCTCTTCAACACATCTGGATGACTATGCTGAAGTGGCAAATCAAAGTAAGGTACTATATTCTTTGAATTTTTGAAAGCTCTAATAACTTCATCAGTTAAACCTGTTGGATAAGCATAATGTATCCTTATCCAAGGAATTGGAACTTTAGAAAGCTTATTCAAAAGTTTGGCTAATGATGGTTTGCCATAAATATCTTGTCCATAATTAGTTGTTATTTGACTAATTAATATGATTTCTTGTATACCCTGCTTTGCGAGAGTTTTGGCTTCTAAAACTATAGATTCTATTGTTCTACTTCTTTGCGGACCTCTCAACTTAGGAATAATACAAAATGCGCAGTTATAGTTGCAGCCTTCAGCAATACGAAGATAAGCAACAAATTTATTTTTATCTACAAAACGAGGTATTTCTTCATCTGCAATAAATTCTGGTATTTTTGAAACTTCATTAACTATTTCCCCTTTTTCTACTCTGTCCAAAACCTTGGCTATCTTTTGATAATCTCCTGTTCCAACCAAACCTTTTATTTCAGGAATTTCTTTTAGAAGTTCATCTTTAAAATGCTGAGCCATGCAGCCTGCAACTATTACTTCCTTTCCTTGATTTGTATACTCGAGAATTTTTCTAATAGATTCTTCTCTAGCTGTTTCAATAAAACTACAAGTATTTACAACAACAACATTTGCATCATTTATATTGCTGCCAACTTCATAACCCTCCTTATCTAATAAGCCTTGCATATGTTCAGTATCAACAAGATTTTTCTCGCAACCAACATGACTGAATGCGATCTTAGATAGTTTTTTTTCTTTTACATCGAGACTATTGTTTTTCACAACTTGAAAAATAAGAACTAAAAAATTTAAAAAGCATTTCGTATATAACTCTGATACCAAGATAATATTAAGATAGATAATGTAAATAACAAACTTTCATTTTGTATGGCTCCTAAGACTTTAAACAGAAGGAATAAAAAAGATTTGAAATGGCCAAAAATCATAATCGCAATTCTCAGCACTATAGGCATAGTTGACACTGGTTCGATTACTTTAAAAAACTGGGGATTATTTACTTCTCTTTCTTGTCCAGGGATACAAAATGGTTGTGAAACAGTTTTAAATAGTCCTTGGGGTACTTTATTTGAAAATAATAAATTTAATATACCTCTATCGTTAACTGGATTTATAACGTATTTATCAATATTACTTATCACAATAATACTTTCACTTAATTTAATTTCCCCAAAAGAAAAACTTAATAAGTTTTTATGGTGGTTAATATTTCTAATATCTTGTGCATCATCAACATTTAGCTTTTTATTGATTAATATAATGTTTTTTAAAATTCAAGCATATTGCTTTTTTTGTATACTTTCGGCAATTTTATCGTTTTCTATCTTTATAATTTCTATTATTGGAGCAAAGTTCGAAAGTAGAGAGCCTATGATTTTTAGAGGTTTCATAGTAGCCATAAGTGTTCTAATGGGGGGGCTAATTTGGTCAACTAACGTTGATCCCTCCAACGCTATTGATGTTGCAAGCCCCACTGAAAATATATCCCCAAAAATTACCACTTCAAGCTCTCCTCAGAAAGTAAAATTTGCAAAATTTTTAAGTGAGAACAATATTGTTATGTATAGTGCATACTGGTGCCCGCATTGCCATGATCAAAAACAATTATTTGGTAAAGAAGCAGTTAAAAAATTAAAAGTAGTTGAATGTGCTAAAGATGGTAAAGATAATGAGTATGAGCTATGCCAAATGAAAGGAATCAGTGGATTTCCTTCTTGGGAAATAAATGGAAAAATCATTAGTGGTACTCGAGACCTTAATGAATTAGCCATAAAGACAAGCTATCAAGGAGATTCTAATTTTTAATAAATCTTTTATGAATTTTTTGATCTAACTGTTGTCGAGTATGGCATTCCCAATTCTTATCTTTATCTGGAAAATCATCTCTATAATGCCCTCCTCTACTCTCTTCTCTAAATAGACAAGCTTTTAACAAAGTTATAGTTGTCACTTGTCTATTCTTTAAATCAAGTAAAAGATTCAATGCTCTCCTATTGCGTTCACTAAGTTTGATTTTTTGATCAAATTTTATTTTTTCAAGACTATTTAGTAAAGCATTTTTATGTAATTTATCGATATCATCTTGAATAAAATTTAGAAATCTAATCATATTTAACTTATTTCGAGAAACACCTAAATTTAACCAACATAGTTTTCTTAGTTCATCAATTTTCTCAGCAATCTTAGAAATTTGATCTTCTTTCGGATCTTGAGTATCAAACTCTTGGGATGATCTATCAATTTTTACTAATTTAGGAGGATCATTCAAAACAATTGAAGACATTTTTCTCGCAAAAACTAGGCATTCCATAAGGGAATTACTTGCCAATCTATTAGCACCATGGACACCAGTGGAAGCAACTTCTCCTACAGCGTATAATCCTTTTCTTGTAGTAGATGCATTTAAATCAGTTTTAACACCTCCCATCCAATAGTGAGCTGCAGGAGCAACAGGAATAACCTCATTTAAAGGATTAACACCATAATCCTGACATCTGCTTATGATAGTAGGAAATCTTTCTACAATTTTTTCCGGATCAATATATCTAAGATCTAAGCCAACATGATCAACGTTATTATGATGCATATAATCCATAATTGCTCTACTTACCTGATCTCTGGAAGCTAAATCACGATTTTTAAGTTTTTTAACTGGGCTTTCGCCATTTTTATCAACTAAAACGGCGCCTTCTCCTCTAAGTGCCTCAGATATTAAGAAACAAGGTGCTCCATAAAATTTTAAAGCAGTTGGATGAAATTGAACAAACTCTAAATCTTCAATAGCAGCCCCTGCTTTCCATGCCAGAGCGATTCCTTCTCCAGAGGATTGAGCAGGATTAGTTGTATTAGTAAATAAATGACCACCTCCACCCGTAGCCAAGACAACTGCTCTCGATTGAATCCAATATAAATTGGCTCCATCAAGAACCTGAACTCCTTTACATTCCTCATTTTCAATAAGAAGTTCAGTTACTCTTACCCCCCTGCAGTGAAGAATATTTTTTTTATTTTCAACATGATCTTCTAAAACTTCAACTAATGCTCTTCCAGTACGATCTTTTACATGTAAAACTCTTCTTCTAGAGTGGGCTGCTTCTAAAGTAGTAGCTAGTTGATCAGAACTTTGATCAAAAATCATACCTAAATTCTGCAATCTATCCACACAACCTGGAGCTTCCTTGACCAGCATTTCTACAGCTTGATAATCACACAGTCCATCCCCTGCTTTTAAAGTATCATCAGCATGAAGATCGAACGAATCATCTTTTCTAATAACAGAAGCTATTCCTCCTTGCGCCCATCTGCTTGAAGATACCTTGCTAGTGTTTCTATTTAAAAGAAGCACTTTTAAATTTGTTGGTAATTCAAGAGAAGTCATAAGTCCTGCAGCTCCAGCACCTATAACGATTACATCCCAATTGCTTATTGGTATAGGTTCTTGCGAAAATGGAGGCCTAAGCATTAAACCAGTCCACTAAAAGTTGGTTGCAGAATTGCTAAAAAAATAAAAATACCATCAACAATTAGTGTCGTTTGAATTACATAACTGGAAACCAAGAGCGCCTTACCACTAGTAGTGTTAATAGTAGCAGAATCAAAAATTTCTCTTGAAATATACCAGAGTATAAGTCCAACAAAAAAAATAATAGATAATGATTTTATATGGATAAGATTCTCAGAGGTATTTTGAAGAATTTGTGGGGCAGTTTCAGCATCTGCTGTAATGACTTCCCTCCATTGATCCATTATTCCTATTAAAAATATTGTAATATCAGTAACTGCAGTTCCAAATAGAGATGAGATATAAAAACTAGAACCAATTTTCCAATTAGTGCCAAGTCCAATTAAAGCTAAGGGGAGAACAACAGCCTCAACGGGAATGTGCAAGATTGGGAATGGACTTAACCAACCCCAGAACAAACATCCACCAAGCCAACTCCCTGATACACCAAGTAATAATGAAGTAACAATAAACCATTTATCTGTTCCTTTCTGATTCAGAATAAATACCCCTAAAAGAATAACAAAAGTAAAACAAAGAGCACTAATTGGCTCTAATCTAACCCAAGGGGCTTGGATAAATATAGGTAAAATTACAAAAAAAGAAGACCAAAATCTTAAAGAAATTGGCCTAGATAAAAGAGTACTTTGGTATGAATCAACTTTTTTATGCAATTCATAGTTAAATTTATCTTTCACTTCTAAATTTTTCTTAAGTAATTCTTTCAATGAATAAAGTCTATTAGTTAATTTAATTAATTTAAATCGTGATTTAAAAAACTGCGAAAACTATATTTTAATAAACTAGAGACCCTTAAATTCATAAGTTTATTTAGTATTTTAAAAGTATTTAATACACTTTGAGACATATATAAGTCTAGAATAAAAATAAAGAAGAACTTTTGGAATTTAATTGTGTGGCAGGAAATTAATTACAAAGAAGATTCTAATGATCTTTTGGTTCCCAATATTACTCATAAGATAAATCCTGCAGAAATTGAAAGTATTGAAGCTAATTCCATCGCTCAAGAAATAGGATTTGAATCAGGTGATTCCATAATTAGTATTAATGGGAAAAAACCAAGAGATTTAATTGATTATCAGATTCTCATTAGTGACGAAATTTTAGAGATATCCGTCTTAGATAGAAACCTTGAAATTCATAATATAAGTATTGAAAAAGATCAAGACGTCAATTTAGGCATTAATTTTAAAGATGCATTATTTGATTCCATAAGGCAATGCAATAATAGATGTCCATTTTGTTTTATAGATCAACAGCCAATTGGTAAAAGAAAAAGTCTTTACATAAAAGATGATGATTATAGATTAAGTTTCCTATATGGTTCTTATCTAACTCTCACAAATTTAAAAAAAGAAGACTGGGAAAGAATTTCTACTCAAAGACTATCCCCACTGTTTGTTTCCGTTCATGCAACTGATCCTGCTACCCGAGAAAAATTATTAAAAAATAAAAAAGCTGGAGTAATTCTTGATCAAATTGCATGGTTTGAAAAAAACTCTATTCAAATACATGCTCAAATTGTTGTATGTCCAGATATAAATGACGGTAAGATTCTTGAAAAATCAATTTTAGAACTTGCTGAATACTACAAAACAACCTCTAAAACAGTACTTTCAGTTGCGATAGTTCCAGTAGGACTTACAAAATTTAGGCCTGAAAATGATGGCTTAAAATCAATAAATTCAGAATATGCGAGAAATACCATTAAACAAATAGAGAGAATTCAAGCAAAATTACAAATTAGTCTTGGAACACGTTTTTGTTGGCTAGCAGACGAATGGTATTTGATTGCTGGTAAAAACTTACCTAGTTACACATCCTATGAAAATATGCCTCAAGAATCTAATGGGGTGGGATCAATTAGAAGCTTTCTCGAAACATTAAAAACTAAAACTAAAAACCTACCTCAAAAAGTAAAAAGACCAAAAAAGGTTAGTTGGATTGTTGGTAAATTAGTTTATGAAGCCCTAATTCCTATAGTAAAAAAATTAAACTTAATTGATGGATTGAAAATTAATTTATATGGTTTACCGAGCATTTATTGGGGTCAAGAACAAGTTGTAACTGGACTACTTACTGGAGAAGATCTAATTTGCGGTCTGAAAAATAAGGATTTAGGAGAAGCTATTTATTTACCATCAATCATGTTAAAACTCAATACTGACTTATTTTTAGATGATAAAAATATTAAAGAAGTTGAAAAACAATTAGATACCAAAATTCACGTTCTTGATGATTCGAATGATATTATAGATATTCTGATTGGAAAATCTAATAAAGTTAATACTATAAACAATGCTTAGAAAAGTAATAAACTCAATATTAATTTTCCCTCTTTCTATATCAATTTACTCTCAAAATGTACTTTCAAGCGAAACAAAAAATTATATAGATGAAGTTTTGGAAGAAAAATCTAATAAGCTTTTTGTAAGTTATCAAGATATAGATGAAATTATCTTAAATAACGAAGAACTAAAATCATTACAAAATTTAGTTATCTCTGCAAAGTTTAATCTTTCAAGTAAGAATGCTCTAAGATTCCCATCCTTAGATTTTCAAGCCAATGGCTTTCCAAAGTATTCCTCAGGAAAAAAATACACTAGCAATTCAGATACACTAAAAACTTCACAATTAACAGCTAATCCTTCCCTAAATATTAATTGGGATCTAATCGATCCACTCAGAAGATCCGAAATTAATATTGCAAAGGAAAATGTAAAAATTGCGGAAAATAATTTCGAGATAAAGAAAAAAGACCTAATTCAAGAAGCAAGAGCAAGATATCATAAATACCAAAAATCTTATCAGGATATCCAAAATAAAAAATTTACACTTGATTTATCTAAAACAAGTTTGAAAAATGCTCAAGCAAAGTTGGATGCTGGAATAGGAACAAAATTCGAGGTTCTCGAAGCAGAAACTCAATTATCAAGAGATAAAGAATCTCTTAATGAAAATAAAATTGAGCATGAAATTAACAAAATTTCTCTTCAAGAGATTCTTAACATAAAGGGGGATTTTAAAATAAATTCCAAACAAAAATTAACTGGTTTATGGAATCATAAATTGAATAAAAATATTAATGAAGGTTTAGAAAAGAATCTCTCCTTAAAAAACTTTAATCTTCAAAAATCTATAAAAAATATCCAAGCAAATAGTTTTTTATCACAAAATAAACCAAAAATTTATATCAGCAACACCTTCTCTAGCACCTTTTCTAAAGGTGAATCTCTATCTAATAATATTGACTCTGAACAAACTAGTTCTAACTATACAAATACAATAAGCTTAAATTTTGCATGGAATATCTTTAATGGCGGACAGAATAAAAAATCTTATAAATCAAAAGCAGCAGATGCGAAAGCTGAAGAATATTCTTTTAAAAATCTAAAAAATGTTTTGACCACAAATATTACTAAAGCCTATTTAAATCTTAAATTAAATGAAGAAAAAATATTTTCGAGTTTTAAAGAAATTGAATCGAGCAAAGAATCTGTTAGGCTTGCTAGACTTAGATATGATGTTGGAATATCAACTCTCAAAGATGTGCTTATAAGACAAAATGAATTAAGTAATGCTAAATCAAAAAATATTAATGCTCTTTATAATTACAACTTAAATCTAGATGAATTAGAAAGATTAACTTTTCTTGAAATAGATAAAAATTGTTTAGATAACAACAATAATAAAATCAAAGATGGAGAATCTATTTGCAATATTCCAAGATGAATTATCCAAATTTAACTAATAAACAACTAAGTGAATTAGATTCATTATTTGAACTAATTAGTAAACGTCAATTAAAAGATTTTGGTAATATTAGTGCCAGCAATAAAGCAGATGGATCATTAATAACTGATTGTGATTTATGGAGCGATAAAACAATCGTAGATGGTCTGGCTGTAATTGCTCCAGATGAAGGCGTACTTAGCGAAGAGGGTGGAAAGTCAATCCCTGATTCAAAAGCTTATTGGGTAGTTGATCCACTTGATGGGACAACAAATTTTGCTGCGGGTATTCCATATTGGTCTATATCAGTAGCAAGGTTTGTAAATAGCAGACCTGAATCTTCTTTTTTAATAATACCTTCATTGAAAAAAAAGTTTGTTTGCATTAAGGGAAAGGGTGTTTGGCTTAATAACCAGAAAATAGACCCTAAACAAAATAATCACCAAAGTGAATGCATTTCTTTATGTAGCAGATCAATAAAAATTTTACAAAAAAAACCAAACTCTGTATTTCCTGGCAAAATAAGGCTTTTAGGTGTATCGAGTTTAAATCTTATCAGCGTAGCGATGGGACAAACTTTCGGAGCTATAGAATCAACACCAAAGATATGGGATATAGCAGCAGCATGGTTAATGTTAGAGGAACTCAATTGTTATATAGATTGGTTAGATATAGATCCATTAAACTTAGTTTCAGGGCAAAACTTAAGCGATGTTAATTTTCCATTAATTGCTAGTAGATCATTAGAAAAAGTTGAGATCTTAAAACCATGGGCTAATTTATTGTTAGAAAAAAAGTTGAGATCTTAAAACCATGGGCTAATTTATTGTTAGAAAAATAGTTGCATCATAAATAAATATTTGCTTGAAAATTCCTTAATTAGATACAATTAATCATACATAATAAAAATATTTGAAGAAAATTAATATGCAACGTAGCTCAACTTGGATAATTAAAAGTTTATGGGGAGCTTGTGAGAGGTGGACAAAATCTGATTGTATTGATTTGAGTGCTGCTTTTGCATACTATACACTACAATCATTTTTTCCTATTCTACTAATTTCCCTCTCCATAGCATCTTGGTTCCTAGGAAAACAAGAAGGATTAGATCAACAAATAATTGCTGTAGCTGCCCAGATTTTACCTCCTTCAGTAGTTGAATTAGTAGAAACAACATTATTTAAATTGATTGATCAAGGTTTTGGAGCAGGTATTCTAGGGGCTATGTTTTTGCTTTTTACTGCAGGAAATGCATATTTATCTCTCCAAAGAGGTTCAGATAGGCTATGGGAGGACGAACTTCCTTCTAAAAGAGTAAATTCTGCATGGAGAGAACAAGCTTCGAGGTTTCTCCGAAATAGAGTTGAAGCTTTTTTAATAGTATTTTTTATAGGTTTCTTAATGGTGCTAGATCAGATTAGTGCAAATCTCAGAATGATTCCAAGTAACGTTTTAGAAAATCTCTCAAAATCAAATAACTTAATTTCTGATTTATTGCTAAGGTTGCCTTTATTACAAGTTGGTCAATTTGCAATACCTCTTATTGGTTTTTCTTTAATGGCTCTTTTATTACAAGCCCTCTTACCTAGTAGAAAAGTTCCTTTAAGACCACTACTACCGGGATCTTTTCTTATTGGAATTGGTCTAACTACTTTGAATTTAGCAGTAAGTAAAAGTATCCTCTCGCTTGGCACAAGATTTCAAGCATATGGTTTTATTGGAGGTTTTCTTGTACTTACTTTGTGGGTCTGGCTACTTGGTGTGATTTTATATTTTGGACAGTGTTGGAGTGTCGTTATTGCTAGTATGTCTTTAGTAAATACAAAAAGAAATAAAAGATAATAATAACAATGCATTATTTTCTTAGAGCTAACAAAAATTTGTTGACTTATTCGTTAATCATTCTGTTGTGTATACCTATTTTGGGGATTAATTTTTTTATAAGTATTCTTGGGAATATTTTACTACTTATTTTTCTAATTCCTCTTTTATTATTGCTAATAATATTCATAGGTTTTAATTTCTACAAGTCGAAAATTAATACATGTAAAAATTGTGGTGCAGTATCTGTAGGGTTAAGTGAAACCTGTATTAATTGTGGTGCAAGCTTAGAAGATATAAGAAAAGGAAATAATTTACAAAAACCGAGTGAAAGTACTATTGAAGTGAAAGCAGAAGAAATAAAGTAAAAATTTAACCAATTCCAATTTGTCGGAGAATACTTTGTCCAGTAATTAGTTCGGTACCTAAACCAATCAATATGCCCATCATTGCCATGCGACCATTCCAAGTTTCGGCAAAGTTGACAAAGCCAAATCTTGCTTGATTTTCATTGTTCATAACTAACTAAATTATCTATTTAGATATTTTAACGTTTTGAGGGGAATTTTATGATTGATAGTAAATTAATTATTTAACATGTCTAATACCATCAACTGGTCGATAATCATCTCCAGTTAATTCTTCATAAACAATAGCTGGTAATCCAGTATCAAACATGGTCTGCAAAGCTTCCTTTAGCATAGGGTTCCAACCTCCTGTACTTACCTTTCCATGTCTTACGGTCCAATCCCAAGTTCCTTGCAGATCTCTCGGTAATCGACCTTCTCTATCTCGTCGAGCAACTAAATCTAAAGATTCTACTAAACCAACAATAATCGGATTTTTACCATAAGAAGGCGTAATGCTTAGCTCAAGCCTAACTGGATCTTCTTTAACCATTTTTAAACGAAATCTTGGTGGCAATTTAAGAGATCTTATTACCGACGAAACAATTTTTGTTCTTAATTCCAATTTTTTTACCTTAAATTTTAATTCTCTTAATCAGTTGTGGAGCCCTTTTCTTCAAGGGAAGAGTCATTATCATTGGAAAATCTTACTGTTAATAACTCCTCCTCTGTAATGTTTCCAGATTTATCTAAAAGCTCTGGATGTATTGTGTACTTTTTTTGGTTGAAATTAGAGTTATTGAAGGATTTTTTTTCTGTCCCAGATATTCCCCAACCATTAGACATCACTTTAAAAGCTTTCCAAACAAGATAGGTTAATGCTGCAGAATATATTATTGGGAAAAGAATAGTCATTAAATTTATAAATTAGTTAGATATATGATTAATATCATAGCCCGAAAAAAAGAAAATTAGCTAATTTAATTTAATTTAATCCTCCCTTATCTAAAAAATTTTTTTAAAGTTATATTTATAACAAAGCATTATTGTATATTTGAATGTATTTAAAAGTTATAAGAAAAAAAAATCTTAAAACATTCCGCTACAAGCTAATATTGCTTTCTTCAGCAATTGCAATAAGTTTTATATATCCAATAAATGTAATATCCAAACCATTAACTAAAATAAAATTCAATGAATTTAACATAAATTCAAACAAATCTTTCGTAACAAAAGCTGTCGAAAAAACTGGTTCTTCTGTAGTAACAATTGATACTCAAAGATATGTCAAACAAAGAAGATTTCCAAGAAATTCTCAACTATTTCTGGATCCATATTTTGAAAGATTTTTCGGTTTAAATTTACCCAATGATAATCAGCAAAGGATAGAGCAAAACCAAGGAAGTGGATTTATTTTTGCTGACGGCCTTGTAATGACTAATGCTCATGTTGTCAATGAATCAGATAAGGTAATAGTTGGTTTAACCAACGGCAAAAAATTGAAAGCAAAACTTGTGGGGCAAGACTTTTTTACCGATTTAGCTGTACTTAAAATTGAAGGTAAAGGACCTTGGCCAAAAGCACAATTAGGTGATTCATCAAAAATAAAAGTTGGTGATTGGGCAATTGCAGTTGGAAATCCATTTGGGCTAGAAAACACAGTTACACTAGGCATTATTAGTAATCTCAACAGAAACGTTGCTCAATTAGGAATATATGATAAAAAACTCGAACTTATCCAAACAGACGCTGCTATTAATCCTGGAAATTCTGGAGGTCCACTATTGAATAGCAATGGAGAAGTAATTGGTATTAATACCTTGATCAGATCAGGGCCAGGTGCGGGTCTAAGTTTCGCAA
Organism: Prochlorococcus sp. AG-347-K18; assembly: GCA_003281365.1. Taxonomy (GTDB): domain Bacteria; phylum Cyanobacteriota; class Cyanobacteriia; order PCC-6307; family Cyanobiaceae; genus Prochlorococcus_A. The sequence continues at coordinate 308,240 of QCCF01000001.1, forward strand.
TCCCAATTAATAAAGCTAAGGATATTGCCAATCAACTCATAAATAATGGAAAAGTAATACATCCTATGATTGGTATAAGCTTAATAGATGAAAGTAATTTTGAGACAAATAAAAATACTGTGAAAGTTGGTTATGTAGTATCGAATAGTCCAGCTGAAAAAAGCGGGATAATGGTGAATGACATACTAATAAAGGTAGGTAATAAAAATATTGAAAAAGCTTCAGATGTTATAAACCAAATAAGTCAAAATGGAATTAATAAACAAATCAGTATATTATTAAAGCGAAGAAATAAATTTATTAGATTGAAAGTAATCCCAACTGATATTACTAATTTAGACAATAAGTAAAAGTTTAAATTTTTTATTTTTTCTAAGTCTTTTTAAGCATCTAGAAATCCAAGTCAAGTTTCTGATATCAATGATTTACATACATTCCAAATAACTTTCAATAAGATCATAAATTTTAAACTAATTTTTTTTAAATCAAAATTTTTCATGTGATTTATTTAAAGTTTATTTTCTAATTTTGAGCTTAATCAATGACAGTAAACTGTTTTAAAATATATATATTTTGTCGCCTAACAAAATTTAACCTTTATAGAAAATAATCAAATCTTTTTTTTTAACTTTTGATTTGTTTTTCTAAAAAATATTCATAATTTCCATTATACGAAAGCAATTTTGAATCTTTAATTTCAATAATTTTATTAGCTACCCTAGAAATAAAATATCGATCATGTGAAATGATTAATGATGAACCTTTATAATTCTTAATTGCTAATTCTAAATTTTCTTTAGATTGAAGATCCAAATGGTTGGTTGGTTCATCTAATAATAGAAAGTTACTTGGATTCATAATCATAATAGCCAGTGCTAGTCTTGCCTTTTCTCCTCCACTGAGTTGTTTAACAAATTTAAAAACGGTTTCGTTTTGAAAACCAAAACCTCCTAAAAATGTTCTAACTTTTTTTTGTGACCATTCTGGTGATTTCTTAAATATTAAATCAATAACCCTTTCATCAAGTGAAAGTGCTTCAGCCTGATTCTGTTCATAATAGCTAGTAATTATATTATGTTTACCAAGATTAATTTCTCCAATTTCAGGAGATATTTTTTTCATAATAATTTTAAGCAATGTAGATTTGCCGCAGCCATTAGGTCCTAATATTGCTATTTTCTCCCCAGAAGAAATCTTTAAATTAATATCTAAAAAAAGAATTTTATCCTCGAAACTATGAGATAAATTTTTGATATTTAGGACTAATTTTCCTGAGCGAGGGCACTCTGGAAAATTAAAAACAGGACTTTTTGATTTTGATATGGGAGACTCAATTTTAGAAATCTTTTTTAATTGTTTTTCTCTACTCTTTGCCTGAGAACTTCTAGTTGCACTAGCTCTAAATCTATCTATATACCTCTTCTGTAATTCAATTTCTTTTTGTTGTAATTGATATGCCTTATTTTGTGATTCTTCATTCAAAGTTTTCTGTTCGACAAAAAAAGAATAGTTCCCATTAAATGTTTCAGATGTTCCTCTATCTACAAAAATTATTTTTTTACATAATTTATCCAAGAAATATCTATCATGGCTGATTATTATAACTGCAATTTTAAGCGATGATAGATATTCTTCCAACCAAAAAATAGTTTCTAAATCTAAATGATTGGTTGGTTCATCCAGCAAAAGTAAATCAGGTTTTTGTAAGATTATTTTTCCTAGGGCAACTTTCATCTGCCAACCACCTGAGAAATTGCCAACTAATTTATCAGCATCTTCTATAGAAAAGCCTAATTTTGGTAATATTTTTTCTACATCAGATTGCATTTTATAACCACCTAAAGCTTCAAATTTTGCTTGATATTTTGCGAGTTGATTTACTAATATTTCAAGTTCATCGGAATTTTTTTTTATATCCAACGATATCATTTTATTCTCTATATCTAAAAGTTTAATAGCAACAATTTGTATATCTTTAAAAGAACTTTCTAATTCCTGTCTCACTGAAAAATTCAAATTACAATCAAACTCTTGCTTTAAATGGGCAATTTTAGGATTTCCCTCTTTGATGATCGTTCCACTTGTTTGCTCTTCCTCTCCAATTAAAATTTTAAATTGGGTTGATTTACCTGCACCATTAGAACCAACTAAGCCAACTTTTTCTCCTTTCTTAATCTCCCAACTAATATTTTTTAAAACAACATCTTTAGAATAAATTTTGCTTACACCTTCAAATCTAATCACTGTTTTAAAAATAGAATTTACAAAATCTGTGGCTTATTTACTAAAAAATATTTTGTGGAATAAAATTAAATCATGAAAAGAATAGAACAAATTGTTGTGATTTTCATAGCTGCAGCTCTTGCAATTCCAAGTTATTGGTTTTTTTGGACTTTAGCTGGTGGAGGTGGCTACAACAAAAGAATAAAACCTATTCCTAATCAAGATAATATTTATTCGAAACCTTTTCCTAAAGACCTCCTCGAGCCTTGATTAACCACATTTTAGTTGCTTCATCGTCAATAGTACTCAAATATTCAATAACCTCTTCTTTAGTCACAGAAATATTTAACTCGTTGCCAATATCGCATATTTTATCTAAGGCTTTTTTGGGATTAGTTAAAGCTGTCATAAACAAACTTTGTTTCTTTTTAGAGTCGTTTGCTATTAACTTATAAAGCTTTTCAGCATTACTGGACATTTTTTTAAAATCTATTTATTAATAGATTATTACCTCAAGCTACATTTTGTTCATTATATTTATTATTAGATAAATCATTATCCACATCTTTTATCTCTTTTGCAGAGGCATCTGCCATACTTCTTGCGTCTAAACATAAAACTTTTCTTAGTTTCGCAAAGTTAGCTGCGTGAGATTTTCTACCATCTTTTTGAGCATAATACTCAGACTGCTGCAGAATCTGGTGAAGATGAGTTAACAAATATGGACTAATTACAGCTGATACCAAAACGTCACTATTTTCAGTATCGTGAGAATCAGAATTGACTAATCTTTTTTTCGGTTTATCAATTATCGACCTTTTAGGAGAATCAATTTTTCTTGAATTTTTCATGGGACAATAAAACAATTAATTGATACGGACATAAATTTCCTTACTAATAATATACACAAAGATAGTATCCTTGACTAACTGTGTATACTTATAAGTAACAGTTATCAACTTTGACTCATGGCGACCCGCCAAAACTCAACAAATGGGAAGCCTAAATCCCCCAGAATTCAAGTAGTTCTCCCAGAATTAATATGTGAGCAACTAACTATTTTGGCCGATAATGAATCTAGGACAGTAAGTAATATGGCAAAAGTGTTAATACAAGAGGGTATAAAAAAATATTTCGAAAAAGAAGGTAAATCACCTGTTTCAGAAAATAATTTAAATACTGATAAATTTAGAAATGAACTTGAAAAACAAAGCGTCAGAAGATTAAAGAGAGCTCCTCAAAGGATTAGATACTATAAAAAATCTGATTTAAAATAACTAATTTTGAGGCAATTTCTGTAAATCTACAGTTTTACCCATGACTACCAAAATATTTCCTCTTTCCAAAATATATTTTGCTGGAGGATTAACTGTTAACTCTTCAGCAGGTCCTGCAGCAAGAACATTTACTAAATAATTTTTCCTCAAATTTAAATCTCTTAAAGATCTTCCAATAAATTCCTCTGGAACAGTTATTTCATCTATACCGGTTTGATTATCTAGTTCTAATCTTTCGATTAGGTTTGGTCTTACTAATTCTAAACCTAATCTTTCTCCTTGCATCCTAGATGGGAAAACAACTTTATCAGCACCTACTCTTTTCAACATTTTTTCGTGCAAGTCACTTGTAGCTCTTGCTATTACTCTTTTCACTTTGCTACCTTCACTATCCTTAGCAATAAGAGTTGTAGTTATACTTGCTTCAATGGGCTCACTAATACCCACTACAACAGTATTCATTTCAAGTATTCCCGATTCCTTCATAGACTCTTCATCAGTACAATCTACAACTCTCGCTTCTATCGAAGGTTCTAATTGCCTTAAATCATCAATAGCTTTTTCTGAATAGTCTGCAGCCAAAACATCTGCACCATTACTAATAAGTTCTCGGCAAACTGCGGTTCCAAATCTACCAACGCCCACAACTGCAAAAGTGAGTGCTTCATTTTCTCTCCTTTGCGACCACTGCCACCAATCAGCCATAATAAAACTCAGTGAATTCTAAACATATAGATCAGCCCTAGGATAGCCAATTCTCTTTTGTCTATCTATTTTACTCTTATAAAGAGCCTGCCAAAGGGCACTTAAAAGCAAAAGGATCCCCAGTCTGCCCACGAACATTCCAACAATAAGAATAAATTGACCAAAATGATTTAATTTTGCGGTTAAACCAATATCAAAACCAACTGTTGCAAATGCAGATATGCAAGTGAACAGAATTTCTAGGAATGTGAAAGATTCTTTTTCAACAAAAGTATTAGTTGTACTAAGTAACATTGCCATTAAAAGAACAAAAAGCAAAGATCCAACTGTGATTCCAACTGCCTTAAGAATAACTTTATCTGAAATTAATCTATTGCTAATAATTACATCTTTCTGACCTCTTAAAGTTGATCTAGTTGCAGCCATTAAAGCAATAAATGTAGTAGTTTTTATGCCTCCACCAGTACCTCCTGTACTTGCTCCAATAAACATAAGCGTCATTAGTAATAAGAGGCCTGTGTCTGAGAGAGAGTTCAAAGAAATCGGAAAATTTGTAAAGCCTGCAGTTCTTGCACTAACTGTTTCGAATATAGATGACATTAACCGTTCAAACAAATTTAAATCATTAAAAAATTGACTATTTAGCAATGATTCAGTGATAAAGAATCCTAATGATCCAAATAATATTAGAGACAAACTTGTCCTAATAACTAGTCTGGAATGAAGGCTTAATTTCTTATAAGAAAGATTTTTTTTATTACTCCAAATATCATCAATAACCCGCCAGCCCAATCCACCCATAACAATAAGAAAAACAAAAACACTATTCACCAAATAATTTGTTCTATAGTCTTGAAGACTATTTGACATTAACGAAAATCCTGCATTGTTATATGCAGAAATGCTGTGAAAAATCGAGGACCATAGTCTTTCCCAATTATTTTGAATGTCTACAAATCCAAAAGAATATAAAACAATTGCGCCAAAGGATATGATACTAATCGCAGTAATAGCAATGCTTTGAAAAGTTCGACCAATTCCTCCAACTCCAAATTCATCTAAAGTCTTTCCTTTGTCTAATCTAGTTCTTAGCTTAGTCCCCTTTACAACAAAACCTTGTAAAAATGTTGTAATAGCCATTAATCCTAGACCACCTGATAAAAGCATAAAAGACAAGAAAACCTGGCCAAAGAAATTTAGATCATCACCAATATCTATTATGGTTAAACCAGTTACAGTAATAGCAGAAGTAGATGTAAAAAATGCTTCCCATAAGCCAACCTTTGAAGATGAACATAATGGAGAACTCAAAATTAAAGTTCCAAGGCAAATAATAAATAAGCCTGTAACAATAGTAAATTGAGGCACAGATAGCTTTTTGTAAGCATCTTTTAACTTATAAACCTTACTTGTGAATTTCACGATATTACCCGTAATTTAAAATTATCAATGCTGGTACTGTAAAAGACATTATAAGTGTTAATCCAGCTCCGTATTTTGCGATATCAAAAAACCTATATCTTCCAGGACCATAAACCATTAAATTTGTTTGATAACCCATTGGAGTCAAGAAAGATTGACTTGCACCAAATAAAACAAGCATTATTAAAGCACTTGGTGAAATCCCTAAAACACTTGAGAATTCAATAGCAACAGGCAAAATCAAAGCAACCGAAGCAGCATTGCTTATAAATTGTGTAAGAATAACTGTCGATACAAAAATTAGGACTAGTGCAAAATACAGAGGCATCCCATTAAGGGCAAAGTTTAGATTGACAGCAATTAAATCTGCTAATCCTGTTACTTGCATAGCCACACTAAAGCATGATAAAGATCCCAACAATAAAATAACGTCTAACCTAATTGATTTTTGTATTTCTGCAGGTCTTAAACATCCACAAGCAACCATAGCAATGACTGCTAAAAGAACTGAACCTACTAATGGAATATTAGAGACCGAAGGCAAAACCACCATTCCTATTGCAATTCCAATAGATATAGGTTTTTTTATCAAGAAAGGTAAGTCATCTTCGAATTGATCTAAAATAAGTAAATCATTACTAGCTTGCAAACCTCTTATTGAATCTAAAGGTGCTTGCAATAATAAAACATCTCCAGCTCTTAAAACAGCTTGGCCTAATCTCTCCTGAACAGTTTGTTGACCTCTTCTTAGTGCCAAAACTGTTGCATTATGCCGCTGCCTAAATCTTAATTCTCTCAAACTTGCACCAGCAAGTGTTGAGCCAGCAGGTAAAAGGGCTTCAAAGGTCTTAGTACCTTCATCATCTGAGAAAACAGAAGTTCCATCGAAAGATGTTTTGTTTTCACCTAACAGAATGGTATGTTCCTGCTGAAGCCTAAATAAGTCTGCCCTTGTAACGCGTATTATTAATCTATCATCCGGTTCAATCTTTCTATCAGCCAAAGGCGGAAGAATAACTTTTCCATTTCGTTGCAATTCCAGAACATCAACATCAAATCGTCTTTGCAATCTACTATTTCTGACAGATTGTCCAACTAATTCTGAAGTAGAAGGAATAGTCACTTCAGTAAAGTATATATTCAAATCACCATTTTTAATAAATTCCTTATCTCTTCCTCTATCTGGCAAAAGCACGTCAGAAACTAGGATCATGTAGGTTGTACCTATAAGCCATACTGGAATTCCGATTGAAGTCAAACTAAATAATTCCAAAGCTCCATAACCTAATTGCTGACTAATATCACTTACAAGAAGATTTACTGAGCTACCCAATAATGTCAGGGTTCCTCCTAGTAAAGTCGCAAAAGAAAGAGGTAATAAAACTTTTGATGGTGATATATTTCTCCTCTCGCACCAACCTTCAATTATGGGTAACAAAGATGCAACTACTGGAGTATTAGGTACAATTCCAGATATTGGAGCAATCAAAAAAGCTATTAAAGAAATTAATTTCCTTGGAGTTCTAATACCTTCAGAAGAAATCAATTCTCTTACTCTGTCTAAAGCACCACTTTTAAATAATGCAGAAGAAACTGCAAATAAACCCATAAGAGTAATTAAGGATGGACTACCAAATCCAGCTAAAGCTTTTTCAGGAGAAAGGACCCCTGTAGCTATGAATATTCCAACACATAACAAACCAGTCAATTCTGGCGCAATAGTATTTTTAATAAATAAAATTACTGACATTATTAAAACAACTACCGTTATAAACGCATCAAAATTATTAATAGCTACTGCAATTAAATTCATACGAAACTTATTTAACTCAATATACCCAAAAACAAAATTTCAAAAAAGTTTAATTAGAATTATCTTTTTTAAGAAACTTTTTAAAAATAGATTTTTTTTGGAATATCCATGAAGATGCAGATTTTAAGCTTTCTGTAATATCAGGCAACTTGGAAGCATATATTAGTCTTCTTGCCTCAAAAGCCAATTTCCCAGATAAAGTAAACCCAAGCCCCGAAATTGAGGCTTCGCCTATTCCTAAGCTAATCATTTCACCATTGTCTTTATATTCAAAGGGTAGTGGATCCTTTCCTTGAATTAAAAGTGCTAAATTATTAGCCAAATGATTTCCTTCCTGCATAGCGACCTGAGCAGTTATGGGTAAATCCTCCATTCCTTCAATAACTGAAATATCGCCAATAGCAAAACAGTTTTTATATTTTTCTATTTGCAAATTATTATTAACTAAAATTCGTCCGAATTTTTTTATTATTTGATCAGTTTCTAAGTAAGACAAATTAGGTCTAACACCTGCAGTCCAAATAACAATATCTTTATCAAAAGAAGTTATTCCAGCCTCACTAGAAATACTAATTTTAGTTTCTGAGACTTCTTTAACTATAGAATTCAAAAGAACATTTATTTTTCTTTTTTCTAATGCCTTCTCTGCTTGCTCTCTATTAAAAATTTTGTTTTTATTGAGGATTTCATTTGATTTTTCTATTACATTAATTTCAAATTGGTCTGAAAATATATCTTTAATTTTGCATGCCAACTCAATGCCAGAGGGACCACCTCCAACTATGAATAACTTTTTATGTAACGCAGCATCTTGTGATTTTTTTAAAAAAGAGTTTAATTTATTTAGATCATGGACATCATTAAAAAAATAACAATTTTCATCTATACCTTTTATAAAAAAACTATTTGGAATAGATCCTGTACAGATAACAAGATACTGATAACTTAATTTTAAATTGTCACTAAATTCAAGTATATTTTCTTTGAAAGAAATCTTAGTCAAACAATTTCTTAAAAAAGTTATGCCCGCATCAGAAAAAATATTTGCAAATTTTGGGGTTGCTTCCCAACTTCTTATTTCTTTGCTTAAAACTTCGTACATTAAGGGTTTAAATATAAAGTTAGTTTCAGAATCAACCACAAGAATCGGTAAAGAGGGATTCAGATTCTTTAAATTTAAAGCAAATGTCATACCTGCAAAACCTGCCCCAACTATTACTATTGGTTTTTGTATTGATTTCATTAGAGAAATATTGTTATCTGTAAATGTATTATTAAACTATACGAATAATTTTAAAATTAAGCGAAATAAAATTAAACTCATAACCAAATTCAAGAATGATTGAAAAAATCCACAAAGATATTCAAACTAACTTGGGGAAACATAATCGAGAGCTAGTAGATATGAATCCTCAAGAAATGCTTTCGTGGGGTTATGAAAAGTTTGATAATCAATTTGCTATTACAACAAGTTTTGGTATACAGTCGTCAGTCCTTTTAGATATGGTTAGTAAATTATATCTACAAAAAAAAATCAAAATATTTTGGATAGATACGGGTTATCTGCCTCCAGAAACATACCATTACGCTGAAAAGCTAATTAATAATTTATCCTTAGAAATTGAAGTTCTGCAAAGTGAATTATCTCCAGCAAGAATGGAGGCCAAATACGGAAAACTTTGGGAAACAAATAAAGAGAGTGATTTAGATAAGTATCATGAATTGAGAAAAATAAGACCTTTAGAAAATGGTCTAGAAAAATATAATATTTCCTGTTGGGCAAGCGGAGTTAGATCTAGTCAAACAGACAATAGAAACAAAATGAAATTCCTAGACATGATTCGTCAAAGACTCTCTTTAAGACCTTTATTAAACTGGACAAATAAAGATATTTTTTATTATATGGAAGAGAATAATTTACCTGCCCATCCTCTTTTTATCAAAGGTTATTCTTCTGTAGGAGATTGGCATTCGAGCAGTCCCGATGGTATTGAAACAAAGGGGAGAGATACAAGATTTGGGGGGATTAAACAAGAATGTGGAATACACACTAATAATTAAATTGATCATAGAACAATGTTCTCAGATATAAATTTTTTATTAGTAGGCAATAGTAGGCTTCATTGGGCAAAATATTCTAAAAATCAATCTAAATTCTTCCATACCAAAAAAGAGCAAAAAGTTCCCAAAAATATAGATCTTGATCAATTAATATGGGCTTCTGTAGGAAAACTACCAAATTTTTTGCTGAAAAAAGAAAATGAAATAAAAACTAAAGATATTCAGACATCAAATCTTCCTGATTATTTTGGAGTTGATAGAGCTCTTGCATGTATTGCTGCTTTAAAAATTATTGAAAACCCTTTCAAAAAAGATTTACTAATTGCAGATTTTGGAACAATATTATCAATAACAAAATTGAATTCAAATGGATCTATTATTGGTGGTCAACTTCTTCCAGGTTTTTTAACACAATTAAAATCAATGGAACAAAATACAAAAAATCTTAAAGTTCCCAAAAAATATGATATTCCGATCAACGATTTTTGTATTAATACAGAAGAAGCAATCTTAAAAGGAGTAATCAACTCTCTAACTGGCGTGATAGAAAGTTTATTTAATCCCGAAAAGGATATTTTAATAATCTGTGGAGGAGACTCTCAATTACTCACAAAATACCTAAAGAATCAAAAAAAAAATATTATCAATGCTCCTAATTTAGTTATGGAAGGGATGATTATTCACCATCTGTCAGTAAGAAATTAGCTTAACCCAAGGTCTGCAATTATATGATCAGCCATTATTGCTGCTTTTACCTTAAAGTAAATTTTTTCAATTTTACCTTCAGTATCAATTAAAAAAGTATTTCTCATCATTCCCATATATTCTTTTCCCATGAATTTCTTTAGTCCATAGCTATCGTAATCAGAAGACACTTTGAAAGGTTCAGGATCAGTTAAAAGAATGAAAGGTAAATTAAATTTTTCTATAAACTTCTTATGAGAGGATGCATTATCTTTACTAATACCAAGCACAACAATATTATTTTTTTGGAGTAAATCCCAATTCTCTTTAAAATTACATGCTTCTTTAGTACATCCTGGAGTATTATCTTTTGGATAAAAATATAGTATTATTCTTTTACCTTTAAAATCACTAAGAGAAACTTCTTTCTCAAAAGAATCTTTTAATTTAAATTCTGGTGCTTTGTCGCCAACCTTAAGAGCCATTGAAATTATTAAATGAGTATGAATATAAAATACCAAAAATTTGGTTTTATGAGATTAAAGGTGTGCAAGATGTCGCAACTGTAGAAGAAATTAAAACTGCAAAAAACCTTACAAGTTCAAGATCAAAGATTTTCTTAGAAACAAGAGCTTATTTGCGACAATCACTTTCAACACTTTTTGATTTAGATCCCCTAGAAATTCCAATTAATGCTCATCCTGGAGAGCCTCCAAGTTTACCCTCTGGCATGGGGAATATCAGTTTAAGTCATTGTAAAGATGCCATTACTATAGTCTGGCATAAAGGCAAAATAGGAATTGATATTGAGAGGACAGATAGAGATTTTAACCATATAAAATTTGCTGAAAAATATTTTTTTCATACCAATAAATCAAAACACAATAATTATTTAACTAAAAATATGATATTAAATCAATGGTGTGCAGTTGAAGCGGCTATAAAATGGGATCGTGGAAAAATAGCTAAAGACATTAAACATTGGCAATTTTTTGAAAATCCAAAAGAGTTAATTCACAAGAAGAAAAACATACATTTAAATTATTCACAGATTAACTTCCATAATTGGACTATCGCTTTAGCCTACGAAGAAAAAACTTCTTTGAATCCTAAGATTATTTGTTGTTCGAAAAATTTTTAATTTTCTTTTCTTCTAAGTAGTTCTTCATATTGAGTTTTTTCCCATCCATTATTATTTGGTTCCCATATTTTTAAATCTATTAAAGATTTAGGAAGATATTCTTGTGATACCCAATTATCTGGATAATTATGAGGATTGATATAACTATTAGAATTATTTCTTAAATGAAGTGGAACATCAACAGCATTGGTAGATTTGATTGTTTCAATTGCTTTAAAAATACTTTTAGTACTATTACTTTTTGGAGAAATAGCTAAATATAAAGAAGCCTGCGTTAAAAAATATAATCCTTCTGGAAAACCAACTCTATCAAAAGCATCACAACATGATTGTACAACTACTATGGCATTAGGATCAGCTATTCCAACATCTTCACTGGCAGATATGAGTAGTCTTCTAAAAATAAAATTAGGATCTTCACCAGCCTCCAGCATATTCGCAAGCCAGAATAAAGTTGCATCTGGATCAGAACCTCTTATGGACTTGATAAAAGCACTTATCACATCGTAGTGATTTTGACCATTTTTATCGTAAACAATATTTTTCTTTTGAATTGCATCCTCTGCTATTGAGAGATTAATGTTGATTTCATTTGCATCATTTTCAGCAGTTGTTTCTATGGCCATCTCTAGCGCATTGATTAAGGTTCTTGCATCGCCGCCAGAAAATTTAATTAAATGGCTAATAGCATCTTTAGTTAAATAAACCTTTTTTGAATCTTTTTTTTTAGAATAGTGTTTTAAGACTTTTTGTATTATTTTAAGCAAATCATTTTCAGCTAAAGGAAGTAATGTAAAAATACGAGACCTACTAACAAGCGCTTTATTAACAGCAAAGAAAGGGTTCTCAGTTGTAGCACCAATAAAAGTTATAGTTCCATTTTCTATTGAAGGTAATAAGGCATCTTGCTGAACTGCTGTAAATCTATGAACCTCATCGATAAATAAAATTGTTTTTCTTTTTGAATTTATTAATCTATCTTTTGCATTAGCGATTTCATTTCTTAATTCTTTAACACTTGTTAATACTGCATTTAACTTAATTAATTTTGAACGAGTATTAAAGGAAATAATTTCAATTAGAGTAGTTTTTCCAACACCAGGAGGACCAGAAAAAATAAAATTACTAATCTTATCGTTTAATATTGCACTTCTTAAAAGCGAATTCTCATTCAGGATTGGTTGTTGGCCAAAAAAATCTTCCAAATTCTTTGGTCTTAATTGATCTGCCAAAGGTGCATTACTTTCTATTTGAGAATAATTAGTAAACAAATTTTCTGAATGCATATAAATAAAGTCAAAAAATCATTACTTTCAATTCTATGTAATTACTGTAGGAGTTTCCATTTGAGTAAGTTTTGAAATATTTAATAAAGCATCTAAATCGTTTATTAGAGGTTTCAAAGCGATCTGAGGATTCAACGAAAGATTCTGTTGAGAATTGAAAAATTTCTCAAAGTAAAGTCTTAATGTTGCACCCTTAGTTCCAGTTCCAGAGAGGCGCACAATTACTCGAGAATTATCATCAAGCACCAATCTTAAACCTTGATTTTCACTTATGGAATTATCAACGGGATCTAAATATGAAAAGTTATCTGCAACTTTAACTAAATGGCCAGCAAAACTATTTCCTTTTAAATTTTCGAGCATCGAAGTTAGGTTATCAAAGATTTGATTAGCAATATTTGAGGGAATTGCCTCATAATCATGTCTTGAATAATAATTCCTGCCAAATTGTTTCCAATGATTATGCATCAAATCACTTACAGAACATTTTTTCTCAGCTAAAACTTGTAACCAATACAAAACTGCCCATAGTCCATCTTTCTCTCTCACATGATTACTACCTGTTCCAAAACTTTCTTCTCCACATAAAGTAATTAAATTAGAATCTAAAAGATTTCCAAAAAACTTCCACCCAGTAGGTGTCTCGAAACAAGGTATATTTAATGCTCTAGCAACATTATCAACCGCTGCGCTGGTTGGCATCGATCGTGCCACACCTGTAATGCCATCTTTATAGCCAGGAACACATTTGGTGTTAGCAGTGATAACTGCGAGGCTATCACTAGGATTTACAAAACATGCACTTCCTAAAATCATATTCCTATCTCCATCCCCATCGCAAGCAGCACCAAAACTATAAGATTTTTTATTTAATAACAAATCAGCCAAGTGGGATGCGTAAGTAAGATTCGGATCAGGATGCAAACCTCCAAAATCTTTTAATGGGCTACCATTCATGACACAATCTTGAGCAAGACCCATTTTTTCAACAAAAATATTTTTTGCATATGGACCTGTAACCGCATTCATTGCATCAAAGATTAACGAGAAGTCTTTTTTTAAAAAATCACTAATTTGATCAAAGTCAAAAATTTTCTCCATCAAATTAGAATAATCTTTTAATCCATCAATAATTTCTAAGGTAGTTTCACCGTAAGAATATGTTCCATATTTACAAAAATCAGGTAATTGAATTGTACAAATTTTATAACTAGTTAGTAATTGTGAAGCATTGAAAATCTTGTTAGTAATTATCTCAGGAGCTGGTCCGCCATTTGAGATATTCAATTTCACGCCAAAGTCACCATCAATCCCACCAGGATTATGACTTGCAGAAAGAATAATTCCACCAATAGCTTTTTCTTTCCTAATTAAATGTGATGTCGCAGGAGTAGATAATAAACCGTATTTTGGAACAATAACCTTTTGAACTTTATGAGCAACGCATATTTGGACAATTTTTTCTATTGCTTCAATATTGCCATATCTACCATCTCCACCAACTACTAATGTTGAACCTTTTAAATCTTCCAATGATTGTAAGATTGCTTCAATAAAAATTTCTAGATAATGTTCTTCCTGAAACTTTAAAGTACTTTTTCTTAAACCAGAAGTTCCTGGTTTTTGATCTAAAAAAGGAGAATTTATATAAATTTCATTAACTTGAGTCATATTTTTAAGAGAGTACCAAAAATCTAACTAAATTAATGAGGCATTTCGGAGGTTCTTAACATAGCGATAAACCATAATGAAGATATTAATAATGCACTAAGAATTCCATAGTTAACTCCAAATTTAGAAATTGTAATTGGAACTATTAGTGGAAACGTTAACGCTCCAAGCAAGGGAGTAAAAGCTACAATTTTTTTCAGCATTAGTCTAATTTACTAAAACCATTCTGTCTCAGCATTATCTTTTTCATTAGTATCGTCAAGTGGTGTAGTTCTATCAAATTTCATGGATATACTCTTTTGTTGTTCGCCAGATCCATCAACAGCTTTAATATCATATTTCTGAGTCCCATCTCTAAATGGAACTTGAATTCTAAAAGTACCATCAGCGGCAAGAGGCACATCCTCTCCACCAATTGTTAGTTTTGCAGATGGTTCTGTTGCTCCGTAAACAATTAATTCAGCATCTGCAACAAGCCAAAAAGATCTATTTTTGATAATTCCACTGCCAGATTCGTTTAAACCTGAAGACCATTTACCAGCACCTGAATCAGTAAGATTATCATTAATATTTGTTGAATTTACACTTTCCATGAATTCTTCCGAACCAACCTTTCTTCTAAGAGGGATGTTAGTTGCCGCTTGATATAACCTTTCATGAATTCCACTTTGTTCTGAAGAAGTAAGGGTTGAAATGTCCGGAATAGACTCAGGTGTTGCATCCAAATTAAAGGGTACAAATTTATCAAGAATTTGCTCAGAGGGGTGCGTTCCTGGAACATGACTTATGGATGAAAATGCTAAAGACATCCAGTTAAAACCATATTTATAGCCTAATTCAACCTTGTAATCTCTATCTGCAAGTGGGATTGGTAAATACCACTCAGTACTGTAACTATCAACTGCAATTTCCCTTAAAGTTCCTTGATTTATATTGCCACCATCAGAACCACTAGCGTCAAATAATCGTAAACACAATTTATTAGCTCCCAAAGATTGAGCTTTTTCTCTATCAGCATCTGAAATTTGCCAAAAAACATAAGCCCAATCGGGATCTCGAGGCAGGAAAACTACATTCGTTTTTATATCTTCAACTCTTTCTAAAGTATTGGACTCAAAGTTATCAACTGGTTTTGGATCGGAAGTATTAATAATTTTTTCATTGAGAACTTTCTCTTGGTATTTAATTATTAAATCGACTAAAACAGCCTTTGTTTTACGACTATAAAGTGGGACTGATAATTTACTTGCTTCTTGACGTAATTGTCTGAGGGTTAGTGAGAGTAGTTGATCTTTATTCATGATCCCGTCAGGCACTTTAAAAACTCCATTTTTGTTTGGGATCAGTATGTTCTTTTTTTTTGCGAAATGCGTGTTTTTTAGCTCTGTCGTCAGGATCCTCTGACTACTCAAAAATTTGAAAAATTTATATTTAGCGTCAAAACAGTTGGTAACAAAGGGATTAATGAATTTTCAGATATATATTAGATGTAAATTAATTTTCTTTATTTTTAAATTTTATTACCTATTTTTGTTAACGACTCAACAAAAATATATTTTTTCTTTGGGATCAATTCAAGACGATTAATAATTTTGTTTAACAAGACGTACTAGATCATCAATCTCTAAATCCACAAAATTCTTACCTATTCTTCTTGAGAATATAGTCAATTTTTCAGCGGTCAATTCTAATTGCTCATAAAAAAGATCACTAAATTTTTTATCGTCAAATTTTTTAGATTGCTTATCACACCACTGTCTGAGGGGATTTTGAATACATTCTTCAGAATTCTCATCTTCGCTTAAGGTTTTTAGAATCTGAAGGCAATGAGCAAGTATTCTTACGTGATGTTTCTGCATTATTGGTAAGTCTAGATTATCAATTTCTTTAATAGTTTCGATATTCAAAGGGTTTGATAGGGGATCACGAGTATTTGACATTAATTTTTAGTTTTAATAAAGGAAAAAACTCAATATTGGGGCTATCTTTCGTTAAAGTATATAAAGCTAATTGTAATAGGTTATTTTTGAATAACATGGTTAAGGAAAATTTAGTTAAAGATGTAGTAAAGGAACCTTACAAATATGGTTTCGTTACAGATATTGAAACTGAAAAAATTGCAAAGGGATTGAATGAAGACATAATTAGACTTATTTCACAAAAAAAAGAAGAGCCAAAATATCTCCTAGACTTCCGATTAAAAGCTTTTAAAAAATGGCAAAGAATGAAAGAACCTGATTGGGCAGGACTTGGATACAAACAAATCGATTATCAAGATATAATTTATTACTCTGCTCCCAAACAAAAAGAGAAAATTTCTAGTTTGGATGAAGTTGATCCCAAACTTCTTGAAACTTTTGATAAATTAGGAATACCTCTTACTGAACAAAAAAAACTCACGAATGTAGCAGTAGATGCGGTATTCGATAGTGTTTCTATAGCTACAACATTTAGAGAGGAACTTGCTGAACATGGTGTGATATTTTGCTCAATCAGTGAAGCAGTAAAAAATCACTCTGATTTGATTGAAAAATATTTAGGTACAGTGGTTCCTTCTGGTGATAATTATTTTGCAGCACTAAATTCTGCTGTTTTCAGTGATGGTTCTTTTGTTTATATCCCAAAAGGTGTTACATGTCCCATGGATCTATCTTCCTACTTCAGAATTAATAGCGGAGATTCTGGACAATTTGAGAGAACACTAATCATTGCTGAAGAATCAAGTTCTGTGAGTTATCTAGAAGGTTGTACAGCGCCAATGTTTGACACAAATACATTGCATGCTGCAGTTGTGGAGCTCATAGCCCTAGACAATGCCTCAATAAAATATTCAACTGTGCAAAATTGGTATGCGGGGGATGAAGAAGGAGTTGGAGGAATTTTTAATTTTGTCACCAAGAGGGGAAAATGTTTAGGTAAGAGAAGTAAAATTAGCTGGTCTCAAGTCGAAACAGGGTCTGCAATTACATGGAAATATCCTAGCTGTCTTCTTCTAGGAGAAGAATCTGTAGGAGAATTTTATTCAGTTGCGCTCACCAATAATCTCCAGCAAGCTGATACCGGCACAAAAATGATCCACATTGGTGCCAAAACCAAATCAACTATTGTAAGCAAAGGTATAAGTGCAGGAAATTCTATCAATAGCTACAGAGGCCTTGTCAAAATAGGGACGAAAGCTACAGGAGCAAGAAATTACAGTCAATGTGATTCAATGTTAATAGGGGATCAAGCTTCTGCAAACACATTCCCTTACATTAAATCTCAACAACCCAATTCTGAAATTGAGCATGAAGCAAGCACATGTAGAATCTCCGAAGATCAACTTTTTTATCTCCAAAGCAGAGGTATAGAATTTGAGGAGGCAATATCTATGATGGTCAGTGGGTTTTGCAGAGATGTATTTAATCAATTACCTATGGAATTTGCTGCTGAAGCAGATAAGTTACTGGCACTGAAACTCGAGGGATCAGTAGGTTAATTAATCAATTTCTAAATAGAAATGCAAAGTAAAATGAAAGAATCAGATCCAATATTAGAAGTTGAGAATCTCTTTGCATCTACTGATAATCTTCCAATTTTGAATGGCGTATCACTAACTGTCTATCCTGGAGAAATCCATGCCATTATGGGAAGAAATGGATGTGGTAAAAGTACTCTTTCGAAAATCATTGCAGGACACCCCTCTTATAGTATTACGAATGGAGGTATAAAATATGCAGGCGAAAATATTAATTCTTTAGAACCTGAAGAAAGAGCACAATCTGGAATTTTCCTTGGTTTCCAATATCCAATAGAAATTCCAGGAGTTAGTAATCTTGAATTTCTTAGAGTTTCAACGAACGCTAGAAGAAAATTTCTTAATAAAGGAGAATTAGATACTTTTGATTTTGAAGAATTAGTTAAAGAAAAGTTAAAACTTGTAAAAATGGATCAGGCATTCCTATCAAGAAGTGTGAATGAAGGATTTTCCGGAGGTGAAAAGAAAAGAAATGAAATTCTGCAAATGGCTTTGCTTGAGCCCAAAATAGCAATATTAGATGAGACCGATTCTGGTCTAGATATTGATGCTCTTAGAATAGTTGCATCAGGTATTAAAAAAATATCAAATGCACAGACTGGAATTATATTAATTACTCACTATCAAAGATTATTAGATGAAATTGAACCAAATTATGTCCATGTTATGGCAAACGGACAGATCATAAAAACTGGTGGGAGTGATCTTGCATTAGAACTTGAAAAAAAAGGTTATGAATGGACTGATAACTTTGTAAAAGAGACATAAATAAATGGAAATAATTGAACAAATAAAAACCAATAAATTAGTTGAAAATCAAACAGAAATTCAAAAAATTTGTCTTCATAAATTACAATCAAACCCACTACCTGATCCTAAAAGTGAGCATTGGAGACTCTCAAATAAATCAAAATTTTCTAATTTTTTAGAGTATCCGTTTAATGAAAAAGATACAAAATTTGATATACCTTTTACGAAAAATGCTCAAAGCACTATTAGATTAACAATAGGTAAAAATTCCCAAATTAAATTTATAGAAGAAGATTATTCAATAAAGCAATTAAGTCAAGATGAATTAGATAAATATATCAAGGAACAGATTTATTGTTTTGATCAAAACGAAAATTGGAGTAACCTACTTAATCTGTCTTTAAGTTGTACAAAAAATATCTTGGGATTAAAAATAAATGGATCAAAAATTCCTCCTATCGAAATCTTTAGTCATTCATCAAGTAATTCATTAAACGCAAAAACCTTGGTAATATTTTTAGAAAAAAATTGTGATGTTGAATTATTACAAGTAAATTTAGGTATAGAAAACTCTTCATTATCTCAATCAACATACTTTTATCTAGAAGAAAATAGTTCTTTGAATCATGGTGTTGTTTCTTACGGTGCAAATAGATCAAATCTATTAAATTCTCTCAATGTAATTCAACAAAAAAATAGCGAATACAACTTAGGCTCTTTACATTTCAATTTCAATTATGCAAGATTTGAAATTAGTATTAAACAATCTTCAGGAAACGCTAAAACCAATATTAAAGGTATGCAAATTACAAAAAAAGATGAACAAATTTCTACTTATACAAAAATAGACTTTAATGGGCCTAATGGATTTTTAGACCAAATAAACAAATCACTTGCTGACGATAAATCACATGCAATATTTGAAGGTTCGATAATAGTTCCTAAAATTGCACAGAAAACTGATGCTTCTCAATTAAGCAGGAATTTACTTTTATCAAATCTCGCACAAATAGATACAAAACCTCAATTAGAAATAATTGCTGATGATGTCAAATGCAAACATGGAGCTACAATTTCGCAATTAAATGAAGAAGAACTTTTTTATATGAGATCAAGAGGAATCACATTACCAGAGGCGAGTAAACTACAATTAAGTTCTTACTTTCAAGAAATAATTTCATTTATTCCCGTTTCAAAAGATAGATGGGATTTACTTGATAAACTTTTAAATGATAACTAATGGAAACGATTCAAAATTTCCCTGAAATAACAAAAAAAGACTTTCCTCTTTTAAATAAAAACATAAAAAGTAATGAGCAAATCATTTATCTTGACCATGCTGCAACCACTCAGAAACCAATACAAGTTTTAAAAAAAATTGATGAATACTATAAAAACTTTAATGCTAATGTACATAGAGGCGCACATCAATTAAGTGCTAAAGCAACAGAAGAGTTTGAAAATGCAAGATATTTGATTAGCAAATACATAAAGGCTAATTCAACAAAAGAAATTATTTTCACAAGAAATGCCACTGAAGCAATCAACCTAGTTTCTAGATCATGGGGCGAATCTTCATTAAGAGAAAATGATGAAATTCTTTTATCAATAATGGAGCATCATAGCAATATTGTTCCATGGCAAATGGTTGCAGCAAGAAATAAATGTAAATTAAAATTTATAGGCATAGATAAAAATGGGAAATTAGATTTAGAGGATTTTAAATCAAAACTAACATCTAGAACTAAGCTTGTTAGCCTAGTCCATATTAGTAATACTCTAGGCTGCTGTAATCCAATAAAAGAGATAACTGAATTAGCCAAACAAAGAGGTTCTTTAGTGTTAATAGATGCATGTCAAAGTTTGGCCCATCAAAAACTAGATGTGGTTGATCTTGATATAGATTTTCTAGCAGGCTCAGGACATAAACTTTGCGGCCCTACAGGTATTGGTTTCCTCTGGTCAAGACAAGAAATTCTAGAAAAAATTCCTCCTCTCTTTGGAGGTGGCGAAATGATTCAAGATGTTTTTGAAGAAACAAGTACTTGGGCCGAACTACCACATAAATTTGAAGCTGGAACTCCCGCCATTGCAGAAGCAATAGGTCTTGCAGAAGCAATTAATTATATAAACACTATTGGATTGAAAGAAATTCATGAATATGAAAAGACTCTTACAAAATATTTATTTGAAAAATTAAATCAAATAGAAGACGTTGAAATTATAGGCCCATCCCCGGAGGTAGATCCAGACAGAGCATCACTTGCCACCTTTTATATCAAAAATATACATTCAAACGATATTGCTGAAATTCTTGATTCAAAAGGAATTTGCATCAGAAGTGGTCATCATTGCTGCCAACCTCTTCACAGATACATTGGAATTAAATCAACCGCTAGAATTAGCATGAATTTTACAACCAATAAGGAGGACATTGATATATTTATAGAAAAATTAAAAGATACTATTGATTTTCTAAAAATCAATTCTTAAAGATTCAAAGCATTTTTTAAAAATTCCTGTGATTTTTGCATTACTACTGCTTTATTTTCAAAATTTTTAAAACCATGCCCTTCATTTTCAAAAAATATAACTTCTGAATGTTTATTATTCTTAATCAAAATATCTTGAATTTTTAATGTTTGTTTATAAGAAATAACTTTATCTTTTTTCCCATGAAACAATAGGATAGGTTTTTTTATTTTGTTAAGATAATTGGCCGGGGATCTATTTATATATTCATCATGATTTTTTACATAATTTCCTACCAAAGAATCTAAATAATCTTTTTCAAACCTATGAGTGTTGTAGTGCATATCCTTCAAATCAATAACAGGATATTTACAAATTGCTGCTGTAAAAATAGACCCATATAATAAACAATTCAGAGCAGTTAACCCTCCAGCACTATTACCAAAAATTACTACTTTCTCGCTATCAACCAGATTTGATTTGATTAATTCAAGAGCGAGTGCTCTGCAATCATAGGAATCAACAATCCCCCACTTAGAATTCAACCTCTCTCTATATACTTTTCCAAATCCTGATGATCCTCCATAATTAACTTCAGCAACAAAAAATCCCTTAGAGATCCAATATTGAACTTCAGAATTATATGATCCATCAAAACATAAAGTTGGTCCGCTATGTGCTCTAACAAGGAGCGGTGGCTTTTTAAAAGTTTCAACTAGCGGCCTATAAAGAAAAGAATGAGTAGGTTGATCTTCAAAACCTTTAAACCAAAATGGTTCAGGTTTGGAACAATCTTTTATATGATCAACAAATATCCGGTCAGAAAAATTTGATAAATTTTTTTCAGCAAAATCAATTTCAAATAAAGTTCCCAAAAAATCATATCCATAACCTTTTAAAAGAACTTTTTCCCGAAAAACACTGAAATCACTTATTAAGGTAAAAGGAGTGGAAAATTCTTTAACTAAAAAAAGATCTTTATATTGTTCCACTATTAAATTATTTTCTTTTTTGGCTAAGCAAAATAAATTTTTTATAGTCCCTGAAAAAAATGTTATTCCTGAGACCCATTGTGGTGCTCCATATTCAATCAAATTTCTCTCTACTCTTTTTTTAATAAAAATATTCTCAATTTCACTAACATCTAAAAATAATAAGTTCCACCATCCAGAACTATCTTCAGAACATACTAAAAGTGTCTCACTTATCCAAAAAGGTTGAAAAAAAGAAACATTTTTTTTAGCATTTATCAAATTACTAGAGAATTTTTTTATTTTTTGTATCTCTCCACCTAGATCTATTTGAGCAAAAAAAAGATCATTTTTCTCCCATGGCATGTATGGAGTATCCCACTCTACCCAAGTAAGTAATCTAGCAGAAGTATTAGAAGATAATTCTCCAGCAAAATTTTTAAATTTTTTTATTCGATGAATATCTTGTTTAGTTTTTTTTAAATTTAAAGAAAATAAATAATCTCTATTATTTATCTCGCAAATGCCATACAAAAAAAAATTTTCAGAAATGACAAATGAGGAATCGAAATTTCCGTCAATTGATTTAGATAGCTGTCTAGGTTCTTGAATTGAATCGAGATATTTATTTTGACTTCTACAATTTGACGCTTCTTCTTTAAAAAGTTGAAACCATAATGCCCTAGTAATCTGATCTATCCATATCAAATAAAAATTATTTTTAAATTCTATACATTTATAAGATTTACCACCATATCCATGAAAATTATTTTTGATGTTAAATTTTTTACTTGTTAATTTCTGAGGAAGTGCCTCTTTATCATTAAATGGTCTTGCAAAAATGGCATTCTCATTTTGACCTTCACCAACAACATCAATCCAAAAAATGATATTCCTAATAATAGTTAATTCCTTGAAAGCAATTTTTTTAGATTCAGTTTGCCTAACTTTTAACTTATCATCATTACTCATTTTAAAAAACTATAAAGAAAGCAAATTAAAGTGCTAGTATTTTTATAGCTAAACTCTTAATTTAAAACTTTTTTAACGTGGCAAACCATTTCTCACAACTTGCAAAAAAGTCAAGAAAAAATGGTAACTCAGAAAAAATTGCAAAAGAACAAACAGGTAAGCCATCTCTAGATATTTATAAACTTGGTGATGATGTATTAAGACAAAATTCCAAAAGAATAACGAAGGTTGACGAATCGATTAGAAAACTTGCCAGAGAAATGCTTCAAAGCATGTATGCAGCTAAGGGTATTGGACTTGCCGCACCCCAAATTGGTATCAACAAAGAGCTTCTTGTCATAGATGTAAATTTTGAAGATTCAGCAGCAGAACCTCTAATATTAATCAATCCAGAAATTACAGACTTTGGAACAACCCTTAATTCATACGAAGAAGGCTGCTTGAGTATACCTGGCGTCTATTTGAATGTAGTAAGACCCTCAACTATAAAATTAAAATTTAGAGATGAAATGGGAAGACCTCGTAAAATGAAAGCAGATGGACTTCTGGCGAGGTGTATTCAACACGAAATGGATCACTTAAACGGAATATTATTTGTTGATAGAGTTACATCAAAAGATGATTTGAACAAAGAACTTATAAAGGAAGGTTTTAACGAAAAGGACGTAATTTCTATTAATTAATTTAATGACTGAAACTACAATATTTCAAAAAATAATTAATGAAGAAATACCCTGCGATAAGCTTTATGAAGATGAGTTTTGTATTGCGTTTAATGATATCCAAGCGCAAGCACCAGTTCATTTTTTAGTGATTCCAAAAAAACCAATAATTAGTTTATTAGATTGTATTAAAGAAGATTCAAATTTATTAGGGCATTTACTTTTTATTGGTAGCAAAATAGCTAAATCAAAAAATTTAACTAATTGGAGAACAGTAATTAATACTGGAGCAGAATCGGGACAAACTGTTTTTCATTTACATATTCATTTTTTATCTGGAAGAAAAATGAATTGGCCTCCAGGTTAAAACTCTCGAAAGAAATGTTTATGAGTTATAAATAAATAAAAACAAAATGAATACACCAGATTCCTTAAATACAGAATCCAAAAATTTATTCAATTTAATATCAAAAAATTGGGAAGATCTAGACGATTCACTCAAAACTAAGTTAACTAAAATTTGGAGAGTTTTAACTTATAAATGGCAATTACAAATTTTATTTAATCTACCTTTTCTTTTATGGTGGGTATTAGATAAATCTTTTCCAAAAGTTCATGAATTTGATACGACAATCTTGAATTACTTAAATTTACCTGACTGGGCACTTTCATTTATTGGCTTTGGTCAATAGACTGCTAAAAGTTATAATTTACCTTATAAAACTTGTCTAGTGATGAATAAAGCAGTTAATAATAAATCCAAAATACTTTATCAATTAAAAAAATTAAGGAAGTTATCCCAGCCTTTTTTTCTCCCCATAGATCAATGTAATGGATTTCAATTCATATGGCTTTTGATTTCTCTTCTATTTTGCGTTGGTGGAGTAGTACTAGTTGGTCTTACAGGAATAATCAGTTTTTTTGAAAGTTTTCAACCGATTTTTCTGGAAAAGTATTTCGGAGGTGTAGTAAGTACTGTCAATTCAATATGGGCTGGTAGCTGGGGATTATTTTTCTCTGCCTTATTTCTAATTGGATCAGGGAGCTTTTTTAGCTTAAGACGTCAATTAAAAAACCGTAGATGGTTACATTGGTTATTCCTTGCAATAATTGTATTAATGCTTTTAACTGTAAACGGAATTAACGCAGGTATTGGATTCATTGCGAGAGATTTAACAAATGCTCTAGTAGAAAAACAAGAAGATGGGTTTTATCGAATATTGGGCATTTACGCTTGTTGTTTCGCTGTGGCTCTACCAATACGTGTTTCCCAAATATTTTTTACATATAAGTTAGGAATAATTTGGAGAGAATGGCTTTCAAAAAGTTTAGTCAAAGATTATATGACTAATAAAGCTTATTACCAATTAAATCCCAATGATGAAGAACAAACCGATGTAGATAATCCTGATCAAAGAATTACAGATGATACCCGAGCTTTTACCGGGCAAAGTCTCTCTTTCACATTAGGTATTTTTGATGCCCTACTAACATTTTCACTTAATATTCTTATTTTATGGAGTATCAGTACAACGCTTACCTTTTCTTTATTTGGGTACGCTGCATTCGCAACTACAATCCTTTTAATTGCTGGTAAAAACCTTGTAAAAATAGACTTTGATCAACTCAGATATGAAGCGGATTTTCGTTATGGATTGGTACATATTAGGGATAATGCTGAATCAATAGCTTTTTACTCTGGGGAAAATCCTGAGAGAAGCGAAACTGAAAGGAGATTGGGTGAAGTCGTTAAAAACTTTAATTTACTAATTATTTGGAGAGTAATAATTGACGTCATGAGAAGATCCATTAATTATGCTGGAAATTTCTTCCCATATTTAATAATGGCAATCCCTTACTTTAAAGGTGATATTGATTATGGTCGTTTCATTCAGGCAAGCTTCGCATTTGGCATGGTGGAAGGTTCGTTATTCTTTATTGTTAATCAAATTGAAGAACTTGCGAAATTTACTGCCGGAATCGGGCGATTAGAAGGATTTCAATCAAAAGTAGAATCAATAAGTAAAATTAAACCTTCTAGCAATGAAAATATTATTTCAGATTATCCCTCAATTCTCATTAATAATGCTGACCTTTGCCCACCAGGATCAAATAAAACAATAATTAAAAATTTAAATTTAAGCATTGATATCAATCAATCACTTTTAGTTGTAGGACCCTCTGGATGTGGAAAAACTTCTTTACTAAGAATGATTAGTGGTCTATGGGAACCCGATTATGGAGTAATAAAAAAACCAAAAATTGGTGAATTATTATTCATACCTCAAAAGCCTTATATGTTATTAGGTTCTTTGAGAGAACAATTATGTTATCCCACAGAAGTTAAAAAATTTAGTGATGAGCATCTTACTTCTGTTCTTCATGAAGTAAATTTAGAAACTTTAGTCGATCGTTATCCAAATCTTGATATTAAACAAGATTGGCCTAGGATACTTTCACTAGGCGAACAACAAAGATTAGCTTTTGCAAGACTCCTACTAAATTCTCCAAGATTTGCGGTACTCGATGAAGCAACAAGCGCTTTAGATATTGATACTGAAAAAAAACTATATAGTTTACTCAAGCAACGAGAACTTTCTCTTATTAGTGTTGGACATAGACCAAGTTTAAAAGATTTTCATGAAAATATTTTGGAATTAAGTGGACAAGGGGATTGGAAATTATTAACTTCTGATAAGTATAATTTTAAGGATTAGCAAAAAAAATGAATTCAAAGGAAGAAAACCTCAACTCAGAAGTCACTAATTTAGAAGATGAAAGTTCTGAGGAAAAACAGAATGACTCGAATTACATCAATGAAGAAAATTCAGATAATAAATTCAATAGAAAATCGGTAAATATTGAAGATGAATATCAATTCGGATGGAGTAGTTATTCTGAAATAACTAATGGAAGATTTGCAATGATAGGCTTCCTAGCAATAATACTAATTGAATTATTGAGTCAACAATCATTCTTAAAATGGGCAGGAATTTTATGATTAATCATCAAATCTGGAACTATTATCTCTAGGTTTCTTTTTGTTTGTTCCAACAGTATATCTACTATTCTGATTTTTTGAACTTGATCTAGATGTAGAGCTTGCTCTGCGAGTAACACGAGATTTATTTTCCCCATTCGCATCTTTGAATGAAGCATCTTCAATTTGGTCTTTAGATTTTTGCTGCCTAATAGGAGATCTTGTTGATTCCTTTCTTAATGGAGAGGAATCATCAAGAATCGAAGTATTGTCTTGCCTAGATATTGTCTGATTCATTCTTGGTCTTGATCCAGTTTTTACTTCATTACGAGATAAGTTTCGCCTTTCACCAAAACTATTTCTTACTGACTCATTGCTGTTTCTACTTTCAGGAGACTGTCTTCTTCTTCTTTTTCTAATAGGTTCGTCATTGTCAAATTTAGTTGCTTCTCTTGAGGCTGATCTTCGTCTGCTTACAGCAGAAGAAGGTATAGCTCTTGAAACATCCCTTCTAGAAGATCTCTCCTCTATAAAGTCATTCTCAAAGTCATCTTCTTGAGGTTTAAATCTTCTAGAAGGTCTCTCAGCTTCCTCAAACCTATCGTAATCGTCATTAAATCGACCTCTAAAATTTCTTGGTGTATCAGAAATAGGATCATCATCAAAGTAAGATGACCTTCTAGCTTGATCAGTAGCAACCCCCCTTAATCGCACACTTTCATATGCGAAAAAAACTGTAGTTCCAGCTAACAAAAACTGACCAAACTGTAGTATGGGATCCAATCTCCAACCTTGAAAAAATAATATTCCCCCGCACAAAAGCCCAATGGCTGCAAAGAAAACATCATAATCTCTTGCTAATGCAGGTTTAAAAGACCTTAAAAAGTAAAGGCCACCTCCACATACAGCAAGAACTATACCAACAATACTGGCCCAATTGAGACTAGCATTGACCACATTCTTTCTCCAAAATTTAATTTTTTAAGGGGATTTAAATCACCCATATATATATAGTACTTAAAACTTTTATAAAAACTAGCGTCTTCCTGCAGAAGTACGATCGAGAGAATCTTTTTGACTAACAAAAATTAAAAAAGCTGCAGCTGGAATAACTATAAGTAAAGCGGCTGCAATAAAACTACCTATCATTCCAACAGCGGAATTATTTGCAACTTGGGCTGAAAAATCTGTAGCTAGTAGCAAATTCGAGATTTGAATCACTTTTAAATATTTAATTCTCAATTTATAATAAGAATTAAATACGAATGATTGGGTTATTTATTAAGATGAATTAAATAATTGTGATTTCCTTGCTTGTACACTATCTTCAAATTTTAGATATTAGTTTAGGAATCTCTCTGTCATACCTAACTATAGTTTTTTTAATAAGATTAATTTTGACTTGGTACCCAAAAATTGATTTAAGTAATGGTTTTTGGTTATTAATTTCCATCCCAACAAGCTCAATTCTTAATCTAACAAGAAAATTAATTCCCCCTATAGGAGGAGTTGATGTTGGACCAGTAATTTGGATTGGAGTTATAAGCTTTTTAAGAGAGATTTTAGTTGGTCAACAAGGCCTTTTAAAACTTGCATTACATACACATACTTCATAGAAAGTATTTGATTATGGATCAGTAGTTTGGTAATAATTCTTCTTCAACATATTTAGTATGTATCTTTCCTTCCTTAAATTTAGCTTTATTTAGTAAAGTTAAATGAAAGTTAATTGTTGTAGGAATTCCAGTTACCGCGCATTCATTTAAAGCCCTATTCATTCGTTTAATTGCGGTATTACGATCTTTTCCCCAGACTATTAATTTGCCAATTAAAGAGTCATAAAATGGAGGTATTTCATAACCTGTATAGACATGACTATCCACCCTCACGCCAGGGCCACCAGGAGGAAGCCACCCAGTAATTTTCCCAGGTGATGGTCTGAAATTATGCGATGGATCTTCGGCGTTGATTCTACATTCAATAGCATGACCATTTAAATGTATATCATCCTGATTAAAATCTAGTTTTGCTCCGCTTGCGATTTTAATTTGCTCAGCTATTAAATCAACACCAGTAACCATTTCAGTGACAGGATGTTCAACTTGAATCCTAGTATTCATTTCCATGAAATAAAAATTATCATCATCAACTAAAAATTCCACTGTACCAGCTCCTTCGTAACCGATACTTTTCGCAGCAGCAATAGCAGCATTTCCCATTTTTTTCCTTAGTTCAGCATTTATTGCAGGACTTGGAGACTCTTCTAGTAACTTTTGATGTCTTCTTTGAACTGAACAGTCTCGCTCTCCTAAATGGACAACATTACCCGACCTATCCGCCAAAATTTGAATTTCTACATGTCTAGGTTTCTTTATAAATTTTTCCATATATAAACCATCATTACCAAAAGCTGCTTCCGCTTCTCCCTGAGCTGCTTTAAACATTTTTTCAAGATTATCAGCATTTTCAACCAACCTCATGCCTCTACCGCCTCCTCCAGCAGTTGCTTTTATAATGACTGGATAGCCAATATCATCAGCCAATTTATAGGCCTCATCAACATTTGATAGCAAGCCCTTACTCCCAGGCACGGTAGGAACTCCTACTTCTTCCATAGTTTCTTTAGCTGTAGATTTATCTCCCATAGATCTAATAGCATTTGGAGATGGACCAATAAAAACTATTCCATGATCGTTACACATCTCAGCAAATTTATCGTTTTCAGCAAGAAATCCATAACCAGGATGAATAGCATCAACTCCTCTCGATGTTGCAGCAGCAAGGATATTTGGAATATTTAAATAACTTTTATTACTTAATGAGTCTCCAACGCAAACTGCTTCATCAGCAAGCTGAACATGTAATGCCTTTTTATCTACAGTACTAAAAACTGCAACTGTTGCAATTCCTAGTTCCCTACAACTTCTAACAATTCGTAAAGCTATTTCTCCACGATTAGCAATTAAAACTTTTTCAACCATTATGAAAATTAAATTGAAGAAATGAAAATGACTTAAAATAAAAAATTCTTTGCCAAAATATTAAAAAAAATTTTTTAGTAATCAGAGGACTTTTTTACAATACAACCTAGGACGTTATATATGTATAAATATTTGTTTTATGCAATAGAAAATAATTCATAATATTGAAAAATCTCATTGAAAACTACATCCTTATTTCATTCAATAATGTATGATAATTTAAAGGTTTAAGCACCCGCTGGTGCGAGAAATCCCTTTGCGGACGTGGCGGAATTGGTAGACGCGCACGTCTAAGGAGCGTGTGGCTTAGGCCTTGCGAGTTCAAGTCTCGCCGTCCGCATTTATCGTATTTTGGTTTAACTGCAATGAAAAAAAAATCAGTTGCAGTAGTTATTATTTCTAATGGTCCTGGTGAATTAGCTACGTGGGTAAGACCTGTGGTTGATAAGCTCAACAAAATTAATGAATCTCAATGTGATAAAAACAAGCTTAATTTTACTCTTAGGTTAGCACTGGTTCCTTGCCCAAATGCTACTGGTAAGGAATTCACCGTTGCGAATACATGGAATAAATTTGAATTAATTACAAAGGCAAATAGTTTCTGGAAATTACTTATAAAGCCATATTCTTTTGCAAGTTGGCCAAAAAAAGGGATCGTTATTTTCCTAGGTGGGGATCAATTTTGGGGCATTTTACTAGCTAAAAGATTAGGTTATATAAACATCACTTATGCCGAATGGATTTCACGATGGCCTCAATGGACAAACCAAATCGTAGCTATGAATATAAAAGTAAAAGAGTTAATTCCCAAAAAATATAAAAATAAATGTCAAGTAATAGGCGATTTAATGGCAGATATCAAACTAAAAAGTGAAATATCATTAAAAGATAAAGATAAGCGCTACATTGCATTGTTGCCTGGGTCTAAAAAAGCCAAGCTCTCTGTAGGAATTCCTTTCTTCTTAGAAATAGCAGATCATATCGCAAAAATAAATCAAAATACAAATTTTATGATCCCTATGGCACCAACAACCAATAAAAATGAATATTTATTCTTTCAAAGCGAGAGGAATCCTATCGCAAAATATTACTCTTCAAAAATCAAAACAATTAAAAAAATTAAAGACTCTAATTTTGATTATGTAATTGAAACATCAAAAAACACAAGAATATATCTAATTAGAAAACATCCTTGCTATGAGATATTAAAAAAATGTGATTTAGCTATTACTACTGTAGGAGCAAATACTGCAGAATTAGCAGCAATTGCTCTTCCGATGTTGGTTGTTCTACCAACTCAACATTTAACTATGATGAATGCCTGGGATGGTATTTTTGGAATAATCGGAAAAATTTCATTTATAAATAGATTCCTAACTTTTATAGTTAAATATTTGTATTTTAAAAAAAAGAGGTTTTTTGCTTGGCCAAATATTAAAGCAAAAAAAATGATTGTCCCAGAAAGAATAGGAAATATTTTTCCTACAGACATTGCAAGAGAAGTATTATTTCTACTTAAAAATAAGAATCAATTAAAAATTATTAGTGATAATTTACTTAAAGAAAGGGGAAGGAAAGGCGCCTCAGAGAAACTTGCCCACATAATTTTTAATTCAATAAAAAAGCTGTATTAATTACCAGGGATCATCAATTTCAAAGTTTTCTGATTTTTTATTGTCTTTAACTAAATTATTTTCATCTAATGGTTCGATATCTAAAGTTTCTATAGAATTTTGAATTGGTCTTTTGGATGCCAAATTTACGTTTGATTTGTTCTTTTTCTTAAAATCAATATTTTTTTCTTCGTCAATTTGACTAACGCTATTTTGATTTTTGATCTCACCAGAGTAATCATTCTCCATATATAAATTTTTTCTGTTGTTAATTACTTCAGAAGAATCCTTTATCTCAACGTATTCAAGTTCATCTTCATAATCATCTTCTTCGATAACATCTTCTTCTAATTCTTCAACTAAATTGTTTTGCTGTTCAGATTCCGAACCAGAGAGCAACTGATTCTCAACTGGTACAAGATTGGCTGAATATCCATTTGCTTCTCTTTCATTCCATGAAGAACCACCTACACCAAGTTTCTCAAGAAGTCCACTACTTAGTTGATTCAATTTCTCTTCAGCACCTTCATAAACAATAATCCTATCTGTACCACTACTAACTATTTCCTCAACAGGAATTTCCCAAGTACTTAAAACCCCCTCGCCTAAAAGTGGAACGCCGACTGCACCCATGACAAGAGAGATCAAATCTCCAGTCTCTATATCAAAAGAAAAGCCAAGAACTCTACCTAAAAGTTGTCCCGATTCTGTGATCACTTGACAATTAATTACCTTTCCATATCTTTCAGGAGAAAAACCTTCACTTAATGAATCTAGAGAGTCAACTAATATGACATCTCCAACTTGCTTTATGCTTTCTAAAGGCATCCATTTTGGTAAGCCTGGTAGAAATCTTGTAAGTGGATTATCTCTTAGCCCCAAAGCAACAACCTCTCTCCTGTCAATATCGACAACAACTTCGCCAACAACACCTAAACGCCTCCCAGTATCAGTGGTGATCACTTGTGTTCCCATCAATTCTGACCTTAACCATAACCGTTCACTTGGAACAGAATTAGGAAGATTTTTATTTGCAGGCGTGTTAGACAAACTCATAAATAACTTTTAATCATTCTGACGTATAAATTTAAAAAAGTGTGTTTATGCAGCATTTGGTAACCCAATAACTTGTGTATTAGCACCTCTTGCTTGAGCAACACCAATTGTCCGTTCAGACGCACCAATCATAGGCCTTCTATGACTTACAACTATAAATTGAGCATTTGATGACTGATTAGATATTAATTTTGACAACCTTTCAACATTTATACCATCTAAAAAACTATCAACCTCATCTAATGCATAAAAAGGCGAAGGTTTATATTTTTGCAAAGCAAATAAAAAACTTAAAGCAGTTAATGATTTTTCACCGCCTGACATAGAAGCTAATCTCCTGACATTTTTCCCTTTAGGATGAGCAACTAAAGTTAAGCCTCCCTCCAAAGGAGAATTAGGATTCTCAAGTTGAAGGAACCCATCTCCATCAGATAAATTTGCAAAAATTTCCCTAAAGTGTTTATCAACTTCCACAAATGCCTGCATAAAAGCCTCCTGACGCATAGTGGATACAGTTTCAATTCTCAGCAATAACTCAGATCTCTCATTAGAGAGAATTGCTAATCTTTCTTGTAAACCATTTAATCTGTCAATTAATTCTTCTAATTCATCAAGAGCCAACATATTTACAGGTTCTAAATTTTGTAGTTTTGCATTTAGGATCGAGATGTCTGATTGCAAAGATTCTAAACTCTTCCCTTCATGTTCTCCAAACTTTGGGAGTGGATTAGGAAGATCTTTTTTATAATTTTCTAATTTTATTTTCTCACTCCTCATCTCCTCTTTGAGAGTATCCATATCTCGATCGAGGTATTCCAATTTTAATAGATAATTATTATATTCTTGCTTTTTATTTGAAATTGAGGTGTTTAATTCATCTCTTTTCCTTCTCAATAAACCTAAATTCTTCTCTAGGAAATTTTTCTGATTATCTAAAACTAAAAGTTCTTTGTTAAATTTATCTCTTTTTTTTATCCAATCACTATGAGCAATTGCCAATTCTTTGATAGATTTTTGCAAATTTTGTTCTTGTAATAATGTAATTTTAAGTGAATTATTGATTCGTTCTTTATTTAAGGCAAATTGATTCTTCTGATCCAATAATTTATCTCTCTCCTTAATAAGTAATTCAAGTTTTGTATCCAGATTGTTAATATCATTATTAAACGCTACTAGTGATGATTTTTGATTTTTCTCATCATTCTCTTGAAGAATGACTTTCAATTTTTCAAACTTTTCATAATGGGGCTTCAGTTGATTTTTCAAACTATCTAACTCTTTAACTAATACATTATTATTGCTATTAAGTCTATTAAATCTAAACTTACAATCATTAATCCTTTGCATTACAGCCCCGAGAGAATCTTGATTTACTTCAATTTCTTTGTTGTATGAGGCACAATTCTCAATTATTTGACTGCGGTTAGAGTTTAATTCATTAAGAGTATTATTTTTTTTGATCAGATCATTATTTGACTCTTTTAAAGTTTCTTTAATAACTAATAATCTTTCCTTTATAGGGCTTAACTCATCAAGATCATTATTAATTCCAAATCTATAAGCTAGATCTTTATTTAACTTACTACCGCCTGTAATAGCCCCACTCGCTTCTAATAATTCACCACTTAAAGTAACCAACCTAATATTTTGTTTAGATAACCTAGCTGAGGCTAAGTCTGAAAAAACCAACGTTTCTCCAAAAACATATCTAAAAACATCAGAATAAACTTCATCAAAACTAATAAGATTAATTGCTTTATCAATAAATCCACTATCTCTATTATTTTCAAATCTTGAAGTTGCATAATTATTCTTTTGACTTTTAATTCTATTTAAAGGTAAAAAAGTTAATCTTCCCGCTTTCTTCTTTTTCAGAATTTCAATTGCTTTAGCCGCAATATGATCATTATCAACAACAATTTGTCCAAGTCTATTTCCAGCAGCAATTTCTAATGCATATCTGTATTTCTCACTAACCTCTCCAAGTTGAGCTACATAACCATGTATGCCCTCTAAACCAGCTTCTAAAAGAATTCTTAGAGCATATGAACCTCTGGATTCATTTAAAGCTTCTTTTCTACTTTCAAGTCTAGATAAATCCTTTTCAAGCCTTAATTGCTCACTATTGAGCCTTAATTTAGTTTTATTTAATAAATCAATTTCATTCTTTAAAGAATTAATTTCTGAGCTATTACTTACCAAATTATTGTTATTTAATTCAGATGTTTCTTTTTTCCTTTGATTACCCTCTATAAGTTTCTTCTTTTCTGAAACTAAAGCTTCGATCTGAGAAGATATTTCATCTTTTTGAATATTATTTTGGATAGTTTGTTCTTCACATTTTCTTTTTTGTATTTCCAAAGGTTTAATGACATTTTTTGTACTTTCAAGCTCAGCATTTAATTTGATACTTTGTTTTGAAAATTCCCCAGATTCTCCTGCTGCATCAGAAAGTTTTTTTCTAGATATTTTATGTTTTACAGTAAGATCTTCAATTTGCGAGTTCAGTTTATTTAAAAAATTATCATCGAAATTTTCTTGACTCATTTTTTCTGACTCAATATTCCTTTTTGATATTGCAATTTCATCCCTCTGCTTTTGCAATTTGGTACCCTCTTCTTTATTCAAACTTGATATCCTATCAAGTTCTCGCAAACTAGAATTAATACTTCCAATATCAGAATTCACTTTTATTAAAGTATCTTCTCCTTTCTCCTTAAGCTCAACAATTAGTATTTTCAAAGCATCTTCTAATACTGATATTTCTTTATTAATAGATTCCTTTTGTTTATTAAATAAAATTTTATTTTTTTCAATTTCAATTTCTTTTTTTTCTATAGATTCAACATGCTTAACTTGTTTATCAAAAATAAGAACTTTCTCTAATTCCATTATTTGAAGCAGTTTTGCCTTTAACTCTTTATATCGCTTTGCTTTTTCACATTCTTTTTCAAGCTTATTTTTACCAGATTGCAATTCATTTTCTAAAATTTCACATCTTTCTTGTCTTTCAAAAACGTCATTTAATTTTGCATTAGTTTGTTCTATTCTTGTATCAAAAAGTGCGACTCCTGCTAATTCATCAATAAGATTTCTCCTCTCCTTATTATTCATCGATACTATTCTCGTTACATCACCCTGCATAACAACATTGCTACCTTCAGGGTCAACACTAATATCCCTGAGTATTCTTTGTATTTGTTGCAAAGTACATTGTTTTCCATCAGAAGTATAAGTAGAAGCATAAGAACCTCCTGGCATAAGCCTTAATTTTCTAGAAACTACCCATTCTTTTTGACCTTTACTAAGAGCAATTTCTTCTTCTTCTAATTCCAATGGAGGAAGATCCTCTCTCGGAGACCAATCTTGAATATTAAATTTTACTGATACAAAAGTTTCAGATGACTTACCCTCTTTTACTTTAGAATTATTTATTAGATCTGGTAATCTTTCAGCCCTCATGCCTCTACTATTAGCTAAACCTAAACAAAATAAGATTCCATCTAAAATATTACTTTTTCCAGAACCATTAGGTCCAGTAACCACTGTAAAACCTTCTTCAAGAGGAATTTTTACACTTCCCCCAAAAGATTTAAAATTTTCAAACTCGACCTGATTGATATGTACCAATCTCAAGTCTCAATAGCTAAATAAGAATAACCAATTTGCAAAAATTCTCAATAGAAATATTACGATTATTTATAAATGAATATTAATTATTTTTGCTCAATCTACAAAAATTACCCGAAATTTCAAACAGACCATAAAGAAGTTCACCGTCCAAAATTAATCGCAAATATTCAGAATCCTGCTTATTTGTAACTTTTTTGAATATTCCATGATCAAGTCTTTTTATGAAGCCTCGATTTCCAGAAAGCTCATACTCAGCCCTTGATAGCCATACAAGTCTATGATTTGGCTGTTTAAAAATTTCTATAGAAGCTTGGTTTAATAAAGGTAGCTTGAAAAATTTCCACGTTAAACAATCAGTTCCATTTTCAACAAGAAAATCATAATGAATATCTAGAGAGTTAACAGAATAAACTTTATGTTCAAGTAAAACCCATTTATTCATTATTTAATTGATAAATAAATCAAATATATTTTATTTAAGATGATTACTGTTATTCAATTACCTGCATCAGGCACAAATCTTAAAGCAATGAATAGCAAACTTCCAGCTCCAGCAATAGCTGCCGCTACAAGTCCAAAATCTGTAGGGATTGTGCGAGATGCAAAAAGTAATGATGCAGATGTGATATCCATAATGAAATTTAAACTAAATTAATAAATTCAGTTATAGCTTAACAAAACCTCCATACAGAACAGAGTAGATAAATAAAATGTAAATAAAATTTTATATGTTTTTATTCTGAATAAATTGCACAAATCTTTAGATAAGGGTTCCAAATTAAGAAGATAGGGTCTAATCTTAAAATAAACAAACTTAAATAATGGAGACTTATCATCCTCCCAGAGAAGTAGAAGAAAAAGAAGATAACTCTGAACTTCCTGAGCAAGAAGTTATCTCAGAGAAATGGTTGCTTGAAAAAATTGACAGCTTAATACCTTTAATAAAAGAAAAATGGCCTTCCATTGCTAAGCAAACACTTGAAGCCACAAAAGGGAGTATGGATGATTTAGTTGAAGTCATAGCTAGCCATAGCGGCACCTCTGCAATTGGAATAAAACGCCAACTATTTGAAATTATTGATTCAATTCGAGAAAACAATTGGGAGATATCAGACAAAATTGAACCTATCGAAAGTCAATTAGAAGAGTTATTAGAGGAACTTAACAATACACTTAGACCCAAAATAGAAAGCCCAATTAGAAAAAAACCAATATTATCTATCTTTATTGCGGCTGGTATTGGCTTAATAATAGGCACTCTTTTAAATAGTGGCAGAAAATAATATGGAAAAACCAAAAAGTAAAAATTTTACAAATACCGCTTCAAGAATTTCAGCCATAGCAAGTTCAGTGATGGATTTGCATGTAAAAATAGCTCTTCAAGAAGTCGATAGAGAAAAAAGAAGAATAATTAGTGGAGGAATATTTTTGGCAATTGGAGGTACATTACTACTATTAGTTCTAGTTTGCATCCACATAATCTTCTTTCTTTTTCTAAGAAACTATAACAACTGGATTACAGAATATAATTTATTAATCATAATATTTATCGATTTATTTCTTGCAGGCTTAAGTTTAAAGCTAGGAGGAAAATTAGCCAAAGGACCCTATCTACCCCAGACATTGGAAGGTTTAGGAAAGACAACAAAAGCCGTTTTAGGTAAAAAATAAATTACCTTATTAAGTACTTTATCCATCTACAATCAATCCCACCATTACTAATAGGAATTTTCAATGAAGATTTCATCTTCAAATATTTTGTTAGTTTTGGATTGCCACTTAACAGCCAAAATTGCCAACCTGAAAAGTTTTTCTTTAGGTAGTTGCCAATTTGTTCATATAAATAAATTAATTGTTTTTCATCTCCCAATTTTTTTCCATAAGGAGGATTACAGATAATTATCCCAGATTTACATTTTAATTGGAGTTCTAAAAAATCATTATTTATGAGTTCAATATAATTTTCTAGTCCTGCCAGCGATGTATTTACTTTCGCCTGCTGAAAAACCTTTTTATTTATTTCGCAGCCTATGATTTTAGGTAATTTTTCATAATTTATAATTTTATTTTTTGCCTTATTTTTTTCATTGAGATAAATATCTCTCCTAAAGTCTAACCAATTCTCAAAAAGATATACTTGATCAATATTTATAGGAACTTGAAGAAATTTGTTAACTGCCTCAATCAAAAAAGTTCCTGAGCCACACATAATATCAATTAAAGGGACTTTGCCATTCCAATGAGTCATATTTATCAATCCAGAAGCTAAATTTTCTTTCAAAGGTGCATTTCCAACTGCTGGTCTATAGCCTCGTTTGTGCAAGCTTTCCACACTACTTTGAAGACTAATTATTGCTTTATTATTGTTTAAATGAAGATGAATTATTAAATCAGGATTATCTAAAGAAATATTTGATCTTTTATTCCAAGCTGCTTGTTGCAAATCAGTTATAGAATTTTTAACTTCGAGAGCAGTAAAATGTGTATGACTTAAAGAAGATGTTCTTCCAGTTACTTGAACATTAAAAGTTTTGTCATAGTGCAACCATCTTAACCAGTCAAATGAATCTTTAACTCCCTCATATAAAGATTTCTTATCAAAGCAGTTAAAACTTGCAATTTCTCTATAAAAACGAAAAGCCAATCTGGAATAGAAATGAATTCGGTAAAAAGTGTCAAACTCACATTCAAAATTAATAAATCTTTTATAAGTATTAATATTAAACCCACCTAAATTTGAAATTTCTTCAGCTAAATCTTTCTCAAGTCCCTCTGGAACTGATGCAACTACGTTCATAAACTATAAAAACCTAATAAAAAAACTATTCAATATACATTTTGCCTGTCAGAATATAAATGTCCAATAGGACTAGGTGATCTCAACCGATGCTTCGGACAGCGGTTCGATTCCGCTCAACTCCACTTTTGGGGTTGTAATGGTTTCGACGGGGCATAAGGAAGGTGACTGAAGCCGGCTCGGTTAGAGCAAAAACACAAACGCTAACAAAATCGTTAGTTTCTCCCGTCAAACAGCATTAGTTGCTGCTTGATCCTTAAGGAGATGGGGTCATATCAGCCTTATCAACCAAATGATACGCGGAGCCTGGAAGGACTCCACTTTTTTAAATAACTAAAAGGTTGTAGTGGATAATTTATTAGTTTGTAAATATTGCTGCAATTGCTTGTATTAAAAAGAATTTTTTGAATTTTATGAGTATAAATACTGAGAAGATAAGTTTTAAATTAATTTATCTTATTAAAAACTCCAAGAATGCAAAATGGAACCTAATAAAAAGCTAAATGATCTGATAATAAATCTCAGGCCTAAAGTTATTAGATTCACTGGTGAAAAATTTCCCACTGAACTATGGAATAGTAGTTGTCAAATAAAAAAAAATAAGAAGATATCTACCTAGAAATTTAATTAAATACTAGAAAAAGGATTTTTAGGAATTTTTTTTAAACAATTTTTTGAAACTTCCTGAAGTTCTTTAAATTCATTTTTATTTAAATTCCAATTTAATACATTCGATACATCTATAACTTGAGATTTTTTTCGCATTCCAACTAGTGGAATAGTTCCTTGATAACAACACCAATTAATTGCTACTTGCGCTTGGGAAACTGACCTTTGATTCGCAATTCTTTTTAAACACCTCCGTAATTCATATGTTGGTTTTTTATAGTTTTCAAATAGAGCATTACGAATAAAACTTTTTTCTTTATTTTTTTCTTTATTCTGTTCTTTATCTGGATCAATACAAAGTATTCCAAAGCACAAAGGACTATAAGCAAAGAAATCAATATTATTTTCTTCACAAATTTTTTTTACCTGATATTGTTTTTCTAAATCGGGAGCAAGCAAAGAAAACTGTATCTGAACGTTTTTTAGGCTCTGATCTCTTTTTGCCAAGAAATTAATTAATTTCGTCAATCTTTTTGGGCCTATATTTGATATGCCGATTTGAAAATCAAAGCCTTGATCTTTTAAATCGCAAAGATTATTCAATAGCCCTAATTCTTGCCAAGGATTGTATTTTGCAGTTGACCAATGTAATTGCACTATATCTAACTTGTTATTAAGTCTTTCTAAGCTTTTCAAAAAAGGTTTATTAAAACCTCTGTCACCGATTCTCCACGGATAAGGTGCAAGTTTGGTTGCGACTTGAATTCTTTTTTTCTTTACTGAAGGAGTATTTTGTAAAAATTTGCCTATCAATAATTCGCTTCTACCCTGAAGATTCCCGGTGCCGTAAGAATCTGCAGTATCAATTAGGTCGAAACCTCTTCGCAACGCTTCATTATATGTCTCAAGTAAATCATCGTCATTTGTAGATTGATAATTCCAAAAAAGCTTATTCCCCCAAGACCAAGTTCCTAATCCGATTCTTTTCTTCACAAGCCTAATTTAATAATGAACTTTATAAGGTTATCTAAAAATATTAACCTCTTTAAAATATTTCAAAAAATAAGTTTTAAAGGATTAAAGATCAATTTCTCTTGACATTAAGAAATTATTCTCCAAAGTAAGAGAAATAAAAATAAAAAATTGTTCATTACCGTTTGCGGACAAAAAGGAGGCGTGGCCAAGACCTGCACAAGTATTCACCTTGCTAGTGTTTGGCATTCTGAAGGTAAAAAAGTTTGCTTAGTCGATGCTGACAAGAATAGATCTGCATTAGCATACGCATCAAGGGGCAATCTTCCATTTCCAGTTTTCCCCGTCAATTCAGCAGCTAAAGCATCAAGATCATCAGAAATTGTAATAACTGATGGGCAGGCTAGCAGTGATCAAGAAGAACTCAAACACTTAGCGTATGGTTCAGATTTAGTTATCTTACCTACAACTGCAAAAGCGAGATCAGTGGAATTAACTGTTGAACTTGCTAATTTATTAAGCAACTTAAAAGTTAACCATGCAGTAGTAATAGTAAAAGTTGATTTTAGACAGCAAAAAGCAGCGCAACAAGCAAAAGCAGCTCTAGAAAATTTTGGTTTATATGTTTTTGATAAATTTATACCCTTACTTTCAGCATTTGATAAAGCAGAAGCCTCTGGAAATGCTGTATTTGAAGCTGTAGACGATTTAGGCAGGTCAGATCCTCGTCGAATGACGGGCTGGTCTGCCTATTGTTCAATTGCCTCACAAATTCCATGCCTGATTTCGAAGCCCTTATCCGACACCAGCAACTTAAAAAACCAACAACCAGTCAGCGCTTAAAAGTAATAGATTCTCCTAATTTTAAAGAAGAAGAAGCAAAAAATGAAGAAAAAATAATTAGACCATCTGGATTATTAGTTAATTCTTTTGGTGGTTTTATAGGTTCCGTAATTGGAACTTTAACAATACTGTTTCTCTATATAAATGAATATCTACCAATAGATTTACTAAAAATTAAGTAGTATACTCCGAGTTTATTTCAATATACTTTTTAGAAAGATCGCACCCCCAAGCTGTGCCTTTCGATTCGCCAGAATTTAGATTAATCATAATTTTTACGATATCATCAACTAAATATCTTCCTATCATTCTTGACTTTATATAGTTGGTGACTTTTTGTGAATCATATTTATTTAACTTGCCGCTTTCCAGAATCTGAGCATTACCTATAAACAAATCAACTTGATTTAAATTAAATTTAACTCCAGAATTACCAGCAGCTGAAATGATTCTTCCCCAATTAGGATCACAGCCATGTATTGCAGTTTTTACCAATGCAGAATTACAAATAGATTTAGCAACCATAATTGCATCATCGGTATTTTTTGCTCCTTTAACCAAAACTTCTATTAAACAATTTGCTCCCTCTCCATCTCTTGCAATGTTTTTTGCCAAGTATTGACAAACAATATCAATTCCTTTTTGGATAATTGGGAAAAACCTTTGTTCAATTTTCTCTCCTGTATTTATTGCAACAAAAGAATCATTTGTGCTTGTCTCTCCATCAACTGATATTGCATTAAAAGATTTTTTTACCGCAATAGAAATCATTTTGTCCCATTCTTCTTTTTGAATACCAGCATCACAGGTTAAAAAAGCAAGCATTGTTGCCATGTTGGGGTAAATCATTCCTGAACCTTTTGCAAATCCTGCTATTTTAACTTTTCTACCTTGAATAATCGTTTCTATTAAAACTTTTTTCAAAGTCAAATCAGTAGTTAAAATTGCTTCTGCTGCATTTTGAAAATTATTAACCTTTAAATCATTAACTAAATTAGGTAAATTTTTTACCAAATTATTTATTTGTATCGGAACACCAATTACACCAGTTGAACACATTAAAACCTCTTCTTCCTTTATTCCTAAAAGTTCCGCAATCATTCCCGTAGCAGTTTGAAAATGTTGAATTCCAAGATCTCCTGTACATGCATTTGCTTGACCAGAATTAATTAGTATTGCTCGTAAAAAACCTGAAGTTGTGTTAATCCGTTCCTCACAAATATCAACACATGAAGCGCGAACTATTGATTGGGTAAACATTCCACTAAAAATACTTCCTTTTGGAGCGAGTATAAGTGCTAAATCTTTTTTATTAGAAGCTTTTAATCCTGCAGATATCCCAGCAAAAAGAAACCCCTTAGGTGTTACCTTACTGTCATCAACAAACGACCAATTGGAATCTAACTGGCTCAAACTTTTTGGTATTTTAGTTCATATTAACTACTCTTTAATACTAAAGAAACAGGTAATTAGATTATTATTAATTATATGGATATTCATCAAAAATCAAAAAACAACCAAAGAAGAATTGGTTTAACAGGAGGTATTGCCAGTGGGAAGTCAACCATAACTAATTATATTAGTAAACA
Organism: Prochlorococcus sp. AG-347-K18; assembly: GCA_003281365.1. Classification (GTDB taxonomy): domain Bacteria; phylum Cyanobacteriota; class Cyanobacteriia; order PCC-6307; family Cyanobiaceae; genus Prochlorococcus_A. The sequence goes on from QCCF01000001.1 coordinate 350,940, forward strand.
TAAAAACATCCCAATATTAGATGCTGATAATTTATCAAGAGAATTAATCAAACCCAACACTTATGGATATAAGAAAATATTAGATTATTTTGGCAATAAAATTATTGATAATAAGAACAAATCAGAAAAAGCAATAAACAGAAAACTTTTAAGAAACATTATTTTTAAAAATGCAGAAAGTAAAGAATGGATTGAAAAGCTACTTCATCCATTAATTAAAGAAAAAATGATAGAAGAATGCAGTAAATACAAAAATAATCAAACTATAATATTGGTTATTCCATTATTATTTGAGGCAAAATTCGAAGATATTTGCACTGAAATATGGCTAGTTAAATGTCCTAAAGAATTACAGAAAAAAAGACTTATCACAAGAGATAAAATTAGCGAGAAAGAAGCATATTACTCAATAAATCTTCAATTAAGTTTTGAAGAAAAAAGAAAATTTTCTGACATTATTTTAGATAATTCAGATGATCAAAATAAATGGATTAAGACAATAAGTAAGATTCTTTAAGCTTTAGCTATTCAATTTTTCTGAAAGAAGTTTATTAGCAAGTTTAGGATCAGCTTTACCTCTTGTTCTTTTCATTAGTTGACCAACAAAAAAACCAAGTAATTTAGTTTTACCATTTCTAAATGCTTGAACCTCATCTGGATGTTCAATTATAAGTTGATCAATTATCGGTAAAATACTTGAAGAATCAGATATCATAGCCAACCCTTTTTCTTCAACTAATTTTTTCGGAGAAATATTTTTTTGAATTAGTTCAGGTAAAATTTCTTTTGCAATTTTTCCACTAATAGTGCTATTTGAAATCATACTAATCATTTCAGCAAGATTTTCAGGACTAAGTTTTAAGTCACTAAAACTTAGTTTATTTGCTTTTAAATAGCCCACAATATCACTTGTTACCCAATTTGAAGCTAGCTTGGCATCAGCACCATTAGCTACTGTTTTTTCAAAAAAGTTTGCCATGTTAATTTCATCAGAAATTACCCTTGCATCATATACAGATAATCCAAATTCACTTACGTATTTATTTCTTTTCTTTGAAGGTAATTCTGGTAATTCTTTTAACCATATATCTTTTTGGGATTTTGTTATTTCAATTGGCCCTAAGTCAGGATCAGGAAAATATCTATAGTCACTGCTGCCTTCTTTCATTCTCATACTTTTTGTTAATTGCTTGGCTTCATCCCATAACCTTGTTTCTTGGAAAATTTTTCCTCCATTTTCATAAACTTCTATTTGTCTGGCTATTTCGTAATCACAAGCCTTTTGAATTGCTGAAAATGAATTCATATTCTTTATTTCCACTTTGGTTCCGAAAGGCGCATTCGGTCCTTTTCTAACTGAAATATTGACATCACAGCGCAATGAACCCTCTTGCATATTTCCATCTGATACGCCTAGATATCTAACTGTTCTTCTAATCTCTGAAGCATATTCAGATGCCTCTTTACCTGATCTAATATCTGGTTTACTAACAATCTCACAAAGTGCTATTCCGGCACGATTGTAATCGACTAAAGAATACTTAGAACCAGCTAATCTGTCACTACCTGAATGGACTAGTTTTCCGGCGTCTTCCTCCATATGTAGCCTTTCTATACCAATTTTTTTGATATAAGGTTTTTTATCCTTTTCAATTATTTCTACCTCTAACCAGCCATTTTCAGCTAGCGGCTCATCAAATTGTGAAATTTGATAATTTTTAGGTAGGTCAGGATAAAAATATTGTTTTCTATCAAACTTACAATGTTCTGCAACATTTAAATTTAATGCTAAAGAAGTTTTTACAGCATACTCAAGAACAGTCTCATTCAAAACTGGAAGGGTTCCTGGTAACCCACAAACTATAGGATCTATATGAGTATTAGGGGCATCACCAAAAGCTGTTGAAGCAGATGTGAATATTTTACTTTTCGTATTAAGCTGTACATGAGTTTCCAAACCAATAACAGCTTCCCAAGATTCCAAATTTTTCATTATCAAAAGTCTCTTTATTAATATTATTGGATATAAAGTAAAAGAAGACCAAAACACAAATAAAAATATTAAATATTAAATGACTCAAGAAACAAAAAATTCAATATTAATTATTGGCGGTGGACTTGTAGGCTTATCTATTGCTTATGAATTTTCTAGAAATAACTTTAAAGTTTTAGTTTTAAGCAAAAACAGAAATGAATCAGCTGGATTTGTTGCTGCAGGAATGTTAGCTACTCACGCTGAAGGGCTCGAAAATGAATTACTAAAATTTGGACAAGAAAGTCAGAATCTAATTCCAAAGTGGATAAAAAGTATTGAACAAGACAGTAATATTAAATGCGGTTTAAAAAAATGTGGCATAGTAGTTCCTTTTAAAAATAAAGAAGATCTTGAAAAGTTTCCAACTTATGAATATGGAAAATATTTAAATCACAAAGATATTCAAAAAGAAATTAATGGAATGAATTCTGTTTGGAAACATGGTTTACTTTTTGAACAAGATGGTCAAATAGATAACCGAAGAAGACTAATGCGTGCTCTTGAAAGAGCATGCTCCTTGCATGGAGTCGAATTTCAAGAAGGCTCAGCAGTAGAGGATTTGACATTTGAAAAAAATAAAATTACCGGTGCAACAGTTTTAAGTGCGACTGGAGAACTAAAAAAAATTTACTGCGAAAAAGCAATTATATGCAGTGGCGCTTGGAGTAAAAAAATTTTTAATAAGATTCCAGTCTTTCCTGTAAAGGGACAAATGCTATCAATACAAGGTCCAACAAATTTTTTGAAAAGAGTTATTTTTGGTCAGACAACTTATCTAGTGCCTCGTGATGATGGACTTATTATCGTTGGAGCGACAGTTGAAAAAGATTCAAAATTTAGTCAGGGTAATACTCCTGATGGAATAAAACTACTTCAAGAAGGCATTCACTCCTTATTACCAGAAGCTATTAATTGGCCACAAATGGAACATTGGTGGGGATTTAGACCATGCACTCCAGATCTTAAACCAATAATTGGAAAATCAAAAATTGAAAACCTTTTTATCGCTACAGGACATTACAGAAATGGAGTTTTATTTTCAGCAATAACAAGTGAACTTCTTTTGAAAATAGTTCAAAATAAAAGTCTCAAAGAAATAGAAAAAATCTTTTTAGAAAAATTTAGTTTAGATAGATTCGAGATTTAAATTTTAATTTTCAGTTCGCCATTTCAAATCAGAAGCTTCCCACTCACATAATTCCTCTTCGTTAAACCATAGATCAATTTCAAATTTTGCTGTATCGACTCCATCAGAACCATGAATAATATTCCTCCCAATATCAATAGCTAAATCACCTCTAATTGTTCCAGGCTCTGCTTCAAGAGGTTTTGTTGCGCCTATTAATTTTCTAGCACTGAGAATAACTCCTGTGCCTTCCCAAACCATTGCTACAACAGGTCCACTTGAAATAAAGTCTACTAAATCACCAAAAAAGGGTCTTTCTCTATGCACTCCATAGTGATTTTGAGCAAGATCTTTTGAGGGGATTAATTGTTTTAGACCAACCAATTTAAATCCTTTTTTTTCAAATCTGCCAATAATCTCAGCAACATATCCTCTTTGAACTCCATCTGGTTTAATTGCAATAAAAGTTCTCTCTTTTGTCATTTAATTAATTAGCACTCTATGTATATTCAACTTTTGGGTGGTAACTTGGCAAGTAATCATTAAAATAAAAGATATTGTTTTGAATAATTTTCAAAAACATTTCTTAAATAAGAAAACATAAATTGACCAAATTTGAACCAAAAAAATTAAATAAAAATTGGACTATTGAAGATAGTATTTCAACTTACAATATTGACAAATGGGGAGATAAATATTTTTCTATAAATTCCAAAGGAAATATATCGGTAACTAAAGATATAAAATCTGAAAATAAGATTGATCTTTTTAAGCTTGTCAAAGAACTTAAAAGTAGAGAAATAAATCCTCCATTGATCATAAGATTTAATGATATTTTGAAAGATCGAATAAATGCATTACATGATTCTTTTTTAACAGCAATAAAAACTTATAAATATAAGAACATTTATCAAGGCGTGTTTCCTATCAAATGTAATCAACAGAAAAATGTCTTAGAAAAGATAATAGAGTTTGGTAGTCAATGGAATTTTGGTTTAGAAGTAGGAAGTAAATCAGAACTATTAATTGGCCTTGCACTTCTTGAAAACCAAAATTCATTATTGATATGCAACGGTTATAAAGATAAAAAATATATTGAGATTGCTACTTTGGCCAGAAAACTCGGAAAAAATCCAATAATAGTTATTGAACAACAAGATGAAGTAAAAAGAATTATTCAATCAGTTCAAGAACTTAAAGCGACTCCATTGATAGGAATTAGAGCAAAGTTATCAAGTAAAAGTAGTGGTAGGTGGGGCAAATCTATTGGAGATAATTCAAAATTTGGATTATCAATTCCAGAAATTATGTCGACAATAAAAGAACTTAAAGAAGCAAATCTTATAAACGAAATGAAATTACTCCATTTTCATATAGGAAGTCAAATAAGTGATATTGCTGTGATAAAAGACGCCTTACAAGAAGCGAGTCAAATATATGTTGAACTTTGCAAACTAGGCGCCCCAATGCAATATATCGACGTTGGGGGAGGATTAGGGATAGATTTTGATGGAACTAAAACCTCCTCCAACACCTCAACTAATTATTCTCTTCAAAATTATGCTAACGATGTAATTGCGACTATTAAAGATTCATGTGAATTGAATAATATTGAGCATCCAATAATAATCTCAGAAAGCGGAAGAGCAATAATTAGTCATTGTTCAGTTTTAATTTTTAATGTCTTAGGAACAAGCTATGTCAACTCCAAACTAAAAATTAACAATGAAAAAAATCATTCATTAATCACTTTAAATCTCCTTGAAACTTTCTATGAATTAAAAAAACTTAAAAATAAAAAGATAAATTTATCTCAAATAATTGAACTATGGAATGATGCAAAAAAGTTTAAAGAAGATTGCTTAGTCGCTTTTAGATTGGGATTTTTAAGTTTAGCTGAAAGAGCTTATGCCGAGGAACTGACCTGGGCTTGCGCAAAAGAAATTGCTAATAACCTTAATAATGATGAAATTAATCACCCTGATTTGTTTGAAATTACAGAAACTCTTTCATCAACTTATTATGCAAATTTGTCTATCTTTAAATCTATTCCTGATAGTTGGGCAATCAATCAAATTTTTCCAATAGTACCAATACATAGACATTTAGAAGAGCCATTCTGCAAAGGAAACTTTGCTGATTTAACTTGTGATTCAGATGGAAAACTAAATAGTTTTATTGATAACGGAAAAATTAAATCATTGCTAAATTTACATAAACCAGAGCAAGATAAAGATTATTTAATTGGAATTTTCATGACTGGCGCCTATCAAGAAGCATTAGGAAACTTGCACAATTTATTTGGCAATACAAACGTAGTTCATATTGATATAGATAAAAATGAATCATATAAGGTAAAAAATATTATTAAAGAAGAAAGTAAATCTGAAATTTTACAATTGTTGGATTATAGTTCAGCTTCTTTGGTCGAAACTATAAGAATTAATACTGAATCAGCAATTGATCAAAAAAAATTAACTATTGAAGAAGCAAGGAAACTAATTGACCAAATTGAAATGAGTCTTAGAAAAAGTAGTTATTTATCAGAATAACTTTCTAATTTTTTTTGTAAATAATTTTTAGCATAATCTAATGCATTACCTAACTTATCAATATCTTTGGCACCTGCTTGAGCAAAGTTAGGTTTCCCCCCTCCACCTCCCGAACAAATTCTTGCAATCTCATGAATGAGTTTACCTGCATGCAATCCTAGTTTTACTGCATCATCACCTAAAGAAACTACAAATAACAATTTTCTATTATCTATATCTGGAATTCCCCCAAGAATCACTATTGCTTTTTTGCCTAAATGAGAAGTTAAATAAAGTGCTGCAGATTGCAAAGAATTTCCATCTAAGCCATCAATTTGATTTACTAATATTGAAAAAGAATTTACTAGTTGTGCTGATGATTTCATAGAAGAGTATTTAGAATATGCGATTTCATCTTTCATTTTTTTTATCTCTTTATTCTTGTTTATAAGTTCTGTTTGCAAACTATTAACCCTTTCAAAAAGTTGATAAGGATTTGCTTTTAACAAATCACTTAGTTGATTTACTAAAGCATTTCTTTCACTGAAATAATCGAATGCTGACTGCCCTGATAATGCTTCGATTCTTCTTACTCCTGCTGAGATTCCTTCCTCACTAATAATTTTGAAAGAACCTAATTCAGATGTAGTTCTAACATGTGTTCCACCACATAATTCCATTGAAACTCCTGGAACATTGACAACACGTACTACATCATCATATTTCTCTCCAAACATAGCCACAGCACCCTTTTCAAGAGCCTCACTCTTAGACATATTTTTTATTTCTAGGGTATGATTTTCCATAATCCAAGAGTTAACGAGATTCTCAATCTTAGAAATTTGATCTTTAGAAATAGGATTAGAAGAATTAAAGTCAAATCGTAATTTATTAAAGGCTACTAATGAACCTTTTTGTCCAACACTTTCATTAACAACTGATTTGAGAGCAGATTGCAATAAATGGGTTGCAGTATGATTTGCAGCAGCCCTAGCTCTATTAGAGGATTTAACATTAGTCTTAACTTTTTGTCCGATAGTTAATATTCCTTTCTTGATCATTCCATAATGTAAGAAAACATTTTTCTTTCTAATGACATTATCAACTAAGACCTCTACATCTTTTGAAAATATCATTCCAATGTCACCAACTTGACCGCCAGATTCTCCATAAAAAGTTGTCTGATCAAGAACAATTAAAACTTCCTGACCTTCACTTGCTTGCTTAACCAATGTTGAGTCCAAGAATATACCCTTTATTTCAGCTTCCGAAAGAAGTGAATCATAACCATTAAAAACAGTTTTGCTAAATAAATCTATTTCTCTCTCTAAAGATCCCTCTAATGTCAAATCAATATTACTTGAAGCAGCTTTAGCTCTCTCTTTTTGTGCATTCATTTCTTCCTCAAAACCCTTTACATCAACTTTGATACTATTTTCTTCAGCAATTTCTACAGTAAGTTCTAGGGGGAATCCATAAGTATCATAAAGTTCAAAAGCTTTAAAACCAGAAATTAATTTCTGCCCTGAAAAAATTAATTCATTTAGCAATTTCTCTCCCCTTTCAAGAGTTTCCCTAAACCTTCCTTCTTCAATTCTTATCTCATTCAAAATTAATTCATTATTATTTCTTAATTCAGGATAATTACTTGCCATTAGATTGATCCCTACGGTAGCTATATGGGGCAAAAATTCATTTATTATGCCTAATAATCTCCCATGTCTGACCATTCGTCTAATAAGTCTTCTTAATATATATCCCCTCCCGAGATTACTTGCTGATACTCCATCAGAAATCAAATGAATAATAGCTCTTGTATGATCTCCAATAATTTTTAAAGAAATTTTGTTTTTATCATCTGAAGAAAAATAATCAATATTTGCGATCTCACAAGTTTTTTGAATGATAGGAAAAATTAAATCTGTCTCATAATTATTTTGCTTTTTTTGCAATATTTGAGCCATCCTTTCAAGACCCATTCCTGTATCAATGTTTTTAAATTTTAAATCCGTCAATTTTCCATCAGAATCACGATTATATTGCATAAAAACAAGATTATAAAATTCAATAAAACGATCTCCATCTTCTAAATCAATATTTTGCAGACCTTTTTCAGGATAAAAATCATAATAAAGTTCTGAACAAGGTCCACATGGACCTGTCTTTCCAGAAGACCAAAAATTATCTTTCTCACCTAGTTTCACTATCTTATCTGGATGAATACCAATTTCATCTCTCCAAATTTTTGCAGACTCTCCATCTTCATGAAAGACGCTCACAATTATATTTTCAGCAGAAAGTTGATAAATATTAGTAACTAATTCCCAAGCCCACTTAATAGCATCTCGTTTAAAATAATCTCCAAAAGAGAAATTCCCAAGCATTTCAAAAAAAGTGTGATGTCTAGCTGTTACTCCAACGTTTTCTATATCGTTTGTTCTAATGCACTTTTGGCTAGATGTAGCCCTTTTTGATGGTCTTTCCTTTAAACCTAAAAAAACTGGTTTAAAAGGTAGCATCCCAGCAATTGTGAGCATAACCGTAGGATCATCCGGAATTAATGATGCGCTTGGAATGATTTTATGTAATTTTTCACTGTAAAATTTTAAAAAAGCATCTCTTATCTCATCTCCAGTAACTATTTTTTTAATTAGTTGAGATGTCATTTATCCAGAAAAAAAAGAATAAAAATTAAAGAAAAGCGTAATTTCGGTTATTTCGCAAAAATAATCACGCGGATTTATATTCTACATAACTAAAGTTATTCTATAACGCGATTTGTCCTATGCTAGCCTCTGCCCAGACAAGTAATTCTAAATTGGCACAAATAAATAACAAGTTGACAATTCAATCTCAAAACTTCGCTGATGATTCATGTGCCATAAGATCTTTGGATTGGGATCGTAGTAGATTTGATATTGAATTTGGATTAAGAAATGGAACTACTTACAATAGTTTCATAATTAAAGGAAAAAAATTAGCAATTATTGATACTAGTCACGCAAAGTTCGAAGAATTATGGTTTAAAGAATTACTGAAAAATGTAAATCCACGAGAAGTGGATTATCTAATTACAAGCCATACAGAACCTGATCATTCTGGCTTGATTGGAAATCTTTTAGAATTAAACAAAAACATTACAGTAGTAGGATCAAAATTAGCCCTTAAATTTATTGAAGACCAAATACATATTCCTTTTAACCGTCTAGAGGTTAAGAGTGGAGAGTTTTTAAATCTCGGAACTAATCCTAATAGTGGTTTAGAACATAATATTGAATTCATAAGCGCACCAAATTTGCATTGGCCGGATACAATTTTTTCATATGACCACAGCACTCGCGTCCTCTACACATGCGATGCATTTGGACTCCATTATTGTTCTGATGAATTTTATGACACCAATCAAAAAGAAATATATGATGATTTCCGTTTTTATTACGATTGCCTAATGGGTCCAAACGCTAGAAGCGTTTTGCAAGCAATTAAAAGAATAGATAAGCTACCTGAATTAAAAACAATAGCCGTAGGTCACGGACCTTTGCTTCATAATCAAGTAAATTATTGGAAAGGAAAATATCTAGAATGGAGTAGCAATAAAAGCAAAGGTAATGATTTTGTATCAGTTTGCTATATAAGCGACTATGGTTATTGTGACCGACTAAGTCAAGCCATATCTCATGGAATAAGTAAAGCTGATGCACAAGTTCAATTAATCGATTTAAGATCCTCTGATCCGCAAGAATTAACTAGTTTAATTTCTGAATCAAAAGCAGTAGTTATCCCCACATGGCCAGTAGATTCAGATAATGAATTAAAAGAATCTCTCGGGACATTATTTGCAGCATTAAAGTCGAAACAATTTACGGCTGTTTATGATGCATTTGGTGGAAATGATGAACCAATAGATTCCTTAGCGAATAAATTAAGAGAACTTGGTCAAAAAGAAGCTTTCTCTCCTTTAAGAGTTAAAAACATTCCTGATCCTATTGTCTATCAACAATTCGAAGAAGCTGGAACTGACTTAGGCCAATTGATCAATAAAAAGAAAAATATTGCCTCAATGAAGAGCCTAGATTCTAATTTAGATAAGGCGTTAGGAAGATTAAGTGGAGGATTATATGTAGTTACAGCTAGCCAAGGAGAAGGGTCTACATTTAGACAAAGTGCTATGGTCGCAAGTTGGGTAAGTCAGGCAAGTTTTTCTCCTCCAGGTATTACAGTTGCAGTAGCAAAAGATAGAGCTATTGAATCATATATGCAAGTTGGAGAAGGTTTTGTTGTGAATATCTTGAGAGAAGACAACTATCAAAAAATGTTCAGACATTTTTTAAAAAGATTTGCTCCTGGAGCTGATAGATTTGCTGATGTAGATGTAATTAGCAACATTGCGGAAGGAGGGCCAGTCCTATCAGATTCACTTGCCTTTTTGGATTGTAAAGTTAGTTCCAGACTAGAGACTCCTGACCATTGGATAATTTACGGAATTGTTGAAAATGGTAATGTCTCTGACTTATCATGCAAGACAGCAGTTCATCACAGAAAAGTTGCTAATCACTATTAGCAAATAAGTCTTCAAAATGTCAGAGATTAATATAAGCTTACCTGAAGAAAATCAAAACTTTTCAAAATTTGAAATTGCTGAGAATTTTACGTGCATCAGATTCCTTGATCACAATAAAGAAAGATTTGAACTTGAATTTAATCTTGAAAAAGGAACCTCATTTAACACTTTTTTAATAAGAAATAATGAAGAACTTTTAATTATTCATCCACCTGAAAAGCAATATTTAAATTCATTTAATGAGATAATTTCTAACTATTTTAATCAATTTAAATTAAAAAAAATTAACGTCATCTCTGGACATATCAATCCCCAAATAATAGAAACCATAAAAAACGTAAATAAGCAATTTAAGGATTTAACTATAACTTGCTCAAATCCTGGCTTTAAACTTATTAGTGAACTTTGGAATCAAAGAAATCCTAATTTAAAAGAATTTATTGAACTAAAATTACCTGAAATAAACATAGTTAAAAAGGAACTTAATTTAGAATTAGGTACTATTTCTCTAGAGTTAATTCCTATTCCAACTGCACGTTGGCCTGGAGGTCTAATAATTTATGAAAGTAATCAAGAAATACTTCTAAGTGAAAAAATTTTCGCTGCACACATTGCATCTGAATATTGGTCCGAGACAAATCGAATTAGTACTGAAATTGATAGAAAACACTTTTATGATTGTTTGATGGGACCAATGTCTAATCAAGTGGTATCAATAACTGAAAAAATTGCAGATTATGATATTAAAATTATTGCACCTTTACACGGCCCAGCTATCGAATATAGCTTAAAAAGCTTTTTAAATGACTACATTCGATGGGGTGAGAATCTCTCAACAAATAATCCTAAAATCGCTCTTATTTATGCAAGTGCATATGGAAATACAGCCTCCATAGGGGATGCTTTAGCTAAAGGGATTAATAGAACTTCTGTTGAAGTAGAAAGTATTAATTGTGAATTTACATCAAATGATGTACTTATAAAATCCATCCAAAATGCTGATGGTTATTTAATAGGATCTCCCACAATTGGGGGGCACGCCCCAACGCCTATAGTAAGTGCACTAGGGACATTGTTATCAGAGGGCAATAGAGATAAACCAGTTGGGATTTTCGGGAGTTTTGGCTGGAGCGGCGAAGCGATAGATTTACTTGAATCAAAATTAAAGGACGGCGGTTTTCAATTTAGTTTTGATCCTGTGAGAATTAAATTCAGTCCAAATAAACCAAAAATTAAAGAGCTAGAAGAAATAGGAACTCACTTTGGAAGAAAAATTATAAAAAAAGCTAAGAAAAAACCTAGAAAATCTGATACTGGAATGATTACAAGTAAAACGGATCCAAAGTTACAAGCTCTTGGAAGAGTAATTGGCTCACTTTGTGTTCTAACTGCCTCTAAAGGAAAAGATGAGAATAATATCAGAGGAGCAATGCTTGCATCCTGGGTGAGTCAAGCAAGTTTTTCTCCACCAGGATTAAGTATTGCAGTAGCAAAAGATAGATCGGTAGAGTCTCTACTTCAAGTAGGAGATTCATTTGCATTAAATATCTTAAGTGAAAAAGATTTTAAAGAACCTTTGAAAAGATTCACAAAACCTTTTTCACCAGGTGAAGATAGATTCGAAGGTTTAAATATTGAATTAACTCCTAATGAACAGATAATAATTCCTAACTCTTTAGCATGGTTGGATGCTTCTGTAAAAGAACGGATGGAATGTGGAGATCACTGGGTAATATACGCTGAAGTACTACACGGTAATATACTAAAATCCGATTGTCTAACAGCAGTTCATCACCGTAAAACTGGTGCCAAATATTAAATTTATTTATCTTATTTATGACTAAACCAAATGATCTAATAATTATATCAGCTAGTTGTGGGAAAAATCTTGAGCTTTCTGAGAAATTCCTTGAAAGAAGCAATGCTCTTAAAATAAGTTCTGAAATTTTAGATCTTACAACTCTTGATATTCCTTTATTTAATCCAAGAATTCACAGCAAGGAAAATATTCCAAATGAAATAGAAGATTTAAAACAAAAGCTTTTCAAGACTGAAAGGTGGGTGATTTGTGCGCCTGAATATAATGGATCTATTCCTCCCATTCTCTCCAACTTCATAGCATGGCTTTCTATTTCAGGAGATGACTTTAGGAATTTATTTAATGGTCAACCGATTGCAATTGCAACATTTTCTGGTGGCATAGGATTAGAACTGCTGACCTCATTACGTATTCAATTAGTGCATTTAGGAAGTCAAGTATTAGGGAGACAACTTTTATCCTCATATAGTAAACCTATAGATACGAAAACTATTGAAGATATTATTCAAAGACTTTTACAAATGAAAAAATTAAAAACATAAACTTTAAAACAAAAAATTTTTATAAATTATTTTCATTCCAAGCTTTTAAAATTTGTCTAGCCATAGGAAGCGCATGTACAGAGCCTCCGCCAGGGGTATTTTGTGCAAAAGCAACTACCAGTAACTCACTCTTTTCAGAAGGAGTATAGCAAACGAACCAAGCGTGATCTAATCCACCTTCACCATCTTCAGCAGTCCCAGTTTTTCCAGAGACTGGAGGTAAATTTGATACACCGAAATTGATTGCTACCCCAGTACCAGACTCGACTACTTTCCTAAGACCATTTTTTACCAAACGAATATTTTTAGGATCTATATCAATTTTAGTAGGCTTTTTATCTATAGAAAGTTTCCCTTCTTTTTTTGATAGATGAGGAGTAACTAAATAACCTCCATTAGCAATAGCAGCATACGCTCTAGCTATTTGAATAGGACTAACTTGAACAACAAATTGGCCAATAGACATACTCGCAATATCTTCTGCGACCCAAGGAGTTTTTCCTGGTTCACCCCATCCTCTTCCTAGTTTAGCCCATTCACTACTAGCTACTAATCCTATATTTTCTTGTTCAAAAATTTCAATTCCTGATAAGGAATTAAAACCAAGTTTTTTGGCAAGGTCATGAATTTGATCAACCCCTACACCATATCCAACTTGATAAAAAAAAGTATTACTTGAAACTCTTAAAGCATCTTCATAACCTATTACCCCAAATCCTAAATCATTGTGTTCTCTAAAACATTGACTCCCATAAGTAATACATGGTTTCGTATCTAGCACAGTATCACTAGGAAATTTGCCACTTTCTAGTCCAGCTAAAGCAGTTACAATTTTCCAAACACTGCCTGGATCATAAGCATTTAATGCTCTATTAAAAAGAGGTTTTTCAGTAGAATTAAATAACTTATTGTATTCTTTTTCAGGCTTAAAATCCTTTGAAAAAAAATTCAAATCAAAAGTAGGCTTACTTGCCATCGCTCTTATTGCACCATCTCGTGGATCCATCACTACTATCGCTCCAGCTTTTTTGTCTTTAAGGACTTCCTCGGCAACTAATTGTAAATTTATATCAATTGTCAATTTAATATCCTCGCCTTGTTTTGAAGGTTTTATACCCAATGATCTTTGAAATTTATTTAAAGAATTAACTTCAACCATCTCTCCACCCCACTCACCTCTAATAAAGTCTTCATAAGCGTATTCAATTCCAGTTCTCCCTATTAAGTCATTTAATTTGTAACCCTTGTTAGATAAAAACTTATATTCTGATTCAGTTATTGGTTGCGTATAACCAATAACATGAGCGGCAAGAGATTTATAAGGATAATTTCTAATTAATCTTGTAGCTATTTCAAAACTAAATAAATTATCTTCATTTTCCTTAAATTTTATTAATTGATCTTCATTTAAATCATCAAGTATAGTTACTGAAAGTTTTTGATTTTTTAGACCTTCAAAATAGTTTTTTTGAATTTCATTACTATCAATATTTAACAAATCAGAAATGCTTAATTTATGTTTTTCCCAATTGCTCTTATTAACAGATTGTGGCTTTATTATTAGAGAATATTTAACTTTACTATCTGCTAAGACATAACCATTTGTATCTAATATTCTTCCACGTATTGGTTGAGAAGCAATAAGTCTAATCCTGTTCTCATCAGACATTTTTTTAAAAGATTCATAATTTAAAAGTTGTAAGAAAAATAACCTAAATAAAATCATCAAAAACGAAATGGAAGAGAAAATCAGTAATACTAAAGGCTGTCTCTTTAATAAGGTAGGTTTATTATTAGAACTACTTTTGGTCAAAATTTACAATTTATCTAGATATTTTTTTTCCAATAAAGTAATGATCTCGCTTATTTTTTTAAGTCTATTCATTAAATTTTTATAATCAATCTTTTCAGCGCTCGAACCAAACTCATCATTTTCATTATCATAAGAAGTCATTTTTTCAGGCATGAAATTTATAATTTTTAAATTCGTTTTCACTTTTAATATAATCTTAAATAAATTATTTATGTTTTCAAAAAAAATATTAAGTTCAATTTAAAATTCAAGAATTATCTTATTAGATCGAATTATCTAAGTTTTGCTCAAAATAAGGATTACAACTATTTTTAGATATTCCTAAAGACCAACCAATAAAAGATGAAATAAAGATAGTAACAATTAATGGCAAAATAGCTTGTCTTGTATTTTCGAGACTAAACCACTCTTTCCAACTACTAAACAACCTCTCTCTTTGAAATTTTCTTTTTTCTTTTTCTAATAATCTTGCTTTTTTGGCAAAAGATTTTTTGACCCACTTCTCAAAGGGAATCTTTTTTATAACCGCCATTTTTCTCTCAACTTCTAATAGCTGACCTGCACTAAGGTAAGGGTGAAATGTACTAATCAATTCAAGAGTTTTTAGAAACATCTCAACTGTCGCATCTTTTATACGCTTTTGTTCATAGCTTAAATCAGCCCAGTCTATTTCTGGATAAAAACGATTACGGTTAGGTTGAATTTGATCCTCTAACATTTGACCTGGCTCTCTGAGCCATCTATTGGTATTTTCATCAAATCTCCGCCAATACAGAAAAGGATTTATAAAAATTGTTTTACCAGATACTTTTACTACATCTTGTTGCAGATGATTAGTGATGTTTCTTTCTGATTTTTTCTTTTTTATCAAAAGTCAAATTTTAATCTAATTAAAGATTATCTGTATTTCACTATTTTTCCAGAAAAATAAAATAATTTTTCTAAAAATTTTGAGTTGTTGATAACTGCCAACGCTTTTTTAAATAATTACAATATTCACAATTTAGTGAGGGTTTAGGGAAAGTATTAGAACGTAATAGCTTTACTGTATCAATAATCTTTTTTTCTACCCATGAAGTAGAGCAATCTAATCTAATCAGATGTGCATCAAAATTTAATTGATTATTAAAAACCTTTTCATTTTTCTTCCCATTAAAATATAAGAGGTAAGCTTCTTTAGCAACTTTAAAACCGTTTTTTTTAAATAGCCACTGATACATTTCCAATTGTCTCTTATAAGCTTTTGCATATTCATATTTATTGAAAGTTTCGGACCAATCAAAATTATTTCTTGATGTTGCTTTTACATCAATTATGATAAGTTCGCCATTTTTTTTCTGCCAAATATCATCTACAGCTCCACCAAAATCATAATGATTTTCAACTGAAGTATACCTTATCCCTTGAAAATTACTTCTCCAACGTTCTAAATCATTGTGTTTAAATGGAACAGCATCAATACCATGTTTAATAAATAAAGGATGTGGCTTCTGAATTCTTCTATAGTGATCAAATTCATTTTTACATAAATTATCTACAGCTATATTTAAAGTAAATGGTAATGATGGTGGTTTTATTTGATATTTTTTATCAAGTACACAACATCTTTGACAATTAAGATATTTCTCTACGGTAGATCTACTTAATTTAATAATCTCGCTCATTTCGATTAAATCTCATTAATTCCATTTTCTAGTTTGCTCTAGACTATCAAAACCAAATTTATGAATTAATTTAGTAAATAACTAAATTAATTAACTTAATTTTTACATCTTACATATTTGGAGAATATCATGAAACCCAAAAAAGAAAAAAGTTATTTCTAAAGTACGTGATAGTATCTGTTAAAGGTTTAACTTTTAAAAAATTGCAAAGCTATGGTGATGGGGATTCACAAAGTAAAGTGATTTATTATGGCATTTTTTCAATATTTCAGCCAAGCAGAATCAGATTGCTTGGTAAGAAGTTTTGCTAAATCATTAAAAAATTATGGGATGATTATTCCTGAAAGATTTGAGCACTCAAAGCAACTATATGCTGAATTCAATAGCTCTAATAAAAATTACGTCCCGAAAGTAAATCTTCTAATTTCCTGGGTAAATCAGACTCAAAAGCATTGTTCTATTGAAATATGGAGCGACGAACCATTGAACAGAGAAAAAACACTTTGCAAGAAAGTTCATAATGAAATCAGTAAGTTTATAAAACCTGTAGATTCAACCTCAATGGATCGATTAATTGAAAGTTATAAAAATACATAAAAAATGATATTTAAGTTACTAAAGCTTTTCGATCCATTCGCGATATATGAAAAACTCAAAGCAGATCAATCTTCTAAACAAGATACTAAAAGATTAGATACATCTAAAAATAAACTTTACCTATTGGATCATTTATTTAACGAAATTCAAGATAATGGGATTGCAATAGGAAATTCTTGGAAAAAAAAAGAATTAATATTTCATAAACGATATCATTCATCTGAAGAAAAAAATTTTTATAACTTTTAAGAGATGGAAATAAAGAAAGATTCTTCCAAAATTTTTAGAAATATTTTTTTGAAAGACTGCTATTTAGAAATAGAAGGAGAAAAATTACTTGATGGAAGCATCAGAATAAGTGGTGCAAAAAACTCTGCTTTAGTTTTAATGGCAGCTTCAATTCTTTCAGAAGGTCAGGTTAATCTTTTTAATGTTCCTAGAATTTCAGACGTCTTAATTATGTCTAAAATATTAATTGCAATGGGAATTAATATAAAATCAAATTCAAATCAATTAAAAATAAACACTAAAGAAATAATTCCACCATCGCAGGAATTACTTTCTGATTTGTTTAATGCTCTTAGAGTTAGTTTCTTTTGCATTGGTCCTATCCTTGCTAGATTTGGAAAAGCAGATATACCCTTACCAGGAGGTTGCTTAATAGGATCTAGACCGATAGATGAACATATTAATTCACTAAAAAAATTAGGAGTTATCTTTAAATTCAAAGATAATTATTTAAGTGCTGAAGTAATTACTCCTCATAAGAGATTGGTGGGATCATCTATCACTTTTAAATGTAAAAGTGTTGGTGCTACTGAGACATTGGTGATGGCAGCATCATTAGCAGAAGGGACAACAATATTAAATAACGCGGCACAAGAACCGGAAATAATAGATTTAGCAAATATGCTGAATTTAATGGGAGCACGTATCAAAGGTGCAGGATCTGAACGTATAAAAATTGAAGGAGTCAAAACCCTAAAAGGATGTGATTACACCGTAATACCTGACAGAATTGAAGCAGGAACTTTTTTAATTGCTGCAGCTATCACAAGATCACCAATAAGTCTTTTCCCATGTGAACCAAGGCACCTAAAAGAAGTAATTAATAAACTTGAAGCTTGTGGATGCAAGTTCGAATACTCCAAACAATTATTGCGAATTATTCCAAATCAAATTTTAAATTCAGTTAATATGAATACTAGTCCTTACCCAGGATTTCCTACTGATCTACAAGCGCCTTTTATGGCTTTAATGGCAACAGCGAATGGAACTTCAAAGATAGAAGAAACAGTATTTGAAAATAGAATGAATCATGTGAAAGAGCTAAAGCGTATGGGTGCAAATATTACTTTAAGAAATAATGTAGCAACAGTCATCGGAGTCAAAAACTTGCATGGAACGAACGTTTTAGGATCTGATTTAAGGGCTACTGCTGCATTAGCTCTTGCAGGACTTTCAGCTAGAGGTAAAACAAAAGTTCGAGGATTAGAACATTTAGAAAGAGGATACGAAGATTTTTCTAATAAATTACGAAAAGTTGGAGCAAATATATTAAAAAAAAAATAAATTTTATGTTTAAAGTCGAAGAATTTTTTGTGAAAAATAATCTTAAAAGTGATTTTAAAAGATACAAATCAGCACTAACATGTTCATTTATAATAGGTTTACTTTTAGGTTCCATTCCCTTTATTAATAGATCAAAAGAAAACTTTAAAATTAAAAAGCTAATGCAAGAACAAAAACAGATAGAAATTCAAAACAGAGAAAAAATATGCAAAGAAGAAAATAGTGAATATAAAAAATTTTTGAATCTTGGATTCCCAAAGACAGCTATTAAAAAATTTAATATTTGTATGGAAAAATAATGAAAAAAAATAACAAATTAACACTTATATTGATGATTCTTTTTTTGTTGAACGGCTGCAAAACAATAGATAAAAAAGTTACTGAACAAGAAAATACTATTGAAGTCATAATTTCATGTGGAGAAGATAGCAATCTCGAAAAATATATCAAAGATGGTTGGAAGATTAAAAAAGAATACTCAGAAGAAAAGGTTTGTTCATGGAAAACGATAGCTGCATCAAAAGATTGCAATATAGAAAAAGATAAAGGCTGTAAAATAGTGCAGCCTGACAAAATAGGTGAAGAAAAAATATATTTATTAGAAAAATAATAAGTCTTTAAACTTATAGATCAATGAATTGAATATCCAATAATTCAAACTTAGAGTTAATGAGAAATTTCTTTAAGTTCTTATTGAATTAGATCCTACATCAAATGTATCAACAATCTTTTTAAGTTTTCTAAAATCATCTAATATCTCTCCACATCCATTTACTACACACAATAGTGGGTTTTCAGCTATATGTGTAAAAATCCCTGTCTCTTGAGCAACTAAATCGTTAATTCCCCTTATTAGAGCTCCACCTCCCGCAAGCATGATACCTCTTTCAACTATATCTGCGGCTAATTCAGGGGGGGTTCTCTCAAGTGTTCTTTTAATCGCATCTACAATTTTATTAAGTGGATCTGCCATCGCTTCTCTGACTTCTCCAGAAGTTAAAGTTATAGATCTTGGCAACCCAGATGCTAAATGCAAACCTCTCACTTCAAAAGTAGTATTATCAAAATTATTGTCAGGAAAAGCTGAGCCTATATTAATTTTAATCTTTTCTGATGTTCTCTCTCCGACGGCCATACCATGCTTTTTTTTAAGGTAGCTGGATATTGAGTCATTGATTTCATCACCAGCTATTCGAAGAGATTCACTTACGACCGTACCCCCAAGACTTAAAACAGCTACTTCAGTAGTACCGCCCCCAATATCAACAATCATTGTTCCAACAGGTTCAGTAACTGGTAATGAAGCACCAATTGCCGCAGCAACAGGTTCATCAATTAAATAAACTTCTCGAGCTCCGGCTAGTCCAGCTTCTTTGACTGCTCTTCGCTCAACACTTGTAATACCACTTGGAATACCAATGACTATCCTAGGGGCTAATATACCTTTGCCTTCGTTACATTTTTGGATAAATGTTTTTATCATTTGTTCCGCAGCATCAAAATCAGCAATAACTCCATCTCTTAGAGGCCTAACAGCCTTTATATTTCCAGGAGTTCTCCCTAACATTAACTTTGCTTCTTCCCCAACCGCCAAAGGCTCTCCATCTTCTAAATCCATTGCGACTACAGAAGGTTCTTCAAGAATTACGCCCTTGCCAGAAACATGAATGAGTGTATTGGCAGTACCTAAGTCAATACCTATATCTCTAGAAAGTTGAAGCTTATTCCACAACTTATTTAAAAGATTCACTTACTAAAAAAAACTTTTCATCATACTAACACACTCATACAAACGTTTTTCATAACATTTATTATCAAAAATAATAGTTTTTTTGAATATCACATTTTTCAAGAATTGTTGTTTACTTAAATTACCTTTTTGAAGATTTTCATAATAAAATTGTTATTAAAATTACTTATCGGCATCTTTGAATTTCTAGTTTATTAAGTATCTATAAATTTAAAAACAAAATGCATAAATCATCCATAAATAATCTATATCGTCCAGAGATTGATGGTCTAAGAGCATTTGCTGTAATCTCTGTAATAATCTATCATTTCAACAAAGAAATACTACCAAAAGGATACCTTGGCGTTGATATCTTTTTTGTTATATCAGGATTCGTTATCACATCATCTATCTATCAAAGACCGAGTAAAAATTTCAAGGATTTCATAAGCGGATTTTACTCAAGAAGGATAAAACGATTAGTCCCAGCACTGTTATTTTTTGCACTAGTAACGAGTTTTGTAATCTGTTTATTCAATCCACATCCAAAAGAATCGCTCGAAACTGGATTTGCTTCTTTATTTGGATTATCAAACTT
Source organism: Prochlorococcus sp. AG-347-K18 (assembly GCA_003281365.1). Classification (GTDB taxonomy): domain Bacteria; phylum Cyanobacteriota; class Cyanobacteriia; order PCC-6307; family Cyanobiaceae; genus Prochlorococcus_A. The sequence continues at coordinate 371,527 of QCCF01000001.1, forward strand.
ATATCTATTCAAAAATTCAACAAATTATTTTGCTCAATCAACAACACTAAATGTCTTTACACATACTTGGTCTCTTAGTGTTGAAGAACAATTCTATATTTTGTTTCCATTAATGATTTGGTTTTCTGGCTTTGGACGTCAAACCAAAAATGGTGCTCGTAATTTATTGCTGATAATTGGAATACCAGCTATTGCATCTTTGCTTCTATTTATCTATACCTACCCAATTAACGAATCAGCCGCATATTACTTAATGCCTACAAGATTTTGGGAAATAGCAACAGGATGTTTGCTTTTTATTGTATTGCAGAAAAGAAAATCTATTGAACATTTCCTTGAAAAGGTGCAACCAACTTTTGTATTTGGATCAATATTTGGAATAATGTATTTTCCTATGCCTTGGGCAACAACATCAACAATTACAGTCGTTTCTCTATCGGCATTACTTATTGCTTCTTTAAAAAAAGGAACAGCACTATATACTTTTTTTACCAACCCCAAAATTGTTTATATAGGCCTCATTTCTTATTCTCTTTACCTATGGCACTGGGGGGTTCTGTCAATAAGTCATTGGACTATTGGAATTTATCGGTGGTCAGTACCTTTCCAAATTATTCTGATACTGAGTCTTGCTATCTTTTCATATCGATATATCGAAACACCATTCCGAAACAACAACTGGTTTGGTAAACGCTGGAAGACAATCCTATTCGGTATAGGAGGATCCATAGCACTTTCTTTAAATTTAGTTCTACTAAATAATCCCTTAAAAGGAAAATTATTTATTGGTAGTCAATTCAATAAATGGAATATGCAAATTTTCAATGATCTTAAAATCATAAATAATATAAACCTTCCAACAATTTATCTATTAGGCGACAGTCATGCTGATCACTATGGAGAAGCAATGACTGATATAGCAGGCAAGAAAGAATTCAATTTTATAATGCACCCACAAGGGAAAGGATTGAAACTATTAAATAAGAGTTCTGAAGAATATATCCTTGCTCCTCTACGAGAATATAAAAAAAGTTTCAAGAAAGGAGACGTTATTATTTTTTCCGCACATAGGCAAAAATACAATGAAGACAATCAAAACTGGACAAAAGAATATGGGACTTTCATAGAACAAACGCAAAATATCGGAATTAAATTCATTTTAATTTCCCCAACTCCAATTTTTCCTGGGGTAAGAGAAGGATACATGTGCCAAGAAGAGTGGTTCCGTCCATCATGGAGAATATCTTCGCTTTGTTTTTCAAAAGTAAGCAAAAGTGATTGGGTTGCATCGAACAATGTAGTTATTTGGAAAATCAAAAGGTTTCTCAAAGCAAACCCAAAAGTTTTATATATTGATGCTTTTTCTTTACTTTGCAAAGATTCTTACTGCAAAAATCATGATCAACTTTCTTTAATGTACAAAGATAATAATCATCTCAATTCTTATGGGGCAATGAAATTAAAAAAAACTATTGAGGATTTTATTAGTTCAAACTAATAAAGACTGATGAAACGGATGATTTGTGATAATTGCTAAGTGATTATGGGCTATGATGAATATCTGAATAATTAATATATAACCTTTCCCAAAAATAAAAAAACTCAAGAGAATTCGCTAAAAATAATTTTAATCACATGAAATTGTTTAGTCATAAATTGACAAGTTTTAATAATTTATATTGTTTTTCTAGTTTTAAGAAAATCAATTTTAGAAACTATATCAATTAACCAAAAATAGGATTTAACAATTCTGGATACGAAAATGAATCTGCATTTAATTGAAGATTTCTATCCAAAAATTCCTTTGCAATTTCATCAGTGAAATCTTTATTCTTTGAATACCTGATTTCATTCTCCTTATTCTGCATTACAGAAGGAAACGCGGATAAAGATTTTTTATTTAAAGCTGAAATCAATGCTTTTTGAGCTACTAATACTGAACGCATTGTAAAATCAAATGGACTATCTTTGTATTGAAGTTTTGGGATGCAGTGAAATAACATATCACCACTATCTAATCCTTTACTTAAAAGATGAATTGTTGCTCCTACATAACTTGGATTATTGTCATAAAGAGCCCAAAAGTTGCAGGAAGAACCTCTGTAATATGGAGAAAGACCCATATGAATATTTATTGCTCTATGCTCAACGAGAAAATCTATCAACCATCCTTTTATATAACTTGAACCAAAGACAATATAAATATCTGAATTTAGTGCATCATTAATTTGTATTTTTTTCAGTTTATTTAAATCACCAGATTTGACTGAAAGCGTTCTAACATTATTAGGTAAAAATCTTATATCACCAAAAATTTTTTTTTCTGAATATATTACATTCTGAAAGTAAGTCTGCATCACTTCAGACTTTCTGAAGAAGTCATCAATTTGCCCTGGAAATACAGTATTCACTTCACTTAAGAAAAAAACTTGATCCGCAATTTTTGAAAATTCCCTTGCAAGATTTAGATGTCTAGGTTGATTACTACTAAAAATTGTAACTTTCATCGTTGCATCAACTTAAAGATATTTGTATGATCATCTCTCGGAATTTCGAGAGGAGAACGTATTTCTTTTATTGACATATTTGATCTAAATCCTATTTCAATAGGGATCTCTTTAAGTATATTAATTGTATCTTTATTGTAGTCACCACAAGGATGTGACATAGAATTTATTGATTTGCTTAGCAATTCAGAAAGATGTTTATAGTTTCTTTGGTATTCAAGTTTTTGTTCAGATTTACTGAGATTACTTATCTTAGTTGGATGAGAATATGAATGTAAACCTATACTATGGCCTGAAGAATCTAAGGTAATTAAATTATTTTCTGACATCCATAAGTTTTGTTTAGCAAGGTCGGTATCAAAATCTTTTTTTAACATCAATTTACTCATAATATCCTTATATTGATTCCCAATTAGATACCTGTCCCGAATGTATCTAAACCACTTATCATTTTCAGAATAAAAAGGGCAAGCTGAAAGATAATTTAGATTTAAATACTTTGCATTTTGAGAAATATACTCATCCTTATCAATAGACTGAACAATTCCAAAAAAATCTTCGTAAAATTCATCAATATTTTCATAACAGAAAGTTCTAAAGTATCTATAAATTTCCAAGAAGTCTGGCTTACTACTAAAAACACTACTATAAACAAAAAAAAATGACTCGATTCCTAATCTTTCCAAAACAGGATAGGCAATATCAAATTGGCACTTAAGGGCATCATCAAAAGAAAAACATATATCCGTTTCTTTTAATGTAAAATTTTCCAATTTTTTCTTATAATCGCTTGCATTTAAAATTGAATATTGAGTATTCAACCAATCAATCATCTGAACAAATTCAGAAGAACTTAAACTACCCTGAGAAGGAAGATGTTGCTCATTATGAAAATGATGGAACATTACTGAATGAGTAACACAATCCATATTTTGTATTTTAATAATGAAAATTAACTAACTATAACCTAAAAATTAATAACTCAGTCGCAGTAAATTAAACAATTTTGATTTGTTGGGTGTTCTCTACATTCTTGCTCCCAAAAGTTTTGAAACTCAGAGGTGCATTTTTCAAGTTCTTTTGGGGTTTCGTTTAGGTTTAATCCTGCATAATTAAACGCAGTTAAGTATCTTGGAAGAATGTTAAATTGATTGAATAGTTTCATAAGACCTCCTAGATCTAGATCTAGATCTATATCTATATTGTC
>QCCF01000002.1 GCA_003281365.1 Prochlorococcus sp. AG-347-K18
GAGAATTAGAAATCTTAGAAATAGTTTTGACAGAAATATTGTTGATAAACAAGTTGATAAAATTTTTGAAACTGGAAGACAATTTGTTGATGGAGTATCTGGTGCAAGGCCAGGTAAAAGAAGGAAATCAGATTTTCAAGGACTAACAAGTAAGAGTGTTAAAAAAGTGGGAAGATGGGTATCTGAAAAAGTGGATTTATTTTTTGATGAAGATAATGATGATTGGAATGATGATAATTTTTACGATGATAACAGTGATATTAAAACATTTTCTAGAGAATCAAATTCTTATGAATCTACTAAAACGTATTCAAAAAGACCTTTAGAAGCAATATCTTTAAGGCAACCAAAAAATTTGCAGACAACTGATCAAAAAAAATTACCTTATGGGAAAGAGATTAAAGACGATGATTGGCCAGATGAAATGGATTTCAAAGTTGAAAGATGGCAAAGATCTTCAGAAAAAGAGAATAATATATCAAGAGATCAAGTAAACCAAGAAATTCAATTAAAATCAAGAAATCTTCCTAGATCAAGAAGAAGAAGAGTATAGATTTGCAAATTCTTTAATTCCAGAAGAACCTAGTAAACTTTCTAAATGTGGATTGAAAACCTCCCTAATAATTGTTAGAGGCTTTTTATCACGAAAAAATCTGTAATTTCTTGACCAGAATGGTCCTTTAAAACAAAATTGATCTTCTAACCATTTTGAATTAACAAGTGAAATTCGATCAACTTCTCTGAATAATTCTGACCTGTCTTGCGTTAAATTTTTCCAAATTGGCTCTTCTTTGGCTTTTAAATTTTCACTTACTTGTTCAGCATTCCACCAACTTTCAGCCCATGCTAAGTTTTTATTATTGTTTTTAATCCATACTTGTCTTCTAATTAAAGGGCCATTTAATTGATTCAATTCTTGAGGACCCTCTTTACTGAATAGAGGATCTAATTGCATTGAAATCAATTTTATTTTTGTTTCTTGATTAGTTAATAGCTGTAGATGTCTGGTTGGACTTCCATCTCCAAGCAGCATTAATTTCCATGGACCTGATATTTTGGGGAGTGAATTTTTCACTAAAAAAGTAGAGGCTTTTTCTTCCCATAATATTTTTGGGGATTTAAAAAGTTTATTATTCAGTGCTCTGACAGATTGCTTTTACGATGATAACTTTTTTTCAGCAAAAATATTTGACTTTTCTTTTCTTATCTCTCTTATTTTTAGCCAAACAAGTAATGCAGTTAAATCAGCTTTGCTAACTCCAGGGATTTTTGAGGCATCACCAAAATTTTTTGGCTTTATCTTATTTAAATTTTCTCTAGCTTCTAAAGATAATGTTTCTATCTTTTCATAATTTATTTCTTGAGGCAAAGATTTACAGCTTTGACGATTTATTTGTTCAATGTTGTTTTTTTGTCTTTTGAGGTAACCCTCATATTTAATATCTATTTCAACACCTTCTTGTATTGAAGAAGCTAGATTTTTTTTAGTTAAATCATATTTAATTAGATCTGAATAATGAAAGTTTGGTCTTTTTAATAGTTCTTTCAAAGTTGTTGAGCCTTTGATTTTTGACCCCGTGTCTAATTCTATTTTTTTTGCTATTTCATCGGTATTTTTTAAACGGGTGTTTTTTAATCTTAATTTCTCTTCTTGGAGGACTTTCATTTTTTGTTGATAGGCCGACCATCTTTTTTCATCAATCAGCCCTATCTGATAACCTAGTGGGGTTAATCTCCTGTCTGCATTATCTCCTCTAAGGGTTAGTCTATATTCACTCCTACTAGTTAGAACTCTGTATGGTTCTTTGAGATCTTTAGTAATCAAATCATTGATCATTGTTCCTATATAACTGCTTTCTCTAGTAAAGGTTATTGGATCTTTTTTGTTTAGTTTTCTTGTCGCATTGACTCCTGCAACTAATCCTTGTGCTGCTGCTTCTTCATAACCAGTAGTTCCATTAATTTGTCCAGCGCAATATAAATATTCAATTTCTTTCGTTTCGAGTGATGTTTGGAGCTGTGTTGCAGGTATATAGTCATACTCAACAGCATATGCTGGTCGCAACATTTTACATTCACTTAATCCAGGTAAGGTTCTTAAAAGTTCTAATTGAATATTTTCTGGTAAACCTGTAGAGAATCCTTGAACATATATTTCAGGAGTATTAATTCCTTCTGGTTCTAAGAAAATTTGATGAGATTCTTTATCGGCAAATTTTACGATTTTATCTTCAATTGATGGGCAATATCTTGGCCCTTTACTATCAATAAAACCTCCGTAAATGGGTGTTAAATGTAAATTGTTTCGAATTAGTTGATGTGTTTTAGAAGTTGTTCTTGTGATATGACAACTAACTTGGGGCATATTATTTTTTATATCTGGGTCAAAAGAAAAGTATTTATTTGCTGCAGTACTAGGTTGAATATCTAATTCATCAAAACTGATACTTCTTTTATCAACTCTTGCTGGAGTTCCTGTTTTTAAACGTTCTGTATTAATACCAATTTCGTGCAAATTTTGAGTAAGACCTTGTGCTGCTTGTTCACCCGATCTACCAGCTGACATTGATTTATTGCCAATCCATATTTTGCCTTCTAAAAAAGTACCAGCTGTGATGATAACTGCTTTCGCTGAAAAATAACTACCAAAGAATGTTTTTACACCCTTTATTCTTTTTTTTACGAGTTTTTTTGAGTTCAATCCAATTTCTTCAGTTTTTGTAATATCTAGTTCAGTAATCATTGCTTCTTTCAAAGATAAATTATCTGTATTTTGTAGTATTTCGATCATTTTTTTTGAGTATTCTCTTTTATCTGTTTGTGCTCTTAATGCCCATACAGCTGGCCCTCTACTCGCATTTAATATTCTTTTTTGGATCGCTGTCTCATCAGCTAATTTTCCAATAATGCCTCCTAATGCATCGACTTCATGCACCAATTGACTTTTTGCTGGACCCCCAACTGCAGGGTTGCAAGGTTGCCAAGCAATCCTATCTAAGTTGATTGTGAATAAGGCTGTAGAAAATCCTAATTTTGCTGATGTTATAGCTGCTTCACATCCCGCATGTCCTCCTCCAATGACGATAATCTCAAAAGATTCATTTATTGATTGATGATCTTGCATTATAAGGATTAATCTAATTAGCTAAATTCTTAAATCTCGTGTATTGAGGTTCAAATAATAATTTAACAGTTCCTATGGGTCCATTTCTATGTTTAGTGACAAGGACCTCTGTAATTCCTTTATCTTCTGTATCTGGATTATAATATTCATCTCTATAAATCATTAATACTAAATCTGCATCTTGTTCAATAGATCCTGATTCTCTCAGATCGCTTAACATTGGCCTTTTATTTGTTCTAGATTCTACTCCTCTACTAAGCTGAGATAAAGCTACTACTGGCACTTTTAATTCCCTAGCCATGCTTTTAAGACCTCTTGTTATTCGTGAAAGTTCTTGCACCCTATTATCAGGGGTTGATCCTTCCATCAACTGGAGGTAATCAATCACAATTAACCCTAATTCTTTTTTTTGTTCAGCTATTAATCTTCTGCACAGAGATCTCATCTCTAAAACACTTAAGTTAGGTTTGTCATCTATAAATATTGGCAATTGACCAAGTGAATTGATACCTTCTCCAAGTAAAGGCCATTCATCTTGCTGTAATCTTCCTGTTCTCAGCCTTCCACTTTCGATTCCAACTTCCATAGAGAGTAATCTATAAGTCAACTGTTCTTTACTCATTTCAAGGCTAAATACGCATACAGGTAAATCTTGAGATTGTGCAACATTTTTAGCCAGATTAAGAACTATTGAAGTTTTACCCATTGAAGGTCTTCCAGCAACAATTATTAAATCACTTCTTTGAAATCCATTAGTCATCGCATCAAGGTCGTAAAAATTTACAGGAATTCCAGCTACTGATGTGCCTAATGATCTCGACTCTATTTCATTGAAAGTACTTGTAAGGATTTCAGCTGCTTGAGTCAGACCTTTTGAAGGTTTTTCTTGACTTATTTCAAATATTTTTTGCTCCGCTTTATCTAGAACTTCATTAGTATCTTGAGTTTGATCAAAACCTAGTTGAACTACCTCATTGCCAGATCTGATAAGTTGCCTTCTCATGAATTTGTCGTTAATTAAATTAGCAACTTGTTCTATGGAAGCTGTAGAAGAAACATTTTCAACTAGTTCTACAAGTTTGCTGTTCCCTCCAATTTTTTCTAGTGACCCATTATCTGCTAACCAAGCACTCATTGATGTTAAATCAGTTGGTTTACCCTGAGTATGTAACATTAATGCTGTTTTATAAATCTCTTGATGAGCATTTATATAAAAGGCTTCAGGTTTAATTAAATCTGCAATTCTTCCGATCGCGTCTGGATCAAGAAGTATTCCACCCAGAACTGCTTCCTCTGCTTCAACGTTCTGAGGAGGTACTAATCCAGCATTTTCACTATTAAAATCCTTCTTAAAATTTTTATTTTGCCCATTATTTGGAAAAGGTACGGAAACCATATCTTTAATTGCTTAGATATATACTTTGGCTACTTTTCAAAATAATGCAACAAATTGATTAACTTGTTACTTCAATATTTACTTCAGCATTCACTTCTGGGTGTAATTTTATTTTTATAGTAAAGGAACCTAAATTATGAATATCAGGAACTGTGATATTTCTTCTATCAATTTCTTTTTTAGTTGACTCTTTTATTGCTTCGGCAACATCTCCATTAGTAACAGTTCCAAACAGAATACCATCTTCCCCAACTTGTTTTTTGATAGTAAACCTACCTATTGTAGATAATGCAGTTTGGAAATCTAAAGCTTCTTGCTTTAATTTATCAGCAGCAATTTTTTCTTTTTCTTTCTTTCTTTCAATTTGTTTAAGCACTGCTGGTGTTACATTCATTGCCTTGCCATAAGGTAATAGAAAATTTCTTGCATAACCAGGTGCTACTTCAACTAGATCACCTTCTTTGCCTAGTGATGAAATTGATTCAGTTAATGCGACTTGTATTCTTTTAGCCATGAAAATATTGAACAATATAGTTAATAATAAGACCTAGAGGGCAACTTTACTTTTTTTGCAAGACCAAATTTCGCAAGAATCTTAATATGTTCCCAAGTTATATCGATTTGACCTCTAAATAATCCTTGTTTTGCTGAATTAGGAAATGCATGATGATTATTATGCCAACCTTCTCCAAACGTTAATGCAGCAACCCACGCATTGTTTTTGGATGAATCACCACTTTCAAATGGTGCTTTACCCCAGCAATGAGTAGCTGAATTTACTAACCAGGTTATGTGATAAACAACTACAAGCCTCAATGGAATTCCCCAAAGGACTAGAGCCCAACCTCCAACTCCTAATTTTTGTCCTATTGCATACAAAGAAAGTCCAATAGGAATTTGTAAAAATAAAAAATATTTATTTAGGAATCTATAATACGGATCTTTAATTAAATCTGCACTAAGTTTTGGAACAGCTTTTAATGCTTCAACGTCTTTGAACATCCAACCCATATGACTCCACCAAAAACCTTTTTTACTGTTGTGATGATCTACCTCTGTATCTGAAAAAGAATGGTGATGTCTATGCAAACCCACCCAATCAATAGGTCCATGCTGGCAACTTATAGCTCCACAGGTAGCGAAAAATCTTTCTAACCATTTTGGAACAATGAACGATCTGTGCGATAACAATCTGTGGTAACCAAGAGTGACTCCTAAACAAGCAGTTACCCAGTAAAAAAATAATAAAGACATGACTGCAGGGAGACTCCAAAACTTTGGTTGTAAAGCTATAAGAGAAATAATATGAATTGCAACCATGAAAATGATTGTTCCCCAAGTTTTATGTAGTCTTGGAGGATATTTTCTTGAATGGTTGGAAGGTTCTAATAATTTTTCTGAGAGTTCAATAACTTTTTCAGCTGGAACAGGTTTTTTTAATTTTGCTGTTTCTTGGAAAATTAATGAGTTCATGATATCGAAATACTGTTTTCAAAATTACCGATATGTAATATTATCATACTATACTATTGATAAGTTTAATTATCTGTGAGTCTCGGATATCGCGATAAATTATCTAGAGGTCGAAGGGCTATGGCTCATTTGATACACCTCTGGCATGAGAGAAATGGTTGGTCGCATAGGGTTTTACCGTTACTCTCTGAAATTCTTGATTTAGGTAAAGTTCATAATTCGCAAATTTCTAATCTTAGGAATGGAAAATTATCTTCCCCTGGGCCTGAAGTTTTTCTTGCTTTAGCTCAAGTTAATACGATTCTTGATCAAGGGGTAGAAAAAATCAGGGATCGTTTAGAAAGTGATTACCCAGAATTATGGAGATCCTTGCAAGAGTCTGCATTACCCTTGAGAAATGATTCTGGTATTCCATTGTCTGCTGGGGAGTTATTTGAGATATTTTCAGGATTACAATCTCTCCCTTCATCTTTTGACTGGTACATAGAAGATGAAGAAGCTTCTGCTTTAAGTGATGCTCTTTCAGTGCATTTTTGCCAGAATAAGGCTTGGAGATCATGTAAAGTTCAGGTAATGGGTGCCTATACTGTCAATAAACCTACCCGTAGAGAACGTTTTGCTGAGGTAATAGCAGGAATAAGAGATTATACGGCTGAAGAATTAGATGGAGAACTACTTGATTTATATGAGGCTTCAAAAAAACTTTCTTATTTTCAGGGTAGAGGACCTAATGCTTTTCTCGCAGAATTAAGAAATCTAGCTTCAGAAAAATAATATGAGTTTTCATAACTAATGACATTAAACAAAAACTTAAAACTGGCTGAAAACGCTGTTCTTTCTCTAGAAGAGAGTTTAAGTCAAGTTTTTCAAGAAAGATCCAATCAGGTTTTTCAGAAATTAGAAAATATTTTGACAATTTTTAAGGAAGAAAAAGTTTCTACTAGTCATTTCAATCAATCTTCAGGTAGTGGACATGGTGATATATCTAGAGAAAAAATTGATGCGGTTTTTGCAAGATTATTTCTTGCTGAAAAGGCAGCTGTGAGGATGCAATTTGTAAGTGGAACGCATGCAATCAGCTCTGTTTTATTTGGAATTCTTAGGCCTGGAGATGTGATGTTATCTCTTACAGGACAACCATATGACACCTTAGAAGAAGTGATAGGGATAAGGGGAGGAGGTAAAGGCTCACTTAAAGATTTTGATATTGACTATAAGCAAATAAATATTTGTGAAGATTTTGATTCTTTTGAAGAAAAAATTGTTCATTCTTTTCAAGAAAATTCATGTAAATTAGTATTTATACAAAAAAGTTGTGGATATAGTTGGAGAAAATCTCTTACGAATCATGAGATAGAGAAAATTTGTAGTCTGATTCACTCTCTTGACCCTAACTGCATATGTTTTGTTGATAACTGTTATGGGGAGCTTGTTGAAGACAGTGAACCAATTTCTAAAGGGGCAAATATAATTGCTGGATCATTAATTAAAAATTTGGGAGGGACAATCGTTCCTACTGGTGGGTATGTTGCAGGAGATGCAGAGTTGGTAGAGATGGCGTGCTCTAGATTAACCTCACCTGGTATTGGTTCATCTGCAGGAATAAATTTTGGATTAGGAAGATTAATTTTGCAGGGTTTGTTTTTAGCGCCACAAATTGTTCACGAATCATTAAAGGGTGCTGATATGGTTGCAGCAGTTTTTAAAAATTTGGGATTTAAGGTTTTGCCAGAACCAGCAACATATAGATCTGATCTTATTCAGTCAGTAAGATTGAATAATCCTGATTTGGTACAAAAAGTTTGTCAATCTTTTCAAAATTCTTCACCAATAGATTCTTTTTTAAATGTTGTTCCATCTTCAATGGAAGGATATAACTCAAAATTATTAATGGCAGGAGGCACATTTATTGAAGGAAGTACAAGTGAATTTTCGGCGGATGCTCCCCTAAGAGATCCTTACAATATTTTTGTTCAAGGTGGTTCTCACATAGCTCACATCAAAATTGCACTAATTCAGTTATTATCACAACTATTAGAGGAAAAATTAATTTCAAACGATTCTCTACTTTTTTAATAAAATTAATTATGTCTTACAAGTTTCCAGACAATCTTAACTATGCTGATACCCATGAGTATGTCTTGGAAGAAAATGGATTGTTAAAAATTGGAGTTAGTGAATTTGCTATAGATCAATTAGGAGATATTGTTTTTGTTGAGTTAGCTGATCAAGGGAAGACTTTAGATAAAGGTGAGACTTTTGGAACAATAGAATCTGTTAAGGCCGTTGAGGAAGTCTACCTGCCTTTTTCAGGGGAAATAGTATCTGTAAATGAGAATGTGATTGAAAACCCTGAGCTTTTACAGAATGATCCTATTGGAGAAGGTTGGTTAGTCATTTTGAAACCAGAATCAGAGGTATCAATTGCTGATTTGATGACTTCTGAGGAATATCAATTAAAGGTTGTACCAAAATAAGGCAAACTTTTTAAAAAGAGCTATTTTAAAGAAAAATATTTTAATATGACATCCAAATTTGGGACCGATTTGTTTATTGATAGGCATCTGGGGTTAGGAGATAATGATGAGAGAAGTATGCTAAACAAGCTTGGTTTTAATAATATTGATCAATTTATAAACCAAGTTATTCCTGAAGACATTCAGCTTAAAGATAAATCTTCAGAAATATTGCCCCAAGGTTGTTCAGAGATTGAGGCTTTAAATGAATTAGAAGAGATTGCCAAGAAAAATACCAAAATGAGATCACTAATAGGTCTTGGCTATTATGACAATCACATGCCTAAAGTAATCCAAAGACATATTCTTGAAAATCCAAGGTGGTACACGTCTTATACTCCATATCAAGCAGAAATTGCACAAGGAAGATTAGAAGCTTTATTTAATTTTCAGACTATTGTTTGTGAACTAACAGGATTCCCTGTCGCCAATGCATCTTTATTAGATGAGGGCACTGCTGCAGCTGAAGCTATGGCCATGAGTTTTGCCGCAAGAAAAAATAAATCTTCAAAAGTGTACTTAGTGGAATCAAATGTTTTTGATCATACTTTTAATGTTCTACAAACCAGAGCTAAACCTCTGGGAATATCTTTAAAACGCTTTACTCAAAGCAACCTACCTAATCATGATGATGTTTTTGGAATTTTGTTGCAATTACCAGGTAAAAATGGGCAATTATTTGATCCCACATTCTTAATATCCCAAGCACATAGATCAGAAATTATTGTATCTGCATCTATTGATCCACTGGCACAAGTTTTAATTAAACCAATTTCTGAATTTGGTGTTGATGTAGCAGTTGGTAGTATGCAAAGATTTGGTGTTCCCATGGGTTTTGGTGGCCCCCATGCAGCATATTTTGCCTGTAGCGAAAAATATAAAAGGCTGATACCTGGAAGAATCGTTGGGCAATCTCTCTCTAAAAATGGAGAAAAGTCACTAAGACTTGCATTGCAAACAAGAGAGCAACATATTAGAAGGGAAAAGGCCACTAGTAATATTTGTACTGCTCAATCTTTGTTAGCCATAATTTCTTCTTTTTATGCTATTTATCATGGATCCTCTGGATTAATGAAAATTGCCAAGAGACTAGTGGAGTTGAGACTAAATTTAGAATCATGTTTAGCTGACTTAGGTTTTCATATTCCTAATGGGATTAGATTTGATAGTGTTGATGTTTATTCTGAGCACTCCCAGAGGATCCATAATGAAGCTTTAAAAAATGGGTATAACTTAAGAATTTTGCCGCTGGGATCAACTATTGAAAATTCAACTGGCTTTGGGATCTCTTTAGATGAGCTCAGTAATGAAAAAGAAATCAAGGATATTTTGACTTTTATAGCAAACCTTATGGAAAAAAAAGAAGATTTAGAACATATAAAATTTGATAAAAGATTTCAACTTGAAGGTTTGGCTTTGAGATCCAGTGAATGGATGCAGCAAGATATATTCACAAATTTCCAAAGTGAAACCGAATTAATGAGATACATATTTCGACTTGCTGAAAAAGATTTTTCTCTGGTAGATGGCATGATGCCATTAGGAAGCTGTACCATGAAGTTAAATTCTGCTGCAGAATTAAATCCAGTCTCTTGGAATAATTTATCTTCTATTCATCCTTTTTCTCCACCAGATCAAACTAAGGGCTATTCAAAAATAATATCTGACTTAGAAAACTGGATAAGTGATATTGTTGGTTTAAAATCAGTTTCTTTTCAACCAAATGCAGGGTCGCAAGGCGAGTTTGCAGGATTATTGGCAATAAATTCTTATTTTGAATCAAAAGGGGAACTTTCAAGAAAAAAATGTTTAATTCCTAAAAGTGCCCATGGAACAAATCCTGCTAGTGCTGTTATGGCAGGATTTGATGTTTTAACAGTTGAATGTGATGAAGAAGGAAATATTGATTATCAAGATTTGTCGATAAAGGTCAAGAAATTTGATAACCAAATAGGAGCCCTTATGTTGACCTACCCATCTACTCATGGAGTTTTTGAATTACAAATCAGAAAGATATGTGACTTAATTCACTCTGTTGGAGGATTTGTCTATTTAGATGGAGCAAATTTGAACGCTCAGGTTGGTTTATGCAAACCCGGTAACTATGGTGTTGATGTTTGTCATTTGAATTTACATAAAACATTCTGCATTCCACATGGAGGTGGTGGTCCAGGAGTAGGGCCAGTTGCTGCATCAGAAACTTTAAGCCCATTTCTTCCTACTCATTCTTTAATGGATAATAATTTATCTAATAGTTCCAATTATGTATCTTCTGCCAAGCATGGGAGTGCAAGTATACTCCCAATAAGTTGGATGTATATAAAAATGGCTGGTCTTAGTGGTTTAAGGAAAGCAACTGCCCATGCAATTTTATCTGCAAATTATATTGCACATTCTTTAAAGCATAAATTCAAGATTCTTTATAAAGGAAAAAATAATTTTGTCGCACATGAATGTATTTTAGATTTTAGAGATTTGAAATCCAAAACTGGTTTGAGTGTAAATGATTTAGCTAAAAGATTGATAGATTATAGTTTTCATGCCCCAACTATAAGTTGGCCTGTCTCAGAGACTATAATGATAGAACCTACAGAAAGTGAGAGCTTAGCTGAATTGGATAGATTTTGTGAGGCTATGCTTTTGATTGGAGAAGAAATCAGCGAAATAGAAAATAATATTGAATTAAATAATAATAATGTAATAAGCAATGCACCCCATACGCTGAAAGAGTTAATTGCGGATAATTGGAATTATCCTTATTCAAAAGAAAAAGCTTCTTTTCCTTATAAAACACCAACAACTATTAAGTTTTGGCCTTCAGTTTCTAGAATTAATAATGCATATGGTGATCGAAATTTAATTTGTTCTTGCAATGTAAATCAAGGAGAGACTTTAGAGGAAAAAAAATGTGCTTAAAGGACTAGCGTCCATTTGATTACTTAGTTATTATCAATATGAACTAAAATTTAATATTTTCTTATAGAATTTTTTTAAATTTTTTTACTAAAATATTCAAGCATCAAATTTTTTGGGGTATTTGAAGCTATGACCAAAGATTTTAATTCTGGTAATGTTACTCACCTGCCAGTTAAAAATGTCGACTTACCAAATTTTGTCAATAATTATTCATCAGATAATTCAAATTTTCGTTCCATCGAGGGAACTAATGTTATAAGGGTGCCTTTTGGTAAAAAATTCTCAAAGAAAAAAAGACCCGAAAAGAATCAAAATATCGCTACTCTTATACTTCCTTTAACTTCGTATAGTAATCCTACGCCTCCACACGTAGCGTAATTTATATCAAGTTTTATTTATTTCTTTAAGAGTATCTGAATAATATTTTTGTAGTTGTAGTGTTGCTTGATTCCAATCCCATTTTTCAGCTTCGATTCGGGCTTCTTTCCTCATAAATTCCCTTTTATCTTCATTTTCTAGAATTTTTTTTGTCGCTTCAATCAAACTTTGTTCTCCATTATCTGTTTCATCAGGATCATATAAACAACCATTAATCCCATCGCTAATTATATCTGGAATCCCCCCCTTGTTTGCTCCGATAACTGGGCATCCTGCAGCCATCGCTTCTAGTAAAACTAACCCAAGCGTTTCTGTACTAGAAGGAAATAAAAATATATCTCCAGAGGCATAAGCGCTAGCAAGTTCATCACCAGATAAATATCCTATGAAATTAGTCTTGGTATCTTCAAAGATTTTTTCAAGCTGGTTTCTATACGGTCCGTCGCCTACAAGTGCTAAGCAAGCATTCGGGATACTTTCTAAGACTGGTTTAATTCTCTCAATTTGTTTTTCAGCTGATAATCTTCCTACATAAATCAATAAATAATTAGCGTCTTTATATTTTCCAAATAATTTTTCTCTCATTTTCTTACTTCTCAAATCTGGTCTGAAACTGTAAGTATCTACTCCTCTTTGCCATAGAGCAGTTCTTTGGATACCTTTGTCTTTTAATTCATTGACCATGGCGGTGGAAGTACATAAATTTAACAACGCTTGATTATGAGCTGCTTTAAGTAATTCCCACAAAAGTGGCTCTAACATACCCATGCCGTAATGTTCTAGATATTTTGGAAGATGGGTATGGTAGCTAGCAATTAGAGGAATATTATTAGTTTTCGCCAACCATATGCCACCTAAGCCAAGTACAGCTGGATTAACAACATGTATCAAATCTGGGTTAAATTTTTCTAACTTATCTGATACTGCAGGACCTGGTAAACCAAGCTTCAACTCTGGGTACAAGGGTAATGGCATTGCAGCAACTCCAACTACAGTTGCACCCATATATGTTTCTGGACACCCCTCTGGACAAAAAATTATAACTTCATCACCATTTTTTATTAAAAATTCAATTGTTTTAGTTAGTCTTGTGACTATGCCGTCAACTTTAGGTAAAAAAGTTTCAGTAAACAATGCAATTTTCACTTTCTTAAGATAATTATTTCAGGAATTTTAATTAGTCTTTATAGCCTCAGCTTGTTTTTTAGTCCAGGATGAAACACAAGGTATGCGCTTAAGATCACACCTATTGGAATATTTTTTAGCAACTTCAACAACTTCTTCTAATAAACCATTATCAAGAGTCGTTGGGTTTAAACCTAATTCTATAAAGCATTTATTATCAACAATTAGATCATTTTCTACTGCTTCATTCCTTGGATTTGGTAAATAATTGATATCAGCACCTGTTAGAGATGCAACTTTTTTTGCTAATTCTCCGACTTGATGACTCTCAGTCATTTGATTAAAGATTTTTACTCTCTCCCCAGGTTTTGGAGGATTTTCAAGAGCAAGTTGCACACATTTTACAGAGTCTTTTATATGTATAAAGGCTCTTGTTTGCCCTCCTGTCCCATGAACACTTAATGGATATCCAATTGCAGCTTGCATTAGAAATCTGTTTAGAACAGTTCCATAATCGCCATCATAGTCAAATCGGTTTGTTAATCTAGGATCTTTTAAAGTTGCTTCTGTATTTGTTCCCCAAACAATGCCTTGATGTAGATCAGTAATTCTTACAAGATCATTTTTATTGTAGTAAAGAAATAATAATTGATCTAAAGTTTTAGTCATATGGTATACACTACCTGGACTTGCAGGGTGTAATATTTCTTCTTCAAAGCGGCTTCCATCTGGTTGTGGAACTTCAACTTTTAGATAACCTTCTGGAATTGTTGCACCTCTATGTGATCCATATCCGTAGACTCCCATTGTTCCTAAATGTACAACATGGATATCTAAATTACTCTCTACTATTGCAGCAAGAAGGTTGTGAGTGCCATTAACATTATTATCTACTGTATATCTTTTGGTAAAACTCGATTTCATGGAGTACGGCGCTGCTCTTTGTTCTGCAAAATGAATCACAGAATCAGGTTTTTCATCAATGAGCAAATTGAGTAATTTTTGATATTGTTTAGAGATATCCATGTTAAGAAATCTCATAGGCTTACCTCCAATCTCTTCCCATGCTGAAAGTCGTTCTGTTATGGAAGCAATTGGAGTTAAAGATTCTACCTCTAGATCAATATCAATTTTTCTACGACTTAAATTGTCGACAATAATTACATCATGATTTTGCTCTGCTAAATTCACCGCACAAGGCCAGCCGCAAAAACCATCTCCACCAAGAACAATAACTTTCACTCAGAACTCCAGAATTAATAGATTCATAATATATTTATTAAATTACTACAGCGTGCTTCCAATTTGCGAAAAAACATTGTAAATAGTTTCAAATCTTCTTTCTTAATACGATAAATAAAATTAAATAATAAATTTTTACCTTTTTTTAACTTTCCTCGATTTAGAGAATTATATAGATATATTTTTTCCCGGTGAACTTGCCACTGCAAAGTTTTGTTTTTTAATTCTTCCTGCCAGAAAAGCTTTCCTGCCCGCTTTAACACCATAATTAATAGCTTGAGCCATTAGAGGAGGATTTTTAGCTTGTGCTATTGCACTATTGATTAATACACCATCAGCGCCAAGTTCCATAGCTTGAGCGGCTTCACTTGGCACTCCAATTCCAGCGTCAATTATGACTGGCACTTTTGCTTCCTCAATAATTATACGTATATTCGAAGAGTTTAATAAACCTTGCCCTGAGCCAATAGGCGAGCCTAACGGCATTACAGTTGCACAACCTATTTCTTCTAGTCTTTTTGCAAGAATTGGATCTGCATTGATATACGGCAGTACAGCAAAACCCTTTTTTATTAAAATTTCGGCTGCTCTAAGGGTTTCTATGGGATCTGGTAGCAAATATTTTTTGTCAGGAATTACTTCTAACTTCACAAAATTATTTTCTTCTTGACCAGACAATTTTGCAAGTTCTCTTCCTAAAATTCCTATTCTGACAGCCTCATCGGAATTACTACAACCCGCTGTATTAGGAAGCATCCAGTATTTTTTCCAGTTGATCTTTTCTAGTAAATTTTCTCCGGACTGATCATTTTTAATTCTTCTAACAGCGACGGTTATAATTTCTGTTTCAGAATTTGATAAGCTTTCTACCATATCTTGAGTAGATTTGTATTTGCCAGTACCCACCATTAATCTACTTGAAAATTGTTTCCCTCCAATTAGTAAAGATGAATAATTTTTCATATTTAGAATCCTTTATCTTTAATACCTTTATAAGGTTTGTAATTATTTCTTTTTTCTAACTCCTTACTTTTTTTGATTGCTGTTTTGTTTTTTGGATCTATCACCAAAACCTTTTGATAAGTTGCATATGCCAATTCGTATTCAAGTAAACGCTGTTGTGCTGATGCGAGGTTATTTAGGGCTATAGGATATTCTGGGAGTGATTTTATTGCAGAATTATAGTGTTTAATTGCTTTCTTAAATTCATTTTGAGCAGCATAAGAAAAACCTAAAGCATTATTTATTATCGCTTTCGCTTCATCAGGTTCATTTTCATAATTTTCAATTGCTTTTAAAAAAGTTTTAGTTGCTTCAGAATATAATCTTTTTTTTATTTGAATAGAACCAAATTCGTATAATTCTGTAGCTTGAGTGAGAGAATCTAGACCTTTTTGCTCAAATTTTATTAAATTTAATTCTTCACTTCTTGTTTTTAAAAATTGTCTGAATACAAATATAGAAATTATTATTAATACAACAAAAAGAATTATTAAATAGGATTGAAAGGAAGAAATTTCCATTATCTATAATTACTTTTCTAAAATTATATTCTTTTTTCTAATTACTAACGGAAGAAACAATTTTTTCAAAACACTTAGGATCGTTTAAGGCTAATTGAGCAAGCATTTTTCTGTTAATGATAATTTCTGAATTTTTCATACCATTTATTAACTTGCTGTAGTTTGTTCCATTTATTCTTGCAGATGCGTTAATTCTGGAAATCCAAAGCCTTCTGAAATCTCTCTTTCTTCTTCTTCTATCTCTGTAAGCATTGCAAAGAGCTTTCATCACTCTTTGATTTGCGGTTCTAAAAAGATTTTTGTTGCCCCCTCTAAAACCTTTTGCAAGATTTAAGATTTTGTTTCTTCTTTTTCTGGCTATGTTGCCTCTTTTTACGCGTGCCATGAATATCTAATAAAAAATTGGTTAAAGATTTATGCGTATGGAATCATTAATTTTACATTATCAGCATCTCTTTCATCAACTACAGCTTTTGTTGATAGATGTCTTTTTAATTTGGAGCTTTTATGATCAAGTAAATGATTATGGAAAGCTCTTCTCCTCATGAATTTACCCGTAGCAGTAGCTTTAAATCTTTTGGCAGCTGATTTACGAGTTTTAAGTTTAGACATTTAAGTCAAATATGTTTAATTAGAATAATCTAAACCTTTATACGCATTGGTGCAAATTAAATTTTTTATTTGATAATGAAAGATTGTAATTATGAAACTTAAATTAACCTTTTTCAAATTTTTATTAGGATGTATTTCTCTTCTAATAATTAATACTAAATTTACTTCTTCTTTAGTAGCAGAAGAATTTCTAAAGGTTGAACTCAATAAAGAAATTAAAAAAGGAAATTTTTTAATTGGTTTAAAGCAATATCTTGGCGGAGAAAATGATAGCTTTTCAAAGAAAAGAAATATTAATTTTAAAACTGATAAAGGCTATTTAAACCTCTTAGCATCAAATGGTTTCAAACATAAATCAAAACAGATTAATATTTCCTGGGCGGATATGCCTATGAAAAATCCTAAAACAATTGAAAGAATTGTTTTTGGTCCTTTTGCTAGTTATGAATCAGCAAAAAAACAAGCAGATAGATTAAAAGATAAAGGGTTAAAGACTACTGTTGCTTACCCTAAAAATTGGGAAGTATGGATTCCATTTGAAGATGATCTGCCGGAGTTTGAATTAAAAAATAAGATTTTTAGAAAAATAAAAAATATTCAAATTACTCCTTTTCTAAGTAGTAATAACAGCGTTATAAAACTGGAAGGACCTATATATATATATTCTGAAGAGGAAATAAAAATCAATGGTGTTAATTTTGGCAAGAATTTTTATTTAATCAAAGATTCATATGGAACTTGGACATTAGTTCAGAAAATTGGGTTTGATGATTATTTGGCAGGTGTTTTGCCATACGAAATCGGACCGAGTTCTCCTCTAGAGGCACTCAAAGCACAAGCAGTTATTGCAAGAACTTGGGGAATTTTTAATTCTCATAGATTTAATATGGACAAATATCACTTATGTGTGAGTACTCAATGTCAAGTGTATAAGCCACCTAAAGCTAAAAATAAAAAAGTACAGGAAGCTATAAAAGCAACTTCAAATTTCATTCTTTCATATAAAAAAGAACCAATTAATGCGTTTTATCATGGTTCTAGTGGTGGTATATCAGCTAGAGCAAGTGAGTCTTGGCAAATTCAAGATTTTACTTATCTTAATCCAATCATAGATAGTTCAAAATCATTTAATAAAAATTTCAAACTTCCAATTGATAATGAAAGCGAACTAAACAAATTTTTGGATTTTGATAAAGGACAGTTTTATGGAAGTAATCATTCTCTTTTTCGCTGGAATAAGCAAATCTCTAGTGGTGAAATTAAAGAAAAGCTTGTTAAAAACAAACTTATAGGCATTAATCAAGATATTTTGGATTTGAATGTAATCGAGCGGGGTAGCAGTGGCCGAGTAACAAAATTAGAAATACAGATTAATAAAATAAATAAATCTATTGTTCTAGTTAAAGATGATATTCGACGGGTTTTGAGTTTTATACCTAGTAATTTATTTATTATTAATAAATTAAGTGATGATTTATGGCTTTTGAAAGGAGGAGGTTTCGGTCATGGTGTAGGTTTATCTCAGTCAGGTGCAATTGAAATGGCTGAATTAGGATTTTCTTATGAACAAATATTGAATCATTACTATCGAGATGCAAAACTTAAAAAAATTGAGATACTGTCTCAATGAGGATTTCATAGAGAGTTTACTTTATGAGTAAGGGATTTTACAAGAATCGAAGACTGAAGTCGTTTATATTTCTTAGTGCTTGTTTTTTTGTAGCTATAGTTCCTCATGTTCACAAAATAAGAGTTTATTTTTACTTTATATTGACTATTTCTTTAGCGATTGCTTTTTACGGATTAATAGTTATTTCTAAAAATTTTCAAAGAAACAAAGCGCCAAATACATATACTAGCCGACTGAATAGTAGAGAGTTACCTTTGCTTGATATATTGGTTGCCGCTAGAGATGAAGAGAACGTTATAGAAAGATTAGTTGAAAGGTTAATTAATTTAGATTATCCAAAAAATAAATTAAATATTTACATAATAGATGATGGTAGTTCTGACAAAACGCCTTTAATTTTAGATCGATTGTCCAAACAATTTGAAAATTTAAAGATAGTAAGTCGTTCCCCAAATGCAGGCGGAGGGAAGTCAGGAGCTTTAAATTATGCTTTGAAATTTACTAATGGTGAATGGTTATTAGTTTTAGATGCTGATGCACAACTCAAAAAAGATTCTTTGATAAGGTTATTTAGTTTTGTAGAAGAGGGTGATTGGTCTGCTGTTCAATTAAGAAAATCAGTAACAAATACTAGCAAAAACTTTTTAACTTCATGTCAGTCCATGGAGATGGCTATGGACGCAATCTTTCAGTATGGAAGGTTATCAGTTTCTGGAGTTTCTGAACTAAGAGGAAATGGTCAATTAATTAAAAAAGAAATATTAATGGCATGTGGTTCTTTTAATGAAGACACGGTTACGGATGATCTTGATTTAAGTTTACGATTACTATTATTAAAATCTAAAATTGGAATCTTATGGGATCCCCCGGTGATGGAAGAAGCAGTTGAGAATATAAATGCTCTGTTAGCACAAAGGCAAAGATGGGCAGAGGGCGGCTTGCAAAGATTCTTTGATTACGGTGATCAATTAGTTACTAATAAAATTGATTATTTGCAGAAATTTGATTTAACTTACTTCTTCGTCCTGCAGTATGCACTGCCAATCATTTCTATTTTTGATTTAGCTCTCAGTATTGCTTTATTAGATTTACCAATTTACTGGCCTATTTCATTAACAGCTTTTACTTTATCTGGAATTGCATTTTGGTATGGATCATTTTGTAAAAGTGAAGTTCCTGTATTGCAAAAAGGAAATTTGCTGATGATATTTGTATCAGTTTTTTACTTATCACATTGGTTTTTAGTAATTCCTTGGGTGACAGTAAAAATGTCTATTTTCCCAAAAAAGATAAAGTGGCGTAAAACTCTACATACTGGCGTTTAATTGTTATTCATCAACTTCTATAATCTGTCCATTAAAAAAATTTGCTAGATTTTTTGAACTATCTTCATAGGTGTCTTCTTTAGATATTTTTGTTGAAAAATTAGTTTTTTGCTCAAATTTTTTAAATGTTTTTGGATCCTTTATTTCATTCTTTTTTGTTTCAATAGCGTTTTTTGGATTACTATTGGCTAATTCTTTTATAGAAAAATTGAGCATTATTTGGTCTCCAAAAATCTTTTTTATTGTATTTTCAATTATCACTTTTCTACTTTTTATCATATTCTCCCAGTTCGGAGATAATGCAATTGTGATTTTCTCAGAATCAAAACTTTCAAGTTCGGCTTGTTGTGAAAGTAACATTCTTGTAGAAGGTAACTCTAATTTTGAGAGAATTAATTCCCATTTATCCTTTAAATTATTAGGCTCAAGGTCTTTTGGGGTATTAGCAGAAATATTTACCATATTTTCTTGACCAAGACCATTAATATTTTCACACTTTTCGTCTTTTTTTATAACCAGCTCATCACTACTTAAATGTTCTTTGATGATTGGTTTTTGAATTTCGTTATAAATATTTTCTTTATTATTTATTCGTTCATTGTTTTTGCTTTCATGCTTCTCCACAATCTCATTATTTTTATTTTTTTGCTCATTTTCAAAATTATTTTTCCATTGATTGTTTAGGATGCCGGTTAAATGTATTTCAAGCCAAAGCCTTGGATTATCACTTGTTTTGATTTGATATTCAATATTTCTAAGGTTATTATGCCAATTTATTATCGTTGATTTCTGTATTGTTTTTGAGATTTTATCTAATTCATCTTGAAATTCATCAGATGTATAATAAAGATCCGAATATATATTATTTTTAGTATGAAGTAGTAGATCTCTTGTTATATTTAATAGTCCTACAATTATTTGATGGGGTTCGTTTCCAGCATCATATAATTTGTTGCATGTGATTATTAATGACTCGGGATTATTTGCGATTAATGCTTTAATCAGATTTGTTAATTCAATTTCTGAAACTTCTCCTAGTAAGCTTTGAATATTTTTGACTGTTATACCCTCTGGCAGAAGATTAAGTTGTTCAAGAAGGCTTTGTGCATCTCTCATCCCTCCATTTGATCTTTTTGCAATCATTTTTAATGCTTGATCATCATATTGAATGTCTTCTTTTTCGGCTATTTCTGATAAATGTTTAATAATATCACTAGGGCTTATTCTTCTAAAATCAAACTTTTGACATCTACTTTGAATAGTATTTAGTACTCTTTCAGGATTTGTGGTAGCAAGAATAAACACAACTCTTGAGGGTGGTTCTTCAATAGTTTTGAGTAAAGCATTTGAAGCTGCTGTTGAAAGCATATGACATTCATCAATAACGTATACTTTCCATGTTGCTTGAGTAGGAGCAAATCTTGCTCTTTCTATAATTTCTCTTATATTTTCAACTCCTGTATTTGATGCTGCATCAATCTCGATAATATCCAATGCATTACCATCTGTAATTTGTTTACATAAGTCACATTTACCACAAGGATTTATTGTTGGATGTTCGAAGGCTTGGCAGTTTAGAGATTTTGCAAATATTCTTGCACTTGATGTTTTGCCAGTACCTCTCGGGCCATTAAACAGATATGCAGGAGCAATTTTATTTGTTAAAAGTGCTTGCTTAAGAGTAACAGATATAAAATTTTGCCCAACCAGTTGGTCTAGGTTATTTGGTCTATATTTTTGATGAAAAGGTCTATGAATATTGGA
Source organism: Prochlorococcus sp. AG-347-K18 (assembly GCA_003281365.1). Taxonomy (GTDB): domain Bacteria; phylum Cyanobacteriota; class Cyanobacteriia; order PCC-6307; family Cyanobiaceae; genus Prochlorococcus_A. Next base: position 21,025 of record QCCF01000002.1, read on the forward strand.
CATTTATTCTTCAATAATAAGAAAATTTAGGATTTAGTTGCAATTAAACTCTACTTTTTACGCAGACTCTTTTATGATTCTTTTTGATCCAGAGGGTAGTTTAACAATTTTGGATGAGAATAGACTATCCACCATTTTTTTTGTAATTGTGAATTTTTTTATATTTTCTTCAGAAGGTAAGGTGTACATTATGTCTAGCATTAGTTCCTCAATTATTGATCTTAATGCTCTCGCCCCTGTTTTTCTTTTATAAGCTTCATTTGCAATTGCTTCAACAGAATCAGATTCAAATTCTAATTCAACATTATCCATACTTAGTAAGGTTTTGAATTGTTTTACCAGTGCATCTCTTGGTTGAGTAAGAATAGATTCTAAAGTTTCTTTAGTCAGACGATCTAAAACAGCACAAACCGGAATTCTTCCAATGAATTCTGGAATTAGTCCATATTTTACTAAATCATCTAATTCTAAATTTTTAAGGGAATCTCTTGGATCTACTATTTTTTTTGTATCAACTTTATTTTGATCAACATCGGTGGTGAATCCAATCGAGTGTTTACCCATACGTTTTTGAACTATATCCTCTAAACCTATAAAAGCACCCCCGCAAATAAATAAAATTTGACTTGTATCAATTTGGATACAGTCATGATAAGGATGTTTTCTACCTCCTTGCGGTGGAACATTGGCAATTGTGCCTTCAAGCATCTTTAATAATGCTTGCTGTACTCCTTCTCCAGAGACATCTCTAGTGATTGATGGATTCTCACTTTTTCTAGCAATCTTATCTATTTCATCTATATAAATAATTCCTTTTTGAGCTAGTTCTACATTCATTTCTGATTTCTGTAGAAGTCTTAAAAGTATATTTTCAACATCCTCTCCTACATATCCAGCTTCTGTTAAGGTCGTTGCATCAGCCACTGCGAAAGGAACATCTAGAAACTCAGCTAGAGTTTGCGCCAATAGGGTTTTCCCACTCCCAGTTGGACCGATGAGTAAAATATTCGATTTTTGCAATTTTGTTGCTTCTGAATCCTTTGAATTGCTATTTTTATTTTCTTCTTTAATTTTCCAAGCTAATCTTTTGTAATGGTTGTAAACGGCTACTGATAATATTTTTTTTGCAGATTCTTGTCCAACGACCTGATTATCAAGAAAACTTTTTATTTCTAAAGGTTTAGGAATTGAAGATAATTCTAAAGGAATAGATTTTTTTGGATTATCAGTTGGTAATTTCTTATTTACTTGTGGCGAATTATTTTTGTTCGTTTGATTATCAAGAAGTTCTTCATCGAGAATTTCATTACAAAGATCAATGCACTCATCACAGATATAAACGCCAGGACCAGCTATGAGCTTTCTAACTTGGTCTTGTGATTTCCCACAAAATGAACATTTAAGATGGGCGTCGAATTTAGCCATCGTTTATTAAAGTCTAAAATTAAAGGTTTTAAATAATACCTATTCACTAGGATTGCTTATAATTATCGATTCGTCATCATATTTTTAAAAAATCAGTACCCCTTGTCACTTTTTGATAACTTTATCAATCAATCCATATTCGACTGCTTCTGAAGGAGATAAAAAATAATCTCTTTCTGTATCTTCATTAATTTTTTCTAATGGTTGGCCTGTATGTTCTGCTAAAAGCGAATTTAATGTTTTCTTGAGAAAAAGTATTTCTTTAGCTTGTATTTCAATCTCTACTGCTTGACCTTGTGCACCTCCAAGAGGCTGATGAATCATAATCCTAGAATTTGGTAAAGCCAATCTTTTCCCCTTTGTTCCTCCAGAAAGTAGAAATGCCCCCATACTAGCAGCTACTCCAAAGCATATTGTCACTACATCAGGGGATATTTGTTGCATAGTATCGTATATGGCCATTCCTGCAGTTACTGAGCCTCCAGGAGAATTGATATATATTTGTATATCCTTTTCTGGATCTTCAGCTTCAAGAAATAATAATTGTGCAACAAGTGAGTCGGATACTTGATCATTAATTCCAGTACCTAAAAAAATTATTCTCTCCCTCAATAGTCTTGAATAAATATCAAAAGCTCTTTCTCCTCTGCCTGATTGTTCTATAACGGTAGGAACAGCAGCAATAGCTTTATTATTACTTGCGTAAGAACTTCTTGAGCTTTGGATTAAATGTTTTTTTTCTGAGTTCACAAATTAATTTTCGTCTTAATAAACAATTTAAGGGGTTTTTGTTTAATTAGTAGGAAATTTCATAAATTATTTTTTTTCTTTTTTATTTTGAGTTTTTGTGTTTTTTGTAGTTTTGGAGGTTTTGGTCGTAGTTTTTGTGTTTTTTGTAGTTTTGGAGGTTTTGGTAGCTTTAGAAGTTTTTGTGGTTTTTTCTTTTACTTCAGAATTTTCTTCAAGCCAAATTATTAATTTTTCTTTGAGTAAATCGTTACTAATTACTTCTGTTAATTTTTTAATATCTATTTGTTTTGAAGATTGAGAGATTGCATCTTCATATTCTTTCATTTTTAAATCAATTTCATCTTTCTCAACTGTTATATTTTCTTTTTCAGCTAATGCTTTTAGAGCTAAATTTCTTTGAACATTTTTTTCAGCCTGAGGCCTTGTTGACTCAGCTAGTGACTTAACTAATTCCGGAGTGAAAGTAGATTTAACATCAAGACCTTGTTGAGCAAATCTTTGAGCGGTTTGTTCAATATTATTCCTCACCTCTATATCAATCATAGATTTTGGAATTTCAGCAACTAATTCTTTTGTTAAAGCATCTAATAAAGCTTCAATTCTTATATCTTTTTGAGTTTTTTCAAAATTATCTTTAAGTTGCTTTTCAATATCTTTCTTTAACTCTTTTAATGATTCCTTGTTACCAGACTGTTTTGCAAAATCATCATTTAGTTCAGGTAATTCTTTTTCCTTAAGATCCTTAAGATTTACTTCAAAGATTGCCTCTTTACCTCTTGAATCTTCATGAGAATAATCTTCAGGAAATTTAAGATTAAGTTTCTTAGTATCACCAATTTTCATCTTTATAATTCCTTCAACGAATCCGGGAATCATTTTGTTCTTTTCTAACTCAAGATCCATTGATTCACTTGTTCCACCATCAATCTCCTTACCAGAATCTTTGTATTTTCCTTTAAAACTAATTACAGCAATATCTCCTAATTTCGCTGCTCTATTGGTTACTGGAATAATATTTGCAAACTGACTTCTAGATTTTTCAAGCGCTTCATCTATGGACTTAGGATCAAACTTTGTTTTTGAGATTTCAACACTTAGTCCTTTGGATTTTTTAAGTTTTAATTCTGGGGCAACATCAGTTTGAAGAGTAACCTTAAGTGATTTTTCAGGACTAAACTTTGAAAGTAAAGATTCAAATCCATCTACCAATTCTGGTTCACTTAGTGGCTCTATAGATTTTATTTTTAACGCTTCTTGCCATGATTTATCAATAATTTTTTCCAGAGCAGAAGCATGTAATTGTGTGATGCCAATTCTTTGGATTAAGACTTGTTTAGGAATCTTACCAAGTCTAAATCCCGGAATTTTAGCCGAACGACTGATAGAACTGATTGTTTCATTTACGCACGTTTTGCATATTTCAGATGGTATTTCTAATTCGAATGAGATTCTACTTTGAGGCAGAGGAGTTGTTTTGACTATGAGTGCATCTTTAGCCATGTTTTTCTGAGTTATTACTATGAACCGAATCTTAATTATTTCACATTATGTGATTTCCTTGAAAGTAAATTTTTTGATAAAGTAAAAAAAATAGTCAATCTATTTATAAAAATCATCTTAAAGAGTGAGACAATCTCCGTATTTGCCTAATAGGCCATTAAAAGTTGCTGTTTTAGGTTCTTCAGGTGCTGTGGGATCTGAATTGCTAAAAATTCTTGAACAACGTGATTTCCCAATATCAGAATTGATCTTGCTTTCATCAGAGCGTTCAGAAGGAAAAAAAATTATTTGGAAAGATGAAGAATTAGTTACAAAAAAAACAACTAAGGAAGAATTTAAGAATCTTGATTTAGTTTTGGCTTCAGCTGGCGGAAGCATTTCAAAAAAATGGTTGTCTACCATTATTGATCAAAATGCTTTACTGATAGATAATTCAAGTGCTTTCAGATTAGATAAGAACGTTCCTCTTATAGTCCCCGAAGTTAATGCTAGTGACGTACTTAATCATGATGGGGTAATAGCGAATCCAAACTGCACTACCATTTTGTTGACATTAGTTTTAGCTCCATTAAACAAACTTTCGACTATTCAAAGAGTTATTGTCTCAACATATCAATCTGTCAGTGGTGCAGGCCAACTGGCGATGGAGGAACTAAAACTTTTAACTGAACAATATCTTCAAGGAAATCCTCAAAAAAGTGAAGTTTTGCCATACTCCCTTGCTTTTAATTTGTTTTTACATAATTCCCCTATGCTTTCAAATAATTACTGCGAAGAAGAGATGAAAATGGTTAATGAGACAAGGAAAATATTAAATATTCCTGACTTAAAGCTCTCTGCTACATGTGTTCGAGTCCCAGTACTGAGAGCACATTCTGAATCGATCAATATTGAATTTGCCGATGTAGTTGAGACTAAAGATGCTCTTGAAGAATTAAAAAAATCTCCTGGAATTGAAGTTATTGAGGATTACAAAAATAATAGATTTCCTATGCCAAATGACGTTATGGGAAGGGATAATGTTGCTGTTGGCAGGCTAAGAACTGATATAAGTCAGCCTCATGGATTAGAATTATGGTTATGTGGAGATCAAATAAGAAAAGGAGCAGCTCTGAATGCTGTTCAAATAGCTGAGTTATTAATTCCAAAAAAATGATTACAGACAAAACTGAGTGTAATAATCCACTATTTGGAAGAATATTGACTGCAATGGTTACTCCATTTACTGAGAATGGAGATGTAGATTATGAACTAGCTATAAAACTTTCAAATTATCTTTTTGAGAACGGTTCCGATGGAATTGTGTTGTGCGGTACTACTGGAGAATCTCCGACTCTTTCATGGGCGGAACAGCATGATTTATTTATTGCGGTAAAAGGATCTTTGGATGCAAGCTGTAAAGTAATAGTTGGCACTGGTAGCAATTGTACAAGCGAAGCTGTGGAGGCGACAAAAAAAGCTTACGACTCTGGTGCCGACGGTGCTTTGGTCGTTGTTCCTTATTACAATAAGCCGCCTCAAGAAGGTCTTTATAAACATTTCAGTTCTATTGCTAAATCTGCAAAGGATTTGCCTCTTATGCTCTACAACATTCCTGGCAGGACTGGATGCAATTTATTACCTGATACTGTGAAGAAACTTATGGATTTCTCAAATATTCTCAGTATTAAAGCTGCAAGCGGTAGAATAGAGGAAGTAACAGAACTAAGAGCTATTTGTGGCTCCGAACTCTCTGTATATAGTGGCGACGATTCATTGTTGCTTCCAATGTTATCTGTAGGTGCTGTAGGAGTAGTAAGTGTTGCAAGTCATTTAGTTGGATTGCAATTGAAAGAGATGATTAATTTTTTTCAAAGTGGAAAGGTTTCCAATGCTCTTGCTATTCATGAAAAACTTCAGCCTCTTTTCAAAGCACTCTTTATGACTACTAATCCAATCCCAATTAAGGCTGCTTTGGAGCTATCGGGATGGGATGTAGGTAATCCTAGAAGTCCTTTGTCACCTTTAACCAATGACATGAAAAAGCAACTATCTTTTATCCTGAATTCCCTATAATAGGGATTATATTTAACTTGATAATTAAATTTAAATAAACCTTATTTGATTACAAGCAGGCCTTCATAAATTTCAAAATTATGCAATCAAGTACAAATTCAACTGTAAATAGATCTACTCATGATTCATCTAGATCTAAAAGTAATATGCCAGCTCTACGAGTAATACCTCTTGGAGGACTACATGAAATAGGAAAAAACACTTGCGTTTTTGAATATGGTGATGAATTAATGCTTGTTGATGCTGGTCTAGCTTTTCCATCTGATGGTATGCATGGCGTAAACGTTGTTATGCCTGATACAACTTTTTTAAAAGAAAATCAAAGGAGAATAAAAGGAATGATTGTCACTCACGGGCATGAAGATCATATTGGAGGTATTTCTCATCATCTAAAGCATTTTAATATTCCCATTATTTATGGTCCAAGACTGGCAATGTCAATGCTTAGAGGAAAAATGGAGGAAGCAGGTGTATCTGATAGAACAACTATACAGACAGTAAATCCAAGAGATGTTGTGAAAGTAGGACAACATTTTTCGGTTGAATTTATTCGAAATACTCATTCTATTTGCGACAGCTTTTCTTTAGCAGTTACAACACCTGTTGGCACAATTATTTTCACGGGAGATTTTAAGTTTGATCATATGCCAGTAGATGGAGAGCAATTTGATATTGAAAGAATGGTGCATTACGGAGAGAAGGGTGTTTTATGCATGTTCAGTGATTCTACTAATGCCGAAGTTCCAGGTTTTTGTCCTTCTGAGAAGACTATCTACCCCTCTTTAGAAAAACATATTGCGGAGGCAAAAGAACGAGTTATCCTTACCACTTTTGCTAGTTCTGTACATAGAGTGACAATGATCTTAGAATTGGCCATGAAACATGGAAGAAAGGTTGGTTTGTTAGGTAGATCGATGATAAATGTTATTGCTAAGGCAAGAGATATTGGTTATATGAAATGCCCAGATGATTTGTTTGTTCCTATCAAGCAAATTAGAGATTTGCCAGATAGGGAGACCTTATTATTAATGACGGGTAGTCAAGGAGAACCCCTAGCAGCGTTAAGCAGAATCTCGCGTGGTGAACATCAGCATGTTCGTCTTAAGACTACTGATACTGTAATATTTTCAGCCAGCCCAATTCCTGGTAATACTATTTCTGTTGTTAATACAATAGATAGATTAATGAAACTCGGAGCAAAGGTTGTTTATGGAAAGGGTGAGAATATTCATGTTTCTGGTCATGGTTTTCAAGAAGATCAAAAGTTAATGTTGGCACTTGCAAAACCTAAGTTTTTTGTTCCTGTTCATGGAGAACATAGAATGCTTGTTTGTCATGGGAAGAGTGCACAAACTATGGGGGTTCCAAAGGATAATATCTTAATTATTGAAAATGGAGATGTAGTTGAGTTAACACCCAATTCTATTCAAAAGGGTGATCCTGTAAAAGCTGGTGTTGAACTGCTTGATAACTCACGAAATGGGATAGTAGATGCTCGAGTATTAAAGGAAAGGCAGCAATTAGCTGGGGATGGTGTAGTAACTGTTTTAGCTCCTATTAGTACAGATGGGAAGATGGTTGCGCCTCCCAGAGTTAATTTAAGAGGAGTTGTTACTACTGCAGAGCCAAGAAAAATGTCTATGTGGACAGAACGAGAAATAAGCTGGGTCTTAGAAAATAGATGGAAACAATTATCCAGACAAACTGGGCCGAATAATTTTGAGGTAGATTGGATTGGTGTACAAAGAGAAATTGAAAATGGTTTATCAAGAAGAATGAGAAGAGAATTACAAGTTGAACCACTTATTTTGTGTTTAGTTCAACCTGCTCCAAGTGGAACTCGTGCTTATATTCCAAAGATTACCGAAGAGCAAAATTTATCAAATAGAAATCGAAATAATAATTTCCATAAGAAATCAAACAATAATCATCCTAATAGTTCAAATAACCCACAAAATACCCAAAAAAGTCCAAAAGTTTCACAGAATCTATCAGCTGAGACTGCTACAGAAGATTCATTTGAAGGTAGAACAAGAAGAAGAAGATCTGCGGTAACATCTTAACTTTTTTCAAAATTTATATAGTTTTTATCCCAAACAATTTTTAAAAACTCTTGCAGATTAATTTGACCTTTATTTTTTTCATAAATTGAAGTTGCTAATTTTGTTAGATTTTTAGAACTACACTGCTTTGCAGATATTTCTTTTAAAAATCTATTTAAAATTGTGCACCTCGCTTCAATACACATACCATTTAGGAGATTCCTATCGATACCTTTATTATCTTTACAATATAGGTATGCTAGTTCACTAAGATCATTACGTTCATTATTGTATTTGCTCATTTTTTGGGAAAAATTATTTATCCTTTCAGAACAACCAGGATAGATGACTTCTAAGGTAGGGATAATTTTTTTTCTTACTAAATTTCTTTTTAATTTAAGATCTGAATTTGTAGGATCTTCCCAGACTGGGATCTTCATATCATTGCAAAATTGTTTTGTATCTTCTCTACTGAAAATTAATATTGGTCTTATTAAATAAATTTGATTTTCTATTAATCTTTTACTTTCAATGTTACTCAGACCTGCAAAATTGCTTCCTCTAGATAAATTGAGGATAAATGTTTCGGCATTATCACTACTCGTGTGACCAGTTAACAAATAAATATTTTGTTTTTCCTGTTTTTTATTTAATAAAGTTTTGGCTCTTTCACATAATTTTTTATATCTCCATTCTCGTGCTTTTTCTTCTGAAGAAATACTTTCTTTATTTGCTTGATCAAAAGAGAATGAAATATTTTTATCTTCGCAATAACTTTTTAATTCAAAAGCATATAGCGAGGATTTTTCGTGCCACTGATGATCACCATGCCAAACACTTATAGACCAATTATGTGGTTTTTTTAGGTCATTAATTAGGGTTAATAAGGCCATTGAGTCTTGACCCCCCGAAACACTTATTAAAATATTAGATCCTTTGGGAATTAGTATTTTTTTGGTAAGAATCTCCTTATGAAGCTGATGATGCCATGGTGACCAATTTTTCTGACTTAATTTTTTATCAGACATTTTGTGTTGCTCAGATAATATTTTTTAAAAAATGCACTGTTTTACTAAAACAATGTCACAATCGGGTAATAAATTCATTAAATAAATGAGTCTGATTAATCTTTTGCCACAAAAAATCAAAGAAGAGTTGAGAAGCAAATCCTTACTCAAAGTTATTTCAGGATTGAATAATTTCGATGTTCAGTCTGTGAAAATAATTGTTGAAGCTGCTTCATTAGGAGGTGCAGATCTTGTCGATATTGCTTGTAAACCTGATCTTGTTCATTTAGCACTTAAGAATTCAACACTACCTGTTTGTGTTAGTTCAGTAGTGCCTCGATCTTTTCAAGATTGTGTAAAAGCAGGAGCATCATTAATTGAGATAGGAAATTACGATACTTTTTATGAAAAAGGCATTCATTTTTCAGATAAAAAAGTTTTAAATATTACAAAAGAGACGAGGGATTTATTGCCTAATTTTCCTTTATCAGTAACTGTTCCTCATACTATGCCTATTGATAAACAAGTTGATCTTGCTGTAAAGCTAGTGGAAGAAGGCGTTGATATTATTCAAACAGAAGGTGGTACCAGTTCTACTCCTTACTCTCCAGGAATTCAAGGTTTTTTTGAAAAATCAGTACCAACTCTTGCAGCTACCTATGCTATTCATCAAGAATTTAAGAAACAATCTCTGAATATACCAATCATGAGTGCCTCTGGATTAAGCCAAGTAACTTGTCCACTAGCAATATCCTCTGGAGCCTCAGCAGTTGGTGTTGGATCTGCAGTTAATAAATTAGATGATCTAGTATCAATGATTGCGGTTGTTAGGGGCTTAAAAGAATCTTTGAAAAATTCAATAATTGGAGAAAAAATTTCTTAGTATAGTTATATCTTTTAGCTACTAGCTTGATGAACAACTATAAGCTTCAAGCTCCTTATGAACCCAATGGAGATCAACCAGAAGCTATTAAAAAATTAGTTAAAGGGGTAAATAATGGTAAAGAGTTTCAGACTCTTTTAGGAGCTACTGGAACTGGTAAAACATTTACAATTGCGAATGTAATTCAACAAACAGGAAGACCAGCGCTTGTATTAGCCCATAACAAAACTTTAGCTGCGCAACTATGTAATGAATTAAGAGAATTTTTTCCGAAAAATGCTGTTGAGTACTTCATTTCTTACTACGATTATTATCAACCTGAAGCTTATGTACCTGTAAGTGATACTTACATAGCCAAAACCGCTTCAATTAATGAAGAAATTGATATGCTTAGGCATTCTGCAACGCGCTCATTATTTGAAAGAAAAGATGTAATTGTTGTAGCTTCAATAAGTTGTATTTATGGTCTTGGTATTCCCAGTGAGTATCTAAAAGCTGCAGTTAAATTTGAAGTTGGAAAATCAATAAATCTACGTAATTCTTTGAGGTCTCTCGTTGAAAATCAATATACTAGAAATGATATTGAAATTACTAGAGGTAGATTCAGAATTAAAGGAGATGTTTTAGAAATTGGTCCAGCTTATGAAGATAGATTAATAAGAATCGAATTATTTGGAGATGAAATCGAGGCTATTAGATATGTTGACCCTACTACGGGAGAAATACTTGAAAGTTTGGAACAAGTTAGCGTTTACCCAGCCAAGCATTTTGTGACTCCAAAAGAAAGACTTGAGAGTGCAATAAGTGCAATTAGAAGTGAATTAAAAACTCAAATCGATAAATTTATATATGAAGGAAAATTATTAGAGGCTCAACGTCTAGAACAACGTACAAAATATGATTTAGAAATGCTTAAAGAGGTTGGCTATTGTAATGGAGTTGAGAATTATGCTCGTCATTTATCAGGCAGGGATGAAGGTTCACCGCCAGAATGTTTAATAGATTATTTTCCCAAAGATTGGTTGTTGGTAGTTGATGAGAGTCATGTAACATGTCCTCAACTTCATGCGATGTACAATGGTGATCAATCTAGAAAAAAAGTTTTAATAGATCATGGCTTTAGATTGCCAAGTGCTGCAGATAATAGACCGTTAAAATGTGAAGAGTTTTGGGAAAAATCAAAACAAACATTATTTATAAGTGCAACTCCCGGTCAATGGGAATTAGATCAATGTGATGGTGAATTTATTGAGCAAGTCATAAGACCAACAGGGGTATTAGACCCTGTAATTGATGTAAGACCTAGTGAGGGTCAAATAGAAGATCTTTTATCTGAAATAAGAATTAGAGCTGAAAAGAATCAAAGAGTGCTAGTGACAACACTTACTAAGAGAATGGCTGAAGATCTAACTGATTTTTTATCTGAAAATAAAGTTAGGGTTAGGTATTTGCACTCCGAAATCCATTCAATTGAAAGAATTGAAATTATTCAAGACCTAAGGGTGGGTGAATATGATGTTTTGGTGGGAGTTAATTTATTAAGAGAGGGACTAGATCTTCCAGAAGTATCCTTAGTCGCCATCTTAGATGCTGATAAAGAAGGTTTTCTTAGGGCGGAAAGATCTTTGATTCAAACAATTGGAAGAGCTGCAAGACATGTTGAGGGAGTTGCTTTGCTTTATGCAGATAACTTCACAGATTCAATGAAAAGAGCAATATCTGAAACTGAAAGAAGAAGGACTATTCAAAAAAAATATAATCAGCTCAATGGTATTACTCCAAAACCTGCTGGAAAAAAAATAGAAAATTCAATATTATCTTTTCTAGAACTTTCCAGAAAGTTAGATGCCGGTGGATTGTCCAAAGATTTAATAAATGTAGTTAATAACAAAACGGACGCAATTCTCAATGCCAGTGATAATCAATGTTTGCTTGAAGAATTGCCTGACTTAATAGAAAAGTTAGAAATTAAAATGAAAGATGCTGCAAAAGAGTTAAATTTTGAAGAGGCAGCAAATTTAAGGGATAGAATCAAAAAATTAAGACAAAAATTGGCAAGAAATAACTAAAAACATTATTTGTCTAGTTCGAAATGATTATGAATTGCATTAACTGCTTTATCACAATCTTTTTCTAAGACAATACATGAAGTTCTAATTTCACTAGTGGCAATCATTTCAATATTTATATTTTGATTAGCCAGCGCTCTAAATATTTTCCCAGCTGTTCCAACCTTAAATGCCATTCCTGCACCTACAGTGCTTACCTTTGCTATAGCTGGGCCATCTTCAATGTATGAACCGGGTAATTTTTTTGTTAGAGCCTCAAAAACTAAATCAGCTTTTTCTCTATCTTGTTTATTCATAGTAAGACTAATATCCTTTGTTTTCAAAGAAGAACTTCTTTCAGATTGAACGATAGTATCAAAAAGTAAATTATTTTCAGCTAATGCTAAGCATATCGATGCTGCCACACCTGGACGATCAGGCAGTTTCCGAAAACTTACTTGAACCTGATTGTTGTCTAATGCAATTCCTCTTACTTCAGGTTGATCTTGCTTTTTTTTGATTGGATTAACAAATATTTGCGTATCAGATAACTTAAATTTCTCAGCAATAAATCTAATAGCTTTTGGAATATTATTAATTTCAATTACGCAGCTGACTTTAATTTCACTAGTGGCTATTAACCTAACATTTATATTCGCTTGAGATAAAGTATCAAATAAATCTGCTGAAACACTTGGTCTACCCATGATACCTGCTCCCTGAATACTCAATTTAGTCATATTTGTTTTTAGATCGTATTCTCCTCCAAGTTGACTAGTTATAATTTCACATTGTTCTGAAGTTTTATTAACTTCTAATTCATTCACAGTAAATGTAATATCGTTGCTATTTCCATCATTTGTCGCTTGTATTATTAAATCTACATTAATACTTGCTTCTGATAGTTTTTCAAATATATTAGCTGCAATTCCAGGCCTATCAGGAATATTCGAGAGACTAAATATTGCTTGGTTTTCTAATACTTCAAGACTATTTACTGTTTTTGTTAATTCTAAGCTTCCTCTTTTTAGCGGCAGAGGTTGAATTTGGCTTTCTATGAGAGTCCCACCTGAATCGCTTTGGCTTGATTTGACGCACAATTTAATTCCATAATTTCGAGCAATTTCTACAGCTCTTGGATGCAGAACTGAAGCACCGACGCTTGCAAGTTCAAGCATTTCCTCACAACTAATTTCATCTAAGAGTTTTGCATTAGGAACAATTCTTGGATCAGTAGTAAGAACACCTGGAACGTCTGTGTAAATTTCGCAAGTCTCAGCCCCTAAAGCTGTTGATAAAGCTACAGCAGAAGTATCTGAACCACCCCTACCCAAAGTGGTAATTTCCATTGTTCCAGTATGGCTTAATGTTGTTCCTTGAAATCCAGCCACTACAACTACAAAACCCTGATTTATATAATTTTGGATTCTTTCTTTTTTAATATCTAGAATCCTTGCTTTGCCATGTATTGATTCAGTAATAATTCCAACTTGGCTACCAGTCATTGAAATTGCAGGTATTCCGTATTCATTTAATGCCATTGAGAGAAGAGCTATGGTTACTTGCTCTCCAGTTGATAGGAGCATATCCAACTCTCTTCGATTAGGATTTTTACTTATTGATTCCGCTAGACAATTTAAATGGTCTGTAGTTTGACCCATTGCAGAGACAACAACGATAATTTCATTTCCTTCTTCTTTACTTTGACAAATGCTACTTGCAATATTTTGTATTCTTTTAATATCACCGACAGAAGTGCCGCCAAATTTTTTTACTAGTAAAGCCATATTTAAATCATAATGTAAATTCTTTAACTTATAATTTGGTTAACTTAAATTAATTAATTTCTCTGTAAAAACATTCATAGGATTATTTCCTTGTTTTAGTAATAATTCAATATCTAGTAAGTTACTCATTAAATTAATTAAATATTCTTGAGATACATTTTTTACTTTTTTTCGAATAAAAAAAATTCTTTTTGGATTAGAAATGCCTGCAAGATTACAAATCTTTTCTGCATTATCTTTACCTGAATTAACTGCTAGTTTTATAATGGTATGAATTCTTATTTGACTAATTAAACCTGCATTTAGTCTTAAAGCAGGTTCTCCTTTCTGTAAAGAATAATTTATTTCAATGAGGCTTTCATTAATATTTTTTTGTAAGAGATGATCAATGATTTTGAAAATATTGGATTGATGATCACTAAATATTTTTTTTACATCAATACTTTTAAGAAAAAGTTGTGAATTCGAATCACTTGATACTGCAGAGAGGTATGTTTTTGCTTTGGCTAATTCATTTATTAGTTTAAAGCTGTCATTACCAACTGAATCAATAATTAATTCAGCTGCATTTTTATCAATTTTGATATTCATTTCATTTGCTGCATCTTCTAAAAATCTTTTTTGTCCCTCATAGTCCCAGATTTCTGGTAAAGAAAATGATTTTTCTTTGGCTAAATTATTTTTGATAAGTTTTTGTAAAAATTTAGTACTCTTTAATCTTGAGTCTGGTTTTTTTGTATTTTGCAAAATGAAATAAGTATTTTGAGGTATATTGCCATGAATTTTTTCAAATTTAGTTCTTAGATCTTCATTTTTGGCAGTAAAAATCGGATTATTTTTCAATGTAACTACTCTGTATCCCTCTCCAAAAGGAGGTGTAAGAACTTCATCAAAAGCTTTATTGACTTGCTCATCATCATCTCCATTTAAATTAGTTACGTTTATTTCTTTCCATTCTTTGGATACTTCCTTATCAATTAATTTTTGAATAAATGTATTTTGAGCATTGTGATCATTACCCCATAATATTTGTATTGGCATAATAGCTCAATAAAAACCATATTTTAACTATGATTACTTCTAACACAAATTAAATTTAATGGTAATAGATCATCCAATTTTTTTGGAAAGCATCAGATTCATAAGATCTCGTTTAGTAGCCAATGATCTAAATTATTTGGAAAAAAAAGTTTTAGAGAGATTAGTCCATACTTCAGGGGATTTTACAGTTCAAAATCTTGTAAACTTTAGTGATGGTGCTTGTGAAAAGGGTCTTCAGGCACTTAAAAATGGTGCTCCTATTTTAACTGATACCGATATGGCATCAGCAGCAATAAAATCCATGGCAGAAAATACCACTAGGAATAAAGTATTCACCGCTAGAATGTGGTTTGGAAACAATAATCATACGAACTTAACTAAAACTGCATATGGCTTAAGTGAAGGTTGGAAGGAGTTATCCGCTATAAATTCTGGAAGTAAATCTCCTATTGTAGTTATTGGCAGTTCCCCTACAGCGTTAACTTATTTAATTGATATTTTAGAAAATGCAAAAGATTTACCTAGTTTAATTATCGGGATGCCTGTTGGATTTATTGGAGTAGAAAAAAGCAAACGCAAATTACTTGAAACTGATTTTCCAAGAATTGTTCTTAATTCAACTAAAGGAGGTGCTGCCATGGCAGCTGCTGCGGTTAACGCCTTATTGAGGGAAACAATTTAAAAAAGTATTTACTTTATAAAAATGTCAAAAATCTACTTAATATCATAATTTGATTTGTTATTTTCTTCTAAAGAATTTAAAACTGATTTTGCTTTTTCTATAACTTCTTTTGGAACTCCTGCTAATTTAGCTGCTTCTATGCCATAGCTTTTGTTTGAGCCCCCTTTAACAATCCTGTGGCTAAAGATTAGCTGATCGTTATTTTGTTCTACTAAAACTTGAAAATTTTGTATATTCTTATTTGAATTTTTTAAATAATTCAGCTCATGATAGTGCGTAGCAAAAATAGTATTACATTGAATTTTTTTTGCAAGATATTCACTTACTGACCAAGCTATTGAAAGTCCATCAAAAGTAGATGTCCCTCTGCCTATCTCATCAAGTAAAACTAGTGAGCTAGAAGTTGCTTGATTTAGAATTGATGCAGTTTCAGACATTTCTACCATAAATGTTGATTGTCCAGATGATTGATCATCAACTGCCCCAATTCTTGTAAAAATCCTATCTGCAACCTTGATTTCAGCATTATTAGCAGGAACAAAGCTACCAATTTGTGTGAGAATTTGTATTAAACCAAGTTGTCTTATAAAGCAACTTTTTCCGCTCGCATTGGGACCCGTTAATATAATTAATTTTTGCTTATCATCAAAAGAGATATCGTTTGCTACAAACTTTTTATCACTTAACAATTGTTCTACAATTGGATTTCTGCCTGCGATAATTTTTGTACTATTTTTTGTCATTGAATCATTTATTGGTATTAATGAAGGTTTTATAAAATTGTTTTCTACTGCAGTAATTGATAAACCAAGTAGTGCATCAAGAGATGCTATGGATTTTGCGATTGATCTTATTTGTTTTGTTTTTTCAGCAACTATATTTCTTAATTCGCAGAAAATTTCATATTCTTTTGATGAAGCTCTACTTTTTATTTGGAAAATCTTATTTTCTTTATTTTTAATTTCTGAAGTGATATACCTTTCTTCATTTGTAAGTGTTTGCCTTTTGATCCAATGTTGTGGAGCTAAATTAACTTTTGACTTATTTATAGAAATGTAATAACCAAAATTTTTATGAAATTGAATTTTTAGGTTTGAAATTTTGCTAATTTTCCTTTCCTTTAATTCCTCTTTATTTAGCCACTCAGAGTAGTCATCCATTAAATTGCGTAAACCATCTAATATATTGTCAACACCATCATGGATCATTCCTCCTTCACTAATATTTAGAGGAGGATTTTCTACTAGTTTAAAACTTATAGTATCAGCTAATGCTAAGAGTCCTTCGTCAATATTTTTTAATTGATCAGTCCAATCTGGGAGATCATATTTAAATAATTCAATTATGGATTTTAGTCTAGGCAATTTTTTTAAACCTTCAGCTATTGCAATTAAGTCTCTGGGACTTGCATGACCTGCACAAGCTCTACCTGCAAGTCTTTCTAAATCTCCCATTGCTCTAAGTAAATTTTGGGTATCTGTACGTAATTTTTTAGATTCAAGAAAGTTTGTAATTATATTTTGTCTTTTATAAATTTCATTAACGTTTAATAGTGGTGAATCTATCCACCTTCTTAAACACCTTGCACCCATGCAAGTATAAGTTCTATCAATACTCCAAAGTAGCGAACCAACATAATTGTTTTCTCGTTGTGTATTTTTGATTTCTAAATTTTTTTGAGTTTGATAATCAATAATTAATTTGTTGTGACCATATTGGATTTGTGGAAAGTCTAATGAGATTTTTAAAGAAGAATCTTTATCTAAATTTGAAGGATTAATTGTTTCTAAATAATTTAATAAACCTCCAAGTGATCTAGTTGCATTGTTTAAATTTTTAAGTCCTATTCCCTCTAGATTTGAAATTTGGAAATAATTTTTTATTAGATAATTTGCTTCATTAATTCCAAAATTAGTCTCTTGAGAAACAGTATATGTAATTTGACTATTTCTTTTAATTAATAAATTTCTTACAACATTGCTTCCTACAATGATTTCTGAAGAATCTAATTTAATAATTTCATCAAATAGTTTTGACAGAGATTGGCCTTCTAAAGTTATTAATTCTCCTGTGCTTACATCAGCTTTTGATATGCCCCATTCATAAGATTCATCTGAGTTTTCTTCTGATAAGTAAATAGCAGTAATCCAATTGTTTTTCTTTGCTATCAACATCCCCTCTTCAATTACAGTTCCAGGAGTAATTATTCTTGTTATTCCTCTTTTAATTGGAGTACCATAATTTCCAGAACTTTTTTCTAATTGATCGCAAATAACCACAGAATAATTTTTTTTAATTAAATCAGCACAGTATCTCTCCATTGCATGATGGGGAACCCCTGCCATAGGGATCTTACCAATCTCTTTGCCAGCATCTTTACTGGTAAGCGTTATTTCTAAAAGGTTAGATATTAATACAGCGTCCTCAAAAAAACATTCAAAAAAATCTCCTAATCTATAAAGTAATAGCCTATCTTTATTTTCTTCTTTTAGAGTTACATAATGCTTCATTACAGGAGTTAATTTCAGTTTTGAAACTGTTTTATAGCTATAAGATTCTTCATTGATGCAAACATTTTTGTTATTTGAAATTAAATCAGTCTTGAATTTATTTATTAAATTAGTTGAATTTTTTCTTTGTCTTGGTCTTTTTTGCGATTCTTTTTTTAAATCTTCCAAAGATAAATCTTCTGGAATTTTTGTTATTTCTTTTTGTTCATTATTATCATTACCATTCGCAAATAAATTCTTTTGAATTATCGTATCTTCTTGCATACTTTTTTAATTCCTAAATAGATATTAGGTAGAAATTTTTTTTTTGCATTTAAAGTGGCTAAAGTATGTAAATTTTCTCTAAAAATTATCATTTTCATGAGATTATAGTATTTATAATATTTAAAAACTAAGACTGAATTATGCAGGCTGTTAACTTTTTCTTTGTAAATGCTCTACTATTTGCTTCTTTAATTGCGGTAGTTGGAGTACCCGTTTTATATGTGACTCAACCTTCTACTGAAGAAGGACAGCGAGAAAGTAGGAGAAAAATTTACTCTATTGCTGCTGTTTGGGTTGTTTTAGTTTTTGTTACAGGGATAGTTTCTTCATTAGTTTGAACTTAATACCTTTTCGTGAGAGTCTATTAATATATATAAGTAAAATTTAATGGCTATTTTTGAGGGTTCTTTTACTAATGCCTCTACTTTAAAAGTTGGGATTGTAATAGCAAGATTTAATGATTTAATTACAAATAAAATTCTATCTGGTTGTCTTGATTGTTTAAAAAGACATGGTTTAGATACTTCAGAATTAAGCAATCAAGTAGATATAGTTTGGGTTCCAGGTTCATTCGAATTACCAATCGCAGCTAAAACCCTCATGAAAAAAAAGAGTTATGACGTTGTAATTGCTCTTGGGGCTGTGATCCGTGGTGAAACTTCCCACTATGATGTAGTTATATCTGAGGCGAGCAAAGGTATTTCGCAAGTTTCAAATGAACATAATGTTCCAATTATTTTTGGAGTTTTAACTACTGATACTATGCAGCAGGCTTTAGAAAGAGCAGGGATTAAAAATAATCTTGGTTGGAATTATGCTTTACAAGCAATTGAGATGGGATCCTTAATTAAAAATTTAAATTAATTGAAAAAATTTAATTATTTTTATCATTGATCCCTTCTTTGAGATAAGATAAATAAGTTATGCGGATGTAGCTCAGTGGTAGAGCATCTCCTTGCCAAGGAGAATGTCGAGAGTTCGAATCTCTTCATCCGCTTTTAATATTAGTATCTTTTAAGATAATCTTAGAAACAAATTTGTAATGACAAGAGTAATTTCTATTGAGGATTTAAAGGGATTATTTACTAAACCCTATGGCACAGATGCACCAACAAAACAAAAATGGGCCGAATTTTATAATGAAAATGTTATTTTTACAGACCCAACTCAGGAAACAGAGGGCTTAGATTCTTATGTTGAAGCTCAAGAAAAACTAGTGAAAAGATGTGATGATGTTTTTTTAGAAACTCATGCAATTTCCATAACTGGTAATTGTGGATTTGTTGAATGGACTATGGGTTTAAAAATTATGGGTAAAGAATTTATTTATCCTGGAACCACTCGTTTATTATTTGGCGAAAATGGTTTAATTAAAGAACATAGAGATTATTTTGATTTTTGTGGCCCTACTTTTGGACCAGTTCCAATTTTAGGTTCATTTGTAAAATGGCTTTATGCTAGGTTTGTATCTTAAATATTTATATTTTTAAATTAAAAATTTTAGAGTTGTATAAATTTCTTAAAACAAATAATCTCCAAATAATAAGATTTTTAATTTCAGGTGTAATAGCTTCTACTATAAATTACTTAGTTTATTTATCATTCTATTCATTTTTTAAAAATATAATATTTGCATCAGTTTGTGGATATTTAATAGGACTTTTAGTTTCTTTTATTTTTGCAAAAATATGGGTATTTCAAAAGAAATCAAAATTACCCATTGTTAAATCTTTCTCTTTATTTTGTTTAATTTACTTTTTAGGGGGGATAGAAATGACTCTAATTATTATTTTTTTAAATAATTTATTTATTAATTATAAAATCGCTTGGATATTTGGTGTTTGTATTGCTGCTTTAAATAATTATTTGGGGTCAAAGTATTTTTCATTTAGATAGTTATCATGTTTTTCTAATTAATAAATTTTGTGAGGTAACTTCCTTAAAATTAATTTGGGAATAAAATGATAATTGATTTGTAGTCATTAAATAAATTTTTTTTGTATTTTTAATTTTTTTCGAAGATAAAAGATTTTGTACAATTAATGTACCAAAACCTTTACCTTGGTGATTTTGATCTATAACTATATCCCAAAGAACTCCTCGGTAAATTCCATCTGTTAAAGCTCTACCAAAACCAACTATTTCGTATCCAACCCATAGACTTACTATAACATCGCTATTTGCAAGGCATTTCTTTAGATCATTGATTGTTCTATTTTTTGCCCAGAAGGCGTTTCTATCAAATAATGACTTTAGCTTATTTAATCCATTTATAGGTTTGAGATTAGGTCCTAATCCGAAAAGTCTTAGCCCTACAGCTCCTCTTGCATGCGTAATCAGAGATATTTCTTTCATTTGAAAAATGTTTATAAATTTAAAGATAACTTGATTATTATTTGTGATTGCAACCTTGATACCTTAGTCGATCAATTCTGTAAAATAAAGAGATATAATTTTATCCATTTTGTTGTAGCGCACTAATTTATAATGTTTGTAATAGGATGAATTAATTAGGGGCTTTTACTTATGCTAAAACTTTTGTTGGGAGACCCAAATACACGAAAGTTAAAGCGCTATCAACCAATAGTGGAAGATATAAATTTTTTAGAGGAAGAAATTTCCAAATTAAGTGATGATGATTTGAGAAGAGAGACTTTTAGTCTAAAATCAATGATCTCATCTGAATTAGATTTTAAAAAACAAAAGGAATTATTAAAAGAATTTCAGCCCAAAGCTTTTGCAATTGTTAGAGAAGCAAGTAAACGTGTTCTTGATATGAGACATTTTGATGTTCAGTTAATAGGAGGGATGGTTTTACATGAGTGTCAAATTGCAGAGATGAAGACTGGAGAAGGTAAAACTCTTGTAGCAACATTACCTTGTTATTTAAATGCTTTAACTGGTAAAGGTGTTCATGTTGTTACCGTAAATGATTATTTAGCAAGAAGAGATGCTGAGTGGATGGGGCAAGTTCATCGTTTTTTAGGCTTGTCCGTCGGTTTGATTCAGCAAGATATGAGTCCAGTTGAGAGGAAGAAAAATTATGATTGCGATATAACTTATGCCACGAATTCAGAATTAGGTTTTGATTATTTAAGAGATAATATGTCTACCGATATTGATGAGGTAGTACAAAGAAGATTCAATTACTGTGTGATTGATGAGGTTGATTCAATATTAATTGATGAAGCGAGAACACCTCTAATCATTTCTGGTCAAGTTGAAAGACCTCAAGAAAAATACCAAAAAGCTTCAGAATTAGCTATGGCTTTAGTTAAAGCAAAAGAATTAAGTAAGGATGGTATTGATCCAGAGGGGGATTATGAAGTTGATGAAAAACAGAGGAGTTGCATATTAACTGATCAGGGGTTCGCTAAATGTGAAGAGTATTTGGGAGTTGTTGATTTATATAATCCCCAAGATCCTTGGGCACACTATATAACTAATGCTTTAAAAGCTAAGGAACTATTTATTAAAGATGTCAATTACATTATTAAAAATGATGAGGCTGTAATAGTGGATGAATTTACAGGTAGAGTAATGCCTGGTAGGCGGTGGAGTGACGGGCAGCATCAGGCAATAGAAGCGAAAGAGAGTCTTAAAATTCAGCCTGAAACTCAAACATTAGCATCTATTACTTATCAGAATTTTTTCTTACTATATCCTGGTTTAGCAGGTATGACTGGAACAGCAAAAACTGAGGATGTTGAATTTGAAAAAACTTATAAATTAGAATCTACAGTCATACCAACAAATCAAATAAGGAAGAGACAAGACTGGCCTGATCAAGTATTTAAGACAGAAATAGGTAAATGGAAAGCAGTGGCTAAAGAAACCGCACAAATACATAGAGAAGGTAGACCTGTTTTAGTTGGTACGACAAGTGTTGAAAAAAGTGAGTTACTTAGTACTCTTCTATCTGAAGAGAAAATCCCACATAATTTGTTAAATGCTAAGCCGGAGAACGTCGAACGTGAGGCAGAAATTATTGCTCAAGCAGGAAGAGCAGGTGCAGTTACCATTGCTACTAATATGGCTGGTAGGGGAACAGATATAATTCTTGGCGGTAATAGTGACTATATGGCAAGACTTAAATTAAAAGAGATTTTAGTTCCTCTCTTAGTTAAGCCAGAAAATGAGCATAAGCCACCAATCCCTAAACAAAGAATTCCAAAAACTAAAGGCGGTTTTTCATCTAAGGGTGTTTCAAATCTGAAAAAAAATATTCCAGACTCTTCAATAAGTCTTTTCCCTTGCAAACTGAACGAAGAAATTGAAGATAAACTTACTTTTTTATCTAATCAACTTATAGAAAATTGGGGAGACAGACAACTTTCTGTTCTGGAATTGGATGACAGGATTGCTACAGCTGCAGAAAAAGCACCAACTACAGATAAACTTATAAAGCTTTTGAGAGAATCTCTAACAGATGTAAAAGATGAATATGAAAAAGTTTTGATTAATGAAGAAAAAAAAGTAAGAGAGGCAGGGGGTTTACATGTCATAGGTACTGAGAGACATGAATCAAGAAGGGTTGATAATCAACTTAGAGGAAGAGCAGGAAGACAAGGTGACCTCGGGAGCACAAGATTCTTTTTATCATTAGAGGATAATTTATTAAGGATTTTTGGCGGAGACAGAGTAGCAAATCTAATGAATGCATTTAGAGTCGATGAAGATATGCCAATTGAGTCAGGAATGCTTACAAGGTCTCTGGAAAGCGCTCAAAAGAAAGTAGAGACCTATTATTACGATATAAGAAAACAAGTCTTTGAATATGACGAGGTAATGAACAATCAAAGAAAAGCAGTTTATAGTGAAAGACTAAGAGTTTTGCAAGGAAAAGACTTAAAGAAGCAAGTTATAGGATATGGAGAAAGAACAATGAGTGAGATTGTGGAGGCATATATTAATCCTGATCTTCCTCCTGAAGAATGGAACATTACTCAATTATTATCTAAAGTCAAAGAATTTATTTACTTATTAGATGATTTGAAAGCCGATGACATAAATTTATTGTCGATAGAAGAATTAAAAAACTATCTTCAAGAGCAGTTGCGCATAGCTTATGATTTAAAGGAATTACAAATTGAAAAGATTCGGTCAGGATTAATGAGAGAAGCTGAAAGATTTTTTATTTTGCAGCAAATCGATAATTTATGGCGAGAACATCTTCAATCCATGGATTCCTTGAGGGAATCAGTTGGATTAAGAGGTTATGGTCAGAAAGATCCTTTAATAGAATATAAAAATGAAGGATATGATATGTTCCTCGAAATGATGACTAATATGAGACGTAATGTTATTTATTCAATGTTTATGTTTCAACCTAAAACTGATAAGGACGACAAAAATTAATTCATACTCTATTCATCATCTCCAAGAAATTCAATAATTTCTTTGTCTTTAAGATTCTGTGAATCACCAAGTTTAGAAATATCGATGGATTCTGAATTGGCTAGACATTGAAGAGTTTTTTGTAATTTAAGTATTTCATTTTCAAGCAAGTCAATTCTATCCATTAAATTTTTGATCACATTAGCTTCAGCATCTGGTAAGGCAGAGTGAGCTAATGGATTTACTTTTACACCACTTTGATGAACAACTCTACCAGGAATTCCAACTACAGTACTGTTACCCTCTACATTACGAACAACTACTGAGCCAGCCCCAATACGTGTATTAGATCCTACCGTGATAGATCCAAGAACTTTTGCACCTGCTCCAACTACAACATTTTCCATTAGGGTAGGGTGTCTTTTCCCATGACTTTTACCAGTCCCCCCTAAAGTAACTCCCTGATAAAGCAGACAATTATTACCTATCTCAGCTGTTTCACCAATTACAACTCCCATCCCATGATCTATAAAAACTCGTTTACCAATTTTGGCACCAGGATGAATTTCAATACCTGTAAAAAGCCTATTTAGATGACTTAAAAAGCGTGGAATTAAGGGTAATTTTAATTGCCATAGTTTATGAGTGAACCGATGAATAACTATTGACTGGAATCCTGGGTAGCAAAGAAAAATCTCTAATATTCCTCTAGCAGCAGGATCTCTTTCTCTGATAATTTCTATATCTGATTTCAAAGTTCTCAGAATCATATTCTAATTAATAACTCCAATTTCTTTTTTTAAATGATTTATTGTTTCGATACTTAAATAATTTTTAGCGCATATTATTTGAGGCAGTCTCATAAGCTGAGATCGGTTTTTTAATAACGTGTTTTCTACAACAGATAAACTAGGACCATCACAGATTATGTAATTTGAAGCCTTTAAAAGTGAGAGTAATCTATTTTTATTATCTGTGATTGCCGTTAAAAGCATTAATTCACTTCCTCGCATACTGTGTATGATAACTTCTGCAGCTCTCAACAATCCAGGACTAATACTAACAATACCTACACAGTTTCCAGTACTTAACTCTTGAAGAATTTTTAATTCTTTTTGAAAGTCACTCAAATCGACTGCGATCGCGCGAACTCCATATTGTCTCGCAACTTTTTCTAAAGGTTGCAAGAAATATCTACTTGTGACAATAGTTCCATTACTAGAATTACTTAAAACTTTTTCAAGTTCTTCCATAGGAATAACTTCTACCGGCACATTAACTTTTGGAGAGAGTTCTTCCGCTATTAGCATAGAGGCTCCTACATCTTCTCTTGGAGTACTAACAATGATTTTAGCTCCGCATTTAATACGCCAATCAATTTCTTTGGTTAAGATTTCTCTTGTTTCCTGTAATGTACATCCAAGATTTATAAAGTTATCAATAGCGCCCCTTGCTTCTTGATCTGGTTGTTTACTTGTTTTATTTTTTGAGTAAAATGATTTTTTGAATTCTTTTTTATTAATATTATCTCTTACATAAATTCCTGAACCAGCTATTGCTTCAACAACCCCGTCTATTTCAAGTTGTCTATAAACTTTACTTATTGTATTACGATGAAGTCCAGTTTGCATTGCAAGTTGCCTGGTGCTTGGCAGTCTATGACCTGGAGGATAATGTCTTGCTGCTATTGCAAAACAAATCTGATTATAAAGTTGCGTCGATGCTGGGATATCACTTTCTTGTTGAATATTAAATCTCACTTTAAAAGAATCCTGACAAATTAATTTTTATCTATAGTGACAGTTTAACATTTGTCATATTTTTTGATAACAATTTCTCATCCTTCATCTTTTTTTGTAAGGGGAGTTTTTCTAGGGCTTAAAAACATAATCATGTTTCTCCCTTCTCTTTTTGGCTTTTGTTGAACTTCTGATTGCTCTTCTAAATCATGAGCCATCTTTAAAAGGAGTGTTTCAGCTAAATTTGAATGTTGAATTTCTCTTCCTCTAAAAATCACAGTGCATTTTACTTTGTCTCCTGATTTTAAAAATTTAGTAGCTTGACCTATGCGTACGTCATAATCATGCTTATCAATTTTGTACCTCATTTTTACTTCTTTTACTTCTGTTTGATGAGATTTTTTTCTTGCTTCCTTTGCTTTTTTTTCTTGTTCAAATTTATATTTTCCATAGTCCATGATTCTACAAACTGGAGGATTTGCCTTTTCGCTTACCAAAACTAAATCAAGTCCTCTTTGAGAGGCTATTTCTAATGCTTTTGACCTATCAATTACACCTAATTGGTTTCCATCGGAATCAACAACTCTTAATTGAGGGTATTTTATTCTTTCATTAATATTAGGTAGCTCTCTAACAGGAGAGCGGTTGTCAAAGCGAGGGCGTGGAGGCATTCAGTTCAGTGAAAAATTGATTGGACGATAAACAAAATCTATTACTTTAGAGAGTTAGCCTAAAAAAGACTCTATTCTAATTATTGCATCTTTTAGCAGGTTTTTGTTATTAAGCCAAATAGGATTATTTTTATTACGAAACCATGTTTTTTGTCTTTTAGCAAATTGGATAGTTTTTGTAGTAGTTAACTCAATAGCCTTATCAATTGTGAGATGGTTATTTATTACATCACTTGCTTCTCGATATCCAATAGTTTTTAAAATTGGTAAGGCAGATCCAAATTGTGAAATAAGGTTTTCTGTTTCTTCAACAAGTCCAGACAAGAACATATTTTTTGTTCTAAACAAAATTCTTTCCTTTAAATCATCTCTATCTAATCCAAGCTCAAGAATTCTCCATTCAGGAGGATTTTGCACTTTTTGAGCTGATGTAGGTTTACCTGTCACATAAAAAACTTCTAAAGCTCTTATGGTTCTAATATGATCTGCAAAATTGATTTTTTTTGTTGATATCGGATCACAACTTTTTAATAGCTCCCAACGCTCATCCTGACTAAGTTCTTCTAATTGTTCTCTTAAATAATTTTGCGGCGGAACATCTGGTATAAAAAATCCTTTTATAATTGAGTTCATATACAAACCACTTCCTCCAACAAGAAAAGGTAAATAATTTTGATTAATTTCTTTCTGAACTGATTTTTTAGCTATTTCTTGAAATTGTTTAACATTAATTGGATTGATAGGCAGTTCAATATCTATTAAAAAATGCTTTATTTTTTTTTGTTGATTTTTAGATGGTTTGGCTGTTCCAATATCCATATATTTATAAATTTGTCTTGAGTCGATATTATGTATATGAGTTTTAAAATATTCAGCAATCTCAATAGCTAATTCAGTTTTGCCACTTGCTGTGGCTCCAATTAAAACTATTACATTGGGTTGATGATAAGACATATCATTTTTTGAAGAAAAATTTATTAGTTATATAATTTAAAGAGATTAAATTTTTCATAGACTTCGAGCCTTTCTCTTATTGCGGTGGTAAGTTTAATGAAAGTCCTTTTAAAATAACGATTTAAAAGTTTTTATTTTTTTATAATAAATGAGTGCGGACAAAAGATCTAATAAAATTTCAAATGACTATGGCGCCGATCAAATTCAGGTTTTAGAGGGGTTAGAACCTGTTCGTAAACGTCCTGGAATGTATATAGGTTCTACAGGTCCGAGAGGTTTGCATCATCTAGTATATGAGGTTGTTGACAATTCAGTCGATGAGGCTCTTGCAGGACATTGTGATCATATAGAAATAGTTCTTCGAGCTGATGGATCAGCATTAATCTCTGATAATGGACGAGGCATACCAACTGATATTCATCCAAGGACTGGGAAAAGTGCCTTAGAAACTGTACTTACTGTTCTCCATGCAGGAGGTAAATTTGGAAGTGGAGGCTATAAAGTTTCTGGTGGCTTGCATGGAGTAGGAATATCTGTAGTCAATGCTTTAAGTGAATGGGTTAATGTGACTGTTTATAGGGACGGAAGTGAGTTTAATCAAAGATTTGAAAAAGGTGTATCAAAGGGTGAATTGTATGCAAAAAAACAGTCAGTGAAACCTTTTAAAAAAGGAACAACTATTTGTTTTAAACCTGACGTAACAATTTTTTCTGGTGGAATTGAGTTTGAATATGCTTTGCTTTCATCTAGGTTAAGAGAACTCGCTTATCTGAATGGCGGTGTAAAAATAGTTTTTAGAGATGAGAGAAATCAATTATCAGATGGTTCTTTCAAAGAAGAAATTTATTTATATCAAGGCGGTATTAAAGAGTATGTTCAATACATGAATGCAGAAAAGGATTCCATACATCCTGAAATAATATATGTTGACTCTCAGAAAGAAGACGTTTATGTAGAAGCAGCTTTACAGTGGTGTTCAGATGTATATTCAGATAATATTTTAGGTTTTGCAAATAATATTAGAACTATTGATGGAGGTACGCATATTGAAGGTTTAAAAACAGTTTTGACAAGAACTTTCAATAATCTTGCAAAAAAGAGAGGCAAAAGAAAAGACATTGATAAAAATTTAGCTGGTGAAAATATTAGAGAGGGTTTAACCGTAGTTTTATCAGTTAAAGTTCCTGATCCAGAATTTGAAGGACAAACAAAAACAAAATTAGGGAATACGGAAGTAAGAGGAATAGTTGATTCCCTAATTGGGGAAGCTCTAACAAAATTTATGGAATTCAACCCTGGAATTTTGGACTTGATTCTTGAAAAGGCAATTCAATCATTTAATGCGGCTGAAGCTGCAAGAAGGGCTAGGGAATTAGTCAGAAGAAAAAGTGTGCTTGAAAGCTCAACACTGCCTGGTAAATTAGCAGATTGTAGCTCGAGAGATCCATCAGAATCAGAAATTTATATCGTTGAGGGAGATTCTGCTGGAGGGTCTGCAAAACAAGGAAGAGATAGAAATTTTCAAGCTATTTTGCCTTTACGAGGTAAAATTCTTAATATCGAGAAAACTGACGATACAAAGATATATAAAAATACAGAAATTCAGTCACTAATAACTGCTTTAGGATTAGGAATAAAAGGTGAAGAGTTTGATGAAAGTTCTTTGAGATACCATAGAGTTGTAATTATGACTGATGCTGATGTTGATGGGGCGCATATCAGAACTTTATTACTCACATTTTTCTATAGATACCAAAGAGAACTTGTTGAAAAAGGTTTTATATACATTGCTTGTCCTCCTCTCTATAAAGTTGAAAGAGGTAAGAATCATAATTACTGTTATAACGAGAATCAACTAAAGGATGTAATTGAAAATTTTGGAGAAAAGGCAAATTACAATATTCAAAGATTTAAGGGATTAGGTGAGATGATGCCAAAACAATTGTGGGACACAACTATGAACCCTCAAACTAGGATGATGAAAAGGGTTGAAATTGAAGATGCACTGGAAGCCGATAGAATATTTAATATACTAATGGGAGATAAAGTTGCTCCGAGAAGGGAATTTATTGAAACTCATAGTAGTAACTTAGATATGGCAACTTTAGATATATGAATCACAATCTTCTTAGAAATTTTTGCTTGATTACTTTTGCATTAATCGCTCCAATTACATTGCCTGCAGGCGGAATTCAAAAAAGTTTGAACCAAAATAACTATCCAAATACTAAAGAAATTATTTTGAATTCTAATACTTCACTTTATTCTGTTCCTGAAATCAACGCTAACAAATTATTAGTTCTTGATATTGGAACAACTTTAACAGTTTTACGTAATTGGAAAGTGAGCGAAAATGAAATTTGGGTTAGGGTTGAATTAGCTTCTAATAAATTATTAGACAATCCCAATAGGATTACAAAAGGATGGATAAAAATGTAACTTTTGGATTTTAGTTCAATAAGTATAATTTTACTGGGTAGTACTTTTGGATTAATAATGAGGATCTTAATACAAAATACTTCGATAGTAAATTTAACAGCTTCATTTTTTTTAGGAATTTTAATAGCATCAAATTTTCTCAATAATCAAATTTATTTATTTTTTTATATTGGTTTTTTAGGATGTTTTAGCACATTTTCCTCCTTTATTTACCAACTATTTATTTTATTCAAAAAGAAAAAATTTCTTAAATTATTTCTTCATTATGTAGAAGTGATAGCTTTTTCTTTTCTTTTGTTTTTTTTAGGCTATTTTCTTACGCAATTTCTTGTAAAGTGAAAATAAGAACGTTTATTTATATTCTCTTAGCTTGTTATATAGGCACTTTATTAAGAATATTTATTGACAATAATTTAATTATTTCAATAATCGGATCATTTTTTGTTGGGATTATAATAAGTAGAAGGTTAAGTTACTCAACAGAAAAAATTTTATTAAGCGGTTTTTTTTCTTGTTTTACATCTTATAGCGGATTTATATATTTTTTATACAAAATTTTTAATCAAGGAGATTGGATAAAATTCATAATTTTTTTTAATTTAATCCTTATCGTTAATTTATTCACTATGTATTTCGGCTTCTGGATAAGTAGAAAAATTACTTAGATTTCATATAATGGTGTTGTTACTTTGACAAGGAATTATATTTATGGATGAAAATAACCTTGAAACGATTACAACCTTATCTTCAGATTTAATTACTCGAGAAAATATTACTATTCAACTTGAAGAATTGTTAGTTGCAGGAAGTTATGACGAGGCAAAATTACTTTTGGAGCCTTCCCAACCTGTTGATATTGCAGATGCTATTGGAAGCCTTCCACTAATATTGCAGGCATTAGCATTTCGATTGTTAAAGAAAAATGAGGCAATTGAAGTTTATGAATATTTAGATCCAGTAGTTCAACAAACTTTATTAGACAGACTTCGTTCAGGCGAAGTTCTAGAAATTGTTGAGAAGATGTCTCCTGATGATAGGGTTCAACTTTTTGATGAACTACCTGCAAAAGTTGTACGGAAATTTTTATCTGCACTTAGTCCTGGTGAAAGAAAGGTAACAGCTGAATTACTTGGATATGAGCCTGAGACTGCTGGAAGATTAATGACTACTGAATTCATAGACCTTAAAGAAATGCAAACGGCAGCTGAGGCTCTATCTTTGGTCAGAAAAAGAGCTCCATTTACAGAAACAATATATAGTTTGTATGTAACGGATAAAGAAAGGCATTTAACGGGTATTCTCTCTTTGAGAGATTTGGTAACTGCAGATCCTTCTAAGCCGATTGGAGATGTAATGACAAAAGATGTAGTAAATATCTCTACTAATACAAATCAAGAAGAAGTCGCAAGAGCAATTCAAAGATATGATTTTTTGGCGCTCCCAGTTGTTGATAAAGAAAAAAGACTTGTCGGGATTGTAACTGTTGATGATTTGATTGATGTTATAGAGCAGGAAGCAACAAGGGATATTTATGCAGCGGGGGCAGTTCAACCTGGAGATGAGGATGACTATTTTCAAAGTAGTTTATTTACAATAGCTCGAAGAAGAATTTTGTGGTTGTTAATTTTGGTTTTAGCAAATGGTTTGACGACAAAAGTAATTGCGATGAATGATCAAATATTAAAAGAAATAGTTTTATTAGCTGCATTTATTCCGCTTCTTATAGGAACTGGAGGAAATGTTGGCGCTCAAAGTTCAACTGTTGTTATTAGGGGTTTAAGTACCCAGAAGTTGAAGTCTCTTGGTGCAATTAAGGCGGTTGCTAAAGAGGCAATAACTGGTGCTCTTTTGGGTATTTTGATGATGCTGGTCGTATTCCCCTTTGCTTGGTGGCAAGGAGAAGGACCTTTAATAGCATCTGCTGTAGGAATAAGTTTAATATCAATAACAACTTTAGCTGCTACGACAGGCGCTATTCTTCCTTTGTTGTTTGACAGGATGAGGTTGGATCCAGCCTTAATGTCTTCTCCTTTCATAACAACTGTTACTGATATTGCAGGTGTTTTTATTTATCTAAGTACTGCAAAATGGTTATTAAGCTCTTCATTCCTCTAAATTAACTAGGTATTTATTCTCATTTTTGTAAAAATGTGGATTTTTTTGTTTAACTTTACATTTCTTAATGGTATTGTTTACAAAACAACATTAAACTTTCATGTCCTCTGAAACAATAAGTGAGAATAAATTAACTACAATTGCAAGCTTAAAAGCTAGTAACGATGTTGACCTTGTTAGATCATATTTGAGGGATATCGGTAGAGTTCCACTACTTTCTCATGAGCAAGAAATTACTCTCGGCAGGCAGGTACAGGAATACATGCAAGTAGAAAGGGCGGAATTAGAAATTATCGAGTTAACAGGAGATAAACCCAGTGTTGAGGAATTATCAGAAAAATTAAATCTTTCCTCTTCGATAATAAAGAAAAGATTGAGAGCTGGACAAAGAGCTAAGGAAAGAATGGTTGCGGCTAATTTGAGGTTGGTAGTAAGTGTTGCAAAAAAATATACCAAGAGAAATATGGAATTATTAGATTTAATCCAAGAGGGGACAATTGGGCTTGTTAGAGGAGTTGAGAAATTTGACCCAGCAAGAGGTTATAAATTCTCAACATATGCATATTGGTGGATTAGACAAGGCATTACTAGAGCAATTGCTGAAAAAAGTAGAGCAATAAGGCTACCAATTCACATTACTGAGATGTTGAATAAATTGAAAAAAGGTCAAAGAGAGTTGAGTCAAGAGATGTCTAGAACTCCAACAGTAAGTGAACTTGCTAAATACGTAGAACTACCTGAAGAAGATGTTAAAGATTTAATGTGTAAAGCTGGACAACCAGTTAGTCTTGAAACAAAAGTTGGTGATGGTGAAGACACAGTTTTATTAGATCTACTAGCAGGTGGCGAGGATTTGCCAGACGAACAAATAGAGATGGATTGCATGAGAGGAGATCTTCATTCTCTACTACATCAATTGCCTGATCTTCAATGTAGAGTTTTAAGAATGAGATATGGTATGGATGGAGATGAGCCAATGTCCCTTACAGGAATAGGAAGGGTATTAGGAATAAGTAGAGATCGAGTAAGAAATTTGGAACGAGATGGATTGAGAGGCTTAAGAAGACTTAGTGATAATGTAGAAGCTTATTTTGTTTCCTGAAGAAATTCATGTATTAAATTATTTGTTTTTTCAGGTTCTTCATCATGTGGACAATGGCCAGCGCCCTTAATAATATCTAATCTTTTAATATTTTTAAAATTTTTCTCCCATTCTATTGCTTCATCTAATGATTCCCAGGGATCTTTTTCTCCCCATATTAGTTGTATTGGGATATCAACCTTATCAAAAAGGTCTGTAGCAAGATAGTCATCAAATAAGTTAATAAATCCACGAAATGCTTCTTTAGAATTTTTCCTTTGAGAAGGTTGATAAAGTATTTCAATCAATTCTTTATCGATATTATTTCCTGAAGGGTAAGCTTGTTCAAGTATTTTCTTTATAACTTTCGGATTAGCAGCTCTTGTAAAAAGTGTATTACTAATTACTCTTTGTCTGACTACTGTTTTAAGAATGGGTCTTAGTAGATTCATTAAGATATCCCCTTTTTTTAAACGTTTATCATCCATAGTTCTTTGTGCACAATCAATCAAAATAAGACCCTTGCAATTATCTTTGAGGATTTCAGCAGCTTTCAATGCAATAACACCACCAATTGAATTTCCTACCAAGTAAACAGGAGATTTTATTACCTCTGCACAAAATGTTGATATTTGATTACTCCATAAGTCAAATGAATATTTAATTGAGTTTTCTTTCTCAGGTTCATAATTTAATAAAGCACTAGGCTGACTGCTTTTTCCAAATCCTAATAAGTCAATTGCGTAGCAGTTAGAAAATTTACCAAGAAAATCTTGATTATTTCTCCAGTGGTTTTTTGATGCTCCAAATCCATGAACTAATAAAATTTTTATATTTTTTTCAGAATTAGATTCCTTTGATAAAGACCATGAAATTTCCCAATTTTTCCACTTCCAAGTTTCAGATTTGTTTAAAGACACTATGAATATGTTTTTAATTAAACTTTAATTCAAAAAAAAATTATTCGTTTTTTAATAAATTATTCTTAAGTTAAGAAAAAGCGTTCATTTCATGAAAAAGAAAAAGGTCATATGTATTGGAGAGGCTTTAATAGACAGAATCAGAAATAGATCAAATCAAGGATTTACAGATTTTTTGGGTGGTGCGCCGGCTAACGTTGCTTGCGCATTAAGAAAATTAAAAATAGATTCAATATTTATAGGAAGTTTGGGTAGTGATGATTATGGAAAAAAATTTATTGCTCAATTTAATGAATTGGACGTTAATATAGATTTCTTGCAATTAGATAATGATTCATCTACTCGCGTGGTTAATGTGGGTAGAGATCAATTTGGAGATCGTTTTTTTTCAGGCTTTGAGGAAAGTCCTCATTCATGTTTTGCAGACGAAGTTCTTAGTAAGAAATTAATCGAAAAAGAAATTTTAAATTTGGAGAATTTTTTTCTAGAAACCAAATATTTGATTACAGGAACGATATTATTATCTTCTCCAATATCAGCAGAGACTATTTTTTTTCTTCTTGAACAGGCTAAAAAATTTGAAGTCAAAATAGTTATTGATTTGAATTGGAGAGAGGTCTTTTGGGAACATTCAAGTTTTTCATCAGAAATTACTAAAGCAGCAAGAGTCAGTTTAATAAAGAATTTTTTAAATCATGCAAATGTTTTAAAACTTGCTAAAGAAGAAGCAACTTTGTTTTTTGAGGATGAGAATCCCTTGCTAATATCTCAACAATTGTCTAATCGACCAGATGTAATAATAACTGATGGGAAAAATCCCGTTTCATGGCATATCAATGAATTGCAGGGAATTACCGAAACTCCTACTTCACAAAAAATTGTTGATACAACTGGCGCAGGTGATGCTTTTCTAGCTGGCTTAATTTCAAAATTAATTTCTTCTGGATATCCTTCCAATAAACAGGAGATAGAGGATTGCATTAAGTTTGCGGGCGTTTGTGGATTATTAACTTGTCTTGGTGAAGGCGCCATCGAGCAACAGCCATACTATGAGAAAGTTAATAAATTTTTGGGATCTCTTATTTCGTAGTGTCTTCCATGATTTTTTGCGTAACTAATTTCTATTTTCCAGAATTTTTCAACAACTGTTTCTATTAATTCTGGCCATTCAATAACTAAAATAGCTCGTCTTTGTAATGCCTCTTCTTCTTCTGAAAAAAAAAGTTCTTTTGCTGAAGAAACATTTTCTAACCTGTACAAATCAAGGTGAAATAGTGGAATTTTTCCTGAGTTATAGTGATGGGATAAAGCAAATGTAGGGCTTGTAATGTCCTCAGAGATTGATAAGCCTTTAGCAATCCCTTGAACAAATGAAGTTTTCCCAGCCCCAATTGGACCCTGTAATAAAACAATTGATTGGGGATTTAATTTGTGTGAGAGTTTTTTCCCTAAATTTAAAGTCTCTTTTAAATTCTCAACAAACACAAAATTACATAAAAATCATTTATAGTTTAATAGAAAAAGTACTTACTAGATATGGTTATTGCAGATTCAGTTAAGACCTCTACACCTAATTACGTAATCGCTGATATTTCTTTATCAGATTTTGGTCGTAAAGAAATTAAAATTGCAGAAACGGAAATGCCTGGATTAATGGCACTTAGAGATAAATATCAATCTGAAAAGCCATTAAAAGGTGCAAAAATAGCTGGAAGTCTTCATATGACTATTCAGACAGCAGTCTTAATAGAAACTCTTGTGCATCTTGGTGCAGAGGTGAAATGGGCTTCATGCAATATTTTTTCAACACAGGATCATGCAGCAGCAGCTATCGCAGATCAAGGAATTGCTGTATACGCAAAAAAAGGTGAGACTCTTAACGAATATTGGGAGTATACTCACAATATTCTTGATTGGGGTTCGGAATCCCCAAATATGATTCTTGATGATGGGGGAGATGCAACTGGCCTATTGATACTTGGTAGTAAAGCAGAAAAAGATTTATCTGTTTTAGATAATCCCGGCAATGAAGAAGAAATTGCGTTATTTAATTCTATTAAGTCTAAGTTGGAAAATGATAGTGACTTTTATTCTAGAATTAAGAGTAATATCATTGGTGTCACTGAAGAAACTACAACGGGAGTTGCAAGACTTTATCAATTGCAAAAGCAAAATGCTTTACCTTTCCCTGCTATCAACGTTAATGATTCAGTAACTAAGAGTAAATTTGATAATTTATATGGCTGCCGAGAATCTTTAGTTGACAGTATAAAGCGTGCCACTGATGTGATGATTGCTGGGAAGGTTGCTTTAGTAATGGGTTTTGGTGATGTAGGTAAAGGTTCCGCCCAGTCTCTAAGAGGACTTGGTGCAATTGTAAAAGTTGCTGAAGTTGATCCAATTTGTGCTCTTCAAGCGGCAATGGAAGGTTTTAGCGTTGTTACTTTAGACGATGTTGTGGAAGACATAGATATATTTGTTACTGCAACTGGGAACTATCAGGTTATAACCAACGAAAATCTTTTAAAGATGAAAGATGAGGCCATAGTCTGTAATATTGGTCATTTCGATAATGAAATTGATGTGGCTTCATTAAAAGATTACCCATGGGAAAATATTAAGCCACAGGTTGATCATATAACTCTACCGAGTGGCAATAAAATAATCCTTTTAGCTGAAGGTAGATTAGTTAACTTAGGTTGTGCCACTGGACATCCAAGTTTTGTTATGAGTAATTCTTTTACTAATCAGGTACTTGCTCAAATAGAACTTTTCAATAAGTCAGAAAAATATGCTAAAGAGGTTTATGTTTTGCCAAAACATTTAGATGAAATGGTAGCTAGATTACATCTTGATAAAATTGGTGCAAAACTAACAAAATTAACAAAAGAACAAGCTGATTATATTAATGTTTCTGTTGAAGGTCCTTATAAACCAGAACTTTATAGATATTAAGTTTAAGTTGAATTTTTATAGTTTTTCTTACTTCAAATTCAAAATTTTTTTTTAATGTTTTAAAAGACTTCCATAATTACTTAGACAAAATTAAATATGTCATTCTGCCAATTTTAATTTTTCAATATTTCTTTGATAAAACTACTTCTTAGATTTTTAAAAAATATTTCTTAGAAAGGTATTTCATTGGACTCGTTGTAGTTAGAATTTTGGTTATTATCAGACTCTTTTCGTGAACTTAACAAGTTTAATCTATCAACTCTAACAACTGGTTTGTATCTATCTTCCCCAGTATTTTTATCTTTCCAACTATCAATTTTAAAGCTCCCTGTAATTCCGATTAAAGATCCTTTTTTTACATAATCTGCTGCTATTTGGGCTTGTTTCCCCCATATTTCTAAATTAAACCAGTCTGGCTCTTCATCTCTACTTCTTCTGTTTACTGCAAGAGTGAAATTCGCCACGATACTACCTGATTCAAAATATCTGACATCTGGTTCTTTGCCAGCTCTGCCAACTAGATTAATAGTGTTGATTTCCATAATATATTTTTTTTTATACTAATCATATTTTCAGTTTCTGCTCAAAGTTTTGCGTGCTATTCATAACCAAATTCAAGAATTGTGGAAGCCTAACAAAAAATAGATATATTATTTATACAAAAGAATTAGTATTGTGATTTTTAACAGACTTAAATTTTCCAGAGACATTGGCATAGATTTGGGGACGGCCAACACGCTTATCCATCTAGCTGGTAAAGGAGTTGTTTTACAAGAGCCTTCTGTAGTAGCCATGGACATAGAAGAAGGGGTACCATTGGCTGTTGGTAATGAAGCAAAGTTAATGCTTGGAAGAACACCTGGCAATATAAAGGCTGTAAGACCTCTAAGAGATGGTGTAATCGCAGATTTTGATGCTGCAGAGCAAATGATAAAAACTTTTATTCAAAAATGTAGTGAAGGAAAGGGTATATTAGCTCCAAGAATAGTTATTGGTATTCCAAGTGGAGTGACTAGTGTTGAGCGGAGAGCCGTCAGAGAAGCTGGATTAAGCGGAGCAAGAGAAGTTCACTTAATTGATGAACCTGTTGCAGCAGCAATAGGAGCCTCATTGCCAGTAACTGAACCTGTTGGAACAATGATTGTTGATATTGGGGGCGGTACTACTGAGGTTGCAGTATTAAGTTTGGGTGGAACTGTATTAAGTGAATCTGTTCGAATAGCTGGCGACGATATAAATGAATCAATTGCCTTATATCTCAAGAAAGTTCACAATTTGGTTGTTGGAGAGAGAACTGCAGAAGATATTAAGATCAAAATTGGATCTGCATTTCCAGATGATGATTTTGATAAAACTACTTTTGAGGTAAGAGGCTTACATCTTTTATCTGGTCTACCTAGGTCGATAACTTTGACATCAGGAGAAATTAGAGAAGCCATGGCTGATACATTAAGCAAAATAGTTGAAGCTGTAAAAAGAACTTTAGAGCGAACCCCTCCTGAACTCGCTGCAGATATTGTCGATAGAGGCATTATGCTTGCAGGAGGTGGAGCTTTAGTAAGAGGAATCAATGATTTATTGAGCCATGAAACAGGAATTTTTACACACATAGCAGAAGATCCACTGCTATGTGTAGTTAATGGATGTGGAGGTGTCTTGGATGATTTTAAAAAACTTAAAAAAGTTGTTGATACTCCAGACTTTATAAGGCAATCGCTAAAAGATTAAAAGTATGTTAGATATCCGACTGATTTCTACTAGTCGTTTGCGGCAAAAAAAGAAAAATTTGATATTATTTTTAATTCTTTTGCTCTTGGTTTTCGTAAGAATATCAAAAGGATCTATTTATAAGGATTTTTATTATTTTATTTCAAAGCCTTTTTGGCCTGGTCAATTTCAAAAAGAAGTTATTCTTAAAAGTAAAGATCAAGAATCTCTGATAAAACTAAATCTTCTTGAACAGGATAATACGAGATTGCGAAAAATTTTAAATATCCAAGAATCATCTAATATTGATAATATTTCCGCTGCAGTTATTTCGAGAAAAACAGGGAGTTGGTGGAGACAAATCATTATAAATAAAGGTTCAAAAGATGGAGTAGAAATAGGTAGTACAATAATAGGCCCCGGTGGATTATTAGGTAGAGTAAAAAATACTTCTTTATTTACTTCTTCAGTAACTTTGTTAACCTCACCAGAAAGCAAATTAGGCGTATGGGTAGATAGAGTTAAAATTAGTGGTTTACTGGTTGGTTTAGGAGATGATTATCCAAGCTTAATATTATATTCAAAAGATGCTGACATAAAAGTTGGAGATTTTGTTTCATCTTCACCTGCTAGTACTTTATTACCCCCAAATATACCTATTGGTATTGTTCAATCTGTGGCTGAACCATTCAAAACAAAAAAAATAGCAAAAATATCACTTTTTGCAAAACCTCATGTAATTGATTGGGTACAAATTTTGAAAGTAAAAATAAATGAATAAATTTTTTACAAAAAAATTATCAATAATTTTTTTTATTTTTGTCCCAATTATTTTTTTATGGCACCCTAATTGGCTTGGATTTTTAGGAGCTCAACCATATTGGCCTTTATTTTGGCTATTGCCATGGTCAATGATCAATGGATCAATTAATGGACTAATATTCGGCTTGTTTTTAGGAATAATTCTAGATTCTTTAACTTTGGATGGTAATTTTACTCAAATTCCAGGCTTAGTTATATGTGGATTTTGTTTTGGGAGGATAAAATTTAATAGTGATTTCTTGGTAGGACATTTCAGATATGGTTTAATTTGTTCTTTTGGAAGTTTTATATGTGGGGCTCTAATTTTTTTGCAGATTTTAATTAAAGATTTTTCAGATAGTACTTTTTTAATTTTTATGCCCAGTTTTAATAATATTTTAGCTGAAGTTTTTCTTACTGGTTTTTTTGCCCCTCTAATTTGCACCCAATTTTTAAGAATACTTAGAATTTCATCTAGAAAAGCACAATAAATAATTCTTCAAAGAATTAAAAGTGTTCGAAAAAATCCATATTATTAAAATATTTAAAATTTCTGTAAATCTAAGGAATATCTCTTTGAGGGTTCGTGATGTTATATTTTTAATTGTTAGAATAAAATTCATTGCAATTATTTGCTTTGGAATATTGAGAAATCTTTTTTAACTATGTCAAAAGCTAGAATTTTAGTTGTTGATGACGAACCAGCAGTTTTGAAGGTATTAGTTACAAGACTTCAACTGGCAGGTTATCAAGTTTATTCAGCAACTAACGGCGAAGAAGCTCTTGAATCTTTTCACAGAGATTCTCCAGATTTGATAGTTCTTGATGTTATGCTTCCAAAAATGGATGGGTTTGCAGTCTGCAGAAGAATTAGAGCCGAATCAGTTGTACCTATAATATTCTTAACCGCTTTAGAAGCAATTTCAGAGAGAGTTGCAGGTTTAGATTTAGGAGCTGATGATTACTTATCTAAACCGTTTAGCCCAAAAGAGTTAGAGGCTAGGATCGCAACTATATTAAGAAGGATGGGTCCGACTGTATCTATTACCGAAACGAAAGAAGTTCCATCTGGTAAAGGAGTAATGAAATTTGGAAGCTTAGTTGTTGATACTAATCGCAGACAAGTTTCTCGAGCTGGTGAAAGGATTAGCCTGACTTACACAGAATTTAGTCTTTTAGAATTATTATTCGATGAACCGGGTAAAGTTGTTCCACGAGCTGAAATCCTAGAACAGTTATGGGGTTATCCGCCAAGGAGAGCTGCAGATTTAAGAGTTGTAGATGTTTACGTGGCTAGATTAAGAGGTAAATTGGAGCCAGATCCAAGAAATCCAGAATTAATATTAACTGTACGCGGTATTGGTTATGCATCTCAGAGAGTAGGCGAAACTGCAACATCTTTGGCAAGTTAAGCCTTAGTCTGATACTTTTATTAAATAAAACAAATATATTAGAGTAAATTTTGTCTGAAATAAGAGATGCCCGCCTACAAAAAGCTAATGCATTAGTTAGTAAAGGATTTGCTCCCTATGCAGAAAGTTTTAAAATTTCCCATTCAACTAAATACCTTATTGAAAAATTTAATTATTTGGAAAATGGTCAAGAAGAAACCTTCAATGTCTCTATTGCTGGAAGAGTTATGACCAAAAGGGTTATGGGTAAAATTGCCTTTTTCACAATAAGTGATCAACAAGGTCAGATTCAGCTTTATTTAGATAAAAAGATTATTGATTGCAATATCGAAACCCAAAAATTACTTTCTTTTGAGGATATTAAGGAATTAGTAGATATTGGTGATTGGATAGGCGTCTATGGAAATATTAAAAAAACTAATAAAGGTGAGCTTTCAATTAAAGTTGAAAAATGGGAAATGTTATCTAAATCTTTGCAACCTTTACCCGATAAATGGCATGGGTTGACTGATATTGAAAAAAGATATAGACAACGTTATTTAGATTTAATAGTTAATCCTCAATCAAAAAATGTATTTAAAACAAGAGCAAAATGTATCAGTTATATAAGGAAATGGCTAGATAATAGAAATTTTTTAGAGATAGAGACTCCAATTCTGCAATCTGAGGCTGGTGGTGCAGAAGCAAGACCATTCATTACTCATCACAATACATTAGATATTCCTCTTTATCTAAGAATAGCTACTGAATTGCATCTGAAAAGAATGGTCGTAGGAGGTTTTGAGAGAGTTTATGAATTGGGAAGAATCTTCCGTAATGAGGGAATAAGTACAAGACATAATCCGGAATTTACTTCAGTTGAAATTTATCAAGCTTTTTCTAACTATGTAGATATGATGGATTTAACAGAAGAAATGATTAAAGGGGTTTTAAATGATGCATGTGGATCTTTAACTATAAATTATCAAAATAAGGAAATAGATTTTTCTAAACCTTGGTTGAGAATATCTATGAAAGATATAGTCAAAAAATATACAGGGATTGATTTTGATTCTTTTCGTGGAGACTTTCTAGAAGCAAAAAAAGCCGTTCAAAGTATAAACATTGAATTTTCTTCAAAGGTAAATACTATAGGAAGACTTTTAAATGAGGTATTCGAACAAAGAGTAGAATCAAAACTCATAGAACCTACTTTTGTTATCGATTATCCTGTTGAGATTTCTCCTTTAGCTAGGCCTCATCTTGATAATAAAGAAATGGTTCAGAGATTCGAATTATTCATTGTTGGTAGAGAGCTAGCAAATGCTTTTAGTGAGTTAATAGATCCAGTAGATCAAAGAGAGAGAATGCAATTACAACAATCTCTACGAGATGATGGAGATTTAGAGGCTCATTGTATAGATGAAGATTTTTTGAATGCTTTAGAGATTGGCATGCCGCCTACTGGAGGCTTAGGTATAGGGATTGATAGACTTATCATGTTAATTACAAATAGTCCGTCAATTAGAGATGTAATCCCTTTCCCATTGTTAAAACCAGAAATAACTTCAAATAAAAGTGAAAAATTACCCTTGAATGAAGTAAAATAAAGAAATTAATCCAATACGAAATTTTTTAAATGAGTGGTGAACGTGTTGGTTTCCGTTTCAAACATGCGGATGCAGTAGTGAAAAGAAATCCTCAAGGCCGATCAAGAAGAGGATGGGTTATGGAACCAGTAGAGCAAACTACGAGCAGAGGTACAAAAATGCCTGCTTATAAAATTCGCTGGAGAGATAGTGAGAGACCTGAAACTGTCTTACAACATATGTTGATTGCAGATCCAGATCCTTCTCCGCCTCCAAGTTCAGTAAGTTTAGACTCATAGTTTTATTAAATTTAAAAAATATTTTTATCTTTTTAGTGCAGAGTTGATTTCTTTTTTCATACTCTTTTGTTTTTCATCTTGTCTTTTGTCATGTAATTTTTTCCCTTTTCCGACTCCAATAGTTAGTTTTATCCATGAACCTTTTAAATAAAGAGATAATGGAACAATAGTCATCCCTTTTTTTTCAGTTTTAGATTTTAGTTTGATTATCTCTTTCTTGTGTAATAGCAACTTTCTATTTCTTAATGGATCATGATTAAAAAAAGACCCCACATTTTTGTGTGGTGAAATGTGAACATTTAATAATAAAATTTCACCATCTCTGAATGTACAGTATCCGTCTCTTAAATTTGCTTTCCCGTTTCGAATAGATTTTACTTCAGTCCCTAAAAGTTCAATTCCAGCCTCGATTGTTTCAGATATTGCATATTGAAATTTCGCATATCTATTTTCAGCAAGACGTTTAAAATTATTTTCCTTCTTAATTTTTTTTTGAACTTTGTTTGGATTTTTTGCCATTTTGGTTGTAAAAATATTTTCTACTCAGAAGAATTGGAATTAACCTTTTATTATGGCAATAATTTCTTCCAATATAGGCGATAATGATTTTTCATTTCAAAAAAAAGAGCTTAGGCTCGTTGATTCAAAAGTTATTCCAGAAGAAAAAAGAAAGAATAATCTGAATATTGCTCGCCCTAGTTCTTTAAAAGAATTTATTGGTCAAGAACAACTTAAGTCTTATTTAAGGATAGCTATAGATGCTTCAATTTATAGAAAAGAACCTTTAGAGCATACTCTTTTATATGGACAACCTGGTTTAGGTAAGACTAGTCTGGCTTTTTTGATAGCCAATGAAATGAACAAAAAATGTAGGATAGCTAGTGCACCAGCAATTGAGAGACCTAGAGATATTGTAGGGTTATTGCTTGGGTTAAAAGAAGGGGAAGTTCTATTTATTGATGAGATACATCGCTTAAATAGGTTAACTGAAGAGTTGTTATATTCCGCAATGGAGGATTTTAGAATAGATTTAACTATGGGAGCTAATAGAGGAGCACGTTGTAGAACAATTAATCTTCCTAGGTTTACTCTTATTGGTGCCACAACTAAATTAGCTTCAATTAGTGCCCCTCTAAGAGATAGATTTGGTATATCTCAGAAAATCGAATTTTATACATACGATGAATTACAACAAATTATTATAAATTTCTCCCGATTAATAAACCTTAATCTGGAAAATGAAGCATCTTATAATTTAGCAAAGATATCTCGCGGGACTCCAAGAATTGCTTTGAGATTATTAAGACGAGTTAGAGATTATGCTCAAGTTGTTAAGCAAACAAATGTTATTTCTAATTATTTAGTAAAAAATGCTCTAAATTCTTACCACATAGATGAAAAGGGGTTGGATTCTTTAGATAGACAATACATGTTTTTTTTAAATCAAAACAATAATATTCCAACTGGCCTCGATTCAATAGCGGCGGCATTGGGTGATGATTCTTCGATGCTAGAATTTTTAGTTGAGCCATATCTGATTAAAATTGGTTTTCTCACGAGAACTCCTCGAGGAAGATTACTCACTGCTACAGGTAAAAAGTATATCGATTCAAAAAATGATAACTTTTAAAAAATTTAAGATTTGCGTTTTAGTAATTTTTGCTTTTGTCAATATCTTTTATATTTCACCATCCTTTTCATTATCTGCGAGAGAGGATTTGTTTAAAAATGCATTAGATTTAAGTTCGGCCGGAAAATTTAATCTAGCTTTAACAGAATGGAATCACTATCTCGATTTGTACCCTGATGATGCTGCTGGTTTGAGCAATAGAGGAAATGTAAGACTTGTCATTGGAGACGCTGAAGGATCAATAAATGACCAAAATAAGTCAATAAACTTAAACCCTAGTGAAATAGACCCATATATTAACAGAGGCATAGCAGAGGAAGCATTGGGTTTATGGTCGGAAGCTAAGAAGGATTATATGTTTGTTATTTCAAAAAATAGTGAAAATTCATCGGCATTATATAATCTGGCAAATGTTGAAGGCTCTACGTCAAATTGGGAAAAAGCGAGAGATTTATTTT
The DNA here is from genome assembly GCA_003281365.1 of Prochlorococcus sp. AG-347-K18. Lineage (GTDB taxonomy): Bacteria > Cyanobacteriota > Cyanobacteriia > PCC-6307 > Cyanobiaceae > Prochlorococcus_A. Next base: position 65,105 of record QCCF01000002.1, read on the forward strand.
CAAAAGCTGCTTTATATAATCCTGGATTTGCTATGGCAAGATCCAGTATGGCTTTAGCAGATTTCCAGTTAGGGAATATTGATGAATCTGAAAATGAATTAAAAAAATTAATTAGACGTTATCCAACTTTTGTAGATGCTAGGGCAGCATTAACAGCATTGAATTGGTCTAAAGGTGAATTTGGTAAAGCAGAGAGTAATTGGATAGCAGTAACTGAATTAGATCCTAGGTATAGTGATAAAGAATGGTTAATAAAAGTAAGAAGATGGCCTCCAAAACCAACTAAAAATTTAATGAACTTTATCGATTTAAAATAACTTATGAATAGAGATCAGTTTTGTAAAAAAATTGATTCGCTTAGTGATGAATTAATTAATTTAAGAAGACATATTCATGCACACCCAGAATTAAGTGGACTGGAAAATCAAACAGCAATTTTGATAAGCGGTTATTTAAAAAATATTGGATGGAATGTCACAGAATCTATTGGCAAGACAGGAGTTATAGCTGATTTTGGGCCTATAGAGAAAGGCATTATAGGATTAAGAGTCGATATGGATGCTTTACCAATATTTGAGGAAACCAACTTAAGTTTTTCATCAAAGATAGATGGTGTAATGCATGCTTGTGGACATGATTTGCACATATCGATAGGGTTGGGTGTGGCAAATATTATTAAAGATTTAAAACTTAATTTTGGTACTAGGATAATTTTTCAACCAGCTGAAGAAATTGCGAGTGGAGCTAAATGGATGATTAAGGATGGTGCAGCTAATGGTCTTAAACATATTTTGGGCGTGCATGTCTATCCTGATTTATTAGTGGGAACCATTGGAATTAAAGAGGGAAGTTTAACTGCTGCAGCTGGGGAACTCAAGGTAGAGATCATAGGGAAATCAGGTCATGGTGCTCGACCGCATGAAGGCGTTGATGCTATCTGGGTAGCTTCTAAAGTAATTTCGGGCATTCAAGAATTAATAACACGGCAGTTAGACCCTTTGGATCCTGTAGTAATAACTTTTGGTAAAATTAATGGTGGTAATGCATTCAATGTTCTTGCTGAAAAAGTAAATTTGGTTGGCACTGTTAGATGCACTAATATTGAATTATTTAAGAATATAGATACTTGGCTTAGTAAAAATATTTCTTCTTTAGCTAATAGTTGCGGAGCTAATGCAAAAATAATATTTAAAGAAATTACTCCACCAGTTAATAATAATTCTGAATTAAATAGAGTTCTTAGAGATTCGGCAGTTAAGGTTTTGGGTCAAGAGAATGTCATCGAATTACAAAAACCATCATTAGGTGCAGAAGATTTTGCTGAGTTCTTGAATAAAATTCCTGGTGCTATGTTTAGATTAGGTGTTTCTAATTCAAATGGTTGTGCTCCTCTTCATAGTTCTAGATTTAATCCAGATGAAAGAGCTATTGGAGTTGGAATTAAGGTCATAACAGAATCCATAGTAAAGTTAAATAAAGAAATACAAAATAAAGTTGATAAATGAAAATTAATAAAAGATTTATTTTGTCTATTGTGGCTCCTTTTATGATCCTTATATCTGCTATTGGCTTGATATTTAGAGACAAAAACAAGAAGATATTTTATTTGCCTATTGGCTTAATGGGAGTTTCAATTATTTTGGAGAAAAACGTAAAAAGAAGATTAGATAGAGCAGACATTTTAAAAAAGATAAAGTCTTATCAGAAAGCTAAATAAAATTATTTTATTTATTTTTGCGTAACATGTGATGACTATTTTTTAGAAAAGAGCTATTAATGAGATTAATACTAGGGGTGCTAGGAAATTTAACTTAGCTGAGATCATACCCTTTGAACCTGAATCATTAATACTGAGACAGGGAAGTGGAAATTTGATCAAACTTTAGTAATAACACTTTTAAAATTTATAAATTATGAGAAGTTCTTGGATTAAGCCTCGCCTCGGAAAAGATAATGTAACTCAGATGAATTTTGCGAGGAATGGATATATCACTGAAGAAATGGATTTTGTCGCTAAAAAAGAGAATCTACCTGCTTCTTTAATAATGGAAGAAGTGGCTAGAGGAAGATTAATTATTCCAGCTAATATTAATCATTTGAATCTTGAGCCAATGTCTATAGGTATTGCTTCTAGATGCAAAGTTAATGCAAATATTGGTGCTTCTCCTAATGCTAGTGATATTGATGAAGAAGTAGAAAAGTTAAAGCTAGCAGTTAAATATGGGGCTGATACGGTTATGGATCTCTCTACAGGAGGAGTAAATTTAGATGAAGTTCGGCAAGCAATTATTCATGAATCTCCTGTCCCCATAGGAACAGTTCCTGTTTATCAAGCTTTAGAAAGTGTTCATGGCTCAATAGATAGACTTACTGAAGACGATTTTCTTCATATTATTGAAAAACATTGCCAGCAGGGCGTTGATTATCAAACTATTCATGCTGGATTATTAATAGAACATTTGCCAAAAGTTAAAGGAAGGATTACTGGAATAGTTAGTAGAGGGGGAGGTATTTTAGCTCAATGGATGTTACATCACTTTAAGCAAAATCCTCTCTATACAAGGTTTGATGATATTTGTGAGATTTTTAAGAAATATGATTGTACTTTTTCTCTAGGAGATTCTCTCAGGCCTGGATGTTTGCATGATGCTTCTGATGATGCTCAGCTTGCTGAATTGAAGACTCTAGGTGAGCTTACTCGAAGAGCGTGGGAACATAATGTCCAAGTTATGGTTGAGGGCCCTGGTCATGTACCTATGGACCAAATTGAGTTTAATGTCAGGAAGCAAATGGAAGAATGTTCAGAAGCCCCCTTTTATGTGCTTGGTCCATTAGTAACAGATATATCTCCTGGCTATGACCATATATCAAGTGCTATTGGAGCAGCAATGGCTGGTTGGTATGGGACTTCTATGTTATGTTATGTGACCCCAAAAGAACATCTAGGTCTCCCAAATGCAGAAGATGTTCGCGAAGGATTAATTGCTTACAAGATAGCCGCACATGCTGCTGATATAGCAAGACATCGAAATGGAGCTCGTGATAGAGATGACGAACTTAGTCATGCAAGGTATAACTTTGATTGGAATAAACAATTCAAACTCTCATTAGACCCAGAAAGAGCAAAACAATATCATGATGAGACACTACCTGAAGAAATCTTTAAAAAGGCTGAATTTTGTTCAATGTGTGGACCTAAGCACTGCCCAATGAATTCAAAAATTTCTGATGAATCTCTTGATCAACTAAAAGATAAACTTGAAGAATGTAATACTTCAGTTTAGTTATCAAAATACTTATAAAATTTCTTTTGTCTTTTTAACGACGTTTTCAACTGTAAACCCAAAATTAAGCATACACTCTCCACCAGGGGCTGATGCACCAAACCTATCCATAGTAATACAAATTCCATCAAAACCTATATATTTATGCCAACCAAATGAATGGGCAGCTTCCACTACAACTCTCTTGGTCACGCTACTAGGTAAAACACTTTCTTTGTAAGACTCTTCTTGTTCTTCGAAAAGTTCTACGCAAGGCATAGAGACAACTCTAGTTTTTTTACCTAAGTTTGAAATTTCCTTACTTGCTTCAATACAAAGATTTAGTTCACTTCCAGTGCCAATAAATATTAAATCTGGTGTTCCCTCGCAATCAGAGACCACATATCCTCCTAATGCAACTTTGTCGATAGAAGTATTTTCTTGATTTGGCATACCTTGTCGGCTTAAACAAAGTGCAGAAGGTCTTTTGCGGTTTTGAATAGCAATCTTATAAGCTCCACTCGTCTCATTTCCATCTCCTGGTCTGAAAACTAGCATGTTAGGCATGGCACGAAGAGAAGGGATAGTTTCAATAGGTTGATGTGTTGGGCCATCTTCACCTACACCAATTGAATCATGGGTTAAAACATAGATAACTCCTAATTCGCTTAGTGCTGAAAGCCTCATTGAACCTCTCATATAATCGGCAAAAACAAGGAAAGTTCCTCCATAAGGTATGAGACCACTATTGTGATAGGCTATCCCATTAAGTACAGCTGCCATGGCATGCTCTCGAACACCAAAATGTAAATACCTTTTTTCAGGACTATGAGACTGGAAAGATCCAGTTTCTCCCTTAATGTCTGTGTAATTAGAGTGTGTTAAATCTGCTGATCCACCTATTAACTCAGGTAGATTAGGCCCTAAGGCACCTAAACATATTTGTGAATGTTTCCTTGTTGCCAATCCTTTGTCATTAGGGGTATAAGAGGGAAGATCTGAGTCCCAATTATTAGGTAATTGACCTTTTAACATTCTGTTTAATTCTGTTCCTTCAGTGGGATATTTTTTTTGATATTCTTCAAATTTAGAATCCCACTCTTTCTCTAGTTCTTCGCCCTTGTTTATTGCTTTTCTAAAATGCGCGTATACTTCATCAGGTATTTCAAATGGAGGATATTCCCAATTTAGAAACTCTCTGGTTAATACAGCCTCTTCTTCTCCAACAGCTGCTCCATGAATTCCAGCAGTGTCTGATTTATTAGGAGAACCATAACCTATGGTTGTAGAAATTTTGATAATTGATGGCTTGTCTGTAATTAATTTTGCTTTTTCGATAGCATCGGTTATTCCCTTAACATCATGATTGCCATCTTCAACGTGTTGTACATGCCATCCATAAGCTTCGTATCTTTTCAAAACATCTTCAGTGAAGGAAACATCGGTTCGCCCATCAATCGTAATTTGATTATCGTCATAAAGTGCAATTAATTTTCCAAGCTTAAGATGACCAGCCAATGAGCATGCCTCTGATGCGATACCTTCTTGATTACAGCCGTCACCCATAATGACGTAAGTATAGTGATCAACGATATTGCAATCAGGTTTATTGAATTTAGCTGCTAAGTGAGTTTCGGCTATTGCTAGACCAACAGCATTTGAAATTCCGGCACCTAGAGGCCCAGCTGTAACTTCAACTCCTTCAGTTTCGAATGTTTCTGGATGTCCAGGAGTTTTTGATCCCCATTGTCTAAATTCTTTAATGTCTTCAATGGAAACTGATTTGTATCCTGTCAAATGAAGTAATGAATATAACAGCATACAGCCATGCCCAGCTGATAATACAAAACGATCTCTATTGAACCATTTTGGGTTATTGGGGTTGTGATTTAGTATATTTTGCCATAATGCATAACCCATAGGAGCACAACCCATTGGCAATCCAGGATGTCCACTATTAGATTTATTTACTGCATCTACAGCAAGCATTCTTATACTATTTACACAAAGTGATTCTAATGAAACAGATGCAGCGACCATTGTTTTAAAGTAAGTTAAGTTGGAAATACAGAATTGGTTGTCTTCAATTCATTTTGCTGAAAGCAAGGCAAACATTGTGACCACCAAAGCCGAAAGAATTAGAAAGAGCAACTCCTACTTGAGCTTCTCTTGCATTATTTGGTACATAATCAAGATCACATTCAGGATCTGGATTGACGTAGTTAATTGTAGGAGGGATAAAATTATGTGTCAAAGAAAGTATACAAGCTACAGCCTCTATACCTCCTGAGCCTCCTAGGAGATGACCAGTCATCGACTTAGTAGAGCTTACAGGAATGAGGTAAGATCTGTCTTTAAATATAGATTTAATTGCAGAAGTTTCATTTTTGTCATTAGCTGATGTACTCGTTCCATGAGCATTTATGTAATCAACTTTGTCGAGGCTAAGAGAAGCATCTTCAATTGCTAGTTTAATAGCTTCAGCTCCTCCAACCCCTCCCGGAGATGGAGCAGTAATGTGATGAGCATCACATGTTGTTCCGTACCCAATTATTTCTGCATAAATTCTTGCATTTCTTTTTTGAGCATTTTCTAAAGTTTCTAAAACAAGAATTCCTGATCCTTCTCCAATAACAAATCCATCTCTTTCTGCATCAAATGGTCTACTTGCAGTTTGAGGACTTTCATTTCTGAAAGAAAGAGCTTTGGCACTTGCAAAACCAGCTACTCCAAGAGGTGTAATGCTTGCTTCTGCTCCTCCACAGATCATGGCATCTGCCTTTCCAAGTTGGAGTAATCTAAAAGAATCACCAATTGCATTCGAACCTGCAGCGCAGGCGGTTGAAACAGCGGAACTAGGCCCTTTTGCACCCAAAGCAATGGCAGCCAACCCAGTTGCCATGTTTGGAATCATCATTGGGACTGTAAATGGACTTACTCTCTTAGGTCCTTTATGACTAAGAATTTGAGCTTGACTTTCCATAGTCAGTAAGCCTCCAACACCAGAGCCAATAATTACTCCAATTCTTGATGAATTAGCTTCAGTAATTTTTAGTCCAGAATCACTAAAGGCTTGCTTTGCAGCAATAACTCCAAACTGGGAAAAACGATCCCATCTTTTGGACTCTTTAGCTTCAATAAAATTTTCAGATTGAAGATCTTTGACTTCTGCTGCAAATTTACAAGGATGTTGTTCAGGATCAAAGAGAGTTATATCTGAGACCCCGTTAGTACCTGTTTGAAGACCGACTAAATATTCATCAATGTTATTACCAATTGGAGTTACTGCTCCGATACCGGTAATAACTACTCGATGGAGATTTGGCATTCTTTAATTATCCTTTTTTTTCTTCGATGAATTTTACTGCATCGCCAACAGTTGCTATTCCTTCAGCTGCTTCATCAGGGATTTCAATATCAAATGCTTCTTCAAGAGCCATCACTAATTCAACAGTATCTAAAGAATCAGCACCTAAATCATTTTGGAAGTTTGAATCTGATTTTACTTCTCCTGCTTCAACGCTTAATTGCTCTGAAACAATAGAACAGACTTTTTCGAGGATTTCTTGTGACATAGTTTATGTAATTTACTAATTATCTATATGATTTTATGCCCTAGAGTTAACAAGAGTGAAGCATATCTTAATTTTTTTAATTTCTTTGTAAGACAATAGTATTATATAACGAGGTTCAAAAGACAATTTTTAAATGTCACACGCAGTAAAAATTTATGACACATGCATTGGATGTACTCAATGTGTAAGGGCTTGCCCACTCGATGTTTTAGAGATGGTTCCATGGGATGGTTGTAAAGCTGGCCAAATTGCCTCATCGCCAAGAACTGAAGATTGTGTAGGTTGTAAAAGATGTGAAACTGCATGTCCTACAGACTTCTTGAGTATTCGTGTCTATTTAGGAGATGAAACCTCTAGGAGTATGGGGTTAGCATATTAACTTTGTAGTGCAGTTTTAAGAGAGTCCATATTTTAAAAAATATGCATTTTTTTTCAATATAATTGAAAAAAATTTGTCATATGTGCGGAATAGTTGCTGTTACTGGTTATAAAAAAGCTTTACCGTTACTAATGAATGGTTTAGAGAAACTCGAATATAGAGGGTATGATTCCGCAGGTATTGCGATAATAAATCCTGAAACAAATTCTATTACTTGTAACAAAGCAGAAGGAAAATTAAAGAATTTAACGACTTCCCTCAATGATAAGAATATCCCAGGAACTGTTGGTATAGGTCATACTCGTTGGGCAACTCATGGAAAACCTGAAGTTAAGAATGCGCATCCTCACACTGATAGTTCAGGGAATATAGCAGTTGTACAAAATGGCATCATTGAGAATTTCCAAGACTTAAAAAATAAATTAGAGAAAGAGGGTATTATTTTTAATTCTGATACAGACACTGAGGTTATTCCTCACTTAATAGAAAAAGAATTAAATACATTAAGTAAACTTAATCTTGAGAAGAATGGTTCGACATTACTTGTAGCAGTGAGAAATGTTATATCTGATTTAGAAGGATCTTATGCCTTGGCAGTTTTATGGGCTGGGGCTCCAACCTCTTTGGTAGTTGCAAGGAGACAAGCTCCTTTGATTATTGGTTTGGGTGAAGGCGAATTTATTTGTGCAAGTGATACTCCAGCTATCGCAAACTTTACAAACATTATTCTGCCTATGGAAGATGAGGAAACAGCTTTATTAACCCCTCTTGGCATAGAAATATATGACATAAATAATGAGAGACAATATCGAAATCCAATTTCTTTGAAAGCCTCAGAACAAGTCATGGATAAGATGAATTTTAAACACTACATGTTAAAAGAGATATTTGATCAGCCTGAAACTGCTAAAAACTGGTTGGAAAAATATTTAATTAAAAATTTAGACAATGACCAATATCAGATCAACTATCCGTTTGATACAAAGTTTTTTGAATCAATCGAAAGAATTGAAATTATTGCTTGTGGTACAAGTAAACATGCCGCAATGGTCGGTAGTTTTTTATTAGAACAATTTTCAGGGATACCTACAAATGTTTTTTACGCAAGCGAATTTCGATATTCACCACCTCCACTACTTCCAAATACACTAACTATTGGAGTCACGCAATCTGGAGAAACTGCTGACACAATTGCAGCTATCGATATGGAAATTAAAAGACGTTCCTCAATTAAAGATAAAAAATTTAAACCCAATCTTATTGCAATTACAAATAGAAAAGAAAGCTCAATAGGAAGACAGGTTTTAAATATAATTGATATTTGTGCAGGAATAGAAGTGGGTGTTGCAGCAACAAAAACTTTTTTTGCTCAATTACTTTCTTTTTATGGTTTAGCTTTAAAATTTGCGGAAATCAAAGGTAGTCAAAGCTTAGATGAAATAAGTAAATTAAAAAATGAACTGATTGAACTGCCTCCATTAATAGAAGATCTTTTGGAGCAACATAATAAATCTTCAGAAAAGCTAGCACACGATTTTTTTAACATTAAAGATGTTATTTTTTTAGGAAGAGGTATAAATTACCCTATTGCTCTTGAAGGAGCGTTAAAACTCAAAGAAATTAGTTACATTCATGCGGCTGGATATCCAGCTGGCGAAATGAAACATGGCCCAATAGCTTTGTTAGATAAAAAAGTCCCTGTAATTTCTATTGCCTCTCCTGGCGAAGTTTTCGATAAAGTTATCAGTAATGCTCAAGAAGCAAAAGCTAGAGATTCATATTTGATTGGGATTGCTCCTGAATGTAATGGAACTGAAATTTTTGATTATTTAATGAAAGTTCCTTCCTCTAATGAATGGATTTCACCTTTACTTAACATAGTGCCTTTACAATTATTGAGTTACCACATCGCTGCTCATAGAGGACTTGACGTTGATCAACCAAGAAATTTAGCTAAAAGTGTTACTGTCGAATGATTAGTTCCTTAAAATTTTTTTTTAATTTATAGTTCTAAAAGTCCTTTTGGAGGATTAATAATAAGGAAATTATTCTCTTTGTCTACTAATGGGACTATTTCTTTAACAAATGGTATGAGCACTTTTTTTTGATTTTTAATTAGTTCAATAACAAGTAAATTATTTTTCTCATTTTCTAAATTTATAACTTTCCCAATAAGTTTTAAATCATTATTTTCTAACATTTTGACTTGCAAGTCTATAAGTTCTAATAAGTGATATTCTTCTTTTTTTAATTCAGGAAGTTCATTTGTTTTTACAAGAATTTTATGTTTTTTCAATTGCTCAGCATGATTTCTTGTATTTACTCCATGAAATTTAATAATAAAGTTTTCTTTTCCAGGTTTTTTGAAACCAGAGGTTAGTTCTATTTCTAAGGGAAGTTCATCTTCTTTTTGCAACCATCTCATTCCTGGTTTTAGAAATCTTTCTTCAAAATCACTAAGAGATTTAACTTTCACTTGTCCATTTATTCCATGGGATGATGTAATCAACCCAACAACCATCCATTCAATTTTGTTTATCATATATTGTATTAGAAGGAAATTTTATGGAATTATCTACTAAACCCATACTCCCTGGATCTTTTGTTATTGTAAAAGACACTAACTCTATATATAGAGGGTATAAAGGCTTTGTGCAAAGAGTTACAAAAAAGAGAGCAGCCGTTATTTTTGAAGGAGGCAATTGGGATAAACTCATAACTTTTCAGCTAACTAATTTAGAATTAGTATAAATTTTAGATTTTTCCAATAGTTATAAATTTTTCTATCAAGACTCTAGCTGCGTTCGTCTCTGCTTGTTTATGAGATTTACCAAATGCAGAAGATTCTTTTAATCCTTCGATAAATATATCGCAAGAAAATCTTTTTGGATCCCCATTTTTTTTTGTGACTTCAATTATTTTGTAAATTGGTAAATCAAGGCCTTTACTTTGACACCACTCTTGTAAAACCGTCTTAGCTTTGAATTTATATGGTGCTTTTAAAAAGATTTCTGAATCTTCTTCCCAGAAATCATCTAGCCATAGATTTACTTCCTGAATTGAGTCAAAACATTTATAAAGAGCCCCTATTAAAGCTTCTGTAGCTTCTCCGATAACGGTATCCTTTGAACTTTCATCGCCAAGAGCTTTAGGCCCTTTAATTATTAATTTCTCTATACTAATTTTTTTCCCTAATTTAATTAACCATTCATCACTTACAATTTGTGCCCTTAGTTCTGACCTTTCTCCTACACTCATTTGAGGATATTTTTTTTCAATAAAATTGGAAGCAGCTAATCTTAGAACTGCATCCCCGAAGAATTCTAATTTTTCATAATTTGTTGTTTTGCTATCTGATGAATGGATTAATGCTTGATTAAAATTTTGAATTGCTGGAATATTTTGTGTTCTAATTATTTCAGAAAATCGTTTTGATTTAATTTTTAAAGACTTTAAAAAAGTAATTATTTTATTTATTCTTTTTTCATTAACTATATTTTTCATGCGATTTCAATAATCTCAACAATTAGTAAGCAGGGCATAAGCCGGGTTCTGTTCATCTTAAATAAGATGGGCAACCATCTATCTAGGGCTGGAATTACTTCACAGTCTCAAGCGGCTCTTAAAAGTAGATTGTGCAATGGTCATAAATCTACTAAGCCTTGCTCCCAGCTGGGGTTTACCTAGCCAACACTTCTCAATGTTGCTGGTGCGCTCTTACCGCACCTTTGCACCCTTGCCATACATAAAGTATTAGGCGGTATGTTTCTGTGGCACTTTCCTCACGGTTTCCCGTACTGGGCATTACCCAGCAAGCCTGACCATTTGGGAGCCCGGACTTTCCTCAAAAAAGTTTTATTTTGGAAACAAAATAAAACTTTTTTGCGATTGCCTCTCCTGCTTTCATTTAGCATAGTCTTTATTACTCCAAAAAACATCTATTGGGGCTGTAGCTCAGCAGGATAGAGCAACGGTTTCCTAAACCGTAGGTCGTGGGTTCGACTCCCTCCAGTCCCGTAAATATTAATAAACTATATGTAGTATATGTGCAAACTTGCTACTCTCTGGCTAGCGTATAGTTAGTAATAAATCTTTTATGGCTAAGTTGCATGATATGCGTTTGAAGCTCTTAATTCAGCAAGAGCATGAACGTATTTCTAAATCTCGACCTAATGATTTAGATCTTTCAATAGTTCAAGCAAGATGCTTATGCTGGCTTGCTTTATTGGCAGAAGCTCATGAAGATCAAGCGAACGATGCAGAAAAAAGAGGAGATGCTGAACAAGCAATGGGGTGGTTTGCTGATTCAATGAGATTAAGGGATGTCATTAATCTGGTAACTAGTATTGAGATACCTTTGCCTGATATTCCAGATTCACTTGATGAAAATGACGAATTATCTGATGGTCCTACAATTATGCCCAAATAGTGAGATGATATAAGAAGAGTTAAAATTTCCTTTGCCTGAAGAACCATGTCAATGCTCTGATTGTCAGAGATTTTATAGAGAGCATGATCGTCTTATTAGAGAATTTCCTACATTTAAGCAGCAACAAGAATTAAGTTGGGCATCAATTCAATCATTCAGAACTCTTTGTACAAAAATTACTGATGAGCTGCAAAGAGAATTATCTGAAAGAGAATCAAACAAAGATATATGTCTAGAAGATAAACATATTTCTGATGCAGAAATTAATGAGGCTTTAGATGAACTTGAAAGTGTTAATGCCTATTTATATTCAATTGAAGCATTAATGGAAAGAATATTTGATACAAAAATTTCCAACAATATTGAATCAAAATTTAAAGAAATTGCAAATGAATTAGCTCCTGACCCATTAAATATGGATCGATTAATTTTGAATAGATTATTTCATCAAACCCCTGATTCACCGGATAAGAAAAATCCTAATTAGTTAATTCTTCGACATCACATGTAATTTCAACTGGCATTGGAGATACTTTCCAAATAGATTTGCAGTACTCTCTAATAGATCTATCTGAAGAAAAATATCCTGATCTAGCAGTATTTAATAATGCCATTTTATTCCAAGATTTTTTATTATTCCAGCATTCACTGACTACATCCTGTTTATTTAGGTAATCTTCAAAGTCAGCCATAACAAAGAATGGATCATATCCAGTCAAGCTATTTAGTAAAGGTTTAAATAATTCTTTATCCCCATTGCTAAAGTGGCCTATTTCAATTAGGCGTATAACCTCTTTAAGTTCTGAACATTTATCAATAAAAGTTTTTGGGGAATAATTATTATTTTTTAAATCCATAATTTCGCTTTCAGTTTTACCAAAAAGAAAGAAATTCTCTTTTTTAACAAGATCCCTTAATTCCACATTAGCTCCATCTAAGGTTCCGATAGTTAAAGCTCCATTCATGGCAAATTTCATATTTCCAGTTCCAGATGCTTCTTTCCCAGCAGTTGAAATTTGTTCTGAAAGATCTGTTGCGGGATAAACTATTTCACCAAGTTTAACGTTATAGTCTGGTAGAAAAACAACTCTTAAAAGACCATCCATATCAGGATCAGAATTAACTACATCAGCAATACCATTAATAAATCTAATCATAAGCTTTGCCATAAAGTAACCTGGGGCAGCTTTACCTCCGAATATTATTGTTCTTGGTATTTCATACTTGTTTGTACCATTTTTGATTCTTAAATATTGAGCAATAATTTGTAGAGCGTTTAAATGCTGTCTTTTATATTGATGTATTCTTTTTACTTGAACATCAAATAAACTTGATGGATCTACTAGTATTCCAGTTTTTGAATGGATAAAAGTAGCTAATTTTCTTTTGCCATCTAGTTTAGTTTCTTCAAATTTTTGTAAAAAATTGTCGTCATCTTTTTTTTCTTCCAACTTCTTAAGAAGTTCCATATTTGTTATCCAATTTGGACCAACTTCTTCTTCTAAAAGGTTAGATAATGATGGATTAGATAGAGCAACCCATCTCCTTGGAGTAACTCCATTAGTTACGTTTGTAAATTTTTCAGGCCATAATGCTGCGAATTCAGGCAGAAGTTGTCTTTTTATTAGATCTGAGTGAAGAGCTGCAACGCCATTTATATGATGTGCTCCAATTGTAGCCAAGTGAGCCATCCGAACTGATTTGGAGCCATCTTCATCAATTATTGAGAGTTTTTGGAGGATTTTGTCGTCACCAGGATAACGTAGTCTTAATTGTTGTAGAAATCTCCAATTAATTTCATAAATAATTTCTAGATGACGAGGAAGAAGATCGTTAAATAAACCTAAATCCCATTTCTCTAAAGCCTCTGGTAGTAATGTGTGGTTGGTATAGGCAACTGATGAGGTTGTTATATTCCAAGCTTTGTCCCAACCTATTTGATATTGGTCAATGAGAAGTCGCATTAGTTCTGCAACAGCAATTGCAGGATGGGTATCATTTAATTGAACTGTCCAGTGCTTGGGGAATTCCGTTATTGGTATTGATCTTTTTTCAAGGCTTCTCAACATATCCTGAAGTGAACAACTAACAAAAAAGTGTTGTTGCTTGAGTCTCAATCTTCTACCTTCGTCAGTTCCGTCATTTGGATATAGAACTTTTGAAAGAGTTTCAGATGCAACTTTCTCTTCTACTGCGCCATAATAATCACCAATATTGAATGCATAAAAGTCAAAACTTTCAGTTGCATCAGCTCTCCATAATCTTAATCTGTCACATGTATTTACTCTGTATCCTAAAACTGGAACATCATGAGGAACTCCAATAGCATGTTCTGAAGGGATCCATCTTGATCTGTAGTTACCTTTATCATCTCTATAACTTTCAGTTCTACCCCCAAAACCAACGAAACATGATTCGTCGGGTTGTGGAAGCTCCCATGGCCATCCACCTTTTAACCACTTATCGGTTACTTCAACTTGCCAGCCATCCCTAATTAACTGATTGAATATACCAAATTCGTATCTGATACCATAACCAACTGCTGGAACTTGTAGAGATGCTAATGATTCCATGTAACATGCTGCAAGTCTGCCAAGTCCACCATTACCTAATCCAGGCTCTTCTTCAACTTCAAGAATTGTTGACAAAGATTCAATACCAAATCTTTTTAATGCATCTTCCGCCTCTTGAGTTATTCCTAAATTGAGAAGATTATTACTTAATTGAGGGCCTATTAAAAATTCTGCTGATAAGTAGGCGACTGTTTTTTGTGGTTTTTTTCGTATGACTTCTTGGCTGGCTAAATATCTTGTCATTAGCCTATCTTTAACTGCGTAACTTAAAGCCATGTACAAATCGTGTGGACTTGCAGAAGTAGCTAACTTTCCAAGAGTATAAAAGAGATGGGCTGTCATACCTTGAAAAACAGCATCAGAATCCATGCCAGCTTTCTCAGGATCTAAGTAGCAGCCTGGTGTAGGCAAACGTAGATCGAAGGGTTCGTTGGTATTCATTGGATTAGCCATATAACAGACAATAGCCATATTTTTGAAAATTTCTTTGTTGTAACTTCAGATCCACACTTGTTGAGTATTTTTGCTTTTTTTTTACATATTTCTTAAAGTGGGCCCTCAATAAACTATCTTCCAATTAAGTAGTTTATTTTTTCTTTAATTTCATATGTATTCTTTACTTGCGGAATTAAGTGCACATGATTTAGAAGTTGCTGAAACTTTGATAGGAGTTATAAGATTTCTATTGATATTTTTAGCTGCAAGAGCATTAGCTGAAGTATTGGTAAGACTAAGTTTGCCAACTATTGTAGGTGAGCTTCTTGCAGGGGTTGTAATAGGGGCATCAGGATTCCATTTGTTGATACCGCCCTCTGCCGGAACAGAATTAAATGAAGGACTTGTAAATGTTATTAGCTCATTAGCGTCAATACCTCCAGAAGCTGTACCTGATGTTTATTTCGAAAGTTTTCCATCTCTTCAAGCAGTAGCAACTCTCGGGTTATATGCTCTTTTATTTTTAACAGGATTAGAAAGTGAGTTAGAGGAATTAGTAGCTGTTGGAGCTCAAGCTTTCACTGTTGCTATGGCTGGTGTAATTTTACCGTTTGCCTTTGGAACTCTTGGATTAATGTTTATTTTCCAAGTAGATCTAATTCCAGCAGTTTTTGCTGGTGCATCTATGACAGCTACAAGTATAGGAATTACTGCAAGTGTGTTTGGTGAGTTGGGATATTTAAAAACTAGAGAAGGACAGATTGTTATTGGAGCGGCTGTTTTGGATGATATTTTAGGTATTGTTATTCTCGCAGTTGTAGTAGCCCTTGCTGCGGGAGGTTCATTAGAAATTGCTCCCATCATTAAATTAGTTGCGGCAGCAGTTGTATTTGTTATTGCTGCTATTGCACTAAGTAGAACAGCAGCCCCAGGTTTTGATTGGTTATTAGATAGATTAAAGGCACCCGGAGCAGTAGTAGTAGCTTCCTTTGTGATACTTGTGCTGTGTTGTTTTGTTGCAACAGCCATTGGATTGGAAGCAGCTTTAGGTGCTTTTGCAGCTGGACTGATTCTTAGTAGTTCAAAAAATAATCATGCAATTCAACAATCCGTTCTACCTTTAGTATCTTTATTCGCAACTATTTTCTTCGTATTAGTTGGAGCTGGAATGGATTTATCAGTTATCAATCCACTCGATCCAACAAGTAGGTCAGCTCTTGTAGTTGCCGGATTTTTATTAGTTGTAGCAATTATTGGAAAAATTGCGGCAGGATGGGTATTTTCCAGTGATAAACCGACAAATAGATTAGTTGTAGGTTTGGGTATGATGCCAAGAGGGGAGGTTGGTTTAATTTTCCTTGGACTAGGAACTAGCGCTAAGTTGTTAACTCCTTCTCTTGAAGCAGCTATTTTATTAATGGTTATTGGGACTACATTTCTTGCACCTGTTCTCTTGAGAATTGTTCTAAAAGATAAACCACCAAATGATGGCAATAAAATTTCAGATGATGTTGCAGCTGATCCTGTAGGTCTACTTTAGGAAATAAGTTTATTAGAATTAGACAAAACAAGATTTCAATAAATGGAAAAATCAGCTCTGATAGATAGTGATGTCAATTATGACTGGAATTTTTTAAATTACCCAATACATACTGTTTCAGCCATCCCTGAGCAAACATCAAAAGAATTTGCAATTTTATTAATTCATGGCTTCGGAGCCTCCACTGATCATTGGAGATTCAATATCCCTATTTTGAGTAAAAAATACGAAGTTCATGCTATGGATCTACTTGGTTTTGGGAAAAGTCCTAAGCCTCAAGATGTTGAATACTCAGGATCTTTATGGAAAGATCAAGTTGTAGCTTATGTAAAAGAGAAAATAAAAAAACCCACAATTGTTGTTGGAAATTCATTAGGAGGATATGCAGCATTAGCAGCTGGTTCAGAATTAAATGAACTTAACGCAGGAGTGATATTACTTAATGCTGCAGGATACTTTAGTGAAGAAAAAACTATCAAAAAGAATATTTTGCAAACTTCTATTGAAACAGTTGCCGGCATATTTTTGAAAAATATTGTTCTTCAACGTTTGATTTTTGAGAATATGAGAAATCCAAAAAATATTAAAAAAACTTTGAATCAAGTTTATGTTGATAAAAAAAATGTTGATGATTTTTTAGTTGAGTCAATAAGAAAGCCTTCGCTAGATTTCGGAGCTTTTAATGTTTTTAGAAGTGTATTTAACCCTTCAGGTCCTCAGGGATTGCCTTTGGATAAGTTATTCGCAAAACTTAATTCTCCATTATTACTGCTCTGGGGAGGAAAAGATCCATGGATGAACACTCCAAAAAAAAGAAATCTTTATAAGAAATTTACACCAAAGAATACAAAAGAAATCATTCTTGAAGCTGGACATTGTCCCCATGATGAAATACCTGAATTAGTTAATCAGCATATTTTGGATTGGGTTGATTCTCTTTAAGTAACAATTGTGCAAATTAAATTATCTAATAAAGACCAAGGAATTTTTGTCTTTCAATTAGATCAGTATAATTACATTAAATTTTGTCCTAAAAGAGGTGGTGTTATTACAAATTGGTCCTCGGAAGGTAAGGAGATACTTTACTTCGATGAAAAAAGATTTATGGATCAGACACAAAGTATTAGGGGAGGAATTCCTATATTGTTCCCCATTTGTGGAAATCTCAATACCTCCAGTTCAGTATTTGGTAAAGACTATTTGCAACTAACCCAACATGGTTTCGCTAGGGATTTGCAATGGCAATACTCTTTTAGTGAAAATGAAAAATCTTTATGCTTATTTTTGAACGAATCTAAAGAAACTAAAAAATATTATCCTTTTGATTTTGAACTAATAATTGAAGTTAAATTAAAAATTAATTGTTTAGAATTTGAAATTACAATCCATAACAAAACAGACTTTGCTATGCCTATAAATTTTGGTTTGCATCCTTATTTTAATGTTTCAGATTTGAAAAATATAGAGTTTATTGATAATCCACTTAATTGTCAGGATCAAGAAAGAAACACTATAAGTAATACTTTGGATGAATTAAACAAAATTAATTTAGGAGTTGATCTACTTATGTATACTTCTGGTAGAAGCTCTTTTCGAGATAAAATCTTTAAAAGAGAGGTAACCTTAAATCATCCATATCCTTTTGATTTAGGTGTTATTTGGAGTGATCCTCCAAGAAGAATGATATGTCTCGAACCTTGGACTAGTCCGCGAAATTCTTTTGTTGATGGATTTAGAAACATTATGATTCCTTCAAACGATAGTAAAAGGTTAAATGCCTCAATACAAATAAAATCTCTTAAGTAATTATGCAATACTTATGAAATTTGTCGTTATAGATGATGATCCCACAGGCTCTCAAACTGTTCAAGATTGCTTATTACTTCTTAAGTGGGACTGCTCAACTTTAGTCAAAGGTTTTGAATCTAAATCTAATTTATTTTTTATTTTGGCTAATACAAGGTCACTATCGGAAAATGATGCGAAATTAACAATAAAAGAAATTTGCAAAAATCTTAAGAATGTAATTGCTTCTCAAGCCTATAAAGAAGAAATTATTTTTATAAGTAGAGGAGACTCTACTCTACGAGGACATAACTTTTTAGAGCCCAGTACCCTAGATTGTTGCTTAGGTCCTTTTGATGCTACTTTTCATATTCCAGCTTTTATAGAGGGTAAAAGATTAACAATTAATGGATCACATTTTGTTGATAAAATCCCTATAAGTCAAACAATTTATGCAACAGATAAAATTTTTGGATATGAGACAAGTAATGTTAAGAATCTTTTATTTCAGCAAAGTAAATCGCAAATAAATTTTGAAGATATTCAAAATCTTTTATTGACAGATATAGAAATGCTAAATGATGAAGAAAATAATATTGTTTTTAAAATGCTAAAGAACTTGAAGAATAATAAACATGTAATTGTCGATGTAGAAAATTATTCTCAACTAAAAAAATTTTCCTTAGTAATTAAAAAATTAATAAAACAAAAAAAATTCCTTTTTCGAACTGCAGCAAGTTTTATAAGTTCAATTTCTGAGAAAAAAAGCGTTTCTCAGAGTGAAATATTTTTCTCGAATTTAAGAATAAGAAATAAAGAAAATAGTTTTCTTCCAGGACTGATAATTGTTGGGTCTCATGTAAAACTCTCAACAATACAATTGAATAATTTATTAGAGATAAGTAATTGTAATCCAGTTGAACTAGATGTTTTTGAATTCTTTAAAATTACTTCATCAGATAATTATCATAGGAGAAGGAATTTGTTTAAAAATAAATTTTTGAAAGAAATTAGATTTTCTTTTGAGAAAGGAAAAACTCCTGTTTTGTTTACTTCAAGAAAATTATTGTCCTTAGATTCTACTGAACTATTTAATTTTTATAATTTACTTGCTTGTTTTATTGCTGAATTAGTCGCAGATTTGAAGTATGAAATAGGATATTTGATTTCAAAAGGTGGAATAACAACAAATTTGATTCTTAGTAATGGACTTAATGCAGATTATGTTTATCTTGAGGGACAGATTTTAACAGGCATTTCTGTGGTAACTTATAACTTAAAAAATAACGAAAAACTTCCTATTGTTACTCATCCTGGAAACATTGGCACTAAAGATTCACTGGTTAATATTTGGAAAGTTTTTGAAAATAAAAATAATTTCAATAATTAAAAATTTGAGATAATTTCTTCAGCAAAACTGCTGCAGGATAAGGGTTCTACTTTTGGTTCCATTAAGCGTGCTAGATCGTAGGTTACTTTTTTTTGCTCTATTGCCTTACTTAAACCATTAGTAATTAATTTAGCTGCTTCATCCCAACCAAAATATTCAAGCATCATTACACCACTAAGAATTACTGAGCCTGGATTAATCTTGTTTAAGCCTGCATGTTTTGGAGCGGTACCGTGCGTAGCTTCGAAAATTGCTGCATTATCTCCAATATTCGCACCGGGAGCCATGCCTAGTCCTCCAACAATTGCTGCAGCTGCATCCGAAACATAGTCTCCATTAAGGTTTAATGTTGCAAGAATTGAATATTCTTGAGGTCTAGTTTGAATTTGTTGAAATATACTATCAGCTATCCGATCATCAACAAGAATAAGTTCTCTCCATTTTCCGTCTCCGTGAGAATTTGATATTGATGCAATAACTTCTTTAATTTCTTCGCAAATGAATGCTTTTTTGTTATTTGTAAGCTTGTCAAAACCAGGTTCAATTTTTCGAGCATTATTTTCAATTGTCATTTCTGGATTTTTCTGAATATTATCTAAAATCCAGCTTTCTCTTTCTGTAATGCAATCTTCTCTAAATTCATTGACTGCTAATTCATATCCCCAATCTCTAAATGCACCTTCTGTATATTTCATAATATTTCCTTTATGTACAAGAGTCACATGCCTTTTACTTCCTGATAATCTTTTAGCATGTTCAATAGCTTTTCTAATATGCCTTTGGCTACCAGATTTACTCACCGGTTTTATTCCAATACCTGATCCGTTTGGTATGGATCTATTTTTTAAATTTTTACTTTTTGGTATTACAACGTTATTTAAGTGATTAATTAATTCAAGACAATTATTATCCTCTGCTTCCCATTCAATTCCCATGTAGATATCCTCAGTATTTTCTCTATAAACAATTACATCTAAATTTTGGGGATTTTTGTGAGGGCTTGGAGTTCCTGAATAATATTTGCAAGGTCTAACACAGCTATATAAGTCAAAGATTTGCCTTAATGCAACATTAAGAGATCTAATACCTCCACCGATGGGAGTCGTTAAAGGACCTTTGATGGCTACACCAAAGTGTCTGATTGCTTCAATAGTATCTTGAGGGAGATAATTATATGTTCCATAAAGTTCACAAGCTTCATCGCCTGCATAGACTTTAAACCAATTAATTTTTCTTTCATCTCCATAGCTTTTTTTAATCGCTGAATCAAGAACGATTTGAGTAGCAGGCCAAATATCCACTCCAGTACCATCACCCCTAATAAATGGGACAATTGGATTATTAGGGACATTAGGTTTACCTTGATTAAAAGTTATTATTTCGCCTTCATTAGGTAAAGTTAATTTTTCAAATTTTGGCATAGCATTGAATTTATAAAAGATAACTCATTAAATTTCCTCGTATTGTAATTTGCGATGAGTTATTTTCTTTAAAACCTAGAAATTTATTATTCAAATGTGAATAGAGAATACTCTATTGATCAGCATTTCAACATCTTTATTAAAAGAAAAAGTAGTTAATAAGCAAGTTAAAGCAAATTATGTCATTTTCAAAAAAATACTCAGCTACTTATGAATGCGAGTTCAAATGTAAGTAATGTTGAAATAGCTAATAAAATTGCTACTACTGCAGCTTTGTTTCGGAAATATTTTCCAGATGCAAGCGTAAACTTTAGTCCCTGGGATAATTCAAATAATGAATCCATGCAGGATACTATTGATTTTGCGTTTCATTTCCCTGGTTGGAGTCCTCTTATTGAATGTAGAGCAATACTCTTACAATTAAGAATTGAAAATGATAATAATGATAGAGTCCCGAAATTGTTGGGAATAATAATGCGAGGTATGATTGTTCCCTCCGAGAGATGGAGAGTGGCCACCATCGGTGATTGGGAAATGACTGGTACTCATTTACCGCAGCAGGAACAAAAAGATAACCTTTTTTTGGTTTGTAAAGAACTTTATAAGCTATTCTCTACAACATCCGCTGGTAACAAAAATTAGCTGTTTTATGTATTTTCCTTGTAGATTAAATAAAATTACAAAAATAATTCGAAATTTATGGCAGTCGCTCTTGCAGGACAATTAAGAGAAGGGACAAAAAAATCCCACACTATGGCAGAAAATACTGGCTTTGTGGCTTGTTTTTTAAAAGGAGTTGTTGAAAAAAAATCTTATAGAAAATTAATTAGTGATTTATATTTTGTTTATGAAGCTATGGAAGAAGAAATTGAAAGACTGGTCAATGAGGAACATCCCGTAATAAAACCTATAGGTTTTAAATCATTATTCAGGAAAGAAACTCTTGTAAATGATCTTAAATTTTATTTTGGTGACAACTGGAAAAAAGAAATTAATATTTCTTATTCAGCTAAAGAATACGTTGAAAGAATCCGAGAGGTTGCAAAAAATTCACCGGAACTATTGGTTGGGCACCACTACACTCGCTATATAGGAGATTTATCTGGGGGGCAAATTTTAAAAAGGATCGCTAAAAAAGCATTAAATTTGCAAGGAAATGATGGTTTAACTTTTTATGATTTTGAATTAATTGATGACGAAAAAAAATTCAAGGAAGAATATTCCTTTACTTTGAATCAACTTCCAATAAATCAAAAGACTGCTGATCAAATTATTGATGAAGCTAATAAAGCTTTTACTTACAACATGAAAATGTTTAAGGAACTTGAAGGTAACTTAATTGCTGTTTTAGGCAAGATCGTTTTTAATTACATTACAAAAAAAGTAAGGAAAGGAAGTACCGAGACCTAGTAATTTATGTTTGATTCATTAGTTGATTTCCTTAAAACCAATATTGATGAATTAAATGGTCATGAATTACAAATATCTAGTGAATTCAAAGAACATCACAATGCAGACTCGAAATATATTATTAAAAATTGGCTTTTTTCATCTCCTGAATATAGAAAGTGGCGAATAACAAGATTAGATGGTGGCAAAAAACTGCAAGTGTTAAATACGGTCGCATATCCAAATTTTGAAAGTGAAATGCCTATTTTAGGAGCTGATATTTTATGGTTTGGAACTTCTCAAAAGTTGTTAGCAATACTTGATTATCAACCTTTAATTCAAGAAGGCAAGTATCTTGAAAAATATTGTTCAAGTTTAGGTATTATTAAGAAAAAATATTCTGCATTTGATAATAATAAAATGAAGAATATATATGATTCAAAAAAGTATTTTTCCCCGTGGGTAATTATATGTAGAGGAAATAAATTAAATCTTGATAGAGATTTAAATAATGTATTTCATTCATTTATAAATAATTATTTGAACATTTATAAATTGAATCCTGTTAATCAATTTTTAAATGCAGAAGAAATAAAGATTAATCAAATTAAATATGATAAGTACAGTTTTGAAAAAGACCCTGCAGATAAATTGTTTAAATCTTTTTTTGGAGAAAAATGGACAAAAAAATTTATTAACAAATTTCTTTTTACATTAAATAATGAGATTATTAATTGATGTTATTACAAGATACTATTTTTTATAGGCCAGATTGGAGATGGCATAATTTTCTAAAATATTTAACTAATAACTTAGGTAAATATAATTGTTTAGAAAAAATAATACCCTCGGAATATTCTTATAAAGATTCAACTTATGGTTCAAAAAAATCAAAAAAAAATGTGAATCTCTTTACTTGGGGTGTAACTCATAAAAAAAGAATTCAATTCGCAAGAGCAGTGTGTATAAATAGTCCAAATTATTCTGTTTTAAATTTTCTAATTATTCCTAATACTATTTATAACGTTCCATTTTTTGGAGTAGATTTTGTTTCTCTACCTAATAGTCATTTATTAGTATTAGATTTTCAGCCTTCATTAAAAATACAAAATCAATTCAATAATGAGTTATTAGAAAAACTTATAAAACTAAAGAATCAATGTCATTCATCACTCCCATTAGCTGAAAAAATGTCTGCAGATGTAGCTAGATTTTTTTCTCCAGGAGTAATCTGGTCAAAATTACCAAAAGAAGAAAGAAGTGATTTTTTAATTGATAATAAGCTTTATACCTCATTTAAGGAATATCTTGATTTGTATTTGGCAATTCTTTTCGAAAGCAAAGAAGCCAATATCGAAGTACAAAAAGAATTAATAAATGGTCAAAATAATTATTTGAAATATAGAAGGGATAACGATCCAGCAAGGCCAATGTTGTCTGGTTTGTTTGGTAAAGAATTTACTGAATCTTTAATTAAAGAAGTTCTATTTACTACTTAAAAGTCTTATAATTTATTGAAATTTGAAATCATATGAAAAAAATTTCTGTTCTTTTTGTATGTTTAGGAAATATTTGTAGATCTCCTGCAGCTGAAGCTATCTTCATAACCCTACTTGAAAAGAAAGGTTTAACCGATGGCTTTATTGTAGATTCTGCTGGAACTGGGAGTTGGCATATTGGGAAAAAAGCTGACTCTAGGATGAGAATTGCAGCTGAAAGAAGAGATATAAATATATTAAGCAGGGCTCGTAAAATTACTAGCAAAGATTTTGAGAAATTTAACTATATTCTTGCCATGGACGACTCAAATTTTAGAAATATTCAGGATCTCAAAAATAGAACAGCTCCAACTGATTTTGCATCAATTAAAAAAATACAAGAATTTAGATCAGTTTTTAATGAGCAAGAAGTTCCTGACCCATATTTTGGAGGTGATGATGGCTTTGATTATGTGCTAGATATTTTAGAGGACTCTGTAAAAGGTTTCTTAGAAAGCGTTGCTTGAATTTATTTGAACTGAGTTTCTTTGGGAATCTTATCATTGTAAAGATCAATAATTTTATCTACCACCTCATTAATTGAATATCCATCCGTAATAATTTCTATTGCGTCATTAGCTTTTATTAGAGGTGAAATTTCTCTATTAGAATCCTCAAAATCTCTTTTCTCTATAAGTCTCTTTAATGCATGAAGGTCTATTTCTTGTGAGTCTTTACTATTTTTGTCAGATTTTCTTCTTTTTGCTCTTTCATCGATGCTGGCAGTTAAGAAGATTTTAATTTCAGCATCAGGAAAAACAGTAGTTCCTATATCCCTTCCCTCAGCTACAAGTCCGCCTGATTCTCCAATCTTTCTTTGTTCTTCTACTAAGAAATTTCTAACTTCTTTAATTGAGGAAATTTTAGAAACGATGGAACTTATCTCTTGCGACCTAATTTCTTCTGTAACACAGTAGTTATTAATAAAAACATCCTGATTTGCATTTTTATTTGACTTGAACGCAATAGAAATATTTTGAAGAATATTCTGCAATTTTTTTTCTTTTTTATAATCAATATTTTCCTTTATTAAGAGCCAACTCAATGCCCTATACATTGCACCAGTATCTAAATATAAAAGTTTAAGTTTTTCAGCTATTAACTTTGTTACAGTACTTTTCCCTGACCCTGCGGGGCCGTCAATTGCAATAATCGGCCTTCTTTTCATTAGAAAAACGTGATCTATTAATCTTGTCTTTCCACATCTTATCGCACCAGCCAATAACGAAATATTATCCTCAGTTCTGGCTTTTTTAAGGGTATAAGGATGTAAATGTTCTAGATATTCAATTGAAATTTTTTCTGATGACAGCTTTTTGATTATTTCTTTTAAGTTGATATTTTTTCCTTGTTTAAAATTATTTTTTGCTTCGAATAACTCATTTGAAAAAAATTTAATTAATTTTCTATCATTTTTTGATAAATGTATATTTCGAGAACTTAATGGAATTCCATCAAAATCTCTTTGTGTAGGAATAGATTTAATAGCAACATTTAATTTTTTTGTTAGTACAAGATTTTTTAAAATTAAAAGTTGTTGCCAATCTTTTTCTCCTAAGTAAAGATTTTTTGGCTTGATGATATTAAGTAATCTGTAAACTACTGTACAAACGCCATCAAAATGTCCAATTCTATCTAATCCACATAATGTAGAGGATAATTCTTTTGGAGCCTTCAGGAATTCAATATTTTTATTATTCGGTGGATATATATCTTCAGTACTTGGGATGAATATGGCGTCTGCGCCGTTGGCAAAGGAGATTTTTATATCATTGTTAATCGTTTTAGGGTAATTCTTTAAATCTAACCTGTTATTAAATTGAAGTGGATTAACAAAAATACTTACTAAATTAATATTTTGGTTGTCATTTTTTGCTGTTGATATTAGTTTTATATGTCCATTATGAAGATTACCCATTGTTGGAATGAAGTTGATATCATTATTTACATTTTTCCTCCAATTTTCCATCTCTTCAGTTTTCTTTATGATTATTTTCTGCACGCTATTCTTAAAAAATAAATCTATTTGATAAATAATTACTGGACAAAAGCATTCTTCGGAGGAATATCTATATAGGGAAAGTCTATCATTTTTATTTCATGGATTACAAAACATCAGGTGTTGATATAGAAGCTGGGAGAGAATTTGTTTCAGAAATTAAAAAAGCAGTTGAAAGTACGCATACATCTAATGTGATTGATGGCATTGGTGGATTTGGAGGTTTATTTAGAATTCCTATCGATGGTCTTAAAAAACCAATTCTTGTTTCAGGAACTGACGGTGTTGGAACAAAATTGGAATTAGCCCAAATGAAAAACTTTCATTTTGAGGTTGGTATTGATTTAGTTGCTATGTGTATGAATGATATTATTACCAGCGGAGCAAAACCTTTATTTTTTTTGGACTACATCGCTACCGGCAAGCTTGATAAGAAACAATTATTGAGGGTCGTTCAGGGCATTTCATATGGCTGCGGGGAAAATAATTGTTCATTACTCGGTGGAGAAACTGCTGAAATGCCAGGTTTTTATTCAAAGAATAAGTATGATTTAGCGGGATTTTGTGTTGGTATAGTTGATGAGTACAATCTTATTAATGGTAAAAAAGTATCAGAAAATGATTTAATAATCGCTTTAAAAAGTAATGGAGTGCATAGTAACGGCTTTAGTTTAGTAAGAAAAATAATTCAAAACAATAGTCAAATACATGAAGAATTTGAAAAAGTTTATCAATTAAATTTTTATGATGAGTTATTAAAACCTACAAAGATCTACAATAATGTTATTAACCAAATTTTATCTGAAAATATAGAAATTAAAGCAATGTCTCATATTACTGGTGGAGGCATTCCAGAGAATTTACCAAGATGTATTCCTTCTGAATTTATTCCATATATCAACATCAATTCGTGGGAAATTCCTTTTTTATTTAAATTCCTGCAAGAAAAAGGTAAAATTCCTGAAAAAGACCTTTGGAATACTTTCAACCTTGGAGTCGGATTTTGTTTAATAATAGACAAACAGTTTAAAGATTCAATTTTAAATATTTGTAAAGGTCATAACATCGATAGTTGGGAGATTGGCAAAATAGTTCGAAAAAACGATTCAAAGATTAGTAAATTCTTGCCTGAAATATTAACTTAAATTTTCTTCATACCAATTTAAATGAATTTTAAAAAATTATTTTTATACACAAATGAAAAAGTTAGGTGTAATATAATAAAATTAGTGCCGAATAATATCGGAAATTTAAGTATTAAGATTTAACTTTTAATTCAATGCCTTTCGCAAATAATCAAAGAATTACACGTAGACGTAGTTCAGCAGGCCCTACACCTCCAAAAAGACCAATAGGTAATAATTCCGAATTAAGTGGTAGACAGTCTCAAGGTCCAAGACCTACTTTTTTGACACTTAGGGATCATGGGAAGGTTTTTGTTGCAGATTTACCTAATTTGTCTGATGGTCAATTAGCGCATATTAGTAAGGAAGCTAATGAAGTTTTAAATAGTTTGGAAAAAAGGCTTAGTGATCTTGAAAACGAGCCTAATACTGGTAATCCTGAAAACGACACACTAATAAAAGCCTCTACTAAAAGAGATGTTACGCTTAGATTTATTAAATCTATAGAGGAAGAACAAGAACATAGAAAGAATAATCCTGCGTTGAGAGATGCTGCTTCTGAATCTTTGCCTAGAACTTTTCTTGAGGTCGCTAGACATAGGTTGCCAGGAGCAACTTTTGATTCACTATTGCGAGAGGCTCTTGAAGCATGTGCAGTTGATGATCATAGTGAAGTAAATCAAATTATTGATGAGCCCAAAGAAACTGTCAAAATAATGGACATACCTTCATCCAACACAAATACTTCACTTGTTGTTAGTATCGACTCAAGTGATAATTCCAAGAATGGCTCTATTTGATTCCACACGAGAGTTAATAAGTTTAAAGGATGAAAATAATTCAAAAATCAATTTTCCTTCAAAGAAAGATCCTATTTTATGCAATCATTGTAAAAGGACTGCATCAAATGGTATTAGATGTTTAGGGATGTGTGTAGCTGATAATGAATACTAAATTGTTCAAATGCATTTTTATAATCTTATGAAAATATTTAATAAATTCATTGAGTTGTATTTATCCCTGAACATTTAAGGTAATATTTATCAATAAATAATAAAAGATTATTTTTCTTTACATCAATAATTAATTGAAACTTTTTACACTTTATTTAAAATTAAAGTTCTTCGAACAATTCATCATTAAATGCGTAAAAAAATTAAAGAAGGCGGCACCCAGATTCGAACTGGGGATAAAGGATTTGCAATCCTCTGCCTTACCACTTGGCCATGCCGCCACGAAAGATTCAACTGATTCTTTTTATGATCTTAACAGTCAGGTGACTCATTCTCTATTATTTATATGTAATGGTCACGGTGAAGATGTAATAGTTTCGGAAATAATAAAAATATTACAAAAAAAAATAACAAATAAGAATATTGAAGTTTTACCTTTAGTAGGAAATGGAGATATATTCAATTCAATAAAATCGAAGAAATTTCGTAAAATAGGATATTTAAAAGAGCTTCCTAGCGGAGGTTTTAGTAATCAAAGTCTGAAGGGATTTTTGCTTGATTTGTTTGCGGGATTTTTAATTGATAATTTAAGAAATTTTTTAATTGTAAAACAAAAGTCAAAACAAAACTGCAAAATTATTGCAGTAGGAGATTTTCTGCCATTACTTTACGCATGGAGTTCAGGATGCGAATTCAGTTTTATTGGAACTCCTAAAAGTGACCATACTTGGAGTAGTGGCCCTGGTTGGGCTTTAAGCGACTTTTACCATAAGTTGAAAGGTTCTGAATGGGATCCATGGGAAATGTTTTTAATGTCATCTCCAAGATGTAAAAATTTAATTATGAGAGATAAAATCACGGCTAATAATTTGAATAGAAAAAAGATTAATGCAAAATACTATGGCAATCCAATGATGGATTTTGTTAATGCAAAAAATGAGAAGATATCAAATATTATTTCTTTTAAAAGGATTATTTTATTAGTTGGAAGTAGATATCCAGAAGCATTAAAAAATCTTGATAATTTTCTTGATTGCTTGCATGATTTTAATTTCCCTAACGATTTGGTAATTCTTTTGCCTTTGAGCATTAATGCGAATGTGATTAAAACCCAAAGTTGTTTAATTAAATACGGTTTTAGTAAACAGAGTAAGGAATTTTATATTGATGAAGATTCAGTTTGGAAAAAGAAAGATCAATATGTAGTGATTGGAAAAGGCAAATTTAATTTATGGGCTAGTTTAGCAGAAGTTGGCTTGTCTAATGCAGGAACTGCTACAGAGCAAATTACTGGTCTTGGAATTCCATCTTTATCTCTTCCAGGATCAGGACCTCAATTTACAAAATCATTTGCTAAAAGGCAATCCAGATTATTGGGAGGTAGTGTTTTAGTATGCAATAATAAAAAAATTCTTTTAAAACGTTTGAGTTTACTTTTGAGAGAAAAAGTTTATAGGTTAGAGCAGGTCAAAATTGGAAAAAAAAGAATGGGTCATTCTGGCGCAAGCAAAAAAATTGTAGAATCAATTAACCCTCATTTGTTATCTTAGTAAAAGTCAATAGCGGTTTTAAATTTTTTTATGTATCCAATAAATGATCGGCAATATCTAAAAATTTGCGCACAGATCGCTAAAATTATGAGCATAAGCTTATCCTCAGCTAAAAAAAAAGTAGAAATTAGAATTGCCAAAGAGGGATCCAAAACTATTCAAGAAAAAATAAAAGTTGCTCAAAATCTTTTGGAAATTTGCGAGAAAAATGAAGGGGATAAATTAAGTTCTTCAAGGATACTTGATAAGCTTATGGAAACTATTAATGATGAAGATAATTTTTTAACTGAAGATTGATTTTTAATGTTCAAATATATTTGAGAATTTGAGTATGTCTAAATCAGCATGCACAGCAATAGATGTGAAACATTTCTGAGCTAATTCATATCTATTTTCTCTTTCTAAGATAACTTTTAATTTCTGCATAGCTTCTATTAAATATCTAACATCATTAGCTGCATAATCTAATTGATCTTTTGTTAAATCTTTTTTACTACCCCAATCACTGCTTTGCGAGCTTTTGTCTAATTCTATCCCTAATAATTCATTAATTAAATCTTTTAAACCGTGTTTATTTGTATATGTTCTGGCCAACTTACTAGCAATTTTTGTACAAAAAATATTTTTTGTATTAATTCCAAGGTTACACTTTAGCGCTGCTACATCAAATCTCGCATAGTGAAAGATTTTGGTAATTTTTTCATCTTCAAGAAGTAATTTTAAATGAGGAGAAGAAGATGTATTAAGTTCGATTTTTATACAGGATGTTTTTCCTAATTCATTGCATATTTGTACTAAACACAATCTATCTCTGCCATGAATTAACCCCATTGCTTCAGTATCAATAGCTAGGTAGGATGATTTTTTATAAAGATTATATAAATCTGCTGTTAAATCTCCATAAAGAAGATCAATATCTTTATTTTCAATTGTCATATTTAGTAAGCATTTAAATTCATTGAAGATTAAGGATATTATTTTTTTATTATTAAAGAATTTTTTTATCCAACAAACTCATTTTACAGAATAAATCTAAGAAATTATAATATGATGTAACTTTAATTTTTATTCTAGAGTTACTATAAAAAATTTACTTGATGACCTATTCCTTAAATTCAACATTATTACTAACAATTCTTCTTGCTGTAGGATTATTTTTTTTCCTTAGAGCCTCAAGTAAAGATAGAACAACCATTGTTGAGATTTCATCTTCACAACAGCCAATTAAGGTTTTAAATGGTTTATGTGAATGGCTTAATTTAAGGGGATGGAAGCAAACGGGAGGAGATTTTGAACAAAGAATTTTAATATTTAATGGACAAGTTGTTTCGAGTAAATTTTTAGCAATTTTTTTAGGTTTTCTAGGCGGTTTTGGATCTTGCGCTTTGGGATTAGTAATAATTCAAATATACCCTGAATTAGGCTGGTGGCCTATTCTTTTAGGATTAATTGGTGGTCCTTTATCTGGCATTATTTATTTTAAAAAATCAGCAAGAGAAGAGAAATTTGAATTAAGATTGATCAATGAAAATAATAATGATTCAACTTTTATTAGATTAAGAGCACACAGGGATGAATTAATCTCTTTAGAAAATGAACTTGGAGAAAAACTTCAATTGAAAAGTGACGGATCTTTATTTAAGACTCCTATTTAGGATAATTGGAAAATAAATTCGTTTTTTTAGTCAAAGATATTATTTTCAATACAGAATTTTTCTAAATCTGTATCATTTAGCCAATCATGGGGTTTTGTGAAAATTGATGTGAGCAATTCTTCTCTAGAGTCTTTTTGTGCTTTATATCCATACTCCCATCTAGCTAAAGGTGGTAATGACATTAATATTGATTCAGTTCTTCCGTTAGTTTGTAAACCAAAAATTGTCCCTCTATCCCAAACTAAATTGAATTCGACATACCTCCCTCTTCGATATAGCTGGAATTCTCTCTCTTTTGATGTAAATGTTTGAGAAGCCCTCTTTTCAACAATGGGCAAATATGAAGGGAGGAATGCTTGCCCACAATTTTCAGCTAAAGAAAATAAATTATCCCAATTTAAACTTGATTTACCAACAGTTTGAGAAGCTTTTGATGCTTCTCCGTTTTGATTATTTCCTCTATAAATATTGCCTGAACCATCTTGATAATCATAAAAAATACCTCCTATACCTCTTGATTCATTTCTGTGTTTCAAGAAGAAATATTCATCACACCATGGTTTGAAAACTTTATGCAAATCTTTATCAACTTTCTCACAAGCTTTCTTATGCTCTTGATGAAAATTCCTCACATCAGAAAGATAAGGATAAAAAGGGGTTAAGTCAGCTCCTCCACCAAACCACCAAACAGGACCAGCTTCGAAATAACGATAATTCAGATGTACTGTAGGAATATAGGGATTCTTAGGATGCAATACCATAGAAGTTCCAGTTGCAAACCATTCATGGCCTTTTGCTTCAGGCCTTTGAGAAATTATTGATTGAGGTAACTCTTTCCCATGTACTTCAGAGAAATTTACTCCTGCTTGCTCAAAAATAGAACCATTTTTCAATACTCTTGATTTTCCACCACCACCTTCTTGTCTAAGCCAAGATTCTTCGATGAATTTTCCTTTCCCATCTATATTTTCAAGTCCCGAACAAACTTTGTCTTGTAGAGTCAATAAGAGATTTTTAGTTTTTTCTCTAGAGTTTTTTGGAGGTTCTTTGAACATGTATTTAGTAAATCTTGAAGAAAAAAAATTTTTTGGTTAATTATAAGTTTCCCTTTATAATTTCTCTTAGGGGGACAATATTTCCTATTATTTGATAGTTCGACATAGTTCTTAATCTTTTAAATAGTCGACTTTCCCTTTCAAAACATTTAAAAATTTAATGACCACAATAGAAGATGCGAATTTTGCTTTACAAAAAGTTCTAGATGCTGGATCAAAGAAAAATGTGATTGAATTAGCTTGGATTAAAAACGTAAGAGTTACTATACCAAGAGTAATCGTAACACTATCATTACCATCATTCGCAAATTCTCAGAGAGATAGAATTGTACAAGAGGTTCGAAAAATACTATTAGATTTTGAAGATATTGATGATGTTCAAATAGAGATAGATAATAATCTTTCAAAAACAGAATCTAAAACTGAAGGTAATGTTCCTGAATTGCAGCAGATTGATGGTATTCAACATATTATCGCTGTTAGTAGTGGTAAAGGTGGAGTTGGGAAAAGTACGATCGCAGTGAATCTTGCTTGTTCTTTATCTAAATTAGGCTTAAAAACTGGTTTATTGGATGCTGATATTTATGGACCTAACACCCCCTCAATGATGGGAGTCGCAGAACAGAACCCGAAGGTTACAGATGGTAGTGGCAATGATCAAAGATTAATACCAATAAATAAATATGGAATTTCATTAGTATCAATGGGTATCCTCATAGAAGAAGGTCAGCCAGTTATATGGAGAGGACCAATGCTAAATAGTATTATCCGTCAATTTCTATATCAAGTTGAGTGGAATAATCTTGATTTTTTAGTAATTGACTTGCCTCCAGGAACAGGAGATGCTCAAATATCTCTTTCGCAATCTGTGCCTATTTCTGGAGCTATTGTAGTAACTACTCCACAACAAGTATCTTTGCAAGATGCTAGGAGGGGATTAGCAATGTTTAAACAACTTGGAGTTCCTATATTAGGAATTGTAGAAAATATGTCAGTATTTATTCCGCCAGATATGCCAAGTAAAAAATATGAAATTTTTGGCAAAGGTGGAGGTCAAACACTAGCTAAAGAAAATGATTTGCCATTATTAGCTCAAATCCCCATTGAAATCCCCCTTGTCGATGAAAGTAATAAAGGAATACCAATCTCAATAAGCCAGCCAAATAAAGAAAGTTCTATTGAATTTGGTAATTTAGCTCAATTCATTAAAAATCAATTTGTTAGTAGATAATTGATGTTCAAGAGAATTTCTTTAGAGAAGAAGAGAGGATTTTCACAAAAGAAAGTTAACTTTAATAAAGGATTTTTATTTTCTCCAATACTTTTAATTCCCCTTTTTTTAGTTGTTATTTCAGGTTTTTTAATAAAAAGTATTCAGGGAGATTATTCAGTCTCGAATTATTTAAGTCATATTTTAACTGGTTTTTTGGGATATTTCTTGGCATTTTTTCTTTCTTTCATACCTTTGGATAGTCTTAGAAAATATTTGATTCCCTTCTATTTGTGTACATTAATATCCTTATTTTTAATCTATTTTTTAGGGATCTCAGTTTCAGGAGCTCAAAGATGGCTAAACTTGGGAATTTTTTCATTTCAGCCTTCAGAAGTTGCTAAATTAAGCACTGTATTAACTCTTGCTTTAGTGCTTGACAAGAAAATAATTTCAACAATAAGAGATTTAGTATTACCTCTATTCGTAGCTATTATCCCTTGGTTATTAGTTTTTTTTCAACCGGATTTAGGCACTTCTTTAGTTTTATTAGTTTTGACTGCTGTGATGCTTTATTGGTCGCAAATGCCCATTGAGTGGATTTTAATATTTATATTCTGTATTTTTACATCTATATTTTATTTAAACTTACCATGGGTTCTTATTTTTTGGATTCCATTAATAGGATATCTTGCCTATAGATCTTCGAAAAAGAAAGTTATTTTTCCTGTACTCGCTATCTCCTTGCATTTATTTGTGGCAAAGTTTACACCAATTCTTTGGCAATATGGCTTAAAAGAATACCAGAAAGATAGATTAATTTTATTTTTAGATCCAAATAGAGATCCATTAGGTGGAGGATATCATTTGTTACAGAGTAAAATTGCAATTGGATCTGGAGGACTTTTTGGGAGTGGTTTGTTACGAGGTAAGCTAACAAACTTACAATTTATACCAGAACAACATACTGATTTTATATTCAGTGCTTTAGGAGAGGAGTTAGGTTTTTTGGGATGCATAATGGTTTTATTTTCGTTCTTTTTTTTGATAAAAAAACTTATTAACATTGCAAAAAGCGCTAGGAGTGATTTTGAGTCTCTAATAGTTATTGGAATCGCGGCAACTTTTTTATTCCAAATTATTATCAATATATTTATGACAATTGGACTAGGACCAGTTACAGGAATACCCCTCCCTTTTATGAGCTATGGCAGAACATCTTTGGTAATTAATTTTATATCTATTGGATTTATCTTATCAATATTTAAACGCTCTAGATCATTAAAAAATTGATGAAATCACCAATAACCATCAAAAAAATTCAGGATCTTCTGATTAAAGGATTTCCAACTATATATGTCGATGATGATACGTCTAGAAGAATGTGGTGGGCTTCTTTAGAACTAATTCAAAAAGAGTTTCTTTCTCAGAATTATCAAAATGGAGGTATTTGGGTCGCCTCTCCTCTACCAGCACTTAACGATAACAAAATTTTTAAAAAACTACATGGTTGGTTATGGGCACCAGAGGGATTTCCATACTTTAAAAAAGGAAATGCAGGGTTTTTGCCTGTTAATCATTCAGCTAAAATAAAAAAAGATTTAGATTTTATTAGTAATTATAAAGTTTTAAATCTTAGTCAAAAAGATGGTTATGAACCTTTTTTAATGATAATTACGCCAAATTTTCAATGTATATTGTCAATTG
The DNA here is from genome assembly GCA_003281365.1 of Prochlorococcus sp. AG-347-K18. GTDB lineage: Bacteria > Cyanobacteriota > Cyanobacteriia > PCC-6307 > Cyanobiaceae > Prochlorococcus_A. The sequence goes on from QCCF01000002.1 coordinate 100,075, forward strand.
TTGGAGGAAAAGATAAGAAAATCCTATTAATGAAATGTGATGAGGAAAGCTTGAAAATTTCAATTGAATTAGTTCATGCGAAATTAAATCAAGATAATTATGAAGAAGGGGTTAAATTTCGTAATGCAATCAATAATTTAGGAAATTTAAATATTAATAATCAATTTGAAAAAATTTTTTGGCCAATATTATCTGCCAAATTGGCCAAATTAGAACCTAATCATAATATTCAAAATTCAGTGAAAGACGATAAACAAGATATACAACTATCTGAGGCAAAATTGTTAAGTGCAATTTCTCATGAAGTAAGAACTCCTTTAGCAACTATAAGAACCCTAATAAGTTCTACTTTGAAAAAATATAATATGGACGAATCAATGAGAAATCGTTTAATTCAAATAGATAATGAATGTAATGAGCAAATTGATAGGTTCGGTTTAATCTTTAATGCAGCAGAATTAGTAAGTAATGAAGTTCCTTCATTAAATAACTTGGCAAAAATTAATTTAGCCGAAATTTTTAAAAAACTTGTTCCTCTATGGAATAAACAATTAAATCGACGTGGGATTTCTTTAAAGATCGATATTCCTAATCAACTTCCACAAATTTTGAGTGATTCTGAAAAATTAGAATTAATGTTAAGGGGATTAATTGATAAAAATACTAGAGGATTGAAGGAAGGTAGCACTTTAATTTTAGAATTAAGACCAGCCGGCCAAAAACTCAAACTTCAACTTAAAGTACAAAAATTAGATAGTAAGAATGAAGAAATGTCAAAAAGAGAGAATGGTTCTGATTTGGGTCCTGTTTTAAATTGGAATCCTCAAACAGGAAGTTTACAATTAAGTCAAAATGCCACTCAAAAGTTATTAGCTAGTTTGGGAGGGCATGTCACACAAAGGCGTGATACAGGTTTGACAGTATTTTTCCCTATTTCAGATTCAAATTAAAATTAGAAATAAGCTTACTATTTATTAAATAATGTAGAAACTTTTTTATCAATATTGAATTTTGTAAAATATGAATGCTAATTTCTTATTATAAATAACTCAAAATCTAGTATGACGGAAACTTTAGTTGGTCAATTTCCAAAGCATATAGGAAGTACTGGGGGTTTATTAAACTCAGCAGAAACAGAAGAAAAATATGCAATTGTATGGAATAGTTCCAAAGAACAAGCATTTGAATTACCTACAGGAGGAGCCGCTATCATGCATGAAGGCGATAATTTAATGTACTTTGCAAGAAAAGAACAATGTCTTGCACTAGGAACACAATTACGTGCTTTCAAACCAAGAATTGAGGACTTTAAAATCTACAGAATTTTCCCTGGTGGCGATATTGAATTCTTGCATCCAAAAGATGGTGTTTTTTCTGAGAAAGTTAATGAGGGCAGAGAAAAAGTCGGTCATAACCCAAGAAGAATAGGTGAGAACCCTAATCCAGCAGGGTTGAAATTTACAACTAAGAATACTTTTGATTAAATTTCTCAAAGTTGATATAAAAGAAGAAAATATTTATAATTTGGGCTGACATTATTAGTATGATCAGTTCACTGAAAGATAGTTTTTATAAAGCTTACAAAGAAGGTAAAAATTTTATACCTATTACTCAAACTTGGCCAGCAGATTTAGAAACCCCATTATCGACTTGGATCAAATTATCTGAAAAAGATTCACATGGTGTTTTTCTTGAGTCTGTAGAAGGTGGGGAAAGTTTAGGGAGATGGAGTATTGTTGCAACTAAACCTCTTTGGGAAGCAGTTTGTCATGGAGAGGAAATAGTCAAGACTTGGAATAATGGAACATCTGAAATACATAAAGGTAATCCTTTCGATATTTTAAGAACTTGGACAAATCAATATAAATCCACCATACTTGATGATTTACCATCAATTGGACAGTTATATGGTTCTTGGGGTTATGAATTAATTAATCAAATAGAGCCAAGCGTTACGATAAATGAAAAAGAACAAAATAAAATACCTTATGGTTCCTGGATGTTTTTTGATCAGTTAGTTGTTTTTGATCAAATAAAAAGATGTATAACCGCAGTAGTTTATGTTGATATTACTTCTTCAAAATATACTTCTATTGAAGAATTATATTTAGACTCAATCTCTAAAATTCAGAAAACTAGAGACTTAATGAAATTGCCTCTAAATGAAAACGATTTTTTAGAGTGGAATGAGAATGATAATTTGAATTTAGATATTAAAAGTAATTGGAAGAAAAAGGATTTTGAGGATGCGGTTCTCTCGGCAAAAGAATACATAAGGAAAGGAGATATTTTCCAAATAGTTTTAAGTCAGAAATTTCATACTCAAATCAATAATGATCCCTTTAATTTATACAGAAGTTTAAGGATGGTTAATCCATCTCCATACATGTCATTTTTTGATTTTGGCTCATGGTACTTAATAGGTTCTAGTCCAGAAGTTATGGTTAAAGCTGAAAATAATAAAAAAAATCAGATTGTTGCAAGTTTAAGACCCATAGCTGGTACAAGACCTAGAGGACATGATCCTATACATGATCTTGAATTAGAAAAAGAATTATTAAAAGATCCAAAAGAGATAGCTGAGCATGTAATGCTAATTGATCTTGGAAGAAATGATCTTGGTAGAGTTTGTGAAATTGGTACTGTGGAAGTCAAAGATTTAATGGTTATTGAAAAATATTCACATGTTATGCATATTGTAAGCGAAGTTGAGGGTATCTTAAAAAATAACACTGATGTATGGGATTTGCTGAAGGCATGTTTCCCGGCAGGCACAGTTACTGGTGCTCCGAAAATAAGAGCTATGCAATTGATTAATCATTTTGAAAAAGAAGCTAGAGGACCTTATGCTGGTGTTTACGGATCTATTGATATTAATGGTGCATTAAATACGGCAATTACAATAAGAACAATGATTGTTAAACCCTCAAAAGATGGGAAATACAACGTATCTGTTCAGGCAGGTGCTGGAATTGTTGCCGATTCTTGTCCTGAAAATGAATATCAAGAGACAATTAATAAAGCTAAGGCGATTCTAAAAGCTATTGCTTGTTTGAAAGATAAATGAATAAGAATATTTTTTATAAGGGTTTTGAAGTAGAACTTTTCACGGGTTCTTTAAATTCTCATGTTGGTGTTTCAGCTGATATTGAAAAAAATTTTTCAAATTTTGTGAAAGAGCCAGATAATAGAAATGTTGAATACATAACAACTCCAGAAAAAGAATATAATCTTTTATACGAAAAATTAATCACCCCAAGAAAAAATTTAAGAAAATGGCTTAACAATAAAAGTTTAACTATCATTCCTTCGTCAACACTTTGTTTTAAGCACGATAATCAATTTCAAAGATCTGATATTGATAATGTTTATCATCAATTTATACAAGATAATTATGGAATCTCTATCGCAACATCAAGTGTCCACATTAATATAGGTATCGATGATTTAGATAAACTTTTTGCAGCAATTAGACTTGTAAGATCTGAAGCTGCTTTATATCTATCTATAAGTGCTAGCTCACCTTTTTTAAATAACAAAATTACAGAAAATCACTCTCAGAGATGGATTCAGTTTCCAAAAACACCAAGAAAAGTACCTTTTTTTGTAAATCATAAGTCTTATATCGATTGGATTGAGAACAATATAATTAATAAAAAAATGCAAAATATAAGGCATTTTTGGTCTTCAATAAGACCAAATGGTCCTCAAAGGCCTTTAATTCTAGATCGTTTGGAATTAAGAATTTGTGACTTTGTTCATGATGTTGATTTGTTACTCGGAATTACTGCCCTGCTTGAACTAAGGATTTTGCATCTTTTTGAGAATATAGATTCTTTAGATCCTCTGACTGCGAGTATTTTTTCTATTGATGAATTATCAGAAATATGCGATCAAAATGAAATTAATGCTGCTAAAGATAGCCTTAATTCAGAGCTAATTCATTGGCAAGATGGTAACAAAGTTATCTGTAGAGATTGGATTCATAACCTACTATCAGAATTATCATTAACTGCAGATAAATTTAATATGAAATATCTTTTGAAACCTATATATAAAGTTCTTAAAGAAGGCAATCAGTCCATGAAATGGATAAATCAATATGAAAACGGACTTTCTATTGAACAAATAATGAAAATTTCTATCGATGATATGATTAATAATGAAGAAGGGACTATTTGATTATTTAAACAAACATTTGATCTGAATATTTTCACTTGTGACATAATAACTATATGGAATCAATTCGACAGATTAAGAATAATAATGTGGATCTGATAAGTAACAATGATCCTCTTGATAAAAATCGTCTTTTGATAGAAGATCTGTGGGAATCGGTACTCAGAGAAGAATGTCCAGATGATCAAGCAGACAGATTGATACAGCTTAAAGAATTAAGTTATTCAAAACAAATCGATGGAGAAAGTTCAAAAACTTTTAAAAAGGAAATAGTTGACATTGTAAATTCTATGGATTTAGCAGAATCCATAGCAGCAGCAAGGGCTTTTTCATTGTATTTTCAACTCGTGAATATTTTAGAACAGAGAGTTGAGGAAGATAGATATATTCAAAGCTTTACCAATAAGAATGTTCAAAAATCTCCTGATAATCTTGATCCTTTTGCCCCAGCATTGGCAAGGCAAAATGCACCAGTAACTTTCAGAGAACTTTTTTACAGACTGAGGAAATTAAACGTACCACCAGGTAAGTTGGAGGCCTTATTACAAGAAATGGATATTCGTTTGGTTTTTACTGCACATCCGACAGAGATAGTAAGACATACGATTAGACATAAACAAACTAGAGTCGCAAATTTGTTAAAAAAAATACAGATAGAAAAGTTCTTAACAAAAGAAGAAAAAAATTCTCTAAAAACCCAATTAAAAGAGGAAGTAAGACTCTGGTGGAGAACCGATGAATTGCATCAATTTAAACCTTCAGTTTTAGACGAAGTAGATTATGCCTTGCATTATTTTCAGCAAGTGTTATTCAATGCAATGCCTCAATTGAGAGGCAGGATTGCTGAAGCTCTTACAGACAACTATCCAGATGTTCAAATGCCCTCTGAATCTTTTTGTAACTTCGGTTCTTGGGTCGGCTCAGATAGAGATGGAAATCCATCTGTTACTCCAGAGATAACATGGAGAACTGCATGCTACCAAAGGCAGTTGATGTTGGAAAGATATATTGTTGCAACATCTAATCTAAGAGATCAATTAAGTGTCTCAATGCAATGGAGTCAAGTGAGTTCTTCTCTATTAGAGTCCTTGGAAACAGATAGGGTCAAGTTTCCAGAAATCTACGAAGCTAGGGCTACAAGATATAGATCTGAACCTTACAGATTGAAGTTGAGTTATATTTTAGAAAAATTAAGGTTAACACAAGATAGGAATAATTTATTAGCAGATAGTGGATGGAAATTTGATTTAGAGGGAGAAATGGATACTAAAAATATAGATAAAGCTGAAAACTTATATTACAAATCAGTAAATGAATTTACGTATGATCTTGAACTTATTAAAAATAGCCTTATTAGCACGGATTTAAATTGTGAGGCAGTAAATAACTTACTTACGCAGGTTCATATTTTTGGATTTTCTTTAGCAAGCTTAGATATTCGTCAAGAAAGCACAAGGCATAGTGATGCTATACAAGAGCTTACAAATTATCTTGATTTGTCAGTGCTATATGACCAAATGTCTGAGGAAGAGAAAATTAAATGGCTAGTAGAAGAATTAAATACAAAAAGACCTTTAATTCCCTCTGACGTTACTTGGACAAAAACTACAGAAGAAACTTTTTCAGTTTTTAAAATGGTAAAGAGACTGCAGCAAGAGTTTGGAAGTCGTATTTGTCATTCTTATGTAATTTCAATGAGTCATAGTGCTTCAGATTTGCTTGAAGTTATTTTACTTGCTAAAGAAATGGGTCTTCTTGATCAAAAGTCACAAAAGTCAAAATTATTAGTTGTTCCACTTTTTGAAACTGTTGAAGACCTTAAAAGAGCTCCAGAAGTAATGGAAAAGTTGTTTAAGTTAGATTTTTACAGATCTTTATTACCTAAAGTAGGAGAATCTTTCAAACCTCTTCAGGAATTAATGCTGGGATACTCCGATAGCAATAAAGATTCAGGGTTTGTCTCTAGTAATTGGGAAATTCACAGAGCCCAAATAGCTCTTCAAAATCTCGCAAGTAGAAATAATATCTTGCTAAGACTTTTTCATGGAAGAGGCGGTTCTGTAGGTAGAGGGGGGGGACCTGCTTATCAGGCAATATTGGCTCAACCAAGCGGTACTCTAAAAGGTCGAATAAAAATAACAGAACAAGGTGAAGTTTTAGCTTCAAAATATAGTCTTCCAGAACTGGCTTTATATAATTTAGAAACTGTTACCACAGCTGTCATTCAGAATAGTTTAGTAAATAATAGGCTTGATGCTACTCCAGAATGGAACCAATTAATGTCTAGGTTGGCTGAAACATCAAGGACTCATTACAGAAAATTAGTGCATGAGAATCCTGATTTGTTAAATTTCTTTCAAGAAGTAACACCAATTGAAGAAATAAGTAAATTGCAGATATCTAGCAGGCCTGCTAGAAGAAAAAAAGGTGCTAAAGATTTGTCAAGTTTAAGAGCTATACCTTGGGTATTTGGATGGACACAAAGTAGATTTCTTTTGCCGAGTTGGTTTGGTGTCGGGACTGCACTCTCATCTGAATTAAATACTGACCCACAACAAATTGAATTATTAAGAGTTCTTCATCAAAGATGGCCTTTTTTTAGGATGCTTATATCTAAAGTAGAAATGACATTATCTAAGGTGGATTTGGAAGTTGCTAAGTATTATGTTGACACTCTTGGTAGTTTAGAAAATAAAGATTCTTTTGATGATATTTTTGAAGTAATTTCTAAAGAATATAATCTTACAAAATCTTTAATTCTGGAAATTACTGGTAAAAATAAGCTTCTTGAATCTGATAGAGACTTAAGATCCTCTGTAAGCTTGAGAAATAAAACTATAATTCCATTGGGATTTTTACAGGTTTCACTGTTGAGAAGACTTAGAGACCAAACAAGACACCCTCCAATAAGCGAATTTATTGATAGAGATGAATCCAGACGAGCTTATAGTAGAAGTGAACTATTAAGAGGCGCACTCTTAACTATTAATGGAATTGCTGCTGGAATGAGAAATACTGGTTGAAAATTGCAATATTTTCCCAAAAAAAAACTTATTCTTCCAGAAGGGTATTTTGTTAACTCTTCTCAGATTCCATTACCCAAAGAAGTTAACAAACTTTTAGCTAATTGTGGTTGTGAGACATTCCCAATAAAGCCTCTTTCTGAGGCTATCCAGAAAAGTAATTTTTTTTTCACTATACAAAATCAATTAAAAAATAAATTATATGGCTTTGTAAGGGTTACATCTGATAGAGGATTGAATGCTAACTTATGGAATTTGAGTGCAGCACAAGGGGATAATCAGCAGCTTTTTTATTCAATATTGCTTCAAGTAACTCTTGAGAAAATAAATAGAGAAATGCCAGGATGTAGTATTTCTGTTCAGGCTCCACAATCTTCATTTAAAAGTCTAGAAGAAAGTGGATTTATATTAGATCCGAATGGAATAAGAGTAATGGGATATAAACTTTAAAACATATTACGAGCATGGAGGGATTCGAACCCCCGACTCTCAGAACCGGAATCTGATGCTCTATCCAACTGAGCTACATGCCCTTTAATTTTTCAATTTCTTTAAAGAAAATCTAAATATATTAAATTTAGCTAATTTAGTTAATGTATGCATTAAGAAAATTTTTTTAAATAAATTAAAAATTAAGAATTTCCGAAACCATAAAAGTTTTGAAATTAATTTTGAAGAGCAAAGAGCAATTGTTCTTGGATGTAATGGTACTGGGAAGTCTAATCTACTCGAATCAGTTGAATTTTTAAGTCAACTAAAATCTAATAGAGCAATAAGTGATAAAGATTTAATTGAAAATGGTAGTGATATGGCTGAAGTTATAGGACAAATAGATTATAGAAATGATTTAGAGTTAAATTTATTCCGTAAAGGCTCTAAAAGAATTTATGTAAATGAATCAATCTTGAAAAAGCAGAGTGAAATAAAGAATTATATTCGGAGCGTATGTTTCTGTTCTGACGATATAGATATTGTTAGGAGTGAACCAAGTTATCGAAGAACATGGATTGATAAAGTTGTATCTCAGCTTGAACCAGTATATTTAGACTTGATAAATAGATTTAATAGACTTTTAAAACAAAGAAGTCATTTCTGGCGTTCAGAAAGCTTCTTAAATGATAAATCCTCGGATATTGTTGAAAGCTTTGATATTCAAATGTCAATATTAAGCACAAGAATTTTTAGGAGAAGACGAAGAGCTTTATTGAAAATAAAACCATATGTTGAATATTGGCATAATCATTTGAGTAAATCTAAAGAGCAAATAGGAATAAATTATCTCTCTGGGATACAAAATATTACTCAAGAAGAAGAAGAAGAAGAAGTTATTTGTCAGAAAATAGCAGAACAATTATTAAAGCAACGTTCAATTGAAGCATTAACTGGTAAATGTAATTTTGGCCCTCATCGTGATGATATTGAGTTTTTAATTAACAATTTATCAGTTAGAAAATATGGCTCATCCGGTCAGCAAAGAACTTTTATCTTGGCATTAAAGATGGCTGAACTAGATTTATTAAGTAAAACACTAAATGTTCATCCAATCCTAATATTGGATGATGTCTTGGCGGAACTGGATTTAACTAGACAAAATTTGTTACTAAATTCAGTTGGCAAAGATAGCCAATGTTTTATAAGCGCCACACATCTAGATAAATTTAATCAGTCTTTCTTAGGCTCTACTCAAATGATTCACTTATAATTTTTATAAATCCTAATTTTTAGCTAGTCTTATATTTATATCAATTTCTTTAATGGATTTCCCAAAAAAAAATCAACATTTAAGTTCCTATAGTAACGGCCAAATATTAAATCATCAAAGTAAACACTTATTGTTGGAACTTTATAGATGTGATTGTGAGAAATTAAATGATGAATCATTTTTACGTTGCACATTAAACAGAGCCGCTAAATTGGCAAAGGCAAAAGTTCTTAATCTAATAAGTAATAAATTTGAACCTCAGGGAGTTACAGCAATTGCGTTACTTGCTGAATCTCATATTTCAATACATACTTGGCCGGAATCAAATTATTCTGCAGTCGATATTTTTACCTGTGGTCAAAATATGAATCCAGAACTTGCAAGTCAATATTTAATTGAAGCTTTAAAGGCTGAGGAACACTTCTTGCGTATAATTGAGCGAAATCCTCCTTTAGAAGTTCTTAAACAGATTAGAACAATTTTTTGAATTAGGATATTTATCTATTTAATTTTCCGCTTATTAATCCTTCAAGATCTAAGCTTGTACAATTAAAACCTAAATTAGAAAAATATTTAACTAGCTCACTCAAATCATACCTGTTAAAAAAATCTTTCAATTCATGCTTGGGAACTTCAATTCTTGCAGTTGAGCCTTGGCATCTGACCCTTACATCGGATAAACCACCTTCTTTTAGATATTCCTCGGCCTTTTCAACCATTACTAGACGTTCACTAGTTATTTCATGACCATAAGGAAATCTAGATGATAAGCAAGGTTGAGCAGGTTTGTCCCACCAAGGAAAACCTAATGATTTCGATATATCTCTAATATCTTGTTTTGAAAATTTAAATTTTGCAAGAGGAGAAACTACGCCTGCATCTTTTGCGGCTTCTATACCTGGTCTGTAGTCTTTAAGATCATCTAGATTAACTCCATCTAAAACAATCTTGTAATTAAGTTTTTTTGATAAGTAAGATGTATGTTTGTGAAGCTCTTTTTTGCACGAAAAGCATCTATCTTTTGGATTTTTACTGTAGCTTGACTGGTCTAGTTCTGATGTTTTAACTTCTAAATGCTTTACTCCAATCCATTTTGCTTGACTTTTTGCTTCTTCTCGAAGTGTATTTGCTAATGCAGGGGAAATACCAGTAATTGCAATGGCTTTGCTACCTAATTGCTCGAAAGCTAATGATGCAACCAATGTACTATCTACTCCACCTGAATAAGCGATACAAACACTATCAAGATTCTTAAGATATTTTCTAATTTTATAAAGCTTTTCGATTTGTTCATCAGAGAGAGTTTCTAGTTGATTGAACATGCTAGTTAACTTAAAATTTAAACTACCTATAAACAGGTTAAATTTATTATTAAATTTTTAATAATATTCTTAAATATAACTTAGATTATACCTATTCACTTTGTTCAATTGACAAATACAAGCAGAAATAGAGGTATTGGAATTGTCACAGCAAGTGACAGTCAAGAGAGATCAAAGGGACAACTACATATTTATGATGGAGAAGGTAAGGGTAAAAGTCAGGCTGCTTTGGGTGTTGTACTTAGGACAATAGGATTAGGAATATGTGAAAAAAGACAATCAAGAGTTCTACTTCTAAGATTTTTAAAAGGTCCAGAGAGATCATACGATGAGGATTCGGCTATTGAAGCTTTGCAAAGAGGATTTCCACATTTAATTGACCATGTAAGAACTGGAAGATCAGAATTTTTTACTGCTGATCAGGTGACCAATTTTGATATTTCTGAGGCTGAAAGAGGTTGGAATATTGCTAAAGGAGCAATCGCTAGTTCTCTTTATTCTGTAGTTGTTCTGGATGAGTTGAATCCAGTTCTTGATTTAGGAATGCTAGATATTAAGCAAGTAGTTGATTCACTTCAAAATCGTCCTGATGGAATGGAAATAATTATTACTGGAAGGGCAGCTCCTCTTTCTTTGGTAAGAATATCGCAACTCCATTCAGAGATGAGACCTCGTTTGACAGGTGACTTATCAAAGCTATCTGGACAAATAAGATCTAATGGTGGAATTGAGATTTATACAGGTGAAGGAAAAGGTAAATCTACGAGTGCACTTGGTAAGGCTCTACAAGCTATAGGTAAAGGGATATCTCAAGATAAAAGTCACAGAGTTTTAATATTACAATGGTTAAAAGGTGGAAATGGTTATACCGAAGATGCTGCTATAGAAGCCTTGAGAGAAAGTTATCCACACTTAGTTGATCATTTGCGCTCAGGCAGAGATGCGATTGTTTGGAGAGGACAGCAACAACCAATTGATTATGTTGAGGCTGAAAGAGCTTGGGAAATCGCTAAAGCTGCTATTTTAAGTGGTTTGTACAAAACAATTATTTTGGATGAATTAAACCCAACTGTTGATTTAGAGCTTTTACCTGTGGAATCAATCCATCAAACCCTTTTAAAAAAACCTTCGGAGACAGAAGTCGTTATTACTGGAAGATGTAAAAATGAACCTTTATACTTTGAACTCGCTGATGTTTACTCTGAAATGGTCTGCCATAAGCATTACGCAAATGTTGGAGTTGATTTAAAAAGAGGTGTTGATTACTAAAATACTAATTACATAATATTTTTTTTACCTTTTCAATACCACATTCAAGAGATCTTGATTCAATTTTAAATTTAGACAAGATTTTTGATGCTTTTGCTGCTCTTTTACCCGACTTACATATTGTAAAAACTTCTTTAATTAAACTTTCTCTCTGAATAAAATCTAATTCAGAGCCTTGGTTTAAATTACTTAGTGGGATTGATATAGAACCCTCTATTGCATTATTAGAAAACTCTTCATTTTCCCTTACATCAATTAAAAGAATTTTGTTAGGTTTTGTTTTATATAAGATATTAAATTCATTCGCATTGATTCTTTTGATTTCACAATTTTCATCCTCAATATAAAACTCCTTAAATTGAGAAAGATTTTTGATTTGTTTATATATTTGATCACTTTTTAGATGTAATTTTTTCATATTCATATTAAGTAGATCAAAAATTAAAATTTTTCCATCTAAAATTTCACCTTTTTTTAAAATAATTTTTATTATTTCGTTGACCTGAAGAATTCCTATTAAACCTGTTGAAACACCCACAACCCCATATTCTGAACAACTAGGGACAACATTTTCTGAAGGTGATTTTGGAAGTAAATCTCTTAAGTTAGGACTCTTTTTTTTTAAATTAAAAACACTCACTTGACCTTCAAAGCCCTGTACGCTGCCGAAAACTAGAGGTTTATTTAATATCAGGCATGCATCATTTATCAAATATCTTGTGCCGAAGTTATCTGAGCAATCACAAATAATATCAAATTTTTGAATTATTTCTAAAACATTCTTAGGATTAATCCTCTCCGCATATGTTAATAATTCAGGGTTAGGATTTAATTTTTTTAATCTTTCCTGTGCAGAATCAATTTTCAGATTTCCAATAGTATTTGTTTCATGAATAATTTGTCTTTGGAGATTAGACTTCTCAACATGGTCATTATCTACTATTCCAATTTTCCCAATTCCTACAGCAGCCAGATACATTAATACTGATGAACCCAAGCCTCCTGCTCCTACGCATAACACGGAGCTGTTTTTGAGTTTTAATTGCCCTTCCTCTCCTATATCTTTAAGCGTTAAGTGCTTTTGGTATCTTTCTTTTTCATCTGCACTTAAGAAATTAAATTTGATATCTTTTGAGAATGTCATTTTTAATTTCGTAATATATCCTTATGAGGACATAATAATTAAAATAAAAAATTTAATCTTTTTAAAGATCGTTATTTGTGGGATTTATTAATGTTTTTGTTAGAACAAGAGAATATTGGGAATTATATATAAATAAAATTTTTTAAAAAAATACCTTCAAAATACGTTTATATCAATACATCTAAAAGAATACAAAATGTGTCGGTTCGGAATTACAAATGACAAAAAGGTAGCAAATAAACCTTTTTTCCGTTATTGTCTGGTTCATAGATTAATGTTACTTATTTCATGAGTGATAATACACCAGAGTCAAACCAAGACTCCGGCTCCACTACAAGCTCAGAAACTAAAAGCTTTTCAGAGAAGTATTCTGACATTATGGGCAAAGTCAATGAAACCCTTGGTAATGTTGATTGGACTCAAATGGGTAAGTACGGTAAAGCAGCAGGCATTATTGCTGTTGTCGTAATAGCTCAGATAATAATTAAAGTCGTCATTGATACGATTAATTTTTTCCCAATTCTCCCAGGTTTACTTGAACTATTAGGAGTAATTGTAGTTGGCCAATGGAGCTGGCAGAATCTACGTACTAGTGAAAATCGTGAAGCTGTTATAGATAAGGTACAAAACCTTAAAAAAACATATTTAGGATAATTAAGATTACATATTAAGTATTTCTTTTACATATCTTTTCACTTGAGACAAATATGAACCTCCGAACATATTTGCATGATTTAATATGTGGTAAAAATTATAAATAATAATTCTATTTTCAAAACCCTCTTTTATAGGGAAAATTTTATGATATTCTTCATAAAATTCTGCATTAAAACCTCCAAATAGTTTTGTCATAGCTATATCCACTTCATTATCAGCCCACCAAGATGCTGGGTCAAAGATTACGCCCCTACCACTTTTGTCTATTCCCACATTCCCTGACCATAAATCACCATGAATAAGAGTATTTATTGGTTTATGAGTGAGTAATTCTGATTTAATTTTTTCTTTGACTTTATTTATTGTTTCTTTATCTAAAATATTTGATTTAAGAATTGATAATTGAGGCATTATTCGTAGGTTTAAAAAACAATCAATCCAACTAGATTCCCAGCCTTTTTTCTGATCTGTTATTCCAATAAAACCCTTAACGTCAGACCCAAAATTTTTTGGATTAGACTCCGTTGAATTTAGGTGCATCTCTCCCAAACCTTTCCCAAGATTTTTTTGCTCAAAGTTTTGCATATCTATCCATTCAATTAAGAGAAATTCAATGTTTTTAATATTTTTATATGCAATAACTTCTGGTACAACAAAGTTTTCTTTATTAATGTACTTTCTTAAATTTTGAAGACAATATTTTTCAAATTCAAGAAATTTTTTGTTTTTATCGTTTCTTTTAAGAAATAATTTCTTATTTGCAAATACTATTTTCCACGCGCTATGTATATCACCACCATGGACTTGTTCAATTTTGTTTGGATAGGCTTCACCTAATTCATCACAAATTTCGCTAACTTCAATAGGGTATAGTTTTTGCATTTTAATGATAAAGTCCGAAGTTATTGTTGTTGGTGCTGGTATAGCAGGACTAACTTCTGCAGCGATTTTATCAAAGCAAGGATTATCTGTGACATTAATCGAATCTCATATTCAATCAGGAGGTTGTGCAGGCACTTTTAAAAGAAAGAAATATATTTTTGATGTTGGAGCAACTCAAGTTGCAGGCTTAGAAGAAGGAGGAATACATTCTAGAATTTTTGATTTTCTAGATATTCCACCTCCTGAAGCCACTATTTTAGATCCTGCGTGCATCGTTGATCTAAATGATGGTAGTGAGCCAATACCTATTTGGTATGAAAAAAGCAAATGGATTGCTGAACGAGAAATGCAGTTTCCAGGAAGTCGTCGATTTTGGGAACTTTGTACCCTTATACACCAAAGCAATTGGATATTTGCTAACAATTACCCAGTATTGCCAATAAGTAATTTTTGGGATTTTTCTCAACTTCTTAAAGCATTAGTCCCGTCTAATATTGTCACAGGCTTTTTACTTAAATCAACTATTTTTGATTTATTAAGGATCTGTGGATTATCTAAACATGAACGCTTGATTAAATTCTTAAATCTTCAATTAAAACTCTATTCTCAAGAGGATGTTTATAACACTGCTGCATTATATGGTTCTACTGTTCTTCAGATGTGTCAACAGCCCCATGGTCTTTGGCATCTTAAAAAATCTATGCAGTCTTTAAGTGAAGCATTAGAAAGTTCATTGAGAAAAAATGGAGTTAATTTAATTTTTGGCCAAAAAGTTAATTCCATAAATTTTGATGATTTAAATAAGTGTTGGAAAATATCTGCTAATTCGAAAAAATATTCTTTTACTTATCAAGCTGAAGATTTGATTTATACCGCGCCTCCTCAATCTTTGCTTGAAAATTTGAAGGAACTTTTAAATAAAAAACAAAGTTATAAAAATCGACTTAATAATTTGCCTGAGCCAAGTGGAGCTTTAGTTTTTTATTCAGCATTAAAAAAAGAACATATTAAAAAATTTTCTTCTAATCACTATCAATTTGTTTCCGATGAATTTGGTTCATTATTTGTATCAATTAGCGAAGATGGTGATGGAAGAGCACCATTAGGCGAGGTTACTTTAATTGCTAGCATTTTTACTAAGACAAAAGATTGGTTTGGTTTAGATAAACAAAATTACTTAAAAAGGAAAAAGGATTTTCAAAAAAAAATATCCTTGGAATTGGAACGTCAATTTGATCTCGTTCCAGAGAATTGGCTACATAGAGAACTAGCAACTCCATTAGGATTTGAAAAATGGACAAATAGACCTAATGGAATAGTGGGTGGACTTGGTCAAAATCCAGATATTTTTGGTTTATTTGGATTATCAAGTAGGACGCCTTTTCAAGGTTTATGGTTATGTGGGGATTCAATTTATCCAGGGGAGGGAACTGCAGGTGTAAGTCAGTCTGCATTAATGGTTTCAAGGCAAGTTTTAGCTTCCAAAGGGATTGATGATTTTAATCTATAAAATTTTCTCTACTTGCTTTTGCTTCAGAAAGTGAGTTATAAAGTAAATCCCAATTTTTTTCTTTAATGAGAGACTCTAATTTATTGAGCTGATTTTTATAATTACTTATGGCATTTAAAATATTATCCTGATTATTGATAGCTAAATCTAAGCCTAATTGAACATTACCGCTCCCAACTCTTGATGTGTCAGCAAATCCAGTAGCTGCAAGTTTTTGTGTGAGATCTAATAAAGATTCGTTTTTCTTTTGATGTACAGTTTTAATTAGTGCAGCAGCTAAAAATATAGGCAAATGAGAAATTAGAGATACTGCTTCATCATGTTCTTCTGGTGAGGCATGGCAAATTTCACAATCCATTGATTGTATAAGCTCGGAAAGAATTCTCACTGCATTTAGATCACTTTTTTGTGTGGGGGTGATAATCCATTTTGCATTGTTAAAAAGATCTTCAAAACCTGAATCAACTCCTTTTTTTTCTGTTCCTGCCATTGGATGGGATCCAATAAATAAAGGATGTAATTTTTCCCAATGGTTTATTATTGGTTCTTTTACAGAACCAACATCGGTCACTATCGTATCTTTTGGTATTGATGCTAATAATTGCTGAGAAGGATTTAGCAAATCTTTGATAGGCAATGCCAAAATTATGATCTCACATTCTTTTAATAAGCTAAATTCACAGCTAACAAAATTTGCAAGATTCTTTTCTTTTGCTTTTTTTTCATTAAATTTATTATTGACGACTCCATAAATTGTATGGCCTAAACTTTGGAGTTTTAATCCTAATGATCCACCAATTAAACCTAATCCTACAATTCCAATTTTCATAGATTGATTAATTCGAAACTTTCTTATATTGATACCAATTTTTTGTATATTAGAGTCATAAAATTTGTGTTTATTTGAAATTAAATAAATTATAAATGCTTGAAATCTTAAGTCATCAATATTTGAAAAAATTTTTGAGATACCAAAGTATTAATTGGGAACACGTATATTCTTTTGGGAGAATAATTTCAAATTGTATAGACAATGATTCTACATATCTAGTTAATTCAGAAATTTTCTCGACTCATGAATGGATACCTCCAATTTTAATTTCTCTATTTTTGAAAGAAGAAAATTCAATTTTCATTTTGTCTGAAAAAAAAATTAAATTTATAACAAACTTTCAGATTGATTTATTAAAAAATCTTGGATTTAACTTTACTTTGAAAAATAATCAAATTATTTTTGCAAATCATCGAGTGCTCTTAACAACAATTCAAGATTTACTTAATAATTCCAATACTCTTACACTATTAAATCATCGTGTAGTTCATTCTGGAATTGAGGATATTAAACAAAATCTAGAAGATCATTATAGAATTTCTTTAATCAAAAAAGATTGGACAAAAAATAATAATTTTGAATCCCCAAATCAAAAAATTTATAAAGTTTATGAATTGTTTAAGAAAAAGTTTGCAGTGAGAAAGGTTTTAGGAAATAGCTTTATAAATTTAGATGAAAAAGAAATTATTTTTTTGTCAAAATTTTTCAATGAAAATTCCGCTTTTTCTGATAAATTTCTTAGTATAAATGAAGCATTTTCTAAAGGGTGGGCGTGCTGGGCAGAATTAAATAATAAAAATCTGGATTGGAATTTGTTTTTGCAACCAATTGATGAACTTTCTCAAATTAAAGAATTTTTATCAAACAATAAATTTATTTTTTTATCATCTTTGAGAAAAGATAATTTTTTCCAAATCTATCTTAAAAAGCATAGTCTAAAAATTGATTTGGTTATAAATTTTAAAAGTAATTTTAGAGAGAAAAAAATCTTCTTATATACACCTCCTAAACAGTTGCTTCCTAATAATCCACTTTTTACAAATTCAATCTTAGATAAATGTAAAAAGTTATTACTTTTTAGAAAGGGTCTAACTTTAGTTTTGTCTGACGATAATGATTTAAAAACTAATCTGGCTACAGAATTGGCTTCTAAACATGGCAAAAGGGTACTTCTTGAAACAATTCCTTTTCAAAATAATGAAATTCTTTGCTCTAGCTTCGATTGGTGGATTAAGAATTCTCATTTAATAAAAATACCAGAACAAATTATTATTCCTTTACTGCCGATACCGAATATGTCAGAACCGATAAATTTAATAACAATTTCACATATTAAAAAACTTTCTCAAGACTGGTTTAGAGAATTTTTTCTTCCTCAAGCCAGTTTAAAATTAGAAAGATCGATTTCACCTTTAAGAAGAAATTCAGGTAAATTAATCATCTTAGACGGAAGAGCTAATAAAAGAACTTGGGGAAGGTTACTTTTGCAAAGCATACAACCCTCTAAACAAATAAACTATATGCTACCTTTTGATTAGTTTATTTTTCGTAATTATCTAAAGAAATATGGGAGAAGCAAAAAGACGAAAAACACTTGGATTAAGACCAAAACAAAATAATATTAAAAACAAATTTGATGATTCCCCTAGATTATTTAAATGGCTTCCTTTAACAATTAATCAAAAAGATAATCTAATTAAATTAAGTATTAAAGCTAGTTGGTTTGGGATCGCAGGGTTACTTATTTTATGGATTGTAGTGAGGTTTATAGGTCCTGCTGCTGGGTGGTGGATTTTGGCTGATTCGTTATAAAACTAAGCTACTGTTTTTATATCATTAACGACAATTCTATTAGTAGGATTGCTATTTAGTGCTTTCATTGAATTAGAGCTAACTTCAGTCCCTTCTGTTAATTTTTCTTTAATTATAGATTCTACTTTATTTCTAATTTCTAGGTTTTGATCTAGCCAAATTATTGTATTATCTCTTCCTTGTCCAATATTTTCTCCTTCATAACTATACCAAGCGCCTCTCCTTATTATGATATTAGTCTCTTCTGCTAAATCTAATAAACATCCTGTTGTACTGATACCTTTTCCAAAGAGAATATCAAACTCTGCAATTCTGAATGGAGGTGCTACTTTGTTTTTTGCTACTTTCACTTTTGCTCTTATGCCGTATTCTTCTGTACCTCTTTTAAGAGTTTGAATTCTTCTTATATCCAGTCTTACTGAAGCATAAAATTTTAATGCATTTCCTCCTGTGGTTGTTTCTGGATTACCATATGTAACGCCGATTTTTAAGCGTAATTGATTCAGGAATATTACCGTACATCCGGATTTACCAATATTACCGGTTATTTTTCTCATCGCTTGACTCATTAGCCTTGCTTGACTTCCAATTACATGATCTCCCATCTCCCCCTCTATCTCGGCTCTTGGAGTTAGTGCTGCTACTGAATCTACAACGACGAGATCAACTGCACTCGATCTTATAAGTTGATCAACTATTTCTAGAGCCATTTCACCAGTATCTGGTTGTGAAACCAATAAATTTTCAACATCAACCCCTAATGAGGCTGCATAAACTGGATCCAGTGCATGTTCAGCATCTACAAATGCAGCAACTCCTCCATTTTTTTGGACTTCTGCTATCGCGTGAAGCGTTAAAGTAGTTTTTCCTGAACTTTCTGGACCGTAAACTTCTACTACTCTTCCTTTTGGATAGCCTCCTCCTAATGCTAAATCTAACGTGAGTGCACCCGTAGATATTGTCTCTACTTTCATCCTTGATGCGTCACCAAGCCTCATTATTGATCCTCGCCCAAAATTTCTTTCTATTTGACCTAAGACGAGACTTAATGCCTTATCTCTTTCTTTTGATTCAGTTTTTTTTTCTTCAAAACTCATTGTTTTATTTATCGATTAAAGGTTTCGTAATTATTCTAAATTCGGAAATTTGTATTTAAACCAAACTTCATAATTACAAACTATAGTACGCTTGTACTCTAGCCGATGATTTTTATATTGCAAGTAAATCCTCTAAATTGTCTAATTTCAACAATATGATTTCATTGCTTAAATTGTATCTATCTGAATATTTTAAATATCCCCAATCTGCTAGGAAGCATGGAATATGAGAAGTTTCTTCATTTTGTTTAATTTCTATTAAGGTTTTTTTTCTATCTTCTATAAATCCTAGAATTTCGTAAGTAAGAATAAGTTTTTCAAGTATTTTCATTTTTGATCCGGATTCATAACCAAAAATAAATTCTGGAAAAATATTTAATTGTTTAAGAATTTTTTCAGCAAATATTTTTCCTTTTGTTGTAATTATCCCAGTTTTTATATTTCTTTTCTTTAATTCCTCCATAAAATTTATAACTTTAAAATATGGTTGGTGTAAATTTACCCACGTTTTAAAGTCTCTATCAATTTGAAACTGGCGAGATCTATCTAATATTTTCTGAATATCTTCAGCAATCCAGAAATTATCTTTTAATATTTTCTGACAATTTTGATGATATTTATTAATGAACTCACTTTTATCAAAATTTTTTAATGAATTTTCTGATTTTATGATTTCGTGAACTATTAGAACCATTTCCCAGCCATATTTAACCCATGGCCTAATCTCTTTGAAATTATCTGGTACTTTTTTGTAAAATTTTTGATCAAACAAGATATGTGGTGAATTTAAATATTTTTCACAGGCTAGTAGAGAACTATGCCAATACTCATTCATTCCATCAACTATGACTCCATCGAAATCAAATAGAAATACTTTTTGTGTAAGCACCAATTGTCAGTTAAAACTGGGCCGCTAGGATTCGAACCTAGGAATGTCGAGACCAAAACCCGATGCCTTACCACTTGGCGACGGCCCATTGAGTTTCTAGTTTAATACATGGAAAGAATTTTTTCTATCAAAAAAATACAAAGTTTTTATTAATAACGGCTCATTTTTTAAAAAATAAAATATTATTTAAATTCGCTCACTTTCCATGGCTCGAGAAATTTCTTAGCTTTTTTGATTGCAAAAGCTATTCTTTCAGGATCCTCATAGAGTCTCTTGTTATTTTTATGAGCAACTTCAATAAGTGGTTGCATAATTTTTCTTGCATAACTTCCAAATGCTATTCCATCTGGCAGATTATTAGACTTCAAAAATCCATGAGTTTTTTCATTTGTTCCTCCTGCCAACTGAATTAACCCTGGCGGAAGATCTGAACCGATTTTTTCAAATAACTTAACTGTGTCTTTGCTTGTATTTCGAGAGAGATCGCCAGACATTGGCCTTCCATCTAGCTGCCAAATTAATGGAATATTAAGTTCATCAAGAATCTCATATCTTTCCCAAAGAGCTTTCAAAAGATCTCGGGGCTCTTGCGATTTTACGATCGATTGATTTAATCCACAACTGATAGATATCTTATCCAATTTTGTCTCAGAACTTTTAAGGATATTTACAACTTTTGTAAAAGAATTTATACGATTTATATCTGTATGAATCTCTACTGCATCAGGTTTTATTTTTTGAAGTGTTGTTGCTAAGTTATCTTTTGACAAATTATATTCATATTCACTTATTAAATTTAGGGGACAACTATTTAAACATCTTCCACACCCATAACATTTATTTTCTTTGATTCCATAATTATCAATTGCAAAAGTTGGGCATACTTTTTCGCATGGCCGTGGACAATACGGAGGGCATTTTGTTGGATCAAATTTTGCTTTACGAAAGTGGATATCATCACCATCACTAATGCTTATCATTAATCCGGGAGAGTTTTTATAGACTTCTTCCGCCCACTTGATCCCTTTTTTTGCGGCATGAACTATAGATTCTTCAGCGGCAACATCTATGTAATCAACGCCAGCTGCAGTATAAATTGCACATAAATCTTCAATAGCAACAATATCTTCATTACTGGCGCCACAAATTAATTTAATCCATGTATTTTTTGTATTTTTAGTTTCAGGCAAATAATTTAACTAAAATTCATCCAAAATATAATCACTTAATGTCTTCCATTCAAGTTTTCTTGCCCCCCCCCATTTCTATAACAATTTTTAATTTATTATCTTGAGTACAAATCTCTATTAGGCTCTCTAACTCAGATTGAGATAATACTTGACCTTCTAATAACCACAGTAATTTATTTTTATCATTGTCATTAAATAACTCAGAAGCTTGTGGGACAACTTGTTGCACTTCACCAAGCGCTCCGTTTCTGCCAACGCTTTGATGACCAAGGTGAGGTGGTCTCACACCATGTAATCTTAGCAGGAAGATTTCTGGATCTCCAAGCCCTCGTGCTGAGGTTATAAATGTTTTAAAGCCCTTAGCCCTCATTCTTCTCAAAAGACGAGTTTCATAACCACCTTCAAGAGGGGCGAAAAGTGCAAGACATTTATTCGTTTTTAAATCATTATGAAACTTTTTCCCCGTGAGCAGTAATGCCATAAAATTTCCTTTATTTATATTTTATTTTATTTTATGGTACTTGATGATGTACAATAAAACTCTGTGAATTTTTAAGCTCGTAAGCTAGCCGAGCCTCTATGAAATTTCACATTTTTAGCGTTTCGTTAAAAACTCAGGAGGGTTTAACCCACGAGAAACTATCTAAATTTTTTTTAGAAAAGTCTCAACCTTAATTAATAGTTTTTCTTAACTTTACCTCTCAAACTAAAAAAGGTTTAGGTAATTGAAAAATCATTACGAGCTAGCCCATTTAGTCTTATGTCTATCGGAATTTTAGGAAAGAAATTGGGCATGTCCCAACTTTTCGACGATAAAGGTAATGCAGTACCAGTCACTCTTATTGAAGCTGGACCTTGCCGTGTCACCCAATTGAAAACTATTGCTTTGGATGGTTACACAGCCGTTCAGATAGGTTATGGGGTGTCAAAAGATAAACATATAAGTAAGCCTGAAAAAGGACATTTATTAAAGTCAGGTGAAGAATTTCTAAAGTATTTGAAGGAATATAGGATTGAAGAACCTTCATCTTATGAAATTGGAAATCAAATAACTGTAAAAAATTTTGAGGTTGGCCAGAAAGTTGATATCAGTGGCAAATCTATGGGTAGAGGTTTTGCTGGTTACCAGAAAAGACATGGTTTTAGTAGAGGACCTATGAGCCATGGTTCAAAAAATCATAGAGCTCCAGGCTCGACAGGAGCAGGAACAACCCCAGGCAGAATTTACCCTGGGAAAAGAATGGCAGGAAGATACGGAGGTAAACAAATTACAACAAAAGGGTTGTTAGTTCTAAAGATTGATGACCAGCAAAATTTGCTTGTAGTAAAAGGCTCTGTTCCAGGCAAGCCTGGCTCCATCGTCAATATAAAGCCAAATAATGTTGTAGGTAAAAAAGGAGGTGCAAAGTCATGACAACACTCGAAACTCTGAAGTGGGATGGTAAAAAATCAGGCAAAGTTTCACTTGACTTAGCAGTCGCTAAAGAAACTTCGTCAGCAGATTTAATTCATAGAGCAGTTCTCAGGCAATTAGCAAATAAAAGGCAAGGTACTGCATCAACTTTGACGAGATCTGAAGTGCGAGGGGGTGGTAGAAAGCCATACAAACAGAAGGGAACAGGAAGAGCTCGTCAAGGATCAATAAGAACCCCCTTAAGACCTGGTGGGGGAATTATTTTTGGACCTAAGCCACGTTCTTATAACCTTGACATGAATCGTAAAGAACGCAGATTAGCTCTTAGAACCGCTCTTATGTCAAGAATATCTGATGTGAAGGCAGTCGAAGATTTTGGGTCTACTCTGAAGGAGCCTAAAACAAAGGATATTATAAATGGCCTTTCCAGATTAGGAATACAAAAAACCGAAAAAGTTTTGGTTATTCTTGATAATCCATCAGAGGTAATTAAAAGATCTATAAATAATATCGAAAAAGTTAAATTGATAGCCGCTGATCAATTAAATGTTTTCGATATTCTCAATGCCAATAAATTAGTAATCGGTCAATCAGCTATAAATAAAATTCAGGAGGTTTATGCGTCATGAGCAAATTATTTGAGTCTCGTTTGGCTGATGTAATACGAAAGCCGGTTATTACTGAAAAAGCCACAAATGCTCTTGATCTTAATCAATATACTTTTGAAGTTGATCATAGAGCTGCAAAGCCACAAATAAAGGCCGCTATAGAGACACTGTTCAATGTTAAAGTCGTAGGAGTTAATACTATGAATCCTCCAAGGAGAACAAGAAGAGTCGGGAAATTTTCCGGTAAACGTTCTCAGGTCAAGAAAGCAATTGTACGTCTTGCTGAAGGAGACAAAATTCAACTTTTTCCAGAATCTTAAGGAGTTTTAATCATGGCAATTCGTAAATTTAAACCTTATACACCTGGTACTAGACAGAGGGTAGTTACTGATTTTAGCGAAATAACAAGTTCAAAACCAGAAAGATCATTAATAGTTTCGAAACATAGATTCAAAGGCAGAAACAATCGTGGAGTTATTACTTGCCGTCATCGTGGAGGTGGTCACAAAAGGCAATATAGATTAGTCGACTTTAGAAGAGACAAAAGAAACATTAATGCCAAAGTAGCAGCTATTCACTACGATCCGCATAGAAATGCCAGACTTGCACTTTTATTTTATGAAGATGGTGAGAAAAGATATATTATCGCTCCAGCAGGGGTAAAAGTTGGCCAAAATGTCATATCTGGCGAAAGTGTTCCAATTGAAGATGGAAATGCTATGCCACTTTCTGTAATGCCGTTAGGATCTATTGTTCATTGTGTGGAGTTATATGCAGGAAGAGGCGCCCAGATGGTTAGATCAGCAGGAGCTAGTGCGCAAGTAATGGCTAAAGAGGGAGATTATGTAGCTTTAAAACTCCCATCTACTGAAGTACGGCTAGTTAGAAAGGAATGCTATGCAACTCTCGGAGAAGTTGGTAACTCAGAAATCAGAAATACTAGTTTAGGTAAAGCAGGAAGAAGAAGATGGCTTGGAAGAAGGCCTCAAGTAAGAGGAAGTGTAATGAATCCATGTGATCATCCACATGGAGGAGGAGAGGGAAAAGCACCAATTGGTAGGGCAGGTCCTGTAACTCCCTGGGGTAAACCGGCTCTCGGGTTGAAGACACGTAAAAAGAACAAACCAAGTAATAAATTAGTAGTTCGAAGACGTCGTCGCGTTTCTAAGAGGAGTAGAGGAGGAAGAGACTCTTGATTACTTCATTTATTACATCAATTTTTATTTTATAAACATGGGACGTTCACTTAAAAAAGGACCTTTTATAGCAGATAGCTTACTCAAAAAGGTAGAAAAACAAAATACTGATAATGATAAGTCTGTTATCAAAACTTGGTCTAGATCCTCTACAATTTTACCTGTGATGATTGGCCATACTATCGCTGTTCATAATGGTAAGACTCACATCCCTGTATTTATAACCGAACAAATGATCGGTCATAAACTCGGTGAATTTGCACCTACTCGTACTTACCGTGGTCATATAAGAGATAAGAAAGGAGCAAAATCATGACAAAAACGCCTGAAACAACAAAAACCGCTGTTGCACATGGAAATTATGTGCGTGGATCAGCTTCTAAAGTGAGAAGAGTCTTGGATCAAATTAGAGGTAGGTCTTACAGAGATGCATTGATCATGTTGGAATTTATGCCTTATAGATCTACTGATCCTATTACAAAAGTTTTAAGATCAGCAGTTGCTAACGCAGAACATAATCTTGGTATGGATCCATCTACCTTAGTAATTTCCTCCGCCTGGGCGAATAATGGACCTGTCATGAAAAGATATAGGCCTAGAGCCCAAGGAAGAGCTTTTTCTATAAAAAAACAGACTTGCCATATCAGTATTTCTGTTGAATCTGCTCCTACTCAAACTAATGCGGAGGTACAAAACTAATGGGACAAAAAATACATCCTTCGGGACTAAGATTGGGAATCACTCAAGAACATCGCTCTAAATGGTTTGCTACTTCTAAGACTTATCCAATTCTTCTTCAAGAAGATTCTAAAATTCGTACTTTCATTGAGAAGAAATATGGTGCTGCTGGAATTAGTGATGTTTTAATTGCTAGAAAAGCTGATCAACTGGAACTTGAATTAAAAACGGCGAGACCCGGAGTTATCGTTGGAAGACAAGGAAGCGGTATTGAAGAATTAAGATCTGGTATTCAAAAAACTATTGGAGATAGAACAAGGCAAGTCAGAATTAATGTTGTTGAAGTTGAACGTGTTGATGCGGATGCTTTTTTACTCGCTGAATATATTGCGCAACAATTGGAAAAAAGAGTTGCTTTCAGAAGAACTATAAGGATGGCCTTACAAAGGGCTCAACGAGCTGGAGTTTTAGGACTGAAAATTCAAGTAGGTGGAAGGTTAAATGGAGCTGAAATTGCTAGAACTGAATGGACTAGAGAGGGTAGAGTTCCTTTACATACTCTTAGAGCCGAAATTGACTACGCAACACGGGAAGCTAATACAACCTATGGTGTTCTTGGAATTAAGGTTTGGGTTTTTAAAGGTGAAGTTCTTCCAAAGGAAGAACAAACAATTCCTGTTGGTGCAAACCCTAAGAGGAAGGCTAGTAGAAGACCTCAGCAATTTGAGGATCGTTCAAATGAGAATTCATAGGAGGTATAAAAATGCTTAGTCCAAAACGTACTAAATTCCGCAAACAACACAGAGGCAGAATGAGGGGGGTTGCCTCAAAGGGTAATACGATTGCTTTCGGACAATTTGCTCTGCA
The DNA here is from genome assembly GCA_003281365.1 of Prochlorococcus sp. AG-347-K18. GTDB lineage: Bacteria > Cyanobacteriota > Cyanobacteriia > PCC-6307 > Cyanobiaceae > Prochlorococcus_A. The sequence continues at coordinate 126,346 of QCCF01000002.1, forward strand.
AGCTCAAGACTGTGGTTGGGTAACTGCACGTCAGATAGAAGCGAGTAGACGAGCTATGACAAGATATATTAAACGTGGTGGTCAAATCTGGATTAGAATATTTCCTGATAAACCTGTCACTATGAGACCTGCAGAAACGAGGATGGGATCTGGTAAAGGTAATCCTGAGTTTTGGGTAGCAGTTGTGAAACCAGGAAGAATACTATTTGAAATGGGTGGGGAGGATATCACTGAGGAAATTGCAAAAGAAGCTATGCGTCTTGCTCAATACAAACTTCCTGTAAAAACGAAATTTATCTCAGTTGATACAAATCCAGAAAATTCCTCAGGAGAAAAGACTAACAACATTAAACAATCTAAAGAGGAGGTTAAACAATGAAAAACTCAGATACACTAAAAGAATTTAAAAAATTAAATTCTGATCAAATTACTGAAAAAATTGATCAACTACGAAAAGATCTTTTTGATCTGAGATTCAAGCAAGCAACAAGACAGCTCAACGAAACTCATAAATTTAAAATTTTAAAGAAACAAGTTGCGCAATTACTTACTCTCAGTAAGAGTCAATCTTCCCAAACAACTTCAGATTAATTATTAGTTATGGCACTTAAAGAAAGAATTGGTACTGTTGTCAGTGACAAAATGGACAAAACAGTAGTTGTTGCTGTGATAAACAGATATCCACATCCCACTTATAAAAAAATTGTAAGTAGAACTACAAGATACAAGGCGCATGATCCTGAAAATACATGTGTTTTAGGTGATCGAGTAAAGATTAGAGAAACTAGACCTCTTAGTGCGCATAAAAGATGGGCAATAGATGAGATTCTCAATAAAAATAATCAGGCTGAGGAGGTTAAAAAATGATTCAACAAGAAACGTATTTAACAGTCGCTGATAATAGCGGTGCCAAAAGACTTCAATGTATAAGGGTTTTAGGCTCTAATAGAAGATATGCTCATGTTGGGGATGTCATTGTAGCAACTGTAAAAGATGCTCTGCCGAATATGGGAGTTAAGAAATCTGAAGTTGTAAAAGCCGTCATCGTTAGAACAAAAGCAACATTAAGAAGAAATACTGGCAATTCAATCAGATTTGATGATAATGCTGCTGTTTTGATTAATGAGGACAAGAATCCAAAAGGTACTAGAGTCTTTGGTCCTGTAGCTAGAGAACTGCGGGATAAGAATTACACTAAAATTGTTTCTCTTGCTCCGGAGGTTATTTAAATGTTGGATTCATTAAAACAAAAAAAGGATTTCCACAGAATAAAAATGAGAATTAAAACTGGAGACCTAGTAAAAGTAATTAACGGCAAGGATAAAGGTAAAACTGGTGAGGTTCTAAAAACTATCCCTCTTGAAAATAGAGTAGTTGTAAAGGGAATTAACCTTAGAACAAAACATGTAAAACCTACTCAGGAAGGAGAAACTGGAAGAATATTAACAGAAGAAGCATCTTTACATGCTTCAAATGTAATGTTCTTTTCAAAGGATAAAAATCTTACAAGTAAGATTGAATACTTTATTGATAAAGAAGGTGTTAAAAAGAGAAGATTGAAGAAAACTGGTGAAGTAATTGATTAATTCTTCATCAAAAACCAGTTTTAAATTTTTTCTAATTTATCAATTCTGACAAAGACCAGAATTAACAAAAATTATGACTCTAAAAAAACGCTACAAAGAATCAATTAGACCAAAACTTTTAAAGGAACTTGGTCTCAAAAATATTCATCAAGTACCAAAAGTTGTTAAAGTCAACGTTAATAGAGGACTTGGGGAAGCAGCTTCAAATTCAAAAGCTTTAGAAGCTTCTTTAAATGAATTGGCTACAATTACAGGACAAAAGGCATTAGTAACTAGGGCTAAAAAAGCAATCGCGGGTTTTAAAATTCGCGAAGGCATGCCGATTGGTTGTACTGTGACTTTGAGAGGGGATAGGATGTATTCTTTTTTAGAGAGATTTATTAATCTAGCTTTACCAAGAATAAGAGACTTTAGAGGAGTTAATCCAAAAAGTTTTGATGGGCGAGGCAATTACACCCTTGGAGTTAAAGAGCAGTTAATTTTTCCTGAGATCTCTTTTGATAAAATAGATTCAATAAGAGGTATGGATATAACAATTGTCACAAGTGCAAGATCTGATCAAGAAGGTAAAGCTCTTTTAAAAGAGTTAGGTATGCCCTTTAGTAAGAATTAAATTAAAACAATGTCAAATCACGATCCTATTTCAGATATGCTTACTCGAATTAGAAATGCGAGTCAAAAAAAGCATACAACCACAACAATTCCAAGTTCAAAAATGTCCTTAAGTATTGCAAAAGTACTGCAAAAAGAGGGGTTCATTTCTGACATTAACGAGGAAGGTGAAGGCTATAAATCACAAATAATACTTGGTCTGAAATATAGTGGTAAAAATAAATTTCCTACCATTCGATCTATGCAAAGAGTTAGTAAACCTGGTTTGAGAATTTATAAAAATACTAGAGCTTTACCAAAAGTTCTTGGAGGTCTCGGAGTTGCTATAATATCGACTTCTAAAGGAGTCATGAGTGATCGTGATGCCAGAAAGCAAGGTATAGGCGGCGAAGTCCTTTGCTATGTTTATTAAGGAGGATTAATCATGTCAAGAATTGGAAAAACGCCAGTACTGATCCCAGAGAAAGTAACGGTTGATTTTGATGGATTAACAGTTACAGTTAAAGGCCCCAAGGGTGAGTTAAAACGCCAGATGCCTGAGGGAGTGAGTTTTGATAAAAAAGACAATACTGTTGTTGTAAGTCCAACTTCAACAAAAATATACTCAAGGCAAAGACATGGTTTATGTAGAGCCTTAATTGCAAATATGGTTGTAGGGGTGAGTCAGGGTTTTTCAAAAAAACTTGAGATTGTAGGTGTTGGATCCAGAGCACAAGTAAAAGGTAAAAATCTTGTTGTTAGTGCAGGATACAGTCATCCAGTAGAAATGATCCCCCCTGATGGTATAACATACAAAGTTGAGAGTAATACAAATGTTACCGTATCTGGAATTGATAAAGAAATTGTTGGTAATGAAGCAGCAAAAATCAGATCAATTAGGCCTCCAGAACCATATAAAGGTAAGGGAATTAAATACCATGATGAGAGAATTCTCAGAAAAGCTGGTAAATCTGGCAAAAAATAACTCCAATTAAAAAAATGACCAAACCTTCCAGAAAATTACAAACCCAAAAAAGACATAGAAGATTAAGAAGATTCTTAATTGGAGATGCAATGCGTCCAAGATTGTCTGTTTTTCGCTCTAATAATCATATTTATGCTCAGGTTATAGACGATAGCGCTCAAAAAACTATTTGCTCTGCTTCTACCGTTGATAAAGAACTAAGAGAAAAGTCTGAGAAATTGCCTTCTGATTGCAATTCTTCTTCCATTGTCGGTAAGTTATTAGCAAAGAGAGCGATAAAAAAAGGTATTAAGCAAGTAATTTTTGACCGTGGAGGAAATTTATATCACGGAAGAGTTAAGGCTCTTGCGGACGCAGCTCGCCAAGCTGGCTTAGAATTTTAACTTTAATTTTTTATTATGACTGACACTCCTGCAAAACAAGAAATTAAACCCAAGAACGATAATGTTCATGGATCCATTTCTGGCGAACAAAAAAAGAATAATCGTAATAACGAACGAAAGAGAAATAGAAAAGGTGATTCGAAAAATCTCGAGAGAGATTCTGATTGGCAAGAAAGGGTTGTACAAATAAGACGTGTTTCTAAAACTGTTAAAGGTGGGAAAAAAATGAGTTTTAGAGCAATTGTTGTTGTTGGTAATGAGAAAGGTCAAGTTGGAGTTGGAGTTGGAAAAGCTGGAGATGTGATTGGTGCAGTTAGAAAAGGAGTTTCAGATGGCAAAAAGAATCTCGTTAGGGTTCCTTTGACTCCAAATAATTCAATACCAACTTTGTCTAAAGGTAGAGATGGTGCTGCTAATGTACTGATTAGGCCAGCTGCTCCAGGTACAGGTGTAATTGCTGGTGGTTCAATAAGAACAGTTTTAGAATTAGCGGGCATAAAAAATGTCTTAGCAAAAAGATTGGGTAGTAAAACACCTTTGAATAATGCAAGGGCTGCTATGGTTGCTCTTTCTCAATTGAGAACTCACAAATCTGCCTCAAGGGAGAGAGGAATCTCGCTTGAACAGCTCTATTCTTGAAAATTATGACTACAACATTAAATACACTCCAATCAAACTCTGGTTCTAGAAAGAAAAAATTAAGAAAGGGTAGAGGTATTGCAGCTGGTCAGGGTGCTTCTTGTGGTTTTGGAATGAGAGGGCAAAAGTCACGTTCTGGAAGACCTACACGTCCAGGTTTTGAGGGTGGACAAATGCCCTTATATAGAAGAGTCCCAAAATTAAAGCACTTTGAAATTATTAATCAAAAAAACTTTTCAATAATAAATTTAGATAAATTAAATGACTTCAATGAAAACGACACCGTTAATTTGGACTCACTAGTTAAGAAAGGATTGATCTTTAAACCAAAATTTCCTTTAAAAATTCTTGGTAATGGATCAATTAATGTAAAGCTAAAAGTCCAAGCTCATGCATTTACAAAAGTTGCTAAACAAAAAATTGAGGAAGCAGGTGGATCTTGTGAGCTTTTAAAAAATAAATAAATAAATAAATAAATTTACTCAAAATTTAATTAAGCTTCAACATGTTTGTTAACAAAAGTAGAAATCCTAGCGCTTCTGAAATACTCTCTCAATTATTTTTAAATAAAGAGCTTAGGAGCAGAGTTTTAACGACTTTAGGTCTTCTTCTTTTAGTAAGACTTGGCATCTACATCCCAATGCCTGGTATTGATAGGGTTGCGTTTAAAAGTTTTATAGATCAAGGCGGCCAATTAATAGGTTTTTTAGACATATTTACAGGTGGAGGAATCTCAACCCTTGGAATATTCGCATTGGGTATTCTTCCTTTTATCAATGCATCCATTATTATCCAGCTTCTTACAGCTTCATTGCCTGTTCTTGAAGATTTACAAAAAAATGAGGGAGAAGCGGGCAGAAGAAAAATTGCTCAAATAACAAGATATGTTTCTTTAGGTTGGGGTTTTTTACAGAGTATAATTTTTTCTTTGATTCTAAGGCAATATGCAATTCAGGGGATAAGTGAAACTACTTTTGTCTTGCAAACGTCAATAGCTTTAGTTACTGGATCGATGTTAGTTATGTGGTTTAGTGAAATTATTACTGAAAAAGGGATAGGTCAAGGAGCTTCATTGGTGATTTTTTTGAATATTGTCTCGACGCTACCAAAGGCTCTAAGTTCAACCATAGAAAAAGCTCAAACTGGTGATCGTGGAGATGTTTTGGGAATAGCAGTTTTGCTAGGAGTATTTTTATTGACAATTGTTGGGATAATTTTTGTTCAGGAGGGAGCGAGACGTATTCCTATTGTTAGCGCAAAAAGACAAATAGGAAATGCGACATTGCTTCCTACAAGGCAAAGTTATTTGCCTTTAAAACTTAATGCTGGGGGAGTTATGCCTATTATTTTTGCATCTGCTTTAATTTTTTTACCTATAACCATTGCAAATGTCACTGGTAATCCAGTCCTAATAAAATTAGCAAGTAGTTTAAATCCTGGATCTTCAAATCCATGGCCATATGCTCTTACATTTTTTTCCTTGATATTGGGATTTTCTTATTTTTATGCATCTCTTACAATTAATCCAGTTGATGTCGCTTCAAATTTAAAGAAAGGAGGAGTTGCAATACCAGGAGTTAGGCCAGGAACAAATACGGCAAACTACTTATCAGGTATACAAAATAGGCTGACATTATTGGGGGGATTATTTCTGGGTTCAGTAGCTATTATTCCAGCTGCAGTAGAAAGAGCGACAAATGTGCAGACTTTTCAAGGTTTAGGAGCAACTTCATTACTTATCTTAGTAGGTGTTGCTATTGATACTGCTAAGCAAATTCAAACCTATGTTATTTCTCAAAGATATGAAGGACTAATTAACAATTAATGAAAAAACATTTACTTTTCTTAGGTGCACCAGGAGCTGGAAAAGGGACTCAGGCAGATTTACTTAGTAAAGCTAATTCTTACTTACACCTGTCTACAGGAGAATTATTAAGAAAAGAAATTGAAATGAATACTAATCTTGGTAGAGAGGTAAAGGATATTATTACAAGTGGGGAACTTGTTAGTGATGAACTTGTATTAAAAATAGTCAGGCAAAATTTAGACAAGGATAATAATGGGTGGATTTTAGATGGCTATCCAAGAAATTTATCTCAAGCACATTCACTGAATGAGGTGTTAATTGAAATAAATCAACCTTTGGAAGTAGTTTTTTACTTAGATATTCCAGAAGAAGTTTTAATAAAGCGTTTGCTTTTAAGAGGGAGAAAAGACGATACTGAAAAGACAATAAGAAAAAGAGTTGATATTTATAAAAAAACTACTGAACCTTTGATTCAATATTTTAAAGAGCTTTCATTGCTTGAGTATATTAATGCTGATAGAGATTTAAATACTATTTCCTTTGATATCAAACAAAAAATGGCTTGATGATGATGTAGAATATAATATTAGTGTTTTATTTTAAACTCCTATGAAGGTCAGATCTTCAGTCAAAAAAATTAGTCCTGACGATCAGATCGTGAGGAGACGAGGTAAAATCTTTGTTATCAACAAGAAAAGACCTCGCAATAAACAGCGTCAGGGTTAAATTTAAACCCTATAATTCAAACATTTACTTATTTCTCAAAACACGTGGCCAGGATTGCAGGAATTGACATACCTCGCGAAAAGCGAGTTGAAATCGCACTTACATACGTATATGGAATTGGTTTGACAAGATCCAAACTAATTCTTGCTAACACAGGTGTAAACCCAGATATTCGTGTAAAAGATCTTTCAGATTCAGATGTGCAAAAACTTAGAGGTGCTACAGAAGAATTCACATTAGAAGGAGATTTGAGGAGAAAAGAAGGAATGGCATTAAAACGTCTACAAGATATAGGTTGTGTGAGAGGTAGAAGGCATAGAATGAGTCTTCCAGTAAGAGGACAAAGAACAAGAACTAATGCAAGAACAAGAAGGGGCTCAAGAAAAACAGTTGCTGGAAGAAAAAAATAATTAATTAAATCTATTCACAAATTTTATGTATTAAATTAAAAAATCATGGCAGCTACAGTAAAAAAAACAGGTTCAAAGAAATCTAAACGAAATGTACCAAATGGTGTGGTACACATTCAAAGCACATTTAATAACACCATCGTTTCAATTACTGATACTTCTGGTCATGTAATCTCTTGGTCTTCCGCAGGAGCTAGTGGATTTAAAGGAGCCAGAAAAGGAACACCATTTGCTGCTCAAACAGCAGCTGAAGCTGCTGCTAGGAGAGCACTGGATCAAGGCATGAGGCAAATAGAAGTTTTAGTTAGAGGACCAGGCTCAGGTAGGGAAACGGCCATAAGAGCTTTACAAGTGGCCGGTTTAGAAATAACTCTAATAAGAGATGTAACTCCATTACCGCATAATGGATGTAGGAGACCTAAACGAAGACGCGTTTAGATCTTAATCATTCTCCAACCACCCCCCCCAAAAAAAAACTTACAACCTTAATTTTCCGTGTTGCAATACCAGATTGACAGAATCGACCATCAAACAGCAGATGATCACTCCCAAACAGGAACTTTTTTAATTGGCCCTTTAGAAAGGGGACAAGCTACAACTTTGGGTAATTCGCTTAGAAGAGTCCTTATGGGAGGACTTGAAGGAAGTGCAGTTACTGCAGTCAGAATAGCAGGCATTAACCATGAATATGCAACTATTCCTGGAGTTAGAGAAGACGTTTTAGACATACTTCTCAACTGTAAGCAATTATCAATTAATAGTACTAATCCAGAGCTCGAAATCGGTAGATTGGTAGCGAGTGGTCCCATGGAGGTGAAAGCGAATGATATTCAGTTCTCTTCTCAAGTTGAAATTGTTGATGGTGAGAAACCAATTGCAACTATTCAAGAGGGTCATAACTTAGAGTTGGAAATTCATGTTGAAAGAGGTGTTGGATATAGACCAGTAGATCGTAAGAACGAAGAGACAACTGCTATTGATTTACTGCAAATAGATGCTGTATTTATGCCTGTAAAAAGAGTTAATTTTACGATTGACGAAACTGCTGTGGCTGAGGGTGGAACAGGTAGAGAAAGATTAAAAATGGAAGTAGTCACAGATGGCTCAACAAGTCCTGATGATGCTATTGCTGAAGCAGCTAATCAGTTAATAGAGCTCTTTCAGCCTCTCGCGACTGTTACAATGGTTGAGGAAATTCCTGAAGAACCTGAACCATCTCCTGAAGCTCAAATTCCTCTTGAGGAACTAAACTTGTCCGTTAGAGCATATAATTGTTTAAAAAGAGCGCAAGTTAACTCTGTTTCGGATTTAATGGGTTTTAGCTATGAAGATCTCCTTGAAATTAAGAACTTTGGCTCCAAATCTGCTGATGAGGTTATAGAAGCCCTTGAGCGCATAGGAATCTCTATTCCACAAAGCAGAACCTCTGTTTAACAATTTTTAAGACTATGAGACACCAACTTAGAATTCCATTATTAAGTAAACCTGCTGACCAAAGGAAAGCACTTCTAAGAGGTTTAACTACACAATTAATCAGAGAAGGTAGAGTAACCACGACAAAAGCTAGGGCAAAAGCTTTAAGAAACGAAGCAGAAAGGATGATTTCACTCGCAAAAGAAGGAAGTTTGTCTGCTAGGAGAAGGGCTATTGGATATATTTATGATAAAAAATTAGTTCATTCATTATTTGAAAAAGCAAACGAAAGATATGGAGATCGAAATGGTGGTTATACACGCATAGTCAGAACTGTTTCTAGAAAAGGCGATAACGCTCAAATGGCTATAATTGAGCTTGTTTAACTTAGATTTAAAAATCTGATTTTTATTAGAAAATAACTTTTGAAAAGGATCGCTTTATTACTCCAGTATGATGGATCTAATTATTCAGGTTGGCAAAGACAAAAAAATGCAAATACAGTTCAAGAAATTCTAGAAAAAGCTCTTTTTAAGATTACTCATCAACGGATAAAGACTTTTGCAGCAGGAAGAACTGATAGAGGGGTACATGCATCAGGTCAAGTAGTACACTTTGATAGTGATTGTGTTATTCCAGGAAATAAATATTCAGATGTCTTAAATAATTTTTTACCCTCAACAATTAGAATCTTGGAATCGGTTGAGGTTAAAGATAGTTGGCATGCATGCTATTCAGCAATGTACAGACATTACAGATATGTTATTAATAACAGTAAATTCCCCAACTTGTTCATAAATAATTGGTCTTGGCATAGATATCAAATAGTATTAGATGAAGCTTTAATGTCAATTGCATTAAAGAGAATGGAAGGTGAACATGATTTTTTTGCTTTTCAGAAGAGTGGAAGTAAGAGGTACAACTCTATTACAAAAATAAAAAATATAAATGTTAAGAGAGTAGAGGATCTGGTTTTAGTTGATATTAAAGCTACTGGTTTTCTCTATGGAATGGTTCGATTAATTGTTGGTCAACTAGTTTTAGTTGGAGAAAAAAAAATTTCACCAGAGATTTTTACAGATAGATGGGTAAATAAAAGGAAAAGTGATGTTAAAGAGTCTGCTCCAGCCAAGGGTTTATGTTTTGTAAATACTGTTTATCAAGAAAATGTTTTTAAAAAGATTCAAAACAATGATTTATTCCCGGTATTTCTAATAAAGGGGTTTTCTTAAAATAAATTTATGCAAGCGAATTATTTGTTTAAATCATTCAAAATTGTTGTTTAAAATAACTCCAATAAGGTAGAATTTAGGATCAACTTAAAGTTTATTTTCGTAAATCTGGAAAATGAATAAAACAATTACTCCGTCTTTAGAAACCATTGAAAGAAATTGGTTTTTAGTTGACGCAAAAGATAAGACACTTGGAAGACTTGCTACAGAAATTTCAAAAGTATTAAGAGGTAAGAATAAACCAACATATACTCCTCATTTAGATACAGGAGATTTTGTAATAGTTATAAATGCTGAGAAAGTTGAGGTATCAGGTAAAAAAGCATCACAAAAATTGTATAGACGACATTCCGGTAGACCAGGAGGAATGAAAGTTGAAAAATTTGAGTCTCTTCAAGAAAGAATTCCTGAAAGAATCATCGAGCAAGCAGTGAAGGGTATGCTCCCTCATAACTCTTTGGGAAGACAGCAATTTAAAAAACTAAAAGTTTATAAAGGAGCTGATCATCCTCATGCTGCCCAAAATCCTGTATTATTGAATAGTTAATTTATTAAAATGAATAGTCAAATAAAAAACAAAGCTGTTTACTGGGGTACTGGAAGACGAAAAACTTCAGTTGCTAGAGTCCGATTGGTGCCTGGTAATGGACAAGTTAAAATTAATGGTCGCTCTGGAGATGATTACTTAAATTTTAATCCTCTTCACTTAAATTCAATAAAAGCACCTTTGCAAACCTTAGGTCTTGAGAGTTCATATGATATTTTAGTTAATGTATTTGGTGGTGGGTTGACTGGCCAAGCAGATGCTATAAAGCAAGGCGCAGCAAGAGCACTTTGTGAATTATCTCCAGATAATAGGAAACCGCTAAAAACTGAAGGACATCTCAGGAGGGATCCTAGAGCTAAGGAAAGAAGAAAATATGGTCTCAAAAAAGCCAGAAAAGCTCCTCAATTCTCCAAACGTTAAAAATTTTAATTATGCCAAAATCAGAAATTCATCCAAAATGGTATCCAGATGCAAAAGTTATCTGTAATGGAGAAGTTGTCATGACAACGGGCTCTACTCAGCCTGAATTACATGTTGATGTATGGAGTGGTAACCATCCTTTCTTCACTGGAACTCAAAAAATTCTTGATACAGAAGGTAGAGTTGATAGGTTTATGAAAAAATATGGAATGGGTTCAGCTAACTCATCTACATCACAAGAGAAAAAAGACGAAAAAAATTCTAAAAAATAGAATTTTCAAATTAAGCATTATTTCAATTGGAATACTCAATACTAATTGCAAGGTTGAAAACTGCTTCAGAAAGTTTTGAGAATTTGGAGGTTCAACTTGCAGATCCTGACATAGCAAATGATCCTAAAAAATTGGAATCAATAGCAAGAGAAAGGGCAAAACTAGAACCTTTAGTGATTGATTTTAATAAACTGCTTGATACTGATAAAGAAATTGAAGATTCGAAAAATTTACTTAAAGAGAATAGAAATGATAAAGAGTTGGAATCTTTAATAAATGAGGAGTTATGTAACCTTGAAGAATTTAAGAATGAACTTATTCAAAAAACTAAAATTGCTCTATTACCTAAAGATCCAAGAGATGAAAGAAGTGTAATGTTAGAAATAAGAGCCGGTGCTGGGGGTAATGAGGCTTGTATATGGGCTGGTGATCTAGCAAGAATGTACGAAAGATATGGTCAAAAGATTGGTTGGTCTGTAAAACCCATTAGTGCTTCTGAGTCTGATATGGGAGGTTTCAAAGAATTAGTTATCTCTGTAAAGGGAGATTCTGTATATAGCCAACTTAAATTCGAGGCAGGTGTACATAGAGTCCAAAGAGTTCCAGCTACTGAATCTCAAGGTAGGGTTCATACCTCTACGGCTACAGTTGCTGTCATGCCTGAGGCTGATCCTGTTGAGGTTAAGATTGATCCAACCGAAATAGAGGTTGGCACAGCAAGGTCAGGAGGTGCAGGAGGACAAAATGTTAATAAAGTAGAGACAGCTATTGATCTTCTCCATAAACCCACAGGAATAAGGGTTTTTTGTACTCAAGAGAGATCACAATTGCAAAATCGTGAAAGAGCAATGGAAATTTTAAGAGCGAAATTATATGAAATTCAATTAAAAGAAGCTAATGCGAAAGAGAGATCACAAAGGCTTTCACAAGTGGGTACAGGTGATAGGAGTGAAAAAATTAGAACTTATAATTTTAAAGATAATAGGACAACTGACCATAGATTAGGATCCAATTTTTCATTAGAACCAATTCTCGCAGGTCAATTAGATGAAGTGATTGATGCATGTATAGCACAAGAACAAAAGAGAATGATGGAAGATTTCAATAACCAATCTAATTAAGTTTTTTACTTGTATTTAGATTGCAACCCCTATTACGTATTTACTCCATTCTTTATGTTTGCCAGAGTCAATTTGTCTTGTAGCCTCAAAATTAAGATTGCTGAGTGGTCGATAAGGTTTTCGTTTTAAAGGCATGTTTGCCTCTTCTGGAGTTCGATTACCTTTTTGCACATTGCATCTAAGACATGCTGTAGTTACATTTTCCCAGTTATCAGTTCCACCTCTGCTTCTTGGTAAAACATGATCTATTGAAAGATCACTACCTCTATAGTTACAGTATTGGCAGGCATTATTATCTCTTAGAAGGATATTTTTTCTTGTTAAAGAAACCTCTCGAAAAGGCACCTTTACGTAGTAACGAAGTCTTATGACTGTGGGTAATTTTCTTCCGCTATGTATTGAAAAAGATTTATCCTCCTCTAAGCTTTCAGCTTTACCTTTGATCATTAAAATAACAGCTCTTCGCCAAGAAGTGATGTTTAAAGGTTCATATGATGCATTTAAAACTAGAGTCTGGCCCATGCCAAAATACAATTTACATGTCATGCTAACTGTATATTTCAATTAGCGCATATAATTGTGCAAAGAAAATGCAAATTCGGCGAACAAATCACAGTCTAAATTTTGAAAAATATCCAACTTTTGAAAAAGATATAGATCCAAAACAAAGAGCATGGATTGAGGTTAGAGGTAAAGAAATAGAAAAAAATGTAAGGCAGTTAAGATCTAAGTTAAGTGAAAATTGTCAGTTTATGGCAGTTGTAAAAGCTGATGGGTATGGACATGATGCAAAAGTAGTATCTGAATATGCTTTCAAAGGTGGAGCTTCGCAATTAGGCGTTGCCACCTTAAAAGAAGGGATTAAGCTTCGTTCTTCTGGAATTGAAAAGCCAATTCTTATCCTAGGAAATTTATACCTGAAAAGGGATCTAATAATATCTTTTAAAAACGATCTTATGCCAACTATTAGTAGTATTAGAGAATGTTTAATTTGTAATAATATTGGTAAGCATTTTGGAAGGAAATTTTCTTTACATCTTAAAGTTGATACTGGAATGTCAAGATTAGGATTTGAGTGTAATAAGTTTGTTCAACAATTTGAAAAAATAAAATCTTTTGAAAATATATCTATAGAGGGAATATATAGCCATTTATCATCTGCAGATGATAATGATGCATTAGATCCTTCAAGTAGTGCTCAATTGCAAAGGAAAAAGTTTCAGAAATTATTAGAGCAAATTAACGTGGTAAAAAATCATAATATCAAGATTCATTTGGCTAATTCTGCTGGCATGCTTCTAAATAAAGATTTTCATTTTAATATGGTACGTGTTGGATTATCTATGTATGGATATAGTCCTCAAGAAAAAATAGATAAAAATTTATCGCTTGAACCAGCTTTATTTTTGAAGGTCAAAGTTGCCTTTATAAGGATTATTGATAAAGGTGTAGGTGTAAGTTACGGAGGAAAATTTGTGAGTAATAGAAAAACAAAGTTAGCTGTATTAAGTATTGGTTATGCTGACGGCATCCCAAGAAATCTTTCAGGCAAGATAAACGTCATTCATAATAATAAACTTTATCCCCAAGTTGGATCTATAACGATGGATCAAATGATGGTTGACATAACTGGTTCAAATGAAATTAAAGTTGGTACTACTATGGTATTAATTGGGTCTGATGGAGATAAAATAATCTCTCCTCTTGATTGGGCTAGAAAATCTAATACCATTCTTTGGGAAATTCTTTGTTCTTTCACAAATAGATTACCAAGAGTTCAAGTTGATTAGACATTTCGATTACAAAAAAAATTTTGAATGTTTGCAAAAAAATTGATAATGTATAAGAACTGGAGAGGTGGCTGAGTGGTTGAAAGCGGCTCCCTGCTAAGGAGTTACAGGAGGTAACTTTTGTCGAGGGTTCGAATCCCTCCCTCTCCGTAATAAATGAGAAAAAATTTTAAAATTTAAAATTTTTAAAATTGATTAAGATTAATATTTTTTAAATCAATAATAGAATTTAAAATCAAGTCTGCTCCTGCTTTTAAAAGATTTGTTTCGTATGCATTACGTTCTTCTATTCGAGACTTTAAATGTAAATGAGGCGGTGCTATTCCAATACTTATAAATTTTTGAAATGGTATTTCCTTCCTAGCGTTGATAACTGTATTTATATCTGCAACAGTATCACCTACATATGCAATAGGAATATTTGATGGACCAAGTTTATCTCCACTAAGCTTTTTTGATAAATTAATAAAACCTTCAGGATTAGGCTTGTCGGGGGCATCTCCCATTGATATTAAAGGAGGTGATTTTAGCCCTAGTCTTTTTTCTAAAACAAATTTTGCAGAAGCAGATTCCGAGCCACTTACAAAACCCCAAGTTATTCCATTGCTTTCTAAAAAATCAAAAAACTTCTTATCAATTAATAACTCTTCATTTCTTATGAATCCTGACCAATACTTACTATCTTTTTTAGGATCTCCTCCAAAATAAAATTCTTCAAAACATTTAACTATTTCTTTTCTTGAAGGTATTTTAAGGTTCAAATTTTCCTTTTTTATAAATCTTTTTATGAGCTCCAAACTTAAATCCCAGTCATTATTCCAGACCCCTTCGTTTTTTGTGTTATCGATGTCTATGTAACTTGGTTCCCACCCTGAAAATTTGTAAACTGTTTTTTTTAGTGAAAGCCTATAACTTTTCTCTACGCTTCGAATTACACCGTCTATATCAAATAAAATTAAGCCTATATTTTTCAATGATTTTATTGTTTTTTAAACATTAATATTATTCCTAAAAAAAAGCAAAGCAAAATAGTCTTTATTAATTGGGAATCTTCTGGTTTTATTTTTGTAGATATCCTCTCGGAGTAATAAGTATTTTATCTTTTAAAGTAGTTTGAGAATTGCCAATAATAATTATTGATAACATATCAATTTCTTTAAAAGGGATTGTTTTTAAAGTAAAAAATTTTTTAGATTGATTTTCTCTGCCTAGTTGTCTGGCAATCAAAACAGGAGTATCTTCGTGCCTATATTCTAAACAAAGATCAATTGAGCTTTTTAATTGCCAATTTCTTTCAATTGATTGGGGATTAAAAAAAACTATTACAAAATCACCGGAAAGAGCTCCTTTAATTCTTTTTTCTATTACCGACCACGGTGTTAATTTATCACTTAGACTTATTGTACAAAAGTCATTCATTAGTGGGGCTCCACTAAGCGCAGCCGCTAGTTGTAAACTACTTATTCCAGGATGTATTTCGAAGTAAGGCCTATATTCAAGTTTAATTTCTTGAAGTAATTCTAAAAGTAAACCAGCCATCCCATAAAATCCAGACTCTCCTGAGGAAATTAAAGCCACTTTTATTCCTTCTTCGGCTAGTTTTATCGCTTTACTACATCGTTCTTTTTCTTCAGTAAGTTTACTTTCAATTAAAACTTGGTCACTTCTTTTTAAGTTTTTAATCAAGTCTAAATACATTTTGTATCCAATCCAAACAGTACATTTTGAAAGCGCTTTTCTTGCATTATTGGTCAGGAAAGAGATATCTCCAGGTCCACTACCTATAATGTGAATTTCGCCATTTGATGGAAAATATTGATTTTTTGATTCTGCTATAGCAATAGTCACTGCTCCAGATTTACTTGTTGAAAGATCTTTATTTTTAAAAATCTTTTTTTCTTTTAGTAATTTTGATTTATCTCCTGCCGCCATTAAGCACGAGGCTTCTGCTACAGAAGAAACTCCAATTTCCTTTTGAACTTTACTTGATGGATTTGGAACAATTATTTTTGAAAGATCTTCTTTAGTAAAAAACTTAATGGGCAAGTTATTTTCTTCAGCAAGTTTTAAAATGCCTTCTTCATCTTTTTTAATATCAATTGTTGCAAATCCGGCAATAGATTGATGCGATAAATTACCTGAAGCTAAAAAATTATTTAAAGAATTTGCTATGAATTCTTTGGTAGTGTTTCTTTCGCAACCTATGCCAATCCATAATACCGGCGGATGCCATGTCTTTTCATGATAATCGAATATACTTACATGAAATGTTGATTCTTTTTTTTCAACATCCTTTTCTTTAATTTGATTAATAACATATCCTGATTCTGTAGTTTTCCATAAACTATTACCTGATAATTGTTTGCAAAATATCTTTTCGTCCTTAGCTTGTTTGATAACAAGTTTTGACCAATTCTCTATTTTGCCAGATCTTTTCCATCCCCATTGATTACCGAAGGAATCAAGATTTAAAAACCTTTGATTATTTGAATTATTAGTTTCTATTATCTGGCTCCCAAATAAACTGGAAATTTGAAATGCGATATTCTGAGTGTTCGACTGATGTGAACCAATTATGGGAACTATAGTCGAACATTTATTGTCTATTACGATAACTCCTGGATCTTTATCTTTAGAAGTTAAGAACGAATTAATTAAACGTATTGATGCACCAATTGATCCTATAAAAATAATTAAATCAACTTCTGACCATTTTCTAAGTAAAATTTCCCTAGGCTTTTCTATTTTTACAAGTTCATTTTCTATCTCAACATCTTTTGAAGAGCTTGCAATGAAGATCTCTTTAATAAATTCGGTTTTTTTAAGTCTTTTTAAAGTTTCTTTTGAATTACTAGATAGACCTATCGCGATTCCTTCCAAACCAAAAACTATTTTTCGTTATGTTGAAATTATATACTGTCTTTGTATTTAAAAATTCTGTGTGAAATATAAAAAAAATTTTAAGAAATTTACAAAAAATTTAAGTAAAAATACCCATAACTCTGTCATAGAGCATAATTTAACAAAATATTCATATAGTAACAATCATTAGAACATTTGTTACGTTAATGCATAACGAAAGAATCTTTGCCTTATTATTTTTGAAACGAATATCAAAAGTTTCGAATGTTTAGTTTTCTTGAACATTATTATTTAAATAAGTTTAAGAATTTGATCATTCGGCTTTAATCTTAATTATTTTCGAGGTGCTAGATGACCATCAGCCCACCAGAAAGTGGAGAAAAAAACAAGAAAGTTTTGGAAGATCCCATTAAGGCCGATCCAAGACCTATTGATTTTGCCAAATTAGATAAGCCAGGTTTCTGGTCAAGTAAATTATCTAAGGGTCCAAAAACTACAACTTGGATCTGGAATTTGCATGCTGATGCACATGATTTTGATGTGCATACAGGCGATGCGGAAGAAGCAACAAGAAAAATCTTTTCAGCTCATTTTGGGCATCTTGCAGTCATATTCATATGGATGAGTGCTGCATTTTTCCATGGAGCTAGATTTTCTAATTATTCAGGTTGGTTAGCTGATCCAACTCATGTGAAACCTGGAGCGCAGCAGGTTTGGGCAATCGTCGGACAAGAAATGCTTAATGCTGATCTTGGGGCTAACTACAATGGTATTCAAATAAGTTCCGGAATATTTCACATGTGGAGAGCATGGGGGATAACTAATGAAAGCGAACTAATGGCTTTAGCCATAGGTGCAGTGGTTATGGCAGCACTTATGCTCCATGCAGGAATTTTTCACTATCATAAAGCGGCTCCAAAAATGGAGTGGTTTCAAGATATTGAATCTATGCTTAACCACCACATAGCAGGTTTGGTGGGATTAGGTTCATTAGCTTGGGCAGGTCACTGTATTCATATAGGAGCTCCTACTGCTGCTCTTCTAGATGCGATAGATGCAGGGTCTCCTCTTGTTATTAATGGTAAGGAAATAGCTTCTATTGCGGATATGCCTATGCCCCATCAACTCTGCGATCCACAAATCATTGGTCAGATTTTCCCAGGGTTAGCAAGTGGAACTGGTAATTTCTTTAGTTTAAATTGGTTAGCTTTTTCAGATTTTCTTACGTTCAAAGGAGGGTTAAATCCAGTAACTGGAAGCTTATGGATGACCGATATTTCACATCATCATCTAGCTTTTGGAGTGATAGCAATAATCGGTGGCCACATGTATAGAACTAATTATGGTATTGGTCATAGTATGAAAGAAATATTAGATTCACAACAAGGAGATCCAATATTATTCCCCGCACCTAAGGGTCACCAAGGTCTATTCGAGTTTATGGCAGAAAGTAGACATGCACAGTTATCAGTAAACCTTGCGATGCTTGGATCAATAAGTATTCTTGTTTCACATCACATGTATGCCATGCCGCCATATCCTTATATAGCTACTGATTATATGACTGTTCTTGGACTATTTACTCATCACATGTGGATAGGCGGATTATTCATAGTTGGAGCAGGGGCGCATGCTGGAATTGCAATGGTTAGGGATTATGATCCAGCAAAACACATTGATAATGTTCTTGACAGGATTTTAAAAGCTCGTGACGCTCTAATAAGTCACCTTAATTGGGTATGTATGTGGTTAGGATTCCACAGCTTTGGACTATACATTCACAACGATACTATGAGGGCTTTGGGTAGACCTCAAGATATGTTTAGTGATTCTGCAATCCAACTTCAGCCAATTTTTGCTCAATGGGTACAAAGTATTCAGGCCTCTGCTGTTGGTACTTCTCTATTAGCAGGAACTGCTGAAGCTTTACCTCACAAAGCCTTAAGTGAAGTTTTTAACGGAAGTTTAGTAGAAGTTGGTGGAAAAGTTGCTATAGCTCCTATTCCATTAGGGACTGCCGATTTAATGATTCATCATATTCATGCCTTCCAAATCCACGTAACTGTATTGATACTTTTAAAAGGAGTACTCTACGCGAGAAGTTCAAGATTAATCCCTGACAAAGCTTCTTTGGGATTTAGATTCCCATGTGATGGCCCCGGAAGAGGTGGCACATGTCAAGTTTCTTCATGGGATCACGTTTTCTTGGCTCTCTTCTGGATGTATAACTGTTTATCAATAGTTATTTTCCACTTCTCTTGGAAAATGCAGAGTGATGTTTGGGGACTTACAGGTGGTAATTTCGCTCAAAGTTCTATTACTATAAATGGTTGGTTAAGAGATTTCCTTTGGGCGCAAGCTTCACAAGTATTAACAAGTTATGGTCAATCAATAAGTATGTACGGTTTGATGTTCTTAGGCGCACACTTTATCTGGGCATTTAGTTTAATGTTCCTCTTCAGTGGACGAGGATATTGGCAAGAATTATTTGAATCAATTGTTTGGGCTCATAACAAATTAAAAGTTGCTCCAACTATTCAACCAAGAGCTCTATCTATCACTCAGGGACGAGCTGTAGGTGTAACACACTTCCTTGTTGGTGGTATCGCCACCACATGGGCCTTCTTCCACGCTCGCCTTTTTGGGCTCGGCTAATTTCCTGAACTTTACCTTTTTAATTCAATGGCAACAAAATTTCCATCATTTAACCAGGGTCTAGCTCAGGACCCTACAACCCGACGAATATGGTACGGAATAGCTACCGCTCATGACTTTGAAAGTCATGATGGCATGACCGAAGAAAAGCTTTATCAGAAGCTTTTCTCAACACACTTTGGTCACTTGGCGATAATCGCACTTTGGGTAGCAGGCAACTTATTTCATATAGCTTGGCAGGGTAACTTTGAGCAATTTGTTCTTGATCCAACTCATGTTCGTCCTATTGCTCATGCTATATGGGATCCTCATTTTGGTTCTGGTATTACAGAAGCAATGACACAAGCCGGAGCTAGTGGTCCAGTAAACATAGCTTATTCAGGTCTTTATCATTGGTGGTACACAATTGGAATGAGAACTAATGAGCAACTGTTTCAAGCTTCAATATTCATGAGTATTTTGGCATGTTGGACTTTATTTGCAGGTTGGTTACATTTACAACCAAAATTTAGACCTTCACTTGCATGGTTTAAAAATGCTGAGTCAAGGTTAAATCATCACTTAGCCGTTTTATTTGGTTTTAGTAGTATTGCTTGGACAGGTCATTTAGTTCATGTAGCCATACCTGAATCTAGAGGCCAGCATGTAGGTTGGGATAATTGGTTAACAGTTCTGCCACATCCAGCTGGATTAGCCCCTTTCTTTACTCTTAATTGGGGAGCATATGCTCAAAATCCTGATTCATTAGATCAAGTATTTGGTACTGCAGAAGGAGCTGGAACAGCAATCTTTACCTTCTTAGGGGGACTTCATCCTCAAAGTGAGGCTTTATGGCTTACTGATATTGCTCATCACCACATTGCAATTGGTACAGTTTTTGTAATTGCTGGTCATATGTACAGGAATACTTTTGGTATCGGCCACAGCCTTAAAGAAATTACTGAAGCTCACAATACCAGACATCCAAATGATCCACATAAAGGCAGTTTTGGTATTAACCATGATGGTATTTATGAGACTGTAAATAACTCATTACACTTCCAACTAGGATTAGCTCTAGCATCCCTTGGAGTGGCAACTTCTCTTGTAGCTCAGCATATGGGTGCTCTACCTTCTTATGCTTTTATTGCAAGAGACTACACTACGCAATCTGCTCTCTATAGTCATCACCAGTACATAGCGATGTTCTTGATGGTCGGTGCATTTGCACATGGAGCTATTTTCTTTGTAAGGGATTACGATCCTGAATTGAACAAAGATAATGTCCTAGCAAGAGTATTAGGAACTAAGGAAGCTCTTATAAGTCACCTCAGTTGGGTCACTATGTTGCTTGGATTCCATACTCTTGGAATTTATGTTCATAACGATGTTGTTGTTGCTTTTGGTAATCCAGAAAAACAAATTTTAATTGAACCAGTATTCGCTCAATTTGTTCAAGCTGCTCAAGGAAAGATGATGTATGGTTTTAATGCTTTATTATCTGACCCTACAAGTTCTGCAAGCCTTGCGGCTAATTCATTACCAGGTAATCATTATTGGATGGATCTTATCAATAGACAAGATGCATTAAGTGCTTTCTTACCTATTGGCCCTGCTGATTTCTTAGTTCATCATGCAATCGCTTTAGGTCTACATACTACTGCCCTAATTCTTATTAAAGGAGCTCTTGACGCAAGAGGAACAAAATTAATACCTGATAAGAAAGATTTAGGTTATGCTTTTCCTTGCGACGGTCCTGGACGTGGAGGTACTTGTGATAGTTCTTCTTGGGACGCTATGTACTTAGCAATGTTCTGGGCATTAAATTTAATAGCATGGGTAACTTTTTACTGGCATTGGAAGCATCTAGCAATATGGCAGGGAAATGTAGCCCAATTTAATGAATCAGGAACTTATTTAATGGGGTGGTTCAGAGATTATCTATGGTTAAACTCTGCTCAGCTTATTAACGGATATAATCCATTTGGAGTTAATTCTCTATCTCCTTGGGCTTGGATGTTCCTATTTGGTCATTTAGTTTGGGCTACTGGTTTCATGTTCCTAATATCATGGCGTGGATATTGGCAAGAACTAATTGAAACATTAGTTTGGGCACATCAGCGTACTCCAATAGCTAATCTTGTAGGCTGGAGAGATAAGCCAGTTGCACTATCAATTGTTCAAGCTAGATTAGTTGGTTTAGCACATTTTACGATTGGAAACATTCTTACATTTGGTGCTTTTGTAATTGCATCAACATCAGGTAAGTTTGGTTAACTTTGCTTAAAGCAATAAAATCACCACTAATGTGGTGATTTTTTTTGTTTAATTTCATGCTCTAAATTAAGTTAAGATTATATGATTAATATTTAATAAATATGTCTGATATAAAGCAATTAATTTCAATTATTATACCTGTTTTCAATGAAAGTGAAAGTATAAGTTTTTTATTGGATGAAGTTATAAGTGTAATGACAGCTAATAAAATAAATTTTGAATTGATTGTTGTAAATGATGGCTCTAAAGATAATACTCACCAAGTATTAAAAGAACTAACTATAAAAATTAAAGAACTGTCAGTAATTTGCCTTCGCAAAAATTATGGACAAACAGCAGCAATGTCAGCTGGTTTTGACAATTCTAAAGGTGATATTGTAATTAGTTTAGATGGTGATTTACAGAATGATCCAAATGATATTCCTAAATTAATTTCAGAAATTAATAATGGTTATGATGTGATCTGTGGATGGCGGTTTGATAGAAAAGATAAATTAATCAATAGAAAAATACCATCAAAACTAGCAAATAAATTAATAGCTAAAGTAACAGGTTTGAAGTTGCATGATTATGGATGCTCATTAAAAGCTTTTAAAAAAGAAATCATAGGTGATATAAAGCTTTATGGTGAACTTCATAGGTTTCTTCCAGTTTTAGCAAATATTGAAGGTGCAAGAATTAAGGAAATTAAAGTTAATCATAGAAGTCGAAAATATGGGTCTAGTAAATATGGTATCGATAGAACATTTAGAGTTTTAATGGATTTACTAACTGTTTGGTTTATGACTAAATTTTTAACTAGACCTATGTATGGATTTGGCTTTATAGGAATTATAAGTATTCTGATAAGCCTTACCATGAGCTCTTACTTAATAGTTTTAAAAATAATGGGTGAGGATATTGGAAATCGTCCGATGTTAATGTTTTCTTTAATATTAGGAATTGCTGGTGTTCAATTATTCAGCTTTGGGTTATTGAGCGAACTTTTAATTAGGACATATCATGAGAGCCAAAGTCGACCAATTTACAGAATTAGATCTATTAGTAATTCAACTAAAATGTAATTTTTATTTGAATTTCCTTATTAAAAAAGCTGAATATTCAACTACCTCAGGCGAAATATCTCTTAAGCCTTTTCGCAAAATTGGCAATGTTGATTTATCAGCTATCTCTTGTGCAATCTTTAATGCTTGTAATTTATCAGCTGTATTTCCTTTAAAAAGAGTAGACATTTTATTTCTTTGAGAATTTTTATAAAATGCTGAGTACCTTTTTTCTCCATGCTTGTAAGAAAAACTTTTTTTATTAGGTAGAAATTTAATATTATTATTTTTTCTATTTCTGTTTAATTTAACGGAATATACATTGCCTTCCTTTATTAACTTTTTAAAGCTTCTTTTTTTTAAAACTAGGAGTAATATTCCTATAAAAATAATAAGTAGAATTGCGAAAAAATTTAACATGTAAAAAGTTAATAATTTTTATATCATCCAGTAATAAAATTAACACTATCTAGCATATAAATACTAAAGTGTTTAAAGATGTTTAAAGAACCATGCCATCTGATTTACCAAGCCTCTTACCCTCAATTTTTGTTCCCTTAATTGGTATAGCAATGCCTGCTGTTTTTATTGTATTGATTGGAAGGTTTATTACAGCAACTGAATAAATTATTAAAAACTAAACTATTAAAAAAATGAGCGACTTTCAAAAATCATTCTCAGAATCAACAAGTTCAATTAAGTTTGATGAGAAATACATAGATAGTTCTGTACAACCAAATGATATTGGTGTTGCAGAACAATGGGCAGTAAAAACGGTTGCTGATCCTTGTGTTGGCAACTTAGCTACTCCAGTTAACAGTGGCTATTTTACAAAAGTCTTTATAAATAACTTACCTTTTTACAGAGAAGGTATATCTCCTAACTTTAGAGGTTTAGAGACTGGAGCTGCTTTTGGATATCTTCTATACGGTCCTTTCTCCATGACTGGCCCATTAAGAAATTCTGAATTTGCTCTTACAGCTGGACTTCTCGCTGCTATTGGAGCTGTTCATATTTTGACAGCACTTCTAGTTCTCTACAATGCACCCGGTAAAGCACCAAATGTTCAACCTCCAGATGCGACTGTTAATAATCCGCCAAAGGATCTATTTACAAGAGCTGGTTGGGCTGATTTTACAAGTGGATTTTGGTTAGGAGGCTGTGGAGGAGCTGTTTTTGCTTGGTTACTTGTTGGAACATTACACTTAGACACCATAATGCCAATCATTAAAAATATTTGGACTGCTGGTTGATTCTGAATACCTAAATAAAAGAATAAGTAATATTTTAAATTTAATTTGAAATTAAATTAGGAACTCTAATTACTAACGTATCGTTCTATCCCATCTATAATTTCTAACTACTCTTCCTGCTGAAATTAGTTTTGATTTATAATGCAATGAGATTTTATCATTAGATTCTTTTAGAGTATCTAATCCTATACCGTTTCGGCCGAAATCCTTTCCAGAGCAATGGTAATACAATCCATTTCCTTTGTAGATTCCAATATGATCACATTTTTCTTCATTTCCAAAAAATAAAAGATCACCTGGTTCTAGACCAGCATTAGATTCTTTGAAATAAAAAAGATGTTTACAAAAACTTTTTATTTGATAGGAGTCTCGTGGTATGTGAATATTATGTTTAAAAAAAGCAGTCTGAATTAACCCGGAACAATCAAAGTTGGGACCTAATGTGCCTCCCCAGAGATATTCATTAGTTAACTCAGATTGATCCTTAATCCATTTTAGAATTGAATTAATTTTATCTTTTGTAAAGAAGAGTTCTTTTTTTGAATTCTCAGTTTTTCCCAATTCGCATTTTTCAATAATTAATCCGTCTATATTTATCCAACAAAGGTAACCATCTTCATATAGTTGAACTAGTATTCTTGAAAATTTATGGTTCTGTTGATAACTATTGGGATAAAGTAGCCTAAAAATTCTATTTTGAAATATTTCAGTCACTAATTTATCTTCTGTTGCATTTTGATATCCCGAAATATTAACTTTTAATTGCCACCAAATAGTTTTTGAAAAATTAGTTTGTTTAAATAGTGAGATAGGTTTTTTATAATTTTTCATACAATGTCCTTTTACTATTTAAGTAAAGAGATGGGTTTAGCCTTAAATAATATTTTAGGGAAAGCATGCTCTTATAATAAAGATTTTTCAAGAGAAGATATTGCCATAACTTGGATTAATTATAAAAGTGAAAATAAAAGCGTATTTAAAGGTTTCGGAACTGGCATCAATAATAAAAAAATGTTTTACCCTGCTAGCCTAGTGAAGTTAGTTTATGGTCTTGCAGCATATTATTGGATTAAAAAAGGAAGTTTATTTTTATCAGACGAACTAATTGATGCTGTAAATAAAATGTTATCTTTTTCTAGTAATAATGCAACAAGCTTCTTGATTGATTTACTTACTGGAACAACAAGTGGACCTTGTCTTGAAGGCGAATCATGGGAAAATTGGAAATATCAAAGAAGCATAATAAACGATTGGCTACATGATTTAAATTGGGAGGAATTTAATGGTATAAATTGCTGTCAGAAGACTTGGGATGATGGCCCATTTGGTCGTGAAAAAGAATTTTATGGACATGATAATAAAAATAGAAACGCTATGAATTCTGATTCAGTTGCAAGGGTTTTGGAGGAAATTATGATTCATATTGATTATCAAAAAAATGACTTAAATTTACGAAGTTTTTTGAAAAGAAATTTAAATAAAGTTGTGCTTACAAACGATTCTCTTAATCAAATAGATGGTTTTTTGGGTGAAGGATTACCAGAAAACATTAATCTTTGGAGTAAAGCAGGCTTAATGTCTGAAGTTAGACATGATTCAGCTTGGTGGACTAATAGTCAATTTTTACATACTTTATTAGTTGTTTTTTGTAATGGAGAAAAATATTCAAAAGATACTTCCTTCTTGCCATTCATAGCCAAAGAAGTATATGAATTTAATAAGAGATATAGTATTGAGGACTAAAGTAAATCATCTAAATAATTAGAATCTAATTTATTAGTATAGGCTTCATAAGGTAACATCATTACCTCTTCGAAATTTAAATCATTCATAATCCATTCTCTATATTCTGCTAACAAACTTTTTCTATCTTCATTATTTAATTCATGTATGCGCAATGCTGTATCTTTAAAATTTTCTTTAATTAAATTTTCAATTTCCTTCTTACTCATTTTATGTTAATTCTCCTTCCAAAATCACTCTTCTTATTGTTGACAATGCAATTCCCGTTTGAGACCTGATTGATCGATATGAATATCCCTCATTACGTAATCTGATTACCAAAGATTCTTTTAAAGTACTTATTTTAGGCCTTCCTCCAAGATTATTTCCAGATAATTTTCTGCGTAATAGTTGTTCTTTTTTTCTTTCACCTAAACTGTTGTTTTCTAAATTATCTAATTCATATAAAATCTTAAAAATTGATGAATTTGATTTAGATGATTCATTAGTAGCAAAAAAACCAGTCAAAGTTCTCAATTTAATATCCTTATTAATAAGTTTATTTATTGTCCTCAAACATTCATTTTTATTTTTAAACGCTCGATCAAGCCGAGTTATGATTAATTGATCGCCTTTAGATAAGCAATCTATAGCTTGATTGAATTGGGGTTTGACTTCTTCATCTAAACTTATAAATTCAGAGAAAACTAAACTGCAACCCTCTTCCTTTAAAAATTTTATTTGCTCATCTAAATTTTCATATTCATTATGAGTAGCTCTAGCATAACCTATTGCTTTAGAGCTTTTATTTTTTTCAGATAGTAAAAGACGTTTTCTTTTGAATTTAAAAGTCAATGTTTTATTACATATATTTTTAACTGTACCAATAAATAAGTAAAAAAAACACTTTTTGATACAAAAAATCTATTGTGAGCCAAAAAACTAACAAAATATTTGAAACAAAAATGTTCTAATATCTGTAGTAAAAATAACGTTCTGAATACTGTTTTATTTTAGTTTATGAAACAAAAAATAATTCTAAGTTGTACATTAAATTAGGATTACTTAAATTATCGATGGATTAGTTGAAGATATTTATTTTTTTACTTATTGATATAGACTTTTCTAAAATTATTAATAGTTAATTTAAATTCTTTTTAGTAAAATAAAATTACAGGCTAGAAAAAATTAAATTGACAACTAATCCTAATAGTTTAATTTCAAAACCTGATTGGTTAAGAGTTAAAGCTCCGCAAGTTGAGAGAATTGGAAATACTGCAAATTTACTAAAAGATTTAAATCTCAATACTGTATGTCAAGAAGCAAGTTGTCCAAATATTGGTGAATGTTTTGCTAGTGGAACGGCCACTTTCCTCATTATGGGACCTGGCTGTACTAGGGCATGTCCATATTGCGATATTGATTTTGATAGAACTAAAAGAGAATTAGATCCAACAGAACCATATCGTCTAGCCGAAGCCGTTTATAGAATGAAGCTTAAACATGTTGTAATCACATCAGTTAATAGAGACGATCTCGAGGATGGTGGCGCATCTCAATTTTTCGAATGTGTTTATCAAGTAAGAAAAAAATCTCCTGAAACTACTATTGAACTTTTAATTCCTGATTTTTGTGGCAACTGGAAAGCTCTTGAAAAAGTTCTTGATTCAAATCCAAACGTTTTAAACCATAATATTGAGACTGTTCCTTCACTTTATAAAAAAGTAAGACCTCAGGGTAAATATGAGAGGACTCTTGAGTTACTTAAAAGAACCAGAAACTATTCTCCCAAAGTCTATACAAAGTCAGGTTTTATGCTTGGTTTAGGCGAAAAAGATGAGGAAGTCTTAAGTCTTCTTAGGGATTTAAAAAGTAATTTCGTTGATATAGTAACTATTGGCCAATATTTATCTCCTGGACCTAATCACTTACCTGTTAAAAGATTTGTGAGTCCCTCAAAATTTAATTATTTTAAAGTTTTCGGGGAAAAAGATTTGGACTTTATGCAAGTAGTTAGTTCTCCTTTAACTCGAAGTAGTTACCACGCTGAAGAGATTCAAAAACTTATGAAAAAGTATCCAAGATAGTTATTTTCATTTATTTGAGTCTACCCACTTATTTAATTTCCATTCAACTATATTATTTTTAATCATTGGATCATTCTTAATGATTTCTAGAGCATTTTTATAATTATTCATTTCAAGAATGAGTAATCCTCCGTCACCCGGCCTATTTAACTCATCTACCAAAAAACCACTTTTTATATTAATTCCCTCTTTTTTTAATTTTTTTATCCAATCAATATGTTCGTTAATTATTTTTCGTTTTAAATCATTATTAACTAGGTATTCTTTTTTTATAATTTCAGTTTTTACAAAGAAAGGCATTTACATTTTCTTTATGCCAAGCATCTCTTCTTCGCTTGGGGGAACAATTAATTTGAAATTATTCTTGAAATAAGACCAATTCTCAATTATCTTGGTAGCCTTTAGGCTATTTGTTTTTGATCGATATTCTCTAATAATTTCCAATAAAATATCTTCTTGCTTAGATGAAGTTATTTTATGAATGCTAACTATTTCTTTATTAACTTTATTACTTAAATCATTATTCTCATCGATTATAAAAGCAATTCCTCCAGTCATCCCCGCACCAATATTTCTTCCTGTTGAGCCTAAAATCACTACTTTCCCACCAGTCATGTATTCACAACAATGATCACCTGCCCCCTCTGTTACTGCAATAGCACCACTATTTCTTACTGCAAATCTTTCTCCCGATTTTCCTAATGCAAATAATTTTCCACCTGTTGCTCCATAAAGGCAAGTATTTCCCAGTATGACTTGTTCAGAGGAGATTTTATCTATTTTTGGTGGAATTATTGTGAGTATTCCTCCATTCATTCCTTTACAAACATAATCATTAGCTTCTCCTATTAATTGAACATTCATTCCCCTCAATAAAAAGGCACCAAAGCTCTGTCCAGCATACCCTTTGAAATTTAAGTTGAGTTCGCCATTGAAGCCAGTGTTGCCATGAATTTCAGCTATTTCGCCTGAGATTTTCGCACAAACACTTCTATCTGTATTTTTTATCTCAATTTCTTTGGTTAATTTTCCGTGATTTTTAATTGAATCTATAAATTCATTATCAGATAAAAACTCGTCTTCTAATACAGAACCATTACTATGAGCTTTTTTTGAATGTTTTAACCATGATCTATCAGTGGTTGAATGTTCATTATTTATTAAAGAAGACAGATCGATATTAGAAGTTTTTGGAAGATCGATATCTCTTGCAGAAAGAAATTCTTGATTACCTATCAGTTCTTCCATATTAGAAACACCGATACTACTCATTATTTGTCTTACTTCTTCAGCAATATATAAGAAAAAATTGACAACATTTTCTGGAATACCTTTAAATCTTTTTCTTAATTCTTCTTTTTGAGTGGCGACTCCAACAGGACACTTGTTTGTATGGCAAACTCTAGCCATTATGCATCCTTCTGCAATCATCGCTACAGAACCAAAACCGTATTCTTCAGCACCTAGTAAAGCTGCAATAACAACATCCCAGCCTGTTTTAAGACCTCCATCAGTTCTCAAAAGTACTCTCTCACGTAAGTTATTGTCTAAGAGAGATTTATGAACCTCAGCAACTCCTAGTTCCCATGGTAAACCTGCATGTTTAATAGAACTTAAAGGTGAAGCCCCTGTACCTCCGTCATGGCCTGAAATTTGAATTACATCAGCATTGGCTTTGCTTACTCCAGCAGCAATAGTGCCTATACCAATTTCAGAAACAAGTTTAACGCTTACTTTCGCTTTTGGATGAACTTGGTGTAAGTCATGAATAAGTTGAGCTAAATCTTCAATTGAGTAAATATCATGATGCGGGGGGGGAGATATTAGAGCTACTCCAGGTTTACTATTTCTTAGTTTTGCGATGTAAGAATCAACTTTGGGACCAGGTAATTGCCCCCCTTCTCCAGGTTTTGCACCTTGAGCCATTTTAATTTCGAGTTGTTTACCACTTCTTAGATATTCAGGAGTAACTCCAAATCTACCTGATGCTATTTGTTTAATAGCTGAACATGCGGTGTCTCCATTTTCTAAACCTTTAATAAATGGCAAAGTCGCTGATTGAGTATTTTCATCGATATCATTTAAAACATGAAAACGATTTGGATCTTCTCCCCCTTCTCCACTATTACTTTTTCCACCAATTCTATTCATTGCAACTGCTAAAACTTCATGTGCTTCTCTTGATAAAGCACCCAAACTCATTCCTCCAGTACAGAACCTTTTGCAAATTGATTCAACACTTTCAACTTCATCTAATGGAATTTTTTTTCTTTTTGAGTTAATTGTTAGTAAGTCTCTTAGAGATGTAGTAGGTCTATTACTAATGAGTTTTTTGTAAGTTTCAAAATGATCGTATCCTGATCCTTCTTTTACAGCTGCATGTAAAACCTTGGACATCTCTGGGTTATTGGAATGATATTCTCCATTATTTCTAAATTGTACAAATCCTAAAAATTCTAATTTTTTTAAATCGATCTCTGGATAGGCTTTTGTATGTATTGAAAGTGTTTCATTAGTTAATTCTTTTAATGTTATGCCAGCGATGCGGCTTGTTGTCCCATCAAAAGCAATTTTTATTAAGTCAGATCCAAGGCCAACAGCTTCAAAAATTTGAGCTCCATGGTAACTAGATAAAAGTGAGATGCCTATTTTCGAAAGAATTTTTCTTAGACCGTCTTCTAGAGCTTTTTTAATATTTTCTTGAACATCAATTATTGATAATGGATTTATTTTTTTGCTGTCAATGAGTTTTTGTGTTTTTGGATGTTTTAACCAGTGTCTACCTGCTTCGAAGGTCAACCAAGGGCAAACCGCGCTTGCACCATAACCAATCAAACACGCCAAGTGATGTGTACTCCAACATTGACCTGTTTCAATAATTAAAGAGGCTTTTAGCCTAATTTCTTTTTTTAGAAGATAATGATGAATTGCTCCAACAGCAAGTAAAGGAGGAATAAAAGTCTTTTTAGGATTAATTCCCTTATCAGAAATAATAATTAAAGAGCAACCTTCTTTTATAAAGAGCTCACTCTGTTTACAAATTCTTTTTAATTGGTTCTCTAAGCCTTGAACACCCTCCTCAATATCAAATAAACTTGAAATTGTTTGGGATTTAATTTTTGATTTTTTAATGGAAAGCAGTTCTTCTTCATTGAGAATTGGACTCTGCAAATGAACAAAAGGTTTAGGATCTTTAATTTCAAATGGTGTACATCTTTCTCCAAGATGCATCTCTAAACTCATTACCAGCTTTTCTCTCAAAGGATCAATAGGAGGATTCGTAACTTGCGCAAATCTTTGCTTGAAATAGTCATATATGATATGAGGCTTTGAAGAAAGCACTGCTAATGGTATATCGTCGCCCATGCAATAGGTAGGCTCTTTTGCTAATGAAGCCATTGAATCCAAGATAAGATCATTATCTTCAGCTGAAAAACCGTAAGCAGTTTGTTGTTGTAATAACTCAATGTTTTTTAGTTTGCAGTCTTTAAACCATTCACTATTCTCAATTTTGATAGTTCTATTACTTAGGAGGTTTTTATAATCATGCCTTTGAGCTGCTTCAGATTTTACCTCCCAATTTCTGAGAATTCTATTTTGATGAAAATCAACCGCCAACATTTGTCCTGGCCCTAAACGACCTTTTTCTATTACTCTTTCTTCTTCAAGATCTACTACTCCTGTTTCGGAACCCATTATTACAAAGCCATCATTTGTTATTGAATATCTCGCTGGTCTAAGACCATTTCTATCAAGTGTTGCTCCTACAAAATTTCCATCTGCAAAGACAATTAGAGCAGGACCATCCCAAGCTTCTTGTAGGCTTGCAGAATACTCATAAAACAACTTAATGTCTTCTCTTTGTTCAAGTTCTGGTTGGTCTCTAAATGCTTCAGGAACAAGTTTTAATAATGAGTCTGTAATGGGCTGACCTGAACGAATATTAATTTCAAGAGTTGCATCAAGATTTGATGAATCACTTTTATTTATATCTACAATTGGCTTAATTTCGTTTGATAACTCGCCCCAAAAATCATCTATGTGTTTTTCTGAAGCTTTAGCCCAGTTGATATTGCCTAGAAGAGTATTTATTTCACCATTATGACCTAAAAACCTCATGGGCTGAGCTAACGGCCATTTCGGGAGTGTATTAGTACTAAACCTCCTATGATAAACAGAAAATGATACTTCAAAATTATCCCTTTTTAGATCCTGATAGAACTCAGAAAGTATTTCAGATCTAACCATACCTTTGTAAACAACTGTTTGAGAACTTAGTGAGGCAAAATAAAATTCACAATCTCCTACATTGTTTTTATAGGATTCTCTTATTTTTTTTTCGATTCTTTTTCTTAATTGATATAAGAGCTTTTCAATATCCTGATTATCTTTTTTATTTATATGTAAAATCCACTGACATATGAAGGGAGCATTTGCCTTAGCTAAGGAACCTAAGATTTCATTATTGACAGGTACAGTTCTCCAAAATGTTTTATTGATGTTCAATTTTTTAGCTTCTTCATCACATATTGATTTACATTCATCAATTTTTTCTTTTTTATTGGGCATAAAAACCATGCCTAAACCTCTATCCAAACTTTGATTATTTTCGTGATTCATTTCATAATCTAAGAATTTCCAAGGAATTGAACATAAAATGCCAGCTCCATCTCCAGAGTCACTATCTCCTCCACATCCTCCTCTATGCTCCATGCAATTTAGGCCTTTCAGTGATTGTTTAAGGATCCAATTACTTTCTATCCCTTTTACATTTGCTATAAAACCAACTCCACACGCATCTTTCTCTCCGATTATTCCATTTGGGGAATAACTATCTTGATATGGCTCGACGATTCTTTTGATACTCTCTCCCATGGATTATTTAATTCTATTTAGTTATTTATGTATTTCTATTATAAAAATAAATTTTAAAATAAATCTAAAAATAATGAATATTTCCCAAAGAATTTTAATTTATCAAATTTATCAAAAAAAAATGATTAAAAACTTTTAGTTATTGCTGATGAAAGGTTATGATGGTTGAATGTTCATTATTTATCTAAATATATTAGATGCCTACCATTTCACAGTTAATAGGATCAGAAAGAAAACGTCTGACTAAGAAAACAAAATCTCCTGCTTTAAAGGCTTGTCCTGAAAGAAGAGGAGTATGCACAAGAGTTTATACTTCAACACCCAAAAAACCTAATTCCGCTTTAAGAAAAGTTGCAAGAGTAAGATTAACTTCTGGTTTCGAAGTAACTGCCTATATCCCAGGAATTGGACATAATTTGCAGGAACATTCTGTAGTATTACTAAGGGGAGGAAGAGTTAAAGATTTACCTGGTGTTAGATATCATATAATAAGGGGAACATTAGATACGGCTGGAGTCAAAGATAGACGTCAATCCAGATCTAAGTATGGAGCAAAATCTCCAAAAGATTAATTTGTAAACATCACTTTTTAAAAAATGTCACGTCGTAATGCAGCAGTAAAAAGACCAGTTCTTCCAGATCCTCAATTTAATAGTCGTCTGGCTTCAATGATGATTTCTCGATTGATGAAGCATGGTAAAAAATCCACAGCTCAAAAGATATTATCTGATGCCTTTTCTTTAATCAGCGAGAGAACAGGTGGGAATGCAGTTGAATTATTCGAAACGGCTGTAAAAAATGCTACTCCTCTTGTTGAGGTGAGAGCGAGAAGAGTTGGTGGTGCTACATATCAAGTACCAATGGAAGTTCGTCAAGAAAGGGGTACGGCAATGGCATTAAGATGGCTTGTTACATTTTCACGGGCAAGAAATGGTAAAAGTATGTCCCAAAAACTTGCTGGTGAGTTGATGGATGCAGCAAATGAAACTGGCAGTGCAGTTAAAAAAAGAGAAGATACTCATAAAATGGCAGAAGCTAATAAAGCTTTTGCACATTACAGATATTAATTTCGTCAAAAAGGTACTTAAGTAGTTTATTATTATTAAAGTTTACTTTTTGTGTGAACTATACTTATCAAAATCATTTTATTTGGAGCTTTAAAATTGGCACGCGACTTTCCCCTAGAACGAGTAAGGAATATAGGTATAGCCGCTCACATTGATGCTGGGAAGACTACAACAACTGAAAGAATATTGTTTTATTCTGGTGTGGTTCACAAGATAGGAGAGGTTCATGATGGTGCGGCCGTAACAGATTGGATGGCTCAAGAAAGAGAGAGAGGAATAACTATAACCGCTGCTGCAATATCTACCAGTTGGCAAGATCACAGGATTAATATCATAGATACTCCTGGACACGTCGATTTTACTATTGAAGTGGAAAGATCAATGCGTGTCTTAGATGGTGTAATAGCTGTTTTTTGCGCGGTAGGTGGAGTTCAACCACAATCTGAAACAGTTTGGCGTCAAGCAGATAGATATTCCGTCCCAAGAATGGTCTTTGTGAACAAAATGGATAGAACTGGCGCAGATTTTTTAAAGGTTAATAAGCAAATTAAAGATCGATTAAAAGCAAATGCATTACCAATTCAGTTGCCTATTGGAGCTGAAGGGGATCTCACAGGCATTATTGATTTAGTTGCTAACAAGGCATATCTTTACAAAAATGACTTAGGTACTGATATTGAAGAAGCCCCAATCCCGTCTGAAATGGAAGAAGAAGCTGCTGAATGGAGAAACAAACTAATGGAAAGCGTTGCAGAAAATGATGAAGAGCTAATAGAAATATTCCTTGAAACAGGTGAATTATCTGAAGAACAATTAAAAAAGGGTATAAGGGAAGGGGTTTTAAGACATGGACTTGTTCCTGTATTGTGTGGGTCAGCTTTTAAGAATAAGGGTGTACAGCTTGTTTTAGATGCTGTAGTTGATTACTTGCCAGCCCCAGTTGACGTGAAACCAATCCAAGGCGTTTTACCAAGTGGCAAAGAAGATGTAAGGCCTTCAGATGATAATGCTCCTTTCAGTGCATTAGCTTTCAAAGTGATGTCAGATCCCTATGGGAAATTAACTTTTGTAAGGATGTATTCAGGTGTCCTCTCAAAAGGAAGTTATGTTATGAATTCTACTAAAGATGCTAAAGAAAGAATTTCTAGATTGGTTATTTTAAAAGCTGATGAAAGAGAGGAAGTTGATGAATTGAGGGCTGGAGATTTAGGTGCTGTATTAGGTCTTAAGAACACAACAACTGGTGACACTTTATGTAATACAGATGATCCAATAGTTTTGGAAACATTGTTTATCCCTGAACCAGTTATTTCAGTGGCTGTTGAGCCAAAAACCAAAGGGGATATGGAAAAATTATCAAAAGCTTTAACTGCTTTGTCTGAAGAAGACCCAACCTTCAGGGTAAGTACTGATCCAGAAACAAATCAAACTGTAATTGCTGGTATGGGTGAATTGCATCTAGAAATTCTTGTTGACAGAATGTTAAGAGAATTTAAAGTTGAAGCTAATATTGGAGCTCCACAGGTTTCATATAGAGAGACTATAAGAAGCAGTTCTAAAGGTGAAGGTAAATATGCAAGACAAACTGGAGGAAAAGGTCAATATGGTCATGTAATAATTGAAATGGAACCTGCTGAGGTTGGTAAAGGGTTTGAATTTGTTAATAAAATTGTTGGTGGAGCAGTACCCAAAGAGTACATTGGTCCTGCATCTAATGGAATGAAAGAAACTTGTGAATCTGGAGTTCTTGCCGGTTATCCACTCATTGATGTAAAAGTAACACTAGTCGATGGTTCATTCCACGATGTAGACTCATCAGAGATGGCATTCAAAATTGCAGGTTCCATGGCTTTTAAGGATGGGGTTAAAAAATGTAACCCTGTACTCTTAGAGCCTATGATGAAAGTTGAGGTCGAAAGTCCTGATGATTTTCTTGGATCTGTAATTGGTGATCTCTCTTCTAGAAGAGGTCAAGTAGAAGGACAATCCGTTGATGACGGATTGTCTAAGGTACAGGCCAAAGTGCCCTTAGCCGAAATGTTCGGTTATGCTACTCAACTCCGATCAATGACTCAAGGTCGGGGTATATTTTCAATGGAGTTCGCAAATTATGAGGAAGTTCCTCGTAATGTTGCTGAAGCTATCATTTCCAAGAATCAGGGCAACTCCTGATCTCTAAACTAAAACACTCTTAAACCCTCGATTCTTTAATTCAAATGGCTCGCGAGAAGTTCGAAAGAAACAAACCACATGTCAACATAGGTACTATTGGCCATGTTGATCATGGAAAAACAACACTTACTGCTGCTATCACAAACGTATTAGCAAAAAAAGGTCAAGCTCAAGCTCAAGACTATGGAGACATTGATGGTGCTCCCGAAGAAAGAGAGCGTGGCATTACTATCAATACTGCTCACGTCGAATATGAAACTGAAGGCAGGCATTATGCTCATGTAGATTGTCCTGGACATGCTGATTATGTAAAGAACATGATTACAGGTGCAGCCCAAATGGATGGAGCTATTCTAGTTTGTGCTGCCACAGACGGACCTATGGCGCAAACAAAAGAACATATTCTTTTGGCTAAACAGGTTGGGGTTCCTGCTCTAGTAGTAGCTCTTAACAAATGTGATATGGTCGATGATGAAGAAATTATTGAACTTGTTGAAATGGAAATCAGGGAACTATTAGATAGTTATGATTTTCCAGGCGACGATATTCCCATAGTTCAAGTTTCTGGATTAAAGGCTCTTGAAGGTGATTCTACTTGGGAATCAAAAATTGAGGAATTAATGAAAGCTGTTGATGCAAGTATTCCAGAACCTGAAAGAGAAGTTGATAAACCATTCTTGATGGCTGTAGAAGATGTTTTCTCAATTACTGGTAGAGGAACTGTAGCTACTGGAAGAATTGAGAGAGGTAAAGTCAAAGTTGGAGAAGAGGTTGAAATAGTCGGGATAAGAGATACAAGACTAACAACTGTTACTGGAGTGGAAATGTTCCGTAAACTTCTTGATGAAGGTATGGCTGGTGACAACGTTGGTTTACTTCTTCGTGGTGTCCAAAAAGAAGATATTGAGAGAGGTATGGTACTTGTTAAGAAAGGTTCTATTACTCCTCACACTCAATTTGAAGGAGAAGTTTATGTTCTTAAAAAAGAAGAAGGTGGTAGGCATACACCTTTCTTTGCAGGATATAGACCTCAGTTTTATATCAGAACAACTGATGTAACAGGTCAAATCACTGCATTTACCTCTGATGACGGTTCTAATGTTGAAATGGTTATGCCAGGGGATAGAATCAAGATGACTGGAGAATTGATTTGTCCAGTTGCTATCGAACAAGGTATGCGATTCGCAATCCGTGAAGGCGGACGAACTATAGGTGCAGGAGTTGTTTCTAAAATCCTTAAATAAACAACTCTTATTTTAGGTTCCTAACCTCAATCACTTAATATAAGTTTAGGACTAGGGTCATTGTTAATTTATGACCCTCCAATAGAATAAAATCTGAAATTATGACTGCATCCATAGCACAACAAAAAATAAGAATAAGACTGAAGGCATTTGATAGAAGAATGCTTGATTTATCTTGCGATAAAATAATCCAAACTGCAGATACTACCTCTGCTTCAGCAATAGGCCCCATCCCTTTGCCAACAAAAAGAAAGATTTATTGTGTTCTAAGGTCACCACATGTTGATAAAGATTCTAGAGAGCATTTCGAGACAAGGACTCATCGAAGAATAATCGATATCTATAGTCCTTCAGCAAAAACTATTGATGCTCTCATGAAATTGGATCTTCCTAGTGGGGTAGATATAGAAGTTAAACTTTAAGAAATCCCGAAAAAGACTTATATTTATTAACATATGATTGTATTAATGAGGTTTAAATGGGAGAGCTCTCAGTAAGGGAATTACCTTTATTTCCTTTGCCAGAGGTAGTTCTTTTCCCTAAAGAAGTTTTACCATTACATATTTTTGAATCTAGATATAGAATCATGCTCCAATCTGTTCTTGAGACTGATTCAATGTTTGGTGTAATTAAGTGGGATCCAAACACAAAAAGTATGGCAAATATTGGATGCTGTGCCCAAGTAATAAAACATCAAACTGCAGAGGATGGAAGAAGTAATATTATCACTTTAGGCCAACAAAGATTTCAAGTTTTGGAAATTGTTCGTTCAACACCCTTTTGCTCAGCGATGGTGAGTTGGATTAGTGATGATAATATTGATGACCTTCAAAAATTAGATTCTTTAAAAGATTCAGTAACAGAAGCTCTAAACGATGTAATTAATCTAACAAGCAAATTGACAAATACAAAGAAAAACCTACCTGATAAATTACCTAATAACCCTATGGAATTATCATTTTGGATTGGAGCTCATCTTGGAGGCCCTGTTGCTGATGAACAGCAAAGACTATTAGAAGAAAGAAATACCTATACTCGTTTGCAAAGAGAATATGAAATGCTAGATCATACAAGAAAGCAGCTTGCAGCAAGAACTGCCTTGAAAGAAACTTTTCCCGATACGAAAGAAACTTAAATGTTTGTATTGATTTTATCTATATTTATTCCCATCTTATGCTTTGTAGTATCTTTTATCATCTGGAGTGTTAATGCTAGAAAATATAGTTCTTCTGGGACTGTGGCATCTGCATATGATGCGTGGACGCAAGATAAATTACTTGAGAGACTTTGGGGAGAGCATATTCACTTGGGCTTTTATCCTTTAGATAAAAAAAATATAGACTTTAGAGAAGCAAAAGTTAAGTTTGTTCATGAGTTAGTCAAATGGAGTGGTTTAGATAAATTACCGAAAGGTTCAAGAATACTTGATATAGGTTGCGGAATAGGAGGAAGTTCAAGGATTCTTGCAAAATATTATGGGTTTAATGTTACTGGGATTACAATTAGTCCTGCTCAAGTCAAAAGAGCAAGAGAACTTACTCCATCAGGTCTTAATTGCAATTTTCAAGTTATGGATGCATTAGATTTAAAATTTGAAGATGGATCTTTTGATGCAGTATGGAGTGTGGAGGCTGGTGCACACATGAGTGACAAAAAGATCTATGCAGATGAAATGCTAAGAACTTTGAGACCTGGAGGTTATTTGGCATTAGCTGACTGGAACTCAAGAGATCTCAGTAAATACCCACCATCTTTATTTGAGAAGGTGGTTCTTAAACAATTACTTGAACAGTGGGTTCATCCTAATTTTATTAGTATTAAGGAATTCGGTAATATTCTTAGAACCAATCAAAATAGTGCGGGTAAAGTTATATTTGAAAATTGGAATTCTTATACAAATCCTTCATGGTACGACTCAATTATTGAAGGTATTAGAAGACCCTCAGCAATTTTGACACTGGGTCCCTTAGCGATAATAAAATCCATTAGAGAGATACCAACAATACTTCTTATGAATTGGGCATTTAGAAAAGGTTTGATGGAGTTTGGAGTCTATAAGTGTAGAGGATAAATTAATTTAGTTCTATATTTTCAGAAAAATAATTCCCAAAATCTATAAATCTCTTGCATAGGGGCTCAAGATTTTTTTTTAATGCAATGAGATTATCAATATTATTTTGATTATTTAATTCTAAATCAATATAAATTATGTAATCGCCTAACTCTCTTTTAGAGGGTCTAGACTCTATTTTGCTCATATTAAATCCAAAATCTGCGATATAGTTTATTGCTTTAAGTAAAGCACCAGGTTCATTTAAAATTAATGAGAAAGCAAAGCTGGCTATATTTGCTGAACTAGAATTTGATTCTTTGCTTAGTAAAACAAATCTAGTACAATTTCCTGGAACATCATTTATGGGAAAGGCTAATTCTTTAAGTCCTTCAATTTTAATTAATGATTTTGAACCTATAGCTGCTCTAAATTTACTCCCTTTTACCATATTGACAGCTTCTGATGTTGAATTGGTTGGAAGAGCAATTGCATTAGGAAGATTTTCAGATAACCATTCAGAACATTGAGCTAGTGCTTGAGGATGAGATAAAACTTCTGAAATAATTGGAAGTTCACCATCACTAATTAATGCATGTTTTATGGGTATAACAATTGCTTTATTGATAAATATATCAGGAAATTTCCAAAGAGCATCTAGAGTGGCTGTAACTCCTCCTTCCACAGAATTTTCAATTGGTACTACAGCAGCATCACAATTGTTGTAGGCTATCGATTTAATAACCGAATGTAACCCATTACATGGTACAAATATAGGTGTCTGAAAATTGGCAAGCTTTGATAATATATGAGCTGCTTTTTCTGCGTATGTTCCTTTAGGACCTAAATATGCAACTTGTTTGCTCATGATTAATTGTAAGAAAAAAAGAGATCAAAAAAGCATTGGAGGGATATAGAAAATGCTATTGTCTTTTGATGCTAAACAGAAATTAAAGCTTTCTGTAACAAGAAATAAAGAATATCTTTCTAAATATCTTTTAGAAGAAGAAAGAGTTGTTGGAGCAATGCTAGACTCCAAAAAATTAGTATCTGAAGGGGAGGGTAGATACAAGTATACAGTAACAAGTTTTAAGGTTTTTCAATTAGATATTAACCCTGTTGTTTCAATTGCGGTAGAGAATGAAGATGGAATTTTAAGAATGAGTGCGCTTGAGAGTAAATTAGATGGTTTAGGAATGGTAGATGACTTTAACCTTATTTTGAAAGCTAATTTAGAAGCAACTGAAATTGGATTAGAAGGAGAAGCGTTATTAGGAGTATCTGTTAGCCAACCTCCGCTATTGAAGCTGGTGCCAAAAAAAATTTTGGAATCTACAGGTCATTCTGTATTGAATGGGATTTTGTTGGGCATAAAATCAAGAGTTCAAAAGCAATTAGTTAAAGATTTTCTAGATTGGTGTGCCTTAAATAATATTTGATTTCTTAAAAAGCTTTTTCTATGAAGATTTGTTATGCCATTGTCTTTGATAATTGAAAGATGCTCTTTGGTTCCATATCCTTTATTTTTAAATATAAAGAATCCTGGGTGCTTTTTGTCTAACCTCTCCATTAGGCTGTCGCGAGAAACTTTTGCAAGTATGCTTGCTGAAGCTATTGAAGTAAATTTCAAGTCTCCTGAAATTATATTTTTCTGAATTCCCATCCATGGCCTTAATAATAATGGACCATCAATTAATAGTTCAGATGGCTTTTCTTTTAATTTTCTTAAGGCTCTTATCATTGAGAGTTCAGTTGCAACTCTGATACCGAGTTTATCTATTTCTCGAGCTGATGATTGACCAATTCCATAATCGGAAGAAAGTAGTAAAATTTTTGGAAAAAGCAATTTCCTTTTTTTAGGAGTTAATCTTTTACTATCAGTTACTCCAAATTGTCTTAGGATAGTTTTATTTTTTTCAGTTAAAACTACAACTGCTGAAAAAACTGGGCCAAAAACTGCTCCCTTCCCAACTTCATCTATTCCAATTTCGAATAACTTATTCAATAGTTGCTGAAGATCTTCTTCTTTTTTTTCTTACATTGTTTATTTCATCTGTTGTTTCAATCTCATCCTTCTTATCTAGAATGATAACTTCTTCATTAACCTTAGTTTTTGTTACTGATTTATCTTTGGAATTTGCCTTTTCTAAACTTTTAGTCTCAATA
Source organism: Prochlorococcus sp. AG-347-K18 (assembly GCA_003281365.1). Classification (GTDB taxonomy): domain Bacteria; phylum Cyanobacteriota; class Cyanobacteriia; order PCC-6307; family Cyanobiaceae; genus Prochlorococcus_A. Next base: position 167,720 of record QCCF01000002.1, read on the forward strand.
CCTTCAGCTCCTTTCGATTTTGAGACTTTTTTTACTTGTTTTGCTTTTATTTTTTTACTATCTGGATTTTTTTCTTTATGAATATCCTCTAAATGCACAAAATTGTTGCTAGTCAGATATTCTTTTCCTAGCTTTATAAGTGGATTAATGCCCAATTGACTGAAAACAATTTTTTCATCATTTGTAAGATCAACAGTTATTATATTTTTTTCTTTTAAATTTAAGTTGTTTAAATCATCATTATCATTCTCTTTTTTATCAGATAAATCCTCATTATTAAGGTTTTTGGGGCTAAAGGATTCTTTCTCACTTATTTTTTCTTTTTTATCGGTTGATTGATTAGTATCAATATTAATATCTGCATTCTTTAGAATGTTTGATGTATTAGATTTTTCTTCGACGTTTTTAATTTTTTGATCAGGTATTGCATAATTTAATTGATTTTCAATATGCCCAGTACCATTGCATGTAGAACATTTTTGACCGAACAATTCATATATATTTTGACCTTGTCTTTTTCTGGTTAATTCAACCAAACCTAATTCAGTAAGCTGAGCTATCTGTGGCCTAGCAGAATCATTCTTTATCGCTGAAGTAAAGTGTTCAAGTAATTGGAATTGATCTCTTCTAGATTCCATGTCAATAAAATCTACCACGATAACTCCACCAATATTTCTTAATTTCATTTGTCTTGAGATTTCAACTGCTGCTTCGCAATTCGTCCATAAAACAGTTTGCCTAGAGTTTGCAGATCTTGTAAATGATCCCGAGTTTACATCAATTACTGTTAAAGCTTCAGTTGGTTCAATGATGATATAACCTCCTGAAGGAAGATCAACTCTGGGTTGAAGAGCTTTTTGAATTGCTTTCTTAATTTCGTATTTTTCTAAAATATGTTGATTTAAATCATTGTCGTGAAACTCAACTTCTAAATTAGATTCATAATTTATTAAAAAATCTTTTGCCCTTTCGACTGAAAATTTACTATCGATAATTATGCTTTTAGTTGATGATTTCAGATGATCTCTCAAAATCTTAAGAGAGAAATCATCATCTCTTTTTATTAAATTAGGAGGATTCGTAGTTTCAGAAATTTTTAAGATATCTTCCCACTGTTGAATTAAATTTTCTAAATCCTCAATGAGTAGTTCCTCTTTTATCTTCTCAGCCTCTGTTCTAAATAGTAAACCTGTGCTAGGTGGTTTCATTAAAACCCCAAGAGCTTTCAAACGGCTTCTTTCTGCTTCTGTATTTATTTTTCTGGAAATATTAACCCCTTGTCCATATGGTTGTAAGATTAAATATTTTCCAGGTATTGAAATGCTTCCCGTGAGTCTTGGCCCTTTAGATCCTGTGGGTTCTTTCATAACTTGTACAAGAACTTTTTGTTTCGGTTCTAGTAATTCAGTTATTCCCAAGATTCCTTTTTTAAGTCTTAATGGCCCTAGATCTGATACATGGATGAATCCATTTTTATTACTCTCACCAATATTTATGAAAGCTGCATCAATGCCAGGAAGAACGTTTTCAACTGTTCCCAAAAAAATATCGCCAATTTGATATTGACCTTGTGCGACGATTAATTCATCAACTCGATCATCTGTGAGTAGTGCTGCAATTCGAGCCTGCTCAGCGATGATAATTTGCTGAGACATATAATTTATTCTGAAAGGTTTGAATTTTAAAAATCATCTAAATAAAGAATTAATTTTTTAAGAATGCAATTCTTTATAGATAGTATTATTTACTTTTTTAAATTAAAGTTAGTAGCAATTTAATTCAGCTATGTATAAAACTCTAGACGACTTTTAAATTATTTGAAATTGAAAAAAAAGCCATGATTATTTCTTAATATAATCATAACTACAATAATATTAACATCTAATCACCACTAAAGCACGTTGATCAACTATCCTTATATAGATTCAACTTTTATATATTGTGGTTCAAGTAAACGAAAATTATTTAAAACTCAAAGCTGGCTATTTATTTCCTGAAATTGCTAAAAGAATAAAATTATATTCTCAATCAAATAAGAATACTGAGATAATTAAGCTTGGCATAGGTGATGTGACAGAACCATTACCTAAAGCCTGTAGAGATGCTATGGGTAAAGCTTTAAATGAAATGGGAACAACTGAAGGTTTTAGGGGCTATGGCCCTGAACAAGGTTATTCATGGCTCAGAGAAAAAATATCCACACATGATTTCATTCAGAGGGGCTGTAAAATATCACCTGAAGAAATTTTTATATCAGATGGTTCCAAATGCGATAGTAGTAATATTTTAGATATTCTTGGTAAAGATAATTTGATTGCTGTCACCGATCCTGTTTATCCCGTTTATGTAGATAGTAATGTTATGACTGGAAGAACAGGCGATGTTTTAGAAAATGGTACTTATCAAGGATTGACATATCTAGCTATAAACGAAGAAAATAACTTCCTTCCAGAAATACCCAAAAATAAAGTTGATATTTTGTATCTTTGTTTTCCAAATAATCCTACTGGAGCAACAATTACTAAAGAAGAATTGAAAAAATGGATTGACTATGCTCTTCAGAACAAATCTTTAATACTTTTTGATGCAGCTTACGAAGCATTTATTCAAGATAATGATATCCCTCATTCAATTTATGAGATTGAGGGTGCCAAAGAGTGTGCTATAGAATTTCGATCTTTTTCGAAAAATGCAGGATTCACCGGAGTAAGGTGTGCATATACAGTAGTACCTAAAAATCTTTTAGGATTCAGTTCAACTGATGAGGAGATAGAATTATGGTCTCTTTGGAATAGGCGTCAATCTACAAAATTCAATGGAGTAAGTTATATTGTTCAGAAAGGAGCAGAGGCAGTTTATTCTCTTGAGGGAATGAGAGAGGTCAAAGGTTTAATTGATTTTTACATGGAAAATGCAAAAATTATGAAAAATAAACTTCAAACTGCAGGATATAAAGTTTTCGGTGGGGATAATGCGCCCTATATCTGGATCAAAGTTCCTGACCAAATGACATCTTGGGACTTTTTTGATTTTCTTCTTCGAAAAGTCCGCGTTGTTGGAACCCCTGGGAGTGGATTTGGATTATCAGGGGAGGGTTATTTTCGTTTGTCAGCATTTAACTCACGATCAAATGTCATTGATGCAATGGAGAGAATAATTAATATATAATTATCAATACTATCTAGATTCTAAAAATCTAATGCTATTTATAAAATTAGGTCAAAGTGTGAGTACTAATTCAGCAGTTATTGAAAAAAAACCTGCCGAATTAAAAAATAAATCTCCAAAGTATAAGGTACTACTTCATAATGATCCTGTTAATTCTATGGAGTATGTCACTTTTTCATTAAGAGAAGTTGTTCCACAATTAAGTGAGCAAGACGCTATTTCTATAATGCTAGAGGCACACAATACTGGTGTGGGCTTAGTAATTGTTTGCGATCTAGAGCCAGCGGAATTCTATTCAGAATCATTAAAATCTAAAGGTATATCTAGTTCGATAGAGAAAGAGGATTAATAAGGATAATACTTAGTTTTTAAGATAAGCTAATTTTCTTTCCGATAAAGGACGAACTTTTAAAGATTCATTTAAGGGTGATTTACCATATTCTCTCTCCAGAATATTGATTACTGTCTTACCAAATTCATCTTCTTTATTATCAAAAGCTTCTAAGCAAACTTGACCAAGTTTTTTCCCCAAAGAGCCTGGATTCCATAAAAGTTTTCTTGCTGTCCAAGGCATCATACTCATTGGGTTATAGTTAGGCCTTAAAATTTTGTGTTCCAAAGCGTACTTCTCAAGAAGAGTATGAGGTTGTAATCCTATAAAAAATATAGCTGGGTCAACTAAGCCTTTTCCAAAAATATTTTCTAGTTCCCTGTGGTAAGCAATTGTTTGTCTTATAGTAGTTGGCGTTTCATCAAAAACATTAAATGAATAATTGACAGATACATGATTCTTGAAACCTGATTTGACTAGCATTTTGCAATTATTTAATACTGTTTCAAGGTCATAGGCCAACTTCATTTTTCTAACAAGTTCTTGTGAGCCCGAAGTGATACCTATTTCAAAATAACTCATACCTGTATCTACCATAAGCTGAGCAAGTTCAGCATCAATATTATCTGCTCTAATGTACGCTGCCCAATTAATGTCATTCCAACCTTGATCCTTAATGGCTTGCAGTAGTATTTTTGCATCTTCAATATGTTTTTTAGCTGGAATAAACTGTGCATCTGTGAACCAAAATCCTCTTACTCCAAGATCATATAATTGCTTCATTTCTTTAATTACTTCTTTAACAGGATTAACCCGAACTTTTTTGCCCTCAACTACCGTATAAACACAGAAACAACAATTATGAGGACAACCTCTTTTTGTTTGCACACCTACATAGTAATCGCCGCCTTCTATGTACCAATTAAATTCCGACCATATTGATTTAATGTATTCATAATTGCAGGCAGTTTTAACAGTGCCTAAGGGTTGCTCATGTATTAATTTTTTTCGAGGTTTCTGACCCGCAAGATAACATCTTTCATCCTCTATAGAATCATTTCTAATAATTTTTTCAATGAGATTTTCTCCCTCTCCAACTGAAATTACAGTTCCTTTTGGAAGTAGACTTCCTAATTGTTCATAGAAAACACTTACAGCCCCACCTCCTAAAATTATTTTTATATTTTGATTGTATTTTTGTGCTCGTTTAAGTCCCATCTTCACTAAAGAAGTGTTTCTATGTATTTCTCCATAATGAGATGCAATTAATTTTAGTCCTCCCCAAGAACCTCTAATTTTTTTAAAAATATTTTTTGAATAGAAAACTTCAAAAGAGTTTTGTAGAGGATTACCACTCCTACCATCTACAGGTGCATAAATTTGTATATCTCTCCATGAAAAAATTATTAAATGTGGTCTAAATTCATCAATTTTTCTAGATAAAAATTTGGAAACTTTATTAGATGGGACTATCGCGAGATCTATAAATTGCTGCTCAATTTTTGGAAAACACTTATGAATATGGTCAGCCAAATATATTGGACCTATAGGAAATATTGGATTGCATGGAAGTCTTACAGTAAGAATTTTTCCATACTGTTTTCTGTAGAAATTTCTTTTATTTAATTTTTTGTCTATGAAATTCAAATTCATGTTATGAAATTCTAATGAATTTATTTTCATTAAGAATCTAACTACTTTATTACTAATTTGGCGAAATTAAAAATCTTTCAAAAAATAATGATGACAATGTATTTAAATTTAAATATCAGAAATCATATAAAGCCAGCATACTTTCAATAGTTTTAATCCATCAATCCATCGAGATATGTTTGGGGCTCCAGATTTTCTAGCATAATACCTCACAGGATAATTAAGTATTTTAATATTATTATTTGCTGCTTCAAAAATTATTGTAAAGTCTCCAAATGGATCAGACTTTGAATCCCAACTTCCGTTTTTTTTCATAAGTTTAAAGAATTTTCTTGAGAACACTTTTGTACCACAAAGCGAGTCTGATACTGGCTTATTAATGAGAATTGATAAAAGTATTGCGAAGAGTCTATTTCCAATATAATTTGCCCATCTCATGGCATCTTTTTCCATTGGAAAAGTTGTTCGGGCACAATTAATCAAGATATTTTCATTTTTTGTTGATTCCATAATTGCTGCAATACTGTCATCAATATCTACAGTGAAATCACTATCAATGATAGCTAAGGTTTCACCTGAAGAAATATTAAATCCTTCCACAACTGCATTTTTCTTCCCTTTGGAAGTTTGTTTTAAAAGAGATATCCTGAAGAAACTTGAGAAATTTTCTTTTAATTCTTTTAGGATTTGATATGTACTATCATTGCTATTCCCCTCAACAAATATAATCTCTAATTTATGAGGTATATTTTTGAATTTATTTAATGCATTTATGAACAATTCTTTATTTCCAGCTTCATTTCTCGCCGGAATTATTATCGAAATTAAATGATCAGAAGTATTTTCGCGATATTTATAAAACACTATTTCTAGCTCGTAGGCGAGTTGTTTTATGATTGGTAATTTTCGAAAAATATTTTTCAAATATTTTGGAATTAGATTAGTTGGCAAAGGAGTTAATTTTTTTGCTTTCCATCTAATAGATCTATAGTTATAAATTTCAGCTAAAGATTCAATATCGCATAAAGTTATTCTTGCTTTACTAGTTGTTTCTTTAAAAATTCTCGAATCTAATTTTAGCCATCTTGTTATTGGCTCCCAAGTATTACCTCGGACTTTAATTGAAATAAATTCGTTATTGTTTTTGAACAAATGATGAAGTTTATTATTTGTTAGTTCCCAAGTATTTGCCGATTTCATTAATTTATATAGTTTGATGACATCACTTTATTATAAGTGGATAACTCATTTTTTTTTTATTAATTTCCATGGTTTTAAAATATCATTTTCATATATAACTTCATAAGGAGAATTCATGTTTTTTATTTCTTTTAGTTCATTTAACCATGCTAATTCTGATTTTTTTAACTGATCAATTCTCTCTACACTTTCTCCAAGTTGAGGAGTCAATAATGCTATTCTTATGATTTTTGATTGTGATTCAGAATTGTTTATTCCTGTAATATTAACTTTTATAGGTTCATTTTTTACGGTCTCAAGAGTTGATACATATTCCATTGTCTCCCTTAGTTCTCTTGATCTATCGGTAAATAATCCTGATTGCAAAAGAAATGAAGTAAATAAATAAGGTCCTAGTATAAGTGCTATTAGTATCTCTTTGAATGAGTTTTTAGGTTTTATGAAATACCAAGATAGTCCGAAAAATAATAATCCAACAATTAGAAATGTATTTTCTTTAAAGTTAAAGCTAGTTATATTTTTCAAGAAAAAATAATATGTCAAGGTAAGAGCGATTATCAAAAGTGGAATTATTTTTGAAGTGATAAATATGAAAATTTTTTTGTATCTCTTAGAATTAAATAAATATTCTATTCCTAGAAAAGTATTGATAGCAAAAATAGATGATATTTGCAGAGGGTAGTATGGCGTTTTCGTAGAAAATATGCTCAAAATTGATATTAATATTAAGGGGAAAAAAGTCAGCACATATTTACTCTCTTTATTTTCGGAAATATTTAATATTGTGCCAACAATTGCAAAAATGCTCCATGGTAGGAAAGTTACGGGAATATTCCAAAAATAATAATAAAAAGGATTTGTAAAAGTATTTTTATTAGAGAGAATGTTGAACTTATCAAATAAGTAAAAAATAATATTTTTATCTAAATAAGGGTTTATAGAAAAAGACCAAAGTAAATATGGGATAAATCCAATGATTATTCCAAGCACAAAAAATTGACTGAATAAAATCTTCTTTTTTTTGTATATGTATGGTAATAGTGATAATAAAGGTACGATTACTAGAAAAGTTTTCATCATAAAAGATAAACCAATCCAAATACCAAAAAGAAAAATATAAAATTTGTTGTCTTTACTTTTTATTTTGATTAAGGAAAATACTCCTATAGTTACCAAACATGAATAAATGATATCTTGACTGGCCATGTGTGAGTAGTCAAACCAAAGATATGTAGTTGAGAGAATTAGTGGAGAGACAATTGCATATTTTTTATTTAAAAGTTCTTGATGTAATTTGAAAGTTATGAATAGCATCAATATTGCAGCAGTTGTTGTAGGAATATATGCAGAAAATGTATTTCTTCCAAAGATATCTTGTGACTTTGCAATTAAAAATTGTAATCCTATTGTTCTATCTAAAATATATTCATTCCACCAAAGAGGAATTGTCCAGTTGCCATTTTCTAATATCCACCTAGCTTGTAGTGCGTAAAATCCTTCATCGAAAGCTATGTAACTCCTTTTGCCAAAATAAAATATAAGGGGTATAAAAATTAATACTTTAAAAACGTATTTAAATTGAAAAATTCTTTTATGCATTCTTGTTCTTAATTTGCTTTTAAAATGCCGATAATTGGAATCGAACCAATGACCTACTGTTTACGAAACAGTTGCTCTACCGCTGAGCTATATCGACAATATTAAAATATTAATATTTTCATATAGACTTAACTCTAAATTTAGAGAATTTATGTCACAAATAGATCCAGAGTTAAAAAAGAAATTATTAAAAGAATCCCAAGCCCCTTTCAAGGCATTAAGGCGAATTTTATGGATAGCCTTTAGTGGCTCAGCATTTTTAGGATTATTCATAATGATTTCCAGAATTGCGAGCGGAAGGGAATTTCAACAAAATAACCTTGTCATTCAATTAGTTGCTTGTATTTTATTCCCTACTTTATTATTCTTTGAAAGAAATAAAGCTAAATAAAATAAATTTTATTGTTGAGTTAATGTCCTTTTTTTAGTGACAAATTTGAATGCATCAATAATATCACCCTCAATCCAAGATGAGAATTTGTCGCAGCCAACTCCGCATTCAAATCCTGTGTTTACTTCTTTTACATCATCTTTAGACCTTTTGAGGGAGTCTAAATTACCCTCGAAAATAACTTTATCTGATCTAATAACTCTTACAGAACAATTACGTTCTAATTTGCCTGTTTGTATATAACATCCTGCGATAGCACCTTTACCAACAGCGAAAGTTGCCCTAACTTCCGCTTTACCTAATGATTCTTCCACAAGATCGGGTTCTAGAAGACCTTCCATAGCTAATTGAATATCTTCTAAGAGTTTATAGATTACTTCATATTCTCTTATATCAACATCATTAGCATCGGCTGCTCTTTTTGCTCCAGATGCCAATGATGTATTAAACCCAATAATTACTGATCCAGATGCAGCTGCGAGATCTATATCGGTCTCTGTTATTTCTCCTGGAGCAGAGAGGAGAACTCTAACTTGTACTTCATTTTTTGGTAGTTGTTCTAGCGATCCCAATATTGCTTCAACACTACCTTGAACATCAGCTTTTAGAATTAAATTTAATTCTTTTAATTCACCTTCATTTGCTTTAGTTGATAAGGATGACAAGCTTACTCTTCTAGATGCCATTTGCTGAGCCAATTTTGTGGCTCTTGCATCTGAGGCTCTATCACCGACAATAGCTCGAGCAGTTTTCTCATCAGGGTAGACTTCAAATTCATCACCTGCTGTTGGAACTTGACTGAATCCCAATGCTTCAACTGGGAATGATGGACCAGCTTCCTTTATTCTATTGCCGTGTTCATCAACCATTGCTCTGATTTTTCCAAGAACCGATCCTGCAGCTAAAACATCCCCTGATTTTAAGGTACCATTTTGAACTAATAAAGTTGCTACTGGGCCTTTAGCTTTATCTAGATGAGCTTCAATCACTGTACCTTTAGCTAGTCTATTAGGATTGGCTTGTAAATCTTCAACTTCTGAAACTAACAATATCATTTCCAATAATTTATCAATATTTTGTTTTTTTATTGCACTTACTGGAACCATCACTGTATCTCCTCCCCAGTCTTCAGCAATTAAATCTTTTTCTGATAATTCCTGTTTGACTTTTTCTGGAGATGCCCCTTCTTTATCAATTTTATTTATTGCAACCACAATTGGTACTTTTGCGGCTCTTGCATGACTAATAGCCTCAAGTGTTTGAGGTCTGCACCCATCATCTGCTGCCACTACAAGAACAGCTACATCAGTCACTTTTGTTCCCCTTGCTCTCATTGCTGTAAAGGCTTCATGACCGGGGGTATCGAGAAAAGTTAATTTTTTCTTATTAGATTCATGTTCAAATTCAACTTGGTATGCTCCTATATGTTGAGTTATACCACCGGCTTCGCCCGAAGCTATTCTTGATTCTCTGATGGAATCTAAAAGACTTGTTTTGCCATGATCTACATGACCCATGACAGTAATAACAGGCGGCCTCTTTATTAGGTTACTAATATCATCAGATTCAATCATATCAACTGTTTTCTCGGCAGCTTCTTGAATGTCATCTTGCAAAACAGGTACTCCAAATTCTTCTGCTACTGTTTCGATAGTTGCCAAATCAAGTGATTGAGTTACGGTTGCCGTGATTCCTTTAAAGAAAAGAGATTTGATTATTTCAGAGCTTTCAAGACTTAATTTATCAGCTAATTCTTGAACTGTTAAATTGTCTTCTGGAACTATTATCATCTCAGGCCTTACTTGTTTAGCTTCTTTAGCAGCCTTTAATTCCATAGCTCTTCTTTTCTGTCTTTGTCTTGTAGTCTCTTTTTTCTTCTTTTTGAATTGTTTAACAGATTTTTGAGATTTTGGCTCATTAGACTTATCTTTCTTTGGACGTGCCAAGCTTGCAGATAATATTGAAATTTTTTCTCCTGAATATCCACTTGTTTCAGATGTTAATGAATCATCATTCTCGCCGATAATATGAACTTTCTGTCTTTGTTTCTGTGGATTTTTATTTCTTAATGCATCTAATTTTGCACTATCATCCCAATCTGTTCTTCCTGGTTTTTTTGAGCCAATTGAAAATGCTCTATGAGAGGATTTTTTTGCACTAGGAGTAGCGTTAGGACGAATATTAGGAGCTTTTACCTTTTGCTTGGGTGACTCTGTATTTTGCTTCTCGTTATTTTTTATAGCTGTTTTTTCTTGACCAGCTTTATTAGTTTTTTGGAGTTGTAAAAGTTCATTTGGCGATACTGGTTTTCTGAATCCAGGTGACTTTTGGCCATTGAATTTAGAACCAGCTTTATTAAATTCTCCTTGTTTAACTGAATTTCCTTGCCTGAAATTCCCACTAGGACTTCCAGCTCTATTAGGATTTATTTGTCTATTAAATGATCCAGATCTATTGGGAATACCGGATCTATTAGAAATGCCAGGTCTATTGGGAGCACCAGACCTATTAGACATGCCAGTTCTGTTTGGAGCATTAAATTTGTCAGGAGCAGAAGGCCTGTTTGGGTAAGTTTGTTTATAAGAAATATTTTGTTTATTAGAATTTACCTTTGAATTATTTCTTATCGGTGCTCCCACAAGCTCAGGTGTATTAATTCTGTTATTAGAGCTTTTTGATTGAGGTTTGTTCCTATTTTGATCAGATTTGTTTAATAGTTGTCTTTTGGCACCTGAGTTATAGATGTTTTGGTTAGCATCATTAGATTTAAATTTGTTAGTAATATTTTTGGGCTTTTCAATTAGTTGTATTGTTTGTTTTGCGGGACTTTTTCTAGGAGGGGTTATATTATCGCGGTAATTTTTTTTATCCTGATTTAAGTTTTGGGAAGGTTTATTATTTGAATTCTGATTTTGAAGATTTGCTTGAGATTTTGAAGAGTTAACAATATTTGGTTTATTTAGATTTGCTTGAGATTTTGAAGAATTAACAATATTTGGTTTATTAAGATTTTTAGTTTGTTTTAGTGTTGTTTGACTGCCAGTTTTATTTATAGGTTTTATCAATAATTCATTTTTATTTGAATTGTCTTTGAGAGGTTTTTCTTGTTTAGAAGAAATGAAGGGAGTCCCATCGCTTCTGTTTTGTTTGTGAGTCTCTTTTATATTGGTGGGTTTATTAATGGAAAGTATTTTTTTGTCTGAATTTTTTTTATTAATTAGATTCTTAATTTTCTTTGCATCCTCTGCAGTAATAGAGCTACTATGGCTTTTTACCGAAATTGAAAGTTTTTGAGCAGCATCTAATATGTCTTTATTATCCAGATTTAAGTCTCTGGATAGTTCGTAAATTCTGATTTTATCGCTGATAGTCATTTAATCTGATTTTTACTCTTTTTTGAAAATTAAAGAGAATTTAATTTAATTATATTCCCTTATTGGGAAAGTAATTAAAGCTTGAAATTTCTTTTTCAAAAATATCAATGAAGTTTGGTTCTAAATATGTTTTTAAAGCTTTTTGAAGCTTTTTTTTGATCTTAGAATCTGAATAACATTTTTTTGATTTACAAATGTAAGCTGATCGGCCCATTCCTGTTTGAAAAATGATGCCCAGCTTATGATCTTTGGTAATCTTTAAAAGATTTTTTCTGTCATATGTGTTTCTACATGAAATACATCTGCGCATAACAGAATTTTTTTGTATCACCGTTTCCTCTCCTCTTTAGCGGATATTTCATCATATTGAGAAGTCTCTAATTCATTATTGTATGAGCCGGATTCTCCTTCGTATTGTTCTTCTGTATATTCTTGATCATCTTCAGGAAGGGGATAAAGCTCTCTTAATCTTGCATCTTCTGCAGCACGCTCAGCTTGTTCTGCTTCCAATCGTTGCTCTGCTTCTCGTTGAAGATTCTCTTCTTCTTCTCGTTGGATGATTAATTCAGAAACTGCTGCATCTTCAGCTTCCTTATCGTATTCATGTGAGTTTTTCACATCAATCTTCCATCCAGTTAATCTTGCCGCAAGTCTTACATTTTGACCTTCTCTACCAATTGCAAGGCTTAATTGATCAGGAGGAACTAATACATGCGCGTGTTGTCCTTCAGGATCTACAAGTCTCACTAGATCAACTTTTGCAGGACTTAAAGAATTTAAAATATACTGTATTGGGTCAGATGACCATTTAATAACATCAATTTTTTCCCCTCTTAATTCATTGACTACTTGTTGAATTCTTGCTCCTCTAGCTCCAATACAAGCACCAACAGGGTCAACCTCTTGTTCCACGCTATCAACTGCTACTTTTGTTCTTGGACCAACTGCTCTTGAAGGAGGGTTTGCTTCTCTTGAAACCGCTACAATTTTTACAGTACCCTCTTGAATTTCAGGTACTTCATTTTCAAATAAATAAACCACCAAACCAGCGTTAGCTCTACTTACAAAAAGTTGTGGACCTTTTCTTGCTATTTCACTTACCTCTTTCAAAAATACTTTAAAAGTTGCATTCGCTCTATAGTTATCATTTGGCAATTGATCCCTTTTGGGAAGCTCAGCCTCTACTTCAGGCCTTCCAATTCCCGAGCTCACTCCCATAATGACTGATTGCCTTTCAAATCTTATAACTCTTGCAGTTAAAACAGGATCTTCCAAATCTGCAAATTCTTCTTGGATCATTTTTCGCTGTTGATCCCTTAATTTTTGGGCTAAAACTTGCTTTGTAGTTGAAGCAGCCATTCGACCAAAATCCTCTTTTTCTGGAGTGACGTCTAAAACAACTGTGTCACCTATTTGTGCATCATCTGCTACCTGTTTGACTTCTACAAGTGAAATTTGATGATCCTCGCTCTCAACTTCTTCAACAATAATTTTACTCGATAAGACTCTATAGCCTTCTTCATCTAGATCTAATCCAACATCAAAATTACTAAAATATTCTTCATCAAATGGATCTTCATTAATTCCAATGTAGAAAGTTCTTCTATATTTTTCGTATCCCTTTAATAATGCTTCTCGCAAAGCTAATTCTACGATGTTAGGAGGCAGCTTTTTTTCCTCGCTAATGTCTTGAATTAAATTGTTTAAACCGGGGAGAATAACTAATGCCATCTATGATGGGGAATTTGAATAATGTTTGGAAAATAATTAATCTTTTAATGTACAAAGACTAATTCTTAAAACTTCGTCAAAGGGGATTTTTTTTATCTTACCTTTAATGTTAATAGCTAAATAATCTTTAGACTTTTTATAAAGTAAACCATTAAGAAATTTTATTTTTGAATTCTTTTGGTTTAACTCAACATTAACTGGAAAACCCCTAAAAGTTTTGAAGTCTCTTTCTGAGGTTAATTCATCACTGACCCCTTGACTACTAATTTCTAACACATATGAACAATTTAAAAGATTTGATCTTTCTATTTCGTCAGATGCTGGGGTATTAAATCTTGCACAATCATCCAGAGAAATATCATCTCCATTGAATTTTTTTATAAAAATTTTGATAACAATCGGATTTTGGTTGGTTTGTATATTTAAATTGCAAATTTCGAGATCCCATTCTTTCGCAACTCTTTTTAATAAAATTTCTAGTGTTTTTTTGTTTTCCTTTTCCAATTTTTATTTATAAGTTTCTTTAATTATTTTCACACATAAAAAAGTTTTCATAAAAAACAATCAAAAAATTTTATTTTATGGATGTAAACAAAAAAACAACAATAATTTATTTCTTCAATTAGATTTACTTCAATAAAACATAAAAAATTAATAAGTTAATGAAATTTCTAAAGATTAAATTTGTCAATTTAATCCAAATATTCATAATTTTTTGTTTTTGTTTAGGTAATTTTTTTCAAAAAGCTGAAGTTCTAGCTTTATCTTCCTTCGAAAATCATAACTTTGTGTCTTCTGCAGTTAAAAACGTTAGTCCAGCAGTAGTAAAAATTGATACTGAGCGACTTATAGAAAGGCAACAATTCGATCCAACTTTACTTGACCCTTTATTAAGGGATTTACTTGGGGAGCCTGGAATGACTCCTGATAAAGAAAGAGGTCAGGGCTCTGGAGTGATTATTAATGATACTGGTTTGATTCTTACAAATGCTCATGTTGTGGAAAAAGTTGATGATGTTTCAGTAACTTTGGCGGATGGAACTGTTTGTGATGGTCAGGTTCTGGGGGCAGATGTAGTCACTGATCTAGCGTTAGTCAAAATTGAACAATCTACTTTTTCTAATTTTGCACCACTTGGAAATTCTGAAGATCTTGAAGTTGGAGATTGGGCAATAGCTTTAGGTACCCCATATGGTCTTGAAAAAACAGTAACTTTGGGGATAGTTAGTAGCCTGCATAGGGATATTAATAGTCTTGGATTTTCAGATAAAAGACTTGATCTTATTCAGACTGATGCAGCAATAAATCCAGGAAATTCTGGAGGACCACTTATTAATTCAAATGGTGAGGTAATAGGAATTAACACTCTGGTAAGAAGTGGTCCCGGAGCGGGTCTAGGTTTTGCAATTCCAATTAATTTAGCTAAAGACGTTTCTGATCAACTTCTAAAAAAAGGAGAGGTTATTCATCCTTATTTAGGGGTTCAATTGATTTCTTTAAATCCTAAAATTGCTAAAGAACACAATCAAGACCCTAATTCGCTTGTTCAATTGCCTGAAAGAAAGGGAGCTTTAATTCAATCTGTAATTCCTAATAGTCCTGCTGAAAAGGCTGGTTTAAGAAGAGGTGATTTAGTAATAGCTGCCGAACATATTTCTATCGAAGAACCAAAAGCTCTTCTAGATGAAGTAGAAAAAGCTCAGATAGGTAAAGTTTTTCTCTTGAATGTTTTAAGAGATAACCAAGAAATACAGATAAATATTAAACCTGAACCTCTACCAGGTTTGACATAAATCATCCATTGAAATTAAATAATCTATGAACTTAAAAAAATATTTTGGATACACAAACTCAAATGAAACAAGTAGTTGCTGATGCAGCAATTAAGGAAGTCAAGAATGACATGATACTTGGATTAGGATCTGGAAGTACAGCTGCGCTAATGATAAAAAGACTCGCTAATGAAATTCATTCTGGAAAATTGAAAAATATCAAAGGTGTTGCAACATCTTTTCAGTCAGAAGTTTTAGCACTTGAACTTGATATCCAGCTTATTGATTTGGCTTCTGTTTCTGAAATCGATTTAGCTATTGATGGAGCGGATGAAGTCGATCCAGAATTTCAACTAATAAAGGGTGGAGGAGCATGCCATGTTAGAGAAAAGTTAGTGGCGTCTAAAGCCAATCAACTTTTAATTCTTGTTGACGAAACTAAATTAGTACAAAATTTAAATCAATCTTTTCCTTTACCCGTCGAAGTTCTTCCAAATGCTTGGAAGCATGTTCAGGATATGATTTCAGAAATGAATGGCAGTTCTAATTTAAGAATGGCTACTAAAAAAGCAGGTCCAGTGGTTACTGATCAGGGAAACTTAATTTTAGACGTATTGTTTAATGATGGTATTCACAATCCAAAAGACATTGAAATGTGTATTAATAATATCCCGGGGGTATTAGAAAACGGATTATTTGTTGATCTTACAGATAAAGTATTGGTTGGTAAAATCGAAAACGATATACCGGTTGTTTACTCTCCATCAAAAGCAGGTTGATCTTTAAATCTTATTTGCACTGAATTAGCGTGACTATGTAAACCCTCACTTTTTGCGAGATTTATTATGTCAAGACTATTTACCTTTAGACTTTCTTCACTAAATTCTATGATTGAAGTGTTTTTCATAAAAGTTTCAACTCCTAAAGAACCACTGAATCTGGAATTTCCTGACGTGGGTAAAGTATGATTTGGTCCGGCCAGATAATCCCCTACTGCTTCTGGGGTCCATTTCCCTAGAAATATAGCTCCTGCATTCTCTATACCTTTAAGAACCTTTTTGGGATCATAAGCAAGAATTTCTAGATGTTCTGGGGCAAAGTTGTTGCTCAGTTCTATACAGGATTTATAATTCTCGCAAATAACAATCAATCCCCAATTTTTTATTGATTGCATGCAAATCTCTTTTCTTGGATGATTATGTATTTTTTTATAAATTTCTTCTGAAACTTCTCTAGCCTGTTCTTTTGATGTAGTCAAAAGAATTGACGATGCTAGTGGATCATGTTCAGCTTGAGCAAGTAAATCAGATGCAATGTGATTACTTTCAGCTGTTTCATCTGCAATGATTAATATTTCACTTGGACCAGCTAAGGAATCTATTCCTGTGGATCCATAAATTAGTTTCTTAGCAGTTGTCACATAGATATTGCCGGGACCTGAAATGACATCAACTTGATCAATTTGATTTGTGCCAAATGCTAAAGCACCAATTGCTTGAGCTCCTCCAATTCTAAATACTTTATTAATTCCAGATAAGTAAGCTGCAGCTAAAACAGTTTTATCTACTTTTCCATCTTCATTCCCAGGGGATACCATTAATATGTTTTCTACTCCTGCTACTTTTGCAGGTATTGCATTCATTAATACAGTACTTGGATAAGCAGCTCTACCTCCAGGAATATAGATACCTGCATTTTTTACTGGTTTCCAACACCTTTGGACTGTATCACCATGCTCACCCTTTATGGTGAAAGATGATGGAATTTCCTTTTCATGAAATTTTTTGATTCTTTTATGAGCTACCTCAAGTGAGCGCTTTAAATTACTATCAATTTCATCCCATGCATCTTTCAAATCATTAGCACTAACTTGCATTGGGTTAGGTTTGAAACCATCAAATTTTTTTGTATATTTTTCTACAGCTATATCCCCATGAGTTTTGACTTCTTGAAGAATTTCTTCGACAGTTGAATTTATCTTGTTATTGTTTTCTGAATTTGTTCGAGTAGAAATCCTTTTTAATTCTTGGATAGCTTCCTTTTTATTATTTATGATCTTCATATTGTTTATATTTTCAAATTTAAAGGTTCAAGACCCAATTTAGCTATTCATCTAAATTATATATTATTGATTTCTTGTCTAATAATTTGTTATGATGAAATACACTAATCTTTGTACCATCTGTGGCAAATAACAAATCAGCAAAAAAGAGAATATTAATAGCCGAAAGAAATCGTTTAAGTAATAAATTTTACAAATCTACAGTTAGGACTTTGACTAAAAAAACATTAGAAAATTGCGAAAAATATAAAAATGAGCCTAATGATGATAATAAAATTTTAGTGAAAACAAGTCTTAATAAAGCTTTTAGTTTAATTGATAAAGCAGTGAAAAAGAATGTTCTTCACAAAAATAATGGAGCGAATAAAAAATCAAGAATTAACAGCGTCGTTAAAAGCACTCTTACCTCCAAGTAAAATTGGATCATAGTTATGAGCGATATAGAACTCATAGATTCACATTGTCATTTAATATTTGAAAATTTTGAGAATGATCTTAAGGATGTTGTCCTGAGATTTCGTTCAAGAGGGGTTAAGAAATTAGTTCATGCTTGTTGTGAGTTATCAGAAATTCCTAAGTTAAAAAAAATATCTAATGAATTTAATGAAATTTATTATTCAGTAGGGTTGCATCCACTAGAAGCAAAAAAATGGAAAGAAAATTCCAAATCTCTTTTAAGAAACTCAGCCAAAGAAGATTTAAAAGTTGTAGCCATAGGAGAATTAGGTCTAGATTTTTTTAAAAGTAACAATAAAAAAGAGCAAATTGATGCGCTTATCCCTCAAATGGAGTTAGCTTATGAACTTGAACTGCCTGTCATCGTTCATTGTAGAGATGCTGCAAATGAAATGATTGAAATATGTAATGATCTTTCTGATAAAGGAAAATGTCCTAAAGGAGTTCTTCATTGTTGGACAGGTACTCCAAAAGAAATGAAACAATTCTTGGATCTAGGTTTTTACATTAGTTTTAGTGGAATAGTGACTTTCCCAAAAGCATATGAAATTCATGAGTGTGCCAAGATAATTCCAAATGACAAATATTTAATTGAAACAGACTCACCCTTTTTAGCCCCTGTTCCTCACAGAGGGAAAAGAAATGAACCTGCATTTGTTGAAAATGTTGCAAATTTTATAGCAAATCTAAGATCTACTGAATTAATTACAATTGCCAAAGAGTCATCAAAGAATGCTAAAGATTTGTTTAAGTTTGACTTGTTAAGTTGACGCAATATTTGTTACTATTAGAAATTACTTGGAAATTTTTCTTAATTTATTCTTTTTAACCTTTTCATAAGTGATTTCACGATCATTTCATCAATTTTAAGATTTTTTAAAATTGATTTTTGTTGAAATCCGGATTTAATCCTTTATTATTGATTAAAAGAAAAGTTAAAAATCGAATATTGAGTATTTTTAAGGTAAATAGTTAATCTCACAAAATCGCAGGTTTTCTTGGATGAGCAGTAGCGCTTTACAGGTAGCAAAAACAGCTACTTATCTACCAGACTTAGTTGAAGTACAAAGAGCAAGTTTTAAATGGTTTTTGGAAAAAGGTTTAATTGAGGAGTTGCAAAATTTTTCTCCCATTTCCGATTACACAGGTAAATTAGAATTACATTTTATTGGCGAAGAGTACAGATTAAAAAGACCTAGACATGATGTTGAGGAAGCAAAAAGGAGAGATGCAACATTTGCTTCTCAAATGTATGTTACTTGTAGATTAATCAACAAGGAAACAGGAGAAATTAAAGAACAAGAAGTATTCATTGGAGAATTACCATTAATGACAGAAAGAGGGACTTTCATCATAAATGGTGCAGAAAGAGTAATTGTTAATCAAATTGTTCGCAGTCCAGGGGTTTATTTTAAAGATGAACAGGATAAGAATGGTCGAAGAACTTACAATGCAAGCGTTATTCCAAATAGAGGGGCATGGTTGAAGTTTGAGACTGATAAGAATAATTTACTTTATGTAAGAGTTGATAAAACTAGAAAAATTAATGCCCATGTTCTTATGAGAGCTATGGGTCTTTCTGATAATGATGTAATAGATAAACTTAGACATCCTGAGTTTTATCAAAACTCAATTGAATCAGCCAATGATGAGGGCATAAATTCTGAAGATCAGGCTTTGCTAGAACTCTATAAAAAGTTGCGACCTGGTGAACCACCCTCGGTTTCTGGTGGGCAACAGCTATTGCATAGTAGATTTTTTGATCCTAAAAGATACGATTTAGGTCGGGTTGGTCGATATAAAATAAATAAAAAATTGAGACTTACAGTACCGGATGAAGTGAGAACACTTACACATGAAGATGTCCTTTCTACCGTAGATTATTTAATTAATTTAGAGCTGGATATTGGCGGTGCTAGCTTGGATGATATTGACCATCTTGGTAATCGAAGAGTTAGGTCTGTTGGAGAACTGCTTCAGAATCAAGTAAGGGTTGGACTTAACCGTTTAGAGAGGATTATTAAAGAAAGAATGACTGTTGGAGAAACAGATTCTCTTACTCCAGCTCAACTAGTAAACCCTAAACCTTTGGTTGCTGCGATAAAGGAGTTTTTTGGATCTAGTCAATTAAGTCAATTCATGGATCAAACAAATCCTCTAGCTGAATTAACACATAAGAGAAGAATCTCCGCATTGGGTCCAGGTGGTTTAACACGAGAAAGAGCAGGCTTTGCGGTGAGAGATATTCATCCTTCACATTACGGTAGATTGTGTCCTATCGAAACGCCCGAAGGTCCTAATGCAGGACTTATTAACTCTTTGGCAACTCATGCCAGAGTCAATGAGTATGGTTTCATTGAAACTCCTTTTTGGGAAGTGAAAAACGGTAAAGTAAATAAAGAAGGTAATCCTGTTTATCTTTCTGCAGATTTAGAAGATGAGTGCAGAGTTGCTCCTGGTGATGTCGCAACTGATAAGGATGGGAACATATTAGCGAATCTAATACCTGTTAGATATAGACAAGATTTCGAAAAAGTACCTCCCCATCAAGTTGATTTTGTCCAACTATCTCCTGTTCAAGTTATTTCAGTTGCGACTTCACTAATTCCTTTTTTAGAACATGATGATGCAAATAGAGCTCTAATGGGATCAAATATGCAGCGCCAAGCCGTTCCATTGCTTAGGCCAGAACGTCCTTTAGTTGGAACTGGTTTAGAGTCCCAAGTCGCAAGAGATTCTGGTATGGTTCCCATAACTAAAGTCAATGGAACTATATCTTATGTAGATGCTAATGAGATTGTTGTTAAAGATGAAGATGGTAATGAACATTATCATTATCTTCAAAAATATCAAAGATCAAATCAGGATACCTGCCTCAACCAAAGACCTATTGTAAAAATTGGTGATCAAGTTATATCAGGTCAAGTATTAGCAGATGGATCCGCATGTGAAGGAGGGGAAATAGCACTTGGCCAGAATGTCTTAATTGCATATATGCCATGGGAAGGCTACAACTACGAAGATGCAATTCTTGTTAGTGAGAGAATGGTAACAGATGATTTATATACATCAGTACATATTGAAAAATATGAAATTGAGGCAAGACAAACAAAGTTAGGACCTGAAGAAATTACAAGAGAGATTCCTAACATCTCTGAAGAAAGCCTAAATAATCTTGATGAAATGGGCATTATTAGAATTGGCGCTTTTGTTGAAAGTGGGGATATACTAGTAGGAAAAGTTACACCAAAAGGGGAATCAGACCAACCACCTGAAGAAAAACTATTGAGAGCTATTTTCGGTGAAAAGGCTCGAGATGTTAGAGATAATTCTCTGAGGGTTCCAAAGACTGAAAAGGGTAGGGTTCTAGATGTTCGTATTTACACTAGAGAACAAGGTGATGAGTTACCCCCTGGAGCCAATATGGTCGTTAGAGTATATGTAGCCCAGAGAAGGAAAATACAAGTAGGGGATAAAATGGCTGGAAGGCATGGTAATAAAGGAATTATTAGCAGAATCTTACCAAGAGAAGATATGCCATATTTACCTGATGGAACGCCAGTTGACATTGTACTTAATCCTTTAGGAGTTCCGAGTAGGATGAATGTAGGTCAAGTTTTTGAATTACTATTGGGCTGGGCAGCCTCCAACCTAAATTGTAGAGTTAAAGTTGTACCATTTGATGAGATGTACGGTGCTGAAAAATCACATCAGACTGTTCAAGCATTTTTGGAAGAGGCTTCAAAACAGCCTGGTAAAGCTTGGGTATATAATCCTGATGATCCTGGAAAGTTATTACTCAAAGATGGTAGAACTGGTGAACCCTTTGATCAGCCAGTTGCGGTTGGATATTCGCACTTCCTTAAGCTAGTTCACCTTGTTGATGACAAAATTCATGCAAGGTCTACTGGACCTTACTCCTTAGTTACACAGCAACCATTGGGTGGTAAAGCTCAGCAAGGAGGTCAAAGACTTGGAGAAATGGAAGTATGGGCTCTTGAAGCTTATGGAGCTGCCTATACACTTCAAGAACTATTAACAGTTAAATCTGATGATATGCAAGGAAGAAATGAGGCTCTTAATGCAATCGTTAAAGGTAAACCTATCCCTAGACCTGGGACTCCTGAGTCGTTCAAGGTTCTCATGAGGGAATTACAATCTCTAGGATTAGATATAGGAGTCTATACAGATGAAGGGAAAGAGGTAGATTTGATGCAAGATATTAATCCAAGAAGGAACACCCCATCGAGGCCAACTTACGAATCACTAGGAACCTCGGAATATGAGGAAGATTAAATTCTCTATTAAAAACTTTTAATTTAAATTTTCCAACAATGACAAACAGCAACTTAAGAACAGAAAATCATTTCGATTACGTAAAAATTTCAATTGCCTCTCCGCAAAGAATCATGGATTGGGGACAGAGGACATTACCTAATGGACAAGTGGTGGGTGAAGTTACGAAACCTGAGACTATTAATTACAGGACACTGAAACCAGAAATGGATGGATTGTTTTGTGAAAAAATTTTTGGTCCCTCTAAAGATTGGGAATGTCATTGTGGAAAGTACAAAAGAGTAAGGCATAGAGGTATTGTTTGTGAGAGATGTGGTGTTGAAGTAACTGAAAGTAGAGTTAGAAGACATCGAATGGGCTATATAAAACTTGCTGCGCCAGTTTCCCATGTTTGGTATTTGAAAGGAATTCCTAGTTATGTTGCAATTCTTTTGGATATTCCTCTTAGAGATGTAGAACAGATAGTCTATTTCAACTGTTATGTCGTTTTAGACCCGGGCGATCATAAAGAACTCAAATATAAACAATTACTTACTGAGGATGAATGGCTAGAAATTGAAGATGAAATCTATGCTGAAGATTCAACAATTGAAAATGAGCCTTTTGTTGGGATAGGTGCTGAAGCACTGAAGCAATTACTTGAGGATCTAGACTTAAATCAGGTTGCTGAGGAGCTCAGAGAAGAAATTACACATAGTAAAGGGCAAAAAAGGGCGAAACTTATAAAAAGAATACGAGTTATTGATAATTTCATTGCAACTAGTGCACGTCCAGAATGGATGGTTTTAGATGCAATCCCTGTAATACCTCCAGATCTTAGACCTATGGTTCAGCTTGATGGAGGAAGATTCGCAACTTCTGATTTAAACGATCTTTATAGAAGGGTTATAAATAGAAACAATAGATTAGCTAGGCTTCAAGAAATTTTAGCTCCTGAAATTATAGTAAGAAATGAAAAAAGGATGCTTCAAGAGGCAGTTGATGCCCTTATAGATAATGGAAGGAGAGGAAGGACTGTTGTTGGTGCAAATAATCGAGCTCTTAAGTCTTTGAGTGACATTATTGAAGGTAAACAAGGAAGATTCAGACAGAATCTTCTTGGTAAGCGTGTGGACTATTCAGGAAGATCTGTTATTGTTGTGGGACCCAAATTAAAAATGCACCAGTGTGGCCTCCCAAAGGAAATGGCGCTGGAGCTGTTCCAACCTTTTGTCATTCATAGATTGATACGTCAAAATATTGTAAATAATATTAAAGCTGCAAAAAAATTAATACAAAAAGGTGATGATGAAGTCATGCAGGTACTTCAGGAAGTTATTGAAGGTCATCCAATTCTCCTAAATAGAGCCCCTACACTTCATCGTTTAGGAATTCAAGCTTTTGAACCCAAATTAGTTGGGGGAAGAGCAATTCAACTTCATCCTTTAGTTTGCCCGGCATTTAATGCTGACTTTGATGGTGATCAAATGGCTGTGCATGTTCCTTTAGCTTTGGAGGCACAAACTGAAGCTCGCATGCTCATGTTGGCTAGTAATAACATTCTTTCTCCTGCTACCGGAGAACCCATTGTTACGCCCTCACAAGATATGGTTTTGGGATCTTATTATTTGACCGCTTTACAGCCTAATTATAAAAAACCAGATTTTAGAAATAATAAAACTACTTTTGCTTCACTGGAAGATGTTATTATTGCCTTTGAAGATAAAAGGCTCAGTTTACATGAATGGGTATGGGTTAGATTTAATGGAGAAGTTGAGGATGAAGACGAAATGAGTAGCCCACAAAAAACTGATGAGTTAGAGGATGGGTCAAGATTAGAAATATGGAACTTTCGGAGAGATAGATTTGACTCTCAAAATAATTTAATAAGTAGATTTGTTTTAACAACTGTAGGAAGAGTGGTCATGAACTATACCATTATTGATTCTGTATCTAAAACTTAACTAAAAAAACAATTTTTCATTCATTTAAAAATCATGACATCATCTAAACCTAAAAAAAATTCCAGAGTTCGCAAAACTTCGAAAAACTCAAAAAAGAATAATCCAGTTACAATGCCTCCTTTGTCTAAAACGCCACCTTCATTTAAAAATAAAGTAGTTGATAAAAAAGCCCTAAAAAATTTAGTTTCTTGGGCTTACAAAACTCATGGTACTGCTATAACTGCTGCAATGGCTGATAATTTAAAGGATTTAGGATTTAAATATGCTACTCAAGCTGCTGTCTCTATTTCAGTAGATGACTTAAAAGTTCCTGAAGCTAAACAAGATTTGATAGGACAAGCTGAAGCGCAAATATCTGCAACAGAAGAATGCTATAGACTTGGTGAAATTACGGAAGTTGAGAGACATACAAAAGTCATTGATACTTGGACAGAAACAAATGAAAGATTAGTTGATGCCGTTAAAAATAATTTCAATCAAAATGATCCTCTAAATTCTGTTTGGATGATGGCTAATTCAGGAGCAAGGGGTAATATGTCTCAGGTAAGACAACTTGTTGGCATGAGAGGATTGATGGCTAATCCTCAAGGAGAAATTATTGACCTCCCAATAAGAACGAATTTTAGAGAAGGTTTAACTGTAACTGAATATGTAATCTCATCTTACGGAGCAAGAAAAGGTTTAGTCGATACTGCTTTAAGAACTGCGGATTCTGGTTATCTGACTCGCAGATTAGTTGATGTCGCTCAAGATGTAATTGTTAGAGAAGAAGATTGTGGCACAGAACGCTCAATAGTTGTGGAAGCTGAGGATGGTAAATTTGGATCAAGGCTTCTTGGTAGACTTACCGCTGAAGATATTTTAGATTCTGAAGATAACTTAATTATTCCTCAAAATACTGCTATTGATCCTGCGTTGTCAGAAAAAATTGAATCAGGATTAATTACAAAGGTAAAAATAAGATCCCCATTGACATGTGAAGCAAATAGATCCGTCTGTAGGAGATGTTATGGATGGGCTCTAGCTCATAACCATTTGGTTGACTTAGGTGAGGCAGTAGGAATCATTGCTGCTCAATCTATTGGAGAACCAGGTACTCAATTGACAATGAGAACTTTCCATACGGGAGGTGTATCAACGGCCGAAAGTGGAGTAGTGAGATCAAAGATTTCTGGTAAGGTTGAATTTAGTTCAAAAGCAAAGATTAGGGGTTACAGAACTCCACATGGTGTGGAAGCTAAACAAGCAGAAGTTGATTTCATATTAAAAATAGTTCCTCAAGGAAATAACTCAAACAAAGCTCAAAAAATTGAAGTTTCGAGTGGCTCTCTTTTATTTGTAGATGATGGGGAAGAAATTAAATCTGACATAACAGTTGCTCAGATCACTGCTGGAGCAGTGAAAAAGAGTGTTGAAAAAGCAACAAAGGATGTCATTTGTGATTTGGCTGGTCAAGTTAAGTATGACAAAGTTATTCAACCAAAAGAGGTCACAGATAGGCAAGGAAATATTACTTTAAAAGCCCAAAGATTAGGGAGGTTGTGGGTTTTAGCTGGAGATGTTTATAACTTACCTCCTAATGCAAGACCAGTTGTCTCATCGGGTAAATCCGTAAAGTCAGGGACTGTTTTAGCTGAGGCAAGCCAATCAAGTGAGTTTGGTGGACAAGTTCGATTAAGAGAATCTGTAGGAGATTCTAGGGAAGTTCAAATTGTTACTACTTCCATGTCTTTAAGTAATTTTAAATTAATTGAGGAATCTACTCACTCAGGTCAAATATATAATTTGGAATCTAATGATGGTATATCTTATCGTTTAAATACTTCGCCTGGTAGTAAGATTAGTAATGGGCAAGTCATAGCGGAGTTAACGGATGAAAGGTTCCGCACAAAAACAGGTGGTTTAGTAAAATATTCACCGGAATTAAGTGTTAAAAAAGCAAGATCATCTAAAAATGGCTTTGAAGTTAATCAAGGGGGAACATTGCTTTGGATACCTCAAGAGACTCACGAAATAAACAAAGATATATCCTTATTAATGATTGAAGATATGAAATGGATTGAAGCAGGAACAGAAGTTGTCAAAGATATTTTCAGTCAAACTTCAGGAATAGTTACGGTTACTCAAAAAAATGATATTCTCCGTGAAATAACAGTAAGAAATGGAACGTTTCATGAGTGCGATGATCAAGAAGTTTTGAATAGATTTACAGAAGAGGGCACTTTAGTTAACCCTGGTGAAAAAATTATGGATGATATCGACAATAAAGAACTCTTATTTGTACAGAAATTAGAAACCTCTAAATGTAGTGGCCTATTATTAAGAACTGTTGAAGAATTCACCATTCCTGATCAAGCAGAACTGCCTGAATTAACTCATGTTAAGCAGGAAAAAGGACCACACTTAGGCTTAAAAGCTGTCCAAAGACTTACTTATAAAGACGGTGAATTAATAAAATCAGTTGAAGGAGTTGAATTACTAAGAACACATTTAAGTGTTGAAAGTTTTGATGCTACTCCTCAAATGACTATTGATGTCGAGTCGATTGAAGATAAAAAAGATGCATCAATTAATAGATTAAATTTAGTGATATTAGAATCTATTTTGGTGAGAAGGGACACTATGTCTGACTCCAGTCATGGCTCAACACATACAGAATTGCAAGTAAGCAACAATCAAATAGTTAAACAAGGGGACGTTATAGCTACGACTCAAATTCTTTGTAAAGAGGAGGGATTGGTTCAGTTGCCAAATGTTAATGACGATGAGCCCATAAGAAGGCTAATCGTCGAGAGAGAGGAAGATAAAATTCAAATTAAGATTAGTAATAAAGCAGTCGTTAAAGTCGGGGATCGTGTAGTGGATGGTGATCATCTCAGTAAATCCGAAAAATCTACTTCTTGTGGTGAAATTGAAGAAATTTCTAGTGATTCAGTAACATTAAGACTAGGTAGGCCTTATATGGTCTCTCCTGATTCAGTATTACATGTTAAAGATGGAGATTTGGTTCTTAGAGGAGATGGTTTAGCTTTGCTTGTATTTGAGAGGCAGAAAACTGGAGACATCGTTCAAGGATTGCCTCGAATTGAAGAGTTATTAGAAGCTAGAAGACCAAGAGATTCTGCAATTTTGTGTAAGAAATCTGGAATTGTTCAAATTAAACAAGGTAATGATGAAGAATCAGTTTCTTTATCGGTTATCGAACAAGATGATTTAGTGAATGAATATCAATTATTAATCGGAAAAAATATAATGGTTAGTGATGGTCAACAAGTTACAGGAGGAGAAGTTTTAACTGATGGTCCAATTAATCCTCACGAATTATTAGATTGTTACTTTAATGATTTAAAAGATCAAAAACCTCTAATAGAAGCAGCTAGAGAATCCATCTCAAAACTACAAAGAAGCATGGTGAATGAAGTCCAAAATGTTTATAAGTCTCAAGGTGTTGCAATAGATGATAAGCATATTGAAGTTATTGTTAGACAAATGACTAGTAAAGTCCGCATAGAAGATGCTGGGGATACAACTCTTTTGCCTGGGGAACTTGTAGAATTGAGGCAAGTGGAAGATACAAATCAGGCAATGGCAATTACGGGAGGAGCTCCAGCTCAATTTACTCCTGTTTTATTAGGTATTACTAAAGCATCTCTAAATACGGATAGCTTTATATCAGCAGCATCATTCCAAGAAACTACAAGGGTCCTCACAGAGGCTGCCATTGAAGGTAAATCAGATTGGTTAAGAGGTTTAAAAGAAAATGTTATTATTGGAAGATTAATACCCGCAGGAACAGGTTTTAGCGGATTTGTGGAGGAATTGGCCTCAGAGGCTGGCCCTCATCCAGATATCCTTGCTGAAGAATCTGGTGCATATAGAAGAGCACAAAATCTAAGACCAGATTATACAGTTGACATGCCACAGTCACCCTCCATCAGCTCTACTGCAATTCTTGATGATCCTAGTGATGAAGATCTTGAGACTACTCGTAATAGACATGGGATAGATCCCTCTTCAAGTAACTTTGCCGCTTTTGCAAGACCTAGTGCTGAGAATCAATTTTCTGAAGATCAATTACCAGATCCGGCTGCATTGGAAGGATTGCAAGAAGAGGGCCTTCTTTCTGATGAATAAATATTATCTATTATCATTTTTAATGACTAGAATAAATTTTTAATTTATGATCAATGATTAAGCCAGAGATTGTCCCTAAAAGAAAATTACCTCGTTATGGATTCCATTTTTATAACGAAAAACTTAATGGCAGAATGGCTATGATCGGATTTATTGCGCTAATTCTTACTGAATTCTTTTTAAAACATGGTTTGTTGTTATGGTGAAAATAGTAAAAAACTAAAAACATAATAATTTGAAAAACCTTCTTGGAAGTAGTGTTAAAGAATTAGAAAATGTAGCTTTAACTTATGGTCAAGCTGCTTTTAGGGGACGCCAAATTTATAATTGGATTTATAACTATAGGAATAAGAATAGAAATATTGATCAAATAAAAGTCTTACCTTTAGAATTTCGCAATAAGTTAAAAGAAGATGGTTTTAAAGTAAGCGAACTTATTCTTCAAGAAAAAAACTTGGCCAATGATGGCACTCTTAAGCTATTACTTTCTACAGCAGACAACGAAAGTATTGAGTGTGTTGGAATACCTACTGAAAAAAGACTTACGGCATGTCTTTCTAGTCAGGTTGGATGTCCTATGGACTGCAAATTTTGCGCAACTGGTAAGGAGGGTCTGAAGAGATCTTTAAAAACAAGTGAAATATTAGATCAAATTTTATCTATTGAAAGTGAAATGAATAGAAAAGTAACTAATATCGTTTTTATGGGTATGGGTGAACCATTGTTAAATATTGATGAATTGCTTTGGTCAATAAGATCTATCAATGAGGATTTTCAAATTAGTCAGAGAAAGATAACTGTAAGCACAGTTGCCGTTCCAAAAATGATGCGTAAATTATCAGAAAAGTCTTTTCAAATTTTAGGTAATTGTCAATTTACTTTAGCAATAAGCCTTCATGCTTCAAACCAAAAGATAAGAGAAACCATAATACCAAGTGCAAAAAACTATGAGATCAAAAATATAATTGAAGACTCTAAGCAATTTGTAAGAGATACTGGTCGAAGGGTTAGTTTTGAATATTTAATGCTTAGTGATGTTAATGATAAATCAGAGCATGCCAATGAATTAAGTAACTTGCTAAAAGGTTTTCAATGCCACGTAAACTTAATACAGTACAACCAAATAGATGAGGTTGAATTTAAACAAGTTTCTATAAAAAATCTTCAATTATTTCAATCTATACTTTCTAATAATGGCATAGCTGTTAGCTTGCGAAGAAGTAGGGGGCTAGATAAAAATGCTGCATGTGGTCAGTTAAGACAAAATGCATTGAATAAATAATATTATCGGAGAAAAATTTTTTAAAAGTATATTTAACAGGTTATTATTGATTTAATTATTTAAAATTTTTTGGGTTTTATTAAGACAAAAATTTTACCTTTCGCTATTGTCGCACTATTTGGGATTGCCTTCTTTGCAGTAAGTGCAAGAATTTGGTTACCTGGAGATATGATGTCTCCCGCCCCCATTAATTAATATTTTTAGTTTATTAAAATGACAAAAAATAATGATCCTAAAAAAGAAAGCTTAGCTGAAATTGCGGTTGATCCAGATGTTTTGGCCAGAGAATTGGCTCTAGAGATTGAAGTAGATCCTTTGGAACAAATTGATGACGATGCTTTTTCAAAAGGTTTAAACATTACTCAAGAGTGCAATGAAGCTTTAAAAATGCTTCATGGTAATAGAGAAGAAAGAATACAGGGCTTAAGAATATTTTGTGAATATAGAGATAAAAGATCTTCACCTCTTTTGTTACCATTGCTTGATCAACCCTGTCCTGTAGAGAGAATGAGTGCGGTATATGCTTTAGGTCGTAATCCATGTCCTAGCGCAGTCCAAAAACTTGTCAGTCTTTTGGAGACAGATGATAACGCTTATGTTAGGAGAGCAACTGCATGGAGCTTAGCTAATTATGATGACCAAATTGTTTTAAAGCCATTAATAAGTGCCTTGAAGAATGATGTAGCTGCAATAAGGCTGTGGTCTTCTAGTTCTTTAGCTGAAATCGGAAATGTTTCTATAGAAAACGCTCAATTAGCAGCGGAACAACTTTTAATAAGTTTAAAAATAGATAATGAATCTGGTGTTAGAAGTAATTGCATTTGGTCATTGTGTAGGTTGTATGAAAAATTAAATAATACATTTCAAGAAAGTTTCGTAGATGAATGCACCAAGATAGCCCTTTTCGATAAAGAGCCTTCTGTTATGGAAGAAGCAAAAACTGCGCTAGATTCAATGGGAATGCAAGGTTTTTATAATTAGATTTCTAATTTTTTTTTCTAGAACGATATTAAAAAAATTAATTTATCAGATATTCAATATAAAAATTAAAATTAATTAACTTGTACCAACTGAAACAAAATATTTTCGTTATTCTATATAAAGTAAAAGTACTTAGTACTTGAATTTAATGCCTCAAAAAACATTGAGATTCAAAATTCATCAAGATGGAAGAGTTGAAGAGACTGTAGAGGGATTCACTGGTAATTCATGCAATGAAGCCACAAAAAATCTTGAAGATTCTCTCGGTAAAGTAACAGTTAAAAATAAAACATCTGATGCTTTCATCTCTAATCAAAATGAAAACTTAAAACAATTAAACAACGAATCTAATGTCACATTTTAGTACTATTAAAACTCAGCTTAAAGAAAAAGAGCCTTTAATTAAGGCTTTAAATAATCTCGGTTATCCAATTAATCAAGATGAAAAGTTTGTAAAAGGCTTCAGAGGTAAGTTTACAGCCGTTGACATAAGCATGAATTTACCTAGTGATACTAAAGTAGGATTTAAATGGAATAATGATTCAAATGCCTATGAATTAGTTACTGATCTTGATCTATGGGAATTTGAGATTCCTGTGGAAAGATTTATTTCCAAAGTAACTCAAATGTATGCTTACCAAACAATTATTTCTAAATCAAAAGAGGATGGATATCAAATTGTAGAACAGAAAAACAAAAATGATGGCTCTATTGAGTTGGTTTTAACCAAGTGGGATAATTAATATCAGAATATGGATTCTACTGATCCATTTGAAAATGTTCAAGAAAATTTCGAAATTACAGGTTATGAGCCTGTTCTAGGTGGTCAGTTAGCTGAAAAAGCTGTATGGGTTGATGAGTCTAAATGTATTGGCTGTAAATACTGTGTACATGTTGCTTCAAACACTTTTATAGTTGATGAATTTCATGGTAGAAGCAGAGCTATTAGACAAGATGGAGATGGCGAAGAAACCATACAAGAAGCAATGGATACTTGCCCCGTTGATTGCATACATTGGGTTGATTTTGAAGAATTGGATGATTTAGAGAATAGTCTTGATAGGGATATGTTTCAAACATTTGGCAAACCACCAAGAATGAATAAGTATTAATTCTGAGCAGATGCAATATCGCAGATTTGGCCGAACCAATCTAAATATTCCTATTTTATCTTTAGGTGGAATGAGATTTCAAAAAAGTTGGGATCAATTAGATTTTTCAGAGATTTCATTTGAAGAACAAAATAAAGTTGAAAATATATTAAATCTGGCAAACAAATATGGCTTAAGTCATGTCGAAACTGCTAAGTATTATGGAACTTCTGAGGTGCAATTAGGAATGGGTTTTCAAAATACGAAAAAAATCCCAAATTTTATTCAAACAAAAATTCCTCCAAATAATGATCCAGAAATTTTTGAGAGAGATGTTATGAAAAGTATTGAAAAATTAAAAGTTAAAAGAATTGATTTGCTAGCAATACATGGCATTAATACAGATGAACATTTACATCAGGCTATCAAAGATGGTGGTTGTATTGACATTTTAAGGAATTTACAAAAAGAAAATTTAATTGGATCAATTGGATTTTCAACCCATGGAAAATCCTCACTCATTGAGAAGGCTATATCAACAAATTTATTTGATTATGTAAATTTGCACTGGTATTTCATAAATCAAGAAAATACAAAGGTTATAAATTTAGCAAATAAGTATGATCTCGGGGTTTTCATAATAAGTCCTACCGATAAAGGGGGACATCTTCATACTCCCTCAGAAAAATTGTTAGGACTTTGTAAGCCACTTCATCCTATAGTTTTTAATGATCTTTTTTGTTTAAGAAATAAAAAAGTCCATACCCTCAGTGTGGGTATTGCAAAAGAGGCAGATTTTGATCTGCATTTAGAAGCTGTCTCTTTATTATCAGATTCTGAGAGGTATGTTCCAAGGATTATAGATAGATTAAGGCAGGAATCAATTAATGCATTAGGTTTAGAGTGGTATCATAATTGGAACAGAAATTTGCCAAGTTGGGAATATACTCCAGGAAATATTAATATTCCTGTTTTGCTCTGGCTTTCAAATTTAATAGATTGGTTGGATATGGAAGGATTCGCAAGATCGAGATATCAATTGCTTGGTAATGGAAGTCATTGGTTCCCAGGTCATAATGCGAATTTACTAGATATTAATGTTTCTGAAGGACAATTGATGAAAGTTTTAGAAGGCCATATAGATCCAAAAAAAGTTATAAATAAATTGAGAACTTTAAAAGAAAAGTTTGGAGATAAGTTTGCTAAAAGATTATCAAAAAATTAATTTATAATGGATTTTTTTCAGGTTTCCCAGCTTTTCTTGGGTAAATTTCAGGGCAAAAATTTTTTGGTTGAATAAGAACAATATTTCGGGTACCTTTACTTCTTGGTAATAAAATCTGCTTTTTTTCTCTAAATTTTCCTTCTAATATAGCTAAGGTTTTATTTAGATTCTTACTTTCATCTTCAGTCCATTTGCCACAATATAAAATTCCCAACCCTTCTTTTTTGAGCATTGGTAGTATGTATTCTGAAACTGTTGATGGATTACTCACCGCTCTAGTTGTAGCTATATTGAAATTATTTCTCATTGAGGATTCATGGGCTAAGTTTTCAATACGATTATTTATTACATGAATATTGTTTTTGAAATTGATCTTTTTAATTAAGGTTTTAATTGCATCTGTTTTTTTTCTTGAGGAATCAACTAGGTATATCTCAGAATTAGAATGAGTTATGGCATAAGCTAAACCAGGGAAGCCACAGCCGGATCCAATATCTAAGAATTTTTTATTATCAAAATTAATATTCTGGAAAGTTCTAAATGGCCAAACGCTATCAAAAACTTGAGATACCCAATAATCATCACCATCAATTAATCTTGTGAGATTGGTTTTATAGTTTAATTCTTTAATTTTGATTTGTAACTCTTGAAAAAGATTTATTTCTTCTTCAGTTATTAAAGAAAAAATTTCTTCTGGAATGTTTTGTTTCCTCATTTCTAAATATAAATTTTTAATCATTGGTTAAATACATTTTATTAAGTAAAAATTTATTAGAATTACAATATTAATAAAAGACTATTTTGAAAGGGGAAACTTCTTATTACAAAATTTTAGGTGTAAATGAAAATGCATCAAATAATGAATTAAGAAAGGCATTTTGTAAACTTTCCATTGAGTTGCATCCTGATACAACTTCATTAGAAATAGAGGTTGCTAAAAGTAAATTTCAAGAAGTTTTAGAAGCGTATGAACATTTAAACAACAGTAATTTGAGAAAAATATATGATGACAAACTAAAGGAAAAATCTAGAATTAAAAATTATACTAATAATTTAAATAATCTTATAATCGATCCTAGCAATCAAAATTTAATAGGCAATAGAAGACCTTTTTCAAATGGAGAATTGTTTTCGTTATTTCTTTTAATTATCATCATTGGCACTAGTTTGATTTTTTCAATTTTTATTGCATCTTTTACAGGAAAAGAATTGGATACAATACCCCTTTGGTTAATAAAATAATTATATAAAAAAGTCTGTGAATCCCTCTAAAAAACCTATTAACCAACATTCACTACAATCATTGGAATTATGGTTAGCTGATTTAGGTGCAGTTAAGGATAGTAATAATCCATCTAAATGGTATCTTTTACTATCAAATTGGAATGCTACTATTATTTTTGAACAAGAAGATTTAAGTGTTATCTGGGAAATTGGAGGACAAGAAACAAAAAGGCTATTTTCGTATTGTATTAATAGAGAAGATGTGGAAAATGCTATACTTCAAGGTCCTTAAATTTTTATCTACAGATTGTCTAAGGTTTTTCTGATTATCCAGTAACTTTTTTCTAATTGATCATCGGTTATACAAAGAGGTGGCAAGAGGTAAATCACATTACCGAGGGGTCTAATAAATAAACCTTGCTCCATCGCTAGACCCTTTATTTTTTTACCGACATTATTAAAATAACCTTTTTTGTTACCAATTTCTAAATCGAAGGCAGCAATAGTGCCAGATACTCTTATTTTTTTTATATAGGACAATTTTTTAAATTTAATTAAATGAGATAAATGTTTTTCTTCAAATGAAAGATATTTGTGGGGTTCTTTTTCTAATAAATCAAGGCTAGCATTTGCCGCAGCACAACCTAAAGGATTAGCAGTAAAACTATGTCCATGCCAAAAGGTTTTTCTTGGGGAATCATCAACAAAGGATTGATAAATTTTTTCTCTACATAAAGTAATTCCCATCGGTAAAAATCCACCAGTTAAGCCTTTTGAAATACTTATTAAATCAGGAATGATTTTTGATTTTTGAAACGCAAAAAGGCTTCCACATCTTCCAAAACCAGTCAATACCTCATCGGCAATTAACAAAGAATTATTATTTTTTATAATTTCAGAAACTTTTTGAATAAACTGAGGTCTTACCATATTCATTCCTCCTGCTCCTTGCACAAGTGGCTCAAGGATAACTGCTACTGTAGGAGTTTTAAGAAGTTTTTCTAATTTTTGGATTGCCTTATTTTCTTTATTTTTGACTTCTTCATCATTCATCCAAGTTGACGGCCATGGGACTCTCTTAACTGGGAACATAAGATTATCAAAATTCTCATTAAAAATATTTCTTTCACCTAAAGCCATTGCTCCAAATGTATCTCCATGATAGGCACCATCAAAGGCTACTATTTGAGTTCTTGTCTCTCCTCTGTTTTGCCATGATTGGAATGCAATTTTTAAAGCCACTTCCACTGCAGTAGATCCGTTGTCAGAAAAGAATAATCTTTCTAGTTTTGTTAATTCACTAAGTCTTTCAGCCAATTTTTTTGCCTGTGGATGTAAGAAATCAGCAAATATAACTTGCTCAAGTTTTTTTGATTGATTGAAAATGGCATCCGCAATATATTCGTTACTATGACCATGAAGAGTTACCCACCAACTACTAATTGCATCTATTAGCTCTTTTTTAGGATCTTTAGTAAATAAGAGGGCGTCTTTACCATGAGTTACTTCTATTTGCGGTTTGCTGTTATTGATTTGTGTAAAAGGTGGCCAAATATTTGGGTGCCAATCTTGATTTGGAGGTTTTGAATCCAAAGATTTCATTTAACTTATTTTTGAGTTTAAAAGTGAGATCAACTTATTTTTGATGTCTAGTTCTTTCCATAGTATATCTAAATTATTTGAGTCCATTTTTTTGATATAAGGAAATTCAGTAATTAATGGAATACCACTAAAATCTACTAGAGTTTTTGGATTATCTAAGTGTTTTTCGCCATTAACTACTAAACCTAAAATTTTAATATTTCTTCGTCTAAGAGCCTCAATACTTAGCAGTGTATGGTTAAGAGTACCAAGTGAGCTCTTACATACAAGTATTACAGGAAGATTCCATTGTTTTATTTGATCTATTTGCAAATAATTGCGTGTTATTGGAACCATTAATCCACCTGCAGTTTCTACAATTAAGGAGCCTTTTACCTTTGGCAATTTCAACATCTCAAAGTTAATAGTTTTTTTATCTATTTCAGCAGCCCAATGAGGAGATAAAGGTTTTGTAAAGACATAAGCTTCTTTAATGATTTTCTCTTTACTTACTTGTGTAAGTTTTTCAACAGTTTGACTATCAGTTTGCGACTCAATGCCGCTTTGAATCGGCTTCCAATAAAAGGAATTTAATCCTTTAACGAAAAAAGAGCTTATTAAGGTTTTCCCAATATCAGTATCTGTCCCACAAATTAAAAATTTGAAAATACTATCCTGACTACTCATAATTTCTTTATGATTTGAATCTCAATTTGCCATGAAAGGTTCACTGTATTATTGTAATTCTTTGGCCAAAACTTTTGAATTTCTTTTAACTCTCTCACTGTTTTTCGTTTACATTTTGTTGACTGTGCCCCTACATTTTTAATGCTTCTAAAAAGCTTATATATATCTTCAAAGTTTTCTAGATAATTAAATTTTTCTGTATGGTGTATTTCAGTTGATTTGAAATCTTTTAATAATTCTTTAGAGCAAAGGAAATTAAGACCAGTATATTCAATATTAATTGTTCTACAAGTATCTTTCCATTCAGGAAAACAATCTTTTGTTGGATATGAAATAATTAAAAAACCTCCAGGGGTTAATTTATTAAACCAATTTTTTATTATCTTTCTTGGGTTGTTTAACCAATGTATGCAAAAGTTAGATGTCAATAGAGAACAGTTATTGATTTCAGGGGGTAAATCATTATTTAAATCCCATAAAATTCTTTTACTAGAAAATTTATTCTCAAGAAGCATGTTTTTACTGAAATCGATTCTGGATACTTTTTGAGAAGAATAAATTTTTTCTATTTCATCAGCTAATAGTCCTGGTCCTGATCCTAGATCTATCCATTCACCTTTTTTTTGGGGATTTAATTCTTTGATAAATTGAACAATCTTTTCTGCAAAAAACTTCTGAATATTTGAATACTCTAGATAGCGATATGCAGCATTATTAAAATTATTTTTTATTTTCTCATTCCAATTTTTATTATCCATTTTAATAATTAAATATATGTAAGTAAAATCTCGTATAAATTTAAATTATTCAAGCAATGACCTTGCTGAGCTAATTTAATTACTATTGGCTTAGTATAAAGTTTTTTATTTAAGGAATCTAAAAAGTTATTATTTGATTCAGTGTCAAGAATCAAATCATTTTCTGATTTTATGAAAATAATTTTGCAATCTTTTTTAAAAAATACTGGAAAATCTCTATTGATATATAGTTGTTTTAAATCATTTAAAAGAAGCGTTTTATTTAAATTATCTAAACTTTTATAAAATATATTTTTAAAACTAATATTTATATCATTTGGCATAAATGATCTATGTATAAATTCTTTCAACATTTCCTTAGATTCATCTTTTATGATTTTTGTTTCCATTCTTTTTAGAGACCTCAAAATAAAGTTTCTCTTATTACTTACAGGAAGAAAATTATTAAAAGAATTGATAAGAACAATATGAGTTGCTTCTTTTAAAATTTTTTTTTGCATCAAATTAAAACCATATGAATGACATAAAGTCATTCTAATTTCTTTTTTAGAGTCGCTTTTAATCCATTTTGCTTCATAATTATTTGTCGAAAAATAGCCTCTTTCATTATCTTGCCAATGCCAATTATTTTTTAAAAAATCAACTTTAAAATCATCCCAGAAATATTTATTAAGTCCCCACCCATGTTGAGTAATAATTTGTTTCATTTAAACTCTTTCAATACAGCAATGAAATTCTTTAGAAGATTTAAATTTAAGTCTCTTCTTATTGTTATTCTGATTCTTGATTGTCCAACTGGAACAGTTGGAGGTCTTATCGCAATTGCTAAAAATCCATTTTTTTCAAGATATTTTTGTAGATAAATTGCCTTTTCTTCTTGGCCAACAATAATTGATAAAATGTGAGATTCTCCTTGAACTGGAAAACTAAAATTTTTAATAATTTCATCTTTCCATACTTTCGCTGAAGATAACAAATCATTACCCCATTCTTTATTTTCTAAAATTTTTTTCAAACCTTCTAATGCCCCAGCAGCTAAAGATGGAGCAAGCGCGGTTGTATACCTAAATGCTCCACTTGTTTGGATAATATATTCACCAATTTCTGAATTGGAGGCTACAAACGCTCCGCCGCTCCCAAATGCTTTTCCAAAAGTACCAGTGATCATAGTTATATCCGAACGGCAATTAAAACTTAAACCCCTACCTTCAGGACCCAAGATCCCAATTGCATGAGCTTCGTCAACTAATAATTGGACACTATTTTTTTTGCAAATTTCTGTTATTTCTCTGAGCGGAGCAATTGATCCCTCCATGCTATAAAGAGATTCGACAACAACTAAAATGGAATTTTTTGTAGGGTTAGATTTAATAATTTTATCTTCTAAATCTTTTAAATTATTGTGTGAAAATCGAACCAGTTTTGCTTGAGCAGCTTTGACTCCAACCAATAAAGAGTTATGGATTAATTTATCTGCTATTACGATACTATTTCTGTTTGCTAAAGTCTGAATAGCCGCTATATTTGCTTGAAATCCGCTTGGGAAAAGTAATACTTTCTCTTGATTAAGCCACTTGGCAAGTTCTGTTTCTAATAACTTATGTATTGGTCTTGAACCTGTAATAAACCTAGAGCTACCTGAACCAATACCTTCTAAAAGGCTTATTTCGAAAGCAGCTTTTATTAAGTCCTTGTCCCTACTTAATCCAAAATAATCATTACTGCATAAGTCTATAAGTTTTTTATTTTGTGAATTTAAACTATGAAGTTCGAATGGTTTTTTACCTAAAGAAAATGTTTTTAATTTACGAATTCTATTTTTTGGGATTTTTACTTTTTTCATTTTGGCAAAATAAAATATTGTGGATTTAATCAAAAAGATTTAGATTTACTATTAAAGTTTGCAAGGTTTTTTTTGTTTATTAATATCTATATAGATCATATATTAAGAAGTTAACTCATCCTCTCTTCAATCACAATTATTGCTTAATTTAGAGGAATATTTCCCCTTTCCACTAGATGATTTTCAGTTAGAGGCAATACGAGCTATTAATAGCGGAAATTCTGTTGTTTTAACGGCACCAACAGGTTCTGGTAAAACATTGATAGGTGAATTTGCTATTTATAGAGGTTTATCTCATAACAGCAGAGTTTTTTATACAACACCTTTAAAGGCTCTATCAAACCAAAAGTTTAGAGATTTTGCTAACCAATATGGCGAAAATAAAGTTGGTCTTTTAACTGGAGATATAAGTATAAATAGAGAAGCACCAATCTTAGTCATGACGACTGAGATTTTTAGGAACATGCTTTATGGCGAATTTGATGAATTTGATGATCCCTTAGAAAATTTAGAATCTGTGATTCTTGATGAATGTCATTACATGAATGACCCCCAAAGAGGCACAGTTTGGGAGGAAACTATAATCCATTGCCCTACTAGAACTCAAATAATAGCTTTATCAGCAACAATAGCTAATGCAGATCAACTACAAAATTGGATAGAAAAAGTACATGGACCCACAGTACTAATTAATAGTGATAAGAGACCAGTCCCACTTGATTTTATTTTTTGTAGTGCTAAAGGCCTCCATCCACTTTTAAATAATAAGGGTAATGGAATTCATCCAAACTGTAAGATTTGGAGAGCTCCTAAAGGGCTGAAAAAGAGAGGAAAAGTAGGCAGGATAATGCAACCAAAGTCTCCCTCGATTGGCTTTGTGATCTCTAAATTAGCTGAACGAAATATGTTGCCAGCTATTTATTTTATTTTTAGTAGAAGAGGATGTGACAAGGCTATTGACAATATAAAAGATTTAACTTTAGTAAGTTATTCAGAAGCAAATATGATATCCCAAAAATTAGATGTTTATCTTAAAAATAATCAAGAAGCAATTAAAGATCAATCTCAATGCGAGGCATTAAAACGCGGCATTGCATCTCATCATGCTGGATTATTGCCTGCATGGAAAGAATTGGTTGAAGAATTATTTCAGCAAGGTTTGATAAAAGTTGTTTTTGCAACTGAAACTTTAGCTGCAGGAATTAATATGCCCGCAAGAACAACTGTTATTTCTTCTTTATCAAAAAGGACTGAAGATGGGCATAGATTATTATTTAGCAGTGAATTTTTACAAATGTCAGGAAGAGCTGGAAGAAGAGGTAAAGATACCCAAGGATATGTTGTTACATTACAAACAAGATTCGAAGGTGCCAAAGAAGCAAGTGCACTGGCTATCAGTAAACCAAATTCTTTAGAGAGTCAATTCACTCCAAGCTATGGAATGGTACTTAATCTTTTGCAAAGTTATAGTTTAGAGAAGTCTAAAGAATTAATTAAAAGAAGTTTTGGTAGTTTTTTATATTTAGGTGAATCCTCTGGTGAGAATATAATTCTTGAAAATTTAGATAAGGATTTAATTGAGTTAAAACAAATTACATCTAACGTTTCATGGAAGGATTTTGATGACTATGAAAAGTTAAAAAATCGTCTTAAAGAAGAGAGAAGACTCTTGAAAATTTTAGAAAAACAAGCAGCTGAAAAATTGTCAGAAGAGATAACTAATGCACTCCCATATATTAAAGATGGAAGCTTAATTTCAATCAAAGCTCCTCAAATTAAAAGAAAAATTGTTCCAGGATTAATTTGTAAGAAAATATATGAATCCCAAAAAATTAAGAGTTTATTGTGTTTGACAATTGATAATTTATTTATTCTTATAAAACCCTCATACATTGTGAATATTTTTAATGATTTG
Source organism: Prochlorococcus sp. AG-347-K18 (assembly GCA_003281365.1). Taxonomy (GTDB): domain Bacteria; phylum Cyanobacteriota; class Cyanobacteriia; order PCC-6307; family Cyanobiaceae; genus Prochlorococcus_A. The sequence continues at coordinate 208,417 of QCCF01000002.1, forward strand.
GATGTAATTGATGTCTTAGGACTTGAAGTACCAAGAATGTATTTTTCTGGAGAGTTAGTTAGGGGAGATGATAAATCGCAGCGTTTTGCGGATCGAATTTTAGAAGTTTCTAAGAAAAATGATTTACAAACTCCACAATATGACCTTACAACAGAAGTTTTGGCACAACAGCAACAAATTAATAATTTAGAAAAAACAGTCACTGATCATCCTGCACATAGATTTGGAGACTCCAGGAAATTAAAGAAATATAGAAAAAGAATTATTGATCTTGAAGAAGAAATAAATATGAGAAAAAAAATTCTTGGGGAAAAAGAAAATCACAACTGGAGAACTTTTACCCACTTGATTAAAATTTTGAATTATTTTGGTTGTTTAAATGATTTGGAATTGACAGAAGTTGGTCAAACAGTTGGTGCGATAAGAAGTGAAAATGAATTATGGATTGGTCTTGTTTTAGTTAGTGGTTATTTGGACGATTTAGATCCTCCTGAGTTAGCTGCAATTATTCAAGCTATATGTGTTGATGTAAGGAGGCCTAATCTTTGGTGTAATTTCAAGCCTTCTTTGAGAGTAATAGATGTTTTTAATGAATTAGATGGTTTAAGAAAATTAGTTGCTTCTCAACAAAATAATTTTCATATTGAAATTCCTATCTATTTGGAAATAGAGTTGACTGGAATTATTTCTGAGTGGGCAAGGGGGAAAAAATGGAAAGATTTGGTTTTTAATACCTCATTAGATGAAGGTGATGTAGTGAGGATTATTAGAAGATCAATTGATGTACTTTCTCAAGTACAATACTGTATTGGTGTTACTAATAAATTAAAAAGCAAAGCAAAGCTAGCATTAAAAGCTATTAATCGTTTTCCTGTTTCTGAATCTAATGATCTTATAAAAGTCTCTGAAGATATTAATCCTGCAACAAAAAGAATTGACAATAATTCCTGAATTTTTTTATCAAATCATCGAATTAATATTCATTACTTCATCAAATTCACCTTCGTTTAAGTAACCTAATTTAAGTGTTGCCTCTTTTAAATTTAATGATTCTTTGAAGGCAAGGTTTGCAATTTCAGCTGCTTTTTCATAACCAACTTTTGGTACAATGGCTGTAACCAACATTAGTGAGTTTTCTAAATTTAGCTTCATTTTCTTTTGATTAGGTTCCATCCCATTAACTAATTTTATTCTGAAGTTTTCTATTGCATTTTTAAGTAATTTTAAACTTGTAAGAATATTAAATCCAATAAGAGGCTTATATTCATTCATCTGTAATGTTCCGCTAGAATTTGCCATTGAAACTGCATATTCAAGACCCATTATCTGTGTGCATACCATTGATAAGGCTTCGCATTGAGTCGGATTCACTTTACCGGGCATGATAGAACTTCCAGGTTCATTTTGAGGGATAATTAATTCATATATTCCTGATCTTGGACCAGAAGATAGAATTTTTATATCATTTGAAATTTTAAATAATGTACCTGCTAAAATTTTGATCTGACTCATTACTTGAGCTAGACGATCATGGGAGGCCATGATAGAAAAATTATTTTTTGATTTAAAAAACTTTAGATTAGTATCATCGGAAATTGATTTTATAGACTCTTCACAAAATCTTTTTGGAGAATTAATCCCTGTACCAACTGCAGTTCCTCCCAGAGGTAAGAAATATAATTCATTCAGACTTATAATAATTGCATTCTCAGCATCTTTAAGTTGCTCTGACCATGCTGATATTTCTTGCCCAAAAGTAAGGGGCACTGCATCTTGAAAATGGGTTCTTCCTATCTTTATAAGGTCTTTCCATTTTTCACTTTTTTTATCAAGGATCTTCGTAAGTTCTCTTATAGCTGGAGCTAAATTTTTGATTATTTCATTAACAACAGAAATTTGAATAGCAGCAGGAAAAGTATCATTAGTTGACTGAGATTTATTTACATCATCATTAGGATGGATTGGTTGATGACTACCAAGATCTGAATTTGTTTTTAATGCTGCAATATTAGAAATTACCTCATTAACATTCATATTTGTTTGTGTGCCACTACCTGTTTGCCATACCTTTAAGGGGAACTGTGAATCATGAAGTCCATCAAGTATTTCTTTACATGCCTCTACAATCAAATCTTTTTTTCTTTTATCTATTAACCCTAAATTGAAATTCGCAATTGAAGCAGCTTTTTTTATGAGGGTGAGTGAATAAATTAACTCAATTGGAATTAATTCTTCTCCAATAGAAAAATTTTTTATCGATCTTTGTGTTTGAGCACCCCACAAAGCTTTTGTGGGAACCTCTATTGTTCCCATACTATCTTTTTCAATCCTAAAGTTTTTTGTCATTATTCCTCTGAAAACACTGGTTAGACCTAGATAAGGTTTTCAGTAATCCTAGATACCTAACTTTTCCCATATTACACTTAAATTATGGAGATGAAATGAAGGATTAAAACATTCTTCTAACTCACGTTGATCAATAATATCCATTATTTCATTATCTCTCTCTATATTTTGCTTGAAATTCCCATTCTGAGTATTCCAAGCCTGATGTGCATTTTTTTGTACTAAGCTATAAGCCTTTTCTCTAGACAAACCCTTCTCTACAAGCAAAAGTAAAACTTTCTGACTAAAGATTACACCACCATATATATTTAAATTTTTGAGCATATTTTTTGGATAAACCTCCAAATTGCTTACAATATCTTTCATTTCCCTGAGCATAAAATGCAAACAGATTGATACGTCAGGTAACATGATACGTTCATTTGAACTATGGCTTATATCTCTTTCGTGCCAAAGTGGAACATTTTCCAGTGCTGTTAAAACGTAACTCCTCAAAATTCTTGCTAAACCGCTGACTCTTTCACTTCTAATAGGATTTCTTTTATGAGGCATGGCAGAACTTCCTTTTTGCCCTTTTGTAAAGCCCTCCTCAACTTCTAAAACGTCAGTTCTTTGTAAATTTCGTATTTCGGTCGCGAATCTATCTAGAGAAGAGCCAACTAGTGCAATAGTTTGTACATATTCTGCATGTCTGTCTCTTGATATAACCTGAGTACTTGCTGTATCTGGTTTTAGGCCGAGTAAATCACAAGTTATTTGCTCTACTTTGGGATTTGTATTGGCGTAAGTTCCCATTGCACCACTTATTTGTCCAATTGCTACAGATTCTTGCAGTGTTAATAATCTTTTTTTGTTCCTTATTATTTCAGCTAACCATCCAGCAAGTTTAAAACCGAAGGAAATTGGCTCCCCATGAATTGCATGAGATCTCCCAATCATTAATGTATTTTTATGCTTCCTTGCTAATAATCTGACTTCATTTTCTAGGTTCTCAATTTCTTCTAATAACAATTCGCAAGAATCTTTTAACTGAAGAGATAAGCCAGTATCAAGTACATCACTACTGGTCATGCCAACATGAATGTATCTTCCAGAATCTCCTACAAATTCATTAACGCTCGTAAGAAATGCTATGACATCATGTTTAACTTCTTTCTCAATTTCTGTAATTCTAGATTCATCAAACTTTGCATTTGAACGTATCTCTTTTATGGCATTCTCAGGAATTTTCCCGAGGGAAAAATTTGCTTCACATGCAGCTATTTCAACCTTAAGCCAACTCTGGAATTTTGCACTTTCAGTCCAGATTTTTCCCATTTCGGGTAATGTGTAACGCTCGATCACAATTTTTATTTATTATCAATTTAAACTTTATAACAAAATCGAATTATTGCCTTATACCTTAGCGATCTACTTGCCATTGAACATATTTGCTTGATTATTATTTTCTTATGTAACATTTTTCTGGCTTATAAAGAAAGCTTAAATATCAAAATGTTTGCGTTCGTCCTTTTTCTTAATAATGGGTAATTTTTTAGTTCTAATTTAAAATTGGAAAGTATTAAAGAATTTGGATCTTAATCTTGTAGAAGTTCATTATTCAGTCTTTTTTTTGTTGAACAATAGATGATTAAAAAAAGTAGATTAGACCTTTATCTTCTAAATAAAGGTTTATGTGAAACTCGTCAAAAAGCTCAAGGTTTAATTCTTGCTGGCAAGGTTAGAGATATCAATGGAAAAGTATTGGATAAACCTGGACAACAAGTATTAATTGGATCTGAATTTTTTATTGATTCCCCACCTATGTTTGTATCAAGGGGTGGCGAAAAATTATTGGAGGCATTTAAAAAACTCGAAATTAATGTAAAAGACAAAATATGTATTGATGCAGGAATCTCTACTGGTGGATTTACTGATTGCTTATTGCAACAAGGAGCAAAGTTAGTATATGGGATAGATGTGGGTTATGGACAAACTGCATGGAAGATTAGAAATAACCCAAAAGTCATACTTTTTGAACGAACTAATATTCGTAATTTAAAACCTAATGATCTTTTATCTAGAAGTAGTGAATTACCAAATTTTGTTGTTGCTGATTTGTCGTTTATTTCACTAAAGTTAGTTTTTAAATCTATTTGTAATTTATTAGAAGGTGATTGTATTGAAGGAATATTTTTAATTAAACCCCAATTTGAGGTGGGTAAAGATAAAGTCAGTAAAGGTGGTGTTGTTCGCAATCCTAAATTCCATACTGAGGCTATAGAGTCTGTTATTTATGCTGCTAAGAATTTTCAATGGAATATAAAGAATTTGATAGCTTCTCCACTGGTAGGTCCTGCTGGAAATCATGAATATCTAGCTTGGATGACCTTAGGAAGTCAATCAAATAAAAGGATTAATAGTGAATATATACAAAATTTAGTAAAAGAAACTCTTTGAATTAAAGAGCTTCTTCATCTTTGTCACCAGTTCTAATTCTCACAACAGAGTCAATTGATGTTATGAATATTTTTCCGTCACCAATCTCTCCAGTTTTTGCTGCTTCGGCAATCGCATCTATAACTGAATTAACCTTTTCATCTTCTACGACAACTTCTACTTTAAGTTTTTGAAGGAATTCAACAGTAAATTCGGAGCCTCTATATCTTTCAACTTGCCCTTTTTGCCTTCCAAATCCTCTGACTTCACTAACTGTCATCCCAACAATACCAGAGTTTACTAATGCAATTTTTACATCCTCCAGCTTAAATGGACGTATGATTGCTTCAATTTTCTTCATGACTAAAGATTGAATATTCTTATTTTAATTGTTTTTTGGGAAAACATCCAACATTGAAATATCAGAAAAACATTTAATATCAAGACCTGCATTGGTGGCGTCTTCAATTAGTAAATGGGAATTTTCTTCAGAAATTATTACGGTACTATTTGATAACGCTTCCCACTTATTATTCTCAAAGTGTGTTTGAAGCCATAACATTCCAATTGCGCTTTTAGGTTGAAGAGCTTTATTTAAATTGTTATCGATAGTAATCAAACAAATGTCCATTAATTTTTCTTTCAACTAAACACATATAACCCTTTTTTCCGACATTATGAATGTAGTAGATGATACAAAAATAAGATTTAACAGCTTTTGACTTATTCATTTGTAATACTTAAGCTTATTGAGATTTTTGCAGATTTTGATCTTTTTATATAGGTTTAGTAAATAAGTTCTAATAAAAATGAGTACAGCTAAATTAGATGATTCGACGCAAAGACCACTTTATGGTGAGAGAATTATTGAAGAATCAAAAATAATTTGTTTCGAGAATCCAAATAAGAATAGAATTTATGAAATTTCTATCCAGTTGCCAGAATTCACATGTAAGTGTCCCTTTTCTGGTTATCCAGATTTTGCAAAGCTAAATATTATTTATCAACCTAATTTGAAAGTCTATGAGTTGAAGTCTTTGAAGCTTTATATCAATAATTTTAGAGACATAAAGATATCACATGAGGAAGTTGTTAATAGAATTATGGATGATTTAGTGAATGAGGGCTCACCTCACTGGATACATTTAAATGCCGCATTTAACCCCAGAGGAAATGTTTCTATGCAGTTAGATATTTTTAGCGGACAGAAAAAAATTTAAAAATTTTTTATTTCTTCTGATATTTTCAAAAATTCTTTTTTAAAACCAACAAGATTTTTATTACTAATACCTCCAATGAATAGCTTTTGTGATTTCTTATTTACAAGAATCCATAATTGGTTTGTTGGTATAAGACTTATTATTGTTCCAAAAATTATTAAGATAAAAGAAAAGTATATAAACGGTATAGAAGGATCATTTTTAATTATTAACCCACTGCGGGGGATTATTTTTTTTAGAGATATTTTTGAAGAGTTAACCTCTAAAGGATTGTCATTGATATAGAGATTATTTCCTGAAAAATTTTCTGTATTGGAAATTTTAAGGGGACCATTTTCATTATCTATTGTTAAAAGAAAATTTTTTTTAGTCTCTGATCCTAATTCAACTAAAACTCCCCAAATTTGATTGCCAATTTCGGGAATCTCATTTAATTGTAATTGATAAAGGATATTATCTATTTCTAAAACAACATTTGATATTGCCCAATCAGCTTGATAAATAGTTAATCCTTTAAACCTGATTGGGTTATTAACTTTGGCGGTTTTTATTTCATTCATATTTAGATCTTCAGAAGAAAAATTTAACTTTGAAATAAACTGTTTGGGTACACCATCACTTTCTCTTTCTATAGAAAAATCGACCAACTTTACATTAGCTTTTGAATTTGTGCGCTCATTAATCAGATCCAAGCTTTCTCCAGGTAACAAATATTGTTCTTTTGATTGACTTGCAAAACTCCCATATGCTGAACCTATAAGTAAGACTATTAATCCTATATGAACAACTAAAGGACCGATTTTTCCAATTAATCCTCGTCTTGCAGAAATATGACTTTTAAATTTATATGTTTTCCATCCCCTGTTTTTAAGTAATAAATCTACTTTTGATATATGGTCTCCATCTTGATTAATTGGTTGACTTAAAGTTAATTGCAGGTTGCTAAATTTCTTTTCGCTTCTATATTCAATCCACTTTAATGAAGCTTTTAATGAAGGGATTTGCCTCCTGAAACTACAAGCTGCTAGAGAAATACAAAGAAGAATTAAAGAAAATAAAAAACAAAAACTTGTATATAAATGATCCAATTGAAGTTTTAAGACTTTTTCTCCATCTAAAAATCCAAAAATGGGAGCAACGTTGAAATTATCAATATAGAATTGATTACTATTGCCTTGAGGTATAAAAGTACCTATACCACTTGTAATAGCTATAAAGATTAGCAGTGATATGGCGAATCTTAAACTTGATATTTTTAAAATTAGATTCTTGAGAATAATCATTTAAATCCAATTTGAAAATAAATTTAATAATCCTAGGGCGACTAAAAGTATCCCACTTAAGGTGGGAATTATTTGACTAAATTTTCTAAGCTCTAAAAATTTCTTTAAGTTTTCTGCTGTGGCTCCCGCAATGATTAATGGAGTAACTTGGCCTATTCCAAAGAAAAATAAAAAAATAATTGAGATTATCGGGTTTTCAGCTCGCGATACCCAAGCCAGAAGAGTTGCTAAAACTGGAGTGATGCAAGGTGAAGAGGCTAATCCAAAAGTAGTTCCTATTGCAAAAGGTGCTATTAGGGATGGTATTTTTTTTTCTATTATTTTTAAATCAGGTCCATTCGGAAATTGAAACTTTAGAATTCCTAATAAATTTAAACCCATTATTATTGCAACGAGGGCAACAAACGAAGTGTAATAAGATGGAATTTGACCATATATTTTACCTAAAAAACCACTCGCAGCACCTAGTGAAACGAGCGAAAAAACTACTCCTCCTGAAAAACTTATAAGTTTAAATTGATTTTTTTCTGTTCCTCCTATATAAGCAATTGTGACTGGAAGCAAAGATAATGAACATGGTCCAAGACTTGTTAAAAGTCCTGCGCTGAAAACCAAAAATATAGTGAATGGACTTGGACTATTAAGACCACTCTGCATAAGCAGATTACCCTTTTGCGATAATTCTGAAATAATTAAATTAAATGATTCGATAGCTTGTTATAAATCTTCTAAATTCTAACTAATTAAAAGTCTTTCGTGTACTAATCATACCTATGAATCCTGTTGATTCTAATGAACATCTCAGTAGCATCCCTGCAATAAAAAAAGAAGCGATTAATGAATTTCCACCATAACTAATAAAAGGTAGTGGTAAGCCTGTGGTGGGCATTGAACCTGTTGCTACTGCAATATGCATTATTGATTGACCTGTCAACAATACACCACATCCGATAGCAACTAATTTTGTATAGTTATTCCTGCACTTAAGACTAATTCTTAAGCTTATATAAGAGAATACTGCTAAAAATCCTAAGAATAAGGTACAACCCAACAAACCAAATTCTTCAGCAAAAATGGCAAAAATAAAATCTGTATACATGAAAGGTAGATACTGTAATTTTTGTATGGAAAGTCCAAAACCTTGGCCAAATAGACCACCTGAACCTATAGCTAATAAACTCTGAACCAATTGAAATCCACTTTCCTGTTGATCCTTCCAAGGATTAATGAATGAGGTAACTCTAAGTTTTTGATATTCGTTATTAAGGATACTAATGCATCCAGTAATGAATCCTAATGAAGCAAATGAGAAAAGAGAGCTAAGTTTTACGCCTCCACATAAACCCATTACCCAAAAAAGAATTCCAGTAAGTGATGCAGTACTTAAGTTAGGCTGCTTAAGTATAAATAAAATTAACAAACCAAAGGAGAATATTGAAATTAATTTTTTATCATTTTTTATCAGATTCCAATGAGCAAAAAGGTTAGAAGCTTCAAGAATTAGAAATGGTTTTATTAATTCTGATGGTTGCAGACGTAAATTCCCTATCACTAGCCATCTTGAAGAGCCATTTACTGTTATTCCAGTAATGTTAGTTAGAAAAATCAAAAAAAATAAAATATAAAAAATAATTCTTGAAAACTTTAAAAGATTTCTAATATTCGTATTAAGAACGAAATAAAAAAGACCAATGCCTGGAATTGTCCAAATAATTTGTTTTTTTAAGAAATAAGCCCAATTTCCCATTTCTCTACTAGCTACCCACCAACTGGACGATCCAAGAATGCATATTCCTAAAATTGACCAAATTCCAATAAGAATAACGAGGATTTTTGCCTCATAAGGCCATATTTTCCAAGGCAAAGGAAAAATAGATTCTATTAAGTTGCTTTGATTACTTTTTTTAAACGAACTATGGGGAGTTTTTCTTTTATATTTTATTTTTTCTTGACCTATATCCAATTTTTTTTGATGCATATTTACTATTGAGACGTTTAATTAAGATTTTGCCAAGTCTTTTATTTACGTTTTTCAGTGTTAAAACAATTAAAAAGATGGCTTTTCGTAAATTTTTATTCTTGATGAATAATGAAAAAAATGGCATATAGATTCATCATAAATTTTAAGAATTAATTTTTTATAAAAAAAAACTAGCTAAAAGGCACCTCTCCGTGATAGATTCCGTGAGTTTATATACTTACTTAAAACCATTCAGAGAGGTTTTTAAACTATGTTCACATCAGTGGACTCAAATAGAAAAAAAATTGAGCATCCTTCCAATGAGAATGTTCAATTTCCTCAATCCCTGAATAATTCGATCATCAAAGAAAGTAAATCTGGCATTGCCAATCAAATAGATAATTTGCTTTCTCAAAATGATGAATACACAAAATTGCAATTAACAATTTTTGGAATTACTTTTATTGTTTCTATTTTATTAGCATCAATAACTGCAATTTTTCTAGGCTTTACTTTTGGTTTTAGTATTTTTATAGGTGCAATTGCCGGCATTTTTTACCTACGTTTGCTTGCCAAAAGTATAGGGAAACTTGGTAAAGAATCATCAGGTGTATCAAAATTGCAACTATTAGTTCCAGTTTGCCTCTTTATTTTTGCGAGCAAGCTAGGATCTTTAGATATTTTTCCTGCGATGATAGGTTTTTTCATTTATAAGCCTTCACTCATTCTTTATTTTTCACGTTCTTAAGTAAATTTTTTTTTCAAAACAAATGTTTTTTAATTCCTTGCTAACAAATTTTGCAGCATTAGAAGTTGGTCAACATCTTTATTGGCAAATTGGAAATATCAGACTTCATGGGCAGGTATTTTTAACATCTTGGATTTTATTAGGAGCGTTATTAGTTTTTATTTCTTTAGGAACAAAAAAAATGGATAATGATCCTAAAGGCCTTCAAAACCTGCTTGAGTTCCTCTGGGATTACATAAGAGATCTTGCTAGGACGCAAATAGGTGAAAAAGTATATAGAGATTGGATGCCATTTATAGGTACTTTATTTTTATTCGTTTTTGTTAGTAATTGGGGAGGCGCTTTAATTCCTTGGAGATTGATTAAGTTACCAAGTGGAGAATTAGGAGCACCTACTGCAGATATTAATACAACTATAGCCTTGGCTTTATTGGTTTCACTTTCTTATTTCTATGCAGGTTTAAGCAATAAGGGTTGGAGATACTTCGAATATTATGTTCACCCAACTCCGATTATGCTTCCTTTCAAAATTCTAGAGGACTTTACGAAACCTTTATCACTCTCTTTCAGGCTATTTGGAAATATTTTGGCTGATGAACTTGTTGTTGGTGTTCTAGTCTTTTTAGTTCCGCTAATTCTCCCAATACCTGTTATGTTCCTAGGATTATTTACTAGTGCAATTCAGGCATTGATTTTCGCAACTTTGGCGGCCTATTACATAGGAGAAGCTGTTGAAGAACATCATTAGCTGTTTTCCAATACATTCAGATGCTTTTACAAAGGGTCTGTAATCTGGCAAAATATCTAATCGCGTAGGTCTGGAAATATCAGACCCATTCTTAAAACAAAGAATGTCCAAGCGTGTATGACAACAAAGATTATCACAAGTATTAAGCTCTTTATTTCAAAATTATGGATTCGATTACTTCCGCTGCATCAGTTGTAGCTGCTGGTTTAGCAGTTGGTCTAGGTGCTATTGGCCCAGGTCTTGGACAAGGTAACGCAGCTCAAGGTGCTGTTGAGGGTATTGCCCGTCAGCCAGAAGCTGAAGGTAAAATCAGAGGAACTCTTCTTTTATCTTTCGCTTTCATGGAGTCATTAACAATTTACGGATTAGTTGTGGCTTTGGTACTACTTTTTGCGAATCCTTTTTCCTAAAAGTTAATATTGCTTCTAATCTTTATTAGCAATATTTAAATTTAATTTTTTAACTTCAACTAAAACATATGTTGGCCTTTAATTTTTTTGGTGCTACAGAAGGTGGATTATTTGATATAAACGCCACTTTGCCACTAATGGCGATACAAGTAGTTGCTCTTACTTACATATTAAATTCTCTCTTTTTTAAGCCTGTTGGCAATGTTGTAGAAAAAAGAGAAAAGTTTGTAAGTAATAATATTATTGAGGCCAAAAATAAACTTTCTGAGGTTAAAAAATTAGAAGCTGATTTATTAACTCAGCTTCAAAGTGCTCGTACAGAAGCCCAAAGAATTGTGAGCGAAGCTGAAAATGAGTCTGACAAGCTTTATAAAGAAGCATTAGAACTTGCTAACAATGAAGCAAATGCTTCAAAAGAAAAAGCAAGACTAGAAATTGAAAGTCAGACGTCTGCTGCTCGTGATCAACTTTCTAAACAGGCTGATGATTTAAGCGAACTTATTGTTAATAGATTGATTCTAGAAAAATGAATTTAACTCTTTTAGCTACAGAAGGTTTTGGATTGAACTTCAATTTATTTGAAACTAATATCCTTAATTGGGCTGTAGTAGTTTTCGGTCTTTATAAATTTTTGCCTGGTTTCCTAGGTAAAATGCTCCAAAAAAGGAGAGAAGGAATCCTTCTTGAATTAAAAGATGCTGAAGATCGACTACTAAATGCAACTCAAGCTTTAGAAAAAGCAAAGAAAGATTTATCTTCAGCAGAAGAAAAAGCTTCTCAAATAAAAGCAGATTCCCTTAAAAGATCTGAATCAATCAGAATGGAAAGTGAGAAAAAAGCTATAGAGGAGATGGCACGAATTAAACAAAGTGCAATCTCTGACGAGAGCTCTGAAGCATCCAGAGCAATTTCTCAACTTCGAAAAGAAGCTGTTGAACTGGCAATTAAGAAAGCCTTAGATTCTCTCCCAAATCGACTTGATAAAACAACACAAGAAAATTTGGTAACTCAATCAATTAATAATATTGAGGTGAACTAATGCCACTTTTAAATTCAGTTACTACACCATACGCAGAGGCATTACTTCAAGTTGTGAATGAAAATTCGCAAACTGAAGAGATGGTTTCTGAGGTCAAACAACTCTTGGAATTAATAAATGATTCCCCTGAATTGGAGAAGGCACTATCCTCTCCCATTTTAGAGACAGATGCTAAGAAGAAAATCATTATTGAAATTTTTTCAAATAAGGTTAATTCTTCTTTACTGAATTTCTTAAAATTATTGGCCGATAGGCAAAGAATTGGAATCCTTACTTCAATTCTTGATAGGTTTTTAGAGATTTACCGAGAAAATAGTAATATTGCTTTGGCAACTGTTACTTCTGCAGTAGAGCTTACTGATGAACAGAAAGGTTTAATTACCAAAAAGATCATCAATATTGCTGGTACAGAAAAATTAGAACTTGTAACTAAAATCGACCCATCTCTTATTGGTGGTTTCGTCGCCAGTGTAGGATCAAAAGTAATTGATGCTTCTCTTGCTTCACAAATAAGAAAACTTGGCTTATCTCTTTCCAAGTAACTTTTAAATCAACCTTAAATTCTTAAATCCATGGTATCTATACGCCCTGATGAAATCAGTTCAATCTTAAAACAACAAATAACTGATTACGACCAATCTGTAAGTGTTAGCAATGTAGGAACTGTTCTGCAAATCGGTGATGGCATTGCAAGAATATATGGCTTAGATCAGGTCATGGCAGGTGAGTTATTAGAATTTGAGGATGGTACCGAAGGTATAGCTTTAAATCTTGAAGATGATAATGTTGGAGCCGTTTTAATGGGTGAGGCACTTGGTGTCCAAGAAGGAAGTAACGTTAAGTCCACAGGTAAAATCGCATCTGTTCCAGTTGGTGAAGCGATGCAGGGGAGAGTTGTTAATCCTCTCGGACAACCAATAGATGGCAAAGGAGAAATTCCAACAAGTGATACTAGATTGATCGAAGAAATGGCTCCTGGAATAATCAAGAGAAGATCAGTGCATGAACCAATGCAAACAGGTATCACATCTATTGATGCAATGATTCCTGTTGGAAGAGGTCAAAGAGAATTAATTATTGGTGATAGACAAACTGGAAAATCTGCGATTGCTATTGACACAATAATCAACCAAAAAGGTCAAGACGTAGTTTGTGTTTACGTAGCTATTGGTCAGAAGTCAGCATCAGTAGCAAACATCGTTGAGGTTTTAAGAGAGAGAGGAGCCCTAGACTACACAGTCGTAGTAAGTGCAGGAGCTTCAGAACCAGCTGCTTTACAGTACTTAGCACCTTACACCGGTGCAGCAATTGCTGAACATTTTATGTATCAGGGTAAAGCAACACTTGTTATTTATGATGATCTAACGAAACAAGCTCAGGCTTATAGACAAATGTCTCTTCTTTTAAAAAGACCACCAGGAAGAGAGGCTTATCCAGGAGATGTTTTTTACTTACACAGTAGATTGTTAGAAAGAGCAGCAAAACTTTCTGATGCTATGGGAGGGGGATCTATGACAGCTCTTCCAATTATTGAAACTCAGGCAGGGGACGTTTCTGCATACATCCCAACTAATGTTATTTCAATTACAGATGGACAAATATTCTTGAGTGCAGATTTATTTAACTCAGGATTAAGACCTGCTATTAATGTTGGTATTTCTGTTAGCCGTGTTGGAGGAGCCGCTCAGACAAAAGCGATTAAAAAAATTGCAGGAACTTTAAAATTAGAACTTGCACAGTTTGATGAACTAGCTGCATTTTCTCAATTTGCATCTGATCTTGATGAAGCAACACAGCAACAGCTTGAACGAGGCAAAAGATTAAGAGAGTTATTAAAGCAACCTCAATTCTCTCCGCTAAACCTTGCAGAACAAGTTGCAGTTGTTTATGCAGGAGTTAAAGGTCTTATAGATGAGGTTCCTGTTGAAGATGTTACTAAATTTGCAACTGAACTTAGGGAATACCTAAAGTTAAATAAAGCGGAATTTATAGAAGAGATTCTTAAAGAAAAGAAATTAAATGATGGATTAGAAGCGACGCTAAAAGATGTGATAAATGAAGTTAAATCATCAATGCTTGCCACAGTTTAAATTTATTTAGGAGATACCATGGCAAATCTTAAAGAGATTAGAGATCGAATCGTTTCCGTTAAAAATACAAGAAAAATAACGGAGGCCATGAGACTTGTTGCAGCTGCGAAAGTTAGGAGAGCTCAAGATCAAGTTCTTAAGAGTAGACCTTTTGCAGATAAACTTGCACGAGTTTTAGAAAATATTCAATCTAGAGTACAATTTGAGGCTGTCGACTCTCCTCTTTTATCAAAGAGAGAAGTAAAGACCATCAGCTTGGTTTGCATAACTGCGGACAGAGGTTTATGCGGAGGTTACAATACAAATATAATAAAAAAGGTAGAAATAAGATATGCAGAATTAGTCAAACAAGGTTATCAGCCAAATTTAATTTTGGTAGGTAAGAAAGCTATTGGATATTTTCAAAATAGAAAGGATAGATATGTAATTAAAAGTACTTTCAAAGAATTAGAACAGGTACCCACAGTAAAGGATTCTGAGGGAGTTACAAATGAGATTTTAGCTGAATTTCTTTCAGAAAATTCTGATAGGGTGGAAATTATTTATACGAAATTCATCACTCTAGTTAGCTGCGCACCTGTCGTTCAAACACTATTGCCACTTGACCCTCAAGGAATTGCTGAGGAAAATGATGAAATTTTTAGGTTGACTACAAAAGATAGTAAGTTACTTGTTGAAAAATCAAATATTGAAAAAAGTGATTCAGAGAAGTTGCCATCCGATATTGTTTTTGAACAAAGTCCTGATCAATTATTAGATTCCTTATTACCATTATATTTACAGAATCAGGTACTTAGAGCTCTACAAGAGTCGGCAGCTTCAGAACTCGCTTGCAGGATGACTGCGATGAATAATGCGAGTGATAACGCTAAAGAATTAGCAAGTACTTTGAATCTAACCTATAACAAAGCCAGACAAGCAGCTATTACTCAAGAAATATTAGAAGTTGTAGGAGGTTCAGCAGTTTAGCAATAAGATTTAGGATATGCCTGAATACAATATCAAAGTTCAATTTGAGCAAAAGACTTTTAGTTTTTTATGTTCTGAAGATCAAGATATTATTTCAGCGGCAAAAATGAATGGAATAGATTTGCCAAGTAGTTGTTGTTCAGGAGTTTGTACTGATTGTGCATCCATGATATTGGAAGGATCTGTAGATCAAGAAGATGCCATGGGATTAAATGATGATTTGAGGAAAAAGGGCTTTGCACTTTTATGTGTGGCATATCCAAAGTCAGATTTGAATATTGTTATTGGTAAAGAAGTCGAAGATGATTTATATAATGATCAATTTGGTAAATATCAAAGATGAAATTAAGTTCAGTTAATTATTATTTAGATTGGCCAGTTTCAATAAAATTAAAAAATTTAAGTGAATTTATAATTGCAAATTTAGAAAAAAAAGGTGATTTAATTCGATGGTCAATTGTTGATATTCAAAATTCTAATGACTCTTTTGGAACAAAAAAACTTAAAATTAAAGCTGTCTTAGCTAATTAAAAAAAATAAATTGAAATATTTTTAATAATGGAAAATTCACCAACAATATTCATTGTTCCAACTGGAATTGGTTGCGAAATAGGAGGTTTTGCAGGGGATGCACTTCCTACTGCTAAATTATTAGCATCGGCAAGTGGATGTTTAATTACTCATCCAAATGTTATGAATGGCGGTACTCTTTCTGAAAAAGATAAAAATATTTTTTATGTTGAGGGGTATAGTCTAGACCGACTTGCTAAAGGAGAAATCGCTTTAAAAAGGGTAAAGAAACAGAAAATTGGGATAATTTTTGATTTAGCCATTGAAAAAGAAATATTAGTGAGACATTTACAAGTTGCTGATGCATGTGTTTCTACTTTAGGGATTAATGTTCATTCTTATGTGATTACAAAAAAGCCATTAAATATAGTTATTGATTCTGATTCTTCAAAAATCAGTGGAGGCATAATTGAAAATCCTGATACTCTAATTGATGCTGGAAAATGTTTAATAGAAAAAGGAGTTACGGCAATAGCAATTGTTGCAAAATTTCCAGATGCTCCAGATTCTTTAGAAACAAATATCTATCGAGAGGGGAGAGGGGTTGATCCTATTGCTGGAGTCGAAGCAGTTATAAGCCATTTAATAAGCAAATTTTTAAAAGTTCCCTGTGCACACGCACCTGCATTAAATCCAATTGAATTGAATGAAAAGTTAGATCCTCGTGCTGCTGCAGAAGAAATAGGATACACCTTTTTACCATCAGTTCTAATTGGGTTAAGCAATGCTCCTGACATTGTTGAATTGCCTGCTAAAAATGAATCAATCTCACTGCACCCTAATCAGATTGAATCTATTGTTGTTCCTAATGGTGCATTAGGTGGAGAAGCAGTATTAGCAGGGATTGAAAAAGGATTAAATATTATCTCTGTAAAAAATCAAAATACATTAAATGTTACAAATGAGTTTTATGAATATCCCAATCTTTTTGAAGTGGATAATTATTTAGAAGCTGCGGGTATAATTCTTGCTATCAAAAAAGGTATCAACCTTGATTCAGTTAAACGGCCTTTAAAAAGAATACAACATTGTTCTTATATTGATTAATAAGATATTGCTATGGGAACTCTCCAGTCACTTCCTAATGATTGACTGCTTAGTTTGAGGATTGGAGGAGCCTGCTTTCTTTTAAATTCTGCTTTTTTTATTAGTGAGATAATTTTTAAAATTAAATCTTTTTTATGACCATCATCTTCTAGTTGTTGTAAATCTTTTTTCTCTTCAATAATTCCTTTAAGAATATTATCTAAAATAGAATAAGGAGGGAGAGAATCAGTATCTAATTGATCAGGTCCTAATTCGGCGCTTGGAGCTTTCGTACGTATATTTTCTCCAATTATATCTACGTTAGTATCTAACATATATGACTTTCTATGATTAATTGAATCTTCACTATCAAGCCAATTGCATAATTTAAAAACATTAGTTTTATATAAATCCCCAATTACTGATAATCCCCCATTCATATCGCCATAAAGTGTGCAATATCCTACAGCTAGCTCTGATTTATTTCCTGTTGAAAGTAATAAATGCTTTTCTTGATTTGCTAAAGCCATAAGAAGCGTTCCTCTTATTCTTGATTGCATATTTTGATTTGTTATTTCAGCCATCTCGAAAGATATGGTTTTTAAAAAAGATTCTTCAAAAGAGCTCATCAAATTTTCAATTGGGATGCTATTGAAATTTATTTTTAATCTTCTCGCTAAGTCTTTCGCATCACTCTTTGAATGAGATGAGCTCCACTTAGAGGGCATTGAGACGCAATAAATATTATTCTTGCCTAGAGCAGCTGTCGCAATTGCTGAAACTAGTGCTGAATCAATACCACCACTAAGTCCAATTAAAGCTGTTTTAAAGCCGCATTTTTGAGCATAATCCCTAACACCAAGGACTAATGCATCAAATATTGATGACATCTCAGAATTTTTAAATTTATTTTTTTTAGGTTTTGTTTGCTTAATATCCCAACTGTAGAAGTCTTCTGAAAATGATTTTAATTGCTTTATTTTAGATCCATTCTTATCAAGAATAAAACTATTTCCATCAAAAATTAAATTATCATTTGCTCCAATCTGGTTTACATATATGAGCGGTACTTGAAGATATTGAGCAGCAAAACTCGAAACTTTGGATCTTAGATCTAACTTTTTGAAGGTATAAGGGGAGGCCGATAAGTTCACTAAGATATCAACTTTTTTTTTCTTTAAATCAAAAATAGGATTTTTTTTATGAATTCCTCTACCTTCTATATTTTTGTTGACCCATAAATCCTCACATATGGTAAAGCCAAGTCGCCAAATTTTATTATTGATTTCTTTTATTAATACGGAAACTTTTTCTCCTGATCTAAAGTATCTTTTTTCATCAAATACTTCATAGGTGGGAAGGATAATTTTACGAGCAATTATTTTCCACTCGCCGCGCTCAAGCAATGCAATAGAATTATATAGATTTGGGAAAAAAGAATCATTTATTATCTCAGCTATCCCTACTGTGATACTCAAGCTTCCATATTTTTTATTAATATCTAAGGCTAATTGGTCAAGAATTTGATATTGATTTTTGATTAAATTTTTTTTTAGAAGTAGGTCATTTGCTGGATATCCCCATAGTGATAATTCTGGAGTAAGAACTAAATCAGCAGAAGTTGAGCTAGCTTTCGAAGCAATATAAAGTATTTTTTTTGCATTGCCCTCTAAATCTCCTACTACTGGATTAATTTGAGCGAGTAAAAACTTCATTCAACTAATTTAGTGGATTCATACAAATTATTCTTCTTTATAAAATCTATCAAGGACATTGGTAAATTTGAGTAATTAGCATCGCATCTAAACTTAGAGCTTGAAATGTTTGGGATTTTTATGGTTGAAATCTTAAATTTTACATTATAAGTTTCTAACATTTTAAGAGTATTTGATTTAACAGGATATCCCTCTCTAAGAATTATAAAGAAACTTACCTCCTTCAAAATTTTATCAAAATCTTTCCAGTAGAAAATATCTTTAATTAAATCACTCCCAATAACAAAATCTAAATTATTAAATTCATAAATTTTTTTACATTTTTGAATTGACTCTACTGCCCATTGGCTACTGATACTTTGATTAAATAAAATTTTAGGGTTATTAAAATCTTCAATAAGCGTTTTTAATAAATGGCTACGAATTGAAATATCCTCTTTGTGCTTTTTTTTGGGGTTGTTACTCACATAACTAATTGTATAGGCGTAGATTTTGGATAATTCTTCAAGTATTTTTTTATGACCAATTGTAGGCGGATCTGCACTTGTACCAAATAATGCAATATTTTTTCCCATTTTAAGTTTTAAGGCAGAAAACTAACAATATTATTATTTAAATTTCTATTTGATAAATAAATATTAATGTGGTTAAAAATCTCTGGTTCATTAAAAATTATATTTTGAATCATTTTAGAGGGTTCTACAAACGAAATTTTGCTTTTTACATATATCTCCTTAGCTGCTAATTTCCCAAGGATTTTTGTAGAATAAACAGCAATTGCTGCTTGAATAATTGCTATAGGTCCATAAGTTAATAATGAAAGCCCGCTAGTGTAAGGAGCTGATAATAAAATTACTTTCTTGATTAGGTTTAAAGATGAATTTACTCCGACATGAGTGAAACCCAAAAATAAATTATTAATGGATATATTTTTAAATATTTTTCTACTTGATTCACCTTTCAAATTTAAGCCATAAATCTTACTTAACTCACTAATTAATGCCGTATCTAATGCAAAACTACCAGCAACATCAAATAAAATAAAAGGATTAAGAGCTACTGCTGATGCTTTTATCGTTGAAAATCTACCGATAGTTGACTGCGCTAATTTCTTCCTTCTTTTCAATCTTTGCTCTTTTATCTGCAGAAACATTTGGTCAGCTAATTGCAGAGAATTTAGGGTCACAAATATCTCGCCATATTGATTTATTATTTTTGTTAAATAATTTTTAAGATTGTTTTTATGATTAATGATGATTGGAATATGTAAATCTTTTGGAAGCTTAAATTTTATACTTTCTATTATTTCTTTTAATTCATTCTTATTAAAAAGATCAATTTTATTTAAAATTACAATAATTTTTTTTCCATCCTTAATCAAAGAGCTGATTTCACTTAATTCATTTCTATTTAAATCACCTGAAACTATGAATAAAATGAGATCTGAATGGTTTATAAAAGAGTAGACTTTATCTGGGTATTTAATTTTGCAGAAATCAAAACCTGGAGCATCTATCAACTCCACAGTATTGAGTGTTTGATCTTTAATGGGCCAAACTTCTGCTTGTATTGTTTTTGTAGTGCCATTGATAACATTTGTTTTGAAGATATCTTTTTTAAATAAAGAATTTAAAACGGAGGATTTCCCTACTCCTGATTTACCATATATGCCAATTCTAATTTTTTTTTCTTTGAGTCTAATAAGTTGTTGATTAAAATAAATTATTTCTTTATTAAAAAAACTTTTTTCGAAGTTGGTAAGATCAATTGTCTCCCACCAATTTCTTAAAAGTAAATAATTTTTATTAATTTTCAATTGTTTCATGATTTATTTTTTCCACCAACCAGCTAGTACAGATAAAACAGCTTCTGCTCCGATAATCCCCACAAACCCCCCAAATTCATCTACTACTACTTTTACTCCTTTATTGTTATTGTCAAATCTTGTTAATAATTGATCTGCCTTAATCATTTCGGGGATGTAATCCACAGGTTCGCAAATTTCTGATAATAATTTTTTATTTTCCCCATTAATTATTTTTGCTAACATTTTTTCACGTTTAACTACCCCTTGTATTTTGTCAACTTTATCTCCTAAAATAACCCACCATGGAGAGTTATCAGACATTATAAGTTTTGAAATTTCATCAAGATTTGAAGAGCCATCAAGACAAGGAGCTGATACCCTAGGGATCATTAGATCTTTGGCCTTTAAGTCATTTAATTGGAACACCTTAAATATCATTGCTGCTTCATCAGCCTCTATAACACCTTTCTGGCTCCCTATTTTTGCCATTTGTCTAATTTCTTCTTCATCAGTAGAAATTTCATTTTCAGCAGTAATAACTGGAAATATTTGTTCTATTAATATTAAGAATGGCCTCATCAAAGTATTTAATATTCTCAAGATAGGAACCGACAATAATGCTGTTTGAACTGAAAATCTTGTACCAAGAGCTTTGGGTAATACTTCTCCAACTAGGACTACTAATATATAAAAAGCAATTGAAAACAAAGTTAAGCCATAACTACTTTTGATTACCAATGCTCCGTATACTCCTAAAATAAGACTTCCAATTATATTAAATCCATTATTTGTAATAGTAATTACAGTTAGCGTTCTACCGAGATGTTTTCTAAGTTTAAGGAGTTGATTCGCTGAACTTTTGGGCTTTTGTTTTGAGGCTATTTCTATAATCCTAATCGAATTAACTGCCAAAAAAGCTGCTTCTACTCCCGAACAACATGCTGACCCAACTAAAATAATAATGATGAGCAAAATTAAACCGTAAACACTTGGTTCCATTAAAATAGATTAGTTCCTAAATCTGTTTTAATTCATTCTTCCATTTTTTTTAAAAACACGCCAATAAAGAATTTATGTTTAAAACTAACAAAAAAGTTTTTGAAGAAAGAAGAGAAATTTTTCTAAATAAACTTGGGGGAAAAGCTGCTATTATCCCCGCGGCTAACCTTGTAAAGCATCATGCCGATTGTGAATATCCTTTTAGACAAGATAGTAATTTCTGGTATTTAACTGGTTTCGATGAGCCGGATGCAATCGCATTGTTCTTATCTCATAAGCCAAAGGGAGAGAGATTTATTATGTTTGTTGCTCCTAAAGATGTTATGAGTGAAGTCTGGCATGGCTTTAGATGGGGTTTAGAAGGTGCTGAGAAAGAGTTTAAAGCAGATAAGGCTCATTCACTAACAGAACTAAGAGATTTACTCCCAGCTTATATAAATGGTTCTGATGAAATTGTTTTTTCAATTGGTAAACATCTACATATCGAGAAAATTATATTGGATATATTTTCTAAACAACTTGAAAATCGCTCAAGATTGGGTATCGGAGCAAATTCTATAAAATCTCCAGAAATTTATTTAAATGAAATGAGATTAATTAAGAGTGAATTTGAAATTCAAAGAATGAGAGAAGCTACAAAAATTTCAGCTGAAGCTCATGAACTAGTTAGAGAATCAATATCAACTAAAAAAAATGAAAGACAAATTCAGGGTTTATTGGAAGGATTTTTTCTTGAAAAAGGTGCAAGAGGTCCTGCTTACAATTCAATTGTTGCTTCAGGAGATAATGCATGTATTTTGCATTATACGTCTAACAACTCCCCCTTAAATAAGGGAGATCTATTATTGGTAGACGCTGGGTGTGCACTAACTGATTACTACAACGGAGACATAACACGTACTATCCCAATTAGCGGGAAATTTTCTGAAGAGCAAAAAATTATCTATGAAATTGTCTTGAATGCTCAGAAAACTGCAATTAAAAGTGCTATCACTGGATCTAATTCCAGTACTATACATAATGTGGCTTTAACAATCCTCATAGAGGGGTTAAAAGAAATTGGCTTATTATCAGGAAGTACTGAAGATATAATTAAAGATCAGTCATATAAACATCTTTACATGCACAGAACTGGTCATTGGCTTGGCTTAGATGTTCATGATGTTGGGGCTTACAGAATGGGTGATTATGAGGTGCCATTGAAGAATGGAATGATTCTCACTGTAGAGCCTGGTATTTACATAAGTGACAGAATCCCTGTACCTGAAGGACAACCCAACATCGATGAAAAATGGAAAGGCATTGGAATTAGAATTGAAGATGATGTTTTAGTTAATAATTCAAAACCAGAAGTTTTAAGTAATGCTGCACTTAAAGAAATTTCTGACTTGGAATTATAAAATTTGACTTATCTAGTTAATAGATTTATTTTTATAAAGCTTCAAGTTCAAAAATGGATAATTCAGAGACATACGATTCGAAACTCTCCCAAGCAAGAAGCTTGGCTAGTCAACTTGGAATGTTTGCAGAAGAAAATGATATACCGAAAGATCTTTGGGATTCATTGGAAGCTACAATTTATGATTTTTATCAAGTTTCTCATGTTAGATAAAAATCTTTCAGAAGGTATCAATAATTAAATTCAAGAAATTTTGAGTAAATAAATCAAAATGTGACCATTAACTGATAAATTATTTATTGTATATACAAAATTGAATGAACTCATCAGATAAGTCAAGTCAAAGTTCAACAGAAAAAGAAGAAAACATTGATTCCCAAAAATCTAAAAATTCTTCTCCTAATCAAGGAATGATGGGAGCTACGGCTGTATTAGCAGCTGCCACAATTGACGAAGATGGAGTCCCCACTGGCTATACCCCCAAACCTGATGAAGGAAGATTTATTATTAAAGTATTGTGGTTACCTGATAATGTTGCTTTGGCTGTTGATCAAATTGTTGGAGGAGGTCCAAGTCCACTGACTGCCTATTATTTTTGGCCAAGAGATGACGCTTGGGAAAAATTAAAAAGTGAACTTGAGAATAAAGGTTGGATTACAGATAATGAAAGAATTGAAATATTGAATAAGGCTACAGAAGTCATAAATTATTGGCAGGAAGAGGGTAAAACAAAGAAATTAGAGGAAGCCAAGTTAAAGTTTCCCGAAGTCACTTTTTGTGGAACTGCTTAAAATTAGTTTTTTGCAGCTTGAATCCTAGCCTCGGCCTTCGAAATTTCATTCAAGGCTTTTATTTTCTCTGGATTTTTTTCATTTTCGGAGAATTTGCTAATAGCTAATTTTGCTTCTTTCAGATCTTGTTCAGCATTTTGAACATTAATTTCAGATCCAATTTCGGCATTGTTAACTAAAACTATAACTTCATCTGATTCAATTTCAGCGAAGCCTCCCATTAAAGCTATTGATTTCCACTGAGAATTCATTCTTAGCCTTAAAACGCCAATGTCTATAGCAGTAACTAAAGAAATATGTCCTGGAAGCACTCCAATTTGACCAGTAGTACTTGGAAGGATCACTTCTTCAGCTTCACCTTGATAAACATTTTTATTAGGAGCTAAAACTTTAAGAGAAATTGCCATTAATTTAAAATTTTTGAAGGTTAAATGTATAAATAAAGATAATTATTTTTCTGACTTTATTTTTTCAGCTTTTGCCTTAACTTCATCAATGTTTCCAACTAAGTAAAATGCCTGTTCGGGCAAATCATCTAATTCACCTGACAAAATCATATTGAAACCAGCTATTGTATCTTCTAATTTTACGTATTTACCAGACATTCCCGTAAATATTTCTGCTACAAAGAAAGGTTGGGAAAGAAATTTTTCAATTTTTCTAGCTCTATCCACTGTTAATCTATCTTCTTCAGAAAGTTCATCTAAACCGAGAATAGCGATAATATCTTGTAGTTCTTTATACCTTTGTAAAGTTGATTGAACAGCTCTAGCAGTTTTGTAATGTTCATCGCCAACAACTGATGGTTGAAGCATTGTGCTTGTTGAGTCTAGTGGGTCAACTGCTGGATAAATCCCCTTAGCTGCAAGAGCTCTTGCAAGTACAGTTGTAGCATCCAAATGTGCAAAGGTTGTTGCTGGTGCAGGGTCGGTTAAATCATCAGCAGGTACGTAAACAGCTTGAATAGATGTTATTGATCCTTCTAATGTAGATGTTATTCTCTCTTGCAATTCACCTACATCAGTTCCAAGAGTCGGTTGGTATCCAACTGCCGAAGGCATTCTTCCAAGTAAAGCTGACACTTCAGAACCAGCTTGAACAAATCTAAATATATTATCAACAAAAAGCAGAACATCTTGTTTATTTACATCTCTAAAATGTTCAGCCATTGTAAGTGCCGATAAGCCCACTCTCATCCTAGCTCCAGGGGGCTCATTCATTTGTCCAAAGCATAGGGCAACTTTTGATTGAGTTAAATCATCTGCATTGATAACGCCTGATTCTTTAAATTCCTCGTATAAATCGTTGCCTTCTCTGGTTCTTTCCCCTACACCTCCAAAAACAGAAACTCCACCATGTTCCTTAGCAATGTTATTGATCAATTCCTGAATAAGAACAGTCTTACCAACACCTGCACCTCCAAACAATCCTACTTTTCCTCCCTGTCTATATGGAGCTAAAAGGTCGATAACTTTTATTCCAGTTTCAAAAACTTTTGGCTTTGTTTCAAGGTCAGTTAACTTTGGGGCAGCTCTATGTATTGGAGCAGTATCTTTAGTTTGCACTGGACCTTGTTCGTCTACGGGCTCACCTAAAACATTAAATATTCTTCCTAAAGTTGCTTCACCAACTGGTACAGATATTGGAGCGCCTGTATCAATTGCCTCCATGCCTCTCACCAAGCCGTCTGTACCACTCATTGCGACTGCTCTAACTCTATGATCCCCAAGGAGCTGTTGAACCTCTGCAGTGAGGGCTATATCTTGTCCAGCGGGATTTTTTGCTTCGATTCTTAAAGCATTTAATATTTTAGGCAATTTTCCGGCTGGGAATTCTACATCTAATACTGGTCCAATTACCTGACGTACTACGCCTTTTGTCTGTGAAGAAGTTGATGGAGTTGCTACCATTTTTATAAATTGGTGATGAATAGCTGATTTAAAACAGCTTATAATCCGAAAATACTACCACCTCATGGGTAGATTCGTTAAATGGGTTCGGCCACCCGCACAGTTAAAGTATGGTTTAATTGATGCTTTGCGGATTATGTTGTTGATGATACGGATCGAGAATTTCTCTTTCCATTATTTATGACGCTAAGCGTCTCAATCATGATCCTCCATTAATCTATGGCAGCTGTTTCACTTACAGTCTCTACAGTTAAACCACTGGGAGATAGAATATTTATTAAAGTTTCCGCATCTGAGGAAAAAACTGCTGGGGGCATCCTTTTGCCTGATACAGCTAAAGAAAAACCACAGGTAGGGGAAGTTGCTCAGGTCGGTCCTGGGAAACTTAATGACGATGGTTCTCGACAAACTCCAGAAGTGAGTATTGGCGACAAAGTCTTATACAGCAAATATGCTGGAACTGACATTAAATTGGGAGGAGATGAATATGTCTTGCTCTCAGAAAAGGATATTTTAGCTGTTGTAGGCTAAAATATTTGTTTCAAAAATTATTAAAACTTATTACTAAATTGCTGCCTAAACATGGCTAAAAGAATTATTTACAATGAGCAAGCTCGTAGAGCGCTCGAGAGAGGAATCGATATCCTTGCTGAGTCTGTAGCTGTAACGCTTGGACCAAAAGGAAGAAATGTTGTATTAGAGAAAAAATTTGGTGCTCCTCAAATTATTAATGATGGTGTCACAATCGCTAAAGAGATTGAATTAGAAGACCACATTGAAAACACTGGTGTTGCATTAATCAGACAAGCGGCGTCAAAAACAAATGATGCAGCTGGAGATGGCACTACAACTGCTACCGTTTTAGCCCATGCAATGGTAAAGGCAGGTTTGCGAAATGTTGCTGCAGGAGCTAATGCAATTACCTTAAAAAAGGGAATCGATAAAGCTACTGAATTTTTAGTTGATAAAATTCAGGAAAATTCAAAACCTATAAGCGATAGTAATGCTATTGCTCAATGTGGAACGATTGCTGCCGGCAATGACGAAGAAGTAGGTCAAATGATTGCTAATGCAATGGACAAAGTTGGTAAAGAAGGTGTCATTTCTCTTGAAGAAGGAAAATCAATGACCACCGAATTAGAGGTGACAGAGGGAATGCGTTTTGATAAAGGGTACATTTCACCTTATTTCGCAACAGATACTGAGAGAATGGAAGCCGTTTTAGACGAACCATATATCCTTTTGACTGATAAAAAAATAGCCTTAGTTCAAGATTTAGTTCCTGTTCTGGAACAAATAGCCAAAACCGGTAAGCCACTTGTCATTATCGCTGAAGATATAGAAAAAGAGGCTCTAGCTACCCTTGTTGTAAATAGATTAAGAGGAGTCTTAAATGTTGCGGCAGTAAAAGCACCTGGATTTGGCGATAGAAGAAAAGCTATGCTCGAAGATATGGCTGTTCTAACTAATGGTCAACTCATTACTGAAGATGCAGGCTTAAAGTTAGAGAATGCTACCTTAGATATGCTTGGAACTGGTAGAAGAATAACTATTAATAAAGAAACTACTACGATTGTAGCTGAGGGTAATGAGAAGGCTGTTAATGCTAGATGTGATCAAATTAAGAAGCAAATGGATGAAACAGACTCCTCATACGATAAAGAGAAGCTTCAAGAACGTTTAGCAAAATTAGCGGGAGGAGTGGCTGTGATTAAGGTCGGAGCTGCAACCGAAACTGAGATGAAGGATAAAAAACTTCGTCTTGAGGATGCTATCAACGCAACAAAAGCTGCTGTTGAAGAGGGAATAGTACCAGGAGGAGGAACAACACTTGCGCATTTATCTCCAATTTTAAAAGATTGGGCTGATAAAAATTTAGATGGAGAGGAATTAATTGGTGCTAATATTGTTGAAGCTTCATTGACGGCACCTCTTATGAGAATCGCGGAGAATGCAGGCTCTAATGGTGCAGTGATCGCTGAAAATGTTAAATCTAAGCCATTTAATGATGGATTCAATGCTGCTACTGGAGAATATGTTGATATGTCTTCAGCAGGAATAGTTGATCCCGCCAAAGTTACTCGTTCAGGATTACAAAATGCAGCTTCAATAGCGGGGATGGTTTTGACTACCGAATGTATAGTTGCAGATTTACCTGAGAAGAAAGACTCATCTGCTCCTGCAGGAGCTCCAGGAATGGGTGGTGACTTCGATTATTAACTAAACAAATTTTAAAAATTTATTTTTAAATTTAAGGGATCATTCACATTGATCCCTTTTTTTATTTAAATCTTATGAAATCCAGCCAGCGCTGAGAATAATTGCAAGAGATAAAAATATGAATAAAAAAGTCCAGGTTATTTTGTTGAGAGAAGCTTCTGCACTACTTGCACTGTTGAACATTGAGCTTCCACTAGCAGCTATTCCTCCCATTCCATCACCTTTGGGACTATGAAGTAAAACTAAAAGTATCAGAAGAATTCCCGAAAATACCCATATCCAACTAAGAATTTGAATCATTACATTAAAAAGTTGTATTGATCTTATACGTGTTGTACCACTTTATTATAGCCTTTTAATTCGACTTCTTTAATAAGAGACTTTCCTGTCATTTCTTCTGGAATTGGGAGGTTTAATAGTTGCAATAAAGTTGGTGCAATATCCGCCAAGCCAGCATTATCTCTTAAAAAAACCTCATTTCCCAAATTAGGGATTTTTCTTTTTTCCCCCTCAATAAAAATCAATGGAACTTTATTAATAGTGTGAGCAGTCCATGGTTCCCCTGACTTCCCTTTCATAAGCTCTGCATTTCCATGATCGGCTGTTATAAGAATGCTTCCACCCATTTCTCCAGTGGCATTAACTATTTTACCTATACATTTATCTACAGTTTCTATAGCTTTTATTGTTGCGTTCATATTGCCTGTATGCCCTACCATATCAGGATTAGCAAAATTGATTACAACAAAAGCGTAGGCTCCACTTTTAATTGCTTTAGAGCAACTACTAGTTAGCTCTTCCGCTGACATTTCGGGTTCTAAATCATATGTAGCAACTCTTGGAGATGGAATTAAATGTCTCTCTTCTCCAGGTAAAGGCGTTTCTACTCCTCCATTAAAAAAATATGTTACGTGTGGATATTTTTCTGTTTCCGCTGTTCTGTATTGTTTAAGGCCGTTTTCTGATACTATTTGGCCGATAAAATTATTGAGAGATTCAGGAGGAAATGCAACTTTAACTGGAAAATTTGTATCGTATTGAGTAAAAGTTACTAAATCTAAATTAGGGAAAATTTTTCTTTCAAAATCTGAGAATTCTTTTTCCGAAAGTGATTTAATAATTTGCCTTGCTCTGTCTGGACGAAAGTTAAAGCAAATTAAACTATCTCCATCTTTAAGATAGTTTTCAGACATTCGTATTGGCTCTAAAAATTCATCAGTTGTATTTTTTTCATAACTCTTTTTTATGTAATCTTGTGGAGAAATATTTGTTACTTTAATATCCGGATCAGTCAGATTAGCATAGGCTTTTTCTGTTCTGTCCCATAAAAGATTTCTATCCATTACCCAATATCTTCCA
Source organism: Prochlorococcus sp. AG-347-K18 (assembly GCA_003281365.1). GTDB lineage: Bacteria > Cyanobacteriota > Cyanobacteriia > PCC-6307 > Cyanobiaceae > Prochlorococcus_A. The sequence continues at coordinate 237,444 of QCCF01000002.1, forward strand.
CACATAGAGGCTATTTCTCCTGTATTAAATTTCTTAATGCATGACTCTATTTGATTAAGATACTTAGATGCACTTTCAGCGGGAGTATCTCTCCCATCTGTGATGACATGAATTGCGACTTTTTTGATGTCATTGTGGGAAGCCCATTTTATTAAACCTAATAGATGATCAATATGACTATGAACCCCTCCATCGGAACATAATCCCATGATATGCAAAGTAGAATTGTTTTTCTTTAATGAAGCAGCCATTTTGGTTAACTCATCAACTATGCCTAATTGATTATTTTTTACAATATTTGAAATCCTTACAAGTTCTTGTTGTATTATTCTTCCTGAACCAATGGTCAGGTGCCCTACCTCTGAATTTCCCATTTGACCATCTGGTAGGCCAACATCAGCTCCACTAGCACTTATAAGAGTGTGAGGATATGCATGCCATAATGAATCCATTATGGGTGTTTTAGCGGTTTTTATAGCATTGTCTGATATTTCTTCCCGATGTCCCCACCCATCAAGTATTGCAAGAACAACAGGACTCTGAGGAATACTTAATCTATTAATATTTTTTCTGCTAATGTTTGACATCTTAGATCAAATTTATTTGTAAGTGATCCAATCTTAAATTTAGCTTTAAATCCTACTCTTTAACAATTTATATTTAAAATAGTCAGCTTTTGCTAATTTATGAAAATGTTGAATAAATTCAATTTATCAATAAATCATGACTTATAAAACAAAAAAAATTGTAATACTTAATGAAAAACAGCTAAGAAATACCATTTCACGTCTAACTTCTGAGATTATCGAAAAAGTAAAAAATCTGGATAACCTTCTTTTGGTTGGTATACCCACAAGAGGAATTTATTTGTCCGAAGTTTTAGAAAAAGAATTATTCTGTAAGACAGGTTTAGAAATAAAAAAAGGCATAATTGATCCAACCTTTTATAGAGATGATCAAAATAGGGTTGGGACCCGTTTAATCAAAGCAACTGAAATTCCTACACCTATTGAGAAACAAGAAATTCTTTTGATAGATGATGTAATTTATACAGGAAGAACGGTTAGAGCCGCAATGGATGCTTTATATTCGTGGGGCAGACCTTCAAGAGTGATGTTGTTAGTAATGGTCGATAGAGGTCATCGAGAATTACCTATTCAACCTGATTTTTGCGGTAAAAAAGTTCCAACTAGTAAAAATGAAAGTATTAGTTTACGTCTAAATAATATCGATAATGAAGAGGGAGTTTTTCTGGAGTAGCTTTAATTCAGAATATCTTACCTAAAAAATATTCTCCTAAAAAATTATCTCTAATATCAAAACATGTAACTAATAAATCAGCCTTTTCGGTGATTTTGAAAAAAAGTTTTAAGTTATCTTCTCCAAGATTAGATTTATTTTTTAGTTCGATTCTGAGTGGTTTTTTATCCCATATTATAATTTTTTCTTCACTTTGTACCTCTGATAATTTTGGTAATCCGTTTTCAAAAATTACATCATATTCTCTTTCATGTTTTGTTTCTCCGATGATTATTTCAAATATTTTCTGATTATTATCACTGGCTTGAAGAACCAGTTTAAATGGGGTTTCAGTTGGCCATGTTTGACCTTTGCAGAAAATAGGATGCCAGAAATGTTTTTGTTCTCTTTTATTTAATAATCTTATGGATAAACCTTTTTTTAATATGTCTTTAATTTTGACACCCGGGGTCATTGCCAAAGCTCCAAGAGCTATCGATTCAACAGGAGGTGGTGACTTTATCTCAATATTTGGAATCTTTTTTGTTATCCATTCGTTGATTAATGGTATTTGAGTACCCCCTCCAACGAGAATGATTGTATTTAAGTCATCTAATGTGCAAAATTTGCCTCTTGCTTCATTTAATAAATCTTTTAGTAAAGAGTTAAGGTGATTAAGGAGATTATTCTTAATAATAATTTGTTCAAATATTTCTTTACTTAAGTAAAAATCTTTTTCTTGATATTCATCTATATTTAATTTTAATGGATATTTATCTTCATATGATATTTCAGATGAGCTGAGTTTACATTTTATTTTTTCTGCCCTTGAGAGATTTATTGAATATTTATTATCAGCAATAAAATTATCAACAATCCATTGATCAATATCTTTACCTCCAATTTTTGAGCCTACTTTGCTTATTATTTCAGCACACCTTATTTTTTGTTTTGAAATTGAACTTACATCATTCCCATTGAATTTTAATAATTCGGCTATAGGTCCTGATTTACCTTCACCTCCCTCTATTTTCACTATATTCAGATCTATTGTGCTACCTCCAATATCTAAGGTCATAATTTTTGATCCAAATGGTACATCAACTCCTAAACTTGCCGCAGTAGGTTCATCAACTAGTGCTATTTCCTTTACAGAGAATTCCTCGCATAGGTTAACCAACCATTCTCTGTAACCTTTATAAGTATCAATAGGAGCAGTTAAAACAAGTCTCTTAATTTCATACTTTTGGGAAATTTTAACCCATAAAAATTTTAAAAATTTTTCGCCACATTCAGCAGGTTTTAAAATATTTTTTTGATTAATTTTTTCAATAGGATTGCCAATTAATCTTTTAAAATTCGAATGAAAAAATAAATCAGAATTTGAGCTTTCCCTCATTTTTAGAGCACTCATACCAATTTTCAAGTTTTTTGAAGATTCTTCAAACCAAACCGCTGTTGGTATAACTCCTGGTGATGATGTAATATTTGGTATTTCAACTAAAACAGGATTGTTATCCTTTTGATTTTGAAAAGCCACCACAGTGTTTGTATTTCCTAAATCAATAGCAAGCGTTCCTGTTAAATTTTCTTTCATATATGATTCATTATGAATCAAATTAAGTGCTTTTTGTAATTTATGTTTTGAATCGGGCCAAAAAATTGTAAAATATACCTAATAGTGAAAACTTTTTTTAATGAACATATCGAACAATGCAAATATCGACTCTAATGATCTTGCAAAAAGAGGTGAGAGCTTAATTAGAAAATCAACTAATAGATATCTAACTACAGTGAGAATTGCTTTTAGAGCTAAACAAAGGCGTTTCGATGATTTTGATGGATTATTGGAGGAATCAACAATTAAACCTGTACAAAGATCAATTATTGAACTTAGCGATGAACAGGATCAACCAGATTTACTTCCTGGTTAATTTTGGGAAAAAACCAAGGAAGATGGAAATTACTTAAGGATTTTAAAAAGGGCAAATTTTGCTTTTTAATTGGCGTTGATAATTGGTCAATTGAGTTACAAAAAAGTGAATTTGACTCACTTTTTCTTTTACTTCTAAGAATTAATAAACAACTACTAAGTATCAAGAATGAATTGATGGATGAGGAGTCTATTTCTTTAGAATTAGAACAGTTACCTTGGTATATTGAATTAGAAGGAACAAGGAATGAATGGAGCTTAAGGTTTGTTTTTGAGAGTCAAGATCAAACTAGATCTTTCGAAATGTATTGGCCTATACCAATTGCGCAAAATTTATTTTATGAAATAAAAAAGATGTGGGAATCAATGGATTAAAAGATAAATAAAATTGGAAATTTTGGAAAAAATTTCCCCGTGCTTAAAAATATTTTTCACAACTTTTCCACAACTATTTCAAATAAATCATCTAGTAATCTAATGTATGTGGAAAACTTACAAGTTTATATAATTCTTTATATTCCAACAAGAATAATTTCTTAAAAATTATTTTCTATGATTTCCCTTGTGATGACTTTATTCTCATTATTCTATTGCTTGAGACTGTTTCTTATTAATACATGTTGACGATTTTGTAATTTTGAAGAAAACTGGATCTTGTAGCTTTAAATTCCGACAATTTTTTTGAAAATGCAAAATTTAAATTTTGATGTAAACCCAATAATTTCAAACCAGAAAGACGATGTAATAAGTTTCAAATGTGAACTTCAAGAAAATCTTCAGAAGGCTATGAAACAATTTGTTGAGGAGCATCCTAACTGGGATCAGTACCGGATTCTACAAGCTGCTATTGCAGGATTTTTACTACAAAAAGGATTTCAAAATAGGGATCTTACAAGACTCTATATTGGAAATATGTTATCAATCAATTTTGAGGAATAAAAATTTTTTATAATTTTTCTAGTATTATTTTTGCGATATCTTTTTGGACGGGCAAGATTGATAATCTATTTCCTTTCTTTACAACTAATAACTCATCTTCACTAAACAAAATTTTTAATTCAGGTAAACTTAGAATTTTGTTTGATTTAGATATGAATTTTACTTTTACGCAATCCCATTTCGGATTTTCTGGTTTCGATTTTGGATCGAAATATTTAGAATCCTTATCAAATTGAGTAGGATCAACAATATTTAGATCTATTACTTCCATAAGACCAACAATCCCTGGGGGTTTGCAGTTTGAATGATAGAAAAATACCTTATCTCTTTTGTTCATTTTTCTCATAAAATTCCTAGCTTGATAATTTCTTATACCATCCCATAAAGTTTCACTTTCATTTTTTAAAGTATCTATGCTGTAAGCATCAGGTTCACTTTTCATTAGCCAGTAGTTAATTTCAGTCATATCAATAATTTAGAAGAAAATTACAATGTGTGAACGGTGTGTGAACAGAATATTAAAAACGTTCAAATCTAGGTTAATTATCCATCAAATTATCTATTTAGGAAAGTGATGGTTGGTAGGGAGTAATTAATTCTCTAAATATTATTGTTTTATCACTTAAATCACAAAATAAATATTTAAAATCGAAAACAAAAATGATTTTCATTTTCATATTGGTGTAAATTTTATACATTAGGTAGTATTTTTTATGAGTCAAGTCTGTTTAATATCAGGTTCGCCAGGATGCGGTAAGACAAATTGGATACTAAATACTTTTAAGAATTATTCTGGCAATTGTGGTTACTTACGTCTTGGAGGATATTCCGAAATTAATTTAGAGCAAGCTATAAATTCAAAAATTGATTTTGCTTTTTTGAAAGATCAAATTCCTAACTTATTAGACTTATCTATTTCAAACTCAATATCAGAGAAAGATAAAGAAAACATTTTAATTATTATTGAATTTCCACAATTTTTTACACCTAAATCTCAGGGTATTAATGGAGTTGATCTGAGAATTATTAATGTACTTGAAAAATATAATCTCCAGCCAAATAGATATCTTCATTTTGGTAGAGATCCAGAATTATCAATTAAAGATACTTTAGATTTTAGAGAAATTGAATCAATAAGCCTTGATCTTCAAAAGCATATTTGGGATCCTGCAAGCTTGAATACTTTTTGGTTTGAATTAGTTAATGGTGCTTATGGGGATGTATATAGAGCAAAAGCATTAATGAACTTACCTGATGGACGTTACATCTTGTTTAATTGGATAGTCAGTCAGCAAGGATCTCAATATCAAACATTAAACCAAGTTGCCCCTCTTAATGGAAGACCAGAAAGATGTTCTGAAATTGTTATACAAGGGAAAAATTTAAACTTCGAGTCAATAAAAGCAACGATTCATAATTGCCTTCTTAATGATGCTGTACTAGATCATCATCAAACTTCACTTAGAAATTCACAATTACAAACTGCTCGCCGTTAACTTAAAAATGAATCAAGCTGTCATCTCATGTTTACATGCAAATCTACCTGCAGTAGAGGCTGTCTTAAAAGATATTGAACTTCAAGGAATTACAAATATTACCTGTCTTGGAGATCTAGTGGGTTATGGTCCTCAACCTAATGAGGTTATTGAGTTAATAAGAGATAAAGAAATTCCTACTTGTCAGGGATGTTGGGACGAAGACGTTGTTGATGGATTAGATGCTTGCGATTGTAGTTATCCTTCTCAGCTTGCTGAAAAAAGAGGTCATTTTGCTCATAAATGGACTACAGATAAATTAACTACAGAAAATAAGGATTATCTAGCTAATCTACCCTACTCAATACGTAAAGATAAGTGTCTTTTTGTTCATGGTAGTCCTAATAGTCAACATGAATATCTTCTACCCGATATGGATGCATTCGCAGCTCTTGAGAGAGTTGAAAATGCCAGAGCAGAGATTCTTTTTTGTGGTCATACTCACCAACCTTATATTCGCGAATTAGCAGATGGTTTAATTGCTGTAAAGATCAAAAATGCTGTTCCCAAAGATACTCAAGAAAAAGAAATTCAATTGCCTATGCGAAGAATAGTAAATGCAGGTTCAGTTGGAGAGCCAAGACATGGAGGAACTAAAGCTACTTATGTTGTTCATAACGATGTCACTAATGAAGTAAAAATTAGAGAAGTGGAATATGATATTGAACTTACTTGTAAAGCAATAATAGATGCCGGTCTTCCTCCGATTTTTGCATGGCGTTTAAAAAATGGATTCGAATTTGCAGAACAAGCTGAAGATGCATCTCATGTTTGTGAAAGATGATAGAACGCTGGGCACTCGTAAGTGGTCTTAAAGGGGATCTAGATACTTATGAACTTATTCAAAAAGACTTAAAAAAAACTCCTGGTAATATAACTCTTTTTGTTTTGGGGGATATGATAGGTCCTGAAAAAAACTGTAATAGGCTTCTCCATAGGTTAATTAATCCAAAAAGTAATGATTTACAACCATGGTGCATATATGGTTGGTGGGAAGAACAAATCCTCTTGGAAAGTGGTTACCGTGGTGATCAAAGAGCTGAAGCTTTGAGAATAAATAAGGGTGAAGAAGTAGTTAATTCTCTTACGAATGCTGTAGACAAATCATTTCTTGATTGGATAGCAGCACTTCAATTTGGATTTGTTGAACTTGATTGTGGTTTGATTCACGGAAGCTCAAAAGATGTTGGCGAAAATTTAACACTAGATACGCCGCCACTGACACTCCTTGATAGACTTACACGTCTTCAGGTAAACAGATTATTTACTGCAAGAAGTAAACAACAGTTTCACTTGGAATTGACAGAGGGGATTGTTAATTCTGAAGTAGAAGATTTAAATGGAAATCGTAAGAAAGAGCAGAAAGTTCCTCAAAAAGCTGTTATTGGTATTGGGGCAGGAAAAAATTATACTCTTTATGATGTCGGGACTGATAATACTCAATTCGTACAAGCAGGATATAAAACAGAAAAAAAAATTAAGGGATTTGGAAGGCTTTAGTTTTTAGCATCAAGTACCCACTTCATTAGCCAAAAATTTTCTTCATTCATATCAAGGGATTTGAAGGAATTTATCTGCTAGAATTTTGCTAGAATCAGATTTTTTTTATATTTTTATTATCCATCAAAGTCACAATTTAGGAAAGTAATGGGTGGCATGGGGGTGTATAGGACCGTGCTGCATCGTATATATGATCTGATACATTTCTGTTAAAAGTTTACGGGTACAACCTTTCAATAGCTTCTTTCTGTTCTTGCTTTTTTATGTCTTCAGCATCTAAAACAGGGCACGAGTTTTGATTTAGTGATAAGAGGAAAGTGCTTTTTTTGAATAGTTTGAAAAGTGGTGTAAGTAATAAGTTTTTCATTTATTCCCAAGTTTTCATATCAGAGAAGTCGCTTGCTATTGCATGAAGCATCCCTCCTACAAATGATCTAGGGCAACCAAGTTTGTTAACTAGAACTTCTGATTGTTTTTTGATATCTTCCCATGTAGGTCTGATATCCTCATTTATTTGTTTAAGGCTAGGTTTAAATTCTTCTGAATCATTCATATTAAAAGGTATTAACTTATTAAAATTCAAATGATAGTAAAGAAAATCTCATTTATTTAAATAAATATTCAATAAAAATTACAAAATAAATTCTTTAGAAATTATTCTAAGCTGATTTAAATTCAGATTATTTAAATAATTATTTGCAATCAATTTTTCTTCATTAATTTCGAGATCTTTAATCTCAGAAATAATACTATTAGATATTAAATCAATTAAATGTTCTTTATCCATGACTTATATATAAACCCAAAACAAACATTAATTATTTAAAGTCTTCAACTCAACATATAAGTAAAAATACTCAGATAAATATAAAACTCATAGGTTTGCTAAATCACTTTAGATGATTGGTATGGGGTGCACGCGAATTATCAGCTACTCACACTTGAGTTTTTTATGTAACATAATAAGTTTACATAAAGTAACAATTAAATGAAAAGACTTTTTCCTTATATAGCTTTTGCATGTTTAACTGGTTTTACGGCTACGACCGGTTTACCAGTTATAGCAGGCGGTTGTAGTAGCCACATGAACAAAAAAGCTGATATCAAATGTGCTGAAGATGATACTGAGTGTCAAATTGAAAAAGCTGAAAAGTTTGATTTAGAAGATTCTCTCAAGTCATAAAATCATGACTCAAATCGGTTTATTTATGAACTCTGCCCCAAGAGATTTGATTGAGTTCACATTCTTTTCGGCTGTTGGTTTTACTGCAGGATTGTTTGGTCTAATTTAGTTATAGAAAATTGACCCATTCTTTTTTTCTCCTAACCTTTTCAAGTCTTTCTTTCTTTTATGTGATGGCTTGCTTATGGAGAGATTTAATTAATCAAAAGTAAAAAATATTTTTTAAATTACCTTTTATAGATAAATCTTTGTATGTCTTCGAATAGATTAGATTTTGATTTAAAAAATCCATTACTTTTTAAATAAGATTTTCCTTTCTCTATATTTTCAATTCTTTTTTCATAAGAATTTTCATCTAAATTTTTTTGCATAAAAAAATAGTCGGACTCTTATTCTGAATAATGCTCACAAAAAAGCGGTTACCTTAAATACAAAATTTAAATTCTTTTTTGAATTTCTTTTCATTCAAACTAAAGATCAAATAAAAAAGTTTCTTTCTTAAATTTCTAAGAATCTTTTGAGATCTTCTTCTTCATGTCCTCAATATTATTAATTAATCTGTCTAACCATTCTGTATTATCTTCTGGTTTTAAATATTTAATTTTTGGTTGATTAATTTCAAGAGTCTCAAAATCTCCACTCATAAATTCACCTTTGTATATTCGTTTAACTACCTCTTTGTTCTAATTGATTTGACTAAAACACTGCGTATCTAATGTGTGCGGTTTGAGGAACATTTAGGTACGGAAAGAGGTATGTTTTTTTAGCCATTTAAATCTATGGCTGACCTAAATTAGAAATATGGTTGTCATGAATCGGTTGCGTTGCTGCAACTGAAATCAACCATGAACTTTAAATTGCATTTAATAAAATGACTTACTACAGTTGCTTTGATCAAAAAGGAAACATAATTGCTCGCTGTCAGACTAAAGAAGATATAGATGTTCTTAAGAAAATGGGCAGACCAATAATGGAAATAAAAGAAATGAAAAAAGAGGAATCAGTTGTTTGTTCTTTAACTGGTAGTCCATCCGATTACAATGAAGATTATTAAAAGTATGACTCAAAGATCACTTCAATTAAATCAACATGGAAGATCAGTAGTTCTTTTGTTGGTTGCATTGAATAGCATTTGTACTTTCTTTTTTACTTTTGAAAAAGCATTAATTGATCGCGAAAGAGCGAGATAAAAATATTTAATTATTTGTGGATTAACAGTAAATAAATAAAATTTAAGACATAAAAAAAGACCCTTTTACAGGTCTTTTTTAAATGGTGACGACAGAAAGGAGATCTATTTAATAATCAGATTAAGAATTTTCTTAGAAATTAGTTTTGAATGTAAAAGTGATTACTCACTTCTTCATGCTTTACAAACGACTTTATTTTTAAGATAGTTCAGAATTAATCACGAAAGATTAATTTCTGATCACTTAACTTTCTTACCGTAAAGGTTAGGTAAGTTAATTTACCTTGGTGTTGCAGACCATGGATTAGTGAAGATCTAGTTGGTCAACCTTGGTCGAGTCGATCACCAGAACTGTCGTAATTATAAATTAATCGGTCATAAATATTTTGCATGAATCCTTAAGAATGATTTAATCATGATTAATTAAATCTTTAATCCGCGGACCACATCATCTCTCAGTAAGCATTTTATTTGTTTGTTTTACAAAGAATATAAAGCCAACCAAAGAAAGTAGCAAAAGCAATTATTAAAGCAATATTGTTATTCAATGGACTTAAATATCTTTCTATTGAAAGTGGCACATGGAGAATAACAAAATACCAATATAGAGCAGATAGTAATCCAAACAATAAAGCTAGAAGAATATAAAAAGGCAGGATATAAAATCTTCTTTTTTTTATTCTTTCCTCTGTAATATTTTCGGCTAAACCAATTCTTGACCAATAACCTCCATTTAATTGAAGAAAAAACTTTAAAAATATTCCGTAAATATTTATAAAAAACCTAGATAAAGCAAATAACGGTGAAATTATAAATCTTTGCATTACTGCTTTCAAAATTAAATTTGTTCAGTTATGGAAATCTGGCTTATATTATTAACTTTTTTTTCTCTATATTTCGTTAGAAAAAATACCATTGAGCTAAAAACAACTAAAAATCCTATTAATGATATTCGATAGAAAAGGTCATCAGACATATCAAAAAAAGCTGATCTTTTAAATTTGTTTCTCATCAAAAAAAAGAGGGTTTTATCCCTCTAAGTTTAGATCGACTGTCAATCAAGTTATTTTTACTTGTGATGAGTGTGTTTCTTAGGTATAAGTGGTCTAAGGACTTCTCCTTTTCGTAAGGACTTGAGCCTAGCGGTTTCAAGGTTAACCCCGCACTCCTACACACGAGTACAAAAACCTTTTTAATTAATGCAGATTACTTCTAAGACACTTAGCTTGCTACTTAATGTAGTTTTTGTGCTTTGTGTCTTTGTCATTTGAAGACTATTCATCAAAAGAGATTAATAGTTTCAGGTTTTTCTTACTTCGAACCGAACTCAATATCGGTTAGTTTTTTAGTCTGTAAAAGTTTGAGTAAAGTTTGAGTAAAAAATTACGATTCCCTGAAATCCCAGTAATAGCTAGACGCGCTCACTTTTCATTAGCCAGAAATTTTCTTCAGTCATATCATGAGATTTGGGAGATTTTATTGATCGAAATAGGTGCAATTCGACCCTTTTTGGTATAAATTTATTATCCATCAAAGTTCCTAATTAGGAAAGTGATGAGTGTTGTGGGGTAATTATGAAATTAATAGTCTTTAGTTATAATCCAAAATATGAGCTATTGAATTTTTGTCACTTACTGAAAGTTCTTTATCTTCAAATCTCCATTTATACCAATAAATGCATTCATATAGTTTTGGATTTTCTCCAGAAATCTTTTTTTTATTTTTTATCCAACTAGCAAGAGCGTAAGCTTCGTTATTATTTAACATTTCTTTTTAATTTTATTTAAGCATGAGAAAATGTATTTACAAAATATAGATATATTTATTTTGATAATTTTCCTAAAATAAAGTAATGAAGAATATCCCGCTTTTTGTATTTTTTTTATTCATCCTAAACGTGCCTGTAGGTTATGCCTTTTTGGGAAAAGTATCTAGTGAGCAATATTCTAAATGTAAAAAAAGAGCTCAAAATCAACTAAACGAATTTAGTGCGAAGCAAATTTTTCGAGATTGTATAAATTCTTATAAAGAATCAAATAAACAAATGAGCAGAGAAGAAAAGGTTCGAATTAAAGAATTAAAAAAATTAGAAAAGGCAAAAGAAAAATATTCTAAAATTTGCTTTGATAATTTATTTGAGTCCTTTAAAGACAGAATGGAAAATACTATTTATAATCATTCTTTTGGCGATGTCAATGAAATCTATTCTTTTATAGAGCAATTAAATATTAATAAACAAAGTAATGCTGATTTTGTATTAAGTAACCATCAAAGAAATTTAATAGATAATAATGTAAGGGTTGAATATAACGAAATTACAAAATTTGCAATAGGAAAAAACATTTTTTACTCTATAAAATATTTTAGAGAAGAATTTTTAAAAGAATTTGATCAATGTATTCTTGATAAGTCTGAATCAAAATCTTTTTTGAAATTTTTCTAATTACAGAATTTATCTAATAATTGCAATGCATATTCTGAACTTAGTTGTGAAGCAATTTCCCAATCCTTACAATATCCTGATTTACTTGCTTTGAACTTAGTTATCCCTATTTGTTCGTAAAGAAAAGAAGAGTTTGGTTCAGATTTTATGGCTTTATTAAAATATAAAATTGCTGCTTCATAATCATTATTTTTTTCTTTTGCTAAAGCCAATATCTTATATGAAGAGGCAGGAAATTCATCAGGATTTATTTCTATTGCCGCAATAAAATCTTTTGCGGCTCCAGTGTAATCTTTCATGAAAAATCTTGCTAAACCTCTTCTTTCTAAGGCAAGTGATTTCATGGAAGATTTGCTATTTGATTTAACAACAAAATTGAGATCATTAATTGCTTTTTTAAATTCTTTTAGAGCAACAAAAATAGTGCCTCTATATAAAAAAGCTTCTTTATAAACTGAATTAATCTCTAATGCTTTATTTAAGTCGTTTACTGCACCCTCCAAGTCTCCCCTATCTTTTTTGATTGAAGCTTTTAATAAAAAATCTTCAGCCGTTTCTGCTTTAATGGAACTTATATTCAATAAATAATTTGAGCCAGTAAAAACACTTTTTGGAAGCTTTATATTTATAGGAATCTGAATTACGAAAATAATGAGAAATAAAATTTTTGATATATTTTTCATTGTTTAATTTTAAGCCTATTTGTTAATAATACTTTGTTTTTAGAGATATAAATAAAAGTTGACAATCAATTTAAAATGAAAAGGAATTACATCTTTTTTTATTTTGAAACAGAAAATATATATTGCTCTATTTTTGATTTTGTCATTATTACAATTAAAAGTTTTTGCTGAAAAACCTTTAGTGCATGATTGGGCGAAATTGCAAAAAGATTAGTTTTGATTCTGTATTAATCAACTAAACCTGAGATTAGATAACTTTTCACAGAATACTGATGACTTTACTTTTTATTATTTTATATTAATTGTCAATCAAAATTTCTACTTAGCAAAGTTAGTGAATAATTGTACTAATAAGCGTTTTATTTAATTTGGTTAGCTATTTTGTTTTATTATCTTCCAAGCTTCATTTGCTGTGTCAGCGTATTGAAAAATAGATAAATCATTTTCTCCAATCAACCCCATATCAGATAAGAATTGAAAATTAATTACCTTTTCCCAATAGCTTCGGCCAAATAAAATTATTGGAATCTTCTTCTTCATTCTGGTCTGTCTTAATGTTAATAATTCAAATAATTCATCTAAAGTTCCAAATCCCCCTGGAAAAAAAATTGCAGCATTAGATCTCATAACGAAATGAAATTTCCTCATTGCAAAATAATTAAACTTAAAACATAATCCTGGTGTAATAAAAGAATTAGGGTGTTGCTCATTTGGCAGGCTTATATTTAATCCAATAGACCTACAGCCAGCATCAAAAGCTCCTCTGTTAGCTGCTTCCATAATCCCTGGCCCCCCACCAGTAACTATTACATGCGAATTAGGACTTTTCGTTTTGCTATCTAGCGAGATTAATTTAGATAACTCTCTCGCTGAAGAATAATAATGCGAGAGTGAATGCAAATTTTTTAATTTTTCGATAGTGATCTTTAAAGATTTAGATTTAGGATTTTTTGAAAGAAGTTTGACAGCATTATCCAACCTTCTTTTGGATGTAATTTCTTCTGATATGTGGACGCCCCCAAAAACAATTACAGTTGAAATTATCCTTTCTTTTGCAAATATCTGCTCAGGCTTTGTTATTTCAAGGAGCATCCTCACTCCTCTCATTTCATCAGTATTCAATAAATCTATATCTTCGTGAGCAAGTTTATAAGTACTAGATTTTAAAATTGTTTCTAAATTACTAGCAACTAATTCAACCTTGTTACTTCTTTCTTTTTCAAAAGTATATTTAAATTTATTTTTCATTTTTCTCTCCCTTTTCTGAATTGTTAATTTTAATGATTTAAGGTTTTTCTATAAAAGATCCCCCGCTAATTCTGCTAGATCACCCCTTTTTCCTTTTGAAAAAAAGTGATATTTCCAATTAATTTTTGCCCATGTAATGTTTTTGCTAACCAAGTCAAACCATTACTATCAGAATCAAGATAAGGATGATCTATTTGAATTTGCAGTTTTTTTTACTAAAGGATTAAACATTAATCTTTTGATTTGATCATTTTCCCAAATCCAATAAACGGGTGGACTTTTTCTAGCATTAATTAGGCTTAAATTGTTTAATTTTTGAGGGATAAATTCTTTTTTGGGATCAAAAAATTTATCTCTGATAGGTTGATTTAAAACAATGCTCCCCTCTTTCCCAGAGATTGACCTGTGATAAGTTCCAATAGGAATTTCAAGTGCTCCCATAGATCTTTTTAGATAAACCACATGATGTGGCTCATCCCAAGTTGGATTTATCAAAATAAATTTCCGATCACCTTTAATAACTAAATTGCGATCAATTTGATGATTGTGTACGTAGTACTGTTCATACTCAAATTCATCTGGAGGTGATATAGCCTCTCCAGTATGCATAACTACATCACAACCATTAGATAACTCTATGCCAGCATTAAAAAAAGTTACTTTGGGAGTTTCTCTAAAAATAGTTGTAGGGCAGAATTTTAATTTCATAATTCAACCTCTCTGCTAGTGGATTAACAAATACGACTAGAATTTATTAGAAAAATAATTATTTATTGATACTTAGTTGCAACAAACTAAACAATCTTTTTCAGATGGAAAGTCTATACAACTTTGTTTTAGAGTATTATCTAATGTTTGCATTTTCTTTACGTAGTCAAGATCTCTCAGATCTTTTTTAGGAACTGTGAATTGCGTTTGTAGTTTCATTTCTTCCTCCTATTAATATTGTTGTTTGTAGCCATTCCAAGTTTGATTCAACCTTAAACCAAGATATGAAATTAAGATTGTCCAAAAAAGAATCTCTAAACTTAAATTAGTCATCTACTTTTCCTCCTTTTTTTAATAACTAAGCTTTAGTACGGATTAAATATAAAAAACAAGGGTAATAATACTTAAAATAGATCGAATATTAATCACAATAAAGTTTGCAATGACTATGAGTAGGATGCGCTATACATTCTTGATCCCAATATTTTTGCAATTCTTTTTTGGGTAATTGATAATTGAAATCATGCATTCTCCACATATCTGAAATTGCATTGCTGAGAGCTATGAATGGAGTAGTGAGTTTCATAAAACCTCCTTATTTCTCTACTTCTTAATTATCCTCCTTTTAACTTGAAATTAATAGAGTATTATTACCCGAGTATATGTGCTTTATGGTTGTCACGACTATCTTTAACCATTAAATGAGAGTAGTTAATTATTCAGGAGTCAAAAGCACTTCATCGACTTTGTGGACAGTGAAGTGTATAAGACTTGTAGAGGGCAAACAAATGCCCTCTATTTTTTAGGTATTACCCCTCTTTATTTATGAGTAAGAGATACTGAATAATTATTAGCCCCAAGGGGGTTAATTATGTCTTGCGGAAATGCTTATAAACATATTATAAAAAATGCTTTTACATTTTTTATTGATGCTCTTTGTTCAGAAAAAGAGTTAAGTTATCAAAAATTAGAATATATATAATTTGGTATATGCGATTATAGAACGAGACAAGTAGAAGAAGTTCCATTTTTCAATTTTATTAAATTAACAATGTCATTAATAAATTTAAATTAATCAGATTCAAATTGAAATTAAATATTTTTTATATTCTTAAAAATCCACTAAATATTTATCTTTTAAAGATAGCAATTTGGTAGAAAATACTACATCATTTTAAAATTCTAATGGATAATTTATAAATATCAAATCCAATAAAATCATTATGGAATTCGCTAAAAAATTCATGACCGAAAAAGCTGAAAAGCTTAATGGTAAAGCTGCAATGCTTGGAATGTTTGCTCTTATAGGGGCATACTATTTTACTGGTCAAATTTTGCCCGGTATTTTCTGAAAAAAATCTCTTTTTGAATTTATATTTGGGGCTTGATAAGCCCCTTTTTTATTAACATTAACTGATTGATAACTTTTTTATAAAAACTTATATATTTATAGTAATTTATAAAAACAGTATCAAAGATAAATAATGCAGGGCTTTGGTGAAAGAAGGAAACCTTACAAGAAAAAAAATAAAAAAAAACATGCTGAGATTATCAATGCTAAGGTGTTAAATCAAGCATTTAATTTTCATTCAGCAGGGAAATTTTCAGATGCACTTAGAAGCTATGAATATTGTTTATCTCAAGGTTTAAATGACTATAGATTTTATACTAATTACGGATTATTGTTAAGAGAACTTGGAAGACTTGAAGAAGCTGAAAAAATTGCAAGAAAAGCGATAGAAATTAAACCAGATCTAGCATCTAATTACTCAAATCTAGCAGCAATATTAAGGACTCTGGGCAAGCTTGAAGAAGCTGAAAAAATTTTAAGAAAAGCGATAAAAATTAAACCAGATTTCGCGATGGCTTATTCTAATCTAGGTAATGTATTAAGAGATCTTGGCAAACTTGAAGAAGCAGAAAAAATTATAAGAAAAGCGATAGAAATTAATATAGATTTCGTAATAGCATATTTTAATTTAGGTAATGTATTAAAAGAACTTGGAAAACTTAAAGAAGCTGAAAAAATTTTTAGAAAAGCGATAAAAATTAAACCAGATTTCGTAAAAGTATATCTCAATCTAGGTAATGTATTAAAAGATCTTGGTGAATTAGAAGAAGCAAAAATTTTTTTAAGAAAAGCAATTACATTAAATCCAAATTTTGCTAGAGCATATTATTCTTTATCCACACTAAAAATTTCAACTGAAGATTTCCCATTTTACGAATATCTTTTTTCAAAAGAAATATTAAATAAAAAAAATGATGAAGAAAAAATTGATATTTTCTTTGCAAGAGCGAATATACTTCATATTCAAAAGAATTATTTTGAAAGTGCAAAGTTACTCCAAAAAGCAAATAATCTTAAATTAAAACTCAAACCTTTTAATCCAGAATATCTAATCAATAAGTCTAAAAACCTATTGATTGAATCTAATAAAAAAATACTTGATTCTGATAAAGTTGGGAACAATCATGAAAATATTTTCATAATAGGAATGCCAAGAAGTGGTACAACACTTGTTGAATCGATTATAAGTATTAATAAAAATGTCTTGGATTTAGGAGAGACTAACATATTAGAGGAATCATTTTTAGAAAGCAAAAAGGATTCAGGAGAAAAAAGTTTAGCGGAGATTTATTCTAATAAAATAAAATGTTTAAATAGTAAATTAACAATTACTACTAATAAATGGTTATATAACTATCTTTATGCAGGAATAATTGCAAATCAGTTACCAAATTCAAAAATTATTTATTGCTTTCGAAATCCATTAGATAATATTCTTTCAATTTACAGGGCTCATTTTGGTAGTGGAAATGAATATGCTTCTTCAATAAAGGATTGTGCCAATGTTTTTTTAAATCATGAAGAAATAATTAATATTTACAATAAACAATATCCTTTAAAAATATATAAATTAAATTATGACGAGCTTGTTACTAACCCAAACAAAAAAATTAAATTACTGGTCAATTGGCTTGGATGGGAATGGGAGAAAGCTTATTTAAAACCTCATGAAAATTCAAGATCAGTTACAACGGCAAGTAATGTCCAAATTCGTTCACCAATCAACTCAAAATCTATTGGAGGCTGGAGAAATTATAAAAACTTACTTAAACCAGCTATAGAAATTCTGATTAAGAATGAAAAATACCTGAACTTAATCGATTAAGTTTTCTCATTTTAATCTTTATTTTGTAAGAGAAACTTAGTATTAATTTATTAGAAAGGATTATAATTCAATAATAAAATGAAATTTTCGAAATGAAGGGTTTTGGGCAAGAGGACAAATCTAAAATAAAAAAAAAAGATAAATTAAATAATAAGCTCTCCAAAGAAGAAATCATTCATAAAGCATTGAAGTTACATTCAAAAGGACAATTAAAAGAAGCAGCAATTTATTATCAATATTTTATAAGTCAAGGATTTCAAGATGGTAATGTTTTTTCAAACTATGGAGCAATATTAAGAAGTTTCAAGAAATTTAAACAAGCTGAAAAAATTTTAAGAAAAGCAATAGAAGTTGCTCCATATTTGGCAATTGCATATTCCAATTTGGGTAATACATTATATGATGTTGGCAAACTTAAAGAAGCAGAGAAATTTCTAATAAAAGCAATAGATATTGACCCCTATTATGCAATGTCATATTTTAACCTAGGGAATGTTTTGAGAGATCTTGGCAAACTTAAAGAAGCAGAGAAATTTCTAAGAAAAGCAATAGAACTTAAACCTGGAGATGAAATTATTGAAGCTAATTTGATAAATTTATTAACTTTATTTAAACCAGAAAAAGTAAACTACAATTTATTCAATATAAATGAAGAATATAAATTTATAAATATTGGTATAAGAGAAGATAATAATATTAGTGATCAAAGAGCGATAAGGATTTATATGCTAGGACTTGATATTTATAAAAAATATAATTTAAATTTAGAAACTCCCTTTTCGCAAATCTATAGAAAAAATGAAAAAAATTTAAATTGTAAGCGCCATATGCTTATTTTTAATGAGCACAAAATAATACCTGAATTTTGTTTTGAATGTTATAAGGTTCAAGTTGAAGTTGATTCAGTAATTGAGTTAATAAAACTGTTTTTAGTTTTTAATTCATTTAAATGTGAAAATACAAGAAAATGCATGGTGGAGACTAGGAAAGATGTGTCAGGTTTTTATAAGGGATTAATTTATTGTTCCGGTTTAAAAGAAGCATTAAAAGTATCTGAAGCAATAAATATTGCAATCAAAAAACATCTTAGAACTGATCTCAAATCTAATATTAAAAGAGGTTGTTCAGAGTATGCATTAGAGTTCCCAGAATATAAGGAAATAAGACTATCAGGCGATCAACCAATGGACTACAAAAAAGATTGGTTAGAAATAGAAAGGGAATTCGATAAAAGTAATAATGATTGGGGTAAATCGACCCCTAATATTGATGGTTTTAATTTAAATAATTTTCTTGTAATGAGAAATTGGTTAGCATATGCAAGAAAAATAGGTGATAAAAGTGTAATTAAAATTACAAATGAAGAAATTAGAGGATCACAAGAAATAAAGAATTTGAATAGAAGTTTCTCATCAAAGATGAAATGAGAAATTAATTATCTTTTGAATCTAAAAGTAGTGTAAGTAAAACCACCAAGCAATAAAATACTTAATATTCCAAAAGTAACTGCTATGCCAAAAATAAAGACTATTTATTTATAAAAATATAAGACGAATATAAATAAAGTAAAAAGATTCCAATAGCTATATAACTTGCATAAATAAGAAAGTTTCTAATTTTAAATAATTTAAATTCTTTTAATTTCTGCTCGTCTTTTTTTGTATTCATTTAAGTCCTTTTTTATTTCTAGCAGTATTACCTTTTGCCCTTAATACTAATGTTATTGTTAACGCAGCACTAAGAATTATAAAATCAATCAAAAGATGGGATGAAATATTCATCAGTTTATCAAAGAAAAAATAAGAGTAATTAACCTTTCAGCAAAATATCTTTTTTTCATGCAAATAAGAGGGCTTGATAAAGTTGAGTTTAGCTTACTATCAATCAAAAAATTCTTACGGAGGAAGGGGCTAAGGTTAGCCCCCTTGGTGAAACTCTTCCAAAGAAACACCGTTTTAATTTTACTTTGAAAGGTGTAATTTTAAACAAATAGATAAACTAATAATTAATAATTTAACCTGTAAACCCCATTTTCTGTTCGGATGCCATTAATGACCCAACTAACTTGTGCTCAGCAACTTTTTCTTCATCGGTCATAACTGGTTTAATATCAAAATCTATATCAAATTTAACTTTCCAAGGAGCAAAGTGTTCTGTCATTTTTATACCTGAGGATGCTTGGACAATAATATAAACATTATTCGAATAGGAAGCATGATATCTTCCCATAACTTTGAATCCCTCAAAATCATCATTCAAAGTTCCAGCTTCAATAACTTTTAAAAATAGATCGTAAGCTGCACCCATTAAAGCAACATTTTTAAAAGTTGCGGTAACTAAATAAGTATTCATCGAATTTGTAATTTTAAATATTTATAGGAGATGGCATTTAAAATTGAGTGAAAAGTTATGGAATGAATACTCTTTCCCAAACTTCGCACTTTCTCGAGGCTTAATCAATAAGAATTTAAATAAATTTTTAAGGAATTTTTTTTTTGGGTTATTTTTGTATAATAGGGTTACAAGACTTAAGTTATATCAATTGATTCAGTATTTTTGCTCATTGATGTATTGGCTCTAATAATAATACTATTATCAATGAATTAAGAATGCTCTTTTTTGAAAAAATTAATTAAAATTCTGAAATCATTCAAGCGTAGAATTGATATTCTCAGTGCTGAGACTCAATTAAGATTTATATTGGAAAGTTAATAATTGGATCTCTGCATTGTCTTATCTATTTTTTCTATCATTTATTTTATTACTTTAAGGAGTTACTCGTATTTAAATTTTTTTATTCTTTAAGGGGTTTTATAAGTAAAGAACTATGTTGAAATTGAAGTTTACTTTCACATAAGTGTTGACTTCTAAGTATAAATACGATAATTATAGATTGTAGAAAATGCTACAAAAATCGTCCGATCTACTATTCGATAGACCGCAGTTCGACTCAAGCCATAGGACGGGGACTCGAGCAAATTTAGGAGCTGTATCATGGTTAACATGTATTTTAATGGAAAGTCATTTGTATATTGCAAGAAAAGAGAAGAAAAGATAATAAAACTTACCTATAGAGGTTCAAGTTATTTGAGATAAAATAGCGAAGCATTTATTTTGTTTGAAAATTATTGACCGGCATCAAATTTATTTATATCTAAGTTTCGTTTGATACTTCATAAGAATAACTTATGATAAAAATAGTTTTTTCCTATTTGAAAATTTATTGATTCGTATATTTTGTAACGAGAAACCAACTCTAGAATAATTAATTTATTATCAATTATTATTAAGACTATGCAACCTATCTCTGAAGAGCTTTATAAAAAAATTGTTGATAGTTCAAAAAAATGAGAAAATTACTAATTGCTTTGTTAGCTTTAGATATAGGAATTAGTCTTTCTAATGTGTATGTTTTTTCCTGATTATCTTATAAATTAGCTAATAAAGGACAAATTAATTTTTTAAATCTTATAAAGGTGAATCTTGATCTCGTGTAGATCTTGTTATCTAATAAATTGAAAAAACATTATTTACTTTTTTAAAATACAAGGTTTATTATGTTCGCCATTGTTTGGTTTTCCTTTAAAAGTAAATTTTGAAACCGAAGTAAAGTATCACATTAATATTTCCCACTTAAAAATATGCTGGGTTTATTTTGGATATTTTTTTATTTTTCTGCACTCCATTAATAAAAATGAAAATTTAAGTTGCATTATTTATATAAAAAGTAAGCAATTTTTTTCGTGATCCCAAACTCATTTAATAACAAAATGATTGTTGCTTTAATCAGTTACAAAGAAAGAGAAGTGGTATCCCTTTAATTTTTAAATATAGCTTTTTAACTAGATAAACTTAATTTAGAACAAAAAAATCGCTAGAATAGTCAAACCTTATAATATCCATAATGCAGAACAAATTAAATTCATTCAACACATTATTACCTTTTGGTAAAAAAATTAAAAAATATTTGCCATTTTTTATTGGATTTAAATTATTAACATTTACTGGTTTTCTTACTTACATTATTAATCGTTAGAATAATATTAATCTTCATTTATAATTTTCTGATGTACTCACAAAAATCTAGACGATATTAAAAAAATTTCATGTAATTAAAAATATTTAATTAAATATAAATCTAATGAATAAAGAAGAACGAACAAGAAAATTCAAGTCTATGTCTAGTAGTGAGAGAAAGGCATTGATCCTAAAGAAAATGAAAGCGATGGGATTAGAAGTAGGGAGTGGAATATCTAATAAGAAATATGATAATAAAGAGGTTTATGAATTAATTCATATTGCTAATTGCTTCCCAGAATTAAGAGAGAAAAAATAAATAAAAATCATTATTAACTTTTAATTATTTAGTAAATAAATTTTTTTTGGTGTTAGATGCTCTAATTATTAAATTATTTATGGAAATTAGATGTTTAATTATTTATGATTTTGACTTTCTAGTTCCACCATAGGAATATTTTTTTTGTTTTGAAATGATCTCCCAACATTCTTTACAACTAAAAATCCATTTTGGATGAATTTTTGATTTAACCCTTTAATGAATACTATCAGGCCTATGACATAAACTACAATTTTTTATTAATTTAGAATTTTTCATTGAAAAAGCGTTGAATATAAAAATAATTAAAATTAGGAATATGCACTGATTATCTTTTTCAAATAGTTATATCAATGAGTAGAAAAATTTTGCTTATTCTAATATTTATAATTTTAAATAGCTATTTTTTTGTTTAAAGATTATCTGCAAATTAAAAGCACAATAAGCAAATTAATTCGTTTTAGCTAAAAATCCAATCATTATACATGTTGTTTTGAACTTTAAAAAGAAACCCACAGATTTAATCTGGTGAATCTTAATATAAAAAAAAATTTTTAAAACATTGAACATTTATTTATTTTGGATATTATTCTTAGCTCTTTGGGCTACTGTTCCTTTAATGATCCTCAAGGGCAAACCAGATGAATCCCCCAAAATTCAGACTTCTCCAGAAGTCAAAGCAAAGAAAAAAGGGTGGTTTAAATAGTTTTTTGATATTAATAAAAATTAGTTTAAAGTTTAACAATCGTTTAAATTGTTATTGTAATTCTAGATTTAGTTTTAATTACTCCAATATCTAAAAAAGATGGAAGAAATATAAAATTTATTTTTGGAATTTCTGGAGGACGAGAAAAAAACTAATGTTGAACTATATGTTGTTAAATGGTTTATTGGTTAAAAAATTGAGGATAAATACGCTGTAATGTATATAGGATAAATTGGTATGAAATTTTAGCTAGTTTTCATATTGACGTTTAAAAAATAAATATCTAGAAAGGCATGAGATAAATTCAAAAAATATTCTTAATAAAAAAAAAATTAAAAAATAAAAATTTTAAACTACAAAAAGAATTTGTAAATATTGGAGGCTTCAACACAAGTTTTATCTATGGAAAACATCAATTTGTTATGGTTTTTTATTGATTATGTTGATTTTGTATATAAAAAGATTATGTAGAACTTGATTTTCTTAGGTAATAAATTCCACCTCCTAAAGATAATAAGACAGGTAGCCATGCAGCAAAAATTGGACTTAATAAACCTTTTACTCCAAATGAACTGAATACGAATGACATCACATAATAAATTAAAATAAGAATCACGCTTAATCCGAATCCCTGACTTTTTGAGGATCTTAAATTAGATTTAGATCCTAAACTGCTTCCTATTAGACCAAATACTAAGCATGCAAAAGGTAGAGTAAATTTTTCTTGAATGCGAACTTGTATCCTTCTTATTTCTTTAAGATTTCCAGTTCTTTTATATATCTTTTCAGCCTGTAAAGCTTGTTTCAAAGTCATTTCGTTGGCATCTCTAGGAACTTTTGCCAACTCCATAGGGCCCTCTACAAATGGATATGTATATTCTTTAAAGTTAATATTCGTAGTTTGTCCGCTTGGTGCTATAGATACAATACTTCCTTCATAAAATATCCAAGAAGAGTTTTTCTTATCAAATCTCGCAGTATTTGCCTTCAAAATCTGTTGAAAATCTTCTCTAGAAAAATCCAATACTGTAACACCCTGCATAATGTTGTTTTCATACCATGAAGCATAAAATATATGAGTAAGGAAAGTATTTGTTTTTGTTGGTTTTTTAGTTGAAGAATTTATTCTAGAGCCATATCGTGAAAACATGATATTATCTTTTCCTGTTTCACTGCTAAAAGAACTTCCGATTCCTGCTCTTAATGTTGTTTCAGCCAACTTGTTACTTGCAGGAACTAAATTATCATTAAAGTAAAAAGTCAATCCTGTCATGAATATTGAAAGGGCTATGGCAGGAGAAATAATACGTGAAGTTTTAATTCCCAAAGATTTCAGAGCTAACAATTCAGAATTGCTTGATAGTTTCCCATAGGCTAATAGAGTAGATAATAAAACTGCCATTGGGAATGATAAAACTAAAAAGCTAGGCAAACTAAAAAAAAGAACTTTTAAAGCTAAAAATAAAGGTAAACCAAATTCAACTATTTTCCTGATGAGATCAAACATTACCCCTACAGATAATGAGATAACAGTAAAAGCAGATATAGCAAATATCATAGGAGGTATTATTTGTCCCAATAACCATCTATCTATTAAGGGGATTGCATACCAAGGAGTAATAATCTTATTTATGGTTGTTCTAATTAGTGATTGATTTGAAAGTTTCAAAAGTAATTTATTTAATATGAAATGCCTTCTTGCATTATAAAATATCAATGATTTAGAGACCAATGTAAAATTGTTAGTTAAGAATGTTTTTTTTATTTAATATCTAAAAAAAAATTTAAAAATTATTTATTAATATTTGCTGTCAAACAGAAAATTTGGTTTATTAAAAAAAAAGAGCAAATTAATGAAAAATAAATCTATATTAAAGGAATGTAAGTGTATGCACTGCCAACAAAAATTAGAGCAGATTAATCGTTCAAGATTATATTGGCATAAATTAATTTTAAGTAAAAACTTAATTTAGATTCTTTAGTAAATTTTTTAAGATTAAACGCTATTTATTAACTAATTACTGAGTTTCTAAAATATATTTTTGAATAGAAAAAATAAGATGGCACAAACCTTCTAGAATTAGTTTTATTAACTTTAAATTTATTTAGTTTTTTTGATTCTTTTTGTATATTCTATTTTCTCGATTTAACAGAAAAAGTATTATCAAAATACATGAAGGTATGAGAATGAAATCTAAAGACATAAGATTGCTTATTTTATTTTCTATCTAGCAATGAATTATAACTTTGGCAGCAATCAAATTGGCTGAATTTTATCTCTAACAAAAAAAAATTTGAAGTATTTATTTTATTTGCTTTACTTTAAGAATTAAAAGAGCTTGCGAGTATCCCCTAGCAAGCTCATGACGAACTAGTTAAATTCAGATTACCTGAGGTTAACCGGCTAAGCACTTCCTAAATGCTATATTCATATATTACTAAGTAAAATTACTTACTGTGAGTATAAATGCTTATCACTTGTGAAACATTTATAAATTAGGTTTGAAGGGACAATTTAGTTTGATCATAAACTTTGACAAAATTGTCATATACTTACGGGTAAGTTCTTTCTAGAAAATTTTTTTGCCTTAGGTTTACATAAATTAATATTTGTGTTACGTTTATTAACAATTATTATTTATTAGATGTCAAATTCAGGGGTTACGACAGAATCAGGCGGAAGACAAAATATGTTTCCTTCCGAGACTAGACCATACATTGATGAGTCTGTATCTTACGATGGATATCCTCAAAACGCTGAAAAAGTTAATGGAAGATGGGCTATGGTTGGTTTCGTGGCATTACTTGGTGCTTATGTAACCACAGGACAAATAATTCCAGGAATTTTTTAAATTTCTAACCTTTTTAATACATTCAGATGATATCTAATTAATCCTTTACTTTAATACTCTGAATTATTATTTACGCCTTAGTTTCTAAACTACAATTAATTAAAAATTTTCAAGTTTGAGTATAAAAAAAACCAAATAAACGTTAATGCATTGAGACCAAAAATTACGAAGAGAAATATATATGCAAATTTTTTCCCAATAAAGGCTGTATCAGGTTCAAGCTTTACCCTCATGAAATCATCTAATTAATTTGATTAAGATATCATGATTTAAGCAATATTAAATGAGAAAAAAAGTTTAATTAATGTTTTATTTCATTGAATTATTTAATATTTAATTCTCTTTATGCGAATTGAGCTATTTTTGTTCAGGAAATTTCTACTCAATGTTGCTGCTTAAAATTTTCTTACCCTGAGTTCGTATTGAGCCAATATAAAGTAATAGAATTGACCAAAATAATATTTCTAATCCTAGGTTGACCAAGATAATTAGCTCCAAGTTTTAAAAGTACTTTAATTCTGTTTTTATTATCCGGGTAGAGTTTTTATACTGATTTCTAAAAAGAAACTATCTCTATATTATTTGAAAAATGCTGTAGGTAAATTAATTATAAAATAATATCGATTTCAATAATATTGCGAAAAAAAAAGAACCGAAATATTAAAATCGGTTCTTTGGTATTTTTGATTGCTTCCTTAGATAAAACCGGGGATGATTTGTCCTGTTGTTAAATAAGCGCCGACTAGAGCTACAAAACCTAACATCGCAAATCTGCCATTAAGCTTTTCAGCAACAATTTTTTCTTTTTCTACAATTTTGGTTTTAATGTCTTTCATTAGAACCAACCAGGGATAATCTGACCAGTTGTGACATATGCACCAACTGCTGCAACGAAACCTAACATCGCTGCCCAACCATTAAAACGTTCTGCTTCTGGAGTCATTTTTTTTTAAATAATTTGTAAACAAATATAACATATTTATTTAGTTTTGTAAAGAAAAAGATAATATTTTGCTTTTTAAGCTCTGTGGAGGTCGAATGTGTGACATATATGTATCAAGAAATAATTGATAACTTTTTTATTTTTGGGGCTCATATTTATTAACTCGTTTCAATAAATACAACGCAGGAACCTTTTTTTTTAGGAGGAAATCCTCATTTGAGGGTAATTTAAATTAATATATATTCAGGATCAGCTAGTAGGGATACAGGCTGATCCTTTTTTGTTAAATGTGTAGTTTTAGAAAAAAATAATTTATAGATCTTAAATAATTGCTATCAATAAATTGTATATTAATGAACTAATGTCTTTATCGACTTATTACATGCACTTAATTTTTGCGAGAATGCCTTCTTTATTAAGTTCTGATTTAATACTTTATATAGTACCCGCTTTAACGGTATTAATATTACTCTTCAGCATTAAATTAATGTTTTTTAAGAGTCCAAAATTGAGAAAAGCGAAATAAAAAGGGAATACAGCATAAATATTTTTACAACTTTCCTCAAATTACATCAATTATAAAAAAATATTTTATTACTTTATAAACCTGATAGCTTTCTGCTCCATTCCTTATGCTTATCATCTAGATTTGAAATTTTTTCTCCTAAACCTAATTGTTTTTCTAACAATTCAATTTTTGTCAGAGTTATTTTCTCTGAATAAAATTTGATAGGTTGCTTACCGTGTAGATTGTCTCCGCTCATAAAAATTATTAATACGACTATAACTTTTAGGACAAAAATTTAAAAGTAGCTAATTCTTTTATATTCTTTTCAGATTTTCGTAAATTAATGTGATAATAAAGTTTATGTTCTTTATATTTTGAATCATTTATTATTGTATGAAGATTGCCATATATATCTCCTTCCCTCTATATCTAACTTAACTGCAACACAATTGCATGCAATATTCCAAAGTGCTTTGGGTATAGGTTCAGGATTAAAAAGGTATCCTTTTTTAAAAGCTTTTTTTATTAAGACTGTAGCTTTTTTGGCATGATAATGAGGAATAGTGGGACATACATGATGAACTACATGGCTCGATCCTATATTATGGTGAAGAAAATCAAGGATTTTACCGTATGGCCTGTCAATAGAAAGAAATGCTCCTCTCATAAAGGAAAATTCCGTATTTGAAAGATGAGGTACATCTGTATCTGTATGATGAAGCCACGTATAAACTACTAACCAACTATTAACAACTAATAAAGGACCAATATACATTGCAATTACTTGAAATAATCCATATTTAAAAACGAAGAAAAAAATACCTACTATTGTTAAAGCTACACCAATATCTGAGATCCAAACTTTCTTAGTCCATATTGATGGCCATAATGCTTTGGAAAACGGTTTGGCTGGCCAAAAATGATTTGAAGTCTTATATTTAATCCCTCCTGTACTACCTGTAAGTAAATAAGCAGGCCAGCCGAATATTAGATGTAAAATTAGTTGAAGAATTCCATAATTTGCCTTTCCTATGGAATTTGAAAAATGTAATTCTTTTTCTCCTCCAACCTTTTCTGTAACTCCATTTCCGTTAATTACTAAAGGAACGTGAGTTTCACCATTGGTTACATTATTTGTAAACCGATGATGCACTGAATGAGAACGCTGCCAGGAAAAATATGGAACTATTAGTAATGAATGAAGTAAATATCCAGTTATTGTTTCCAAAGTTTTGTTTTTTGAAAATGCTCCATGTCCACATTCATGGGCAATTACCCAGAAACCCATTGCAGTAGTGCCTGATAGTAATGAGTAAATGATCCAAATTGGGATCATATTTGGAGTGAATGGAATAGATAAACCTATTTCAAATACAACCCATTGAATTCCTACTGATTGTAGGAGATACCTTAAAGAAGTTATGGTGTTACTCTCAAAATAGTTTTTTGGGATAACATCCTGAAATTCTTTTATGCTTGGAATATCTCTATTCTGTATCGCAAGCGCTTGGCCTTTAAGACCAGAAATTTTTATATTTCTCAAATTTTTTTAGGTTAAGATTTAGTTAAATAAAATTTATTTATTTACTTTATTATCCACCACAAGATCTTTTTATGAAAAATAATGTTTTATTTTTCCTCATTCAATAGAATTTCTTAAACATAAACATTATCCAAAAACAATTTAAATATAATAGAAAATGGTTAATTTTTAACTTATATTGAATCTCTTGATCTTTCCAATCAATTAGTTTTTACAACTTTTTCTGATCTTTATTATTAGGAATTATGGTTTAGAGACCTCGTATATACCTTTTTGAGAGACCTGATTGCTTACGTGGTTTTACTAAGATAGGTAAAACAATTACTCCTACAGTAAAAAGACAGATAGGAGCTATTACCATTAATATAGATTCTAATGACATGAAATAATTTACAATTTATTAATTAGTAGCAGGCTTTTTTTTAAAAGTCATGCGTATTTATATCTATTTATTAATACTTTCTCCAAAACTTTTATAAATTATTAAGCAAAAAAGAAAAAAAGATTAAAAAACATCAAATTCCTATGAATTTGTCCTATTAATTTTCCAATAGTTCCTAAATTAGGAGGCCATTCTTCATGGATGAAGAAAAGAAATGGATGCTAATCACCTATTATTGCCCCACACATGGTGATTCAATAATAGTTAATCCTACTGAGATAACCAAAAAAGAGAATAGTAAAAATCACTTAAAAAAACAAGTATTTCCTAAAATTGAATCCGGAGAATAATCTTAAATCTTTAAAAGAGGTTCTAAATATTAATTAAAATCTTTTTTAAGTCAAATATCAAAAATATTGAACAATAGTTGTAACCTCTTTTTAATTAGTAGCATCATTTAAAAAATATGTTGGCAACTATTTAATTTGAATTATTCTCGTACAAAATGCAGCTTAGTAGAAATTATTTTTACATTGTAAAAGTACTAAATAAAAATAATTTTATTACTCTTTAAGTTTTCAATTTATTTGTGTAATTATTTATTTAATAAATTTCTATTATAAATAATTTTTAGACTTGATTAGAATTGCATGTTAATTCACATTGTTTTAATTCACTTGATGATATTTTTTCTAAAATTCTTAACATATCAATTTCCGAAAGCTCTCCATTGGAGTTCCACTTTAAAGTTGTTTTTCTTTGTGGGTAATTTTTCTTATTCATTTTGAATTCCTCCTTTTAAATGGATTTCTAAGCAACGAGAAATACATTCTTGATGACCGTCAACAATACTACATTCTGTAATACATTCAAAATATGAATTTATAGAATCAATTTCTGCATTTTGGTCATTAGAAATAATTGAATCTTTCATGATTTTGTATATTTATTTGAAATAGAGATATAGCATGAAATTATGGTTAATAATTTAATTTATTAAGTTAATTAGAAAAAATAAGTATTATTTACTAAGTAAAAATTTCTTCTGATTTACTTTACTAAAAACTAGTTATGATTATTTTTTTAGAGGAAGAAAAAAAATATTTGAGACTATTTAATGTTTTTTTTTCTTAAAAAAACTTTTATAAACAATCAGCATAAAGACTGATTTACTTTTAAGTAATTTAATTAGAGAATAATAATGTAAACTCGTAGATTTTAAGATGAAATCAGTAATGACTTGGCTTTCGAAAATGTTAGAGAGTATGGCAAATGCTTTTATGCATCCTCTGAAGAATAACTTACCACCCTCTATTGGTACACATGCATATAGTACTATTCCTATTAAGAGAAAGTTTAGAAGAAAGTTTAACTAGGTAAAGGTATTAATTTATTGTTCATATTAATTGTCTTAAATAATATGTTTGAAGCAGTTTGGAAAATCTCCACTTTTTTCTTTAAGCATATTTTCCTGATTTTAAAGAACTTAATAACTTCTAAGAAGTTCTGATTATTGCTATAAAAATATGAAATTAGTAACTAAAGAATAAATTCTTTAGACATGGCTCTTAATTGCTCTAAATTTAGTCTCTCTAAGTAATTTTTAAAATCACTAATATTCCTATTTGATTCAGAATCTTTACTCTCATAAAGAAGACTGTTAGAGATTAAATCGATAAGATGATCTTTGTCCATATCTTCTTATAGACCAAAATTCCGGTTTAAAAAATTAAGGTCTTGAATCCGAGATCTACAGTTGATTTAGTTAACTTCTTTTTGAGCACTTAATTATGATTTAAATTTAAAATTTCATAAATTTTTTAAATCTTGTTCTATTTTTTCTAATCTTTCATTTAGTTCTTTTTTTTCCTTAATTAAAGCTTTTTTCTTTTCTGCAAGCTCTCTATTCAAAGGTGAATTGAAATATTTTTGATATGAGATAAAAAAAACTGCAATTGCTAATGCAATACCAAAAGCACCAATAATTAAAATTGGAGATGAAGGAAAGTCATAAAATGGGATAGACAATGTTCTTTGTAAAAATATAATCTTAGCTATCTCTTGTAAAAAAAAATAAGTAATAAATACTTATTCTCTAAAAAATCTAATAGTAAATATTTTTAATCTTTTAGCAAAAATAAAGAATTTCTTACATTTTTAATTGAATTTATAAAATGAGTAATTGTACAGCTGCCAAAGAATCCATATTTAATAATGATGATATTAGTAAAAATTCTTTAATGAAGAAACTCATTAATAAAAAAAATAATAGAAATGAACCATGGTTTAAATGGTTAACAAGAGAACTCAATTCTTACGAAGCTTTTCAGGATTTCGACTTAGGTAAAAATCCTGAAGATGTTGCAAAAGAGTTTATCTATAAAAATAGTATTTCTATTTCAGAAGTTTTTGAAAATTTTGATGATGAAGATAAAGACACACTTGATCAGTTTTTGAAATTAACAGAATGTGAATGGCATGTATTTAGAATTCTTGAAAAACAACTAGAGTTAAGGAATAAGATAAGTTATGTAAATTTTAAAACAAGGAAGAAAACAAAGAGTTGATTTTTATATAAGTTTATTTTTTCCATTACTGCTCTTGCCAAAGCCTAACCAAATGAACCACAAGATCCATCCGATTACTGGTATTAAATTTATGAAGATCCATTTCCAATCCTTTCCAAAATCTTTAATTCTCCTTATATCAATAGCTATTTGAGGAATGATGCAAACTATTCCATAAACATTGAAACCAAAAGCCCTTATAAATATTGGGATGGTTAGGCAAGAAATTATTAGATTTGCTATCTGTACAAACCACCAGTCAGATCGCGAGGTGAATCCTTTGAAGTCTGTAGCTTTAATCCAAAACTCTTGATATGCATTTAAAAAGTCTTTAAACATAAATTAAAATTGGAGCAATTCAACGATATTAATTTAATTCCCAATTTATCAAAATATTATTTATTTACTAAATAGGATCAAATAAATTCATATCATTTGTTTCATGTTTTGAGAACTCTTTTTGATTTGGCAATGAGCAGAATCCGTCTTTGCAAATCATTTTTTCTTTTGCAATATTTGTAGTCTCTGATAGTGTGTTTTTATTATTGTTATTTGAAGATTCTTTAAGCATTTATTTAGAAAAATTTGAGTCAATATTAAATTAATAACTTAATTTATTTTGATAGGCAATAAAATTAATAATTATTATTTA
>QCCF01000003.1 GCA_003281365.1 Prochlorococcus sp. AG-347-K18
CAAGAATCCACATTTTGGAAAAAATGAAAGAGGCTATTGAAAAGCCTGAGGAGTCATTATCCCCTCATGCTCCAAGGCTTTTAAGCTTCAGAATTGACCCAGAACTTATTGGAACTGTTATTGGGCCTGGAGGAAGAACTATCAAGGGAATCACAGAAAGAACAAATACAAAAATAGACATCGAGGATGGAGGTATTGTTACAATTGCATCCCATGATGGAGCTGCCGCTGAAGAAGCTCAAAAAATAATAGAGGGATTAACAAGAAAAGTTCACGAAGGAGAAATCTTCTCTGGGGTAGTAACTAGAATTATTCCGATTGGCGCATTTGTTGAAATACTTCCTGGGAAGGAGGGTATGGTTCATATATCACAATTATCTGAAGCGCGAGTTGAGAGAGTAGAAGATGTTGTTAGACAAGGCGATGAAGTTACAGTTAGGGTTAGGGAAATTGATAGCAGAGGTAGAATTAATCTTACTCTCAGAGGAGTTGCTCAGAATGGAGGAATGTCTTATCCAGAACCAACTCCAACGCCTGTAGCGCCTCTAAACTGAGCTAAATAGGATATAAATTGTTTTCTTTTATTATTTTTTTAATTTCTAAACATAATCCCTTGTGTGTATCTTTATTATTGGATGCTACAATCACACCTCTTTGCTCAAAATTTAATTTTCCATAATTTAAATCTTCATTATCTAAAGTTGTTATAGATCCTCCACTTCCCTTTAATATTGCTTCGGGGGCTGCAAAATCCCAATCTTTTGGGGCACTTTTACCGGGAAGGCTCAAGCATATGTATATATCACTTTCACCTCGAATAATAGATGCAATTTTACAACCTATGCTTCCCATTATTATGACTTCATCAAAATTAATTTTTTTAATTAAATCTTTTAAGACGCTATTTCCATGATTCTTGCTAGTTACTAGTTTCATCTCAGAAAGATTCTTTTTTGTTGTTAAATTAGGTGTAATTTTAGATCCAGATCTATTCTCGCACCACGTATTTTTCCCATCTGAAATCCATAATTCGTCTTTCTCGGGAATCAAAACAACACCAATATATGGTCTCTTTTTATAATTTAAACCCAAATGCATAGCATAATCAGATGTTCCTTGTATAAAATCTTTAGTGCCATCTAAAGGATCAAGTACCCAAATCCAATCTGTACTTGACTCGAAATTATATGATGTGAACTTTACGTTTTCCTCACTAAGAATTTCCCAATTAATACCTCTGTATTTTTTATTAATTTTATTAATTATTATCTCATTAACTTTCAAATCAGCCGATGTAACTGGATCATCAATATTAGTATTACTTAAAAAGTTTTTTTTATTTTTAGATTCTTTAAGTAATCTTGCGAAATAAAGTAATGTTTCGGAAGCTTCCCAACTGAAAATTCTCAAATCATTGATAAGATCTTTGATATCTATACCAGAGGGTAATTTAATCACTAAATGAATATTAAATACTCATCATCTCATAAAAGCCAAGAACCTGAAAGTAATGTTTTATATATTGTTGGTACTCCGATAGGGAATTTAAACGATATTTCTTCAAGAGCGTTAAATATTCTCATGAATACTGCACTAATTGCCTGTGAAGATACGAGGCAAACAAAAAAAATAATGAACAAATATAACTTCTCAAATAAATTAATAAGTTTCACTGAACATAATTCGCAAAAAAAAATACCTTTCTTAATAAATGAGCTTAATAACGGCAAGTCATTGGCATTAGTAAGTGACGCGGGTATGCCAAGTATCTGCGATCCTGGAGAAATACTTATAAAGGAAGCGATTGCAAATGGAATAAAAACTATTTGCATACCTGGAGCATGTGCTGCAATTACTGCTCTTGTATCAAGTGGTCTACCTTCTTCAAAATTCATTTTTGAAGGTTTTCTTCCCAAGAAGAAATCTGAAAGAGAAAAGATTATTTTAGAGATTAGTAAAAATGAAAAGACTACAATTATATTTGAATCCCCACACCGTCTAAAAAGATTATTAACAGAATTAAAACTATATTTAGGTGGAGATAGAGAAATTAAAGTATCAAGAGAATTAACTAAAAAATTTGAAGAGCAAATTGGGAATAATATTAGTGAAGTAATTGACTATTTTGAAGAAAAAGAAGTACTAGGTGAAATCACAATAGTTATTAAGGGTCAGAATAATGTAAAACAAAGTTTAGCTTTTGATAAAATTGAATTAAGAAATGAACTTATCGAATTAATTAATGCAGGCCTAAGCTTGTCACAAGCATCAAAATACCTAGCCAAAAAAAATAATTTAGCCAAAAGCATAATTTATAATTTGTATTAAAATTTAAATAAAGTTTAAAATGACAATAAGATTTAAAAAATTATTTTTTTTATTAACTTTTAATATTTCACTTTTCCTACTTTTAATGATTGGCATACAAAATAGTACAAATAGCAAAAAAGTGAATTTTATAATGTTTGAAACAATTTCACTTCCAATAGGCTTTATTGCAGGCGTTAGTTTTATAAGCGGATCTTTAACTAGCAGTCTTTTAAATATAAATTTTGATAATAAAGAATAAATTCTTTACAAAGCTATTAATTTATCAGAACTTACTATTCTTGAAATGCCTTTATCAAGAAGTATAGGTGCAACAATTTTAAACACTTCAGTATTTGGCACCTTGATAACTTTTTGTTCTTTACTACAAATTCTTTTTGCAATTTTCAAATCATCATATATTGCTATT
This sequence comes from Prochlorococcus sp. AG-347-K18, assembly GCA_003281365.1. Classification (GTDB taxonomy): domain Bacteria; phylum Cyanobacteriota; class Cyanobacteriia; order PCC-6307; family Cyanobiaceae; genus Prochlorococcus_A. The sequence continues at coordinate 2,738 of QCCF01000003.1, forward strand.
GTTTTTCTATTCAACTCATCCTCAGCCAGGAAATGCCACTCTGGATACTCTTTTAAGAGTTTAGTTTCTAGCTCAATTTTTTTATCCACAACCAAATAAACAATCTTTGGGAAATCAATCTCTGAAATAGGTATAGAAGATAAATCTTTTTGAGGTACATTTTCTATTTCGCAATCTAATGGAGTTAGCTCCATAAAAGGAGATAAAGAAAAGTATTCTTCTTCAACATTCTCTAATTCTTCTTTATTAGGGTTATTGTTTCTCTTTTCTCTTAAATAATCCTCATTTGCAGAGGGAACAAATTCATCACCTCCAACATACAATCTTTTTTCTTTCCTATTCTTATTTACTGCATTATATTTTTCTTCACCAAGAATTTTTTTTAAATTCCTTGTAATTGTTAATTTAGTACATTTGAATTCTTCACATAAATCTTCTATTGTTTTTCCTAATTCAAAAAGTCTTGCTATTTCGTCTTTTTGTATTTCAGTAAGCCTTTTAGTCAAAATCAAAAATCTTCCTCTTTATATTCTATTGAAAAAACTAAAGAAATAAATTTTTAGAGAATTTTCTTTGCATACATTATATTTTGAAAGATCTTTTTTTATTGTTTGCAATATACCTTTCAGATATAATAATAAAGTGCTTCCTTAGCTCAGCTGGATAGAGCAACTGCCTTCTAAGCAGTGGGCCGCAGGTTCGAATCCTGCAGGAAGCGCTTTGAATCTCCCTAATAGAACTCAAAATTTGATGTTTATTTTAATTAACTTCTTCTATTAGAAAAGAATTCTTGCAAGATGAATTTATTAAAACATTGTTTGTACAGAATTTTAACCATAAAGAAAAGGGGTGAGTTTTTTTTCAAAGCAGGTGTATTTTTTTTGGTATCAATCCCAAATTTATCAGGATTACTTTTTCTAATTAGCCTATTCTTTAGCTTCTTTAAAAAACGCACTAACTATTTCAAATGTATTTGGAATAAAATTTTTTTTACTGCAGGTATATTACTTCTAACTTCATCAATAATTCATAATGTCCCTATAAATTCTCCAAATAATAGTGAATTTATCAATAACAACAGTTTTATTGGACTATTCAATTGGATACCTTATTTTCTTTGTTTTTGGTTGTTTCAACCATACTTAAAACTTACAAAAGATCGTAAAAAAATTTCGCAAATTTTTTTGTATGGGTCTTTTCCTTTTCTTATTTCTTGTATTGGTCAATATTTTTTCAACTGGTATGGACCAATGGAGTTTTTAAATGGATTTATTATTTGGTTCCAAAGGCCTATTGATTTTGAATATGGTGGAGGTTTAACTGGATTATTTAATAATGCAAATTATGCAGGATCATGGCTTCTTTTCATGTGGCCATTTTGTTTAGCTCATTTATATGAATTAAAGCAAAGTAAAAAGGTTAAAGCTTTTATTGCAATCTTATCATCAATAATAATTTTATTATTATTTTTTACAAAATCCAGGAATGCGTGGCTTGGATCCATCCTAACTATCCCATTTATAAATAGTACCGAAAATATAAAGTTACTAATACCATTAATAATTTTATTTATTTTACTTGTCTCTATTGTATCTTTTCCTATATTTCCAGATTATTTGAAGAGACTAGCTGGATACATAGTCCCTGATCAAATTTCTAGGACTACTCAATTCGGAAGCTTAGCGACACTAGGAGAAATCATTCCTAGGATAAAAATTTTTGAATTCTCACTTAAATTAATAAAAGAAAAACCATTTTTTGGTTGGGGTTCTGCAACTTTCCCCTTTCTTTTTGAAGCTGAAAATAAATCTCTCTGGTATTGGCACTCTCATAATATTTATATCGAAACAGCGCAAAGTTATGGCCTTATTTGCGCCTTTGCAATTTTTTTACCTATCTTTGTAATACTATTCAAGTCATTTAGAAAAATATTTCTTAGTTTTAAAAATAATGATTATTTAAAATCAAATTCTTTTGAAAAAGCTTGGTGGACTGCTTCATTCACGTTCTTAATATCACAACTATTCGATATTCAATACTTTGATTTCAGAATAAGCATGATATTCTGGATATTTTTATCTGGATTAGCTTGTGTTTTAAAAGATAATCATTATAAATTTAATGAAAACAAAAGTTAATTTATTAATATTAAAAATCTAAAAATATGAAATCAACATCTTTAAAATGATTAAATACATAGATAAAAAAGTTTATAGAAAAGATTCTAAGAACTATAAAGATTTTGGTGTCTTTTTTGATAGAGATGGTGTTCTCATAGAAGATAAACATTACATTAAGGATCAAGATAAAGTTGCATTAGAGAGCAATTCAAAATTAATTGTTCGCGAATTTTTCAATAGAGGTTGGAAAAATATAATAGTAACAAATCAATCAGGGATTTCTAGAGGTTATTCAAGCTGGGAAGACTATGATTTAGTTACTGAAAAAATGCTTGAGTTATTTGAAGAACCGAATCCTTTTTTTGGAATTTATGCAAATTCTTTTTTAGAACATAAAAATAATGAAAACTGGAGGAAACCAAATCCAAATATGATTCTTGATGCAGCAAAAGAATTTAATATAAATCTTGAAAAATCTATTTTAATTGGAGATAGGTTATCTGATATGGAAGCAGGAGCTAATGCTGGAATAAAATTATTAATTCATGTCGAAACTGGACATGGAATAAAAGAAAAAAAAACAATCAAAACTCGATGTGATAAATTAGGTTACTTTAATTCAAAAGTTTTTAAATCTAAAATCATGTTTATTCAATCACTAAAATTTTTGAAAGTAAGAGATTTAATTTCTTCAACAGAGTTATTAATCGATTAATGATAATAAAAGAAGAAAGAAATTTTGATATTTGTATAGTTGGGGCTGGAATGGTTGGTTTATCACTCGCGTATCAATTATGCAAAAGGAATATCACAAAGAAAATTATAATTATCGAAAAAGAGATTGATATTGGCTTACATACCTCTGGAAGAAATAGTGGTGTTTTGCATTCTGGTATCTATTACAAACCAAATTCACTTAAAGCAAAAGTTTGCGTTTCAGGTGCTAAAAGATTGAAGGAATGGATTGAAGAGAGAAAACTGCCTATCAACAAATGTGGCAAATTAATTATTCCTAATAAAGAAGAATTAGATTCTCAATTAGACGTTTTATTAAAAAGAGGACTTGCAAATGGTGCGAAAGTGGAAATTCTCAAAGAATCTGATATTAGAAAAATTCAGCCAGAAGTTAATTGCATTACAGGCAGAGGAATTTGGAGTCCCAATACATGTGTAGTGGATCCCATTAAGGTCTTAAAAACTATTGAAGAAGAATTAAAAGTTTTTGGAGTCCAAGTAATAAAGAATATTTCTGATTTTGATTTCAAAAAAAATACTTCAAGTATTTCTCTAAGTAATGGGGAAAAAATTAATTATGCAACCTTAATAAACTGTAGTGGTCTCCATGCAGATGAAATAGCAAAAAAATTTGATGCTGGGAAAGATTATATTCTTCTTCCTTTCAAAGGCATGTATTGGGAGTTAAAAAGAACATGCAGAATTAATATAAAAACAAATGTATACCCTGTCCCAGATCTAAATGTTCCATTCTTAGGTGTTCATTTTACCCCAAATGCGAAAAGTGAATATGTTTATATTGGTCCTACAGCTACTCCAGCTTGGGGGAGAGAAAATTATGAAGGCTTTAATAATATAGATTTCAAATTATCTTTGAACAATCTGAAGATTATGTCTAACCAATACTTGCAAAATAGAGGAGGCTTCAGGAAATATGTTCATGAACAAGCCTTTTTATCTAATCCTTTTAATTTAATCAATGCAGCTAAGGAACTAGTACCTCAGATTACCCTAAATAATATTCAAAAAAGTAAAAAAGTAGGAATAAGAGCTCAACTATTTAATATCGAGAAGAAAGAACTTATAAATGATTTTATTTATGAAAAAAAAGAAAATAGCATTCATATACTTAATGCAATTTCTCCTGCTTTCACATCTAGTTTCTCGTTGGCAGATTATATTATTGACAACGTTATGAACACTTAGATATGAGTAAAGGCAAAATTGTCCTTATTCTTGCTGCTGGTTATGGTAAGAGATTAAAGCCACTAACCTTGAGCAAGCCAAAATGCTTGGTTGAAGTAGGAAACAAGCCAATACTATTACATTGGTTAAAAATTATTAATTCTCTTGAATTTAGTGATGTCATAATAAATACTCATTATCTTCATAAACAGGTAAGTGAATTTATTTCAACCCAAAATAATTCAGGCTTAAATATTATTGAAGTATATGAAGAAAATCTTCTAGGAACAGCTGGCACAATAATGAAAAATTACGAACTTTTAAAAAATAAAGATGTCTTAATGATTCACGCTGATAATTATACTACTTGTGATTTAGGTGATCTAGTTAAAAGCTACCGTAACATGCCAAAAAATTGTTTATTAACTATGCTCACATTCAATTCAAAAACCCCTCATACGTGTGGTGTCGTAAAAATAAATAAAAAAAATATTGTCACTGAATTTCATGAAAAGGTTAACAAGCCGCCATCAAATATTGCTAATGGAGCGGTTTATTTATTTAATCAAAACTTACTTAATTGGATTAAAAGGAACGAACCAAATGCTAAAGATTTTAGTTTAGATATCATTCCAAAATTAATAAATAAAATATACACTTGGCATCATAAAGAACCATTTATAGATATAGGTACACTCAAATCTCTGAAAGAGGCTAACGAAATTCATAAAAAAGTTTCAATTGATTGAATTTTTTACTTGAAAATTTATATCTTTAATACTCTCGTTTAAATTTTAATTACCAATCTATTTATAAATGGGATCGGAAATTGATTTTATGAGTGCGTTGCATAAAAGCACATCTAGAGATTATTTAGCAAGGGTAAATGATAAAGAATACCCTAAACATAAAGCAGCAAAATTAGCAAAGAAATTTGATTTTGAATATTGGGATGGTAACAGAAAGATATGTTATGGAGGTTACAACTACATAGAGGGTAGATGGGAAAAAGTGGGTAAAAAGATTATCTCTCACTACAATCTTCCCAAAAATCCCAAAATTCTAGATATTGGCTGCGGTAAAGGTTATTTACTTTATGATTTATTGAAATTGATCCCTGATGCAGAAATATATGGGATTGATATCTCATCGTATGCCATTGAAAACAGTAAAGAAGAAGTAAAAGAAAATCTTATACATGGAAATTCTAATAATTTGCCATGGGAAGATAATTACTTTGATTTAGTAATTTCTATTAATACACTACATTGTTTGCATTGCTACGATCTCGAGGAATCCTTAAAAGAGATGGAAAGAGTTGGTAAAAAAAATAAATATCTTTGTGTAGAGAGTTATAGAAACGAATCAGAAAAAGCTAACCTGCTATATTGGCAAGTAACTTGCGAGTCTTTTAATACACCGGAGGAGTGGTTATGGTGGTTTAAACTATGTAAATATAATGGAGATTATTCTTTTATTTATTTTGAATGATATAAAAATACTAAACCTATGTTAGCCGCAATATTAACCTCCCAAAATAAACCTTTGTTAGTTGATGATGTTGAAATGCCCCAAGATTTAAAACTTGGACAAGTTTTAGTAAAAGTTCATTTAAGTGGAATATGCGGATCTCAATTAGGAGAAATAACCGGTGCCAAAGGTCAAGATAAATTTCTGCCTCATTTAATGGGTCATGAAGGATGCGGAACAGTTCTTGATGTAGGACCAGGAGTAAAGACCGTTAAAAAAAATGACTTAGTTGTTCTGCATTGGAAAAAGGGGGATGGATTACAATCAGAAGTACCTGTTTATAAATGGAATGGAGGGAAATTAAATGCTGGATGGGTAACTACCTTTAATAGTCATGCAATAATAAGCGAAAATAGATGTACTTCAATACCAAAAAATACAGATAGGGAATTAGCAACTTTATTTGGTTGTGCAATAACAACAGGATTTGGAGTTATTGAAAATAATGCAAAATTAAAAATGGGGGAATCTGTAGTTATCTATGGGTCTGGCGGTATTGGTTTAAATATTATTCAAGCAGCGAACTTACTTTCAGCATATCCTATAATAGCAGTTGATATTCACAACAATAGATTAAATTTAGCCAAGCGAATTGGTGCAACTCATATAATTAATAGTTCTTCAGAAGATCCAGCAAAAAGAATTAAAGAAATTTTAAAAGAAAGGAAATTAGACGTATTTATTGATAATACTGGGTTCCCTAAATTCATAGAATTAGGATATTCGTTAGTAAATGATGAGGGAAGAGTTGTTTTAGTTGGCGTTCCAAGATTAGGCAATAATATCAATATATATAGCTTACCTTTGCATTTTGGTAAATCTCTGATTGGTAGTCATGGAGGTGATGTTAAACCTGAGTTAGATATTCCAAGATATTTAAATTTAATACAAAAGAAAAAAATCAAATTAAAAGAAATAATTTCCGATAGATATAAACTTAAAAATATAAATGAGGCTATTCAAGCAATGAGAGAGGGGAAAACCTCTGGTAGGATTTTGATAGAACCATGAGCATCCTTAGCATAAATAATAACCTTACTCAATTAAGAGGATGTGTACTTACTTATGGCCACTTTAGTACAATTCACCCTGGTCATATTAGGTATCTTAATTACGCAAGATCAAAAGGAACTAATCTAGTAGTAGCACTTAAGGGAGATAAAATAGAAAATAATAAGAACATTTATAATTACAACCAAAAAGAAAGATCTGAAGCTTTAAATTCATTAAATATAATAGATGATATTATTTGTCTTAAAAAAAATGAAATTGATGAATTAACTAAGATTCTTGAGCCTGCTTTTCTCGCTTTTGGGAAAGAATTTGAAAATCCTGAAGAGGAGACTATTAAAAAAGCAATTAAATTACAACGATTAAATAATAGAAAAGTTATTTTTCATGCTGGTGAAATAATATACTCCACCTCAGAGCTTTTAAAGGGATCTCAAAACGAACTCTCTCAAAAAAGAAATAATCAGTTTTTAAGTTCAGCAAAAAGGCAAAATTTAAGCCTCAGTACTCTTCAAAAATCATTAAAAGCCTGGAAATCAGCAAAACTTTTAGTAATTGGCGATACGATCGTAGACCAATATGCTGCCTGTGAAGCACTAGGGTTGAGCGCAGAAGCTCCTGTCTTGGTTGTAAAGGAATTAGAAAAGAAAAACTATATTGGAGGTGCAGCTGTTGTTGCATCGCATATTAAAGCATTAGGAGCCTCTTGTGAATTTATTTCGATAGTAGGTGATGATGATACATCTAAATATGTAAAGGATACCTTGTTAGAAAGAGGAATAAAACCAGTACTTATATCAGATCAAACAAGGCCAACAACTCTAAAAAAAAGATATGTTGTAGAGAATCAAAAGTTGTTTAGAGTTAGTAAATTAGAAGATCATAACTTGAATAAAGAAATAGAGGATAAATTAATATATGAAATTGAAGAAAAAGCCCCTTTTGTAAATGGTATTGTAATTTCTGATTTTGTTTATGGCGTCATTACAAAAAACGTTCTGGAATCCATAAAAAAATTATCAAATAAGTATGGCTTGTTGGTATTTGGAGATCTGCAATGCAGTAGTCAAGTTGGATCAATAATAAAATTTAAAGATTTTTCATTGATATGTCCTAATGAAAAAGAAGCTCGTATAGCTATGCAAGATAAAGATTCAGGTTTAGAAAATCTAAGTAGAAAATTGATAAAAATAACAAATTCAGAGAATCTTATTATGAAACTTGGAGCTCAAGGTTTTATTGCATATTCTAAAGATAAAAAGGGCGGGTTTAATAGTCAGTCTTTCCCAGCATTATCAGTAAATCCGATTGATGTAGCTGGGGCTGGTGACTCTCTTTTAGCAGTAATGGCAGTAGGTTTAAGCAGTGGGGAAGAAGTTATGCCTACTGCAACATTAGGTTGTATTGCAGCTTCTTTAGCTGTAGAATCTATGGGCAATATTCCAATAGAAAGAAACGATCTGGAATTAAAACTTCAATCTACTTTTAAGAAAAATAAATGAGTTTTCTAATAATTGGAAGTAATAGTTTTAGCGGCTCAAATTTTGTAAAATATTTAATTGATTTAGGTCATATAGTTTATGGTGTAAGTAGATCTACAGAACCAAATTCAGTTTTCCTACCTTACAAGTGGAATAATAGTAAGAATCAGGTTCATAATTTCGAGTTTAAGGAAATAAATTTAAATCATGATCTTGATAAATTGATGCAATATATAGATGAAAAAAAACCAAAATATATTATTAATTTTGCAGCTCAAGGAATGGTTGCTGAAAGCTGGAATGACCCCTTACATTGGTACAAAACTAATTTAATTTCACAAGTTGCTTTTCACAATGAATTGAAAAATTGTAAATACTTAGAAAAATATTTACATGTAACAACTCCAGAAGTTTATGGGACAACAGATAATGGATGGATTAAAGAGAACATTAATTTCAACCCTAGTACTCCCTACGCCGTAAGCAGAGCGGCTTGTGATATGCATCTAAAAAGTTTTTTTGACGCATACAGCTTTCCTGTTGTTTTTACGAGAGCAGCAAATGTTTATGGTCCTGGGCAACAACTTTACAGAATAATTCCGAGAACAATTTTGAGCTGCCTCACGGGAAAAGCATTATACCTTCATGGAGGAGGGACTTCAGTAAGAGCATTTGTTCATATTAAGGATGTTGCAAAAGCTTCTTTATCAATACTCCATCATGCACCAATAGGCACTTCATGGCATATTTCCTCTAATAAAGGATACACGATAAGAAAAATCGTTGAAAAAATATGTGATTTAACAAATGTCAATTTTTCAAAAATAGTAAAAATGGATAATGAAAGATTAGGCAAAGATCAAACTTATCTTCTTGATAGTACCTCTCTTAGAAAAGAATTCGATTGGAGTGAAGAATATTCACTTGAAAAAGGTCTTATTGATACAATAAAGTGGGTCTCAGACAATCTAGATTTATTTAAAACTTTGGATTGGAATTATATTCATAAAATATGAAAATACTTGTTACTGGTGGGTGTGGTTATAAAGGAAGTGTTCTTATCCCAAAACTTGTTGAAGCCGGCCATGAAATTATAAATGTTGACACACAGTGGTTTGGCAACTATTTAGATGAAGACCCCAATATACAAAACATTAAAGCTGACATAAGAGATATTGATAAAATTCCATTAGAGGATGTTGAAGCAATTATTCACTTAGCTAACATCGCTAACGACCCAGCTGTAGATCTCAATCCGAATCTTAGCTGGGAAGTTAATGTATTAGCTGGACAACAATTGGTTGCTAAGGCTTCAAGGAGTGGTCTGAAACATTTTATATTTGCCAGCTCAGGTAGTGTATATGGAATAAAAGAGGAAGAAAAAGTTACTGAGGATCTTCCGCTTGTTCCTATATCTACTTATAACAAGACCAAAATGGTTGCGGAGAGAGTATTCCTCTCGTACTCTGATCGAATGCAAGTCCATTGTATAAGACCAGCTACAGTATGTGGCCTATCTCCTAGAATGAGATTAGATGTAAGTGTAAATATGTTTACATACCAAGCTCTTAAGAATCAGAAAATAACCGTTTTCGGAGGAAATCAAACAAGACCAAACATTCACATATCAGACATGTGTAATATATACTTGCATTTTATTAACAATAGAGAACTTCCTAGTGGTTGTTACAACGCAGGTTTTGAAAATATCTCAATTTTAGATATCGCCAAATCAATACAAAAAATTATTCCTTCTGAAATTATTATTACTCCATCTAATGATCCAAGATCTTATAGACAAAACTCTGACAAATTAATCCAAACAGGATTTGTTAGGGAATTCTCAATAACTAATGCGATCCAAGATATTGCAAAAGCTTTCAAAGAAAATAATCTCAATGAATCTGAAAATTGTTATACAGTTAAGTGGATGAAACATTTGGATTTATGAATCCAGTAAAAAATTGCAAAAAAGATTCAAAGTTTTTTTCAGAAAAATTATTAATGAATTTACTTTTCACAATGAAAAGGATAAGAAAAGTTGAGGAAAGAATCGCAAAAGAGTACCCATCAAATGAGATAAGATGTCCTACTCATCTTTCAATAGGTCAGGAAGCAGTAGCTGCAGCAATTTCACAATTAGTCCATCATTCAGATTATGCAGTAAGTACTCACAGAGGCCATGCACACTATCTAGCAAAGGGGGGAGATTTATTTTCGATGATAAGTGAAATATATGGTAAAAGTACTGGGTGTTCAAAAGGTAAAGGTGGTTCTATGCACTTAATTGATCTTGATTGTGGTTTTATGGGCACATCAGCAATTGTAGGGAATAGCATCCCAACAGGGGTGGGTCTTTCTCTAGCTTGCCAATTAAAAAACAATAGACAAATTTCTACTATATTCCTTGGAGATGGTGCTACTGAGGAGGGGGCTTTTTATGAATCTCTAAATTTTTCTGTACTAAAGAATTTACCATCCCTTTTTATCTGTGAAAATAATCTTTATTCCGTTTATAGTCCATTAAGTGTTAGACAACCTCTTAATAGATCAATTGAATCTTTAGCAAAATCCATCGGAGCGAAAACAGCCTATTGCGATGGAAATGATGCTATCAAAGCTTATTCAACATTAAGCGAAATTATTCAAGATATTAGAGATGGTGGTGGAACATGGTTTGTAGAATTTCCTACATATCGATGGAGAGAACACTGTGGTTATCAATTCGATAATAATATTGGATATAGAACTGAATTAGAATTTATCAAATGGAAAAAAAATGATCCAATAAAGAAATTAGAAAATAACATAAAAAAATATTATCCCCTTGAGGAAAAATCCTTAAATGATATGGATATTAAAATTGAGAATGAAATAAATTCAATATTTGAAAAAGTATCTGAAGCACCATTCCCTTCTCAGAAGGAAGCATATGAAGATATTTATGCCTAACTTGAAATTTAAAAAAACATTTTGAAAAACGTTAAATTCTACGAAGCAATTAATTTGGCCATCACCAAAGCAATGAGTGATGATAATTCTGTTATTTGTTTTGGTTTAGGAGCTACTGATCCAAAAGGAATATTTGGAACAACTTCTGGCCTAGAGGAAAAATTTGGTCATAAAAGAGTGTTTGATATACCTACATCCGAAAATGCAATGACTGGAATAGGTATTGGAGCTTCAATGACAGGAATCAAAACTATAATGACACATCAAAGATTAGATTTTTTTCTATTGGCAGTTGATCAATTAGTTAATAGTGCAGCAAAAATGCATTATATGTTTGGTGGGAAAATTAATATCCCAATAACAATTAGGCTTATTATTGGCAGGGGATGGGGGCAAGGACCCACACATTCTCAAAATCTACATGCATGGTTTGCGCATATCCCAGGACTCAAAGTAGTAATGCCTTCAAATGCTAATGATGCATATCACCTTCTTTTAAAATCAATTTCTGATCCTAATCCTGTTATTTTCCTTGAACATCGTTGGTTACATAACACCACTTCAAACTTAGAAAAAAATTCAATCTTAAAAATAGGGGAAGCAAATATTATTCGAAGAGGCTCAGACTTTACTGTCGTAGCAATGTCTTATTTAACGATCGAAGCTCAGATTGCTTCGAAATATTTGAAAAAGCATAATATCAATATTGAGATAATAGATTTATGTTCTATTAAACCGCTTGATCTTGATCTAATAAAAAAATCTATATTAAAAACAAAAAGACTGCTAGTTTTAGATACAGGAAATCGCCTCTGCTCAGTGGCATCAGAAATAATTGCAAACGTAGCTATTGATAAATCAATTAAAATTGTTGGTAATCCTTTGAGATTAGCAATGCCAGATGTTCCAGAACCAACAAGTCATGCTCTCACAAAAGGTTTTTACATAAGAGCTGCTGATATAGCAGCTAGTATAATTAATGAATTGAACATTTCAAATATTGATCCTTTCGAAGATATTCCTGAACCAGAAAAACATGATATCCCAGGAGAATGGTTTAAAGGGCCTTTTTAAGAGAGTTTATTCAACTTTCAATCTGAAACCTTTGGTAATATAAATTACAGAAAAGATACTTAATTTGATTTTTAAAAATAGATTAAAAGAATACCTCGAAAAAGGTAATAAAAATTCTAGGATTAATTATTTTATTGAATTAATAATAAAAATATACAGTGTAGGTATTACCCTCAAAAAAATAATTTTCAAGGTAGTTGATTTTATTTTAACCCCTTTTTCAATTTATATGGGAAATAAGGGTTACTTCGTATTTAAGGTTAAAACATCTTCCTTTGGTCATCACCTTCAAGAACCTGTAGCTATTGCATTAGAAAAGAAATCCTTGAAAAATAAAAAAATAATCTTACTTGCCAGTAAAAAAAAAGCAGTCGTTCAATTTACAAACACCTTACTAAAACAAAAATTCAATGTTATTGAAGAATATAATTGCTTCAATTATCTTTTTTGGTTAGCACGAAGTAAGCACTGCGGATTATCAAGCGAAAATCTTTCACATATAGAGACTACAAATAAAATTTATCATAAGAATAGAAATAATCTGAATATATTTGATATGGATTTTATTGAAAATGAAAGAGAAAATTCCTACTTATTGAATAAGCTTAATCCTGAAAATAGATTTATCGTTGTTTGGAAGCCAAGATGTTATTCAGGAACAAAATCTGGCAAGTATGAGAGAAATAGTTCCTTAGAATCATGTTTACCGCTGTTTGAAAAAATAGTTAATGAAGGGGGTATTATTTTTGGATTATTTAACAAAGAAGCAAAAATTAAAAATAAATATTTGATAAATATGAATGATATAAATAACAGGGAGCAAAGGGAAAAATTTATTTTCCTTGCTGACTACAAATGTAAATTTGCAATCTCAGGACAAACTGGCGGAATTACTCCACTCACAATCTTCATGAAACCTATAATGGTTTACGATGTTGCATATCCTTATACATTAAGTTTTTTAGGCTCTAGGACAATAATTTATCTTCAAAAAGCAACCTATAAAGATGGAGAACCTGTTGATTTAAAAACACTTGTAGAATTAAAGAACAAAAAGGAAATTTATAAATTAGGAATCAATTTTATAAGAAATAATCCTAAAGATCTTATTAATTTATATGCAGAACTAAAGAGAAGAATAAAAACCCAGCCAAAAGAATTTACAATGGATAGTTTTATCATTAATAGAAAATGGAAGAGTCAGATTCCAAGAAATATTTATAATATGCACACACATGCTCAAATTGCAGATTGTTGTTATCTTAATCAAATTAAGTCCTTAGAACCTAAATTTAAAAATTAATTTTTTTATGATTAGAAAAAATATTTCAATTACTATAGTTATGCCTATTAAAAATAAACATGACTTTGTATTCAGAACACTAAATTCTATATTCCAACAAAAAAATGAGTTCTCTGAAATTATTGTAATAAGTGATAAAGCTAACAAAATACATTTAAAGAATATAACTAATAAACTTGAAAAAAATTTAAATCCTAGTAAGTATCAAATAGTTCTCAATAATACTATATTTGATGGGCCAGGAGTAGCTAGAGACATAGGTATAAAAAAAGCAAGATCTGAGTATATTGCGTTTATTGATGATGATGATTTATGGCCTAATAATTACTTAAAAATCAGAAAGAATTTTATTTTGAGAAACAATTCAGAATTTAGCGCTTCGCCTTATTCATATGTAGATGAAAATTATAAAGATCTGAGGTTAATTAATTTCCCAAAAAAAAATATCAGAAAGAATGATTTATTGTGGAGGAATCCAATTGGAAACTCAACTGTAATTGTAAGTAGATCACTCATTCTAAAAGCTGGAGGATATTCAACCTTAAAAAAGAGAAATGATTATGCTACTTGGATGCGAATATTAAAACTACATAAATGTCATTATTGCAAAAACATTAAAAATGTAAAAATTTTAAGAAGAAAATCATCATTGACATCAAAAAAATATTCTCTAATTATCTATCAATACCTTGCTTATAGAGAGTCTGGGAAAAATAGAATAGTTTCAATTTTGCTTACTATATATTCAGTTATTAACGGTATGAAAAATGTAATTACAAAATATATAACTTTTAAATAAGATCTATATTTTATAAAAACTGACCTATAAAATAATTAGTGAATTAAGCCATAATTTTACAAGATGAGTAATTTATATTTAATAAAAAAGCTATGGAAAGAATTACCGAGAAAAAGGAAAAAACATTTATTTTTAACGCTCATTTTAATGATAATTAGTGGTATCACAGAAATTATATCAATAAGTTCAGCTGTGCCATTTTTATCTATATTAAGTAAAAGTAAGGAAGAGCTAAATAGTAATTTCATTAATAATTTATCTACAATATTTAATATTTCTAATTATGAAAATTTAATTATTATAATTACCATAATATTCATTTTGATTGGAATATTATCTGGATTATTAAGGATTCTAAATGTCTGGATAAATCAAAGAATGTCAGCCTTAATAGGTAATGAGTTAAGTTATAAAGCTTTCAAGAATGTCATAAACCAAAATTACGAGATACATATTCAAAGAAATTCTAGCGAAATTATTTCTACTCTTACTTCTGAAACTCAGAGAACAATATCTGCATTAAACCTAATTCTCAAACTTCTTACAAACTTAATTTTAGTAATATCTATTATCTCAGGATTACTCATTATTGAACCTGTAATCATAATTACAGTAGGATTTTTATTTTGTTTTTTCTATTATTTAGTTTTTATAATTACGAGAAATAGATTAAAAATAAATAGTAAGAACGCTTCAATAGCTTATAAAAATCATATACAAGCAATTCAAGAAGGGTTAGGAGATATAAGAAATGTTCTAATTGATAATAAGCAGGAATTTCATCTTTTAAGATTTAACAAATGGGATTTGAAATTAAGAAATGCCAGTGCAATTAGTAAGTTTATTTCTCAGTTCCCAAAGTATGTTATGGAAACCACTGGAATTGTTCTAATCGCGATAATTGCAATCTTAAGTAGTAAATATCAAAATAATTTAAGCATAAATGTAATCCCAATTATTGGCTTAACAGCAATTTCTGCTCAAAAACTATTACCATCATTTCAATCTATCTATCATAGTTGGTCTAATATTAAAGATTCTTCTCAATCAATTATTAATTTTTTAAAGTTGCTAGAAATTAAGAATAAAACAGTACAAACAACCTCTAAGAAGCTAGAGTTCAAAAGATCTATTACACTCAATAATTTAAGCTACAAATATCCAGGGGCAAAATATAATTCTATTTCAAATATAAATATCAAGATTAAAAAAGGTGAAAAAATTGGAATTACAGGAGAAACTGGAAGCGGGAAAAGTACCCTAATAGATATCCTACTAGGTTTATTAGATCCATTAACCGGTACTATTGAAGTAGATGGAATAAATATAAATAAAAGTTTTAAATACAAAAGACAATGGCAAAATAATATATCTCATGTTCCCCAAAACATTTTTTTAGCAGATACATCAATAACGCAGAATATTGCTTTAGGAGTAGAGGAAAAGCTTATTGATTTAGATAGAGTTTATAATGCTGCAAAATTAGCAAATATTAATGAATTCATTAAAACACTCCCAGAAGGATACACATCCATGGTGGGTGAAAGAGGAGTAAAACTTAGTGGAGGGCAAGTTCAACGTTTGGGTATTGCTAGAGCACTATACAAAGATTCAAATTTATTAATTCTTGATGAGGCAACCAGTGCTCTTGATTATGAAACTGAAAAAAATATTATGAGATCAATAGAAAACCTCCCAAAATCAATAACCTTAATAATGATTGCTCATAGATTATCTACTCTTAAATCATGTGATAGAGTTTTCAATATAGACAAAGGCAAAATCAAATAAAATTAGCAAAATAATTTTAATTTATAATTGTAGTAATATATAAAAAAATGAATCAATGGAATTCCTTGTTATTGGCAATGGATCAATTGGCAATAGGCACTCGAATAACTTAAGAGAACTTAACCATAACGTTTATTCATATAGCTATAGAAAAAGATCGTTATTAAATAAAAATTATAGACAAAAACTTAAATTAAAAGGTTGGGAGGAATTTCTTAATAAAGATATAGATGCAGTCATTATTGCTAATACCACCAACTTACATTTAGATGTAGCAATTGAGGCGGCAAAAAAAGGTAAGCATATATACATAGAAAAACCACTTTCAACATCTTTTAAGGATATCTCAATACTTGAGGAATTAGTTAATCAAGAAAATATTAAGGTTGATACCGGATTTATGCTTCGTTCACATCCAAATTTAATTTGGCTAAAACGATTCATACAAGATAATGATTTTGGAGATTTAATATATTTGAAAGCCCAAGTAGGACAAGATCTTAGGGATTGGAGGGAAAATTATAATTACAAACAAAGATATTGTAATGACAAAAATCTTGGAGGCGGGGTTGTTTTTGACCTGATACATGAACTAGATTTAATTCAATGGATAGGGGGAGAAGTAGAAGAATTATCTAGCATCTTGTTTTCTCATCCTTCATTAGGAATTAAAACAGAAACTGTTGCACAAATATCAATGAAATTAAAAAATAATGGGTTAGCCCAAGTACATATGGACTATCATAGGCCTACATTTGCAAGAAAACTTGAAATATGCTTTGAGAAATTAGTTTTAAGATGGGACTTTAAAGCCGGCGAAATTTATTCAGAAGATAAAGATGGATTCATTAAATTAGAAAATAAAGTACCAAAATGTTTCACAAGAAACGACTTATTTAAAGATCATATGATTCACTTTATAAGTACTATTAAAGACCGCAGCAAAAAGCCAAGGTCTTCACTTAATGCTGGTATAAATGCCTTAAAATTAGCATTGGCAACACATGCTTCATCTAATCTAAAAAAGCATATCAATCTAAATCAATTTAAATATCATTAATTGATAATAAAAGCTTAGAAAATGAGAAAAGAAATCTACAAAGTATCTTATTTTTATGTAAATCCTATGTCTTATAATAATTTATCTTTGTATGATGATCAATTTTTAAAAACATTAATCAAACAAACAGAATGTATAGAGATTACTTATGTTTGCTCTATTTTAAAAAATAGCAATGTTGATTTAAAAAAGAAAATAATAAATTTATATAATTATAATTTATTAAAAAATAGTTTTTTTAAGTCTTTATCCTATACAAATTCAAGTTTAAAATTGGCATTGATTTTGTTGAAAAGTAATCCTGAATTTATACACTTTCAATGGTTCAAACTAAGTATTATAGATTTAATTCTTTTAACAATAATAAAGCGATTTTCTAAGGCAAAGATAATTCTTACAGTACACAATGCTAGAAAAAGAAATTCAAATCCTTTTTTAAAAAGAATAGATAAATTAATATACTCTAAAATAGATTGGTTAATTTTTCATACCAAAGCATGCAAAGAGTTTTTTATTAAGGAAAATGGTTTAATTCCTTTCCAGAAATACTTTATATTAAGGCACGGAATATTAAACTATAAAAGAATAAATTTTAGTTCATTTAAAAATGATAATAAAAAATTAAATAATCTTGCATATAATCTAAAAAAGTACGATAAAAAATATTTATTTATTGGTAATGGTAGCCATTACAAAGGAATCGATATTCTTCTAGATGCATGGAATTTATCTAATAATAAAAATAAAAGTGGGAAAGGATGCTTAATTATTGCAGGTAAAATTGAGCACAAAATAAACTTAAAATATATTGAACTTTTAGAAAATAGAGAGAGTAATATTATAATATTCAATGAAAAATTATCAGACTATTTCCTTTCAAAAATTGTGGATTTATGTGACTTTATTTTATTAACACACAGATATATTTCACATAGTGGAGTCTACTCATCTTTTCTTGAATATAGAAAACCTTTTATTTATAATTCTTCTGATAATAATCATATGAATACGTTCAAAACCTTTAGAGAAACTGGATTTAGTTATAACAAAACTAGTAGAAATTTATTTAATCTAATTAATCAAATAAATTTAAAAAAAGAAGACTACAAAATAGATAATAAAAAATGGGGGAAAGCAATTAAATTCTTCAGTTGGGAAGAGTCATTTAAAGATAGTAAATTGGTAGAGGCAATATTTGAGTGTATTGATAAATAAAAATTTTACAAAATAGTACTATATAAAATATTTATATTAAAACACCCTAAATGACTTAATCAAACAATGATAGAATTTAAAAAAATAAAAGGATGAAAAATTTCAAACCCACAGGATTGGATTTTTACATATTTTTAATTTCTTTGGAATCAATAAGTTATAAAACTTCCTTCGGGCTACTTTCCTTAGCAAATTTAGTTATGTACTTTTCTTCTTTATATTTCTTACTTTTCAAAAGGATTGTAGATATTAAAATTTCTATACCTCTATTTTTACTTTCCACTTGGTATACGTTATTAAGTACTTTTCAAGGATCTTCGCTAATTGGGAATCTATCAAGATGTTGGGCTTTAATAATAGTAGCGGTAGTTTTACCAAGGTTAATTAAAAATAAAGATAAATTTATATCTGCACTAAGAAAGATTTTATATTTTCATTGTGGAGTCATGATATTGGATTTCTATTTTAATTTACCTTGGAGATGGAATGATAATGCTTTAATTTTGGGCCCCACTAGTATCCCAAATACAAGACCTTCGGGTCTATTCGCAGAACCAAGCTTCTTCAGTATATGTATTTGTTGCATACTTCTTTTAATTGTAATATCTAGAAAAATTAAACCACTCGATTTCTTAATTGCAGGAATTGCTTGCTTCATGACTAATAGCGTAACTGGAGTATTAGGCTTCATTAGCATTTATTTAATAAATATTTTTGAAAACAGATCATTAATTTTTAATTTTATAAAAAGCAGTTTTTCCAAAAAAAAGTTACTGCAGTTATCTATCCCTTTTCTAATGGTAATTGGTTTAATTGCAAGCTATGATAAAGGTCAAAATTTTGTTTTAAGTAAATTAGTAAACTATAAATATAGCAATTCGGTAATGGCTAGAACGCACGGAGTATATCATACATTTAGATACACAATTCAGAGATCTCCATTTATTGGTTTTGGATTAGGTAGTGCCACACTTGAGAATACATTAGAAAGTTTTGAACCACAATTCATAGAAGAAGTTCCAAATTCTATTACTCGTGCAGATTGGCATGCTTCAAATATCGATAGTTTTAGCAAGCCACTCTGGATGCGAAATCTTGTACCTTTACATACAGCCGCAATAATGCTTTCCGTAACAAATAGCTTTGTATACCTATTACTTAGTGGTGGGATAATTGCCTTAGGTCTATTTATTCTTTATATTGTTCGTGGATTTGGAATAAATATTTTCTTAGTTCCATATATTTTTTTACTTTTCTGTACTGGGACTTTATGGTTCTCAATATTATTTCTAACACCCTCTTTTGCTAAAATAATGAGGGAAAATTAAAACTATTATCAAAAACAAGAAAAAAACATAAAACTTATGGAGAAATTATTTATATATATTGACAGAATATATTATATTTTCTCAAGTTTTAAAGCAAAAGCTTTTTTAAAATTTTTAAAAATATTTTCAATAAAAAGAACTCACATTTCTTTGCATAATAAATTATTTGTAGATAAAAAAATTAGTGAATTGAATAAAAATGGATATTGTGTTTTAGATATTGAGAATATTTTCAATTCAAAAAAAATTGAGGAGCTTTATCAAAATATTGAAGAATTAAAGAAAAATAAATCAAAAATATATAAAAAACAATACCTTATTAATTTTATTGGAGGAGATTTTCTTAAAGGTAAAAAACAAAAATTTGATATAAGATCTAGATTATATCAATTATCAATAAATCCAACTTTATTAAATATTGTAGAGGGATATTTTAAATATTACTGTCATATAGCAGATATACAACTTGCTGAAACAAGGACATTAAAAAATGAACCAAAAAGCAAAAGAATTTACTCTCAACGTTGGCATAGAGATCCTTCAGTTAATGGGGTATTAAAAATATTTACCTATTTTTCTGATGTTCATGAAACTTCAGGACCATTTGAATATCTACAAAATACACATTCTAAGTTTCCTGAGTTTGATCAAAAACTAATTAAAAGCAGAAGATTATTTGGAGGATCTTTTTATCCAGATCAAGAAAAAATTGATTTATTTATTAAGGATCATAAGAATTATAAAAAATCTTTTATCGGGAAAAAGGGAACCATTATAATAGCCGATACGGATGGTCTTCACAGGGGAGGATATATACAAAATGGAACAAGATTAATGTCTACTTTTGTTTACTATCCCTACTACGACCCTATCAAAACTAGATTCACCTTGAATAGAAATCTAAAGTCAAAGTTATCAGGAATTCAAAAAGACTTTTTTTAGTTTATGACAACATCAATTATTTATATTGCTGGACTCTACCATTCAGGATCAACTTTGTTAGATAGGCTCCTTACTACGTCAAAGGATACAATTGGCTTAGGCGAAATTTATAAATTAATCACTGATGGTCGTGAAAAATATTGCTCTTGCGGAGAACAGATTGATAATTGTGATTTCTGGACAAAATTCAATCCTAAAGTAATTGGGAGAAATGCAAGTGAGGATGAAATTGAAGAACTTTATGAAGATGTAATGAATTTAGCTCATGAATATTTCCCTGAAGCAAAATATATAGTTGACAGTTCCAAGTGTCACCCAATATCAAATGAATATATCTATAAAAATTTTAAAGGCTTAATTTACCATACAAAAAAAGATGCCACTAATCTTAAAGTTATAAATTTATATAGAGATCCAAGAGGATGGGTTGGTTCAATTCAAAAAAGAGAAAAAAGATTTAAAAGAAATTTTATAAAAAAAATTATTCATAGATCTAATTTAATGCGATTAGTAAGATGGATGCAATGGTATTTAATGCATAAAAGAATAAGACACTTCTTGAAAGAAAATAATATTCAACATATTAATATTTCATATGAAGGTATTTGTTTTCAAACTGAGAAAACGTTAAAGAAAATCAAAGAATTTACTGGAATTGAATATGAAATAAATAGAGATTTGGAATTAAAGACTTTCAATAGTCATATTTCAGTAGGTAATCCCTCTAGGTTAGAGCCCGGCAGTAATTCCCATATTAGATATGATTCAAAATGGCTATCTAATAGATTTAACATTGTAGATAACTTGATGTTTATTTTATTTAATAAGCAAATAAAAGCTTTTGTATACAAAGATTTTTAGTAATGAGATGAAAAGAAATATTCTACTAACTGCTAGTCAAGGAATTTCAATAAGGAATTTTTTTTGCGAGACAAATAAAGAATGCATACTTAAATTACAAAAAAAATATAATATTTATTTTGTTACTGAGAAAAATTTCTTAGATCAATACAAATCTAAATTTAAATATAATATTAATTTTATAGATATAAAATCATTTAAGATAAGTAAGTTTGAGAAAGTAATTTATTGGATTTTGTCTTTAGCTTTTTATAAAAAGTTCAAAACTAGAACCCATTATATTTTATTAAAAAAACCTATTTTTCCTCATAAATTTGATTTTCTAAAATATATTTTTTATCTATTTACTCCTAACTCTAGCTTTTTGTTGAATATTTGTAGAAGGTTATCCTTAAAAATTACTTTAAGTAGACATAATAATATTAAAAAATTAATCAATAATTTAAATCCATTAGAGATTATATCGTTAAACCCACTTTCACAAAAAGAAGGGCTTTTTATCGCCTTTGGTAATAGATATTCATCGACAGCAGGAGTAATTAAAAGTTTTGATAATATAACTAGTAATGGGTTTATGCCTTTCATTCCCCAAAAACTTTTTGTTTGGAATTCATTAATGAAAGAAGATGCTTCTAAGGCCTATGATATTAGAAAAAAAAATATTTTTTGTGTCGGTTCTTCTCAATATGATTTTTTGTCAGAAAATAATTTGAATCTTAAGAAAACAAAACGCGTTGTCAAAAATAGAAAAATTTTATACTGCTCAAATTCAGTTGAAATATATCCAGGAGATCAATCAAATATCAGTTTTTTATTAAAGTATGCCAAAAAATTTAATTACAAAGTAAGACTAAGATTCCATCAATGCGACATAATTTCTAGGTGGTTGGAATTGCCTAATAGCGAATATCTGGAAATTTCAAATTACGAGATATTTGATTCTTTAAGTCCTGACAAAAGAGTCTCGTCTAAAGAACATTTAAATAAATTATATGAAGATATTGATGAATCACTAATAACAATTTCTTCTTATTCAACATTGATATATGATTCAATCGCGAGGGCTACTCCAGTAATTAATCTTGGTTTTGATCCTAAAGATATTATTAAAAAATACTCCATAGAGAGATTTGAAGAATTTGAACATTTAAAGCCAATAATAGGAAATGATTTTGTGATGAACGTCAAATCCCAACAAGAAATGATTAAAAAAGTATCTAATACATTAGAAAATTATGAGATTTTTAATGAATCTTTTATGAAATCAAGAGAAAAATTTATTGAGATGTTTCTTAAAGATAATATTAAACATAAAACACTAAATAACATTTTCACAAAATTAAAATTAGTTTAATTAATATCAAAATTTTTATATAAACACTTTCCATTTAGATGATTTTTGAAATAATAAATTTATTAAAACTCAATAATAAATTAAAATTTCAATTATATAGGTAATATAAGAATATGACTCTAAAAAACTACGCAGATAAATTACAAAAAGTTTTAAATGGAATTGAAGAGAATAAAATTAAAAGTCTTGAAAGTCTTTTGGCTAAGACTATAAAAAGCCAGGGAATTATTATTTTCTGTGGGAACGGAGGATCCTATGCAAATGGGAGTCATATTGCAGGTGATTTCCAAAAAGTTTTTTCACACTATAATTCACTTTTTGCTGCTATTGGAGATAATTTCTGCTCCTTAAGCGCGGTTGCGAATGATATAAATTATGAAAATACATTAAAAATTTTAATTCAACCTTACCTAAAAAAAAATATTTCTACATTAGTTATTTTTTTATCAGGTAGTGGAAATTCATCAAATCTAGTTTACGCTGCAGAGTCATTAAAATTTATCGATAAAAACGTTTTTCCGGTAACTAGTATATCTATTTCAGGATACGGAGGCGGCAAAATAAAATCATTAACTGATTTGCCAATATTTTTTGATCTTAAAGATATGGAAATTTCTGAAGATTTACAAACTATAATTTTTCATTACCTAAAGCAAATGTTAATAAATAAATTAGAGAAAAATCCTGAAAATTCAAATAAATATAATCAAAGGACAAAACTTAATGTAGTATCTTAGCTAAGCATAAATAATGATTAAATACATTTTCTTAACAGGCTTAGTAGCTTTTTTTAGTTGGTTTCTAACACTCTTATTTTTAATAAAGTTTAAGGATATTTTTGTAGATATTCCTAATGAACGAAGTTCACACTCAGAAAAGACCCCAAATAGTGGTGGAATAATAATAGTTTTATTGACTATTCTTGGTTCTTTATTTTCAGGAAATTACTCGATAATACTTTGCTTGCCACTTGCAATAATTGGTTTTTTAGATGATCATTTTAAAATATCTTCATTTAAAAGATTTTCAGTACAATTTTTTACTGTTAATTTTTTGTTATTGAACTCAAAAAATTTTATTAATTATTTTTTAACAGGGGGTTTAATAATTAATATATTTATTTATTCATTTATTTTGTTAATAGGTTTATCTATTATTAACTTTTCAAATTTCATTGATGGTATTGATGGCCTACTAGCGGGTTGTATGCTAATTGGATTTATATTTTGCTCGATAATTATTGACTCTTCTTATCTTTATTTAGTTGGGTCAATTACAGGATTTTTGATATGGAATTGGAATCCAGCAAGAATTT
This sequence comes from Prochlorococcus sp. AG-347-K18, assembly GCA_003281365.1. Classification (GTDB taxonomy): domain Bacteria; phylum Cyanobacteriota; class Cyanobacteriia; order PCC-6307; family Cyanobiaceae; genus Prochlorococcus_A. Next base: position 26,794 of record QCCF01000003.1, read on the forward strand.
TTATGGGCGATATTGGTAGTACTTTTTTGGGTGCAGTTTTTTTTAATTCACTTATAAACGCTAACAATTATTATGAGGCTTTAAGTCTTCTCTTTTTAATAAATCCAATTTTAATGGATAGTATTTCATGCCTAATAAGAAGATTTATAAATAAAGAAAACATTTTTACAGCGCACAAAAAACATCTATATCAAAGACTTCATCAAGCTGGCTGGAAACATAGCAAAGTAAGTTTGCTTTATATAATTGGAACGTTAATAATGAGTTTTTGTATATTCCATAAGAATATTTACTTTTTAGGATTACTTATACTTACAGAATTTATTATTGGCTATTTACTTGATAAAAATATTGCAGTATCCTTTAAAACTGAAGGAACTTACTAGATGATATTTTAATAAGGAGAAAAAATTTGATAAAAGTTTCATCTATTCAAAAATACGCCCGGAATCTTAATCAAAGTACCAGATTATTAATGCTTATTTTTGCAGATGCCTTTTTAATTATTTTTTCAATATGGTTTAGTTTTTATCTTCAAAATGGATTAATAGCAAGTAAATATTTTCTAAATTCCATTTGGTCTATACCTGTTGCACTATCGGTTGGTATTCCACTATATATTTTTACAAATCAGTATAAAAGTCTTACAAGATCTTTTTCAAGTTTTTATTTATTCAAAATAGTTCTAAGAAATATTTACTTAATCACAATACTATCAATATTCGAAGAATTCTCTAATGTAAATACAATAAACATTAATACATGGATAACAATATGGATTATATTAACTTCTCTTGAATGTTTATTGAGAGTAATAATAAGAGATTCAATATTCAAAATTATAAAACCTAAAAATAGTTCTCAACCTAGGGTATGTATCTATGGCGCTGGAGAAGCAGGAGTTCAACTTGCTAAGGCCATTAATATGGAAAAAAGTCATGATATAAAAGCCTTTATTGATGATTCAAGTGATCTTTGGGGCCTTGAATTAAATGGAATTTCTATTCAACCTCCATATTATTTAGATCAGAATAAAGAGCAGATAGAGCAAATACTTTTAGCCTTGCCCTCAAATAGCAAATATAAAAATATTCAAATAGCTAAAAAACTTACTGGCAAGGGTTTTAAAGTGCTGCAAATACCAACTCTTGCTGATATCGCCTCAGGTAAATCAAGTATTTCTAGTTTAAGAAGTATTGCTATTGAGGAAATTCTTGGTAGAGATATAGTTGAGGCTGATTCAAAGCTGATAAGTTCGTCAATTTTAAACTCAGTAGTTTTAGTTACTGGTGCAGGGGGTTCAATAGGCTCTGAACTTTGTAAAAAGATAATTTTTCAAAAACCATCACATCTGATCTTACTTGAAATAAGTGAACCAAGTTTATATCAAATTATTAATACACTAGAGGATATCAAAAATAATGATTTAAAGATTACATACATACTCGGATCAGCTAATGACAAAAATTTAATGCGTCAAATTTTTAAGAAATATAAATTAGATCTAATTTTTCATGCTGCAGCTTACAAACATGTTCCTATTGTTGAAAATAATCCAATTGAAGGAATAAAAAATAATATTATTTCTACAAGAATAATTTGTGAAGAAGCAGAAAAAAATGATGTTAAAAAAGTTGTTCTAATTTCTACAGATAAAGCTGTAAGACCTACCAATGTAATGGGTTGTTCAAAAAGATTAGCAGAATTAATATTTAGTTCTTTTTCTGTTAAGGGATTCAAAAAAGAATTTAATGAAAATAATGAAAAACCCAAATTTATAATTGTAAGGTTTGGTAATGTACTTGAATCCTCTGGATCTGTTATACCTCTATTTAAGAATCAAATATCAAAAGGAGGTCCTGTTACAGTAACTGACAAAAATATAATAAGATATTTCATGACTAAAAGTGAAGCAGCCGAACTAGTTATTCAAGCTGCTTTTATAGCAGAAGATGGTGACATTTGCCTTCTTGAAATGGGTGAGCCAGTTAGAATTTTTGATTTAGCTAAGCAAATGATTCAATTGAGCGGACTTACAATTAAAGATAAAAAAAATCCAGATGGAGATATCGAAATTATAACTACAGGACTGAGACCGGGCGAGAAACTATATGAAGAATTACTTATAGATGCTTCCTCCAAAAAAACTATTCATCCATTAATTTATACCGCTAGTGAAAATTGTATCCCAAAAGATGAACTTATTCCTGAATTAAATAAATTAGAGAAACTATTAAAAAAGAAAGATCGTTCAAATTCGCTAAAGCTACTTTCGAAATTAATACCAGAATGGGAAATAGATAAAATTCATGAATTATAAACGGATTCAAATAATTTTATTGGATTAATTTTTAGTTCAAATTATTTATTATCAAAAGTTTCTATATGATTAAATTTATTACCACCAAAATAGGGAGTTAATGAAATCAATTTATAATAATTAAAATCGTATATTTAGAATTACGAATACAACATTTAATATCATTTTTATTTTTTTGATACTAAATTTAAATTAATAAAAAATATAAATTAATAATTATCAATTAAAAGTATTTAAGAACTATTTTATTAATTATTGTTTATGAAATAAGATACTATATCCTCTAACAATGATAATTTAAAATATAGAAAGCAGCTAATTTATAATGGAAACGATCTTAACTACGGGAGGTCTTGGTTACATAGGCAGTCACACCGCAATTTCTCTAATAAAAAATGGATTTAATGTTCTAATAATTGATTCCCTAAAAAATAGTAAGCAAAATACACTTAAGAATATAGAGAAGATTATCAAAAATGAAAAGGCTGAAAAAAAAGGGAAATTATTTTTCAGAAAGGGCGATTTAAGAAATGAATCTTGGCTAGAAAAAATATTTCAAGAATTTAAGGATGAAAATCATCCAATAAAATCAGTTATTCATTTTGCAGGCTTAAAATCAATCGGAGAATCTATAATTAAACCTTTGGAATATTGGGATAATAATATTAATTCAACCTTATGCCTTCTCTCAGTAATGTCTAAATTTAGTTGTTATAAATTGATATTTAGTAGTAGTGCAACAGTTTACAAAACGAATATTAAAAATAAAATTACTGAAAAAGATTTATTAGATCCAATTAACCCATATGGTAATACTAAATTTTGCATCGAGAAAATCCTTGAAGACATTTTTAAAAGTGACAAAAAAAAATGGAAAATAGCATGCTTAAGATACTTTAATCCATGTGGAGCGCATCATTCTGGCCTAATAGGCGAAGATCCTTTAATAAATCATCTAAATATATTTCCTACACTTTTAAAAGTAATTGAAAAAGAAATTGATAAATTACCCATTTATGGATCTGATTGGCCAACAAAGGATGGTACATGTATTAGAGATTATATTCATGTAATGGATCTCGCAGAATCACATTTAGCATCACTAATATATATCTCACGCAATAAGCCCAACTTTATCCATCTGAATATTGGAACAGGAAAAGGAGTTAGTGTTTTAGAACTTATTAAAACCTTTAGTAAAGTTAATAAATGTATTGTTCCTTATTACTTTACTAATAGAAGACAAGGAGATGCTGCAATCGTTGTGGCTGATAATAAATTAGCTATTAAAATTATCCCCTGGAAGCCTCAAAGAGATTTAAATGATATATGCCGAGACACTTGGTCTTGGTTTATAAATAATAATAAATCCTAATAAGGACATTTTCTTAATTATGAAATCAAAAATATTTTTTGTTTGAAAAGTTTATAAAGGTTAACTTTATATATAATCTTTAGGATAAAAAATTTGTTAAAAAAATATTGCTTATATCTTTTTAAAACTTTTTGACCAATAATCAAAAAGTTGTGGAACATTTCTACTTTTGATACTATTGATTTTATTTTAAAAAATAACTTGCTTTTTTATTCAAGAGAAAATTTAGACTCTAATTAATAATTTAAATTAGCGAGATATTTTAGTTTCTTAAATTAACCTTAATAGATTTTTTATATAAAAAATCTATTAAAGTAAAAGTCATTATTGGAGAGACAAGAATTGAATATCTTGGATCGCCAGCAAAAATTGAAGTTATTAATAAATAAAAAATTACGCTAGCTAGTATCGTTGCCTTAAATTGATTATTAAAAATAGACAAGAAAATACATAAATAAAAACTTGGTTTAAGTATTAACCAGTAATATAAGTTACTAATGAAATATGCAATATGTAATTTTGTATCTGTGAAATAATTAAGTAAGAATCCATCACCTAAAGAAGCTTGTAATTTCTGTAACCAATTAATAAAAAAAGTAAAAGGTAATTTTGAAAAAAAGATTTTGAATATCTCTAGATAACTAAATTCAGATTGAAAGTTGATCTCCCTACCTAAAATTTTACTTAGTAATGCTAATGACTTTTGATCTCTTATTTCCGTAGGTAAACCTTGGACATAAGGAAATATTGCTTGCTTCCAAATAGGAAGAGGCCAACTTTTTATATATATAAAATAAGAAATTAGGTATACAAAAATAAATAAAGGTAAATATTTAAAATATTTATATAAATGTTTATTTCTTTTTAAAAATATGGATAAATAAAATGCTGCAATAACAAAAATTGCAGCAGGTCTTACAAGAAATGATAGAGACCATAATAAAGTGTTTAAAAATTTATTTTTAAAATTAACACAAAGACACAAGCAAATCCAAAATAGTAAAACTGAATTACTCGAGACAGATAAAACGTCTTTTATAAAATAAATATTTAAAGAAAATAGGCATAATGTAATATCAACTAAAAAAGCATTTTCATATTTGCAAATATTAAATTTTATTGCAGCTTTTCTTAAAAAAATAAATATGAAAATTCCTATTAAATAACCTTCAAAAACTAAAAATAAATTTGATCTAATTACAAAATATGGAGCCAGGAAAATATATGTATAAATAGGTGGCGATTTCCATAAATTATATAAATCATTGATATAAATATTTTCTGATAAAAAATCCCTACAAAAACCCTCTTTTAAAAAATTAAATATTTCGGGAGTAAAATTACAAAAGCTTCTTGCATACCACTCATAATCAGCGATTTGATAACCTGCTTTTGCACCATATGAAAAAAAATATAATAATGCCAAAGAAGTGAAAATAAAAAATGGCAGTATCCTTATGATCCTAAAATAATTGATTTTCAAGTCTTAAATTTAATTATTTGTTAATCTATCATATATTTTAAATTTTATTAAAAATAGATTGTCAATCTACATTAACTATTAATCTATGATCTAACTAATAAATTTTATTTTTTATTTAATTAATAAATTCGGTAAAAAAATAATTTCGGAACCTAATATTTAGATAAGCTATAAAGTAATATAACTAAATGAATATATTTAGTAAGAAAATATGTGTTATTTTACCGCACTTAGATGATGAATTTGCCATAGCACCCTTAATAAAGAAATTAGTTAAGTTTAATGATTTTAAAGTTATATTTTGCACCGAGAGAAGACAAACCCCTTTAATTAATCAGAACCGAAGAAGAAAAGAAAGTGAGTCTTCACTAAATTACCTTGGAATAAAATACAAAGATATTTTTTACCTAAATGATCACTTTTTAGTAGATGACATGACTATTCATTTATCGAAAGCAATTATTTATGATTATTTATCTAAAATGAATAATTTCTTTAAGTTTGATATTATCTTCACCTTGAATCTGGAAGGAGGGCATCCAGATCATGATAGTTTATCTTTATTAGTAAATAAATTTTCTGAAAAAGAAAAAATTAAAGCTTATTATTTCCCCGCTTATAATTCTCGCAGAAACTTGATAATTTTTCCTTTTAGTATTTTAAGACCATTGCAATCACAAGAATATTTTTTTCAAAAAGAAATTATTAAACCTTTCTGCTGGATGGATTCAATATTTGTAGCATTTAATTATGTATCTGAATGGAAAGCAATGATAAAAATAATTCCTTTTATTATTTTAAAAATTTTAACTTCAAATTTTATTTTTTTCACTGAAAAGATTGAATTTGAATCAATTAATTGGGATAAATCCTTAACTTGCTCTAGATATAAGGTTGCTCCTGATTTAATTTTATTTAAGTAGATAAAATGAAATTAAAGATTTTATATATTACCCAAAATAGTTTTTATTTTGTTCATAGGTTTTTTATTAAGTTTTTAGAAAAATCAGATGCAAAAGTCATTTTTGTTAAAGAAAAAAAAAGGGGTAAAATAAAAAAATACCGCGAAATAATTTATATCTTTGGATTAATAGACACTTTTAAGATCTTAGTTTATGAAATATTATGGCTGATTAAATTTTATAAAAGAAAGAGTAAATTAAACTTCATAAATTTGGATGATGATGTTTTAAATAAATTTCTTGAAAAAAAAGTTGATATCGATAGATATGATTTTGTCATTTCAATAGGTTGTCCTTGTAAAATCAATAATTTAATCCAGAAAAAATTTGGTGATAAATTATTAAACATCCATGGAGGGATTATTCCTTTTCAAACAGGTAGATTTTCTCCTCTAAAAGCAATCTTGAATAAAGATAAATTCATAGGAGCTACGATTCACAAGATTTCAGCAAATTTTGATGATGGTGAAATATTAAGCCAAGGTTTTAGTGAATTAGATTTTTCTACAAGCAAGTTATTAATTTATGATAAAGTTTTAATTATCTCATCTTCAATCCTTAACGATTTTTTATTAGGAAAATATCAAAAAATTCCCAATAAAATAAAAAATTATTTTATAAAAAAGTATTTAACAAGAAAATGAAACCCAATAAGAATCTTAATGATGATGTTTTAATTTTAATCCCAGTATTAAATGAGGCCAAAAGTATTATTCCACTTATTCAGGATCTTAAAAATTTCTTCAACAATATACTAGTCGTAGATGATGGCAGCTCCGATGGAACATCATTATTACTAAAAGAAAATAAAATAAATTCCATAACACATATTATTAATCTTGGTCAGGGGGCTGCCCTAGAAACTGGATTAAATTATTTTATAAATTATAGTGATTTTAAATATGTAATTACCTTTGATGGAGATGGTCAGCATCAGGCGATCGATGCTCATAAATTAAACTTAGAAATAAATAAGGGAAAACATAATGCCGTATTAGGATCAAGATTTATTTCAGAAGAATCTATTAAAAAAATACCTTTTTTAAAAAGAATAACTCTATATCTAGCAAGAATTTATGAAAGAGTTTTCTATGGTGTTAATTTATCAGATGCACATAATGGACTAAGAATATTGGAAAGAGACCTTGTTAAAAATATAATTTTACCAATCAAAAATTATGGAATGGATCATGCAACGGAATTATCAGCTAAAGTTTTTCATTCTAATTTAAAATTTATTGAATATCCCGTATTTATAAACTATAAAGGCAAAAAGTCCCAAAGCCCTATAAATGCTATAAATATCGTAATCAATAAAATTTTTTATCATTAATGTATCTTTACACAAAATTTATTTTTATTATCTTGATATGTTTTTCATATTCAGTTACTTACCTAATTTCAAATAATCGAAATCTTAAAGCTTTAAATAAAATATTTGTAATATTTTTGACTTCTCTGCTATTACTAGCAATACTTTTTCAAGGTACAATTATGAGCACTATTGCTACATTAGTAGGAGTAGGCAGAGGTCCAGATGCAGTTTTATATTTATTTATTTATTTAAGTTTATCCATAAATTTTTTATTGGCTAAGAAAATAATAAATTTAGAGGAAAATATGAAGAAAGTGGTTCAAAAAATTTCATTTATAGATTATGAAAAAATGTAGTTTTTTTATCTTTCCATATAAGTTTTCTACATATACAAAAATTAAAAAAGAAACCAGATACTACCCCAAATAGAATTGAGAAAATTTTTTGGTTTGAAAAATTGAAAAAGACTGTAGATGCGAAAATATTTATAAATATAGTGATTGAGGAAACTATTAAAAATTTGATCATGCCTTTTATAAAATTGATACCTCTTAAGTTTTTATTTTTAAAAGTCAAAAGATTATTAAAGTAATAACCCCATAATGTACCTAATAAAATAGAGATCAAATTATTCAACGTAAAATTGAAATTGAGGAAATTATCTAACAAGAAAAATAAGAGAAATTGAAATAAAACTCCACTTAAGCCAACTAATCCAAATGAAATAAATTCTTTAGAACATAATTTAAAACAGGCTAAATAAAATAATCTATTAATTTTTTCCCAAATGTAAAACAAATTTATAATAAGAAGCTGTCTAAATTTTAGATTATTTTTTAATAATATTCGATTCTGGAGTTGAAAAGATTAAATTAATCGAGAGTATAAAATATCATAATTCTTAAAAAATAGATATAACTTCATAGTTAATAATTGGAGTTTGCTTTAAAAAGCTAGTTCAAATTTTAACTTAACTTTGATTTTCCATAAATCCTCGCTTTTTCAATTCCTTTCTTAGCTAATATTGGAGTAATTACGTAACCAAGAGTTCTGGCATAGTCTTTTAATCTTGGCTCAAGATAATCAGGATTTAACGTTTTATAAATATATCCAAAAGAAAACCCTATCAAGAGATTACCAATAATTGCATACATCAAAGGAGTAATTGTTCTTCGAGTAATTGAATAGTAGATAAAGACAAAAGGAATAATGTGAGCAACTGCATATCCCCAGCCAGTATCTTTTTGTCTTTTTTTAAAGGCATCTTGTTTAGGAATCATAAGAAAAAATATTTTATTGACGGAGAGGGTGTTAGTTGAGATGATTTCATTAGACACTCTCAGACACTTGCTGGCACTAGTATTTTTGTAAATCACTAAAATTCCCCCAACATTTCCCCCAACACTTTTTAGGCACTAATTTAGAAATATAGTAAGTTGTAATATAAGAGCAAAAAAGGTATCTTCCTGATTTCTCAAAATTTTTTTTAGAAATAAACGATGAATTACTTCAAAGTAAATCAAAATTCGATGCCAAACGACAATGGAAATATTAATTCGAATTTCAACGAAAATATTAATGACTTCTTTGATGTTATAGTTTCCAGAGCAGTTGAAGGATGGAATGCAGGTGCCTTTAAGTTTGAGTCGGCAGAGGTTTTATCAAAACATTATTTAAAAAAGTATAGAAAATATAATTATGATGAATTAATCGAAAAAGTTATTCAAAGTCAAGCAACTAGAAATTTTGGAGTTGGTTTTGCAACTAGTGTTGGAGGGTTTATAACATTACCACTACAACTCAGTGCAGGCATTGCAGGCAACTTGATAATTCAATCACGATTAGTTGCAATTATTGCTTTGATAAGTGGTTTGGATGTGAATACTTATCAAACAAAAACTTTAATAAAACTATTAGTTATAGGATTACCAATAGAGCAAAGTCTAAGGAATGTTGGATTAAAGTTTGGGAAAAAGATGCTTCTAAATCAACTAAATAAAATTCCTGCAAAAACACTTAGAGCAATAAATAAATTTTTGGGAGCAAAGATAATTACAAAAGCAGGAAAAAAATCACTGACCTCGTTCGTTAAATTAGTTCCGATAATCGGAGCTATAATAGGTGGAATTATAGATTATATAGTTTGCATTAATTTTGGCAAATACGCAGCAAGAGAATTAAAAAAGTGTATTCAAGAACAAAAGTTGCTTGCATAAAATCATAAAATATAATCAAACTTTTTTATTTAAAACTCGATAATATTAGTTACTAATCTTCTAACCCATTCCCCCAACACTTTCAAAATTCCCCCAACATTTCCCCCAACACTTTTAGAGAAAAAAGGTCTGACATTGTCTGAATTAACCTGACATTATCAGACACTGTTTTTAAGAAGAAAATACAATAATTATTGCGATAGCAGGAATTTACAAAAATTTTGACTCTAACAGAATGCCTCTGACACAGTCAGACACTAAAAAAATCCGGAGAGTCTAGAAGTTGAGTTCAGACCTTATCTGCTTATATGGGAACGATAGGGAATAGTAAACCAACTCATAGTTAATAATCCCACAACACATCCCACAACACAGAAGCCAGACTTAGTTTTTGAGAACTATGAATTATGACTCCTAAAAAAAGAAATTAATTTATTGAAGCCTGCACTATACATACTTTTACCTCTAACGTCTAAAGCTTTGTTCTCAGGCACAGATAACCATTCATTTTTTAATTCTTCTAAATCCTCATTTCTTACTAATTCATCAACAGTTGAATATTGAGGTTTCATTTTTAAAATCTCATTGGTAATTTTATAAACCGCACTGACATATTTCCCAACAGTACTCTCACTCAAATTTGTTTCTTTTCTCATCCAATCTGAAAATGGAGCATCATACATAAAGGTTTTTGCAAAACTCAACCTATTCCATATTTTTAAGTCAATATTTGAATAAAACTCTTTTAGATTAATTGAACTAAATACTTCCTCATCTTCAATGAATTTAAAAATTCTTTCTTTTGGAACTTTTCCTTGTGCGATTTGTTGAAACTCAGCAATAATTCTCTCATCACTCATTCCTAAGGCAGATAACACTGTAATTATTTGTTTGAAAGCATTCTCCTGAACGGAACTATTATCTTCCCCCTCAAGTACTATCGGCAAAATAATATATCCAAATTCTTTATTTTGGGAAACTCTCATTGCCCTTCCAGCTGCCTGCACTATATCTACCTTGCTATGCTTTGGATCCGCAAAAAGTACTGCATCAACTTCTGGGATATCAACCCCCTCAGTAAGGCATCTTGCATTAGTTATTAAACTTGGATCTTCATAAATAAATCTATTAAGTACTTCTGATCTTTTCCCGGTACTATCTTTTCCAGAAATATGAAAAGAATGAACATATCCAAATTCTCCTCCTAATTTATTTACTTCCTCATTTAATTCTCTAAATTCCTTAGCCCTTTTTATATTCCTATGAAATGAGATTATGTGTTTTACTTTATGTTCTTTGATAATCTTCCTTAAAGTAATTAATGCTGCGAATGTAGAGGCATCAGCTTCAAAAGACCACAACTTATTACCAGCAGTAAGAAATTCATTATTATCAATTAATTCTTTTATCTGATCTTTATAAATCACTGTGGAGAAAATTTTATAATCGGAAAGAATTGGAGGTTTTTGTTCTAGAGCAGATTTAAATGAGAATTGATCAACAACTTTTCCATAAATTTGCTCATCATCCATTGAGACAATCTCCTCAGAATCTCCTTTAAAAACTCTTTCAGTAGCTGTCATAAATAATCTTTTTGTAATTTGAATATTTTCATCGTAAAGAAGTTGTGCGAAAGGTTTTTTCTTATTACCTACAGTTTTATGTGCCTCGTCAAATATTCCAATATCGAAAATTAAACCTGAATCTTTCCCAGCTTCTATTATTTTTTTTCCACTTTGATAAGTAGTAATTACAATTTTTATTTTGTCAGAATCTTTTTCTAAGAACGAGGAAATTATTTGATTATCAGTATTAACCTCGATACCAATTTCAAAAGTATTTAAAGCTGGATCATCAAGATTTTTGACATCATCATCACTACAAACGGCAATCCAATCAATTTCTATCCCTTCACATAGAAATTCTCTAGCCCAAGTTTTAAGAGTTTGTTTTACAAGCTGTAAGCTAGGAACAATGATTATCGCATTTCGACCATTCATATATCTGAAAAACCAGTACCCAGTTAAACTTTTTCCAGAACCACAAGGATGTATTAGTTTGCCTCTAGATTCTCTAGAGAAATAATCAAGACAATTTCTCAGGGCTATCTTTTGATGTTCCCTTGGCTCATATTTACTAAGTATTATTTTTTGATTATCTAAAATTGAATGAAAATTTTTAAAATCTTCATTATTGAGTTGGGAAAAATCTGAATATGTTAAAAAACCTAATTTTTCTCTATGAACATTTGAAATTTTCTTACTAACTTCTAACGCTGATGAACTTATAATCCGATGTCTTATTTTGCTATAAGTTATTTCTCTTTCGGTAATCCCAAAAAAAGTACTGACCTCATCATAAGAAACGTTTTTGTTTATATCCTCGTGATATTTGCATTGAATTGCCCAAAGATTCCCATCATTTGATTCAGCTATAAGATCTACACCAACTTCTGGTTTCTGCAAATCTAAACAATCAAATATTTGATTTGGAACATTGGTATGGTGCCAAAGATTTACTAATTTACTAGAAAAAATAGGATTATTTACGAAATAAAGGGAAGTTAATAATTCGAATACATCCCCCTTTTTTTTATTATTTTCTGGACTTGATCCAAGTTGAGTTATATTTTTGGAAAACTCATCCCAATTATTTGAGGCAAAAACTAAATTTTTTGTTTCTGGTTTCTTAAAAAGATCTATAACTTGAATTGATCTTTCTGAAAGCATTTTTAAAAAAAAGTTAAAACAAATATACTCCCAACAAAATTATAAAACTAAATCGAAATTTACAACTTTAATAAAAAGTGAGCTCAATCCCACAACACCGCACTCAAATACCACAACAAATCCCACAACACAAAATAAGAAATTGAAAAGTTAAGACCAAATTTCTGGAAAATCTTCAAGTCTATGACTAATACCTAAGTTAAAATTTTCGGCTAAAAAATATTTTACGGAGAGGGTGGGATTCGAACCCACGAACACCTTAATGTTAAACGATTTCGAGTCGCTCGCTTTCGACCACTCAGCCACCTCTCCGTAATTAAATAATATAAAAAATCTTTATTCAGATCATATTTTTTTATAAATTAATCTCAACCTAGTTATTTCATTATCTTTATTACTTCCTATATAGAAGAATTATTATCTATATTTTGTGAGATTAGTATGATAATTAACGCAATAACTTTTTAGAGATAAGTTTTTTTCTTCATTAAATGATTTAGTTGCCCCATAACTGTTATAGTTTTTTAGCGAACCAAGTTGAGTTCATATTTACAGCATTCCAGTATATGTTATCTATTTATAGGGAAATTACTTGAGATAGTATTTACCTTTGGATTCCTTCCACTTAAAATATAAACCTGTGACATAAAATTTTTTTTTAATATGGCACAGATTCGTTATTCATCTTTCTATAAAACTGAAACATTATAAAGCACCCTTGGCGAAATTCTTTCACGGAACTGGTTATTGAGTCACTTTCAAGCAAATTAAAGATTTAATTAAAGACAGATACTATATAATTGTTATGACTGCTATTAAGCAATTTGGGGCCATAGCTCAGCTGGTAGAGCACCTGCATGGCATGCAGGGGGTCAGGAGTTCGAATCTCCTTGGCTCCATTGAAATAAAGTATTTCAACATTTTTTAGAAAATTTAATAATAATACCTGAAAAAGTTTGATCTAATCTTTTTATTATTTTAATGAATCAGAGTTTTCAGCACGATAAATTAAAATCCATTTTTAAATAATGTATTTTCTAAAAAATGTATTAATTTAAAAATCCATTTTTTATGTAATTTTAAAAGTTATTATATAGTGAGAAATTTTCGAATTATGAAAGGACGAATAAATTTCATATTTCCCTACAATACATGGGGTGGAGCTTTTAGATCTACTTATGTTTTAAGTAATTATCTTATAAATAATGGCTGGTCTGTAACTATTACATTCCCTATAATTCCCCCACGTAATGGTTATAAAGTCTTCTCTAGAAAATGGATCTCTATAAAATTTACTGGGATTATTAGAAGTCTGGTAAGAAGAAATAAAATAAGAATGAATTGTAAAGCAGATATAAAGTGCGTACCATGGATAAGTTCTTTATGGCTTAAAGATGCTGATTTTGTCATCGCTAATCATTGGAATACAATTCATGATGTTTACAATTTAAATCAAAATTGCGGGAAAAAAATTATTTATATTAGAGACATTGAAGAATGGGCACATTATTTTCAAGAAGAATTGGAGGCCTTTAGACTTCCAATCTATAAACTAGCCACTACTAAGTGGATAAAGAAACATTTATATGAAAATTACTCTATTAAAGTCAATAAAATAATAAGTAATGGAACTCATACAGATCCATTTATCCTTAAGTCGCCAAAGCCTTCATTAGAAGAAATTAATATTGGGATGTGTTGTGCTAAACATCCTATGAAAGGGATTGAATATGGTTTAGAAGCAATTAAAATAATTAAGAAAGAAAATCCAAAGGTTAATATAATTTTATATGGATACTATAAACCCGAAAAATTTGACGTAGAGTATGAATGGGTTCAAAGTCCAGTTGGTGAAAAATTAAGAGAAACATATAGGAAAATTCACATTTTTATTTCCTCTTCTTTACAAGAGGGTTGTCACAATCCGCCGAGGGAAGCTATGGCTGCTGAATGTGCGTTAGTAGCAACAAATGTTGGGTGCATTCCCGATATCGCAAAAAACAATATTAATGCTTTAATAGTTAAACCTGGATCAACCAATGAAATAGTAAATGCTGTAACGGAATTGATCAATTGTCCTGAAAAAATTAAAAATCTTGCTTCTAATGCTAAACAAAGAATCCTATTGGATACCTGGGACAGCAAAGTCTATGAATTTGAGTCTGTTCTAAATAATTTGTAATTAAACTATAAGCTCTGAATTTTTTCTAATACTTGATCTGCAACCCAACTGCATGAATCAATCTTACCGGATAATATTTCTATATATTTATCATATTGTCTTAAGATACTTATCCTTTCATCGGTCTTTTCAACATTAATTGGAATAACTCTATAACCTCTCATAGAATAATCGAATTTACAGTCTTTAAATTCTGAAATAAATTCTGAACCATGGTTGATAAAATCTTGAAATCTTGTATTTTTCTCTTCATATTCATCTATCCATGCAGAGGGAATATTTTGAAATTTTGATATTTCTGGCTCTAAGCCATATGAAGTTTCATATATGGCTTTTTTGACATTTCCCAAAACTGAATAATTTGTATCAGGGATAGGATCAATACACATAAATGGGCCATCAATTATAACAATACTTGAATTAGATAAAGAAGGAGGTGGAGTTACTACAAGTTTCTCAACTAACTGATATTTATAATTTTTTTGCAATTGTACTGGCATAAGTTTAGAAGTTAAACCATAGCCACAATAAATAATTAAATCATAATTATTAGCATCATCTTTTTTAAATTTTGTATTTAATTTTAAATTAATTAAGGTATTACTTTTTAATCTTTCTTCAACTATTTTTTTTAACTTTTTATAATTTATTAAATGTTCATCTGCTTTAACTATCAGAGCAAATTTTTTATTTATCAAATTAGGATGTGAATCAATAATTTCATATTTCAATGAATGTCTATTCAAAAAAGAAAGATACTCTTCTTTATCTACAAGTGACTTTTCCTTAGCTATAGCGTATAAATGAGTATATTTTTTTTCTATAGCATCAAAATATTCATCAACAAATCTTGGATATGAAGTAAGTAATTGATTTATAGTTTTATCTGATCTTGGGTAATGATAACCTTTATGAAGTCTATATTGATTTACTCTAGACGCGCGACTCATTATTGACTCATTTACCTCAAATAAGCTGCAACTATAACCTTTATTTGCAAGTCTTAATGTAATAGTACATCCAAATATTCCTGCACCAATTACAGCGATTCTTTTCTGACTAATCATTTAATTTCATCTAAAATTTTTAGGACTTTACAAGATATAAGATTATTTTCTTTAAAAATATTATTATCTGAATAATTAAACATATCAATAATCTTTTCCAGAGTAGGAACTGAATTTTTTACTAAATATTTATCATCATCCATGAGTTTTTCTCTATTTTTAACCAGACTACTTCCATTTTTATAAGTTATTGATGTTACATGGTTTAAAAAGTTGGAATCATTAATTTTTATTGAGAAGGGTACTTTACCAAAAACACCAACTAAAGTTAACTTTTTATCTTCTTTGTGAAATTCATTTAAAACTAAATTTATTGGTTTAATGAAAAATAATTCGGCAAGCATGTGAGGCAATAATCTCCATTCAAGACCTCCACCCTCTAACATAGGTTTTTCCCAAATTAACTCTATTAATCTTATCTCATCAAATGAATTGATGATTTTTTCTTTTAGCATTTTTGTTGTTTCACAATAATTAAATTCGTAATTTACAAATATAAGTTTTTTTTCATATTCTGCATTTAGGAGGATCTTATTAAATTCTTCTAATGTAGCTGCTCCAGGCTTTTCTATTAAAAATTTATCAGAAAAACTTTTATATTTTTCCCAAGCCGAATACATATCAACAGGTCTAACACATATTGAAACCAAATCGAATTTTAAATTTTCTTTTGTATTAATATTTTTTAATTTTTGAGATGAAAAATATTTTTCAAATTGTAAATTTATTTTCCCATCTCTTGTTGTATAGAATACATTCCAATCTTTTTTTAGGAATACCTTGGTCATTGTCTTAGCCCAATTACCAACTCCTGCAATTAAGACATTTTTTTCTTTAAATCTCTCTTTTAAGTCCATAAATTTTAGACCCCAGAAAATTTAAATAATTATTAGATATTATCATTCAATGAATTAGGTTAAAAATTCAAACTTATATTTATTATAAATTTCTATTTTTCTTTTATAAATAAACTTAATTTTAAAAAAGCTTAAATTAGCACTAAAAATATGATTGAATTGAATAATGAATATTATTTGCGTTATAGGAGCCAGAGGAGGATCCAAGGGTGTCGCTGGCAAAAACATAAGACCTCTTTTAGGTAAACCTCTTATTGGTTGGTCTATTGAACAAGCACAAAGTTGCTCCCTTGTTAATAGAGTAGTAGTCTCTACAGATAGCTTAGAAATTGCAAATGTTGCTCGAAATTTTAATGCTGATGTACCTTTCATAAGGCCAAATTATTTAGCAACAGATGAAGCTGGAAAATGGCAGGTATGGCAACATGCTTTAAAACAATGTGAAAATATTTATAAAGAAAATTATGACATTTATTTAGATTTAGATTGTACTTCTCCAATTAGGGACATAGAAGACATTTATAAAGCTATAGAGCTTTTTCAAAAATCAAATGTAGATGCTATTTTCTCAATTTGTGAGTCCAGAAAAAATCCATATTTTAATATGGTCGAATATAACGAAGAAAAAAAATTAAAAATTGTCAAATCTTTAGGTGAATCAATTGTAAGAAGGCAGGATGCTCCAAAAGTTTATGATCATGTGGCATCAATTTATGTTTTGAATCCTAATTATTTGCGTAAAGGCAAAAATCTTTTATCTGGGAAAGTAGAAGGTTATGATATTGGTATAGATAAAAGTTTAGATTTAGATTCGGAATTTGACTTTGAATTGATAGAATATCTTATGAAGAAGAAATTTAAAAAAAATAATATTTGATTTTTTGATTAATTAAAAAAATGAAAGATATTTCTAAAATTTGCTTAAATGTCGAAAAGACTGGATTAGATGCGTTAAAAACTATTGAATCTGGGGGTTGTCAAATTGCTTTAATTACAGACAAAGATTCAAAATTATTAGGGACAATTTCAGATGGAGATATTAGAAGATTTCTTATCCATGGAAATTCATTAGATGAAAAAGTTTCAACGATTATGAATAAAAAATTTATTTTCCTAGAAGAGGGGGAAAAACATAAAGGTTTTGAACTTATGCGGCGCGAACGTATTAACCAAATACCAATATTGGATAGTACAGGAGTAATATTAGAAATACTTTTACTAAAAGATCTTATAAAAATTCCGAATCAATTAGAAAATCCTGTAATCATTATGGCAGGCGGAATTGGTTCAAGGTTAAGACCTTTTACGGAAAATTGTCCTAAACCTATGTTAAAAATAGGTGACAAACCAATTATTGAAATACTTCTTGAGAGAATTGCTGAAAGTGGCTTTAAAAATTTCTTTTTTTCAGTTAATTATCTCAAAGAGCAAATAATGAATCATTTTGAAGATGGCTCTAAGTGGAATGTAAAAATAAACTATCTAATTGAAGAAAAACCTTTGGGTACTGCAGGTTCTTTGGCTCTTTTGCCTAGATCAATTAACAAACCTTTTATTGTTATCAATGGAGATATACTTACTAAGTTTAATATTAATCAGCTAATTGAGTTCCATAATAAAAATAATTCTATCGCTACAATTTGCGTTAGGGAGCACGAAATAAAGATTCCATATGGAGTAATTGATTCTAATGGAATAGAATTTAAACAAATACTAGAAAAACCAACCTACAGAAAATATGTAAATGCTGGGGTCTATACTTTTGATCCATTTGTTCTAGGATGCATTGGCAAAAATATGCAAATGGATATGCCTGAATTAATTAAAAAAATTAAAGAAATGGGCAAGAAAGTTACTGTATGTCCAATCCATGAATATTGGATTGATATAGGAAGACATGAAACATTAAAAGAGGCCGATAAAACATGGTTGGAATAAATATAGTTAAGGTTTATATTTAAAAATTATCTTATTCTGTAATATTGATTCAACTTAAAAAATAACAATAAATTTTTCTTACTAATTTAACATATGTTAGATTTAAAGAAATTATTAAAAAATTGAAGAAGATACTTGTTACTGGTGCTGATGGTTTTATTGGTTCTCACCTAGTTGAGTTGCTTGTTAGAAAAGGATATGATGTTTCAGCATTTTGTATGTATAATTCTTTCGGCAATACTGGATGGTTAGATAATTTAGATAATTCAATAAGAGAAAGTTTTGAATGCATATTAGGTGATATTAGAGATCCCATTTCTGTCAATAATGCAGTTAAGAATTGCAGCGAAATTTATCACTTAGCAGCTCTTATAGCGATCCCTTACAGTTATAAATCACCGACAAGTTATGTAGAAACAAATATAAACGGTACTTTGAATATAATACAAGCTGCAAGGGACTTCGGAATCACAAAAGTTGTTCATACATCAACATCAGAAACATATGGTACCGCCCAATATGTACCAATTGACGAGTCCCATCCTTTAGTGGGTCAATCACCTTACGCGGCAAGTAAAATTGGCGCTGACCAAATGGCCTTGAGTTATTGGAGAACTTTTAGTACTCCAATATCAGTAATCAGGCCATTTAATACTTATGGACCAAGACAAAGTGCAAGGGCTGTGATTCCTACAATTATTTCTCAAATTGCCAAAGGTGAAAATTCGATAAAGTTAGGTTCACTTTCTCCAACAAGAGACTTTAATTATGTTGAAGATATTTGTTCTGCATTTCATGCTGTTGGAGAAAGTTCTTTCTCAATTGGTAAAGTAATCAATGCCGCAAGTAACTTCGAAATTTCTATTGGAGATACAGCAGATCTTGTGAAAGAGTTAATGAATTCAGATTTGCAAATAATTAACGAAGAAGAGAGACTTAGACCACCTAAATCGGAAGTAAATAGATTATTTGGAGATAATAAACTTATATTTAAACTTACCAATTGGAAGCCAAAATACATTGGTATTGATGGATTTAAAAAAGGTCTTAAAAAAACAATTAATTGGTTCTTAGATAACGACAATATAAAGAACTATAAAACGAATAAATACGTAATATAATTATTGCATCAGATAATTTATTTAATGATAGAAATTGGGTCTCTAAAAATAGGTAATGATTTCTCTCCCAAAATAATTGCAGAGATTGGAATTAATCATAATGGCTCTCTAGAAGAAGCCAAAAAATTAGCCGAGAAAGCGGCATCAGCTGGTGCAGATATTATTAAAAGTCAATTCCACATTGCTGAAGAAGAAATGTCTAAAGCAGCTAAAAGTGTAATACCTCCTCATACCCAAGAATCTATATATGAGATAATTGACAGTTGCAGTCTTAATATTGATGAAGAATTTGAGTATAAAGAATTTATTGAGGATCTCGGAGTCGAATACTTGTGTACTCCATTTTCTACTAAAGCAGCACATTTACTTGGCGAAATGCAAGTTAATTCATTCAAAATAGGATCTGGTGAATGTAATAACTTCGCGGTACTTGATGCTGCAGCTAAATATAAAAAACCAATGATTATAAGCACGGGTATGAATACACTTGAATCTTGCGCTAAAACTTACGAACATGTAAAAAAACAAATTGGAGAAAATATAATTATGTTACATACAACAAATCTATATCCAACACCTTTTCATCTGGTTAGGCTTGGGGGATTAGAAGAATTAAAACAGATTTCAGGAGAATATGTTGGATTATCTGACCATACTACGAGTAATCTAGCCTCATTCGGTGCAATAGCCCTTGGAGCGGTTATTATCGAACGCCATTTTACTGACTCCAAGGACAGAGAAGGGCCAGACATAATTAATTCAATGACTCCAAAGGAACTTAAAGAACTTAAAGAATCAAGTATGTTGATGCATCAAATGAGAGGAGGATCGAAATTAAACCAAATTCCAGAAGAAGATGCAATCAGAGATTTTGCATTTGCTACAGTAGTGGCAACTAAAAACATCAAAGAAGGCGAACTTATTACAAAAGAAAATACTTGGCCTAAAAGACCAGGAATTGGTGAGATCTCAGCAAAAGATCACGATCTTATTATTGGTAAAAAAGTTAATAAAAAAATCTCAAAAGATTCACATCTTTCTTTTAAAGATATAATTTTAAATACAAATTAAATTGAATATATTAATTTGCGGATCAGGAATTTTAGGCAAAGCACTATATACTCAGCTTAATTCTCATAAAAATATATTTGTAGAACTGCTTTCCTTAAGACAATGTGAATTTTCATTTTTCAAGCAAAAATTTAATAATTTGGGAGAAAAAGACATTTTTATTGATTCAATGGATCCTAATGATATTAATGAGAGCTTTAACAAAAGTATCTATGAAAAAGCCTTAATGTTTAGGGAATATGCTTTAAGAAATTCATATGAACCTAGTTTCTATTATCTTTCAACCTCCAATTTATATAAGCCAAGTTTAGGATTTATAAACGAGCTATCTGAAATTAATAGTGCCAAATCACCATATTTAACGATGAAATTTAATAATGAACAATTAATTAAAGATTACTGTAAATCAAATTTTGCACTTCTTCGCCTTGTAAATGTTTGGCAAAGCGAAGCATCAAACTCATTTTTTGGAGATATCTTTTATGCAAAATCTAATAATTTATTCATTAAGTCAAGGCCAAAAGACGAACTTGTGATATCTTATGCTCATGTTTCTGATGTTTGCAAAATAATAGAATACGTAATTACAAAAAAAGTTTTCGGAATAATCAACATTACTACAAATAGCTTTAATTCAAGAGAGAATATTAAAGCGCAAGTAAATGGCAGAAGTATAAAATCAATTATAAAAAATATTGGCTATCGAATATATTCAAATGTTATAAATTATGAAAAAGTAATTTATAAAAAAAAGGAGTTATTTTGAAAATTATTTGTTTTACGGGAAGTAGAGCAGAATATTACCTTTTGAAGCCTTTATTTCTTGAGCTGCAAAATACTAAGAAGTTTGAAATTTTTTTAATAGTCTCTGGAGGTATTCTTACTGAAAGCAATTCTCAAACATTAAGAGATATAGAAAAAGATGGAATTAAAATCTTCGGAAGAATTAATCTTGAAAGGAAATCGAATCATGCAATCGCAATTGGAAAATTATGCATTGAAGTCACATCTATAATTGAGGAGATTAAGCCAAATTTGGGAATAGTTTATGCAGATCGATTTGAAAGTTTTGGATTTGCTATTGCAGTATCACATTCAAATATTCCTCTAATTCATTTAGAAGCGGGAGACATTACAGAGGGAGGGACTTATGATGATCAAATACGACACTGTATAAGTAAACTATCCCATCTTTATTGCACCTCGACTTTGAAAGGATGTGAAACTATAAAGAGACTTGGAGAGGAAAAATGGCGTTATATGCACTCAGGGCTTATAAGTTATGATGATATGAGAGAGATATCTGAAGTTGATCGGGTAAATATTATTAAAAATCTGAAAATAGATAAAAATGAACCAATAGTAGTTG
The DNA here is from genome assembly GCA_003281365.1 of Prochlorococcus sp. AG-347-K18. Classification (GTDB taxonomy): domain Bacteria; phylum Cyanobacteriota; class Cyanobacteriia; order PCC-6307; family Cyanobiaceae; genus Prochlorococcus_A. Next base: position 48,799 of record QCCF01000003.1, read on the forward strand.
GTACTTTTCACCCAATCCCAAGAGATTTAGAATTAACAAAAAAAGAAACAACTGAATTTATAGAGGGTTTAAAATTATTTTCAAATATAAGAAAATCTAAAATAATACTAACAGCACCCAATAATGATAGTGGTAAAGAAGTTATTTCTAATTTAATAACTAAGAATTTATCATTAATCAGAAATGCTATTTATATCGAATCATTAGGCGGCAATAACTATCATTCAATTATGAGCTTAGCTGATGAAATGAAAGTTATAATTTGTGGAAATTCTAGTTCAGTAATTAAAGAGGCTCCTTATTATGGCGCACACTCTTTAAACATAGGAATAAGACAGCTTGGAAGGGAATCAGCAAGTACTCAAATTAATTGTGATGCTAATAGATCTAAAATTGAAGAAGCCTTAACTTATCTAGCCGAAAAAAATTGTAGTGTAGGAATAAATCCATATTATAAAGAAAACCCATCAAAAGAAATTATTTCTTTTATTCAAAATGTTTTTTTAGAGAAATCTATTAAAGAAATAATGTTTAAAAAATGGAGTTAAAAAAACACCTCATATAATTTTGATTGCATTTTAGTGATAGAAATTCCCTAAGAAATACCCCATCCTCCATCGACCTTTATAGTTTGACCAGTTATGTACAAAGACATATCAGTTGCTAAAAAAATAAATGCACCCATTAAATCTTGCTCTTTTGCCATCCTCTGTAAAGGTACTTTAGAAGAATATTTAACTATAAAATCCTTACTTTGATTTCTAAGTATTCCCCCTGGGGAAATAGCATTTACTCTAATTTTAGGAGCTAATGTAGTTGAAAGCCATTTTGTCATTTGAATAAGCCCACCTTTTGAACCAGCATAAGCGGCAATATTATTTATTTCTGTCCCTTCATATAGGTTCCAATCTGGTGCATAATGTCCATATATAGAACCAACATTAATAATTGTAGGGTTTTTAGCTTTAGACATTATTGGAGTGAGACTTTGTGAGAGATGGAAAGGAGTAGTCAAATTAACTTCAAAGCATCTTCTCCAAGTTTTAATACTCTGCTCCTCGAAAGGAACATTCCATCCATCGAGATTTCTTGTTCCCACAAATGCTGCATTATTTATTAAACAATTAATCTCAGAGTATTTTCTCTTGATATTTAAAATTAATTGATCCCTTTCTGATTCGATTTCTAAATCACAAAAAAAATATTCGATTTCAACTTCACTCTGACTTTTAATTTCTTCTATTAATTTATAAAATTCTTCACTCTCAAAATCCACAAGTATAAGTTCATATCCAATGCTTGCTAGTGTTTTTGAGATCAATCGTCCCAAGTTACCAGCTGCTCCAGTGATTAAAACTTTTCTTTCTTTAGAAGAAATTAAATCATCTATATTGCTGTACATCTGAAAATTTATTTTTTAAGTTTTTAATTTATCCAAGTTTATTAAAAAAAAAAGGATATTCTATAAAAAATAATTACTTTGAAATATCTTCATATTCGTTCTTATTATTATAAAATTAAAAATTTATTTTCTTTTATAAAGTGAATATATGCCTCCAATATTTAAACCAATTAACGAAGCAACGAAAACCCAATCCCTTAACTTTAAAATATTTAATGGGAGCATTGGAAATAAAAATTTTCTGAAATTATGTCCTTTCATAAAAAGTCCTAAAGAATTATTATTAAAATTATTTACATGTTGAACTGGCCAATCAAATTCCTTTTTTTTAAGTAAATTCAAAATCGAATTTCGATTAGGTACTGATACATAACAATAATCTGCATTTACATATGAAAGTATTTCAGATAATGCTTCGAAGTTTGGAACATGCTCAAGGACATTATCAATAACTATAATATGGGGTTTAAATTCCTTTAGATTTTCAATTTCAATACTTTTTTTTTCTAGAAGATTACCAAATACTAATTTTTCTGAAAGATACTTCTTTGGATAAACATCTAGTCTCATTTCTTGAATAAACTTATTTTTATATTTTTTATTTGATTTAAATCTTGATTCAATAGATGAAGATCCTGCGCCTAGGCTTAAAATTCTAATTTTATCGTTAAATAATTTTATCAACAATTTATCAAGCATAAAATGCCTCCTTTTGTATTTCCTATTTTTTGATAGTCTTGATTCAAGGTCTTTCATGTAGTAATTAACTGCTGCCTTTCCAAAATTATTTACGCCTTTAATTAAGTCAAAATATTCAATATCACATTTCTTACATTCTCTTTTAGAGCATTTCACTTTTACTCTTCCATCTTTGTGATTATTGCTTTCAAAAATATCAAAGCTATAACCTTTAATAGGAGAACTAGAATTACAAATAGGGCACTTTCTAAAGATATCTGAATTTACAACTTTCATTAAATCATTTTTAGTAAATATTACCATTTTTAATAGGGTAAATGGTTATTCTCATAAGAATATTTCCCTTAAATAGGATTAATAAATTTAATCAGTTAAAGTATAGAAATTTTAATTTTCTTTTATAGTTGTAATAAGATACGTAAACTCCATTAAAGATGATTTACAATAAATTTATAAATTAAAGGTTCTTCATTCATATCTACTAAAATAATATCCCGTGATAAAGAAAATTAAGTTATCTGATTTTGTAGCCAACTTCATTGCAAAAAAGAAAGTAAATTCGGTATTTGCTATTTCAGGTGGAGCTTCTTTGCATTTAATTCATTCTATAAATGATCATCCTGATATCAACTACATATGCACACATCATGAACAAGGAGCTGCAATGGCCGCCGATAGCTTTTCAAGAGTATCAGGAAATATAGGGGTTACAGTAACAACTAGTGGCCCAGGTACCACAAATCTCATAACAGGAATCTGCTGTAGCTACTACGATTCAGTACCATTATTAGTAATTACTGGACAAGTCAGCACATTTAGGATGTCTGGCCAAACTGGCGTACGCCAAATAGGTTTTCAGGAAACTCCTATTGTGGATATCGTAAAAAAAATAACTAAATATTCAACATCTTTAACCCAAGCCAATGATATTAAATTTGAGCTAGAGAAAGCTTTTTATATTGCCAAAGAAGGCAGGCCAGGGCCAGTACTAATAGACATCCCAGATAATTTACAAAGAGAGATTATTGATGAAAATAAATTATACACTTTTAATGCTTCTAGTATTAAGAAGAAGAAATTGTTTCCTTCTTCAAATGAACTAATAGATGAATTTATAGATGCTATTAATAAATCAGTAAGACCCGTTGTTATAGCTGGTTGGGGTATTCATTTAAGTAAAACCGAAGATAAGTTTATAAAATTTATAAAAAGGTTTAATTTACCAGTAGCTCTGACTTGGGGAGCTTCGGATTTGATAGAAAGTGAAAATAAATTTTATATAGGTACATTTGGGACACATGGTAGGAGACACGCAAACTTCGCTGTTCAGAATGCTGATCTCATTATTTCATTAGGTTCTAGGTTAGATACTAAGTCAACTGGTTCACCAATTACCACATTTGCAAGAGCAGCAAAAAAAATAATGATAGATATAGACCCACATGAACTTGCAAAATTTAGATCATTTGGCCTTGATTTTGATATCTTGATACAAGATGACTTAAATCAATTTTTTATAAATATTGAAAATAAAAATCAAATTAAAGAAAAATTCATTTCTAGAGAGAATTGGTTGAAAACTATTAAAAATTGGGAACAAGAATTTAAAAATATAAATAAAATTAATAAGCAAAGAAATTCTATAGATCCTTACATATTTTTTAAATCTTTATCAGAAAATATTTCTCGGAACACATCATTATTCATTGACACAGGGTGTTCCATTGCTTGGGCTATGCAAGCAATGAATATTAAACAGGGTGTCAGAGTATTCCATGATTTTAATAATACTGCCATGGGATGGGCTTTGCCTGCATTAATTGGTGGACATTTCGCGGACACAAGTCGAGAAAAAATTTGTATTTGTGGAGATGGAAGTTTTATGATGACCATGCAAGAATTAGCGACGATATTACATCACAAAATTAATCTTAAATTAATAATAGTTAATAACTCTGGCTATTCAATGATTAAACAAACTCAAGATCAATGGCTGAATTCTAATTATGTAGCCTCCTCTAAAGAAGGGGGATTGTCGTTCCCTGAATACAAAAAGATTTCGGAAGCTTTTAATTTAGACTACGTTGAATTATCCAAAACAGAGGATATAGAGACTAAATTAAGTAAATTTTTATTATCAAAGAAACCTATCTTAATGAATCTAAAAATACCCGATTCAGCGAGAGTAACCCCTCAGGTAAAATTTGGCAGACCTAATGAGGATATGGAACCACTGCTACCAAGAGAAGTTTTTATGAAGAATATGATAATTAAGCCCATGGAAACATCTTCAGAAGATTGAAATAATATCTAAAAAAAACCTAATTAAGTTAAAAAAATTACTTTATATTCAAATTCTTCTTAATCATTCACCAAGGAACACTTTTTTTATTTGAAATAAAAAGAGAACCATCTTTATAAGATCTTGGCATATCGTGAATACCATCAACTTTATTCCAACTATTTTTTTGTGAAAAAAGATTTATTTTAATATCCTTAAAAAATTCATATATTAATTCGCTATTTTTTTGAGAACCAACTTCTATCATTGCATCAGTATTTTGCCAGTCATTATTATTAGTAGTTAGCAAAATATCAGCTTCATGTCCTTCAACATCAATTTTTAAGAAGTCATAATTACGTATAATATCTTTAAATGAATCAGTCCTAACCACTATTCTTTCAACTTCTCCGTAATAATTTTCCTTTGCACCAGAAATGTGACTTCCAGTTGAATTACCCTTAAGCCTAATAAATTCAGTCTCCCCTGTTTCTGTAGAAACAGCTTTATTTATTACCTTTATTTTTTTTTGGGCACAATTAAGCGCAAAATTCTCTTTAATTTTGGCAACATGAATTTTATCAGGTTCGTAAGAAACAACATCAAAATCTAAATTGGTAAGAATTATTGAATGTAATCCAATATTGGCTCCTAAATCGGCAACCTTTTTATATTTCTTTTTATTTTTCAAATAAAAAGAAAATAATATTAACTCATCTAAACCAAATAAATGAGTTGAATTTATTGCCCCCATTGAAAAGAAAGGAAAATTTAATTTTCCATATTCTCCTAAGTCTATTGTTTTAGATTCTCCAGGCCCAAAGAGTTTAAAACTAACTTTTTTTGCTATTTCAGATAAAAAAATATAAATTGGCGAATTTGGGGCGTGATCTCTGGGGATTCGAGGTAATAACTTTAATAAAGACTTGAGTATATCTTCATTCTCTTTCAATTGATCTAAAGATAACAACTTGCTAAAGTAAAATTTAGGTTACTATAACATGTTCTAAAAAATAAGTTCAATAATAAATTTGCAATTTTTATTTTTAGAATTAGTATCTATAATTTTTTATTGATATATTCCAAATCATCTTTAGATACTCCGTATTGATAACCCAAAATTTTATTAACTTCCTCTATTCTATATTTATTTGAATTTATTTTATTTATTATTTCTTTCGATGTATAGTCAACAACTGGTTTAAGAACAGGGTTTGTAAACATAAATAAATTGTATAAAACTGTTTTATTGGTGGCCAAGGTTCTATGTATTAAATTTGAATCAAATACCAATGTATCTCCAGGGTTGGGATTAAGACTTAATACTTCTGCTTGTTCAAAATCATAAAAAAAATCATTATGACTTTCTAACTTTATTTCAAGTTGTATTTGATCAGAGCTACTTAAGAAAGTTAAAAAACTAATACTTAAGGGAAATTTTGATGGAGTATGAAGGTAAGGAATATCACGATGCCACTCTATGGTTGCAGCAGACTTTAATTTTTTATTCTCAACGCATCTACTTAAATGTAATTGATAATTAGTAGGAAAAATTTCTAGGAGAATATCATGAAATTTTGGAGATAACATCAAATCTCTATAACTTTCAAAAAATATAAATGGACTCCTAAATACTCCTGCATAATTATTATTTTCCTCCATATGATATGGATACTTTCCTCTTAATAAATTTAAATCCCTTATCAATATTTGACATTCTTCTTCATCAATAGCATTTTCAAGAATAATATATCCATCTGATAATAATTTTTTTACTTTATTTGATTTAAGATTATATATAAAGTTAGTTGTTGTATTTAAGCCTGGATGTGTATTATCCATCAGTCAATATTTTTTTTTAATATAACATTAATCATAAACTTGATTTAAATCTTTAAATTTGAGATAATTACAATTGTTTACTAACCGATGAAAGCGATAATCTTATCAATTACTTCTGATATTGGTAAAATATTGGCAAAAAAATTAGGAGAATCTGGTTATGAAGTATTTGGAACTTACAATAGGACATTACCCAGTGAAGAATATCAAAATATAGATACCTTTAAGCTCAACATTAAAGAATATAATTCTTCAGAATATAATAATTGGCTTAAAGCAATAGGAGAGTGGGATTTATTTGTATCATGCATTGGGACGCAGGAACCAGTTGGAAGATTTACTGATATTGATTTAGATAAATGGGTTGAAGGAATTGCTGAAAACTCAACCTATCAAATAGCAGCTTTAATTAATGCATTAAAATACAAATCCAGAAAAAATATTGCAAACGTAATTTTTTTTGCAGGCGGAGGAACTAATTCTGCAACGCCATGTTATTCGGCACAGACTCTTGGTAAAATTTCACTGATAAAATCTATTGAGCTGCTTGATCATGAAATTAGTGATGTCAAATTTTCAATACTTGGCCCTGGATGGGTAAAAACCAAAATCCATAATGCTACATTAAATAAAAAAGAAGAATCTGGGGAAAATTATTATAAAACAGTTGAAATGATGAAATCTAAAAAAAATTTTAATTCAATTGAAAAAGTTATCGAGGATATTTTTAAAATAATTTCCTTACCAAAAGAACTTGTTGGTGGAAGAAATTTTTCTTCTGTTCATGATCAAATAACTGCTCAAAATTTAAAAAAATTAAAAAGTAAAGATATTGATTTTTATAAATTAAGAAGAAAATTAAATTAAATTAAAACCTTAGAAATATGATTAATTCAAGTAGATTAAAAATTTTATATCGAATAATAAGAAATCCAGATAAGAATACAATAAATAAATTGATTTTTTTTATTCATGAATTTATAGTTTATTTATTTTACGGATCACCAAAAAAAATACATGAATTCAAAATATCAGAAAATTTACTAAAAAAACTGATATCTTGGGAAATTGAGACTAAAGACATCGAATTTGCAAATAATTTAAAAATTAAAAGTTTAATTTATAATCATGAGGACAACACTAAAAAGAATGAAAGAAAACTATATAAGAAAAAACTTTTAAAAATAAAACCACAAATGCCTCTCACACTTCAGAGACTATTACATAATGAAGTAAGAAAAAAGATTAAGTTAAAAGTTAAAAGTCCATTCTTCATAGTTAATACTAGATCATGGATTACTAACCCTTTAAAAGATTTTGAATATGGCCCAACAAAAATGCATAGAGATGGTTTTTGGCCTGGGCATTTAAAAGTAATGATATACCTAACTCCATTAAATAATGAATACGGAAAATTAGAAATTAAAAATTATGGTGTTATTACAAATAGAGACATTGGTCATGCTATCCTTTTCTTAAATTCGGATCTTCTCCATAAAGCCATCCCTGGTAATTCAAAAGAGAGAATTTCGATAGAAATTACAATTATGCGTTCATTATTAAATCATAACCAAACTCATATTGGTCATTCTGATGCTAGACATTTTTCAAATATTTTCTTTCCATATTTTGAAAAATTTAAAACCCTTTTTAACAAGTAAAGTTAGATATTAAAAAATCTTAAAAATGATCTTATAAATTAAAATGTTTAAATCTGAATCTAAAAGTATTTTATTTAGTAAAGAAAATATTTTAATTTCACTATTCGTATCAACAATTTTTTGTTTATTCATAATATCTGGTGAGAACAGTTTAGAAGGCCTTAGATTCACAAAGTCACATGATGGAGTGATGATTCAGAAAACTACTTTTGATTTAATTAATCATTTTTCAGGAGGTAACAGTAGTTGGAGTATTTTTGATCTAGCTAGTAGATCTTTTATTTCTTTTGGGGGTCTATCCCACAATTTTGTAAGTATTCCCACTGCATTTATTTACTCAATATTTCACAAATTTATGCCTTCAATTCCAGAAAATATTTTATACAGAAAAGTTTTTATATTTTCCTTTTTTCCTTTACTTAATTTAATGATGACCTTTGGTTATAACATATGGCTTAAAATTCTTAAATTAAATAATTTGATTGTTTCGGTACTTCTAATACCATTCTTGATGACATTATTTGGAAATGAGATTTGGGGTCTCTTATATACATCTCCAAGTATTGTTTTACTTCCTTATTTATTAATAGCAACTACATTTATTCTGCAAAAGAAAATAAAAATTGGAATTTGTCTACTTATTCCCACTTTAGCCGTAAGCTTTTCTCAAATTCCTTTACTTTTTACAGCTTACATTCTGCCAATACCATGGATGTTATTTGTGATTTCAGGAATATTGAATTATTTTAAAAGCAAAGAAGTAAAAAGTAATTTCTATTTAAATAAATACTTAGCTTTTAGAACAATAATAGTTTCTTTATTTCTATCTATAATTATATCAATTCCAAAAATAGCAAGTATTCCAAATTTTTTAAATAAAACACTAATAAAATATAAAATCCAAGAAGATTCACTTAATATAAGTTTCATAGAAAAATTATTAGATATAATTTCTTTCCCATATGTGAAAGGTCCAAGTCAGTTAATAGACATCTTTTCAATATTTTTCTTTGGATTCGCTGCGTTTTGTATTTTCTATTTAGCCCTATTAGGTTTCATTAGAGAAGACTTGAAAATACAAAAACACCCCAAAATAATTAAAGGGTTTTTAAAAACTATTAAAAGTATTAGTTTTAAAAATAAGACTATTTTGGTTTTAACAATCATTTCATGCTTAGTCCTTAGTATTGAAATTTTATACATTGTTATAGATCTCAAAGAGAACTATGTTACAGATACAAATAGACTTAATGATATTTTCAATATAAGCGAAATCCCAAGAAGGAATTTTACAAAAATTAACCCTTTAAAATTTTTGAACTATATTTTCAATTTTAAAGTTAACAGACTACTTAATGGAGGTGGCTTTGGGTATATAGGATTAATACCGTTTATTCTTTTTTTAATTGGTGTAAAAGAAACCTTTTTTAAGGTAAAGGAAGATTTAAGAAAAAATATATTGATCTCTTTGTTAACTTTATTATTAATATTATTTTTATTAGCAATAGTACATCCTGCAATTGGAATTATCGCATTTATTATTACCTCTCTTTTATATCCATTTTCATTTTTGCAAAATAATCTATCAATGTTAAATTACCAACTAGATTATTTGTTAATACCATTTATTTCACTTGGTTTTACAAGTTTACTAATAGAATTAGATAAATTCTTTAAGACAAACAAATCTAATTTATCTTTAGCTGGAAAAACAATTTCAATATTTTTGATTTCTTACATAATTTCTTTTTATGAACTTTTCAAAATTAAGAAGTTCATTAGTTATGGAAATGCTACTTATGAAAAATTAAAAATAGACGAAGGTATAATTAACGGAAAAAATAAAAAATTTCTAATAGATCTTCAAAATCCTATTCTTATCACCTCCCCGGTTTTTAACTATAAAGGCAAATTGCCTACAGTTCCTAAAAAAGGATTTAATTATAAAAATCTCGAAGAATATTCTATGGATAATAACTGGAAAAACTTTAGGAGTAAAAATTTAAAAAATTTTGGAACAAAATTTACGCATACAGGAGATTATTATAAAACTGTATTTTTATCAAGATATGAATCTAAACCTTTTATTTATGAAACAAGGCATAAATCCATAGAAGAAACAGAACTTAAAGAATGGCCTTTAAATTTTATTAGTATAAAAAACGATTTGAAAAACCAAGAGATTGAAAAAATAAGTAAAAAATATAATTATTCAGATCTTCCAAATATAATTGATAATTGTACTCAAAATTATTCATATGATTGTTTATATATGAACAAAATTTCAATAAATATTACTTCAAATGATTTAATAAAAAATTACAAAAAAATTAACAATCAATTGGTAGCTTTAAAATTACCAAGATTTATTGATCATATTGCCACTAATATATTTTTAGATAAAAAAGAGGTTAAATTGTATATTCTAAATGATCAAAAAAAATTATTTTTTGATACATCTCAGGGATATTTAGAAACAGATTCTTCATATGATATTGGAAATATTAAAAAAAATCATATCGTATTTAAACAGTCAATTATTGATTACTTTAAGGCAAATAGTGCAAATAATTTAATACTTGAAATTAATTCACCTAATGGTGTTTCAATTATTCGAGAAGTCGATGCAAACAAATATACCTATTATTTAAATTCAAATTTTAATGATCGATTCTTAATAACTACTCCTTATTCTAAACAACTAAATATAAAGCAAAATATGGTTGATATTGATTTTTATAAGTCAAATTCTCCAGTAAAAGGGTTAGTTGAATTCAATTCAAAATTTAACGGCATAACTAAATTAGATATTTCATATAAAAACCATAAAAACTCTAACAAAAGCTTTTTATTAATTAATTCATTAATTACGTTGATAACTTTATTAATGATTATTGGAATAATAACAAACTATAATCTTTTTTAAATAATCCAATTTATGAAAAATTAATTTCTAAAATTTATTTACCAATGAAAAAAATATTCCATAAAACTAATTTATATATAACTTGTTGTAGGCCTAGACAATGGATGAAAAACTTACTTTGTATATCTGCTTTTATAATAACTCCAGTATCGCTACAAGGAAATATCGAAACATTATTCTATACTACAATTAGTTTTATATTTGCTTCATCATTTATATATGTAATTAATGATTTACTAGATATTGAATCTGATAAAGAACATCCAATAAAAAAATTTAGACCAATAGCATTTGGCTCCATCAAAATAACTGAGGCATTAATTCTATCCATCTTATTGTTATTTATTTCTATTGGATCAGCATTAAATGCAAATAATCAAGTACTGTACACTATCATCACATACATAGCGTTACATCTAATTTATTGCTTTTGGGGCAAAAACAAATCCATAGCTGATATTTTTTTTATTGCTTCAGGTTTTATACTTAGAGCTTATGCAGGTGTAGTTTCTTTAAATGCATCTCCTTCTCCTTGGTTTTTAATTACCGCTGGCAGTTTAGCATTATTCTTGGCTATACAAAAAAGGAAATCGGAACTTATAAGAGTATCTAAAAAAAATGTAGAAGTAAATTTAACTAGAAAAGTATTACTTTCTTACAATGAAAAATTTTTGGATAATATAGAAATGTTGTCTTTAAATTCTGGTTTTATTTCTTATATGCTTTGGGCAAGCGGGCCGCAATTAAATGGTGCAAATACTAGTAATATGTTAATCACCTGTCCAATATTGCTTATGGGTATTTTTCGTTATCAATTAATATCTCAAAAGAGCAAAGATGGGATTTTAATAGGTGAATCCCCAACGAGAATTTTGTTTAATGATAAAGGAATCCAATTAATACTATTTACTTTAATAATTATGTCATGGTTTATAATACGCTTAACTTAAATTTTGATGATAGATGTTAAGAGTCTTAAAAAAATTAAAGATTAATTTTTTTTTCAAAATTATTTTGTTTATAGATCATTTTTTTAACAGATTTTTAAATTCAAAATATAAATCCATTTTTGATAGATATATTATTTTAAAAAAATCTTCATGAATAAACATTATGATTTTATAATAGTAGGCTCAGGTCCATGCGGGTTGCTATCGGCATCATTGCTAAGTTCAATAGGCAAATGTTTAGTTGTAGAACAAGGAAAAAAAATTAAACAAGAAGAAAATAATACTTATACTTATGATCATATTTATAATGCATATGTAGGTAATGGATTTAATTTAGCTTTTGGCTTGCCACCTGTAATACTTAGTGAAGGAAGAGTTATTGGAGGTGGTAGTACGGTAAATAGTTCATTGCACCATAGAGCTCCTAATCATATTTGGGATCTTTGGAGGGAAAAATATTTACTTAAAGGTTTTAATAAAGATAAAGTTAATGAAGGTTATAAAAGAATAGAAGAAACTTTTTGCACAAATTTTGGGAATCTGGAACCATCTATTTTTTATAAAAGTGCAATAATTAATGGAGAAAAAGTTGAAAGAATTCCAAGATGGGGTAAAGAAAACAATAAAGGCATTTTAAATAGATGTACAGCAGCAAAAATATTTATAAATAAAATCAAATCAAATAACGGATTTATAAATGAAAGTACAAAATTCTTAAAGGCCTACAGAGATAGAAATAATAACTGGGTAGTTCTTTTAAAAAATATCCTTACCAAAGAAAAATATAGTGTATTTTGCAAAAACTTAGTTTTAGCATTAGGGGCTGGATATACGCCTTCTGCTTTATATGATTTAGGTTTAAGACATAAAAAATTAGGGAAATTTGAGATTCATCCAACTGCAAGAATTTCTTTATACTACCCCCAATATAAAAAGCCTATTAGTGTAGTCGAACCTTTTCAGATTACTGGGCACTTCCCTTACTTAATGATAGGATCGTCCGCTAATAAAACATCATTATCAGAATCAAATTATCCCTTTAGAGAGAATAAACATAATATTGATTATTCAAAAGTTCAAAATTTCTATTCAATGTCACCAAGTAACAAGAAAGGGCGAATAGTTATGAGGGGGTTTCTAAAAAATACAAAATTTTATTTTTTAGATTATAAAACCAAATTATTCATTAAAAAAGGTCTAAAGATAATAATAAATATTGCACAAAAATCTAATTGCGAATATATTTACCACGCAGGTATGATCATTAATAAGAAAAATCTAGAAAATAAAAAAATGGTAAATTCATTTATAAATAGTTGCATACAAAAAACTCTTTCTTCAGTTCACATAATGGCCTCATCTTCAATTGGAGAGAATAAATTACTTTGCCCATTAAATAGTTTAGGAAAAATAGATGGTATTGAAAATTTGCTTGTAATCGATCAAAGTACTTTCCCTTCATGTCCAACTGTTAATCCACAAGCCACCGCTTCTTTATTATCAATGTTAAATACTAAAAACTATATGAAAAAATTGTAATTATGAAAAAATCAATATTATTAATTACAGGAGCTGGCGGATGGCTAGGGAGTACTTTAATAGAAATGTTATCTAAGAATGGAATATCAAATACTTATGATTTAATTATTATTTCTTCTTTATCATCTTTTGATTATAAAGATATAGATTTGGGTTTAATTAAAAAAAATTTTTCAGAAAAAAATTTAATACTAAAGAATATTGAAGGGGATTTAGCTGATAATAAATTCTATAAGAAGTTAGCACATTTAATAAATGATAATGATGAGTTATCGATAGTTTATACTTCATCTATTATTCATGCAAAATCAGCAAAAGAATTTAGAAAAATTAACTTCGAGTCTTTAAAAATATTTGTGAATTTCATTAAAAGTTTTAAACTAGACAAATTCATTTATATATCTTCTAATTCTCCTTTTGGTTTTAATAAAGGGAATGAAAAATTTAATGAATCGACTAGATATCACCCAATTGGAAATTATGGTAAAACAAAAATGCTTGCTGAACAATTTTTACTCAAAAACATATCTAAGAATTATTTAAAAATCCTTAGGCCTCCATGGTTTCATGGACCAAATATGCCAGAAAGACAAAAATTATTTTTTAAAAAAGTTTCACATGGATCTTTCCCTATTATTTATCCAGGAAATAATAAAAGATCAATAATAAGCACTATTGATTTATCAATTGCGATTATAAATTTCCTAAAAAATAATACACAACACAACATATATTGCCTAAGTGAACCAAATACAATATCAATGTTAGAATTTATCAAGATAATTCAAAGATCTGCTAAAGAATTAAATATAATTAAAAAAACTAAGCCAGTTTTTTTTCTCCCTCCACTTACTTCAACTTTTTTATGTATGTTAGATATTTTCCTACAGAAATTAGGTTTCTATTCCAAAATAATACATGTAGTTTCAGAACTCGGGATGAATATAGAAATGGATTCCTCTAGATATAGAAAAGAATTTCCAAACCACAAATTTTCAACTATAAAAGAAACTATTAAAAATGAATTAAGAGAAACATTTAAAGAAAATTAAATAGATAATTTGTAAGATATGATTAAAAAAAAACATTAAAATGTACAAAAATGCATTAGTCACGGGCGGATCGGGATATTTTGGAACACTTTTATGTAAGCAGCTCGCAATTGAAGGTTGGAATGTAAGAAATCTTGATATAAATCCTCCAGAAGAAAATTTAGAAAATGTAGATTTTTATAAATATGATGTAAGAGATCTATCGCAAGCCAAATTAATTTTTAAAGACGTAGATACCATTTTTCATAATGTAGCCTTAGTTCCAATAACTAAATCTTCAAATTATTCAGAAACAAATCTTTTGGGTACAAAAAATACAATTGAAATGGCAATAAAATCTGGAGTAAAGTCTTTCATTTATACTTCAAGCAGTGCTGTTTTTGGCGTCCCGAAAAGTAATCCTGTAAAAATTCACGATGTCCCAATTCCAGCTGAAAAATACGGAAAATCAAAATTAGATGCTGAGTTTCTTACAAGCACCTATAGTTCAGAAATTGATGTAAGCATAATCAGACCAAGAACCATCCTAGGTCATGGGCGATTAGGTATATTTCAAATATTATTTGATTGGATTTCAAAAGGTTGGAATATCCCTGTATTGGGTAATGGTGAAAATATTTATCAATTTGTTCATGCTGATGATCTTGCAAAAGCCTGCATATTAGCTTCAAGTTCCAAAGGACTAAATTATTATAATATTGGGGCTAAAAATTTTTGTAGTATGAGAGAAACACTTGAGGCTCTATGCAATTATGCTGAAACAGGTTCTAAAGTTATATCCCTACCACAGAATATTTTTGAGTATTTTATGAATTCTGCTTCTTTTTTAAGACTTTCTCCATTGGGAGCATATCACTCTCTGATGTATGGAAGAAGTCTTTATTTTGACACGACAAAGGCAGAAAATGAACTTGGATGGAAACCTACCTATTCAAATAAAGATTCAATCATTGATTCATATAAATTTTATAAATCTAATAAAGATAAATTTAATTCAAATGATATAAAACTAGATAAGTCCCCTCATTCATTGCCTATGAAGCAAGGTATCCTGAAATTATTAGGGTATATATTAAACATTATTTGAAATTTTATTCTTAGGAGGAATCAATTCAGGTTTTGCACTTTTTTTATCTAAATTAAAATAGTTCGACAAAAGAATATTAAATCTTGCCCAATATCTTCCCTTATTAGAAAGCATATATCTATCTTCATCTGTAATATAAATATTTCCAAGGAATATTTGCTCATTTACTCTCTTCTGGGCTTGATATTTCCCGTCCATATAATTGTTTTTTAGACTCCAGTTAATCTGATCAAGATTTAATGATTCTTTGGAAGAATTCAAAGTACCTATAATATTTACACTTAAAGATCTATCAATTATTGATGGGAATAGTGACCAAAAATTAATTGAAATCAAACAGGATATTAAAAGGGAGGAAAAAATACTATAAAAAGAAAAATTCCTTATGAAGCTAAATTTTCTTATGTAAATAGTCAAAAATTTTATAAAAACAAAGAAAAAGAATAAATAAAGATTAAAAAACACAATTTGTTTATTTCCGAAAATAAAAATAGGATCCTCAATATTCCTAAGAAAGAAAATTATGAAAATAACATTTAGAATTATTGAAAAAATTAAGACTCTAAAAGAATAACTTATATTCAAACTAATAATTTATAAGTATTATTTTAATTTTAGTATTTACCTTTTATGCTGTAAAGCGGAGAAAAATGATTAATTTAAATTTATACTAAACAAATAAATTTTCTATCAAAAAATTAAAATTTATTTTATTATTATTAGATTTGTAAAATAACAGCATAATCGATTAATTAAAATGCAATTTTCAGAATTTATTTCAAATATTCCAAACCTTATAAGTAATGCAATTGAAATGAATAGATTACTTGGCTATTTAGTTATTTTTTTAGCTATGTTTTTAGAAAATATTATCCCACCAATTCCATCAGAAATAATTATGCCACTGGCAGGTTTTTATGTTTTTAAAGAGCAATTAAATTTTACTCCAGTCGTGTTAGCAGGTTTATTTGGAACCGTTGCAGGTGCCTTCCCTTGGTACGCAATTGGTAGATTAGCCAATGAAAATCGGATAGCAGATTTACTAAATAAGTATGGTAAATGGTTCGGTATTAATGGAAATGATTTCAAGAAAAACAAAAAATGGTTTAAAAAATATGGAACTTCCTTGGTTTTTTGGGGGCGTTTAATTCCTGGTATAAGAACATTAATATCTATACCGGCAGGTATTGAGTTAATGCCTCTGATGCCTTTTACCTTATGGACAACTGCAGGAAGTTTGATTTGGACTTTATTCTTGACAATCTCTGGAATATTATTGGGGGAAAGTTATCTTAGAGTTGAAAAAATTCTAAACCCTTATTCAAGCATCATTAAGAAATTAATCTTATTTATTTTTATTGGTTTTATTTTTTATGCAGTAATAAAATTTATTAAAAAAAAATTCTTTAGTTAATAATAATAAATTAAATTCCAACACCCAAGCACCAAATATTAAGACCTGAAGATTTTACTTTTTCTATTTGGATTATATTTCTTGTATCAAAGACCCAGCCAGGTTTCCTCATTGATCGAGATATTTTTTGCCAGTTTAAATTTGAATAGTCTTCCCATTCGGTTAAAATTATTATTGCGTCAGATTCTTCTACTGAATTATATATATCCTTTTCAAACTCCAATCCGCAATCATAAAAAGGTAAATTTTTGTTTCTTAAATAATTTTTTATATCGCCTATAATTGATTCTTCATCTACTTTAGGATCATGTATTACAAGTTTAGCTCCTTCATTTATCAAATCAGCACATATTGATATTGCTGGAGACTCTCTTGTATCATTAGTATTAGCTTTGAAAGCAAACCCTAAAATAGAAAGTTTTTTATTAGCTAAATTACCAAAAAGTTTTTCAACAATAATTTTATATATTCTATCTTTTTGCCAATCATTTATTTTTACAACCTCTTCCCAAAAATTTGCAACTTGGTCTAAACCATAATAGTTGCATAAATAAACTAGATTAAGAATATCTTTCTTAAAACAACTACCGCCGAATCCTGGGCCTGGATGAAGAAATTTTGCCCCTATTCTAGTATCAGTACCAACAGCTTTTGAGACCTCATGTATATCAGCTCCAGTAACTTCGCAAACAGCTGAGATAGAATTTATTGAGCTTATTCTTTGAGCAAGAAATGCATTTGCAGTTAATTTTGAAAGTTCACTACTCCATAAATTTGTTGAAATTATTTTCTCTGCAGGAACCCAATTTAAATAAATATCTCTCAATAAATTTATTGCTTTTGTATTATCTCCTCCAATAAGAACTCTATCAGGGAATAGAAGATCATTTATAGCAGTACCCTCAGCTAAGAATTCGGGATTAGATAATACAGAAAAAGTTTTCTTTGGGGTTTTTCCAGATTCATTATTTGAGTAAGAATTTAAAATATTCTTAATTGTGTATGCAGTTTTCACAGGCAAAGTACTCTTTTCAACAACAATTGTATGTCCAACAGAAGCTGAAGCTATTTGCCTTGCAGAACTCTCAACCCATCTCAAATCACTTGCTTTCCCAGCACCAATACCTTTTTGTTTTATTGGAGTATTTACTGACATGAATACAATATCTGATTCCATTATGGATTCTTCAATCTTAGAAGTAAAAAATAAATTTTTATTTCTTGTTCTTCCAACTATTTCAGCTAAACCTGGCTCGAAAACAGGAAGACAGGATAAGTCTTCATTATTCCAATCATCAATTCTTTTTTGATTTATATCAACAACTTTAATTATTAAATTTTTACACTTATCAGCTATCACTGCCATCGTAGGACCTCCAACATAACCAGCCCCAATACAACATATTTTTATTTGTTGTTTATTCATTATAAAAATTTATCAATTTTCTTGATCTATATATTATAAATGTAAAAGTGATTAATTAAATTTAGGAACATATTTTTATTTATTTTTTTAAATTTGTTAAACATTTTGAAAAGAAATTCTCTTCTTAAAATAATCAATTGTTAAATCTAAGCCTTCACTAATGTTTGTTGAGGGTTGCCAATTTAATTTAGTCTTAGATATTTTTAAGCAAGGACATCTTCTTTTTGGATCATCCTCTCTATTTTCTAGAAATTTAAAAGCTAACTTATTTCCAGTTTTGATTTTGATCAAGTTTGCTAAATCTAAAATTGATATTTCTTGGTCATTCCCCAAATTCATAGGCTGATTATAATTTGAATTTATTAAAAGTAATAATCCAGATATAAGGTCATCGATATAACAAAAAGATCTTGTTTGATAACCATTACCATAAATAGTGATTGGCTTATTTAAAATGGACTGAGATATGAAATTACATATAACTCTTCCATCATCCATTAACATATTTGGTCCATATGTATTAAATATTCTTGCGATTTTAACGTCAACTCCCAATCTTCCATACTCATAACAAAGTGTTTCAGCAATTCTTTTACTCTCTAAATAACAAGCTCTACTACTATGTGTATTTCCAAAAGTTATTTCTGATTCTTTTTGAGGAAAATTAACACTATGTCCATAAATCTCACTTGTGCTTGCAAAAAGAAATTGAGCATTATTTCTTCTTGCAAGTTTTAGCATATTCAATGTTCCAAGTACACCAGTTTTTATAGTGTATATAGGATCTTCTTTGTATTTAGCGGGCGAAGCCGGTGAGGCTAAATGCCAAACCTTATCTACATTTATATTTAAATTCTTAGTAACATCATGATCTATAAAATTAAAATTTGAGTGATTTTTCCAGTTTGAAAAATTAGTTTCGCTGCCAGTTTTTAAATTATCTAAACAAATCACTTTTTGACCATTTTCAAGTAATTTTTTGATTAAATGTGAGCCAATAAAACCAGCGCCTCCAGTAATAAGGTTTTTAGATTTAATATTTTCTTTTAAATATCCCACTTTACAAGTTTTTCAAGTTATCAATAACATAAAAATTGTATCCATTCAGAAGAAAGGATAAATAAAAATGACTTCCTACATAGCCTACTCCTTTACTAAATAATAAACTTTTCATAGATTAAGTGAAATATTTTTTATACCATTTCGAGAAATATTCTACCCCCTTTTCAACTGAAATATTTGGTTTGAAATCTATCCAATTTTGGAGAGAAGTTGTGTCAGCATTAGTACAAACAACATCTCCAGCTTGCATTGGCATTTTAATTTTTTTACATTTTTTTCCTAAATTTTCCTCTAAAAGTGTAATAAAATAATCCAAATCAATTGCCTTTCCAAAACCAACATTAAAGATTCGATGAGGTGCAAATGATGAAGATGGGTCAGGATTACTACTGTCAAACATAGTATCTTTAGTAGACGGTTTTAAGCAACAGCGATAGATAGATTCAACGATATCATCAATAAAAGTAAAATCGCGTTTCATTAGTCCATTATTAAAAATATTTATTGGTTCCCCAGCCAAGATGGCTTTAGCGAAAATCATTGGAGCCATATCTGGTCTTCCCCAGGGACCGTATACAGTAAAAAATCTTAGCCCAGTAGATTTGATATTAAAAAGATGACTATAAGAATGAGCCATTAATTCATTTGATTTTTTTGTGGCCGCATAAAGGCTTATTGGATGATTTACTTGGTCTTTTTCTTGAAAGGGAATTTTTGTATTCCCGCCATATACTGAACTACTAGAACCATAAACCAGACTATTTACATCGAATTTTCTACACATTTCAAGAATATTTCCAAACCCAACTAGATTACTTTGTATATATGAATTTGGATTTTCAAGAGAATATCTGACTCCAGCCTGAGCAGCTAAATTTACAACTATTAAATTTTCACCAGCCATTTCAAAAATATTATTTAATTGATCATAATTCTCTATTGATAGTCTGTGAAAATTCCAAAAGGAATTAAATCTATCATATCGCGGTGAAATTATATTTAATCTTGCTATTTTTAAATTCACATCATAATAATCATTTAAATTATCTATACCAATAACTTTATAACCATTTTTAATAAATTTCTTTGCTAAAGATGAACCTATAAATCCTGCTACACCTGTAATAATTATTGTATTTTTTTTTGTCACGCAAATTATGCTTGCATTTTTCAATAATACAATATTTTTTTTTCTAAGTCTATTTACAAGGCTTATTTAAAAAAATATATTCTATTATTTTTAGTCTCTTAGTATTAAAATTATTATTTAATTGATTTAAATAATTTTCATATGATGGCCAGTATTATATAAATTTTCTGCTAATTACTATATTCATAAATAAGGAATATATGTATTTTTCAAATAGCTATAAATATTTATTTTAAAAGATTTATTAAATTAAAATTAATAAATAAATTTTTTAAATTAAGAAGATAATTAATAAATCAAAACTAAGATTTTTAATTATTAAAATCAAGATTTCCAATTAATTAAAAAAACTAAGTTATTTCTTAAATTATCGTAGAATATTTAATATGAAAAGAAAAGTTGCCTTAATTACAGGAATCACAGGTCAAGATGGAAGTTATCTTGCAGAGTTACTTCTTAATAAAGGTTATGAGGTTCATGGCATAAAAAGAAGATCAAGTAATTTCAATACAAACAGAATAGATCATTTATATCAAGACCCTTATGAAGATGATAGAAAACTCTTTTTACACTACGGTGACTTAACAGATAGTACTAATATTTTAAAGTTAATCCAATCTATTAAACCAAATGAGATTTACAACTTGGGAGCTCAAAGTCATGTAGCCGTTAGCTTTGAATCCCCAGAATATACAGCAAACTGTGATGCTCTCGGAATACTAAGAATACTGGAAGCTGTAAAAATTTTAAAATTAACAGACTTTACAAGAATCTATCAAGCAAGTACATCTGAATTATTTGGCTTAGTGAGAGAGACTCCACAAAAAGAAAGCACTCCTTTTCATCCTAGAAGTCCTTATGGGGTTGCGAAGCTTTATGCTCACTGGATTACAGTTAATTACAGAGAAGCTTATGGAATTCATGCCTCCAACGGAATTTTATTTAATCATGAAAGTCCCAGAAGAGGAGAAACTTTTGTTACGAGAAAAATAACTATAGGACTCTCAAAAATTGATGAGGGTATAATTGATTGTCTTTATGTAGGTAATCTTGATGCGAAAAGAGATTGGGGACATGCCAAAGAATATGTTGAAATACAATGGAAAATCCTTCAAAAAGATAAACCAGATGATTATGTTATTGCTACAGGTAGGCAAGAAAGTGTAAGAAAATTCATTGAATTATCAGCTAAAGAATTAGGTTGGAAAGGAATAGCTTGGGTCGGGAAAGGATTAAATGAAATAGGAAAAAGAATTGATACAGGTCAAACTGTAATTAGAGTTGAAAAAAAATATTTCAGACCTGCAGAAGTTAATAATTTGCTAGGAGATGCCTCTAAGGCTAGAAAAGAACTCAACTGGAGTCCAAAATTAACCCTTGAGAATCTTATTTCTGAGATGATCAAACATGATAGAGCGATAATTCGAAAAGATACGATATTAATTAAAGAGGGATTTAAAGTTTATAATCCTCCAGATTAAAATAATGGATCCACTTATTAATAAAGATGATGTATTTTATATTCCTGGACATAGAGGGATGGTAGGGAGTGCTGTAACCAGACAGTTAATCAAAGAGGGTTTCTGTGATTCAATAGAGGCAAGTAATTTAATACTAAAAACTAGAGAAGAATTAGACTTAACAAGAGCAGAACTAGTTTCTAAATTTTTTAAAATAAACAAACCAGATGTAGTTATTATTTGCTCTGCAAAAGTTGGAGGAATTGCACATAATAGTCAAAACCCTTTTGATTTCTTATCTGAAAATTTAAAAATACAACAAAACATAATCGAGAATGCTTGGATGCATGGTACACGAAGGTTACTTTTTCTTGGCAGTAGTTGCATTTATCCTAAATTATCAAAGCAACCTATAGTTGAAGAAGAGCTTCTTAGTAAATCACTTGAAAAGACAAATGAATATTATGCTTTAGCAAAAATTACTGGAATAAAATTATGTGAATCATTAAGAATTCAGTACGGTTTTGATACTCTTGCTTTAATGCCCACAAACCTTTACGGGCCTGGAGATAATTATCACTCTGATCACAGTCATGTAATGGCATCCTTATTAAAAAAATTTTTACTAGCCAAAGATAATGAACTTAAAGAAATAACTTGCTGGGGAGATGGTTCACCCTTAAGAGAATTTATGCATGTTGATGATCTTGCTGCAGCTTGCATACATGTCTTAAAATACTGGGATCCAGATTCAAATACTGCACCAAAGGATCAATTTGGGAATAAATTATTTTTTTTAAACGTTGGAACGGGTAAAGACATCTCTATAAAAAACCTTACAAGCTTAATAGCAAAGGAAGTTGAATTTGAAGGGAAAATTACTTGGGATAAAAGTATGCCTAATGGAACGCCAAAAAAACAATTAAACGTTTCAAGATTAGAATCCATTGGATGGAGACCTAAAATATCTCTTGAATCAGGAATTAAGATGACCATAAAAGAGTTGAAATATTCATTAAAAAGAAACCCCAATTTATTGAAAAATTTTCTAATTTAATTCTTTAAAATCTTTCAGGAATGCCGTTATATCCGAAATTAAATATTTTTAATTGTATACCAGCAGAGTTTTCAGAGGGTTTATAAAAAACGCCTATTGAATATGCCCTCCTTGAGAAGTCGAGGAAATAAGTCCCATCTGAAAACTTACCGTAATTTGATGAATTGCCATCAAGATTCAACTTTGAATTATAACCATAAATTAAAGGTCCGTATAGTTGCTGATTAAAATCTAAATCAATTGAAGCGCCTTTATCAATGTTATCGAATTTAAAGGGACTTTCTCCATCTTTAAAAATGTAATTGTAAGTTAAAGCTAGCCTTGAATAATCTAAGAATTTCTTTTTCATACCCCCAACAATTATTTCAGGGCCAATATTTACAGTTGCCACATTTTGGCTAGCACCATCACTATATTTAAAAATTGCTGATGATATTCTTGTATTTAAATTGAGACCAGAATTAATTATCCTTGAAGTATATTTATAATCTTTAGTAATTTGTTCTTGAGAATTCCTAAAATCTAATAAGGGGAATTTATAATCAACATAACCACTAAAACTAAACCTTCCCAACTCTAATAACGATTTATCTCCAACCGCCTCTGCTTCATAATTCCCATAATCAATACCAATTAATGATCTTCTCTCATAAAAATTATTAGAGAACTTATCATTAAAAACAACTTGAGAACCAATCCCCTTATAAACTTCTCCCTTATCTGAATAATTTGATTTAATTTTCTTTCTATAAACTCCATATCCAACTATATCTATCCATTGTTCATGTTCATCAACTTTATTTTGTTCCTCAGAAACCATAGTTATATTTTGATCTTTTGTTAAATTTTTATCTTTACCATCGTTTATAAGTAAGGGAATATCTTCTTTGAAAGAAGCACTTTCTTCTCTTTGAGTTTTTAATTTAAAAGACTTACTTAAAATTAGATCAGTTCTTAAAGCTCTATCCAACCTTTTTGTATTTAATGAATTTAGAAAAGAAGTTGAATTAAGATTCCAGCCTCCTATTTTTCCAAGAATTTTTGCTTCCATACCTAAAGAGTCCATTAATTCTGTTTTTTGAGCGACTTTATCTGATGTAATTGATGAAGAATTTTCACTAAAAGCTGATGTTTCTCCATTTAGACCTCTTTGAATAAGAAAGTAAGGCTTGTATTTTAAATAAAAATTATCAGATAACTTTTTTTGAGAAAAGTTCCTCGAGACAAAAAAACCATCAAAATCCTCATCGTTATACCCGATTCCCCAAACATCGTCATAGTCTCTTGATGTAATATTCCTTCTTCCAATTGGTAAGACAAATTTATCATCGAAAATCAAAAAGCTATTTTTGCTTTTTAAATTAAGATTCTCCTTTATTATTGATCCAGTTAATTTATTACTCTTTACAAAAAATTGAGGTCTATTAAATACATCATTTGAAAATATAACCTTATCAGATTTAATAGAATTTGATGTAAAGATTAATTTCTTTGATTTAAATCTCCATCTATTAATTTTGTCTATATTTAAATCAACACTATCAAGATTAAATTTATTTTTTAACCCAATTATCGAAGGCTTGTAAACTTTTAAATTGTCTATATTGTTTATTTCCTTAATAATTTCCTGATCATCTATAAGAGAATCGGTTGAATTCAAATTGAGATCCTTAGATAAACTTTTTAAATCAATAAGACCATAGACATCTATAACCTCTCCTAGGTCATTAACAACATCATAAGTTAGACTTTCAGCTTCGAAATATTGATTTTTACTATAAAATTTGACATTACCAACAGCCTCATAAGTGTTTTTTTGTTCATTATGAATTAACTTATCAGTAAATAACCTTAAGTTTCCTATTTTAACTTCAACATTGCCCTCAACAATAAAATTATTACCTTCTCTAAATTGAACGTCGGATATTAAATCAATTTCTTTCTTAACCTTCTTGATGTTATCGCTTTGTATATCGTTAATATTATCTCTTTCTTGATTAGATTCATTTGAATTTAGACTTGTTAAAAGTTTATTGACTTTATTAATATTCTGAGATGCATGATATTTTTCAACTTCACAATCTAAATCTTTACAAAACGAGTGTACAGATTGAGGTTTGAAGATCAGTAACCCTGTCAGAAATATTGATAGCTTGCTTAATTTAATTTCTTAATCTTGAAAATCTATCTATATCATAAATACTTCTTAAATAACGATTACAGTTTTTGATAGATTTGATAAAAAATTTCATAATTAAAATTTAAATATAAGAAATACATTTAATCTTCTAGAGGTACTTGGATTTATTTTTTAAAGTATGATTATTTGTATAAGTTATTGTGAAAAATTTAAATAAAAGGCAATATAAATCAATGACAAAAATTATTTAATATTATTGCGATGAGAAAAGTAGTACCCGTTATTCTTTGTGGTGGGACAGGTTCAAGACTTTGGCCTCTTTCAAGAGAGAGTTATCCAAAACAATTTCTATCTCTTGATCCAAGCAATAATTTATCAATGCTTCAGTTAACTTTTAAAAGAATATCAAAAATAGAAAATATCGATAATCCTATTCTAATTTGTAATGAAGAACACAGATTTATTACTGCTGAACAAATGAGGCAAATAGAAGTAACTCCTAAAACTATTTTATTGGAGCCTTTTGGAAAAGGTACAGCTCCCGCAATAGCTTTAGCCGCATTGAAAGTAATTGATTTAGGTGAAAATCCAGTATTATTAATCCTAAGTTCAGATCATCTAATAAATAATGAATACAAATTTATTGAAGCAATTAAAAAAGGAATGACTCTAGCTGATGAAGATTTTCTGGTGACATTTGGAATTGTTCCTAACTCTCCAGAAACTGGCTACGGTTATATAGAAACTAATAATGAAATAAATAGAGATGAAACTGAAGCATATGTAATTAAAAAATTTATAGAAAAGCCAAATTTTAAAGATGCAAAAAGATTCTCAACTGATAAAAATTATTTGTGGAACAGTGGAATTTTTATGTTTAAGGCACAAACAATTATTGATGAATTTAATAATCATGCACCAGAAATAATTAAAAAATGTAAAAGATCTTTAACTAATAAACTTATTGACCTTGAATTTGAAAGATTAAGCAGAACAGAATTTCAAAATTGTCCTAATATTTCTTTTGATGTTGCAATCATGGAAAAAACAAACAAAGGACGAACAGTTCCATTGAATGCAGATTGGAGCGACGTAGGTAGCTGGGATAAAGTTTGGGAAATTTCTACAAAGGATTCAAATGGTATCTCAAGGAAAGGAAATACTATAACTATGGATAGTAAAAACTCCCTTCTTATTAGTGAGAATAGACTAATTGTTGGAATTGGAATTGAAAATTTAATTATTATTGAAACTGGTGATGCCATATTGGTAATGGAAAAAACTCACTCTCAAAAAGTAAAATTTGTTGTTGAAAATTTAAAAAAGCAGAAGATCTTAGAAGGTCAAGAACATAAAAAGATTTTTAGACCATGGGGTAACTATACTTCAATAGTTGAGGGTAAAAATTGGAAAGTAAAAAAAATAATAGTCAAGCCAAAACAATCAATTTCTCTTCAAAAACATAACTATAGATCTGAGCATTGGATAGTTGTTAATGGGAAAGCAAAAGTAGAGCTTGAAAATAAAATAATTGATCTTTGTGAGAATCAGAGTATTTATATTCCTTTGGGTTGCAAACACCGCTTATCTAATTCTGGGGATTCTAACCTTATATTAATTGAAGTCCAAAGTGGAGAATATCTTGGTGAAGATGATATTATTCGTTTTGAAGATAATTATGGTAGGGTAAATAAAAAATAAATTTAAGATAAACTATTTTACTTTTCTCCAAACTGCTAAAAGTTTTCCTTGAAAAACAACTGAATCTAAATCTAATTCAATTGGTTCATAATTCTGATTAGCAGCTTCAAGAAAAATTTTTCCACCTCTTTTAATAAAGTACTTTAATGTTGTTCCTAAGCCAGGAACCATTGCGCTAACAATTTCACCATTTCTAAGTGAATATGAATCACCGATTGGTTCCATTAAAACCATATCTCCATCAGCAATACAAGCATCTAACATTGAATCTCCATTAACAGTAAGGGCGAATACATTTTTCTTTTTTAAAACTTCAGAAATATCTAAATTCTCATTTATATCAGAATAAGTTTCAATTAATCCTCCTGCCGCAACTGAACCCATGATTGGAACTCCTGTAATCATTTCGTCAACTATTTGCATAGTTCTAGCCTTGCCTTCTTGCCAAGAAATATAACCTTTATCTTGTAGGTGCTTTAAACGACTTTGAATTGGTGCAGGAGATTTAAGTCCCATGGCTTGCATCATCTGCCTGATTGAAGGACTATGTTGATAATCTTTCATATAATTCTTTATCCATCCATAAAGCTCATTCTGAGCTTCTGTAAGATTATTACTTTCAAAAGTGGGCATAAAACATATGTACTCTAATACATTTGTACCTTTTTAAGATGAGAATTGCAACTTTTTCAAGAAAGGATGCATGATAATAGTGCCTGTTGCGCGTACATTCTATTTTCTGCTTGTTCAAAAATTCTACTTTTTTGACTTTCCATCACTTCCTCAGTTATCTCTTTAGATCTATAAGCAGGAAGACAATGAAGAATGATTGCATCTTTATCAGCTTTACTCATTAAATCTTTATCAATAGTAAATCCAATAAAATCTTTATCTTTCCGTGCTTTTTGATTTTCTTCTCCCATAGATGACCAAACATCCGTGTATACAACATTTGCCCCCTGCACTGCTGTGATAGGTTCATTTGTGATCTTTAATAAATTTTCATTCTCATATATTTTTTTTGCTTTATTTATGACCAAATCGTTAGGTTCATAACCTTTAGGGCATGCTATTCTGATTTCAACCCCTAAGAGAGCTCCGCACAAAATGAGAGAGTGAGCAACATTATTACCGTCTCCTATAAAGGTCAAAACCACATTTTTAAAATCAAAGAATTCCTCTTTAATGGTCATGTAATCAGCCAAAGCTTGACATGGATGCTCTAGATCTGTGAGGGCGTTAATAACGGGTCTTGAAGACCATTTTGCATACTCTTCCAGATCTGATTGCTTAAATGTTCTTATTGCAAGAACGTCACAATATCTACTCATTACTCTTGCTGTATCTCTAATTGGCTCTCCTCTACCGATTTGGGAAGTTAATGGATTTAGGTCTACTGTAGTCCCTCCAAGTCTTGACATTGCTACCTGAAAACTAACTCTTGTACGAGTAGAGGACTTATCAAAGATGAGTCCTAAAACTTTATTTTTGAATTCAATATTTAAATTTCTATTTTTGAAACTACTTGCAATATCTAGTATATGAAAAATTTCTGCCCTCGAGATATCCAAGCTTGATAAAAAATTTCTATTTGCAAGCTTAATTGGTTTAAGCATTTAATTTTCTATGAAATCTAAATTCTACTATGCAGGCATTTTACTCTCTGCTAGAAGAGATTTAAGATCCTCCCCTTCTATGACTTCTTCTTTAAGAATTTTTTGAGAAATCGATTCGAGAAGAGATAGATTATTCCTTAAAATGTTAAGTGCTGTTTCATGTGCATCATCAACTAGCTCTCTAACCTCCTTGTCTATCGCTTGGGCAGTAGCGTCACTTACGGATCTTCTAGGGTTATTTCCATTCCCTAAAAACTGACCTCCTCCTTGTTTGTCATAAGCTAAGGGTCCAAGAATATCACTCATCCCGAATGTTCCAACCATTTGCTCTGCTATATCAGTAGCTCTTTGTAAATCATTAGAAGCACCTGTAGTAATCTTTCCAAAGACAACTTCTTCAGCCGATCTACCTCCAAGAAGTGTTGCAATTTGTCCTTTTAATTCCTCTTTAGAATTTAAGAATCTTTCTTCGGTAGGCAATTGAAGAGTATAACCAAGTGCGCTCATTCCTCTTGGTACAATCGAAATTTTTGCAACTTTTGAACCCCCAGGCATTAGATGACCAACAATTGCATGGCCAACTTCATGATAAGCAACAACTTTCTTTTCATCATCCTGCAAAACGCGACTCTTCTTTTCTAAACCAGCAACAACTCTCTCTATTGCTTCACTTAAGTCCTGTTGCTCAACACTTTTCCTTTTTGCTCTAGCAGCGAGTAATGCAGCTTCATTAACCATATTTGCTAAATCTGCACCGGCGAATCCACTAGTTGCTTGGGCAATAGAATCTAAGTCTATTGAATCAGCCAATCTAACTTTTTTTGTATATATTTCTAAAATAGTTTTTCTACCTGATAGATCTGGTCTGTCAACCAGAACTTGTCTATCAAATCTTCCAGGCCTTAGTAGTGCAGCATCAAGTACTTCAGGTTGGTTAGTGGCTGCAAGAACTATAACTGGCTTATCAGCTGAGGCAAATCCATCCATTTCAGTAAGAAGTTGATTTAAAGTTTGCTCTCTCTCATCGTTGCCACCAACTACACCCATTGAACCAGAACGACTTTTACCAATAGCGTCTAATTCATCAATAAAAATTATGCAAGGAGCTTTTTTCTTGGCTTGTTCAAAAAGATCTCTAACTCTTGCTGCACCTGCTCCTACAAAAAGTTCGACAAATTCAGAGCCTGAAATAATAAAAAAGGGAACTTCGGCTTCTCCTGCAACTGCTTTAGAGAGAAGTGTTTTACCTGTCCCAGGAGGTCCAACTAGCAGTACACCTTTAGGTATTCGGGCTCCTATGTCTTTGTATCTTTCTGGCTTCTTAAGAAAATCAACTATTTCTGTTAATTCATCTTTAGCTTCGTCAACTCCTGCTACATCAGCAAATGTTACTTTGGATTCATCATCTGGCACATAAACTTTGGCTTTACTTTTAGTAAAACTTAAAGCCCCTTGCGCTCCCCCTCCTCCCATACTTCTTCTGGCAAAAAATTGTAAAACAAGAATAAAAATTAAAGGGGGAACAACCCAACTTAAGATGGTTGAAAAGAAGTTAGGTTTCTTTGGCGGAGCAGCTGCAAATTCAACCCCTTTACTTTCCAATCTTTGTGGAAGATCCATATCAAAAATTGGAGTTGTTGCCAACACAGAAGGAGCACCTTCTTCAGCTCCATTTAGTTCATATCTAATTTGTTCTTGTGTAATATATGCTCTTTTTACTTCCCCGTCGTTAACCTGATCTATAAACAAGGAGTAAGGAACTCTTGGTATCTGCATATTTTGGTTAGGAAAAAGACTACTAAATAAAAGTAAAGCTCCAACTCCTATTAAGATAATATTTACAATTCCAAATCTTTTATTAGGTTGATTATCGTCTTGTCTTATTGGCATAATTGTGGTCAAATTTGATTTTATTATAAACTAAACGAAGAGATTCCGTATCTGTATTGTTTTTTTTGGGTAAGAACCGTACGATACTTTGCCCCATTTCATTAGAAGTAAGATTAATTTTTTATAGAACTTTCAAAACATATATCATTACCGACAAAACTAAAATTAGTTTGACTTAAATTTATAGTTTCATGCATTTCTTCAAAATCAAAATCATCAAAAGGATTCATACTATTTTCTCCTCCTAAAATTTTTGGAGCAATAAAAGTAATGATTTCCTGTATACAATTAGATTTAACAGCAGCAGTAGCCAATCTAGGTCCACATTCCCACAAAACTTTATTACATCCTCTTTTAGCTAGTATTGTTGAAATTAACTCTGGGTTATCTGAAGATACCTTTACAATCTCCACGCATTTTGGAATCTTGGTGAGGTTGCTTTCATTCGCTGTAGATGAATCATAAATGACTATAGTTTTTGCATTACTACAATCCCAAAGGTTTGATTTCTCAGGTAAATCTAAACTTTTGGTAAATATAACTCGCAAAGGCTCTGGATTTTTTTTACCTCTAGTAGTCAGAAGGGGATTATCTTTTCTAAGTGTATTTCCACCAATAATTATTGCATCGAATTCTGTCCTTAAAGAGTGAACTAGTGATCTGGATTTTTTATTCGTAATCCATTTGCTTTTGCCATTTTTTAAACTTACTCTGCCATCAATACTCATTGCCCATTTAAGAACACCAAATGCCTTTTTAGTTATGTTCCTATGAATGAAAGCCTTATTTAATTCTAAGGATTCATGTTTGCATAATCCTAAGTGAACTTGGATTCCAGCTTTTTTAAGCAGTTTTATACCTTTCCCAGAGACTCTCATATCAGGATCTTCAATAGATATATATATCTTCCTAATCCCAGAGGATATTACCTTATCTACACACGGAGGTGTTTTACCTTGGTGGCAACAAGGTTCAAGATTGACATACATTGAACCACCTTTAGCATCTTTTTTTAAGTTACTAAAAGCCATTGCTTCTGCATGAGGCATCCCTGCCTTGTAATGAAATCCTTCTGAGATAAGGTTCCCATTTTTATCAAGTATTACTGCTCCGACTCTCGGATTAGGGCTTGATGTATTTTTGCCTAACGAGGCCAAAAGAATTGCCCTTTTCATCCATTTTGTATGGCTTACATTTTTGTTAGACATCTACAATAATAAAATTCAGTTTATTGATCTCCACTCTTTAACAACAAATGGAGGGACAGGTAACTCAGAAAAAACTCCTGACAAAGATAACCTTAATGGTCTATTTTTATCTAAATTTTTAATCAATTCATCAAGATCAAATTCTGCAGCAGCTTGTCTTCCATCATTCGCTAATTCCACATTAATAAGTGTTTTATCATCTAAAAGCCACTGTTTTCTTCCAGATTCAACCCTCAAATCAGTGGGGTGATCAATTCTAAGATTCCCTGGATATCCTATAACCCTTAAAATTAATCTATTCTCAAAAAGAGGTGATTTATAAGCTACTAATTGCCAAGTTTCAAAGTCTAAATCCCTTAAAAACTCACTACTAGCATTTATTAATTCCCCATTTATTTCAGTATCTGCAATTTCTGCAGATACTTTTAGTGGGCTAAAAATAAAGGAAAATAGTAAAAGTAAAAGTAAAAATCCTTTTGAAAAAATATATTTATTTGATTTTGTAATTTTCTTCATTTTCAGAATCCATCAGGGCATCTAGGGTTACAGCTGTTCTTATAATAGCTTGATACCTTTTAATTATTTTACGATTTTTTTCTATAACTCGAGATAAATTTAAAGAGTCCTTTTCAGAATAGCTAGATGTTAAATCGCTAGAATCTTCTTCAATAAACTCAAACTCATTATCTTTTTTAATAAGAGCTAACAATAAATCATGTAATCTCTTTCTCCTTTCTGACAATTAATTTACAATGATGACTCGAATAATAATAAGATAATTTAATAAAACATTCAAATACTCTAGTCCCTCCCATTAAATATTGATGACTGAAATTAATAGAAAAATTCATGTATTGGGTATTAATTCATATAAGTTTGAAGATTTACCGCTCCAATTACAAAAGTTGTTCATAGAAACAGTAAATATTGCAGTTCCCAATACATTTTTTAAGAAAATTAAATCATGGAGCGAAAATGATTTAGAAAAAAAGAAATCATTTTTTGAAAGCAAAAGTAATAACGAACTAATTAACTGGCTTAGGTCTCAAAAAACTGATGTTATATTAATTTCAAGAGGAGATCCTCTTTGGTTTGGAATTGGCAGAATACTTCTAGAAAATTTCACAAAAGATGAGTTAACGTTTTATCCCTCAAATACCTGCATTCAATTAGCATTTAGTAAGTTAAAGCTCCCATGGCAAGATACTGTTAATGTAAGTATTCACGGCAGAGATTCAACTAAGCTAATTGAGGCTCTTAAAGCAAGGCCTTCAAATTTGGCTATTATTACAGACTCCAATTACAAAAGTTTAGAAATAATCCAAAAAAATTTATCAGAATTAAATCTAATTAGCTATTATGATTTTTGGCTTTGTGAAGAGATAGGTTTTGACAATGAACGTATAAGAAAATTAAATCTTAAAGAGTTATTACCCTCAGAAATATCTAATTTGAATATTGTTGTTCTTAATAAAAAAAAGGTAAAATATCCCAGCAATAATCTTCCTCTATTTGGAATCAATGACAATATTTTTAAAACTTTTGATGATAGACCAAATTTATTAACAAAAAGGGAGATTCGTGTTCAAATATTAGCTGATCTAGAGCTCCCTAAAAATGGCGTTTTATGGGATATTGGCGCAGGTTGTGGATCAATTGGTTTAGAGGCATTAAAACTAAGGCCTAATTTAAATTTATTTTCTTTCGATAAAAGGTTAGGCTCAAAAGAATTAATACTTGAAAACTCAAAAAGGCTTGGCATTAAGCCAAAATTTATTTTTGAGGAAGACATAATTAATACCTTGAACACAAAAAATTTAAGTTCTTTTGAAAAGCCTAATAGAATAGTAATTGGAGGATGTAATAAAAAGACTAAACTTCAAGTCATTGATATTCTGGCTCAGGATATGTGTATTGGAGATATTATCCTTATCCCAATTATTAATATTCAAACGATTAAAGAATTAAAAGAGGGATTAGAAGATAAAAATTTCAAAACAAATTTAAATTTAATTCAGACCTATAAAAGCTTAAGTATTGCTGAAGGAATGAGATTAGAACCAAATAATCCTGTTTTTCTACTAAAGGGCAAAAAATAAATTTTAATAGTTGTTACTTATTAGGTTTAGCCACATGGGGCAAACCCCAACCTAGTTTATTTCTTAAAACTTGGAAAAATTCATGATCTTCAAGTCTAATAAACTTAACAGAATGTTTACTTTTTCTTATTAAAACTCTATCCTCAGGCCAAACATAACAACCAGCATTTCCATCAACAACCATTACCAACCTTTCAGGAGTTGCGGGGAAAACAGTTACTGGCTCTGAATCATTAAAAACTAATGCTCTAGATGCCAATGAATGTGGAGCGATTGGAGTTAATTGCACGACTGGGCAATCAGGCGTAATAACTGGTCCACCAGCACTTAAAGAATAGGCTGTAGATCCAGTTGGAGTAGATAAAATTACTCCATCAGCTGAAATATCCACAGGAGCATGTCGCCCTATAGAAATCTCAAAATGACACATACTTGTCAGAGGTTCTCTATGAAGAGCCATCTCATTAAGGCAGAGAGACTCCCATCTCCTTTGATCATTCCTCATTACACTAATAATAAAACAAGTTCTCTCTTCAATATCCCAATTTCCAGCAATGATTTTATCTATTGCCTCATCAAGATTAGATAAGTAAGCTTCTGCAAGAAAGCCTAAATGACCTGTATTTATTGTCAGGATTGGGATTTTAGCAGGTGCCGTTTGCCTTGCTGCAGAAAGCACGGTTCCATCTCCACCAAGTACAATTGCAAATTCTATTGAAGAGTCAAATCCTTCAGGAACACAGTTCGTATATCCCAAAGGACGAACGTGTTGATCAGGATTGGCGAATCCTACCATTCCACCAGAGCTACTAACTCTTACAACTTCATAATTGGATTTTTCCAATTTTTTCTGAACAGAACTTGCAGTTTGAACAGCAAGTTCTTTCCCATCATTAACGATTAGTCCTGCTTTACGTACCAATCAAAAAACTCATACTATGATTATCTTAAACTAATTTGCTGGACAATCGTAATTTAAAATTCAATTTTATTAGAACTGTTCTAAGAATCTAAGATCATTTGTATAAAATTTTCTGATATCGTCAATCTGATGTCTTACCATACAAAATCTTTCAACTCCTAAACCAGCAGCGAATCCTGTCCATTTCTCAGAATCTATTCCTAATTTTTCTAAGACCTTCGGATCTACCATTCCGCATCCCATTACTTCTAACCATTTTCCTTTCCATTGAACATCTACTTCTGCTGAAGGTTCAGTAAATGGGAAATAACTAGCTCTGAATCTTACAGGAATATCTCCAAAAAAGGTCTTTAAAAATGTTAGAACTGTTCCTCTTAGATGACTAAAATTAATATCTTGATCGATACATAAAACCTCAACCTGATTAAAGACAGGAGAATGAGTAGCATCTACAGCATCTCTCCTATAGACCCTTCCTGGGGCAATAATTCTAACTGGAGGAGGATTTTTCTCTAAAAACCTTATCTGAACTGGAGAAGTATGAGTCCTTAAAAGTCGATTTTCATCTAAGTAAAAAGTATCCTGCATATCTCTTGCGGGATGATTTTTGGGTATATTAAGAGACTCAAAATTATAAAAATCAGTTTCTATTTCAGGACCACTTTCAACTGAATAACCTAAACCACAAAAAATATCTATAATTTCATCTTGAGTTGAAATTAAAGGATGTTTATTCCCAGAGGGTATTCCTACTGAAGGGATAGTTACATCAATTTTTTCTGTTTTAATTTTTTTATCTAGGGCTTCACTGTTTAGTAGGTTTTTTCTTTCCGTTATTAATTCTTGCAAATTTGTCTTTATTAAATTTGCCTTCTGGCCAACAATTGGTCTATCAGTAGCAGATAATTGACCCATTGTTTTTAAGATAATTGACAAATCACCTTTTTTTCCTAACAAGGAAACCCTCAATTGATCCAGTTCTTCATGAGTATTGGAATTATCTATATTGTTTTTTGCAATAAGAGAAAGATTATTTAGTTTTTCCTCAATTTGACTTAATGATTCAATTTGATTCACTGATATAGTAAAAATAAGTATTGTTTTATCTTACTTAAATATCGTCCATAAATAAATTGTATTGATTAATGAAACCGTTAAATATATTAATTAGCAATGACGATGGTGTTTTTGCCGCAGGGATAAGAGCACTAGCAAAATCAGCACAAAAAAGAGGACATAATGTAAAAGTAGTATGTCCTGACCAAGAAAGATCAGCTACTGGTCATGGTCTTACTTTACAATCTCCATTAAGAGTTGAAAGAGCTGACGAATTATTTGGGGAAGGAATTGAAGCTTGGGGATGTTCTGGCACACCTGCTGATTGCGTCAAATTAGCACTATCTGAACTCTTGGATAATAAACCTGATCTAATTCTATCTGGAATAAATCACGGGCCAAATTTAGGGACAGATATTTTTTGTTCGGGCACTGTTGCAGCAGCAATGGAAGGTACTTTAGAAAATGTTCCTTCCATGGCAATAAGTGTTGCTAGTTTTAAATGGAAGAATTTTGAATTTGCTGGAGAAATTGCAATGAATATCGCCGAACAATCAATTAACGATAGTTGGCCAGTTTCACTTCTATTAAACTTAAATATACCCCCTTGCGAGAAAAGTAAAATAAAAGAATTATCTTGGACAAGATTGTCAGTAAGAAAATATAAAAATCAATTTTCAAAAAGGGAAGACCCAAGGGGTGACGATTATTATTGGTTAGCAGGTGAGGTAGTTTTAGATCTTAAATCAAAAGGTTATGGCCCAAAAAACTGGCCCAGTGACGTATCTCAAATACAAGATAATAAAATATCTCTTACACCAGTAGAACCAGATTTATTTTGGAGAGGAAATTTAGACGATTTACCAAAAATTAATAATTCATTTGTAAATCCTTCTTAAAAGCCATAAAGAAAAACAAAGCCCAAAAAAATGAGAAGCAATAACTTGTGTATTACTAAGAACTGATAATATTTCAAGTCCAGTAATTGGGATATCAGATGTCGCCGTTATCAATTGTCCAGTTGTTTGAGAGGATGCTTGTATAAAAAGTGCACCCATAAGAGCTTGATATCCAATTAATCCAAACAAAATTCCTAATAAATCAACCACAAGTCCTCTTTTTATTAATTTACTGGTTTGTCCTCTTGAAGGCCTTGCATTGCTCGCGATTGCTCTACCAGTTCTAACTATTAACCAACCTTGCCAAAGACTAAAAAGTAGTAAAATCAGAGATATTGTTGTGAGTGATAGTCCAGGCGCTAAGCTAAGCTGTCCTTCGCTATTATTAACAACATTTGAAAAAAGCAAAACAGCTGCTACAACAACCCCTAAAATGGATTGAACCCAAAAGCGTATCCATCCAATTCGCCGCATTCCAAATGAAAGGGACTGAAAATCAATTTTGTCAGACATTCATTTGATTGAATAAACTATAATCTATTCAAATTTGCCATCAAAATCATAAAATTGCACGTAATCTTTTGATCTCTTTAATATCGCCATCTGAAGTTAAGAATCCTACTTCAATAGCTATTGGAAGTTTTGATGGCCTACATGCTGGTCACAGAAAATTAATAAAAAGTGTAGTTGAAGAAAATCAATATACCCCAACAATTGCAAGCTTCTGGCCTCATCCTAGAGAAGTTTTATACGAAGAGGCGCGTCTTAGACTAGATCTCCCTGATGAAAAACTACCTATTCTTGAAGATCTCGGAATCGAACAATTAGTTCTGATTCCTTTTGATAAAGAACTTTCCAAATTAAGTGCCGAAAGATTTATAAGAGATATTTTAATTAATCAATTACAAGCAAAAAATATTTCTGTGGGTGCTAATTTTAAATTTGGGTTTAAAAGAAGTGGAGACATAAATACTATAAAAAATACGATTAAAGATACGGATATAAAACTAAAAATTACTCCAATTTTAGAGGACGAAGAAGGCAGAATCAGCAGTAGCCGAATAAGAGATTTATTAGAGAAAAGTGATCTGAAAAGTGCTTTCAAAATACTTAATAGGCCTTATAGTTTTAATGGAAAGGTTGTCAAAGGTAAAGGGATTGGGAAAAGTATAGGATGGCCTACGGCAAATCTTGAAATAGATGGCAGAAAATTTTTACCTGGTGAAGGCGTATACGCAGCTTGGACAACAGTTGAAAATTCCAATCAAAAAATTGAATCAGTTATGAATCTTGGCTCTCAACCAACAATAAATCCTTTACTACCATCTGCGGTTGAGGTTCATTTAATAAATAAAGATATTAACCTATACGGTTTAAATCTATTTGTAGAACCAATTGAGAAACTTAGATCTCAAATCCAGTTCGCGAATATAGATCAACTTTCTAATCAAATTAGAAAAGATAAAGATAACGCTTTAAAAATTTTTAAAACCTACAAAAAATAAATTACAAATGCAGAATTCCAATAGTACAAATTTTGAAGATTTACGCATATATCAAATTATTGACGCAAATCTTGACAGAGCGAGAGAAGGATTAAGAGTTCTTGAAGATTGGGCCAGATTTGGTTTAGGGGAAAATGATTTTGTTGCCAAGATAAAAAACTATAGACACATTTTAGGAAAGAATCATTTGAAAGTTTATAAACAAACCAGAAATCATATTGAGGACCAATTCAAAGGATTGACTCATCAAGAACAAATCAAAAGAGCAACTCCAGAGCAAATCATAAGTTCTAATTCAGGAAGAGTTCAAGAAGCATTAAGAGTCATAGAGGAATTCTCAAGAGTACATAATCATGAGCTTTCAAAAATTGCTTCAGAAATTAGATATGAAATTTATACTCTTGAGATTGATTTATTGAATTTTAGCAACCGCAAAAAGTCGGAAGAAATATTAAAAGAAAATCATCTATATGTCATAACAGATCAAAAGGAAAACTTATTAGAAGTAATAGAGGAAATATTAATTGCAGGAGTAAAAATTATTCAACATAGATTTAAAACGGGTTCTGATAAAGATCATCTTCAAGAAGCAATTCAGATTAAAAATCTATGTAAAAGATATAATTCGTTGTTAATAATTAACGATAGAGTTGATATAGCTTTAGCATCAAATGCAGATGGAATTCATTTGGGTCAAGATGATTTAAACTTAAAAACAGCGAGAAAACTACTAGGGTATTCAAAAATAATTGGTATAAGCGCGAATAATGAAATTGATATTACTAATGCTATCCAACAGGGTTGTGATTACATAGGTATAGGACCCGTCTTTGAAACTGCAACGAAAAAGAACAAAAAACCAATAGGCATTGAAAAAATCAAAATACTCACAAAAGATTTAAATATTCCTTGGTTCGCAATTGGAGGAATTTGCGCAAATAATATTTCATATTTAAAAAGCCATGGTTTAAAAAAAGTTGCCTTGGTTTCTCAATTAATGAATTCTGAAGATCCCAAAGAAGACGCTATTATGATTTTAAAAGAGTTATCTCATGAAAATTAAGGTTAATGGAGAAGAAAAAAATATAGAACTTGGTCAAGAAAAGGCTCTATTATCTACTGCTTTAAATTTAATGGGATATAAACCCAACACAATTGTTGTAGAGTTAAATAATTTAATTATTAATTCTTTAAAATGGGAAGAAGTAAAACTCAAAGATGGGGATAATCTAGAAATCGTTTCAATAGTTGGGGGTGGTTAAAAAAAGTAAATCATACTGCAATAAAATCTTCATAATTTTTTAAGTTTAAGCTTGAAACAATAACCAATTTTTTCAATATTTCGTCTTATATTCTTATTACTTAAAAAAAATAATGAAAGAAAAAACTAATAATAGTTCAAGATCCTTAAAATGGGAGCAAAATGGAGAGTTGGCTCATAAGGATCTATCAGAATTAATTGAAAGATTAAAAAATGTAGAAAGTGAACATGCTTCTTCAGAGCTTTCTAGATTAGGTACAAAATCAAACATAAAAGATTAAATTTGTTACTTAGATCTTGTTTTTATAGAAATTTATACCAAATTATAGATACCGTATAAAAAATAAATGCCGAAAAAATTTCCAGAGTGGATAAACACTGAAGTCGTCATTAAGGCAATAAAAATGAGGGAGGAAGGGATGCTTTCAAAACAACTTAATTTATGGATAGAGAACCTATTGGAAATAGAGAAAAAATAAGATTTTAACAAATACTTTTAATAATTCTTAGACTCGCCATTGCTGCTCCGTAACCATTATCAATATTCATAACTGAGATACCTGGAGAGCAACTTGACAACATACTATTTAAGGCAGTTTCTCCATTCTTGCTAACTCCGTACCCGACTGAGACAGGCACAGCAATTATTGGTTGCGCTAACAAACCTCCCACCACAGTGGCTAACGCTCCTTCCATTCCAGCACAGACTATTAATACATCATATTTATTTATTTCTTCTAACTGATTGATCAATCTATGGATTCCTGCCACTCCAACATCTATAAAAGATTTGCAATTCACTCCATAAATTTCAAGAGCTAATTTAGCTTCAAGCGTTATCGCCAAATCACTTGATCCTCCTGAAATTATGGCAACCTTTTTATTTGTTTTGAGTTTATTAGGATTTTCTCCAATTATCAGACATTGTGCTTCTTCATAGAATCTTGCATCATCATACAAATCTAAGAGATCGATAGCTTTTTTACTATTAATCCTAGTAATGAAAACAACTTCATTTTTACTTAATACAATTTCAGATGCTCTCTTCAATTGGTCGATACTCTTGTCTTGACCCCAAATTGCTTCAATAAGTCCAAGTCTCTCTCTTCTTTGGAAATCAAACTTGATATCAAAATTCATCCTTGCTTATCCAACTCGCCCTCATATATTAATTCAAAAGGATTTTCTCCTAAATTTAAAGCAGTTTTGACATTATCTTCAAATTTTTGTTGTACTTCATTTACTTCTGCCATTGGTATGTTTTTCCATAATTTTTTACTTTTCCAAGTTACCAATAATAAAGCTTCTTCTTTTTCTTTATCCCAAAATAATTGTCTACCCAAAAAGCCATCTTGAGAAGATAACCAAGGTTCCCATATTTCTTTTTCAGCATTCAACCATACTGTTTTTGCATCTGCAGGGACTTTAAGTCTTAATTCCTCTATAACCATTTCACCTTGATAATTATCCATAGGAAGAGCTTTTAAATTTGGGATATCAGACTGAAAAATTAAAACTATTAAACACGTTAATACTAAACAAAATCTCTGGAATTTAGCTTTCAAATTTAAATTTAATTTCATTTTTCCTCAATTAGTACTACCGAATGGCAACTTATACCCTCTTCTCTCCCTTCTGGACCCAATTTCTCATTGGTGGTTGCTTTAATCCCAATTAAATTCTCATCAATATTTAAGGTTTCAGAAATATTCTTTTTCATTAGTTTTATATATGGCATGATTTTTGGCCTTTCAGCAACAAGAACACTATCTATATTATTTATTTCCCAACCTTCTTTTCTTATCAGATCAATTACTTTTGATAACAAAAACAAACTATCAGCATTTTTCCATTTTTCATCAGATGGGGGGAAATAAGTTCCTATATCTCCAAGCGAAAGTGCTCCCAATAATGCATCCATTATTGAGTGACTTAAAACATCAGCATCACTATGACCATCTAATCCTAATTTTTCTGGAT
Organism: Prochlorococcus sp. AG-347-K18; assembly: GCA_003281365.1. Classification (GTDB taxonomy): domain Bacteria; phylum Cyanobacteriota; class Cyanobacteriia; order PCC-6307; family Cyanobiaceae; genus Prochlorococcus_A. Next base: position 90,084 of record QCCF01000003.1, read on the forward strand.
GATGCAATTTTACACCTCCAATAATTAAATCTCTATCCTCCACTAGTCTATGAATATCATATCCATTACCTATTCTAAATTTCATTAATTGATTAGTTTCTTTTACTATTCTCTTACTTTGTGGCGATTTTTTATAGTTTTCATTTGAAATCAAGTCACTTCTTCTTTCCAATGTTCTTTCAAAACTTTTTTGCTTTCTCCACGAATTAATCTCTTCATGGTTACCACTAACTAAGATATCTGGCACTTTCATATCTTTAAAAACTAATGGCCTCGTGTAGTGAGGATATTCCAATAGAGCGGAATTATGACTTTCATCCACTAAGGAATCTGGATCACCAAGAGTTCCAGGTAATAATCTAGTCAAGCCGTTAATTATAGATATAGCGGGTATTTCACCTCCAGAAAGTACATAATCGCCTATTGATATCTCTTCATCAGCTAAACATCTAATCCTTTCATCAAAACCTTCATATTGACCACAAATAATTATTATTTGATCCAAATTTGACCATCTCACTAGATCCTTTTGCTTTAAGACTTTACCCTGTGGGGTCATCAGCAAAGTTTTACTTTTAGTTGTTTTCTTGATTGATTCATATGCCTTGTAAATAGGTTCAGGTTTTAATACCATTCCTGCTCCTCCACCATAAGGCTTATCGTCTACTTGTCTGTATGAACCTTCTCCATATTCTCTTAAATCATATAAGTTCATATTGATTAAATTCTTTTCTAGAGCTCTTGTTATAACTCCTAAATTATTTATTAATTCAAAAGCCTTTGGAAATAATGTAATTACATCAAAATTAAAACTACTCATCTAGAAATCTTCCTCATAACCAAACTCAATTAACCTCGATTCTTTTTTTCTCCAATTAGGAACAACTTTCACAAATAACTCCAAGTGAACAGGACCATCAATTAATTTTGACATATTTGATCTTGCTGACTGACCAATAATTTTTAACATTGAACCTTTCTTTCCAATAAGAATACCTTTTTGAGTTGATCTTTCAACGATAATAGTGGCCAAAATAGCAGTAAAGCTTTTGCCATTTTTTCTTTTCATTTCCTCTATCTTTTCTATCTTTACTGCAACACTATGAGGGACTTCTTCTCTTGTATTTATTAATACCTGCTCTCTTACTAAATCAGATAATAAATTATCTAATGGTTGGTCGCATATCATTTCTTCATCATAAAGTTTTGGTCCCTCTGGAAGAAAAGTTAGTACCATGTCAACTAATTCAGAACATCCCTCTCCTTGAGATGCACTTACAATTTGAAAATTTCTATTAATTCCGAAAAATCTTCTATATTGCTCTATTCGTAAATTTCTAAATTCTTTATTTACCAAATCCCACTTATTTAATACAACAATAAACTCAGTTTTATTTGACACTAAAAAATTCATTATATATTCATCACCTCTACCAGGCTCTTCACTTGAATCAATGACAAAAATAACCATATCAACCCCATCAATAGCAGATTTTGCATTTTTTACTAATATTTCTCCAAGTCGATGATGAGGCTTATGGACACCTGGTGTGTCGACAAAAATTATTTGTCCATTTTTTGTAGTAAGTATTCCTTTTAATTTATTTCTAGTAGTTTGTGCTACTGGAGAAGTAATTGTTATTTTTTCTCCAATCAACTTATTTATTAAAGTAGATTTACCTACATTTGGCCTTCCTACTAAAGTTACAAACCCAGATCTATAATTAGTCAAAGACTTTTAATGTACTAATAATAAAATTCTGATCAAAAATGAAAAAAAAAACCATAAATTTAAAAGAAGCTTCGTTTACTCAGGCAATAAATATATCAGCACAATGGTGTAAGGAGTGGGGAGAAGATTTACTTAGCGAAGAGGTTTTAGCAGATAGGATTGCAGAACTAATTAAAACAAAAAAAGGAATTAGAGGATTTTTTGCATACGCCTTATCCGATAAAGATTGTTTATTGTTAGATAAACTCCCTTTTTCACTAATTTTCAAGTTTAACGAGGAAGGGGACGCTGTAGTAGAAATAGTAGTAAAAAATTTAATAATGAGTTCTGGTCAAATTATTATTCATCAAAGGAATAATAATCATGAATATGAGGTAGCATCAAGGAACATTTCAAATAGATGTAAAGCTATATTGAGACTCTTAGAAACAAAATTAGTCACGAAGAAAATTAATCAAGCCCTTAAAGATCTAGATAATATGGGAAATAGTTTTGATAATTCAATAAAATATGATTCAGAGCAAAAGGATTATATTAAAAAACAAATTCTTGATATCGCCAAATAAAAAAGCGTAGATAGTAATCTACGCTTTGAAATAAACAACAAATTATGGTTAGTCTCTTCTTCCACCACCTTGAAGAGCGATCATTAATCTTAATATGAAAACGAAAAGATTAATATAAGTAAGATACATACCTAAGGCTCCTGCGAGATATTGGTCGTCATTGTATCTTCTTGGCATTGTATAAAAATCCACAAAAGACATTGCAACAAATAAAACTGTTCCAAATCCTGCGATAATTAACTCAAGTCCTGAACCTCCAAACACACCTGGAGCAAAAAATCCTCCAATTATTTGAACAAACATTGCTATCAGTAGCCCTATCAACCCAAGACCAACAACACCACTTAGGGCTTGACCAACACTATCACTCATTCTTTGGCCAGTGTAGGAGGCAATGACAAAGGTTATACCTGTTGCTAAAGCAGCTGTTCCCACAGAACCAATACCAATTGTTCCTATTGCTAACGCAACTATTCCACTGAGAGTGAATCCAGTCAGTAAACTAAATCCAGTTAGTAAAGGCAAGGCTTTTGCATTGTTTGCATTATTCGCAGCGCTTGTAGCTATAAAAAATAAAATTAACTCTGCAATTAAAGCAACTATTGAAAGAGGCTGAAAAAGCGTAGGGTTGGTAGCTATTAGTGAGATACCTGCTAAAACACCTAAAGAAGTTAGCACCATACCTCCACCTACATAGGGCAAAGCTTTTTGAACAACATTAGGACCAACAATTGAGCTGGTTTGTGCTTCACGAATAGCTTGATTGAAATTACTACTTGCTGGCATTTTGTTTTTTTTAATGTGTTTCTATTCTACTTGATTTTTAAAATTTCAGAGTACGGATCTCCAGAGTTAGAAAATTATTGATAAGCCTCAATAATCTTATGCACTAGAGGATGACGAACTACATCCTGAACAGTTAAATAACAAAATTTTATACCTTCAGTTTTAGAAAAAATTTTTGCCGCTTCGGTAAGGCCGCTTTCCTGATCTCTCTTTAAATCAATTTGAGTAATATCACCATTTACAACCATTTTTGATCTATCACCTAATCTTGTTAGAAACATTCTCATTTGAGAGCAAGTAGTATTTTGTGCTTCATCTAGAATTACCAAAGATTTATCTAAAGTTCTGCCTCTCATAAATGCTAAAGGAGCAACTTCAATAATTCCTTTATCTATTAAGGAATTTGTTCTCTCAAATCCAAAAATACTATGTAAAGAATCAAATAGTGGTCTTAAGTATGGATCTACTTTTTGTTGCAAATCACCAGGCAAGAATCCTAAACTTTCACCAGCCTCTACGGCTGGTCTGGTTAAAACAATTTTCTCTATTTTTTTCTCATTCAATAGTCTTGCTGCACAAACAGTAGCCAAAAATGTCTTCCCAGTTCCAGCGGGACCAATTGCAAAAGTAAGGTCAAAGTTTTCAATTGATTCGACATATTCTTTTTGCCTTATAGTCCTTGGTCTTAGATATCTTCCTTCTTTAGAACGCGCGAGAACTTTTTTCCCAAGTTCAGCATGTGAAGAAGACTCTCCCAAATTTAAAGAACTCAAAGCAGCTTTAAGATCAACTTCTGGCACTTCTAATCCTTGTTCCCAAATTGGTCTTGTTAGCTCTACTAATGCTGATGCTCTCTCAATCTTAGATATGACACCGTTCATCTCAAGTTGTAAGCCTCTTATAGTTAAAGAAACTCCCGTGAGAGACTCAAACTTTTTTAAGAAAGAATTTCCAGGACCAGATAATGCTGTAGCAGCATCTGAATTTGGCAAATCAATTGTGAAGTGACCAATTTTGGAAACTTCTTTCATTTAGTTAGTGTATAAGAATAAAAATTTATCAAACCACTAGCTTTTAGCTTCGTTACTGTCGCTTTCAGCTTCGTTACTTTCGCTTTCAGCTTTTGTAACATCACTTTCTTCATTTTTGGTTTTAGCCTTAGTTGCTTTTTCCTTCTCTAACTTTGCTTTTCCTATAGCGATAGAAGGTCTTTCTATTTTTTCTAATAAGCCACCTTTTTCTAATAAAGTCCTAACAACATCAGTTGGTTGAGCACCCTGAGTAAGTCTTTTTCTTAATGCTTCAGTGTCGAGTCTTGTTTCTTTAGTTCTTGGGTTATAAAAACCTAGTTCTTGTAATGGTCTACCATCTCTTCTGGAAGTACTACTGCATGCAACAATTCTGAAACTTGCCTCTTTTTTCTTTCCAAAGCGCTTAAGGCGCAATTTAATCATCTTAAATCAATGCGTTTAGATAATAATATCATTTAAAGGTAAAAATTTAGCAACTTATAAATCAGCAAAACCTTTTTTCTTCTTATTACTTTTTTGTTTTTTCATTGATTTATTACCACTCACTCCTCCCATTCCTGGCATTCCTCCCATTCCTGGCATTCCTCCCATTCCTGGCATTCCTCCCATTCCTCCCATTCCTGGCATTCCTCCATTAGACATTTGTTTCATGAAGCCTCTCATTCTTTGAAAATCAGCTAATACTTTATCTACATCTTTTGTCTGATAACCGCTACCTTGAGCGATCCTTTGTCTCCTTGAAGGCTGTGCAGCAAGCACTTCAGGTTTTTGTTTCTCCTCAAGGGTCATCGAAGAGATCATAGATTCTATTTTCTTAAGTTGATCTTCTCCATCTTTAATCATCCCTTCATCAATTTTATTCATTCCAGGTATTAATTTAATCAATCCACCAAGTGATCCCATCCTTTTAATTAATCTCATTTGCTTAACAAAATCATTAAAGTCAAATGTTGCTTCTTGAAGTTTCTTTTGCATCGCTTCTGCATCAGCAAGCTCAACTTCTTTTTGAGCTTTTTCAACAAGGGTCAATACATCACCCATGCCTAAGATTCTGCTAGCCATTCTCTCAGGATGAAATGGTTGCAGTGCCTCTATCTTTTCGCCTACACCAATAAATTTGATTGGTTTGCTACTTATTTTTCTTATTGATAGAGCAGCGCCTCCCCTTGAATCTCCATCCAATTTAGTTAGTACTGCCCCTGTAATCCCGACTTTTTCATGAAATGACTTTGTTAAGTCAGCAGCTTCTTGACCAATCATAGAATCAACAACAAGTAAAACCTCATCAGGATTAGCAACTTCTTTTATTCGAACCATTTCACTCATCATTGAATCATCGATTTGCAATCTTCCAGCAGTATCAATAATTATCGAGTTATAATTATTTTCGCTCGCATAATTCAAAGCATCTTTCGTTATCTCTTCTGGTTTACTATTTTTTTCATTCGCCGAATAGACTTCTAATTCATATTGACTTCCTAATGTTTTAAGTTGTTCCACAGCGGCAGGTCGATAGGTATCTGCAGCCACTAGAAGAACTTTCTTATCTTTTTCCTTCAAATAAAGGCCTAATTTTCCTGTTGCAGTAGTTTTACCAGCCCCCTGAAGTCCAGCCATTAAAATTACGGTCGGATCGTTTTTATTTTCGTTTAGTGGAGAATTTTCATTCCCCATAATATTTATCAATTCTTTATTTACAATTTCTATAAATTTTTGACCTGGGTTAACACCCCTCACAACTTCTTCTCCAATAGCTTTATTTTTTACATCCGAAATAAACTCTTTTACAACAGATAAACTAACATCAGCTTCTATCAGTGCTCTTTTTACCTCTTTCAAGGCGTCATTGATATTATTTTCACTAATTTTTGCTTCGCCTTTTAAACTCTTTACTGCGTCTTCAAAGCGTGATGAAAGTTCATCAAACATTATTAAATAGTAATTTTAATTATTATAGATGATCTCGAAGTTTATACTTACAAACCACTTATAAAATCAACCAATTTCCATGACTTATCAGAAAAACCAAGAATATATTTAACTTTTAGTGGATTCAATGATGTTTCATTAACAAATTCTCCAGAGTTCTTTATAATTTTTTCTTTATAGTCTAGTTCAACCAAAACAACAATTCTAGAGGAAGTTTGCGATAACAAATCTATTTTCTGCACTACGGAATTAATTTCTTTATAGATTCCTTTTTTAATATCATTTTGTCTCTCTTCGATTGTTCTATCAATCAATCCATCACTTACAATCTTGGAAAGATTGATTTCAGTCTTTCCGGCTAGGTAATTACTTTTATTTAAGAGCCAAAAATTAATTAAATTTTTTATCTCTTCTAAAGACGGAGAGGCATTAGTGATTGAGAAGACTTTTGAGAAATTAGCTTTATTAAAAGAACTAAGTTCATTTATAGGGTTTTTTTTAATTTCTTGAGAATTTTTTGTCTCACCAACCTTTTGATCCTTGTCTATAGCAATTAAAGATTTATCCCCAAAAGCTTTTCCTTGAGTTGATTTTTTAGCGTTATTTCTTAAAAATCCAATCCCAAAACCAAAGATAAATAGTATCAAAAACGCATAAAAATATATTAAATAAGGGGAAAGGTTAATAATCTTTTTATCCTTAAGGAATTCTCCAAAATTAAATTTTAATTCAGCAAATTTTTCATTTAGAAGGTTATAAGCATCAATTGGTTTAGGTTTTTGAATATCCTCATTCAATTTGTCGTCTTGAATCCCAAACTTTTCAAATTTTTGTTTTATTCCACCTGGCCAAGGTAGGCCACTTTCATCAAAATTATCTAATTCACCTTGAGAATCATCATTGTTTTTTGCAGAAGAATCTTTTTTAATCTGTTTTTTCTTAAAGTTAGATTTATGGATAACTTTATTCGATTTCTTTTCTAATTTCTCAATAAATTCCTGAATTTCCCTATCTTCAAACCAAGAATCTAAATTCACCTCTTTAAGATCAATATCTCGATAACCAACTAATACATCATTTTCTAACCAATTTTTGCAGAAAATACAAATTGCTTCAAGCTCGTTGCCTGAATAATTCTTAAACCAATTTCGTAACTTTTCATCAGAACTGCTAGAAAACCTTGCTAAGGCCTGATCAATATCTGCTAATAGCAAATCTAAAGAGCCAACAAGAGGCATTGAATCTAGACCAGATAAATTTAGTTTTTTTAAAATTCTCCTTGCCTCAATTAATTTTTCTGGTTTTCTTCTTGAGAAACCAATCGCTGTCAATGATAAAAAAGCTAAAAATCCCGCTTCTAGTGATCCTCTTTTTTGTAGTTCAAGGAACAAATCTATTTGTTCTTGCACTGTTAAATAAGGCTTTATTTGTTGAAAAAAAGCTTCAAATTCCTTTTGATTTAGATAATCTCCGTATTCTGATTTATTTTTACCTTCCAAACCACCTCTTTTAATTATTAAATTTTCCAGCATACTTAAACCTTTTTTATGAGACTCTTGATCATATAAATCTCTACTAAGAAGATCTAAAATCCTAAAAGGGAGAAGAGAAGCTAAATCTTCTTCAAGATCTTTCCTTATTTCAACAAGTTTCCCCATTCTTTGAAGAATTTGAATACCCTCATGTAAAAAATCTGCAGCATTTACATAAGCTCTAAGTTGTTGTTCTTGAATTGCAGAATCTCTAGCTGTTAGAGCAGCCAATAAAGTTAAGTCAGCTTCTCTACTACTTCCTAAAGCTGGCGTCTGAGGAGGCTGTAGAGCCTTTCTCGCTAATTTAAAAGCTTCTTTTGGGGAACCTGATTCCCAAAGAAGTATCAATCCTGCAACTTCTCTATTTGAGGAAAACTCTAATCGAGAAGCTCCATTTAGTAACAAGTTTTCGTATTCTCTTCTACTTTCTGGGTCTGTGAGCAAATCAGCTGTAAGCCTAAGCAACTCTGACCTCTGGGTTAAAACTTCATAAGAAAAACCTTCGTCGGGAGTTTTGTCTAAACGTAATTGAAACGCTCTTAATATATCCTCTGATGTTGCGGAGGGGCTTACGCCAATTAAACGAAAATGGTCTAAAGGAAGTTCCAAACAAATATCCTATTGAAAATTCTTAGACAAATCTTATCAAGTTAAAAATTTTTTTTCATAAGGTCTTACAGACTTTTTAAAAAAAATCATGAAAATTGACCATCACACCTTAGAATGTTAACAAATCAAAACTTCATTAAGGTAATTTTCTTGGAAACACCCGTAGAGAGAATCTCAAATCTTCAAGACTTAACAAAAGCCGAATTAAATCGAGAAACTGGATTATTTCTTTATGAAGATATGATTCTTGGGCGAAGATTCGAAGATAAGTGTGCTGAAATGTACTATCGGGGGAAAATGTTTGGTTTCGTTCATTTATATAACGGTCAGGAAGCTATTAGCACTGGAGTAATTGGTGCAATGAAAAAAAAACATGATTGGTTTTGTAGCACATACCGCGATCATGTCCATGCATTAAGTGCAGGTGTTCCCTCTTTTGAAGTAATGAGTGAGCTTTTTGGTAAAGCTACAGGGTGTAGTAAAGGTCGGGGTGGTTCAATGCACTTATTTTCGAGAGAACATCACTTATTGGGAGGATATGCATTTATTGGAGAAGGAATTCCAGTTGCTTTAGGAGCAGCCTTCTCAAGTAAATATAAAAGGGAAATTGCCGGCAATAACAATAGTGACGCAGTAACCGCTGCATTCTTTGGAGATGGGACTTGTAATAATGGTCAATTTTTTGAATGTTTGAACATGGCTCAATTATGGAAATTGCCAATAATTTTTGTTGTTGAGAATAATAAATGGGCTATTGGAATGGCTCACGATAGAGCTACCAGCAATCCCGAAATTTGGAGAAAAGCTTCTGCCTTCGGGATGCATGGTGAAGAAGTTGATGGAATGGATGTATTAGCAGTAAGAGGGGCAGCACAAAGAGCAATCGAGCGTGCTAGAGCAGGAGAAGGGCCAACTCTTCTGGAATGTTTAACTTACAGATACAGAGGCCATTCTCTTGCAGACCCTGATGAATTAAGGTCTGAAAAAGAAAAAGAATTTTGGGGGAAAAGAGACCCTATTAAGAAACTAGCCAAAGAAATTATTGATGGTAAATTCGCGACAGAGGAGGAATTAAAGAGTATTGAAAAGAAAATAGATAAAGAGATCTCTGAATCAGTTAAAAATGCTTTAGAGGCACCTGAACCACCTTCTGGAGAACTAACTAAATATATTTGGGCTGAAGACTAGTTTAAATACCACTTGGTAACTTTCTAGTTAAATTTCTTAATTTCCTAAGTGCTTTAAGTTCAACTTGTCTAACTCTTTCCCTAGAGACTTCTAGCAATCTCCCAATTTCAGCAAGTGTATGTCTTTCATTTCCATCAAGTCCGAACCTTAATTTAAGAACATGTTGCTCTTGCTCGCTTAAATGGGTTAACCACTTACCGAGTTGTTCTTGATGCATTTTCTGTTCTACTTGATCTAAAGGCTCTTCATTATTGCTATCTGCAATTAAATCCCCTAAGAAGCTCCTGCCATCATCACCATTTACTGGAGCATCTAAACTACTTGTTGATAGAGCTTGTCTTAAAACAGAATCTAATTCTTCCACATCAATTTCCATTGCTTCTGCAATTTCGATTCTGCTAGGCATAGCACCTAGTTTATGTGCTAGATCTCTACTCACTTTTCTTATAGATGCCAATCTTTCACTTAGATGAACTGGCAAACGAATTGTCCTTGATTGACAAGCAATAGCTCTTGTCATACTTTGTCTAATCCACCAAAAAGCGTAAGTAGAAAACTTATATCCTCTGGTGGGATCAAATTTCTCAACAGCTCGCTCTAGACCAAGAGAACCTTCTTGAACTAAATCTAAAAGTTCCAGTCCTTTCCCTTGATATTTTTTTGCCACACTTACGACTAATCTTAAATTTGCTTTCATCATTCTCTCTTTGGCTCTTCTACCAATTTTTATAGTTCTTTTTTGTTGCGTCGTAAATTCTTTAGTTTTTTCATTTATTTGGCCATCTTCCGTAATAATCATCATTTTCTGAACTTGATTACCCAATTCAATTTCTTCAGCAGGGGTTAGTAATGGGACTCTCCCTATATTTTGTAAATACCAACTTATAGGATCATTACCTCTCCTTTTTTGTGGTTCTGTTTGTGCTGGTAGTGATGAAACCATTTTTTGACCTAATAAGGTACTAAAACTTTCCTATATTTTTTTGTAAATAGCTAAATATTTAATGCGCGCTTCAGATTTGCTGTAATATTTGTGTATTTATGTGTTTAAAACTAAAAATAACTCTCTTAAATTGTTTCTTTCAAGATATTTGTCTCGTTTTCCTATTTCTTATTAATTTTGATAATTCATCACCTATTGCAGATGCATCTGACCCCTTTTTACACTTTGATGCTGCAAATGAATGTAAAAGTACGTATTTGGCAAAAAATTCAGTTGTTATATTTCTACTGAAGCTTAAATCAATCGCAGAACTACCAGCTACAAATCCAGATAAAAGATCTCCCAATCCAGCTCTGGCTGTCTGAGAGTCAGTCCCAAATAGTTGCCATGCTTTTATTTTGTCAGCCACAGTACTGTTAGCTCCCTTTAACAACACACTTACATTAAATTCTTTTGCTGCATTAAGAGCTAGTTCAACATTATTCCGACCTTTGATATTAGGAAATAATCTTGAAAACTCTTTGCTATGAGGTGTAATCCATGTATGGGATTTCCTTTCTAAAAAAAAATTTGATCCTAATTTAGATTCCGAAATTCTATTGAGTGCATCTGCATCTAAGATTAATAATCCTTTGAAATTTAATAAAAAATCTTTTGATTTTTGCCAATCATCATTATCAATACCTATTCCTGGGCCAACAGCTAATGAATCATATTCACTTAGATCAATATTTTTTAATGCACTACATAGAGATGCATTACCAGTTTGATTACAATTCATAGTTTCTTTTAAAACTATTTCTGGGGCGACTTGCCAAATAGTCTCAGCAACTATCTTGGGCAGGACTGCTGAGATATAACCTGCGCCGCTCGATATTGCCCCTTTTAAAGCTAAGTATGCAGCTCCTGGATATTTTTCACTTCCTGCAATTACTAATGTTCTTCCTCTTTTATATTTGTTAAGATTTTTTGGTAAAGCAGGTAAATCAATATTTTTTAAATCTTTGTAAGTTATCTTAAATATCTTTTTCTCAACTTTAAATAATTTACTTGTTGGCAAGCCAATATCGATGTGATGCAATTCCCCAATAAAAGGCAAAGCAGAATCTTGCATTAACCCAATCTTATTAAGACCAATAGCTAGGGTAAAATCTGCCTTTACTGCGTCTTCTAAAAAAGGCTCTCCTTTATCAGGACATAATCCTGTTGGAATATCAATACTTATTACCTTTCCAGATTTTTTATGAAATTTCTGATTAAACAGTTTAATTAATTTATTATCAACTTTTCTTTTTTGATTATTACCAAAAACTGCATCAATCCAAAGATCTTTCCCATTTGTATCAGGAGGCTCTACTAATTTTGTGACCCCAAGAGATGTAAGATAATTAAGGTGGTTATTTGTTAGTGTTTTTTTTATCGGGAATGGATACCATACCTGAACATAAAAACCTTTCAAAAAAAGCTCTCTAGCTATTACTGCGCCATCCCCGCCATTATGCCCAGGACCTATAAAAACAGTTATTCCATTCTTGAGAAGAGGTTTCTTTTTTAAGAGCCATCTACTAATTTGGATACCAGCTTTTTCCATCAATGCTTCTTGTGGCATTCCATCAGAAAACATTTCTTTCTCTACTATCAACATTTGCTTTGAATCAACAATTAAATGTTTAGAATCAATTGTTGGCCATACAATTTCGTTCATAATTAGTTCAAAGCAATTGAAGAATTGTTCAAAAATCTAAACTTTCATGTTAAAGACACAAAAGGATAAAAAATTAGAGAACTTTTTTTCTTCTAATAATAAAACTAAAAAGAAGAAAAATATTATTGTAGGACTTTCTGGTGGTGTAGATAGTTCCCTTTCAGCTGCTCTTCTTGTAGAAAGAGGTTGGAATGTTGAGGGACTAACTCTTTGGCTAATGAAAGGAGAAGGTTCCTGTTGTTCTGAAGGATTGGTAGATGCTGCTGGCCTTTGTGAAGATCTGGGAATTAATCATAAAATAATAGACTCAAGAGAAATTTTCGAAAGAGAGGTAATTAAAAAAACTACTGAAAGCTATGAGAAAGGATTCACTCCACTACCATGTTCGATGTGCAACAAGAATGTGAAATTTGAAGAGATGCTTAATTACGCAATAAACAAAAAAGACTTTACTCATATTGCGACTGGACATTACGCAAGGATAAAAAAATCATCTTATGATGGAACACTTAATTGCAAGAGCTTTATATTTAAGGACTTCATTCTTCTTAGAGGTGCTGATGAAAACAAAGACCAAAGTTATTTTCTTTATTCTCTTTCACAAGAAGTACTAAGCAGATTAGAATTTCCTCTTGGTGAAATGAAAAAAGAAGAGACAAGAAAAGAAGCCCTGAGATTAGGCCTTAGAACTGCTCAAAAACCAGAAAGTCAAGATTTATGTTTAGTTGAGCATTATGGATCAATGAAGAGATTTATCGACAAACACATTGAACCTAAAGAAGGAGAAATTGTTCATGTAAATGGGAAAGTCCTAGGAAAGCACAATGGTATTCAGCACTTTACAGTAGGCCAAAGAAAAGGTTTGGGCATTGCTTGGCCTGAACCATTATATGTAAAAAGTTTAGACAGGGTAAAGAACATAGTTTATGTAGCAGATAAAGGTGATCTATTTAATAGAGAAGCAATAATTACTAAGGTTAATTGGGTCTCAATCGAAGAACCTAAACAAGAGATAGAAGTAGAAGCACAAATCAGATATAGAAGTCATCCTGTAAAAGGAACTTTAATACCTTTGAAAAATTTAGATAATCCAACAACAACATTTAAATTAATTTTTGAAGAAAGTCAAAGTGCGGTAACACCCGGACAAGCTGCAGTTTTTTATAAAGGAGAAATTTTATTAGGTGGCGGATTAATTAATTAATTTTCCAAAAGAAATTTAATCCCAAAAAAAATATAAACAATAACAAAATAGGTTTATCTCCGAATTTTGTATAGAAGGTCTTGTCGGATGAAAAATTAGGGAAAACTACTTTATTTTGCTCCACATTTAAATCTAGAAGTTTAATTATTTTCCCATCATCTCTAATTAAACCTGAAGGACCAGTGTTTGATACAAGTAGATTATCTTTTTTATTTTCAATGCTTCTCAATCTTGCCAAAGAAAGGAATTGATCATAAAGCTTAGTGGGATAGGGATCTAAATTTGCTGCAGTTATTATTAGTTTTGCGCCGCTATCAATAGCCTTTCTTATTTTCAATCCATCACTAATTTCATAACAAATAGCCACTGCTAGAGGTTGTGTAAATTTAGGATCAAAAAATCTTGAATCAGAACCTGGTTGAATTCCTCCTACTGCAGATAATCCTCTTGAAAAACTATCTAGAAATCTAGGTATTTTTTCACCTAATGGAACAAGTCTATTTTTATCGATATATGCGGTAAAAGATTTATCTCCAATTTGAAATCCCAGTAAAGAACTTCTTAATTCATTATTAGTATTTCTGAAACCTCCTGCAATGGTATTAACCTTAATCCCTTTGGATAAATAAAAATCATTAGATAGAGTTCCTTCAGGAGCAACGAGAAGTTTTACTTGATTGGCTAAAGCATATTCTTGAGCAACAGATTGTTTTTCTTTAATAAATTCATCATCTATTTTTAATTTTTCTCTTGTTGATATATTTGTTTGCCAAATTGCCACAGGATAATCATAATCTCTTTTAATTGGAGTTGTTAAACCCCCCAAAAGATGTAAGAAAAAAATAATAAAAAGTCCGAAAATAAATATTTTTTTAAAATGAAGTTTTCTTATCCATCTACCGTGACTAAAAAATATCCAAAATCCAATCAACATTTGTAATACGCATAAACCACTTGCGCCAATCCATCTTGCCAAACCAGCAAGATAAATATCACCTGGGATAAGACTCTCGCCTAAACCTATCCAAAAAAAAGGTGTTTGAGAAAGTATCAATTCACCAATCCCCCAAGTCAAAGATAAAAAAAATACTTTTACTGTTAAAGGTAATATTTTGATTTTAAAAACACCCTCTTTCCACAGAATAATTTCCACTAATAAACCCCATAAATAAACTAATAACCCACCCAGAAAAGCACAAAATAATAATATTGAAATGGTGATTATTAAACTTTCAAGCCATGAAAAACCTAACCATGTTAATGGATGAAGATCATAAAGCCAAGAATGACTTATCAAGATAAAGAAAAAACCCCAACAAAAATTTGCTATCCTTCTTTCACTACCCTTCCACAAAATAAATAATGATATCGGCATAAAAATCGGCCAAAAATGGGTTGCAATAGAAATTCCTCCTAAGATGCCACCTAAACATGGGTAAAAATATTGTTTTAAACTTTTAACTTGAGTTGGGAATAACAATCTAAAATTTCAAATTAAATTTAAAATCATCCATTTATTGTACCTTTATTCTGTAGTATTAGTTTTAGTAACTTTCAAAATCTAGGTGAAAGAAGTCTTTATCAGTTTTGCAGTTTTTGTTTTTTGTGTTTCATTAACTATTTTCAGTCAATTTAATTCACCTCAAGTTGTTAATGCTGCTGAATCAGAAAATCAATTAATTCAACAAAAGCCTCTTGCAAAATCATCAAACATTTCAAATAATAATTTATTTGAACTAGACCCATCAGATCCAAATCCTATACTTTTCGCTATGGCTGAAGAAACACCAAAAGACAGTAATTCAAGGACTACAGAAAGTGGTCTAATTATTGCAGATATCGTAAATGGGGAAGGAGATGAAGCTAATGCTGGGCAAACAGTTACTGTCAATTATACTGGGATTCTAGAAGATGGGACTCAATTTGATACCAGTATAGGAAGAGCTCCATTCAGCTTTCCCTTGGGTGCTGGACGAGTAATAAAAGGTTGGGATGAAGGTGTAGCAGGCATGAAAGTTGGAGGTAAAAGAAAATTGACAATACCTCCGGAACTTGGATACGGATCAAGAGGGGCAGGAAATGTTATACCTGCTAATGCGACTTTAATATTTGAAGTTGAATTATTAAAAGTCAATTAAATTAAGTAAGAAAAATATTTAAGACTTTTCAATTTAGTTAATCTCCAAGTAATATATATAAAACACTAAATATTTGAAATGTTAAGTAAATTCATCAATTCTTTTCTAGATAAAAAATCACCTATTACAGTCCATGCTCACTGTGATGGACCTTGTGGTGTTTATGATCCAGCTTCTACGAGAGTTGCTGCTGAAGCAGTTTTATCAATGACAAAAAAACTTATTGCACTAGAAGCTCCTTCTAGCACTGATTCAGCGGAGTGGGCTGCATACAGTAATACATTTTCTAGATATGTAGCAGTTAAAGAGGAGCAAGCAAAAGAAACAAAAAAAGAAATTCTAATTTTGTGGACAGATTACTTTAAACCAGTTCACTTAGAAACTTATCCAGACTTACATGAAACCATTTGGAAGGCGGCCAAATTATGCAGTGCATGCAAAGTTAATATTGACTTAGCTCAAGCTGAAGAACTAATGAGTTATGTAGAAAAGATTCATAATATTTTCTGGGCTTCAAAAGGAAGATCAGACTCTTTTGTAAAAGCTAGTTAATTAGAATTATTTTCAAAAGTTTTTTTGATTTTATTTTATTTTTTTTAGGTTTAAGGAAAACTGCCATTATTAGAGGTAAATCCATGTTACCTAACCTAAGAGATGGCGATATTGTATTTTTTAAAAAATATAAAAAGAATAAATCAATACTAAAAAATCGACAAATTGTTATTTTTAATCATCCACGTAAAAATAAAAACGTAATAAAAAGGATAAATTCAGTAAATCAAAATAATATCGAGGTTCTTGGCGACAATATTGAATTTAGCGAAGATAGTAATAAATTTGGATTAATCAATAATGAAAAAATAATTGGCATTGTCACCTCTAAATTAATTATTCCTAAATTTAAAAATTTTTTAATTCAAAAAAACAGAAGCACTTCTTTGAATCCAAAATAATCCCAATGAAAAAGAAAGCCCTCCTGCTACAGCTATTAATCTTTTAATAAAGTTTTTACTTGCTTTAAAAGTGGTTAAAGATATTAAACAAGTAAAAAGATTCATACTTAAAAGTGAACCAATCAAATATGAAATCAGATATAAGCAAGCGCTTGTTAAAGGAAGTGCTAAAGCAGGAAGAACTGCAAGAAAATGTGAACCTCCAGCTATACCGTGTAGCAAGCCTAAACCTGTCAAAGCATGTGAGTGCTTATTATTATTTTTTTGTTCCTTTACATGAAAGTGAAAGTGATGATGTGCAACTCCATTTGCATGCTTATGGGAATGCGAGTGGATACTAAATTGAAAAGAATTTTTTATAGCAAATACTCCAACAATTAGAAGAGAAATTCCAACTAGGAATTCGGCAATATTAGAAAATTTGTTTAATGGCGTAATATCCTTAATAAAAATCGCTAGGAAAGCTAACAAAAGTACACCTGAAGAGTGTCCTAAGCCCCATGAGAAACTATTTTTAAGAGCTTTTTGGGGATTAATAATCGCTGCTGGTGTCATTGCAATTAGATGATCAGCGCCACTAACAACATGAACAAATCCTGCAAATATACCTGTTAAAATTACAGCCTGCATATATATATTCAAGTACAACTCTGTTCATTAAATTTTATAGCACGATTTGAAGTCAAAATTAAATTTAGTTGAATAATTTCTTGAAAGATTGTTCAATATCAGTTTCTCTCATAAAAGATTCACCAATTAATACTCCCTTGATTCCAATAGATCTAAGCGATTCTAAATCTTGGGCACAATTAATTCCAGATTCACTTATAGGAATAATATTTTGTTTTAAAAATATATCTGCATATATTTTCATCAATTCTATTGATGTATTTAAATCCGTTTGAAAAGTCTTTAAGTCCCTATTATTTATTCCAATCAAATTAAAAGATTTTAACTTTATTATCCTTTCTAATTCATTATCGTTATGAACCTCAACAAGAACACTCATGTTTAAATTATCAGCTATTTTCTTTAAATAAATTAAATCGTCATCACTTAAAATCGCAGCAATTAATAATATTGCGTCAGCACCAGATACCCTTGCTTTATAAATCTGATAAGCTGAAATAATAAAATCTTTGCAGAGTAGAGGCAGATTAGTTGATTTCCTTACAGTTTCCAGTATTTCATAACTTCCTTGAAAAAACCTTTTATCGGTAAGTACTGAAATACATGATGCACCTAATCCTTCATAACAAATTGCTATGTCTTCAGGGTTAAAATCTTTTCTTATAACTCCTTTACTTGGACTAGCCTTTTTTATTTCAGCAATTACTCCTGGTTTTATTCTTGACTCCAAGATATTTTTATAAAAATCTTTGGGAGCAGGAAGTTTTTCAATCTTTTTGATGAGATCTTCTAGAGAGAATTTTTTTTTAAAATTCTTAATTTCAATATCCTTGTGCCACACAATTTCTTCCAGAATATTTTTTGCTTGTGCTTCTCTATGAGGAACAGCATATTCCAAATTTTCTACCCTAACTGTTGGATTTGGTGGCCTGCGTCTTATCTCCATTAATTTTAGATATTATTTTATTTGAGAGGCCGCTTGTTTATATGCAACCTCAACTACTTCACTAAGAGTGGGATGAGTATGGACTTCTTTAGATAATTTAATTACATCTTGGTTCCTTGAAATAGCGTTCGAAATTTCTTGAATCAAATCAGCTGCATGTAATCCAAAAATATGAGCGCCTAATACTTTTCCATTATCCTTATTAAAAATCAATTTTAGCATCCCATCACTCTCCAATTCAGCTAATGCTTTTGAGTTAGCCTTAAAGAAACTTTTGACGACCCCCAAAGAAAAATTTTCTTTATCCGATATTTCTTTAGCTTCAGCTTCAGAAAGTCCAACTGAACTTATCTCAGGATGAGTAAAAGTTGCAGCAGGGATACTTTTATAGTTTATTTCGACGTTATCACCGCAAATATTATCAACAGCAATGGTACCTTGAGCTGCTGCAGTATGGGCAAGCATTAATTTACCCGTTACATCTCCAACTGCCCAAAGGTTAGGTATTGTTTCCTCACCTTTTTTTACCCTCATTTGATCATCAATAGGAATGAATCCTTTAACTGTTTCGATACCAACAGACTCAAGATTTAAGTCACCACTATTAGGACTTCTACCAGTTGCAACTAGTACAGCGTCAACTTCTAAAGTTTCTACAACTTCTTTAGACTTTGCATCTGTCAGTTCTATTTTTACAGGACATCCTGGTGTTATTTTTGTCGCAAAGACATTGGATTTTGTATCTATATCTCTTGATTGAATGAGGTTCTTCTTTGCAATTTTTGTAATATCTGGATCAAATGTTGGCATAATATTTTCCAAAGCCTCGATCATGGTAACTTCACAACCTAGCGCAGTATAAACATCAGCAAATTCCAATCCAATATATCCGCTTCCAATAATAGCTATCCATCTTGGCAGCCATTCGAGTTTAACCGCATCATCACTAGTAAATACAGTCCTATTATCCAAAGTTATTCCACGAGGCACAAAAGGAGAAGAACCAGTTGCTATAACAATATCCTTTGATGTGAAAATTTTATCTATTCCGTTTTTATCCCTAACGCCCACTTTTTGATTTCCTTCAAGTCTTCCAATACCCAAAATAATTTCAACTCCGCTTCTTTTAAGAGTTTTTGTTAAATTTTCTCTTACATTTAAGACTAAATTATTTGCATGATCTGCAATTTTTGATCTTTCAAACCTCACTGGAGACGTATGAATACCAAATTTGGCTAAATGTTCATAATTAGCTATTTCTCTGACCTTTCCACTTGCAGCCAAAAGAGCTTTAGATGGGACACAACCCTTGTTAACACAAGTGCCACCCATATCAGAAGACTCTATTATCGCGACTTTGAGCCCTTTACCAGCAGCATGTTTGGCTGCATCAAAACCTCCATAACCAGCACCTATAACGATTAGGTCAAAATCAAAACTTGAATCAGTCACGTTTATCTATATATTTGGAAGTGTATGCGACTCTTTTTCGTTCTAGTAATAATGGAACTGCAACACAAGCCACATTTAATGATTCTACAAGCTCACTATGCGGAATTGAAATTGTTTCATTAAAAGCTTCTTGAATTTTCTTATGAATACCTTGACCTTCATTGCCCAAAATTAATGCTGAACGTTTTGTCCAATCAACTTCCCAATAGGGAATTGAAGATTTTATAGGGCTTTTATTATGACTGGAAGTAGAAAAAATATTGAACCCAGCATTTGACAATTCAAATAAAGACTTTAATAAAGTATTTATTATTTCTTCTTCAGTTCCCTCAAATCTTTTAAATGGAAGTTGAAAAACGGCACCAGATGATGCTCTTAATACTTTTTGACTTAATGGATGTGCTCCTCCAGCTAACAAAATTGAATTAACTCCAGCAGCTAGAGCAGTTCTAAAAAGATTACCCATATTCCCAGGATCTTGAATCCTATCAAGAACAAGTACTAAATCATCGTTTCTATTGAATTTATAGTGGGGTATTGATGAGATTTCGACTAATGCTGCGATGCCATCTGGGTTAATTATTGAAGTAACTGAAGCTAAAACCTCTTCTGAGACAACCGTTATTAATTTTTGATCAAATTGCTTACTAAGATTTTGATTCTTTATGAGCCATTTTTCAGTAACTAAAATTTTAACAGGAGCATTTCTAGACTTTAACAACTCTTCGATCAGATGAGTGCCCTCAATGCAAAAAAAGTCTTTTTCTTTGCGAGAAGATCCACTTTTAAATGATCTAAATCTTTTAACTAGATTATTGTTCTTACTAGTTATTTTTAAAAAAGTATTTTCTATGAGAATTTCAATTTTGTTGTTATTTACATTCTAATTGGATAAAATTTTTGATCAATTATTTTTTTCATTAATTTCCTGAAAATCAATTACTAAATTTTACTTTTAATTAATATTCAGGACAATAAATAGGGTGGACTTACTAATATTAGTTTGTCATGATAAATCTAATAAAATAAGACTTAATGATTTGCGGAAGCCAAAAGAAGTCATATCTTAAATCTCAAAATTTAAAGATTTTTGGCCAAGGTAAATTAAATGGAAGAGTTAAAATAAGTGGGGCAAAAAATTCATCCCTAGTCTTATTAGCGGCATCATTACTAACTAATGAAAAAATAATTCTTGATAATGTTCCTCGTCTTACGGATATCGAGAATATGGGGAATATTCTTAAGAATTTGGGAGTTGATTTAGTATTTAAAAAAAATAGATTGGAGATAGATTCAAAAAATATTTCAATTAAAGAACTTCCATATGAACTTGTTAATGGACTAAGAGCTAGTTTCTTTTGTATAGGGGCACTATTAAGTAAATTTGGGGAAGCTAAAGTCCCCTTACCTGGTGGATGTAAGATTGGTTTAAGGCCAATAGATGAACACATTAATGGACTTAAAGCATTAGGAGCTGAAATTCTTATTGAAGAAGGGATTGTCAAAGCAAAAATTAAGGGAAATAAAAATAAGCTATGTGGTACTCATATCAAATTAAAGTGCCCAAGCGTAGGAGCAACTGAAACTTTAATAATGGCTGCATCTTTAGCAGAGGGAAGAACTATTATTGAGAATGCCGCAAGAGAACCTGAAATTCAGGATTTATGTCAAATGCTTAATAAAATGGGAGCAAAAATTTATGATTCTGGTAAAGAAAAAATATTTATTGATGGTGTTAACAAACTCAATGGTTGTATACATAAAGTAATTCCGGACAGAATAGAAGCTGGAACTTTTCTCATAGCTGCTGCCGCAACTTCCTCTTCAATAAAAATTTCTCCTGTGATTCCTAATCATCTTGAAGCGGTTACTCATAAGCTTCAAGAAAGTGGTTGTTTAATTAAAATTAAGGGTAATTCAATACAAATTAAGGGTAAAGAAATTAAAGGAGTAGATGTTGAGACAGCTCCCTTCCCTGGATTTCCTACTGATTTGCAAGCACCATTTACAGCTTTAATGACAATAGCTGACGGTAATTCGAAGATAACCGAAACAATTTTCGAAAACAGAATGAATCATATTCATTTACTTAAGAAAATGGGGGCAAATATAAAATTAAATAAAAATGTAGCATACATCAAAGGTGTAAAGACAATAAAAGGTATGGATCTAGCTGGTTCAGATTTAAGATCATCAGCTGCATTAATTATTGCTGGCATGATTGCTAAAGGCAGCAGTAAAATTTATGGTTTAGAGCATTTGGATAGAGGTTATGAGAATTTCGAATCAAAACTAAAAATGTTAGGTATTAAGATAACAAGGGTTTTTGATAAAAAAAATTTAATGTATAAAGAAATTAAAATTGACTCTGAATCTGAAGATATTCAAAAATTTAATGCAGCCTAATCGGAATTGAATACTTTTTTGGGTGAGGAGATTCAAATTTAAGCAACTTTAATTAGTGAAAGACAACCTAAAAACAAAAGAAACAAAACTAAAAAACGATTAGACCAATATCTATTCAAACCATTGAGATTGAAGTCATTCATACCCATGTCCCACTATTAAATCCAAATGCTGTCAAGATAGTAACCGCAACAAAAAAGTGAGGGATAAACTTTAGGGATAATTTTTTGGCTTTAGTCTTGGTCATTTAAACTTTTTTTATAAATATAACATAATATTACTAATCGTGAAGCTATTCTGAGCAGAATAGGTCATGCAAGAATCAAATGATACATATCTGTATCATAAACGTTAAGATTTACATTATTTTTTTCATAATTCTGTCAGCGAAACTAATAAATATAATTCTATTTTTTTAAAAAAATTTTAATCAATGATTGAAGCGATCTTGATCGCTTATTTTTAACCATAAAACAAATAGTCAATAAAATGATTTTTGTTATAATATTAAAAGTTCATTATTTTTGAAAAGCCTTGGGAGCGTGGTGGAATTGGTAGACGCACCGCACTCAAAATGCGGCACCTTCGGGTATGTCGGTTCAAGTCCGACCGCTCCCACTTTGATGAATACTTATAGTCGTTTCGACATAACTTTTAAAAAGGGAAAAGGTTGCTGGCTTTGGGACAAAAAAGGGAAAAAGTATCTAGATGCAGTCGCTGGAATAGCTACGTGCAGTCTTGGGCATAGCGATCAAGTTTTAAGAAGAAAGTTAACTAATCAACTTAAAAAGATTCAACATATTTCAAATCTCTACAACATTGAAGAACAAGAAGAATTAAGCAGAACCCTTACGAGTTTAAGTTGTGCTGAGAGCGTTTTTTTCTGCAATAGTGGAGCGGAAGCAAATGAATCAGCTATTAAATTGATTAAAAAATATGGAAATACAACAAATCATGGCAAAGAATCAATAATTCTCGCAGCAGATTCTAGCTTTCATGGAAGAACTTTAGCAGCCTTAAGTGCTACTGGTCAGCCAAAATATCAAAAAGGTTTTGAACCCATGGTGAAAGGGTTTAAGTTTTTTGAATTTAACAATTTTGATTCGGTAAAAAAATTATTTGAAGATTGTGAAAATAATGATCAAAAGATCGCGGGTGTACTAATTGAGCCAATACAAGGCGAAGGAGGAGTGATTCCTGGAAGTAAAATGTTTTTTAAAAGCCTAAGAGATATTTGCGATAAATATAATTCTCTACTAATTTTTGATGAGGTTCAAAGTGGAGTAGGTCGAACTGGGAAAATGTGGGGTTATGAGAATTTTGGAATTGAACCTGATGGATTCACCCTTGCTAAAGGATTAGGGGGAGGTCATGCAATTGGAGCATTACTTGTAAAAGAAAAAGCTAACATTTTTGCTCCAGGAGATCATGCAAGCACTTTTGGAGGTAACCCATTTGCCTGTAAGGCTGCCTTAACTGTATTAAAAGAAATAAATAGAAGAAATCTTATCCATAATGTTTATCTAAGAGGGGAACAATTAAGATCTGGATTTGAAGAACTATCAAAAAAATTCCCAAATATTATTAGGGAGAAAAGAGGTTTAGGTTTAATACAAGGTCTTGTTATCAATGAAGATTATGCTGATGCAAAAAAAATTACACTAGAAGCTTTTGATAAAGGATTACTTGTTGTTCCTGCAGGAGGAAACGTTGTAAGGATTGTTCCACCATTAGTTATATCTCGAAGAGAAATTAATATTCTTTTAGATAAGCTAAATTCAATTTTTATTGAGTTATAACAGTTTAAATTTTGAATAATACAAATTTAAAAATTTTTGATTTTTTATCGCCAAAAAATGAGCGGGATAATATCAAGTTAGGTTTATCTAGAATTAAAAAAGCTATTCAAGAACTTGGTAATCCTTGCAAAAATATCCCTGCAATACAAGTTATAGGAACCAATGGGAAAGGATCTATAGCGGCATATTTAGAAAGTATTCTTTTTGAATCAAAAAGAAATTTTGGAGTTACTACTTCTCCTCATCTTTTCGATGTTTGTGAGAGGATTAGAGTTAATAAAAAAAATATAAAAAAAACTGATTTTGAAAAAATCTATACATTAATAGAGAAAAATTTTTCAACTTTTGAATTAACTCCTTTTGAAAAAATTATTTGCTGCGCACTGAATTTTTTTGAAAATCAAAAAGTTGAATTGCTCATTCTTGAAGCTGGATTAGGAGGACGATTAGACGCCACAACAGCCCATAAATTAAGACCAATAATTGCTATTGGGAATATTGGCTTAGACCATAAAGAATTTCTTGGAGATACGATTGAAAAAATTGCCAAGGAAAAATTAGCCGTTATTGAAAAAAACTCAATTGTCATCTCATGCCACCAACACAGTAAGGTTGAAAATTTAATAAATAAAAAAGTTGAAGAGGTTGGAGCTGAAATCATCTGGAAAGATTCAATTTCAAAAAGCTATGAGCTTGGTTTAAAAGGAATTTTCCAAAAGCAAAATGCTTCAGTAGCAATTGGAGCAATTGAAGCTCTTAATAAGTTAGGATTTAATATTAAAGAAAAATATATATCTGAAGGTCTTAAAAAAACAACTTGGAATGGAAGGCTAGAAATAATAGATTATTCAAACAAAAAAATTCTTGTAGATTGTGCGCATAATTATCCCGCGGCAAAAGCACTCTCAATCGAGCGAAGTAATTGGGAGAATGAAGAAAAAGGAATTTATTGGATTTTAGGTGTCCAAAGACAAAAAGATATATATGCAATATTAAAAACACTCCTAAAGAAAAATGATTACTTATTACTTGTGCCAGTTCCAAACCAACTTAGTTGGAAATTAAAAGATCTGCCTCAGATTAAAGAAATTGACTCAAAAAAAATAATTGAGTTTGAAAAATTTGAATTTGCAATTGAATATTTATTTGGCCTTAAAAAGTGGCCACCTAATCATCCTGTTTTAACGGGTTCTATTTATTTAGTGGCTGAATTTATTAAATTTGCAAATAAAAATAAAGGTTAAATATTAAATTGTTCTTTTATTGACCAACCCTCTAATTTGCCTGGATTCAAAAGCCCTTTAGGATCAAATTTTAATTTTGCTTTTACTTGATCAGCGTCCACCACTCCAAGACCTCCGCCCTCAACAGTTAAAACATGGGGATTAAAGATAAAAGCACCAAGTTTCTTACAATCTTCAATTATTTCATTTAATTCTTCTTCTCCATTCCACTTAAGTACAGGTAAAGCAGCTAAACGTGGTGATCCTTGCTGAGAGACTGCTTCTATATGCCAAAGAATTTTTTTTTCCCATTTTTTTTTGAAAAAATTAATAAATTCAAGTTCATTATTAACGGGCAAAAGCATCTGTAGATATGTCCAATTTTTATCTTTAGACCTCATATGCAGAGTTGTATGATTCCATACGACTTCAGAAATTCCATTAACAAGTTTTTCTTCTTCACCCAAGAGAGAAGATTCAACTTTAAATTTTTTACAAATCAGCTCTATCGTATGTATTCCTCCAAGAGTAGATTGAATCAATATTTTATGACCTCTAAATTTACTTTTAAACCATGTTGGCATTTGTTCAACAATTTCCTCTTCCAAAATTGCTCCCAGTTTTAGATCAACAGCTGCACTAGTAAGAGTTTTTAATATTTCTACTGTCTTTTCAAATTCAATACAATGGATAACTATTGAATACCACTTACGTTTGATATCAGTAGCAAGTAGTAAAGAAGTAATTATTCCATTAGTCCCATAAGCATGATTTAAAGGTTCAGATTCTTCAGCATCAAATGTTAATAATGCAGGTTTTTCATTCATAGTTACTGCCTCTAAACCTATCAGATTGCCAGGGTCTCTTAAGAATCCCCACCTAATCGATCCAATACCTCCTGATCCGCCTGCTACAAATCCTCCAATAGTAGCGGTTTTCCAAGTACTAGGAAGCAACCTTAATTCTCTTCCATATTTCTCTAATTCTTTGTTTAATTCTCCCATAACACATCCAGACTGTACTTTCACAAAACCTGTTTCAGGATCAAATTCTTCTAACTTATTAAAGTTGCTCATCTGCATTACAACTCCTTTAAACAAAGGGACTGCTTGTCCATAATTACCTGTGCCTGACCCTCTTAAAGTAAGTGCAATAGAAAATTCCCAACAAATTTCTGCAACTTTCTTCACCGCATTATGATCACTAGGTCTTACCACCAAATCAGCAACACATCCCTCTAATTTCTCAGTAAGGATAGGTGAGTAGTTATAAAAATCTTTTGAAAGTCTTTTTACGTCCGATTTGCTTTCAATAATCTCTAAGTTCTTAACATTCCTAAGTTTGTCTATAAATTTTTTCTTATTTGATGTCATTAATAAATTTTTATCTTATACATAAGTTAATTGATTAGTTATATAATTCGCCTTTTATAAAAACTTTTCTTTTTAAATTACTCGAAAAAACATCAGCCCATCTTTTTGCATCTAAAATCACGAAATCAGCAGGGCAACCCTTCCTGATTAAACCATCCCATTTTAATTTTAATAATCTGCTGGGGGCTAAAAAAATTGAAGATAGAGTCATTCTATCCCATGGATTTAATTGAAGCATAGGTATGGAGCAAGACAACATATAAAAAGGGTCAAAATTACCAAATGGATACCAAGGATCTTGAACGTTATCACTACCTAGAGATACATCCACATGTGATTTTTGTAATTGCTTTATTGGCGCAACTGGTCTTTTTAATGAGGTAATTTTATTGTCTCGATTGAGCAGCCAAAAATTTGTTAAGGGTAAAGCAATAACCTTAATATTTTTCTCAGCCATTTTTTCTCCCAAATTAAAAATCTCCCTATAACTTAAAGAAATAAGGCTACTCAAATGACTACAAGTAATAGGAATACTATCAATATTTAAATTTTCGATAGTCTCTAATAAAACTTTTATTCCCGCTCCGGGCTCAATAATTGATTCATCTATATGCAAATCAATTTCTAATTTATATTTGCTTGCGAGAAGAAGCATGTTTGAGAGAAATTTACTTGTATCTTTTTTGCTAAAAGGTGGAACAATAACTCCTCCTAAAATTCCCCCTTTAGAAGAAAAAATTTTTGCTAAATCTTCTCCGTTAGAAGAACTCCAGAATTCTAATGGAGCTAAGGCAACGAATTGTAATGTCAACTCAGATGAAAATTTTTTTTGTAATTCAAAAAGTTCAATCCAAAGATCAGTCGGTTGACTTTTGTATGTATCAATATGACTCCTAATAGCTCGGTATCCATTTTTTAAAGCAAGTTGTAATGATTTCTGAACTCTTTCAAGAACCTTATCTGTATTTCTAGTTTTATGTTCTTTGAGATTTACTGATAATGCTCCTTCATAGTTTGCTTCTAGATTAGGAAAATCTGACCATGTAAAAGATTTATCAAAATGTGAATGCGTTTCAACAAATCTTGGGAATAAAATATTTTCTGGTTTTGTAACTTTATTTTTTAAAGGGTTTAACTCAGAAACAAATCCATCCTTCCACGTTATTGAAATTGAACATAAATCCTCTGCATCAATATTGAGGTCATCAAAATCTTCAATTAAACAAAGGCTTCTGGGAATAAGAACCTCAGCTGTTCCAGAATTACTCAAATTTTTTAATTATCTCTTATTTTAAGATATATGAAAAATTAACTAGATTAGAAAATAATTCAAATTTAGCAAAAAGAAATTAATGACTATGAAAATTACCCTTGAGTTGTTAAATTTATAAATGTGAGGCGGGCGTCGCCAAGTGGTTAAGGCAGCGGCTTGTGGCGCCGCTATTCGGGGGTTCGAATCCCCTCGCTCGCCCTAAAAAAATTGCAGCAAAATTATTAAACTTGTAATTTTGAAAATAAGAACCATAAAAAATTTCTAGCAAAGTGCTAACAAAAACGAAACAAGACGAAAAAAAATTCCAAAATAGTTCAAATACTGGCAGTTATTGGATCACTACATTTGGTTGCCAAATGAATAAGGCTGATTCCGAGAGAATGGCTGGAACTTTAGAGAAAATGGGATATATAAGAGCTGAGGATGAATTTAATGCTGATTTGGTTCTATACAATACATGCACTATCAGAGATAATGCAGAACAAAAAGTTTATAGCTTTCTCGGTAGACAAGCAAAAAGAAAGCATAAACTACCAAGCTTAAAACTTGTTGTTGCAGGTTGCCTCGCTCAGCAAGAAGGTGAGTCCTTACTTAGGAGAGTGCCAGAACTTGATCTTGTTATGGGTCCTCAACACGTCAACAAC
This sequence comes from Prochlorococcus sp. AG-347-K18, assembly GCA_003281365.1. Lineage (GTDB taxonomy): Bacteria > Cyanobacteriota > Cyanobacteriia > PCC-6307 > Cyanobiaceae > Prochlorococcus_A. The sequence goes on from QCCF01000003.1 coordinate 118,146, forward strand.
CTTGAGAACCTTCTAGGTAAAGTTGATTTAGGTAATCAAGTTGCTGCCACGGAGGAAACCTTTATTTCTGAAGACATAACAAATGCGAGAAGAGAAAGCTCTATTTGTGGTTGGGTTAATATCATTTATGGATGTAATGAAAGATGTTCATATTGTGTAGTTCCATCAGTCAGAGGTAAAGAGCAATCAAGATATCCAAATGCTATTAAAAGTGAGATACAAAAATTAGGGGATGATAATTTTAAAGAAATTACCCTTTTAGGACAAAATATTGATGCTTATGGAAGAGATCTTCCTGGAACTACAAAAGAGGGGAGAAAAGAAAATACTCTAACTGACCTTTTATATTACATTCATGATGTTAGTGGGATTCGCAGAATTAGATTTGCTACTAGCCATCCAAGATATTTTTCAAAAAGATTGATTCAAGCTTGTTATGAACTTGATAAAGTTTGTGAACATTTCCACATTCCATTCCAAAGTGGAAATGACGAAATCTTAAAGAAAATGTCCCGAGGATACACTATCAAAAAGTACAAAAACATCGTTGAGAATATAAGATCGTTAATGCCAGATGCATCAATTACTGCTGACGCTATTGTTGCTTTCCCAGGAGAGACTGAAAAACAATTTCAAGATACATTGAAACTCATATCAGAAGTTGGCTTTGATCAAGTTAATACAGCAGCATACTCTCCAAGACCAAATACGCCTGCAGCAGTTTGGTCTAATCAAATTTCGGAAGAAGTAAAAAAAGCAAGATTGCATGAAATTAATGCTTTAGTAGAGAAAACTGCTATGAGCAGAAATCAAAGATATATTAATAATATTGAAAGCATTTTAATTGAGGGTTTAAACCCAAAAAATTCCTCGCAAATTATGGGTAGAACCAGGACTAATAGATTAACTTTCGTTGAGATTCCCAAAGACATTAAATTTGATTTTTCCTTAGGAGATGAGATAGATGCCAAAATAAATAAAGCAAGACCTTTTTCCTTAACAGGAAAACTTTGCTTATAATTTTTTTTAAATGATTGGGGAAAAGAAAAAATGTATAGGATTAATATTTGGTGGGTATTCAAATGAACATGAAGTTTCGATATCCTCTGCAAAAACAGTTTTTCATGCTTTTAATTCTGAGATAAACAAAAAACGCTTTACAGTAAAAGTATTTTACATAGACAAATATGGAGATTGGCTTGATTGCGATCTCTCAGAAAAGATACTAATTGGTAAAACTGAAATCAAAATTACAAAAAAACAAGAGAATTTTAGTAAAGAAAAGATAAACTTCCTAGACGGAATTGAATTTCAAAATATTGACGTTTGGTTTCCACTTCTCCATGGATTATATGGTGAAGATGGGTCAATTCATGGCTTACTGAAATACACTAAAAAACCATTAGTTGGATGTGGAATTATAGGCTCTGCTTTGGGAATGGATAAGATATTGATGAAATCAATTTTCTCAAACTTGAAAATCCCGCAAGTCAATTATCTAGCTTTTCAAGATGAAGATCTTAATGATAAGAAAGTAAAAAATAGAATAATTAGTAAGATTTTAGAAAATCTAAATTTTCCTGTTTTTGTTAAACCATCTAACTCTGGATCATCTCTTGGAATCTCTAAAGTCAAAAAAAAATCAGAAATACCGCAAGCCTTAGACAAAGCTTGGAAAATAGATCCAAGATTTTTAGTAGAGGAAGGCTTAGAAGTTAGAGAAATTGAATGTGGAATAATTGGGAATTCGAAACTCTTAACGTCTGAGATAGGCGAAGTAATTTACGAAAGTGATTGGTATGATTACGATTCAAAATATAACTTAGACAATAAGATAATCATCCCAGCCGAAATAGATTCAAAAATAACCAAACAAATTAAGAAAATTGCTATACAAAGTTGTAAGGCACTAAATATTTTTGGTTTTGCAAGGGTTGATTTCTTTTTAGAAAAATCTTCAAATAAAATTTTGTTAAATGAAATAAATACAATTCCTGGTTTCACAACAAAAAGTATGTTTCCAATGCTTTGGAAAGCTTCAGGTTTAAATATTGAACAACTTGTGGCTAAACTGGTAGAAATATCATTAGATTTATAATTCGAATCAAATGTTACATGGTTTTCTTTGGTTACCATTACTTTTAATCTTCGTTTTATTAACTGCTCTGGGATGGTTAGAAAGAAGGAGGCAAAATCTTTTTAGGACGTGGGCGAATGGTTCTGAACTTTGCAAATTAGATAGTTCAGGCGCAGCTTCTTTAAAAGATGGAGAATTGAGATGGAGCGAATTTGAAGCTGGAAAATTTGAAGAAAAAGATAGTTTTATAATCAAGAAACTAGAGTTAGTGGAACTAATGGCTCTAACTTCTGGAGAAGCTCCTCTAACAAATGAATCTCAGGGTAAGTGTAGGTTGAGATTAGTAGGTGATGGGAAAGAGATGGATGTACCATTTTCAGATGCAGAGCAAGCGAGAAAATGGATGGATCAATTGATGGAAAAAGCTCGATGTGATTTGTGAAGAACCAAAAAAAAATCAAAAATAAAAGCTTTTTATTCCTCATTTCATTTTCAATCTTAACTAGCTTAGTAAGCACAAAAACGCTTAAAAAAGTGAATATTCAGGACATTAGGATTTCTGGTAGTGAACTATTTTCGCAAAGTGATGTAGTAAATAATTCATCTTTAAAATTTCCTATCCGGTTAATTTTTATTAAAACTAATTTTTTAGAAAAGGAATTAAAACAAAATTTATCTCTCAAAAATGTTTCAGTTAGTAGACAAATATTTCCTTTTGGTTTGGAAGTTCACCTTAATACAAGAATTCCAGTGGCTTACGGCGAGAGGATGTTAGATGACAAAAAAATATTAGGCTTTATTGATAAAGATGGAATTTTTATAGATAAAAAAAATGCAGATAAAAAAAAGTTGAAAAAACTAACCATTGAAGTTTTTGGTTGGAAAGAAAAATTTAAAAATACATTATCTGAGATATTAGTTGCACATGAAAATTATAAATTTGAAATAGTCAAAATAACTTTTTCGCCAAATGGATTTCTAACTCTTGAGGAAAAGAATTTAAAAACAATATTGTTAGGATTTAATTCGAATTTAATTAACTACCAATTACAAATAATCGATAACCTAAAAAATGAATTTAAGAAAAATAATTTCTCTGAAGAAATTGATAATATTGATCTCACTGATCCAAATAAACCAAAAATAAAAGTGTTCAAACCCTAATATTTGTGATTGGATTTTAAATAATTTTTTTTTATTATTGTAGTGTTGAAAAGGGATTAGCATTTTAAACGAAAATATTTTAAATGAATATTTAAGGATTTTCCTCAACAAATTCCTACAGATGAGCTTAGTAAGCTCATAATGCATCCAATATAGTTATAGATCCCTATTTAGAGATGAGCTTCGGTAACAATCCAAACTTTGATCAATCAAAAGACATCCTTCCAAGTCAGAATGCCAAAATTGAAGTAATTGGTGTTGGGGGTGGTGGAAGTAATGCTGTAAACAGGATGATAGATAGTGAACTTGAAGGTGTTTCATTCAGAGTTCTAAATACTGATGCGCAAGCCTTACTACAGTCATCTGCGGAGCGAAAGGTTCAATTAGGTCAGAACTTAACAAGAGGACTTGGAGCAGGTGGCAATCCAAGTATTGGTCAAAAGGCTGCAGAAGAATCAAGAGATGAGCTTCAGCAATCACTAGACGGATCTGACTTGGTTTTTATAGCAGCAGGAATGGGTGGAGGTACTGGCACAGGTGCAGCTCCAGTTGTGGCTGAAGTAGCAAAGCAAAGCGGAGCGTTAACAATTGGTATAGTAACTAAACCTTTTTCTTTTGAGGGCAAAAGGAGAATGCGTCAAGCTGAAGAAGGAATTGCAAGATTGGCACAAAATGTTGATACTCTCATTGTCATTCCTAATGATCGTTTAAAAGAGGTTTCAGCGGGTGCCTCTATTCAAGAAGCCTTCAAAAATGCAGATGATGTTCTAAGAATGGGTGTTCAAGGTATAAGTGAAGTAATTACCCGCCCGGGTGAGGTTAATCTTGACTTCGCTGATGTGAGGTCAGTCATGACTGAAGCAGGAACTGCGCTTCTCGGTGTAGGTGTTGGGTCTGGAAGATCTAGAGCTGTTGAGGCTGCTCAAGCTGCCATTAATAGTCCATTACTAGAAGCTGGAAGAATTGATGGAGCCAAAGGATGCCTCGTAAACATAACTGGAGGGAGAGATTTGACTCTCGACGATGTGAATTCAGTTGGAGAAGTTATTAGTGATGTGGTAGATCAAGATGCAAATATAATCCTTGGTCAAGCGGTTAATGAAGAGATGGAAGGTGAGATACAAGTTACCGTAATTGCGACAGGTTTTGATACCAACCAACCATTAAAGCAGCAAAGAATTAAAAATAGATTATCTAATCAATCTTTTTATAATGTTTCCGATAATAAAGAGACAGGTGCAAATATCCCTGAGTTTTTGAGATTAAGGCAAAATAAAAATATAGATCAATAGGTAAGATAGAGTGACTCGGTTATCTCGCCTGCCTCAAGCATCCCTTGTGGCTGCTACCTTCCGGTCCTGACCAGGTTTAGGCGTTAAAACCGCGAAAGGCCGAGTCAATGATATTTTAGCAATTCTTGATTAAAAAAGATACATAATTACTTATGCTACCTTCAGACCTCGTCAATTATAAAAAAAAATCTCAAAAAATTATTGCACTAACTGCATGGGATTCTATATCTGGATCCATTGCAGAACAGGCTAACGTGGATCTCGTCTTAGTAGGCGATTCCTTAGCGATGGTCTGTTTAGGGTACAAATCCACATTGCCATTAACTTTAGAAAACATAATTTATCATACTAATGCTGTCTCAAGAGGATTTAAAAAAAAAGTTGAAGAACAACCTTTGGTAGTTTCTGACATGCCTTTTTTGACTTACCAATGTGGAGAGGATAAAGCTGTTGAGTATGCTGGGAAAATAATTCAAAACACTTATGCAAAAGCTGTAAAGGTAGAAGGGGCTGAACCAGAAATACAAAAAGTTATTTCCAGATTAATAAGAATGGGAATCCCTGTTATGGGTCATATAGGGCTTACACCACAAAGCTATTTAAACCTTGGACTTAAGAAACAGGGAGAAAGCATAGAAAGCCAAGAAAAAATTAAAAGAGAAGCTTTTATTCTTGAAAAATTAGGATGTTTTTCAATAGTACTTGAACATATTCCCGATTTGCTTGCTAAAGATATACAAAGCAACTTAAAAATACCCACAATAGGGATTGGTGCAGGAAATTATTGCGATGGGCAAGTAAGAGTTACTGCAGATTTGTTAGGTCTTAATGATGATCAACCGCCATTTTGCCAACCTATTATACAAGGGAAGAAATTATTTAATGAAAAACTAAAAGATTGGGTAGCTTCTGAGAGGCTCAATTAACTTTATCCCACCACCTAAACATAGAAATAAGAATTTGATTGCTAAGCTCCATTCCTTTTGGATCATTTAAATAGAATCTATTACCCTTTCTCTCCAATAGCCCAATTTCAAGAAATTTTTCCCATTCTTCAAGCAATTTACTGAAGTTACTTTCAAATTTTTTATTATCCCAGTTTTGTTCTTTAAACACTTTATAAATATCAATACCCTCTTTAAGTCTCAATCCCAGCATTATTTTCTCATCTAGTTCTCCATAAACAAATTTATCATTAATAAGAGATGAATCTAAATTAAGTTCATATTGACTAATTACCCATTCTTTATATTCCTTGCTAACTCTTGGTCTTGTGAATTTTTCCCCCCAAGGAGAACTAGTAGAACCTTGACCAAAACTCCACCAGCCCAAACCGCTCCAATAAACTCTATTATGTCTTGATTGATGCCTTGGAAGACAATAGTTTGAAATTTCATATCTTGAGTAACCCGATTTTTTTAATATTAAATTAGTTGATGTACTATTTCTAAAGGCATCCTCCTCACTTGGAAGTTTTAATTTTCCTAAATCAACTAATTTTTTAAAAACAGTTCCATTTTCAATATTTAAATCGTAAATAGATAGATGTGGAGGCGAAAAAGTTAATGTTTTTTTTAAGTCATCTTGCCATTCTTTAAATCCACTAAGTGGCAAGTTTTGAATCAAATCTAAGCTCCAGCTTTTTATTAACCCTGAATCATTTACTCTCTTCAACAATAAACAAGATTTTTCAGCATCCTCTCTCAAATGACGTCTTCCCGACTTTTGAAGTATTTGATTATTAAAACTTTGGACTCCTAAACTAAATCTATTTATTCCCGCATCTATGAATCCATAAAGCTTATCTTGATCAAAACTAGCTGGGTCTACCTCCATAGTAATTTCAGCACCATAATCAATTCCATAATTTTCTTTAAAAAGGTCAATTAACTCTTTGATTTGTTTGGGATCCAAAATTGATGGCGTACCACCACCTACATAAATTGTAGAAAGAGGAGATTTATGCTTGATTGACAATATTTCTTGGTGTAAAAAGTGCAAATATTCTTTAACAGTTTTACTTCCATAACCTTGTAAAGTTTCAACTTTGTTTCCTAGTGGGATAACTGAAAAGTCACAATAAAAGCACCTTCTATGGCAAAAAGGGATGTGTATGTAAGCACTTCTTGGGAACTTACTCATAATCATAAATACATTTTTAAGATCCAAAAAAGTATTAAGGATCGAAAAAAACAAAATCCTTATTTACTCAATTAATAAATCCTAGTAGATTATAGATATGACAGATATCTTAGTATTAATATTATTTGTATTATCTGGAGCTGCTTCAGGATGGCTTGGGGTAGATTTATTACCAGTAGATGTACTCAAACAGGTATCAAATGTAGAAGGTTTTAGAATTGTTTTGGCAATAATTGGTTTTTTTATTGGATTAGCAGCAGGTTTTGTATTCCTTCAACTTAGAAAGACGTTTCTTGATCAAATAAGGACAATGCCTACGGATTTACTAATAAGTAGGTCAGTTGGATTAATTTTAGGACTTCTTGTAGCTAATCTCTTACTTGCTCCAATACTTTTAATTCCCTTCCCGAGAGAAGTCTTTTTTGCAAAACCTTTAGCAGCAATATTAAGCAATATTTTCTTTGGTGTACTTGGTTATAAGTTAGCGGATACTCATGGAAGAACGTTATTGAGATTATTCAATCCAAATAATACTGATGCATATCTAGTAAATGAGGGAATACTGCCTGCTGCGAGTCCAAAAATTCTTGATACCAGCGTAATTATTGATGGCAGAATAAATGGCCTATTAAATTGTGGCTTGTTAGAAGGGCAATTAATAGTTGCTCAAAGTGTAATTGATGAATTACAAACTTTAGCTGACTCAAGCAGTAACGAAAAAAGGTCAAAGGGCAGAAGGGGTCTTAAATTATTAAAAGAATTAAGAGATTTATATGGTAGAAGACTTGTAATAAATCCCACAAAGTACGAAGGTAATGGAGTAGATGAAAAACTCTTAAAAATTACTGAGGATATGACAGGTACATTAATTACTGCTGATTATAATCTTTCTCAGGTTGCTGAAGTAAAAGAATTAAAAGTAATGAATTTGAGTGATTTGGTTATTGCTTTAAGACCTGAAGTTCAGCCAGGGGAATCACTGAATATAAAAATCGTTAGAGAGGGTAAGGAAAAAATGCAAGGTATTGGATATTTGGATGACGGAACAATGGTTGTTATTGATGAAGCTAAGAATTTTGTGGGAAGCAGATTAGATATTATCATCACAGGAGCACTACAAACTCCCACTGGAAGAATGGTCTTTGGAAAACTGATAAATGATCCTGAGTCAAACAAATCTTTTAAATCTCCAGCGACACAGGGCTAAATCTAGCTAGAATCAAATCAACTTTAATATTGTGATACATATGACTGTATCTGCTCCTTATTACGGCGAAAATACTGTTATGAGGACCCCGCCACCTGATCTACCCTCTCTTTTATTGAAAGAGAGAATTGTTTATCTTGGTTTACCATTATTTTCAGATGATGATGCGAAAAGACAACTTGGAATGGATGTTACTGAGCTAATCATTGCTCAGCTTCTTTATCTAGAGTTTGAAGATTCAGAAAAACCTATTTATTTCTATATAAATTCAACAGGAACAAGTTGGTACACTGGTGATGCAGTTGGTTTCGAAACAGAAGCTTTCGCTATTTGCGATACAATAAGCTATATCAAACCTCCAGTTCATACAATTTGTATCGGGCAAGCAATGGGAACTGCTGCAGTTATCCTCTCTTCTGGCACAAAGGGTCAAAGAGCTGCCCTTCCACATGCTTCTATTGTTTTACATCAACCTATTAGCGGGGCAAGAGGTCAAGCAACCGATATTCAAATAAGAGCTGAGGAAGTATTGAAAAACAAAAAATCCATGCTCGAGATCCTATCTCGTAATACTGGAAAGACTATCGAAGAACTTTCTAAAGATTCAGACAGGATGAGTTATCTCAACCCTCAAGAAGCCCTAGATTATGGAGTCATAGATAGAATACTTACAAGCCAAAAAGATTTACCCAAAAAAATTTAATTACACAAACAATTACTTTAAAATCATGCCAATAGGAACTCCAAGCGTGCCTTACAGACTTCCTGGAAGTCAATACGAAAGGTGGGTTGACATTTATACAAGACTAGGTGTTGAAAGAATTCTTTTTCTTGGACAAGAAGTCAATGATGGTATTGCTAATAGCCTAGTTGCTCAAATGCTTTATCTTGATTCTGAGGATAATTCCAAACCTATCTATCTATATATAAATAGCCCGGGTGGATCAGTAACTGCTGGATTGGCTATTTATGACACTATCAAATATGTAAAAAGCGATGTGGTTACAATTTGCGTAGGCCTAGCAGCCTCAATGGGTGCTTTCCTATTGGCCGCAGGGACAAAGGGTAAAAGAGTTGCTTTGCCCCACAGCAGAATAATGATTCATCAACCCCTCGGAGGGACATCTCAACGTCAAGCAAGTGATATTGAAATAGAGGCTAAGGAGATCTTAAGAATTAAAGATATGTTAAACATGTCTATGGCAGATATGACAGGTCAATCATTTGAAAAAATTGAAAAGGATACGGACAGAGATTATTTTCTAAGCGCAGAAGAAGCAAAAAATTATGGTCTAATTGATAGAGTTATCACACATCCAAGTGAAGCAAATCAATCTTAGATTTTCTAAATATTTATTTTAATTTTCTTTTTGAAATTACTAATTTTTTGGTTTATTTACACGTTTAATGTCTAAAATATTAATTATCAAATGCAAAGAAACTACAACTAATGACCCAACTCTTTTACGACACAGATGCAGATTTAAGTCTTTTAAATAAAAAAACGATAGCGATTATAGGATATGGTTCACAAGGCCATGCTCATGCATTAAACCTAAAAGACAGTGGAATTGATGTGATTGTAGGATTATATAAAGGGAGCAAGTCTGAAAGTAAAGCTATCAGCGATGGACTTCAAGTTTTAAGTGTTTCTGAAGCTTGCGAAAAAGCAGACTGGATTATGGTTCTTCTCCCAGATGAGTTTCAGAAAGATGTTTACCTTAAAGAAATAGAACCAAACTTAAAAGCAGGTAAGATATTAAGTTTTGCTCATGGATTCAATATAAGATTTGGACTTATCAAACCTCCTAGCTTTGTAGATGTTGTAATGATTGCTCCAAAAGGGCCTGGACACACTGTTCGATGGGAATATCAGAATGGACAAGGAGTTCCTGCATTGTTCGCAGTTGAGCAAGATTATTCTGGAAGTGCAAGATCATTGGCAATGGCTTATGCTAAAGGTATTGGAGGTACTAGAGCTGGGATACTTGAAACAAACTTCAAAGAAGAAACAGAAACCGACTTATTTGGCGAACAAGCGGTATTATGCGGAGGATTATCAGAACTAGTCAAGTCAGGCTTCGAAACTCTTGTAGAGGCTGGATATCAACCAGAACTTGCTTACTTCGAATGCTTGCATGAAGTTAAACTTATTGTTGATTTAATGGTAAAAGGAGGATTATCTCAAATGAGAGATTCGATTTCAAATACTGCTGAATATGGAGATTATGTGAGTGGGAAAAGACTTATCAATAGCGATACAAAAAAAGAAATGCAGAAAATCCTTAAAGATATTCAAGATGGAACTTTCGCTAAAAATTTTGTAGAAGAATGCGATAAAAATAAGCCTTTAATGACCAAATTAAGAGAAGAGAACTCTAAACATGAAATTGAGAAAATAGGTAAAGGCCTGCGCTCGATGTTTAGTTGGCTGAAATAAATTTATTTTTAATATTTCTTGGATCGATTTTTTTTGATCTATTAATCGGCGATCCAAGATTTCTTATCCACCCTGTTCAAATAATTGGCTTTTACATAAAAAAAATATCTGATTACCTCATAAACAATTTTGGGACGAATAAAAAGATATTATTTTGGGGTGGATTGTTTATCGCTATCTCTACTATTGGAATTAGTTTTAGTTTAGGTAAATTGATAGAAATCAGTTATATGCAATTAAGAAATAATTTTTTTAGTGGTTTTTTAATATTTTTAGGACTTTCAAGTTGTATCGCGACTAAAGGGCTTATTTCAAGTGTCAAAGAGATTGCAAAGCTAATTGAATGCAAAAAAATTAAATCCCAAAATGAAAAAATAATTAAAGAGAAAGTGCAAAGAATAGTTAGTAGAGATGTAAGTTCATCTTCTATAGAGCATCTTTTGAGATCAAGCACCGAAAGTCTTACAGAAAATTCTGTGGATGGAATATTTAGTCCTTTATTTTGGATATTTGTTGGAATTGTTTTAGTAAAGTTTTCAATTTTTCTACCAGGTCCTTTATCACTTGGTTTTTCTTATAAAGCAATAAGTACTTTGGATTCAATGATAGGTTACAAATATGATTATTTTAGATATTTAGGTTTTTTCAGTGCAAAAATCGAAGATATTTTTACTTTTATTCCTTCAAGATTAGTTTTAATCACATTACCTTTAGTTAGTTCGAAAGTTAATGACTATATATCAATCATAAAAAAAAGTTACCTCGATGGTATAAAGTATGATTCACCTAATTCAGGGATTTCAGAATCTATATTTGCATATATTTCCGATATTAAATTGGGAGGTGAAAGTAAATATAAAAATGAAATTATAGAAAAGCCAATAATCAATAAAAATGGAGATAATTGCACTGAAGAGAAAATAAACCTAATTTGCCAATTAATTTTGAGGTTACAATTTTTATGGATAGTGATATTTGTCTTAATTTTTTTTATAATTTAGAGATTAATCTAATAATAAATTAATTTTAAAATTACTAATATAAATAAAAAGATTCAATGCAAGAACAAAAATCTCCAACAGAAAATCAAAATAATGATTTTGTTAATACATCATCAACGGATAATGAATATTCAAAGTGGGTAGATAATCAGGGAGATGAAGTTAAGAAAGTTTTTGGATTTAATAGCAGCGCTGAGCTTGTGAATGGAAGAGCAGCAATGATCGGATTCTTAATGCTGATATTAACAGAGTTAGTTTTCAATGGAAGACCTGTAACATCTTCCATTTTTGGTATTAATTAAAAATGGAAGAAAAAAAATCTAATCCAATAAAAGTAATCTTATACATATCTTTATGGGTAATAATTTGGGGAACTTTATCTTCCTTTATTGATTATCCTCTTTATAAAAATAAAATATACTTAGAAGGAAGCATTTATCAGTATCTCACATTCACAATTACAGCGATAATTTCTATCATTTGTGGAAAATTTTTTTATAAAAAAATTGAGTTATAAAAACTTATACCTAAATTTCTTGATAACTTTAGCTGGCTCTTCGTTTTTATTTGACTCGTAGAGTATCCACTGATGTGTTTCAGTATCATGATCACACCCGTAATTACCAGAGGAGTTATTGTAGATTGAAAGAGTAGAGTGACAATACTGATCTGCTTCAAAAGCAGAATCATAACCTGTTAGAAAATATACCAAGAATAGAACAAGTACAAACAAAAATAATACTTGAGAAACTAAATTAATTACCTTCATAAGAATTTCTAAAATTTAAATATATCACCTCAAAAAATTTTTCGATCTAAAAATATAGTTAACGGCCAACATTAAAAACAAAATCATGAAACTCTTGATTATTTTGATACAAGACGACTAACAGTATTAAAATAATATTCAATCCAAGAACTATTGATCCAAAAATATTTATTTGTTTTTTACCTGGTAAGGTGTAAGTAAATTTCTTGCCTTTAAGAAAAGAAGCCAAACCTTTTTTGCCTTTATTTAAATCTTTTGTTTGATTATCATTCTTAACCTCATTTTCTGAGAAACCTTTTACCATTTCAACTTAAATAACAAATTTATAATATTCCAAAAAAAGAAATTATTTTAATAATTAACAATTTTTAATCACATATGGAATCATAAGTGAAACCCTGTCTTTAGGGAATTTCTTGAAAAAATAAGCTTCAATGAGTTCAGACTGCAAACCTAATAGACTAGATTGACATTTGAATCTATTTTGATCGAATACTACTGACTGAAGTATTTCTATTTGAGAAATTAATTCTCGACATACTTGGTTTTGAGAATCTTTAATACATTCATTCGATTGTTTTAAAGTATTTGAATTTATCAGTAACGTTTCAGCCATAATGACATCCGAAAATAATAAAATTTTTAGGAATAATATAGTTAAAAATTTCATTACTTTTTAAGACCTAAAGTGGAAGACTAGCCTTAAACAATTTTATTATAAAAAAAAGATGCTCCTATGAAGCATCTTTGTATTAGAGGAAGAATTAGATTAATAAAATTACCCTTGAACTCTATCCTTAAAAAGTTTACCTGCTGAAAATGTAGGAACTCTTTTAGCAGGTATTGCTATTTTTTCGCCTGTCTTAGGGTTTAATCCCTGTCTTGCAGAACGATCTCTTGGCTCGAAAGAACCAAATCCTAGTATGGAGACTTTTTTGCCTTCCACTACTGAATCAACAATAGTTTCGATAGCTGCATCAACAACTAAAGAAACGTCTGTTTTTGTGAGCTCTGTACGAGCAGCAACAAGATTTACTAAATCAGCTTTGTTCATTGAATTGTTTGTAAAGCGGAGATTTAAAAGACAAGAGTTTTAAATCAAGTCTAAAACCTCGAACTTGCATATCATATGGAGCAAATACGAATACGGCAACCGAAAATGCCGGCGGCGCAAAGCTTTATACAAATCTTAAGGACATATTTAGCTATATTATTTAACTTAATAGCCACATATTTTCCTAATTTAGGAAACAACCCTCATATCAAGAAAACGGTCAAAACCCTTGCTATCACAGTATTAACGCATATAAATCTAACTCAATTTATCAATTTTTAAAAATGTCTAAAAGATAGAAAGTTAACAAATTAGGCTATTTATTATTTTTTATTAATTTTCAGTTATATTTCCTTCTCATCACATGAATAATCAAAATTTGTATTTTGAAATCAAGAAAAACCCTAATTTTTAATGCCTTAGCATTATCTTTAAATATCTTTATTAATTGAACAGATGTACGGATAAATTTCAATAAGTTGAAAAATTAATATCCCCCAAAATTTAATTAGATTAATCAATGAAACATTAAATTTGAGTTTTTTTTTTTTGCATCTATTATTCAAATATAAGTAATTTAAAAAATTTATCTCAATATTAAAATAATCAATGATAATTAGACAGTGAATTATATTAACAAGGGCAAACCATTTCCTATAGGAAGTTCTCTTACTTCACAAGGAGTTAATTTTTCCTTAATAGCTACAAATGCAGAATATGTAGAAATCTTGTTGTTTGAAAAAGAAGACTCTATTTCTCCAAAAAATATATTCAAACTTGATCATAACCACAAAACAGGACCCTATTGGCATGCAGAGATAAAAAACCTAAATGTTGGTTCTATTTATGCTTTTAGAATAAAACAAAAAGATAATGGGATAAATAATAACTACGAAAGAAAAGTTTTACTTGATCCATGTTCAAGGGGTATCACTGGATGGAAAAGTTATAAGAGGGAGAATGCATTAAAAAAACATGAAAATATCAATTCCTGTCTTAAAAGCGTAGTTTGCGATAGAAAATTATTCAATTTTAAAGATTACCCAAGACCGAAACATTCATGGGCAGAGACAATTATTTATGAACTTCATATCCAAGCCTTCACAGAATCAAATGATAAGGATGAAAGTTGTTTTAAGAAATTTTTAAAAAAGATTCCTTATCTAAAAGATCTCGGTATTACAACAATTGAATTACTTCCAATTTTTTGTTTTGATCCAACTGATGCGCCCAATGGTTTAGAAAACTTTTGGGGATATAGTCCAATTAATTGGTTTACCCCACATTTTGAATATCTATCAAATGAATCAGCGGAAAAAAATAGAGAAGAATTTAGAAGATTTGTTGAACAATGTCATAAGTCTGACATTGAAGTCATATTAGACGTTGTATATAATCATACTTCTGAAGGGGATTCTAAAGGACCCGTAATATCTTGGAAAGGTATAGATGAAAATCTTTATTACCATATAGGAAATGATAAAAATTATCAGGACGTATCTGGTTGCGGGAATACTATTGCAGCGAATAGAGGATTAGTTAGAAGACTAATAATTGAATCATTAAAATGTTGGGCGAGCGAATTAGGTGTTGATGGTTTTAGATTTGATTTAGGAATTGCCCTTTCAAGAGGAGAAAATCTTGCACCACTCGATAATCCTCCAATTTTTGAAGATATGGAATCAGAACCAGAACTGATTAATTTAAAATTGATAAGTGAACCATGGGATTGTGGTGGTTTGTACAAAATAGGCGACTTTCCATCTAAGAATATATTTACTTGGAATGGGCATTTCAGAGATGATTTGCGGAGATTTTGGAAAGGAGAAAAAGATACAGCTTGGAATATGAGCGATAAAATTAAGGGGAGTCAATCAATTTATAAAGAAAAAAATAGTTTCCCAAAATCTATAAATTTTATTACTTCTCATGATGGATTTACTTTAAAAGATTTAGTGACATTTAATAGAAAACACAATTTTGCGAATAAAGAACAAAATAGAGATGGAGATAATCATAATAATTCTTGGAATCATGGAATAGAAGGCCCAACTACAAACCCTTTAATCAACGATTTAAGAAAAAGACAACAAAAAAATCTTCTTTTTAGTTTACTCATCTCTAGAGGTATTCCAATGTTACTTATGGGTGATGAAATAGGAAGGTCCCAAGGAGGTAATAATAATTCTTGGTGCCAAAATAATTTTTTAGGATGGATGAATTGGGATGAAAGTCAACAAGATTTAGAATTATTAAAATATTTTAAGTACGTAATAAAAATTCGAAAAAAACTAATAAAAATTATTAATCCAACAATCTTTATTAATAAAAACCACGAAAATATTCCAAGATATCAATATCACTGGCATGGAACAAAGTTAAATAGTCCTGATTGGAGTAGTTGGTCGCATACAATTGCATTTAGCATTAACGAAAGCGACACAAATCCTCTTGTCTGGATAGGTTTAAACGCATATTCAAAAAGTATCGATTTTTCTCTACCAAGATGTAACCATAATTGGTTAAAGGTTATTGATACAGGAGAGTCTAATATTTCTAAACCCTCAATTATTAATGAAAAATTTGTTTCGATAAAGAGTCGAAGCTCTCTATTAATTATTTCAGAAGAGTTATTTGAGGCAAAAAATAATCTATCCTAAAAGCGGGCGGCGGGAATCGAACCCGCATCTTCAGCTTGGAAGGCTGAGGTTTTACCACTAAACCACGCCCGCAAAAGTAATACAATTACCAATGCAATAATACATTATCAAACAATCAACAAAGTAAAAAGATTGGAAAATTCACACTCGAAAAAAAATATTACTAGGTTAATGCTCTCCTATGGGCTTGGAGATGCAGGCACAGGTTTAGTGGCGACACAATTTGGTTTTTTCCTTTTCAAATTCTTTATATCAGCTGGTTTACCAGTAATAATTGCAGGATCATTATTGATGTTAATAAAGATATGGGATGCAATAAATGACCCCTTAATTGGATGGTTAAGTGATCGAACCAAAACCAGATGGGGACCAAGAATTCCTTGGATGACAGCAGCATCTGTTCCTCTAGGTTTTTCATTAGCTGCAATATGGTGGACACCAACAGGTTCAGTTCTTAACAAGACTATTTACTATGCCATAATTTCTATAATCGTAATGACTGCTTACACAAGTATTAATCTTCCTTTTGCTGCTCTATCAACTGAAATTTCTGAAAAAACATCAATAAGGACAAGGTTAAACGCATCAAGATTTACTGGCTCAATAATTGCAGGGTTAACTGGTCTAATAATTGCTGGAGTTGTTTTAGGTACTGAAGGCTCGGCAAATAATGATTATTTTTTAATGGGAAAAATAAGTGGCTTTATTGCAGTTGCGACAACATTAATATCCTGTTGGGGATTAGCTCCATTTGCCAAAAAAGCAAGAAGGCCTTCAGGGAAAGTAGAATCCGTAACACTTCAATTCAAAAGGATCTTCAGAAATAAAAAATTCCTAAAAGTTATTACGCTATATATTTTGCTCTGGTGCGCCTTACAATTGATGCAAACTGTAGCGTTAATTTATGTAGAGGATGTACTTAATGTGTCAACAGATATTGCGAAATGGATCCCTATTCCTTTCCAAATTAGCGCTTTAGTAGGTTTACAAATATGGACAAGAGTATCAAATAAATTTAATAGAATTTCAGCTTTAAACTATGGAGGGATTATGTGGATTTTTTCATGTACCTCTGCTTTATTTTTACCTTCTTTATCAAAAGTTTCAGGATTAGACGACGGTCTATTTGTAAACTCCAATAACATAATTTTGTTCATACTTTTAATATTTATAATATGTCTTATTGGCATTGGAGCTTCAACTGCTTTCCTTATCCCTTGGTCACTACTTCCTGATGCAATAGACGAAGATCCAGAGAAACCAGCAGGATTATATACTGCTTGGATGGTACTTATTCAAAAGATCGGCATCGCATTGAGTGTTCAATTATTAGGATTTTTATTATATGTATCTGGTTATCAATCATGCTTTATTGATAAAAATAGTTTGAATATTATTGAAGAATGCATCTCTGCACAATTAACTATTAGACTATGTATTGGTTTTATCCCATCAGTATTGGTAATAATTGGTCTTTTAATAATGAGGAAATGGGATCGAAAATTAATTACGAACTAATATAGAGATATGTATTATCCTAAGTTTCTCAAAAGACTGATTAGCAGCTTAATCATTGGCGGGCAAGCAATTAGTTTTATATTCAGAGGTAAAATTTCCAAAAATGATCTCTCTGATCAACTAATGGAGGCAGGTCCTGGAAGTTTGCTGATTGTATTAATTACAGGAATTGCTGCAGGTACAGTCTTTAATATTCAAGTTGCCTCACAACTTACAAGTATGGGGGTGTCAAGTGAAATAGGAGGTTTATTAGCAGTAGGAATGGCTAGAGAAATGGCACCTCTACTCACTGCAACTTTAATGACTGGTAAAGTTGCAACTGCTTATGCTGCTCAGCTCGGGACTATGAAAGTGACAGAGCAAATCGAAGCCATAACAATGTTGAGAACTGAGCCAGTTCAATATTTGGTAGTTCCAAGGTTACTATCGATGGTCATAATGTCTCCTATACAATGTCTTTTGTTTTTGTCTGTAGCCTTATGGAGTGGACAAATATGGAGCACAATCTTCTACAAAGTTCCCCCAATAGTTTTTTGGACATCTGTGAGATCAGGTAATGTAAGCCTAACGAATACTGACTTAACCTCAATGTTAATAAAATCTGTTGTGTTTGGATTACTTATTTCAATTATTGCATGTGGATATGGACTCACGACTAAAGGTGGTCCAAAAGAAGTAGGAACAAGTACAACAGGTGCTGTTGTAATGACTCTCGTTACTGTATCTTTAATGGATGTACTCCTAACACAAATTCTATTTGGTTGAATCTATGTTTAACACTAAATCAAAAAAAGAAGAAACGGTAATAATATCACCATCATTTCAATTACCAATAATTTTAATAGTATTAAGTTTTATGCTTTTATTTTTGAATATTGGTTCTTTACCAACAATAGTTTTTGCGTCTTTTAGTTTTTTTTTATTGCTTCAGTCATTCACCTTAAGAATAAAAATAACGAATGATGATTTTATCGTTTTACAATTAGGTAAAGAAATTAGAACTTTTCCATTCAAGAACTGGATTTCATGGAAATTCTTTTTCCCTGTGATCCCAGGTATTTTTTATTTTAGAGAAAAATCGAGTCCTCATTTATTGCCAATATTATTTAATCCAAAGCAATTAAAAGATGAACTTCTAAAAAAAGTTGACTCTTTGGAAATTAAAAATACCTAATTCAGTATTTCCTAATCATCAAAATTATTTAAATGCCTAATAAAGAAATCTCAAACAATAATCCTGAGAAGGAATTAATACAAGACAAGTCAATTTCAGATGGAGAAACTAAACAAATAAGTAAGAAAAATACAACTCAAAATAAAAAAATTACCCCAAAAAATGACAAATTAAAAAAATCTTTTGATGAAATCTCTAATGAGATTTTTAGTGATCTAGTTACAAAAAAAGACTCTTTAGTTGAAGAAATAAAAGAGTTAGAAACAAAAAAAAGTGAATTAGAAAACGATATTGAGACAAACTTTAAAGGACAGTCAGATAAAATAGCTAAAAGAGTTAAAGGTTTTCAAGAGTACTTAACTGGGGCTCTACAAAACCTTTCACAAAACGTAGAGAAACTTGAATTAGTTTCTCAACCAATAATCGTAAAGCCATCTCCCCTTGATGAAAAAAAAGACGATAATATAACAACTAATGTGGTGAATGTTCCTGCTCTTTCTGAAACATTTAAGCCAGATGAAGAGATTATAAAAAATTGCTTTTCAACTTTCACAGAACAACCGGATTTTTATGCTGAACCTTGGAAATTAAGACGTAGTCTCGATTCATCAGATATAGAAATCATGGATGATTGGTTCTTTAACATGGGCGGAAGAGGCTCTCTTGAAAGTAGAGGGTCACGACAAAAAAATGGCTTGTTATCAGCAGGTTTAATCTCTATTCTTGGCGAATTATATGGTGATCAGTTTCAGACACTTATTTTAGCTTCGCAGCCAGAACGATTAGGAGAATGGAGAAGAATCCTTCAAGATTCACTTGGCCTCACAAGAGATGACTTTGGACCTAACAGTGGGATAGTTCTTTTTGAAAAACCTGAGGGCGTCATCGAAAGAGCTGATAGATTAGAAGCCAATGAAGAATTACCTTTTATTATAATTGATGCTTCAGAAACATCTGTTGAAATTCCAATACTTCAGTTCCCATTATGGGTTGCATTTGCGGGTTCAGATAATGAAATTTACGATGATCTTGAACTAAACTAATTTATATGAATATTTTAATAATCTTAATAGGTTATCTTTTAGGATCTCTTCCCACAGGTTTTTTAATTGGTAAATATTTTAAAAATATAGATTTAAGAACGGTTGGTTCTGGATCTACAGGTGCTACGAATGTTTTAAGAAATGTAGGGAAATGGCCAGCATTTTTTGTTTTTTTTATTGACGTTGGGAAAGGTCTTATTGCTGTAAAAATTGCTCAACATTACACAGCGCAAGGATTAATAGAAGTAATAGCAGGCATATCCGCAATCACAGGACATATATGGCCAATATGGCTTAGAGGAAAAGGAGGGAAAGCTGTTGCGACTGGATTAGGAATGTTTTTAGCTCTTTCCTGGAAAGTTGGATTAGCGTCTCTTGGGATTTTTTTAATAGTATTAGCAAAAACTAAATTTGTATCTTTATCCAGTATTTCAGCTGCAATCTTACTGCCTATCTTTATGTTTTTTTACCTCGAAAATTTTATGCACTCTTACTTTTTTATAAGTTTAATTGTGGCATTATTAGTTATCTGGAAACATAGAACAAACATAAGAAGATTGATTAAGGGAGAAGAATCAAGAATTAACCAGAATTGATAGATTTAAATATTTCTATTAAAGCCTTATTAGGATCTATAGCCTTTGATATTGATCTACCAATGACTAATTTAGAAGCGCCATTATCTAAAGCTTCACGGGGAGTCATAATTCTATTTTGATCATCTTTATTTGCAATCTTTAACCTGATACCTGGTGTAATTAGTTCAAAATTATCCTTATAAATAGATCTCAACATTTTTACTTCCCATGGGGAACAGACACATCCATCTAATCCAGCATCAAAAGACAACTTTGCAAGTCTCAATACATTTTCTTCAATTGAATTATTTCTATCAAGATCAGTTTGAAAATCTTTAAGAGAAAAGCTTGTTAAAACTGTTATTCCTACAACAAATGGAGGGTTTACACTGACTGAGGCAGCTCCCTCTAAAGAGGCTTTTTTTGAATCTTTAAGAGCTTTTAGACCCGCTGAAGCATGAATAGAAATTATATCAACTCCTAATTTTGCAACATGGAAACATGCTGAACTCATGGTATTTGGAATATCATGAAATTTTAAATCTAAAAAAATTTTCTTATTTAAACTTTTTAATATTTCAATAACTCTTGGACCTTCCCTAACAAAAAGCTCTAAACCAACTTTCACCCATTTAATATTAGGACATTTTTCTAGAAGTAATTTTGCTTGAATTAAATCCAATCCATCAATTGCCAATATTATATTATCTTTTGAATTTAATGTGTTACTCATCAATCTTCAGTTTTCAAACCTCTTAATTATTTTTTTCCCAATTTGTAAAATTTTTCCTGCCAAATCATTTTTTGAAGCAAAAACTAAATCAGGATTTATTACCTTCTGGCTATCAATTTTTACGCCGCCACCTTTAATAGATCTTTTGGATTCGCTGCTAGATTTGAAAAGTTTTAGAGCACTTAGCAGATAAAAAAACTTAACTGGAAAAACTATTTCTTTTAATGAAATCATTGGAATTTCTCCAACTTTTTCTTTGTGTCCAAGGAATAATTTTTCGCAGTTTGATTGCGCCTTTAATGCTTCTTTAGCCCCATGAAATAAAGTAGTAACTTCTAAAGCCATTCTTCTCTGTAATTCGCGAGGATTTGAATTTTCAAGCAACTTTAAATCTAATTCAGTAAGTAATTCAAAATAGGAAGATATTATATTATCGGGTACTTTTTCTAATTTTGAATACATTGAAAGAGGATCATCAGTCAAACCAACCGTGTTAAATTCAGACTTACTCATCTTCTTAATTCCATCTAAACCTGTCAAAATTGGCAAAAGAATACCAAATTGAGGTTCTTGTTTAAAATGCCTTTGAAGATCTCTTCCTATTGCAATATTAAATTTCTGATCTGTACCTCCAAGCTCAATATCTGATTTAACAACTACCGAATCAAAACCTTGTAATAGTGGATATAAGAATTCATGCAAAGCAATTGGAACTTGTGAGTTATATCTTTTATTAAACTCCTCCTTAGCTAGCATTTGACTAACTGTTGCACTCCCCATTAATTCAACTATCGAATTAAGATTTAATCCTTTTAACCATTCACTGTTATATCTAATTTCTATTCTATCTTTTGAATCAAAATCTAAAATTGATTCATTAGCAGGCTTACCCAATCCTAGTTGAGTTAAGTATGTTTTTGCATTATCCTTGACTTCTTTTTCCGATAACTGCACTCTTGTTTTGTTTTTTCCAGTTGGGTCTCCAATTTGAGCAGTGAAATCTCCAATAATTAAAACTGCAGTATGTCCATTATCTTGGAATGCCCTAAGTTTTTTAAACAATATGCTGTGCCCAAGATGAATATCTGTTCCAGTTGGATCGATTCCAAGTTTAACCCTTAATTTTTTTTTATTTTTATTCGCATGATCAATTATCTCGGAGAAAGTTTGATCTGTTCTCTTAATTGGAAAGTATTCTTCTATTCCTCTTGAAAGCCATGATGGCAATATTAAATTATCTGTCATAAAGCTTTAAACCTTAAATTTAAGAAGTTTTATCAAGTTCATCCTTCATTCTTATTAAAGTTTTATTCATCTGATCAAACATTTGATCAGGAGTAATTCCAAATTGACTTAACTGTGTCTTTAGCTGTTCTACTGTCATTTTTGCTTGAAAATCTTCAGACAATTCAAATCTCTTCATAAAAACCTTATAACGATCCATAAGAGATTCCATTTTCTTTATAAACATTTTTTTTCCTTCTCTGTCAAATTTTCCATAATCAGAACCAAGTTTCATAAGTTCTTGGTAATCTGTAAAAAGCTTCTTAGCTTCTTCTTGAACGATGTCTGACTCAAAAAATCCCATTTCTATTTTTTTACTTCGCAAGGTTAAGGCTCAACTACAAGATAACAAGAATCTTTTAAATTGATTAGAACATTAATAAATTTTAGTTTATAAATAATTCTTTGATTTATTTTTTTTCAGATTTAAATTTAGTAGACATGTTTCATAAATATTGGAAAATTTCAAGGTAAATAATATTTCAAGCCAAAATAGACAATTTGAGTTATTTGGTTCAAATGTAAATACATCAATAAATTTTCAACACTCAAATAATCTAAGAATCAAAAGCGAAATCCTAATTGAATGGAGAAATAGAATACATAATCACCAATTCAAAATTTCAAAAGATACTCATAATAAAACTTTGTACCAACAAAGTCTTCCTATAAATACAATTTCCAATGAAAGAAAAATTGATCCATTTTCCCTGCAACCATTAACATTAAATTTTTGGAGAACTAATCAATATATACACAATGGTCCAGCAATTTATTTTGTAATTGACTCTATGGAGAGTTCTAAAATAATCCTTTATATAGGAGAAACAAATTCAGCAAATAAAAGATGGAAGGGAGAACATGACTGTAAAAATTATCTAATGAACTATAAAGAAGCCTTAGCTCAAAATAACCTCGCTAGTCACCAAGATATTCGTTTCTTCTTAGATGTCCCCAAAGAAGTAAAATTAAGACGTAAATTAGAACAGCAACTGATATATTTATGGTTACCACCTTTTAATAAAGAAACTCGAGATAGGTGGGTAACTACTTTCACAAACAACTAAAAGTTAATTAAATCCATTTTACAAATGCAATTTTCCACATTTCAAAAAAATCTAGATAACTGGCAAGGTGCTTCATTAATTTTTGGAGTTTTAGAGGAAGAAATTGCAAGCCAACTTGAAAACATAAAATTTGTTATTGACCCAAAATTATTATTAAAAAAAGTTAATCAAAAAAAATTCAAAGGAGAAAAAGGGGAAACTTTAAGCTTTGAATTTTTAGATCAAAAATTAGAAACTTTAATCATAGTTGGTCTTGGTAAATCGAAAGATCTAAATAAGAGTGATATAGAAAACTCCATAGGAAATCTAATTAGGAAAACTGTTTATAAGAATGAAAAAGTCAGTATCTTGCTACCTTGGGAATTAATAAACTCACAAATAGAAATAAATCAATTAGCAGAGTCAGCTAGATTATCTACCTATATTGACAATAGATTCAACAAGAAAAAAGATGAAAAGAAAGTGCTTCAAGAAATAGAGTTTTTAAATTTAAAAAAATTTGAGAATATTAGCTTTGAAGAGACAGAAAAAATATGTGAAGGTGTAGAACTAGCCAGAAGACTTGTAGCCGCCCCTCCAAATAGTCTTACGCCCTATGAAATGTCTATGCAAGCTTCTCAAATAGCTATAGATCATAGTTTGGAAGTAAAAATTTTAGAGGGAAAAGAATGTGAAGATTTAGGAATGGGTGCCTATTTAGCTGTATCAAAAGGTTCTGATCTAGATCCTAAATTTATACATCTCACCTTGAAATCAGAGGAGCCTATTAAAGAAAAGATTGCACTTGTTGGGAAGGGTTTAACCTTTGATTCTGGTGGATATAATTTGAAAGTAGGAGCCTCTCAAATTGAAATGATGAAATATGATATGGGCGGAAGCGCTGCAGTTTTAGGGGCGGCAAAAGCACTTGGAGCAATAAAACCAAAGGGACTAGAAATACATTTTATTGTGGCAGCTTGCGAAAACATGATTAATGGATCAGCAGTACATCCTGGAGATGTAGTTAAGGCATCTAATGGTAAGACAATTGAAATAAACAACACTGATGCTGAGGGTAGACTCACATTAGCTGATGCTCTAACGTACGCATCCAATTTAAAACCAGATTCAATAATAGATCTCGCTACTTTAACTGGAGCTATTGTTGTTGCATTGGGAAATGACGTAGCTGGATTTTGGAGCAATAATGATGAACTAGCAAATGATCTAAAAGCAGCATCAGCTCAGGCTGGAGAAGAATTATGGCAAATGCCATTACAAAAATCATATAAAGAAGGGTTAAAGTCTCATATAGCTGACATGAAGAACACAGGTCCTAGAGCAGGTGGGTCAATAACTGCTGCTTTGTTTTTAGAGGAATTCTTTGATCCAGAGATCAAATGGGCTCATATTGATATTGCTGGGACTTGTTGGACTGATAAGAATAAGGGGATCACCCCATCAGGAGCAACAGGTTTTGGAGTTAAAACCCTTGTTCAATGGATTAAAAATAAATAACTATATTTAAAATCATTCAGTCCAAAGATTTGTTGATCTAGCGTTATCTCCCCATAATTTATCCAATCTCTGATCTCTCATACATGAAAATCTATAGAACTTATATTTTAATTCATTTCTCTCAGCAAAATCCTGATGATATTCTTCAGCCAACCAAAATTGACCTTTTGATTTTAGTTCTACAGATATTTTTTCTAATGGCACTTGCAACTCATTAGAGGCAGAAACAATTGCATTTTTTGCTTCACGTTCCTCAGTTTCATCTTTGAAAAAGATCACTGGCCTGTAAGAATCTCCACGATCACAAAATTGACCCTTCGCATCTAAAGGATCAATATTTCTGAAATAGAGCCTAAGTATTTCGGGTAAAGTTACCAATTGAGAATCATAGGTAACCAAAACCACTTCTTGATGTCCTTCATGATTTTCGTAGGTAGGATTTTGTAAATCTCCACCTGAATAACCACTTTGAACAAAATTTACCCCTTTTAATGACTCTAAATCATGTTCTAAACACCAAAAACAACCTCCTGCAAGAATCAATTCCTCTGCAAAAGTGTTTAGAGGGTTAAAAAATATTGAAAGGGCAATAACTAGAGGTAAGAAATATTTCATTTTTTTATTATAGATTTCAAATTATGGAATTAATAATTTCTTTAGCTGCTCTATCAACTACGCCTTCCTCTCCTAATTCTTTTTTTAAAAGAGCATAACCTTTTTTGATTTTTGCTTTTTCTGTTTTCAGATCAAGAAGCCTACAAGATTTATAGAAGATATTTTTTTCATTAAAATTTTTTTGGACAAATTCTGGTATTATTGATTTCTTCACTAAAAGATTTACGGGAGAAATAAACCTTACCTTAAAATTGAGTATTTTTTTTGCAATAAAAGCAGTAACTCTGCTCACTCTATATCCAACAATCTGAGGTATTCCATATAAAGCTAATTCCATATTAACTGTGCCTGACTTGCATAAAGCTAGTTTTGTTAATGAATAAATGTGAGGAATCAATTTAGAATCATCTTTTTGAGAAACAACCTTCCCTCTTATATTATATTTTTCTAAACCCTCTCTAAATCTTTTATCAAAAACTCTCCTACATGAAGGGATATAAACAACAAGATTTGGATATCTTAATTGCAATCTTTTTGCAGTTTTCAAGAGGGTAGGTAATATATATCTCAACTCTTGGGGTCTCGATGCAGGCATCAAAAGTAATATATTCTGATTTTCTCTAAGTTTGAGGATTGTTCTAGAGTTTTTCTTGGGAGGTAGTTTTTTTATTAGATCAATCATTGGATGTCCTACCCAAAAAACATTTCCACCCCTCCTTTTATAAAAATTTGCTTCCTGCTTAAAAATAGCAAAAATTTTATCTGAAAAATTAATTAAATTTGTAGTACTGTTATTACCAACTCTCCATGCCCATTCTTGTGGAGCGATGTAATAATAAATTGGAATATTATTTCTCAATCTCTTTAATTTAGTACCAATCTTTATATTGGGTCCCATATAGTCGATCAATATTAAGCAATTTGGCTGATACTTCTTTATGGATTTAAAAAATTTTTCTTGAACTTTCATCATAGGAAAAATTAACGGTAAAGCCTCCCATATGCCTATCGCACTTATTGATGTAGTATCTTGAATAATTTGGACTCCTTCATTCTTCATCTTCTCTCCTCCTAGTCCATAGATCTCTAAATAAACAGAATGTTTTCTAGCTTCATCAAATAATGCTTTTGACAATAATCCCCCATGTAAATCTCCAGAGACTTCTCCAGTACTGATAAATATCTTTTTATTCATTAATTTATTACAGGCATCGGGCCGCGTCTTTCTTTTGAAATTGAATCTTTCAAAAATTCACATAATTTTGTTGAGGAAAGATCTAACTGGCCTCTTATTGCAATTTCCAATGAATCAGCAATTACATTATTTGACTTAAAAAGTAAATTCCAAGTACTTTGCAAAACTTTTAAATCAAAATCCTTATTTTCCATCAAACCACTTCTTTTAATCCCAATCCTATTCAAACCTCTCAATCTTCCTGGGTGGCCTTCAGCCAAACAAAAAGGAGGTATATCTCTATCTACTCTAGTCATCCCTCCAACCATCGCTAAATATCCAATATTTACAAATTGATGGATACCTAAACAACCTCCAATAATAGCTTTATCTTCAATCTTTACATGTCCTGCGACCTGAACACTATTTGACAAAACTATCCCATTCCCAAGTTCACAATTATGCCCAATGTGGGTGTATGCCATTAATAAATTATTATTACCAATAATAGTCTTTTCTCCTTCATCAGTTGCCTTATTAATAGTTACACATTCCCTAAAAGTATTGTTATCTCCAATAATTACTTCTGTAGAAGCCCCTTTATATTTAAGATCTTGCGGATCAAGACCAATAAAAACATTTGGGAAAACTTTATTGTTATTACCAATCTGAGTTCTCCCAGAAATGACGGAATTCGCTCCAATTTCTGTACCTTTTCCGATAATCACATTAGGTCCTACAGTAGCTCCTTGAGAGATAATGACCCCGTCATGTAATTCGGCACTTGGATCAACATAAGAGTTTGGGTGCACTTTCACACCAACAAAGCTTGACTTAACTTCAGTATTTTTATTCTCCATATCACTAATCAACCAATGAGAACATTAATTCTCCAGCACAAACCAACTTTCCATCGACGTGCGCTTCACCTTTCACCTTACCAAACCTTTTTCTTTTAATACTTAGTAATTCACAAGTAATGATCAATTGATCTCCAGGTACAACAGGTTTTCTAAATTTAACATTATTAATACCCGCAAAAACAAATAGTCCTTTAGGAAGATCCGGCATTTGCGTAACTATAATACCCCCAACTTGAGCCATTGATTCAACAATAAGAACACCAGGCATTAAGGGCCTTTCAGGAAAGTGACCTTGAAATTGAGGCTCATTTACGGTGACATTTTTTACTGCAACAGCCCGCTTTCCAGGATTATGCTCTATTACTTTATCTACAAGAGCAAAAGGATATCTGTGAGGTAACAAACCTAGTATTTTCTCAGAGGAGAGTTGATTATTTTCACCGGTTAATTTCTTTTCCAAAACTATTTAAGATAAAATTAATTTTTTAGAGATGAGGCCAATAAAGCATTTAAAGAATGTGATCCTTTGTATACTAAAATTTGCGCCTTAGGTAACCCTACCAAAGCCAGGTCCCCAATTAGATCTAAAATTTTATGTCTTATTGGTTCATTATCAAATCTTAATGGTGGATTAATCCATTTATCACCATCACAAACAAGAGCATTTTCCAAACTACCACCTTTTATTAATCCAAGTTCACTTAATTCTTGAAATTGATCCTTAAAACCAAATGTTCTTGCAGGAGCGATCATTTCAACAAAACTTTTTGGATTTAAATCAATCACAAAAGTTTGATTTCCAACTGCTTTATAGGAAAAACTTATAGTAGATATAATTGTGGTCTTTTGGGAAGGAGTTACCGCTATCACTGAACCTTCTTTATTTAAAAGAATAGGTTTATTAAGCTCCCGAAAAAAATTATTTGGTTTAGGTACTTTTTTTATCCCTACTTTTTCAAAATCTCTAACCCATTGAATTGCAGATCCGTCTAAAAGGGGGATTTCTTTACCATCAACCTCAATATGTATATAACTTAAGCCACATCCAGCCATTGAAGATAATAAATGTTCAATGGTATATAGATTTTTTTTCCCTAATTTAACTGCCGTACATAACATCGTACTTCCAATTAAATCTTGAGTTAGTTTAAAAACCTCGTTTGGTTTATCTCTGAAAGATACATAATATCCCTCTTTTTCATAAGGGGAAATTTTAACTCTTGTTTTTTCTCCACTATGAAGACCTATACCTTCTCTGAAGATCTCACCAGCTAAGGTATAACATGAATCATAATTAGAAGACCAAGAAAACACTTAAAACTTCCATCCAACTCCAAGAGTATATCTCCAATCTCCACTTAGATCCTTACTAGCAACATCTAATCTTAATGGCCCAATTGGCGTTTTTACTCCAACTCCCCCTCCAAGGGAATAACCAGAACCTGATTTTTGCAACAATTTACCGGGTTTTCCTGGAACGTCCTTTTGAGAACCCAAATCACTTCCCGCATCAACGAACAAAGATCCAGATATCATTTTCCAAACAGGGAATCTATATTCGACTGTACCTTCAAGAAAGCTTTTGCCTACAGCTAAATCACAAGATCCCCAACCTCTAACAGATGATGTACCTCCTAAACAAAATGCTTCATAAGGTGGTAATTCTCCAATAGTAGTTCCAGCCTTAAATTGAAAACCAATTGCCTGAGGACAATCTTCATTAGTAGCAGTGTTAGAGTTACATGCTTTTGTTAAATTTATCAATCTTGTTGGAATAAAAAATGAGTAAGAGGCTTTCATTCTATTGAAAGTTGGAGAGTTTTGCCCCATCGAAACAAACTGTTCAGTACCAAAGCTTAATTTATTTCCCGAAGTTGGGTTTACAGAATTATTCAAATTATTTCTAGATGAACTTGCAATAATACTGACCAATGTATTTTCTTCAGGACAGGAGCCATCATCTGGAGTAAAACCAATACAAATAATATCGCTTATATTTCCTGTAGTCGGTGTCATATCACCATAAGGTTTTTTGTTCCCATCACCATCACTCATCTTGACTTTCTTAAAATTCATACCTGCCAGAACTCTCCATTTAGCAAGTTTAAATGGGTCTCCGCCGTTAAGTGGCCTTGAAAAAGAAAAACCGCCACCTGTTTTTTCTAAAACTATTGATGAAAAAGTATCAGATGATGAAGTATTTTTATCATCTACAGCGTATATTCTCCCATTATTTTCACTTTTAAATTCTTGTGGATAATCTCTACTATGAAAAATATTTGTTCTAAAAGAAGTCTTATGTTTATCTCCTTTAATCCATGGATCAATTAGAGAGAAGTTATAAGTAGTTGAATATTCTCCGAAATTTAGATTTAGATTAGTAGACCAAGCTCTACCAAAAGTATTTGTTTCTTGCAAACCAATTGAAGCAAAGATCCCTGAACTGTTGCTATATCCAAGACCTCCAGTTAATGAACCTGTTCTTTGCTCACTCAAATCTAGAAAAATTATGACTTGGCCAGGATTAAAATTATCAGGGCCAAGAGATACCTTTACATCATCAAACAATGATGTGGAATAGAGTCGACTAATATCAGCCTCTAAAATTTTTCTATTGAATATAGTACCTGGTTTTGTTTTTAATTCTCTTTTTATAACCCAGTCTTTTGTTTTACCTTTTCTAGGTTTGCCATCGATAATAGATTCTCCATCAGTTCCTGGGAATCTAAATTTTATTTCAGAAATAATTCCTTCAGAAACATTTAAAGTTACTATCCCGTCTTCTGAAATTCTTTCTGGCCCTGTAATTCTAGCCAGAGAATAACCTTCACTTTCATAACGCTTTTTTATTATGTCTATTTTATTTTGGAATTCTTTTAGGTTAAGAGTTGTGCCATAAAAGTTGTTAAAAATATCATCTACATAAGAACTTGAAATTATAGAGTTTATTGGGTTCAGTTGAACTTTCTTTAAAATTGGATTAGGTACTACTTTCACAATTAGTCTTACTCCTAATGGCCCGTCTTGAGAATCTATTTTAACTCCTGAAAACCAACCACTAGCATAGATTGCATTTAGGTCTTGATTTAAAATCTCATTATTTACAATACTTCCTGGCTTTATACTCATAGAATCATACGCAGCTAATTCAAGTTTCCTCCCCTCAGGATGATTTTCCCAACCTTCTATAATTATTTCTGAGATAAGAACACTTTCTTCATTAAAATTTTCATTATTTTCAGCAACAAATAAATTATTTTCTTGTTTAGTTTCAAAGCCTCTAAAAAAACTATTGTTAAAACTATTTATTTTAAACGATGTAAATGATTGCTCATTATTATTTTGTAAATACTTTGCAGCCAGTTCTGAATTATTAGATATCAAAATCAAGGGAAAGCAAGCAGAATTTAATAAAACCTTTTTAAATTTTAAATAATGTTTTTCCATAGTACTTTTGAATAAGTTAATTAAAGCATTATTGAGTTTAGTTACATGGAATTGTTTATTCTTCGGTTAATTTCGCTATAAGCTTCAATTAAACCGCCTAAATCATTCCTAAATCTATCCTTGTCTAGGCTTACAATTGTATCACTATTCTGATTAAGATCCCATAATCTACAATTATCAGGACTTATTTCATCACCAAGAACAATATTATTCTTCAAATCATAACCAAATTCCAACTTGAAATCTACAAGTTGAAGCTTTATTTTTTTAAAAAAACTTTTAAGAAATTCATTAATTTTTAAAGTTAAATCTACAATAAAATCTAAATCTTCAAGGCTTATTATATTCATTAACTCTATTCTATCTTTGGTAATTAGCGGATCATTTAGGTCATCATTTTTAAGATAGAAATCAATTAATGGTTTTGCTAATACAGTTCCCGATTCGATAGTAGTCTGTTTACACAAAGAACCATAAGCAGTATTTCTAAGAACTATTTCTAAAGGGATAACTTTTATTTTTTGTGCAACCATTGTATTTTCATTTTTAAGTTCCAGAAAATGAGTTGGGATATTCTTCTGGATAAGAAATTCAAAAATTTTTGCACTTATGAGGCAATTAAGTTTACCCTTGCCTTCAAACTTAGCTTTTTTTAGTGCATTAAAAGCAGTAGCATCATCTTTGAATTCAATTAATACTTTATCTGATTCATCATATGAAAATACTTTTTTTGCCTTGCCCTCATAAATCAATTCGTATTTATTATTCATTAACTAAAACCTCATTTGATTACTAAAAGCAAGATTTGCAATTAACATATTTATGGGAGATTAACTGTAAAAAATAGTTTATTTCATTTTAACTGATTATTCATCCAAACCTCATAACCTTAAAAACAAATTTATGAGTATTAATTCAACAAGTTCTCAAACTCTAAAAAGATTAAAAAATATTTTAATTATTGGAAATGGTGGAAGAGAGAATTCTTTGGCTTGGGCTATTCAAAAAAATGAATTAGTCAAAAAAGTTTACTTAGTGCCGGGGAATGCTGGATCAGAAAGAATAAAAAAATGTGAAAGAATAAAAATTGACATAAACAAAAAAATTGAATTAATAGAAAAGCTTAATTTTTTAGAAATAGATTTAATTGTAATTGGACCAGAAATACCTCTAGCAAATGGATTAGCCGATTTTCTTCGCGAAAAAAACTTCAAAGTATTTGGTCCTGGTAAAGATGGAGCAAAGTTGGAATACAGCAAGTCTTGGGCAAAGGAATTCATGCAAGATGCAAATATCCCAACAGCAAAGTTTTGGAAAGTAAATTCTCTATTAGAAGCAAAAAAAATTATCCATTCATCACCTACACCACTGGTTGTAAAAGTAGATGGTTTAGCTTCAGGTAAGGGAGTTTTTATTCCTGATTCAAAAGAAGAATGTATTAAAGCAACAGAATCAATCTTCGCTGGTAAGTTTGGCGACTCTGGGAATTTGGTAGTTTTAGAAGAGAGAATTAAGGGTCCAGAAGTTTCAGTTTTCGCTTTATGTGACGGTGAGAGATACATATTACTTCCAACAGCACAAGATCATAAACGCCTCAATGAGAAAGACAAAGGTCCAAATACAGGAGGGATGGGGGCATATTCTCCCGCCCCACTATTAACAGAATATTACCTTGATAGGATTATAAAGGAAATAATTGAACCAACAATATGTGAACTAAATAAAAAAAATATTGTCTACAAAGGAGTAATTTATTTTGGATTAATGATCACAGAATCTGGGCCCAAAGTTATAGAATATAATTGCAGGTTTGGAGATCCAGAATGTCAAACTATAATGCCTTTGATGGATCAAAATTTTGTATTTCTTTTAGAAAAATGTTCCATGGGAAATTTAACTGGTGATGAAAAAATTGATACTTATGACAAAGTAAGCGGTTGCGTAAT
This sequence comes from Prochlorococcus sp. AG-347-K18, assembly GCA_003281365.1. Classification (GTDB taxonomy): domain Bacteria; phylum Cyanobacteriota; class Cyanobacteriia; order PCC-6307; family Cyanobiaceae; genus Prochlorococcus_A. The sequence continues at coordinate 150,891 of QCCF01000003.1, forward strand.
AGCGACCTCAAAAGGTTATCCTCATGAATATAAAACTGGTTTTCCAATAAAAATAGGAAATATTGACTCAAGTGACTTTCAAATTTTTGACTCAGGTACTTCTTTAGGTGTAAATGGCGAATTATTAACAGATGGAGGAAGAGTCCTCAGTATTGTCTGTCAAGAAAAAAATTTCGATATGGTTTTTGACAAGGTATATAAGAATTTAAAAGAAATATATTTTGAAGGTATTTACTTTAGAAATGATATAGGTCATCAAGTAAGGGAAACTTATTCTAGGGAGAATTAAACTTATGGTAGAAAGCAATAATCGAGGAAGTGAAAAATATAATGACCTTGATAATGAAGTTTTAAATAATTATTGGATGGAAAGAATTCTTTCATGGTGGAGCGGATTCAGCTTGAGGACAAAGTTATTAGCAATAGCAACTTTAGTTGTGAGTCTACTCATGACAGGAATAACATTTTTTGCTCTTAATAGTATTCAAAAGGATGCAGGAATGAATGATACAAGGTATGCAAGAGATCTTGGCTTGTTGTTATCAGGAAATGTAACAGAATTAGTTGCTAATAACCAAAAAAAAGAAATTTCAAATGTAGCTGAAAAATTTTGGAGATCAAGTCGAAACCTACGTTATATATTTTTTACTGATGCTGATGACATAGTTCAACTTGGCATACCAATTAGTGCTACACCAACAAGTTCTGATAGTCAGTTTCAGCTCACTAGAAGATTAAAACTACCATCAGAACTAAAGAAAAGACCACAATTCCCATTAGTTAGGCAGCATGCTACACCTCAGGGGCAAGTAACGGATGTATTTGTACCAATGTTGTGGAAAGGCAAATATCTTGGGACTTTAGCTTTAGGAGTTACGCCTAATAAAAAAGCCTTGGCAAGTGCTGCGCTTACAAGAGAGGTTACCATTGCAGTTTTTATTTCTATTTGGGTTTTGGTAATACTCGGAGCTGTATTTAATGCGCTTACCATTACTAGACCTGTTAGGGAGTTAGTGAGAGGTGTCAGAGAGATTTCAAAAGGAAACTTTAAATCAAGAATTTCTTTACCTATGACAGGAGACCTTGGAGAACTTTTAAACGGATTTAACAGAATGGCCACTCAGTTAGAAAATTATGATGAGGCGAATATTGAAGAACTTAAAGCCGCTCAAACGAAACAACAATCGTTAATAGCAACTATGGCTGATGGAGCCATATTGCTTGACTCAAAAGGGAAGATAGTACTTACTAATCCAACAGCAAAAAGATTATTTCGTTGGGAAGGAAGAATCTTAGAAGGTAAAAATTTTTTAAATGAAATCCCTGAAATATTATCTAATGACCTGCATACAAATATTGAATCAATATTAAAAAGAGAAAAGGAAAAGGATGACTTAAGATTCAGTTTAGGAGAACCAGCTAGAACTCTAAGAATTGTTTTACAATCAGTGTTAGATACAAACAAAGTTGAATTAAAAGGAATTGCTGTTACCATTCAAGACCTTACGAGGGAAGTAGAACTTAACGCTGCACAAAACAGATTTATCAGTAATGTTTCTCACGAATTAAGAACCCCACTTTTTAATATCAAAAGTTATGTAGAGACTTTACATGATCTAAAAGATCAGCTTTCTGATGAAGAACAAATAGAATTTTTGGGCATTGCAAATTCAGAGACTGATAGATTAACGAGATTAGTAAATGATGTATTGGATTTATCAAGATTGGAGTCTGGGAAAATAATTCAACTGGAGCAAATGGATATAAAACCAGCAATTGAACAAACTCTTAGAAATTATAAACTTAATGCTACAGAAAAAAATGTTTCTTTAGCACATGAAATAGAGGAAAATATACCTTCTATTCTAGGAAATTTTGATTTGCTTTTACAGGTTTTTGATAATTTGCTTGGAAATGGATTAAAATTCAGTCCCAAAAATAGTTCCCTAATTATAAGGGCTTATACTTGGCCAGATTCCTGTCCTGCTTTCCCTCCAAGCAAAAATAATGATGAAGCACCTCAATGTGAGTTAGTTTCACCATTACCAAAAGTAAGAATTGAGATTGCTGATACAGGCTCAGGGATATCTCAAGCAGATCAAGAAAAAATATTTGACCGTTTTTACAGAGTAGAGAATGCAGTGCATACTGAGCAAGGTACAGGTTTGGGTTTATCTATAGTGAGAGGAATAATTGAAAAACATGGAGGAGAAATTCGTATGGCTAGTGAATTAGGTGTTGGTACAACTTTCTGGTTTGATTTAGCCCTAGCACAATCTGATAAAGAAGAATTATTGACACGAACTTTAAACAATACAGATGCTTTTTCAGGCTCTGAAATTAATTAAATTATTTAATTATTATCTAACCCTTTAAAAACATTTTGAACATTTTGATCAGGAACAACTCTGTGAGGAGCTCCACTAAAAATTTGTTCAAAGTTACTAAAAGAATCTTTTATTTCAGGACCTTTATTAGTAATTATAAATTCTCTTATTCTTTTATCATGCCATGAACCCCTCATCTTGAAAACGTTTAAAGCTCTAGCCATCTCACCTTTTATTTCTACGTATTGAAGTAATAATATTGTGTCTGTAATTGTCGAAATATGAGAATCAGTAATAGAGTGACTGCCCATAAATTCTTCAGCAGTATTAGTAAAGAAGCCTGCAATTTCCTCTTGCTTTGTATACCCAGTAACTGCAATTACAAACTGTCTAAATGCATTCAGACTTACACCTCTGGCCAATGCAGAGAGAGAATCAATTGCCATTCTTTTTGGTTTAAATTGATTAATTTGCGTTTTTATAATTTGCAAGTGATCTTCCAAACCAGTCGATTCAGGATATGCACAAATAATCTTTAATAATCCATCACTTTCCATCTTTTCAAAATCTATGCCCCAACTTGTTGCATTCCTAAGTAATTGAGCTCTAGATTCTTCATATGCAAAAAGTATTGCTCTTTCATTATTGTTATAAGCATCTTCAACGAATTTTGATACTAGCATTGTCTTACCTGTACCAGTAGCGCCAGTAGCAAGAATGATTGAATCTTGAAAATATCCTCCTCCACACATTTCATCAAGATCTGCGACTCCAGAGCTAATCCTAATATTTGAAGATCTCTGGGTTAATCTCATTGCCCCAAGGGCAAAGACACTTATGCCATCATTTCCCATAGTAAATGGATATTCCCCTTTCATGTGTACCGTACCTCTTAACTTCAATACTTCTAGGGTTCTTCTTCTCTTCTCTGACTCCAGAACATTTCTTAATAAGACAACATTATCAGATACAAATTCTTCTACTCCATATCTAGCAATTGGGCCGTAATCATCTACCCTCTCTGTAGTCATAACAGTTGTTACTCCTATTTCCTTTAACCTCGCTATCAGTCTGAAAATTTCTCTTCTCACAACATAAATTGCATCATACTGTTGAAAGACTGCAGTTATCGAATCTATCGCAACTCTTTTAGCTTTATATTTTCTAATTGCATAACTAATTCTTTCAATAAGACCAGACAAATCAAAGTTACCCGCAACATCTTGACCATCAGGGTCAGGTGAGGCATCCATTATAAACAACTTATTTTGATCAATTAATTCCTGCAAATCCCAACCAAAACTTGCGGCATTTCTAATAATATCTAAAGGTGACTCCTCAAATGTGACAAAAATTCCAGGCTCATCAAAATTGCAAATCCCATGGTGTAGATATTGTAGAGAAAAAACAGTTTTGCCGGTTCCTGATGTACCACTAACTAGTGTACTTCTTGATACTGGTAGTCCGCCTCTACAAACATCATCAAAGCCTTCTATCCCAGTTGGCAATTTTTGTACTTGCATTTTATTTGACTTACTTAATTTCCTATCTTTCATAATTGTCAGAGGAATCAATAATAAAAAAAGTTAATTTACCTTTAATTTTAAAAGTTTTTCTATATTTTATTTATCTCCACTATATTCACTTTCCTTTAATTCATCAAAAAGAAGATCTAAGCCTATTAATACTTTCTCTCTATCAGAGAGGTCACCAATTATTTTTCTTACGGGTGGGGGAAGTATTTTAGCTAAAGTCGGGGTAGCCAAAATTTTATCCTCTTCTGCTAGTTGCGGTTGCTTAAGGACATCGATTACCTTTAAAGCATAAACTCCTTTAAATTCATTTTCTAATATTGCTTTTAAAGTATTTAAGGCTCTCATTGAATTAGGAGTATTTCCCGCAACATAGAGTTTTAAAATATATGTTTTTCTTGCTGCCATTCTTTTTACCCCTCAAAATGATTTCAAAAGATTTAAACAACCCTTGACTTATTACACTACAAAATAAGAAAATATACAAACAATTATGATTGCTTATTAGGCTTAATCAAATCATAGATTTGAGCCTAACAGCGTCTTCAAGATATGACAAATTCTAAAAACTCTTCAAACAATTCTTCTAAAAGTAATGAATTGTACGCAATAGCAGAAACTTCAGGTCAACAATTTTGGTTCGAAGTTAATAGATACTATGACATCGACAGGTTAAACGCTAAAGAGAAAGATAAAATAACTCTTGAAAAAGTTTTACTTTTGAAAGATAAAAACTCCATCACTATTGGTAAACCTTACGTAAAAGATGCAAAAATTGAATTAGAAGTAGTTTCGCATAAAAGAGATAAGAAAATTCTTGTTTATAAGATGCGTCCGAAAAAAAAGACAAGAAGAAAAATGGGACACAGACAAGAACTTACAAGAGTTATGGTAAAATCGATATCACAAGTCAAAAGTTCTCCAAAGTCTTCTTCAAAAAAAGAAACTATTAAAACAGAACCCAAACCAAAATCTAAAAAATCACCAAATTAAAAATTTCAAATGGCACATAAGAAAGGAACAGGTTCTACAAGAAACGGTAGAGATTCAAATTCTAAAAGACTAGGAGTAAAAGCTTATGGCGGAGAAAAAGTAACTGCTGGATCAATTTTAATTCGCCAAAGAGGTACATCTTTTTTACCAGGAAGCTATGTTGGTAAAGGCAAGGATGATACACTTTTTGCTCTCAAAGAAGGAACAGTAAGTTTTGAAAGCATTAAAAGAAATTTAAGAAATAGAAAAAGAGTTAATATAGTTATTTAATTTTCTTATAAGCTCTTGTAGTTATAAGAATAGGATGAAATACTTCTAAAAAATTTAGTTGGAGTGTCTTAAAAAACCTTTCAACAATTTGATTATCATCGATATGGAATGGGTATTCATTATTTTCTCCTTTATAGAAATACCAATTGAATAAAGCAATAGTATTAGAATCCATAATCTCATTGAAAATCTCAATTTGAGAAGCTGGATCAGCAAGATGTTCTAAAACATCAAGACAGATTATCGTATCGAATTTCAAAATTTTTGTATCTTTGATTGTCTTGCAAAAAGTAAGTTTTTTTTCGACTCCTAATTTCTTAGCTCTGTATTCAACAAAGTTTCTATTTGTTTTATTAATATCCACAAAAAATACATGCTCAACTTTTGAAGACATAGCATTAGCTAAGGCATGAGTTCCAATGCCTCCTCCAAAATCTAAAACTAAATCTCTGGAAAATTTTTGCTGAAGTTTTAGAGTATCAGCAATATAATCTTTGCTTGTGATATGCCATGCAGCTAAATCAGCTACATGCCGATCTCCAACAATCTCAGTATAAAAATCTGAGACTTCACTTAAAGCATCTCCAGGATGAAGATTTGCTAAATTGATCTTTGCATTATCGAGAAAATCATCTAAATCACATTCTTTAATAGATAGAAATTCCATTAAATGTGATTTCAAATTAAAAGCATCATCTAAGAACTCGTTTAGTATTAAGTTATCTGTTTTCAATTTCTTACATTTAATCTCCGATACAAAAATCATAGGATGGTAATAAATCTTTCTCAAAGCATTCTTAATATTAAAAATGGAAACTAATGATGGATTCTTGGTAATTAATAAAGAAAAAGGCTGCACCTCTCATGACTGTGTAAAACAAATAAGGAAGTTACTAAATACAAAAAAAGTGGGCCATACGGGAACTCTTGATCCAGAGGTTACAGGAACATTACCAATTGCGATAGGCAGTGCAACAAGATTTATTCAATATTTACCTCAGGGGAAAACTTACATAGGTCAAATTAAATTAGGGATAACTACAAACACTGATGATATTCACGGAAAAATAATTGATCAAAAAGATTGGCCTAAAATTAGTGATGAGAAACTAAATCAATATTTAAATAAATTTAGAGGCAAAATCAAACAAATTCCCCCAAAAGTATCCAGTGTTCATGTCAATGGTGAAAGAGCCTATAAAAAATCTTTTAATAACGAAAATTTTGAATTAGCTTCAAGAGAAGTAAAAATAGACGAACTCAATTTAATGAATTGGGATCAAATGAATGGCATCATACAAATAAGAATCAAATGTTCAGCTGGAACATACATAAGGTCAATTGCAAGAGATTTAGGGGGAATTCTTGATTCCGGAGGCTGTCTTCAACAATTAACAAGAATTTCAGCTTGTGGCTTTGATGAAAAAGACTCTATAAAGATATCTGATATGAAAAAAGAAAAAATAAATACCTCAAATTTAATTATTCCAACAATTTCAGCACTTAATCATATTCCATCATTAATTTTAACCAATTCAGAAGAAATAGATTTTTGGCGAACTGGAAGAGCAATTAAAGTTGATATTAATTACTTAAATAGAATCAAAAATTATGATTTTAAAAACCCCATTAAGGTATTAGACAATAGAAAAACTCTTCTTGGAATGGGATTTCTAAATTTTGAACAAACTCATATAAATCCAAAATTAGTACTTAATGCAAAATGATTTTATAAAAAATACCTTTTAAAAGGTTTTATTCTGACCCCTTTATAAAAATGTTTTAATATTTCTTCGGCTTTAGCTCCTTTAGTAGCCATATATCTCGCGCCCCATTGACTCATTCCTACACCATGTCCAGAACCATATCCTGTAATTAATAGAATCTTTTCTCTTACAGGAATATTATTACCTAGTTTTCGTGGAATCAATATCATTTGATTTATATTTATTATTGATGGATCTTTAATACTATTTAAGGCAACTATATCTTCGAAATTTACGTTATGTTGAATCGCAATATCAAATAAACTATCTCCCGCTTTAACAATATAGGTTATAGGTTTATCTACTAATTTTGTTTTTAATAGTTGAGAATGCTCATTATTAGATTTAGTTTCTTCATCCTCAATTAATTTAAATCTTACTAAAGTACTTTTAAGATTAAGCTTTTTTCTAATATCTACTCCTGAGATTTGATCAGATCCATTATCACCTTGAATTTTTACATTTTTGACTCTTCCTGTATTGGTGATATTTAAAATATCAATTTGTTTTATGCCTCCAATATTTGGAAATAATTTTTGCAATTGTTCATTTGAAAATCTTTTTTGCCATCGAAGTTTAGGGTTGTTTTTATCAAAATCTTTAACGCTTGATAAGTATGGATATGCATTTTTCCACACATCTTGACTATTTTCAGTCATACCGGCCGAACTACTATGAAATAAAGAATTAATTAATTTATTTTTATAAATCAAGACTAATGATCTTGTACTATTTACAGCTTTTGTAGTTTTAGAGGTTTTCGCCTCAAGTCCACTATAAACCTGATTCTTATTTGTAGAGTCAATATCATAGAGAGCATTTCCTTTTTGCTTCAAAGCATAAGTTCTAGAGGCAATTGCTTGCGCTTTTAATGCTTCGATAGGCCATTTAGTTGGCATCTCTGAACCAACGACGCTACTCAGATAATCCTCAACCCCTAGAATATTAATTAAAAAAATCTCATTATGAAGTACAAAAATCTTTAATTTTCCAGAGTATCTTTTCTGACCAACCCAAATACCTCTTTCATCTGAAGTTTTTACTACAAACTTATCTTTATTATTCAAATTATATATTTTTTGTTTATTTTTATCAAAAAACATAAATTTTCTATTATCTTCCATTTTTAAAGTTAAACCTTTAAATTTTTTTTTGGAAAATTTTCTCCCTTCAAGAGTTAATGGAATTGATCTATCAGACCTAATCCGGATTGCTTTATTTTTCGAAATTAAAACTTTTATAGTTGGTATTCGCCGGGCTAACAAAGGTCTTGTATGAAAAACACAAAAATTCACAATAAATATTAAAAAGTAATTATGAGTAATTTTTATGAATTTAAGTGTCACTTTGTTTGAAAAACAAATTCTTAATTTGCCTAAGTTTGACTAAAAGTCTAGATTTAATCCAGATTTCAAAATAAAAAGATCACATTAAGTGAACATCACCTTTTTAGGAACGAGTTCTGGAGTTCCCTCCTTAACTAGAAATGTCTCTTCCTTAGCTCTTAAATTATCACAATCTTCAGAAGTTTGGCTTTTTGACTGTGGAGAGGGAACACAGCATCAAATAATGAAAAGCAATATTAAATCTTCGCAAATCAAAAAAATATTTATTACTCATATGCATGGAGATCATATTTATGGTTTGCCTGGTCTTTTGGCTACGTTAGGTTTATCTGGTAATAGTAAAGGTATTGAAATTTATGGTCCCTCAGGATTGCGAAATTTTATAAATTCTGCTTTTAGCAGTAGTTTTTGCAAATTGTCGTTTCCATTGCATTTCGTAGAAGTTGAAAGTTTTGCATCCGAAAATAAAATATTATTTGAAAACAAAGAAATAAAAGTAAATTGTGCCTACCTTAAACATAAAATTCCTGCTTATGGTTACAGAGTGAGCGAAAAAGATAGGCCTGGCATATTTGATATCAAAAAAGCAAAATCTTTAAAAATAGCACCTGGGCCAATCTATTCAGAACTACAACAAGGCAAAAAAGTTAAATTAGATGATGGGAGGTCATTTGATGGGAAAGAGTTTTGCGGACCATCTAGGAAAGGTGAAAGTTTTGTTTATTGCACTGATACTGTCTTTAGCGAATCAGCAGTGTCATTATCAAAAAATGCTGATTTACTAGTACATGAATCAACATTTTCAGAGGAAGATGAAAGTATGGCCTTAGAAAAATTACATTCCACAACAATAATGGCTGCCAAAACAGCATTATTATCTAATGCAAAAAAATTAATTATTACTCATTTAAGTCCAAGATACACTAACAAAAATGCAATCACGCCAAGCGATTTGCTCAAAGAGGCGCAAAAAGTTTTTCCAAATACTCAGCTCGCAAAAGATTTTCTAACTGTAAAAATTAAATAAACTGCAACAGTTCGTGAGAAGAAAGGTCGTAAATGGCCAACCCATGGAATAATAGTCATAGGTTTTCTATATTGATGTTGATCGAAATGGTTTCTATTTTTTCATCACTAAATAAGTCTTTTAAAAGGCTATTTATTTTTCTTCCGTTAATTATTGGTTTACTTTTAAATCCGATTTCAGCTAATGCACTTTATCCCAGTGATCCTTCATCAGTTGATGTACTAAAAGATGATCTACACGGGGCCGACCTTCAAAATACTGAATATGTTAAATATGATTTATCTAATCAAGATTTAGGTGAAGCTAATCTTCAAGGAGCCTATATGAGCGTAACAACAGCAAAAAACTCTAGTTTTAAAGGAGCTAATATGAAAGATCTTATTGCATATGCAACACGCTTTGATAATGCTGACTTTACAGATGCAAATCTTACTAATGGTGAGCTAATGAAAAGTGTTTTTGATGGAGCAATTATTGACGGTGCAGACTTTACTGATGCAAACCTTGATTTAAAAACAAGAAAATCTCTTTGCGAAAGAGCAACAGGTACTAATTCTCAGACAGGAGTAAATACAGTAGACAGTCTTGAATGCACTGGCTTAAAAGGTTATATGCCTCCAAAGCCAAAAGCATAATATTAAAAATTAAATAACTTCAGAAGGCAGGATATTACTAGGCTCTCTAGAACTTGGTTTTTTGCTATACCACCATTCTTGTATATCGGAAGAAAATTTCTTTGAAAAAAGAGTTATAACTGTTTCAACAGGTTTTGATCCTGGCTCCAAAATCTGAACTGAGTAAGATGGGCATTTTCTTGAAGCCATATCAGCAACGAATCTAGAACCAATTCTTCTCCAACTAGGCTCCTTACTTCTCCAAGCGAGCCTTGAGCAGGGCCAGGGTAACTCCTCCCTATCATATAGTCTGCAACATGGTCCAATTACCCTGTAACTGTACTGGCCTCCATAGCTTGATTGCACGCTACCAGTCTTGAAAAATTCAAATTTATTCATTTATAAAAAAAGCCACCTTCATAGAGGGTGGCAGAGAAACAATGAATAATCAACTTAGAATAGTTAATTTTTTATAGTTAGTACAATTCTTCCTCAGCATGAGTTGTAATTGTTACGTCAGATGTTGGATATGCAACACATGTAAGTACAAAACCAGCTTCTAGTTGATCATCATCTAGAAAACTTTGATCGGATTGATCAACACCACCTGATGTGACTTTTCCAGCACATGTTGAACATGCTCCAGCTCTGCAGGAATAAGGAAGGTCGATACCTTGTTCTTCAGCAGCATCAAGGATGTACTGGTCATCAGGTACTTCAATAGTTGAATTGAGACCTTCACCTTCGTTGATTAGAGTAACTTTGTAAGAAGCCATTTAAAAAAAAAATTGTTGGTAATTAATACCTATCATTTACATTTTTAACATCGATTAAGTCGATATGTGAGATTTTGAAGTAAAAAATGACACAATAAAATGTATTAAAGGGTATCTATAAGAAAAACTTATACTTAGGTTGGATCACTGGCTTTTTGCGCAGAAATGCATGCCCAATCTTTTCTAGTTGATACATCCAACAATTTCAAGTTATTCTGAATCAGAATTTTTATAATTTCATCTTTTTGTGAATTAAGAATTCCACTGAAAATGACTCCCCCATTGTTATTCAAGCAATTATAAATATTTGGAATCATTTTTTTTATTACTTCAGCAAGAATATTGCATAAAACAAAATCAAATTCTTTAAGTTGATTTTTTAAAACTACCTCATTAAAAGATCCCAAATAAGTACTCAAGTTTTTTAAATTATCAAAATTCATTTTATAATTAGAATTAGTTGAATTTATAGCTAGATAATCATTATCCACTGCATAAAGCTCTTTAGCGCCAAGTAATCTTGCAGCAATACTCAAAATCCCGCTGCCACTACCAATATCTAATACCTTTTTATCAGAAAACAAAAAATTCTCCATTTTTTCCAAGCATAGATAAGTTGAAGGATGACTTCCTGTACCAAAGGCTGCTCCAGGATCAATTTTTATAATTTTTTTATTTTTAAATTTTTCATTAAGATTTATCCAACAAGGCAATATTAAAAAATTATTTCCTACTAATTCAGGGGACCAATATTTCTTCCAGCTTGTCAGCCAATCCTCCTCTTCCATTATACTCCAGTCAAAAATTTGATTCTTAGAGTCATTAATATTTAGAAGTTTGCTTATTATTTTTTCAAAATCTTTCCTTGCACTCTCATCCCATTCATCAATTGGAAGCCATATATTTACTTTTTTTATATTTTCATTTTTTATCGAATATTCAAATGAAAAACTAAAGATTCCTATATCATTTAATTTCCAAATAATAATTTCTTCTAAATCACTTTCTATCAGAAAGGTTAGTTTATACCAATCTTTAATTGCCATTAAAATAGAGTAAGACTTTTTATAAAGTAACTGGATTAGCGCTTGTAATCCCCTCCACTTCAATAATGGTGTCGAGCAACTTATTAGGTATTGGATCATCAATACTAAGAACCATAACAGCTTCTCCTCTAACTATTTTGCGCCCAACTTGCATAGAGGCAATATTTACATTATTGCTACCTAGTAAAGATCCCAGCTTGCCAATAATACCGGGCATATCTCTGTGCCTAGTAACCAACATATATCTGCTTGGCGATACGTTAACTGGATATTGATCAATACTAATAATTCTTAATTCTCCATCAGCAAAAATACTTCCTGCTACACTATGGTCACCATTATCTCCATACGTAGTTAACTGAAGCGAGCCACTAGCAAATTCAGGTCTTGCCTCATCTTTACTCTCAACTATTGAAATACCTCTAGATTCTGCTTCCAAAGAAGCATTTACATAATTTATCCTATCTCCCAAAGCCTTACTTAGTAGGCCTTTTAAACTCGCTATTATCAACGGTTGGGAAGGATGTTGAACAAACTCACCTTGAAGCTTTACTTCTAGCTTCTGTATTTGTCCTCCTGAAAGCTGGCTTATAAGTAGACCCATTGTTTCAGCCAACTGCAAATGAGGTTTTAAACTATCCATAATATCAGGGCTCAAACCCGGAATATTCACAGCAGTTCTAGCAGATAAACCAAGTAAGACATCTCTGATTTGTTCAGCAACATCAACTGCAACATTTTCTTGCGCTTCCCGAGTAGAAGCTCCTAAGTGAGGGGTAAGAATAACATTTTTTTCAACTTTCAAAAGTGGCGAATTTGATTCCAAAGGTTCTTTAGAAAAAACATCTATTGCAGCTCCTCCAATCAATGATTTATTTAAAGCTTCAGCTAATGCCTCTTCATCAATTAATCCTCCTCGAGCACAATTAATTAATTTTGCGCTACTTTTCATACTTTTAAGCACCTCCATATTTACTAAATTCTCTGTCTCTGGTGTGCGAGGCAAATGCAAAGTTACATAATCAGATTGTTGGAATAAAACCTCTAGTTCAGATAGTTTAACTTGTATTTGTTGAGCTCTTTCAGTTGAAACAAAGGGATCATATCCGTAAACTTCCATTCCTAATGCATTGGCTACTTTCGCTACATGAGCACCAATTTTTCCTAAACCTACTACACCTAATTTTTTCTTATAAAGCTCATTCCCAACAAATTTCTTTCTTTCCCATTTACCCAACAAAGTACTACTATTAGCAATTGGAATATGTCTAGATAAAGCCAACATCATAGCTATAGTGTGCTCAGCAGCGGCTATTGTGTTACCTCCTGGAGAATTTACTACAAGAACTCCTTTTTGCGTAGCTGCCTTAACATCTACATTATCTACTCCAACTCCTGCTCTTCCAATAATTCTCAGTTTACTTGAAGAGTTAATAATTTCTTCAGTTACTTTAGTACCGGAACGAATCATTAAAGCATCATAATCTTTAATAATGGAAGCTAGCTCAGGGTTTGAAATTCCTATCTTCTGATCAACCTGAGCTACTTGTGAAAGAATATCGATTCCTGTTTGATCAATTGGATCTGTAATTAGAACTTTTGTCATTTAAGATTGGTTCTTTAATCTTTTACTTTAACTTAATCTATAGTGTATGTATCATATTTAATTAATTTGAATAACACACAAACATTTGAGGATTGAAATTTGACTAAAAGTATTGTGATATTTGAGGACATAGATAAATGTATCAAGCTATTTGAAGTTTTCAAAGAAAAATCGGTAACGCTCTCTGAAGCTATTTTAATCCCCCCATTAAGTGAAAAAATATCATCAGATGAAAAAGAATTGCTAAATACGAAAGCAAATATCTTATTCAAATCTCAAAATTTTGAAGATATAAGAATCTTAAATCTTAAACTGGATAGAAAGATTAGACAAAAAGAAATGAGTAGATGGCTTATGCCATTTGGTTTTATAGCTGGAATAGCTTTTTCAAATATGACAAATTTATCTACTTTCAGCTTTATTGGTTTGAATGACATAGGAGAATCATTAATTGGAGGTCTCTTAGGAATGGGTTCAGGATATTTAGGAAGTATCGTTTCTTCAGCAAGTATCAACATCAATAGAAATAAAGAGTTGAGATCAATTATTAATTCAAATAAAGAGGGTAAATGGCTTGTTCTTCTTGAAAATCAAATTGGAACTGAATTACCTTGGGCTCTTATAAAACAATCAGAAGCAAAAGATATAATTTTTTTAGAAGGCTAAATGATTGACTTAAAAGAAATCTTAATAAATTCAAACTACAAAAAAGAAACTGAGGAATTAATAAACATTGCCAACTTAGCTTATAAACACTGGGAAACTTATTGGACTGGGTTTAATTCAACTTATATTTGCGAAGAGATTTTAAAAGATTTTGAAAATTTAAATGATTTCAAATTTTTTATTTATGGAGGATTCTCTTCTTCTCAGAGATCTAGAATAGCCTGCTTTAGAGGAGACAATCTTCCCAAAGAGGATGCGCTAAAAAGTAATTTTCCAGCTCAAGGGATAAAAATTAATGGCAATTTTTTATTTGATAATGCAACACAAGACGACTTTAGATCCCTCTTAATTGCAAATGGGATAAATAAAATAAAACTTGGAGATATATGGACTATTGGTGATAGGGGGGCACAAGGGATAATTGATAATTTAGATATTGAACATCTTGATGAAAAGATTTTTTATTTGAGAGACGTGAAAGTAAAAATTAATATAGTAAGTATAGATAAATTACAAATACCTTCTGGAAGATTAAAAAAACTTGTTAATACAGTGGAAGCTTCAACAAGATTAGACGCTATAGCTTCAGCAGGTTTTAGGATCTCACGAACCAAGATTATTGAAAGGATAGAAAACGGAATGCTGAGATTAAATGGAAGCAAAGTTAATAAGCCAACTATTAATTTAAAAATTGGCGATAAACTAGAACTTGAAAATAAAGGATTTATCGAAATTCTAAATTTAGAAATCACAAAAAGAGAACGATGGAAAGTTAAATTACTTAGAAAATGAAACGCAACCTGCTATTTTCTTATAAGAGGGATGAAAATTTCTTTAATTTGGGCGATTAGCTCAGTGGTAGAGCACTACCTCGACACGGTAGTGGCCACTGGTTCGAATCCAGTATCGCCCATTAATTTTTTGGCATAGATTATATCCACAGAAAATAATTTCATTTTTTAGATTATTAAAAAAATGAAACTCAATCAGATAATTAATCTTCATAAGGGACTCACTGCATTTGTAGTGATAGGTCTTATGATATTTTTTAATAATTTTACAATCGCTCCCTACGTTTATTTAGCTCTGCATGGTACTTATGGATTACTTTGGCTTTTAAAAGAAAAGATATTCCCGGATCCTTATTTTAAAGAATCAATTAATTTTTTAACTTCAGTTACTGGTTTTATTTTCCTCGGAAGTTACTGGGTAGCTCCTTACATTCTTATCTCATCTCAGAAATCCGTTCCAAACATAGTAATAGCTGCATCTATTTCTATAAATATAATTGGTGTATTTTTACACTTTGCTGCTGATGCCCAGAAATATTTTTCTCTTAAATTAAAGAAAGATCTTATTAAAGAGGGATTTTTCAAGAATATAAGGAATACAAATTATCTAGGAGAAATACTAATTTATCTATCGTTCGCCGTCCTTTCAATGAGTTTCATTCCATTCGTAATTCTTGCAATATTTTTCTCTATAGTTTTTCTTCCAAGAATGATAAAAAAAGATAAATCGCTTTCAAAATACAATTCATTCGAAGAATATAAAAAGAAAAGTGGTCTTATTTTACCCAAATTAAATGTTTGAAAACAACTTACCAAGTTGGAGACAAGATTTAAAATCCTCTAGAAAAAAAGAGGGCAAATCGCCATCTAACAGGTGGATTCAGCTTGCAACAGTTAGCAAAAAAAATGAGCCAAGATTAAGAACAGTTGTATTCAGGGGATGGCATAAAGATAGTTCAATGATTATTTATACAGATAGAAGAAGTGAAAAAATTGAGCATTTAAAATCTAACCCTAATGCTGAAATATTATGGTTTTTTTTGAAAACCAAATCACAATATAGATTCAAAGGAAAAATAAGTGAATTAATTGATAATAAAAATTATTGGGATACATTATCAGAAAAATCAAAATCTTCTTGGTTTTGGGGATCTCCTGGAGAGAGAACAAACCCAAAAGTTCAATCTGCTTATGAAATATCGTCTAATATACCCAAGTCAGAAAATTTTGTAGTTTTAAATTTTGAAATCGATTCAGTAGATCTTCTTAAATTAGAACAGCCTATTCATAGAAGATATCTATGGGAAAAGATTAAGAAATGGGAAAGAATTGAAATTAATCCTTAAATATTTCTAAATTGTATATTTAGGTTGAAAAAAATATAGCAATAGGTCAGTTTAAAAAAAGAAGTATTATTAATATGATTTTCTCTGAAATTCCAGAAAACCCTTTTATTTTTCTATCTTGGGTTACTGCTATAGGTCTGTTTATAAGTCTTTCTGAAGCAACAATTAAAATAAAACTTGAGAAAAGAAACAATTATCGTAAAAGACTAGAATTAATAAATAGTCTTTACCCTAAAAAGTTAGCTTGAAGTATCTGAAAGTATATTCGCTTGAAGAAATTGAAATAAGCCCCCTTTACTAGTTTCTTCTTTAATTTCTGATGCCTTAGAAGATTTTAATTTTGTTGAAATTACAGTTTCCTCTTCATCTTCACTTTTCAAGATTCTAATAATAACTTCATCCAAAGAAAAATTTCCGGGACCTGATAAAGCAATTGAAGTGGCAGACGCAAAATATAAAAGTAAAAGCTCTAGTAAAAAAATATTAAAACCTGATGTAACAAGAGCGTGATATATGGCGACAGAAATTGTTCCAACAATTGCCAAAGCGCCGAATCTTGTGGCTAAACCGATAATAAGTAACCAACTACCGCCTATCTCTGAAAATGCCGCTATGTATGATAAAAATATTGGAAATGGTAGATGCAATGGTCTTACAAAAGCATCAGCAAAGTTTTCTATATTTGCTAATTTCTCATAGCCGTGGTGAATAAGAACAGTTCCAGTTATAACTCTAAGAATTAATAAAGCAGTATCTTTGCTAAACGACTTGGTGAGAATTGTTGAAAGCACTATAAAAAAATTATCCTTAAGTAAAAATAACTAGTCACAGTAACCATCGTGGATTAAAAAGCAAAAGTCGCATTTAATTAAGTATTTATACTTAGTAATCTGAGGGATTCTTTTTCTGGTTCTGAACCCACCCTAATTAAAAATCATTTTTTGAATAATTTTCGAAAATTCTCTGATTGATTTTTGGAATGTTTTCTTTAAATTTGAAAAAACCTTTTCTGGCGAATTTCCACGCAAACAAATCTTCATCTCTCACAAGATTAAAGATATTTTTATTATGTAAATTTTTAAACTCAGTTATGTAGTCATAATTTTCTCCAACTCCAGGATAAATAATATCCATTTCCTTGTCTTTTTTAAAAGTAATTTCCAATGCATGAGGATCAATCTGTTCAACATTATCAAACTGCTCTACAAATTCAGAGACCAAATCTTGTTTAAATTTCAAAACAGATTCAGACAATTTAATTTGTCTTTGTTGATTCTTTAGCAGGATAATAAATACTTTTTTGTAGCTTGGAAGTAAATTTTTGAGGGTTGAAAGGTGCAGATCATTTTCAAACATAATCAGATTATCTGATTTAGGATCCATATTATTTTTATAAATCTTATCTTCAAGTGGTATTTGATTCGATTCGTCAAGAAAAATTTGTTTATTAATTATTCTTTCTACATTAAATCTATTATTTGAAAATTTTCTAAGGTTTGAAGTAGAAAAAAGATATTGTTTTCCCTTAGTTTGTAATCCTCCCACCCATCTCCAACTAAGAAGATTAGATGCAGCATCACCATCAAAAAGATATTTAAAGAAAAACTTTGCCCCCAATTGCCATGGGAGGCCTAAATTAAATATCCAAGTACTCGCAAACCACATCCTAGTATGATTATGCAAATAATTATACTTTTTTAATTCAAAAACCCAAGAATTAAAAAAATCTAATTCTGTGTTCCCATTAATTGCATCTTCATAAAGCTCATGATCATAATCAAGATTTTTTTCTGAAATAAAATTTTGCCAAACTTTAGGCCTATTTTCCATCCAGCCTTTCCAGTAAACTCTCCAAAATATTTCTTCAACAAATTTAGTTGAATTTTTGATTTTATACTTATTCTTAACATCATGAATTAGCTCATATTCCAATAATATTCTATGTGTAACGAAAGGTGATAATTTTGAAACTGAACTTTCTTTATTAGGACCAAAATCAAAATTTCTTAATTTTGCATAATCATTAAGTTTGTATTTTGCAAAGTTGTCCCAGATATTTTGAGCTTTTAATAAAAATGACATTTTTTGATCACTTTAAAGAATTTTTTTCTATTGAAAGAAATTTCAAAAGTTAGGCTTAAATTAAGACTTAAATTTTTTATATTTCATTTTTAAGTAAATATGAATGATTCAAGTATTCAATTTAAACTTCTAATCCTTACATTTTATACTTCTAAATTGCTCTTTGCGTAGAAGAATACTTTATTGTCAAAGACTTTTTAAATCTGATTTTAATTTTTAAAACTTTAATTAAATAAAAATCTTTCTAGGAAATTTTTATATATTTATCAAAATTATCATGAACAATTTATTAGTGAGAGATGTTAAGTATCTAGATGAACAATATAGATTAGGTGACGGCATAATTTCCGATACTGCATTTAAGCAACTTGAGATGCTTTTCATACCCGAAGATCGAAAATTTGACTACTTTAATCAAAAAAACAATAGACTTTTGCCAAAATTACCTAAAGGAAATTATAAAAAATTTTTGGGAAGTTTATTAACAAAAACAAGATTAAGCATTCAACCAAAAATTGATGGCTGTGCTATTGCAATTAGATATATAAATGGCAAGTTTAATAAAGCTATTTCAGAAAAAGGACTTGATGTCTCAAGCAAAATTAAACAAATTAAAAATGTTCCCGATTGTATTCCTATCGAACGAGATTTTCAAATTAGAGGTGAACTATAAACTCCAAACCAAGTTGCCGGAATTTCCAAAAGATTTGCAAGAAAATTCCTTAACGATAAGTAAAGCACTGAAGAAGATCTCAGCTTTTGCTGCTTCCAAATACTTAATGGAAGACTTAATCAGTATGAAACCCTTAACTATCTTAAAAAATGTGGCTTCAGCACCCCTCATAGTTACTTCACAAATTCTACAAGCGAAATCGAAATATATAAAAAAAATTGGTTAGAAAGAAAAATATTTGAGGAATATCCAACTGATGGAATAGTTATAAAGATAAATAGCAGGAAACTTCAGTTCCTTAGAGAGATGAGCTTATCTCAAAATAACGATTGGCAATACGCAATTGAAAAATAATATTAACTAGTACCTTCGCAAAGAGCTCACGATACTTACTTCTAGTATTTACACTATAAAAATCTTTAAGATTTGTTCAAATTCCAAAGAAATTTTCAGGATTATTATAATGACTGCCACTTTTTCAAGGCCTAAAATCTCCAACTGGAAAACATCTGATATCCCCAACCTTACAGGCAAAACAGTATTAATTACTGGTTCAAATAGTGGTCTCGGATATTACACAGCAAAAGCCTTAGCCGAAAAAAATGCTCATGTAATTATTGCCTGTAGATCTCTAGAAAAAGCTAACCAAACTATCACAAAACTTAAAGGTCTTAATT
Source organism: Prochlorococcus sp. AG-347-K18 (assembly GCA_003281365.1). Taxonomy (GTDB): domain Bacteria; phylum Cyanobacteriota; class Cyanobacteriia; order PCC-6307; family Cyanobiaceae; genus Prochlorococcus_A. The sequence goes on from QCCF01000003.1 coordinate 170,429, forward strand.
CTGAAAGAATATTTACACCTTTAGAGTTAGATTTATCAGATTTAAAGAATGTTGTTGAAGTTCAGTCCAAAATTTTTGATGATTTTGAAAATTTGGATTTACTAATCAATAATGCAGGCATAATGCATCCACCTAAAACACTTAGTGCTCAGGGATATGAAATACAATTTGCAGTTAATCATTTAGCTCATATGCTTTTGACCTTAAAGCTTCTTCCAATTATTGAAAAAAAAGAGGAATCGAGAATAGTGACTGTTACTTCTGGTGCACAATTTTTTGGCAAAGTAGGTTGGCAAAATCTGAAAGCCGAGAACTACTACAATAAGTGGGAATCTTACTCGAATAGTAAATTAGCAAATGTAATGTTTGCTTTGGAACTGAATGAAAACTTGAAGCAAAAAAATATACTTTCTTTAGCTGCTCACCCAGGGATTGCAAAAACAAACCTTTTTACTGCTCAAAAACCTAAACCTAATCCGATAGAAACATTTACCATGGAATTATTTAGCCCTATTTTTCAATCTGCTGAAATGGGAGCTTTACCTCAACTTTTTGCAGCTACTTCACCAGATGCAAAAGGCGGTGATCACTATGGTCCCAAATTTAATTTCAGAGGGTATCCAAAACTATCCCCAACTTCTCCTTTTGCCATTAATAAAAAAGAAAGAAAAAATTTATGGGAAAAAAGCCTTGAAATACTTAGTAACTTCTTATAAATTTTTCATTTTTACTAATTTTAGAAAATACTTCAAGATATGTAATTCACTTTCTGAGAGTTTCATAAATTCTGTTAAGGCATCATAATTTCTTTCATCAATTTTTTTTGACAATTGAATAAAACTATCATGGTTTTCATTAACAAAGCGCTCAGCAATCTGAGATGGAGTTAAACCTTGTTCTATTAATTCACCTGGAGCATTTTTCTCCCACTTTTCATAAAACCAAGAGAACCAATGTTTTGCAGTATTATCTTCCATTAATTAACTTTTATTTGGCGAATTGTATAAATGCTAAAGAAAGACCTCATGATTGAATTAACCCTTAAACACACTTAATATAGATGCAATTATAAATTTAATGATAGATAATAGTCATTCAAGTAAAAGAAAAAATATTAATCTTGTAGTTGGATTAGGTAAATCTGGATTCTGGGCTGCTAAGTATTTGAGAAGCATAAATAAGAGAGTAATTGTTTGGGAAAGTAAAGATGGGATAGAATTCTTAGAGAGAAAAACAGAATTGGAAAAACTCAATATACTAGTTTCTCTAAATAAAGAATTTGTATATGAAGAAATTGATCCTTTTGTGAAAGAGATTGAATCTGTCGTAATAAGTCCATCAATACCTTATGAACATAAAACAATTATTAACTTAAAAAAAAAGGGAATTAAAGTAATTGGAGAAATTAACGTTGCTTGGGAAATTTTAAAAGACACAAATTGGATTGGTATTACTGGCACTAATGGCAAGACTACTGTTACTCATTTACTAAGCCATATACTCAGCGAGACTGAATTATATGCTCCTTTTGCTGGAAATATTGGTACACCTTTATGTAAATATGCTTGCTCCAAAGAACACGAAAAAATTGATTGGATTGTAGCAGAATTAAGCAGTTATCAAATAGAAATATCTCCAGAAGTAAAACCTAACATTGGAATCTGGACAACCTTCACAGAAGATCACCTTGAGAGACATAAAACTCTTGAAAACTATTTCAATATAAAAAAAAGCTTGTTAGAAAAATCAGATTTTAGAATTTATAATTATGACGATAAAAATCTAAGAAATCACTATAGTTCGCTATCAAGAGGGATTTGGATAACAACTAGTTTTAATAAATCAAATTTTATTCAATGCGATTATTGGATAGATGATAAAGAATACATTGTTGAGAGAGGAAAAAGACTATTTAAACTTGAACATTTTTCTTTAAAAGGAATGCATAATCTTCAGAATCTTTTACTGGTAATAGCAGCAGCAAGAAAAGTTGGATTATCTGGAAAGAAGATTAAAGATTCTTTATCTAATTACAAACAACTCCCGCATAGGATGGAAACAATTTATAAAAATAATGATCTGGAAATAATTAATGATAGTAAAGCTACAAATTTTGATTCATCTATTGCAGGAATAAGTTCGATTGAAGGTCATATAATAATAATTGCTGGGGGTAGATTAAAAGGCAATGAATATAGTGAGTGGATAAAAGTTGTGAAGAAAAAAGTTAAATGTATTTTCCTTTTTGGAGAAAGTTCAAAAGTCCTAAAAATGGCGCTTATAAATGGAGGATTTAAGAAAGATATTTTTGAATTTTCAGAACTCAGAGAGCTTTTAAATTTTGTTTTTAATTATTTACAAAATAATAAGGTTGGAACATTATTATTCTCACCTTCATGCTCTAGTTTTGATCAATTTAAAAATTATGAAGAGCGTGGAGATTATTTCAAAAAACTAATAAGAGAAAAATTAAAGGTTAATAAATCCATTTTTTGTTCAAATATTGTTTCTTAATCTTCAGGTCGGTCATCACAACCGTCTTGCCTCTAGCGAATATTCACTTAATTGGTTAGATTTTGAATATAAATAAATTAATAGCAATGAGTGAATCTAATAATTTACCTCAAGCAATAAGTCATAAAAAATTAAGTTATTTGATGCTTAAGGCACAAAAAGATTCTCATTTTTCTGATGAATTAGCTGAAATTGAAAGCCCCGAAAAAAGAGAATTTGAAGAGTTAATTAACAGTTGGGAAGATTCAACTAAGAAAGTAATTAATGAGTTGTCAAAAAGAAAAGAAAATTTACTAAAAGATAAATCACCAAATTCTTTGATAGCTCTTGGCGCTATGGAAGTCCACCTTAATATGGCTTTGCAAGCCCTAAATGCATTTAATAAAGGAGTTGATGGGTAATAGAAATAGATAAACTATAAGGAAGGCATAGAAAATAAGAGGAAATCTACTTTCTTTTCAGTGTCTATAGAGACATCATCATAATGATTTACTTCAAACCCTAAACCATCTCCAGATGAGAGAAAAATATTTGAATTTGGGTCTTTACTTTTTAATAAAAGATTGCCTTCAATTATTTGTATCCAATTATATTTATAGATTTTTGATGGCAATTTTTTTTCTTTATTAGGTCTATACTTACAACGCCATAAGGAGATATCTTGATTTATTAAAAGTTTATTTTTTCCATCTTCGTAATCAATAATGAGATTCTCTCCTATTCCATTTTTAAATGATGTTTGCTTATAGTCAGGCTCAAGATTACTTTTTTTGGGATAAATCCAAATCTGAAATAACTTACAGAGTTTATTCTCCTCATTTTTCTCACTATGAGTAATTCCAGTACCAGCTGACATAACTTGTACTTCATTTTCATAAATTTTTCCTGAATTATTTAATGAGTCCCGATGAGTAATTGCACCTTTAGTTACAATTGTAATTATCTCCATATCTGAATGAGAATGCATATTAAAGCCAGAATTTGGAGAAATAGTATCTTCATTTATGACTCTAATATTCCCAAAATTATCCCATTTTGGATCCCTATGCTCTGCGAAAGAAAATGTATGCATTGAATGCAGCCAATCTCTTCTTGATAAGAATCTATCATCGGATTTTCTTATTTTAATAATATTAAAAACCATCAAAAATTAAATAAACGAAATTTTAAATAATGAAAGAGTTATTTGTAAAATTTTTTTTATAAATTGTTCCTAAAAAAGCAAATATCGAATTTAAAGATTTATTTTACTCTGAGCTTTAGTAGCCTTTATCAATATTTTTTTTGCTTCATTTCTTGTAAGGCATTTTTCCGCTTTTACATTTAAGTTTTTAAGTTTTTGCAGTTGCTTCGCGTTACCCATAATTTACTCTAATTTTGAACCTTATAGTAACATAAATTAAATTTAATTGCCTTAAAAGCTTTGCTTCAAATCATTTGTAAAGCTTTTAGAATTGAGTTATCAGAACAATATAGAGGATGTATAGGATTATCTTTGATTGTTTTCTTGATTAAAAGCGGTCCAAGAGGATTATCAAAATTATTTTTCCTAATTAAGTTATATTGCATTATTTTTTTTGATATTCTTTTATTTCTATTTAGAAATTTCCCTTTGTTACCCCAACCTAACCATAAATCACAATTTTTATTTTCAGACCAGTGTTTTAAATTTTTACAAATATGATTATTATTTAGATACCCAACAGGGTTTTTGTGATTAAAAAGTCTTTCTGGATTACTTGAAATTAGAGCAAATAGATTGATTAACTTTACTTTGCCATAATTATTATTTTTCGAAATTTTGATTATCTTTTTTGTTGTATTATCCAAGAAAACTTCATCTGATAATGAAGGATTTAAACCAACAAAAATAATTTCCTTTGTAGATTTAGAGATCTTATAGCTTAAACTCCATCTGTATAGTTTGTTAGCGCTTATTAAACAATTTCTTTCTAAAAATAAATTTTTCAACCTAGACCTACACCTCTAGCCATAAGAGTGGCAAACAAAGGTATTGTTGCAAAGCCCACTAATTCAGTAGTAATTATGAGTCTGAACCTCTTAACTAGGTTTTCTGAAATTTCAGGTAGTTTATTCTTACTTAGTGGAATTGCCCAGAGGATATATGTTGTTGTTGGGTATAAAGAAAGTAATCCCACCAAAATATAAAGAGAAACCTTTATCCAAAACACAGGATTACCTGTATAGAAATCACCTCCTTGCCCAAAATACTTAACACGCAAAATCCCAGTAACTAATATTGCAACTCCTGCTAAACCATAAATCACATCTGCAACTATCATCGATATCGTCTGATTTCTATTAAGACCTACTTTGAGAGTCAATCTTTCAAATAAAAGAGAACCGAAACACAAAATAATTCCTAGATAATGAACATATGCTACTAATGCACTTTTAGCTATTTCGCCTGTAAATAAAGTTCCTAATAACATTTTCTAGTCAAAATTTATACAATACTAACCACCAAATAGAGAATTTGTTTAGAAAATAGATTAAACAATAAAAACCAAAGTATTAAATCTAGGAATCTAAATACCTTTTTTGACCATCTTCAAAAAAATCTTTTTTATTCCATACTTCGATTACATCTGGGAAATGTTTTTCCATACAATTATCACAAACCCCATGACTGAATCTGATATCACTAATTTTCGAAAGATATTTTTCTAAATGCATCCAATCGCCCTCCTTATTTTTAACCTCTCTGCAATATGAACATACAGATAAAATCCCTTCCTGTTTATGCAAATTAGACAATGCATCCAGCAAGTTTAATGACTTTTTTCTAAGCTCTAAAAATGAAACTATTTGCTTAGATAATAATTCCATAATATTAAACTGTTGAGTAGTTAGATTTCCTGGCTTTCTGTCTATTACACAAAGAGTTCCAAGCTTATTACCATCACTATTTCGAAGGGGAAAACCTGCATAAAAACGAATCTTTGGATCTCCATTGACCAATGGATTATTTATAAATCTTTCATCTTGGAAAGCATCATTAATAATTAATGGACTATTCTCTTTTATTGCATGGGTACAAAAAGACCAATCTCTTCTAGTTTCTGATATTTGAAGTCCTATTTTGGATTTAAACCATTGTTTATCTTTGTCTACCAAAGTCATTAAAGAAATAGGCACATTACACGTTGTAGCAGCAATTTTTGTAATATCGTCATAACATGATTCGGGCTTGGTTCCCAAAATCCTATATTCTGCTAAAGCTTTTAATCTTCTTTCCTCTTCTTCTTTTTTTGATACAAGATTCTGCATTAATCTTCACCAATAATTAAAACTTTAAAATTAAAGTTTCTTCAAAAAACTTTTTCCGCCTAATACTTAATAAAAAGAAGATAAACTTATTGAATTGTTACTTATTGATTTGTTCATTGATGATTTAACTTTGAGACTGCCATCCCAGCGATCCATCCACTTGTCCAACAATGTTGAAAATTAAATCCACCCGTGATCCCATCAACATCTAAAACTTCTCCAGAAAAAAATAACCCTGGACAAATTAAGCTCTCCATACTTTTAAAATTAACTTCATTAATTTTTACGCCGCCAGACGTAACAAATTCCTCTCCAAATGGTCCTTTGCCCGAAATTATATATTTATCCTTTATTAGAATATTTATCATTTTTTCTCTTTCATCCGCCAGTAAATCAGCCCACTTTTTCTCCTTATCAATCCCTATTTTATTTAATAAAAAAATCCATAATCTTTTTGTTAATAGTGGCACAGGTCTACTGTTAATTAGATTCACCTTGCCTTTATTCAATCTTAAATAGTTAACTTTATCTTTTAACTCCTCATAACTTAACGTAGACCATTTAATGATTAGATTAAATTTATATTTTTGGCTATAAAGTTCCCTTGCTGCGATTGATGAGAGTTTTAATACTACTGGCCCACTAAACCCCCAATGAGTTATTAGTAAATCACCTCTATTTTGAAAATTCTTATTGTTTAATTTAAATTCTATATCTATGCCCTTTATCGATACCCCACTACATTCATCTAAATTTGGTTCTTTTGTAGAAAAAGTAAAAAGCGATGGTACAGGTTTAACAATGTTGTGCCCAAGATTCTGAGCTAATTTATATCCGCTTGGATTACCACCAGTTGAAAGAATAATATTTTTTGAAGTTACCTTTGCTTTTTTAAGACTTAAAATATTGAATATATTATCTGGAGTTTTTGAAATTTCTTTTACAAAAAATTTTGTTATTATCTCTACGTTTTTTGATAAGGCACTTTTTCTCAAACAATCAATAACATCTGAAGAAGAATTAGAAACTGGAAATACTCTTAGATCTTCCTCAATTTTTAATTTTAACCCTTTTTTCTCAAACCAATCATATACATCTCCAGCAGCAAAACGATTAAATGATTCTAAGAGCTGAATTCCACCTCTGGGGTAATTCTCAACTAGTTCATTCGGTATCCATGTCGCATTAGTTACGTTACATCTTCCACCTCCACTAATCCTTACTTTCTCCATAAGTTTTGAAGTGCCTTCAAGAATTATTATTCTTTTTACCCCATTTTCAGCAGCAGTTATTGCTGTCATAAAACCGGCTGCACCGCCTCCAATAACTGCTAAATCAAAAGGTTCCAAAAACTTATAATTTAATATGCTTCAATCTGATAATAGCAAGGAGTTACAAAGAAAAATTACTCCAAAAACCAAAAAAAAATAAATAAAAAAACCTTAAACCTTATCATAGATATCTGCAATTTACTAATTTTTAAATTTCCAAAAAAATCAACGCAGTCGTTATTTTTATGCTTTAACTTAATTAAATGATTCTAATATTTTCTTACGTTAAATATTCTGAGGCCAGTTTTCCTATGACTAGCCAATATACGACTCTTCTTTTAATAACTTCTGTTATTTGGGTTCTACTATGGTTTGGATATAGACAAAACAAGATAAATGATGAGATCAAGAAAAAAGAAAAAGAAGAAAGAATTAATGCGAAAGTTCAAAGAAGAAAGAAATTAGAAAGTTTATACCCTAGTAATAAAAAAACTGTTTAAAATTAAAAAAATATTTTTAAGTAGATATGAAAACAAATAATTTCAAATCAATAATTCAGTATTTACCAGGGATATTGATTCTTATGTATGTATTCTTTTTAGCATTTACTCAATTTATACAATAAAATTTCTAAGAATTATTCGTTTTGATTGGAATTCTTTCTGCTTTTGGCGCTGCTACATCTTGGACTTATGCATGTTTTATTTGGCGCTCGCAAACTCAAAAATACAAATCAATAGATATTAATTTAATAAAAAATATAATAGCTTTTTTAGTTTTTATACCTGCTTTTATTAATCTAAGTTCAACTACTGAATTTAAAAACATATTTATCCTACTAATTAGTGGAATAATAGGTATTGGTTTAGGTGATACTTTCTACCTAAAGTCATTACAAACAATTGGCACAAGAAAAACTTTATCTATAGAAACTCTTTCTCCCTTAATAGCTGCTTTTTCAGGGGAAATTTTTATTAATGAAAATTTAACAACTAAATCATGGCTAGGAATAATCATAGTATCGATTTCGCTATTCATAATTCTCAAAAAAGGTAATGATTTAAAAGGGGGAAACTCCTCTTATTCAGGAAAAAATAACTTTAAAATTTTTGTTTTTCCTTTTTTATCAGTTTTATGTGCTGTTCTTGGAGGCCTTTTTTCAAGAATGGTTTTCCTTCAAAGCAATTTATCTCCTTTCCTTACAACTGAGATAAGATTGTTAGGTGCAATAATTTTTTTATTTAGTCTAAAAGGATTTAAGATTAATTTTTTTTTAAAAAACATAGAAAAAAAACAACAAAAAAGATTTTTGATTTCAATACTTCTTGGAACCAATATAGGAATATTGCTACAACAAGTTGTTTTTAAAACCCTTCCCATAGGTATAGGGTGGGCTTTATTAAGCACATCTCCAGTAATTTCTTTATTTTTTGCTAAGAATGAGGAAAAAGAAATTACCAAAAAAATAATATTTTTTACTTGTTTTTTATTTTTTGGCTTGACATTAATAATTCTTTAACCTCTGAGTTAATGTAATAAATACTCATGTTAACAGAAATCAGATTAAATAAAATTATTCTATAAATACCAATAAGAATGAAAATTTTAAAGAAAAAAGGAATTGGCACATTCGAACTATATGTTATTTTTCTAAGCTGCATTTATGCAGGCTTTATATGTTATAAATCTCTAATAAATGTTTTATTTACTTGAAATTAATTAATTTTTTGGAATGATTTAATTAACTTACCTCCATCTTGATCATCATCATCATTTGACGAGAAAAATAGAAAAAATATCCCTAGAGAAGCTATAGATAATGAAATTGATAATACAGAAAGCTCATCCATAAATTCAAATTTTTTTTATAATAGACAAAAAAATAAAAGACAGTAAACAAATACACATTCTCGAAAATAAAAAATTCTTTTTTTCTATAAAATAATTAAATTTTATACCTGAGCTATTTCCTAAAAGTTCTAATCACCTCTCCTTGTAGTTCAAGCACAATAATTCAGAATGGAATAAAAAGTTGGCATATCTAGTAATGTGAGCCAAGTAAATTTCAATAAAATTAAAATGCCAAATAAATTTGCTTAATTATTCAATGCCAAGCGAAAATAAGTACTAAAAATGATGAAATTTATTTTATTAAAGCTGGAGATCTAATTGAGTTTCATACTGGACTTAACTGCGAATGGGAAGAAACCAAAAGTATCAAAAAACATTATCGATACGGTAGCTAGATTTAAGAAAAAAGATACTTTCTTGTTTTATTATTAAGTCAATAGAGATAAAATGTAGTTAAGACAAAATTTTCAAAAGGAAAACTAATATTATGCCTTTTACTGATCAAGAGTATTTTGAGGTTTTCGAGAAGAACGGAGTAGTAAAAAAAGCCTATGAAAATATTAAGCAAATTTGCATTGATTTACAAGAACAAACAAATTGTCCTGAAGAAGACCTAAGAGATTTTCTTGTGTTTATTTCTAGAAATTGGAATAAGTAATAATTTACAAGCCTTTTAAAATACTGGATTTAAATTATCAATTTATTTCCCTCACTAAAAAACCTCTAATCTAATTCTTTTTTTGGCTTAGTATTTATACTTGAAGTTCCCTTAGCAGCTGAAACGAAGAAAAAGAAGCCTACAATTCCAGATATACCAAATATCGCAGCCAAAGGATCAAAAGTGAAAGAAAACATAGAATTTATAAAATCAAGATAAATAATAGTTTTTGAATCAAAATTGTACAATTATTGTTAAGTATAAAAATTAACAATTACAAGATTCATTATGTCATTAATAGTATTTTAATAGGTGAAAGAAAATTCTTATTTGAATTCATAGTTAAGTATAAAATATCAATACATACCAAATTTTTACTCTTAGGTAAGGAAAGTTTAAAAGAATATTTATGGAAATATTAAATACCATTACCTAAAAGATCCACAATTGGTTTTTCTTTTAATTATTATTGTTATATGAATGAATTGTACTCAGTCTCTTCCTCTGCAAGCCCTCTAACAGCAATATTATGGTGTCTTTACCCCATAGCTGTACTTGTAATAATTGAGTTACTACTTGGAGGTGGATTTGATGATGATGATAATAATGATCAAGACGGTGGAATGTTAATACCTGCTTATTCAAGATCTAATGGTTAACCCTAATTTTGAAGTTTAATATTAAACTTCAACTAATTGTCATTTAAATGGCTACTAATTTTTATACTACTCTTATATCCTTAATTACACTTTCCTTCCTCATCATCTTTTCAACCATCTGGCTTGTTTTAAGGACACTCAAAGAAGGTAAAAAAGCTCTCAAAGAAATAAATAAGGATTCATCATAAACTTTGTAAAAAAAGCTTAAATTGAGAGTCTTTATTAGATTATTAATCTCTTAGTT
>QCCF01000004.1 GCA_003281365.1 Prochlorococcus sp. AG-347-K18
CAATAATTTAGAATTAAATGATATAAAAAAAATTGCAAAAATCCAGCTTCAGAATTTAGAAAAAAGACTTAACAAAAATAACTTAAAATTCAAAATTACTGATGAGGCAATCAACCAACTTGTCGAAAATAGTTTCGATCATGCTTATGGTGCAAGGCCTTTAAAAAGAATTATACAAAAACAAGTTGAGACAAAAATTTCAAATAATATATTGAATAATCATTACCTCAATAAAGACGAGATTAATATTTATCTGGTTAATGGAGAGATAATTGTTGATTAAAGATCTGCATTAAAGAATCCTATATGACTTGAAATCTAATTATTTTAATTTAAGATTTAAACCACTCAGGAATTTCCTCATAACTTGCTTTATTAGCTTTATTTTCTTTTGATTCTGTTTTCCAACAACATGTTCTGCCTTTATCCTTGTCCTGCAAATATTCATTAGCCCATCTCCAAATCAATTCAGAAGTGAACTCCATTCCCACATTATCCATAATTCTCAGATCTAAGGCATCTAAGTCATGTAATTTCTCCCAGTAATTCAACAAAGGGTCATCTTTATTTACTAAAAAAGTATGGTCAAATTGCTTCTTTAGTCTATTTTCTAAGGGCTTAAGACTTGAAAAATCCACAACAAAACCATTTAGATCTAATTTTTTTGCAGTGAACCAAAAGGTGAATGACCTTGAATATCCATGCACAAATCTGCAGTGGCCTTCATGGCGCCATTGCCTATGTGAACAAGGAAAATCCTCGTAACTTTTGCTGCATGAAAATTTCGCAGAATGAATATACATCAATTAACTGTTAGGATAATTTTAAAAAAACACATTGAATAGGATTTAACATAACAAACAAAATGGCTAATTCAACTAATTTTTCGATAAAAGATCTACGCTTTGATAATTATGGATTAATCCCGGCAATAGCACAAGATTGGCTAGACGGATCAATTCTTATGCTTGCTTGGATGAACAAAGAATCGTTGACAATGACACTTAAAACCAAAAATGTTCATTACTGGAGTAGATCAAGATCAGAAATTTGGAGAAAAGGAGCTACAAGTGGAAGTACACAAGTACTTAAGGAGATAAGATTCGACTGCGATAATGATGCCCTAATCCTTTTGATTGAACAAAATGGTTCAGGAGCATGTCACACCGGAGAAAAAAGTTGTTTTTTTAACGAAATCCAAATTAATCAAAATGATAAAAAAGAGAAAAAAACAACTCCCTTCTCAAATATTTGCTCTGAATTATTTAATACAATTCAAGAAAGATCAATAAATCCATCAGAAAAAAGTTACACAAATCATTTATTAACAAAAGGCAGTAATACTATTTTAAAAAAAATAGGAGAAGAATCCGCAGAATTTATAATGGCTTGCAAAGATAATGATAAAAATTCAATCTCAAATGAAGCTTCTGATTTAATTTATCATCTGCAAGTAGCCCTTATGTATAAAGGGGTTGACTGGAGAGATGTACTTACTGTTCTAGAATCAAGGAAAAAAAATAAATAATTTAAATTTCAAATTAGTAATTCTTTAACCTAAAAATTAAAAAGAAAATGTTATTTAACTAATTAATAATTATTAATTAATTATTAATTAATTATTACATGTATGGCTTATTACTGAATTGACTATAAGTTGAATATATCAACAATGAGGTAAATCGTGAGTTCATTAAGCGATTTTCTTGGTGAAATAGGTCGTCATCAACTTTTGACTCCAGAAAGAGAACTCACTATGGGCAGAAAAGTCCAAGAAATGGTTGTGCTTGTTAATAGATGTCAAGAGGCAGGTGGCAAAGGTCCTGCTTGTGAATTTTCTGAAGCTGAAAGAAAAAAGATCAAAATTGGTGAAAAAGCTAAAAACGAGATGATAACAGCCAACCTAAGACTAGTTGTCAACCTTGCTAAAAGATACCAAGGGAAAGGATTAGAATTACTTGACTTAATTCAGGAGGGGACATTAGGTCTTACAAGAGCCGTAGAAAAATATGATCCGTCGAGAGGACATAGATTTTCTACCTATGCTTATTGGTGGATTAGGCAAGGTTTAAATAGAGCATTATCAACTCAAAGTAGAACGATTAGGATCCCTGTTAACATCAATGAAAAACTTACAAAACTAAGATCAGCGAAATCAAAGCTCATGCAACTTAAGGGTATTCCACCCAGTAGTGATGAGCTAGCTGAAGAAATGAAAATAACCAAAGAGGAAATTGACGAACTCCTTTCTTGTGAATTGAGAAGCATCACTGTTAGTCTCCAAGGTACTGTTAAATCAAAATCAGATCCTTCGGAGTTAGTTGACATCCTTCCAAGTGATCAAGTTGCTCCAATGGAGTTAGCGGAATTAGCCGAAAGGACAGCCTCGGCTTGGAAGTTATTAGATAAAGCTAATTTAACTGAAAAAGAAAGAAAGATAGTAAGTCTAAGATTTGGTTTAGACGGCTCAAATGAATGGAGAACTTTAGCTGAAGTTGCAAGACATATGAGTTGTAGCAGGGAATATTGCCGACAAGTTGTTCAACGGGCTTTAAGAAAACTTAGAAAAGCAGGAATACAGAATGGATTAGTTGATAGTATTAGCTAAAAATTCCATTAAAAATATTTAAATTTTATTTATAAGGATGAAAGAGAATTACAAAACCCAAGAAAGAATTTATGATGCTGAAGTTTTAGAGAGTTCAACATTTGATGAAAATATCATTATCAAGATTCTTATTAAAGCAGGAAGAACAATTGCCAAGCCTGCCTTAGAAGTTTTAGAGATGGCTTTAGATCCATATACTCCAGCACAAGTAAGAGTTTCGTTAATGGCTGCGCTAGCATATTTGATTATGCCATTTGATCTTTTCCCTGACTTTATGCCTCTAGTTGGTTTTAGTGATGATTTTGTAGCTCTCACAGCAGTACTCAGTATATGGAGCAAATACATGACCCCTTCAATAAGAGCACGAGCAGAGAATAAGCTTAATAAGTTATTCCCTTTTTATTAAATGAGGAAATTATCCATACAGGAAGAAAAAGAAATCGTCTCCTTCATTAAAAATTGGTTAAAATCTCATGGATTTACCCAAAAAGACTTAGCAAATGAATTAAACATTAAATCGAGCAGAACCTCTGAGATTATTCTTAAAATTAAAGAGTTATATAAAAAAGGCGGCATGTTCAATATTGCAAAAAATCTTATAAAGATAGAACAAAAATGGTTAAATAATATCAAGAATGATTATCGAGAAACAAAACAAATCCCACCATATAATCAATTAGATATCGACTCATTAGTAAACCAGATAAATCAAGATACTAGTAAATAAATATTTATAGAAAATTATATTTTTCTATAAATAAATTTCAAACTTAATAAAGAGATATCAAATAAATTTATCACTCTTAAAAACTAAGCACAAAATGATCAAATATAGCAATAATTTTTTAAATAATCAAAAATTTAATTACCTATAAATAATATTTTTATGTATTTTCTATTTAATAAATTGTAATTGAATAAATAATATAAATTACTTGAAAATATTATTAATTATGTTTAAAAAGCCTGCACCCAAGGATAAACATCATAATTAATCCATACACCTTTTTTCCAATATATGTCTTCCTCAATCAAATTCCTTAATTGATTTTCATCATTAGCATTAAAAATTCCAAACAAATATTTAGTACATTTTGTTGGTCCTAAAGTAACTAAAATATTGCGATCTTTTAATTTTTTAAGTCTATAAAGATGTTGTTCACGAAATGGGGCTCTTTTTTTGATTGCATCTTCACAGTACTTTCCAAATACTACAAACTTTTCCATTTTAAAGATAACTAATAGAATAAATATACCCTAAATAATTGCAAGTATTACGTACAAATTGCTATCTTAATTAAGAAGAACTTTCTTTTAATAAATTATGCTCACTGGTAGCGATCTTCTTGCAAAATTCAAAGAAGTTGAAGGGCTTAGCGATTCAGAGCAATGTCGTGCTTGTGGATACGTTTCCACAAAAAAAAATGGGGAAACTCGCTTAAAATATACTGCGTATTACAAAGCTCTTCTTGAAGCTAAAGGAATGAAAATGGGTAAGAATAGTGATGTTGGTAAAGGCGGAAGAAAATTAAGTTATTTAGCTACGGTTCAAGGTAATGGTAATCTTTTGATTGGTAAAGCCTATACTGCTCTATTAGATTTAAAACCAGGTGATGAGTACAAAATAAAGTTAACAAAAAAACAGATCAGATTAACACCAACTGAAGATTCCTAGATATCAATCAAAAGATTGAATGTAATATCCTAAACCTAAAATCGAAAATTTTTCTTGTATAAATAATCAATATTTTGAGTTCAAATTTATATTTATTTATTGGTAGCTGTACTCATTTCTTTGCAAAATTCACCCACATGATCAACAACATCTTTTTCACTTGAACTAGAAATTCGTTTTACAAATGCACTCCCAATAATTACTCCATCTGCTCCCCATTCACGAACCTTATTAACATGTTCTGGAGTGGATATTCCAAAACCAACTGCAATTGGATTGCTATTTACATCTTTTAATTTAGCAATAAGATTTTCCACTCTATTTTCCATTTTATTTCTCTCACCAGTGACGCCAGTAACACTTACTAAATAAGTGAAGCCTTTTGTATGATTTGATATTTGTTTCATCCTTTCAAAAGGAGTAGTTGGAGCTACCAATAAAATTAAGTCAAGAGAATAATTACTAACTATTTTAGAAAAATTATGAGCTTCCTCTAAAGGGAGATCAGGAACTATTAGGCCAGAAACACCAGCATTAGATGCCATTTCACAAAACTTTTCAAAGCCAAAACATAGTAATGGATTTAAGTAAGAAAAAAGGATGATGGGAATATTTAATTTACCTTTTAAAGACTCTAAAAGTTTAATAACTTTTCTTAGGCTAGTGCCTGACTTTAAGGCACGAGAGGCCGCCAATTGAATAACAGGTCCATCTGCAAGTGGATCGCTGTAAGGGATCCCTAATTCAATAAGGTCAGCTCCATTTTCTTGTAACTTTAATAATATCTCAGACGTTATTTCAATATTCGGATCTCCAGCCATTATAAAAGGCATCAAAGCTAATTTTTTATTATTTTTTAACTCATAAAACTTCTTATCTATCTTTGATAAAGATTCATTTTGGGTAATTTGCATTTTTTTATCTTTCATGATTTTTAAATATTTTTCTATGAAAAATTTATGGATTTTTCTCTAAATCTTCCATTAGTTTTTGCTGTTCTTCCTTTGACAATGAATTGAATTTGGTTTCTAGTTTATCATTAACAACTTTTTCATACTCTTTTCTATAACGCTTCCTTTGTTCCATAAAAGTCATTTTCCCATTTACAACTCTATAAACATAAGATGTTACCCAAGTAATCACAATCAAAATCAAGATACAACTTGAGAGAGTAGTAGCTGTAAAACTGTCGATACCAATTTGTGGGACAAATTTATAACTAATTAATCCTATTAATGAAATAAATAAGCCTATTTGTACAACTTTACCTTTAGTCAATTATTTACCCTTTACCACTTCCTTTTAGTCTGAGATTTAAAAATGGAGAAAATAAAATTAAACCTGGAAAGAAAAGAAATACAAGGCCATAAATTCCTAATCTTTCAAATTTACCCATAACGTTCCATCTATTATTCATCCAGTAAAATAGTAATAATGGAATAACCAATAAATAGGTAGAAACAATTCCAACATATGCAATTAAAGTAGCTAATGAATTATTGAAAAAACTTTCCATTTTGATTTATGGTTGCTTAGTTAAAACATAACAACTATTGGAAGTTATCGTCAGAACTAAAAAAAAATAATTAAGTAATGGGAGTGGGGGGACTTGAACCCCCACGAGCTAAATCGCTCGACGGATTTTAAGTCCGGCGCGTCTACCAATTCCGCCACACTCCCATAAGGAATTTGCGCTATTTAATCGTAGCCGAAAGCAACCCATTTAACCAAGAAAAATTGGAATATTTACACTTTTAATTGTCAGATTAAATCTAATTTTTTAATTTACAATCCCTTCTAATTGCCAATGTAAAGTTTCACCTGCATGAAATGGTTTTATTTGTCCGATAATATTTTTTTCTTCAACAACATCAATAAATTCTTTAATTTTATTAGGTCTAGACACTAATTTTAATTTTTCTTTATTTGGGGGCAAATTATAAAAATTAGGGCCATTCAAACTTGCAAATTTTTCAAAATTATCTAAAGCATTTTCCTCTTCAAATACCGTTAAATAGCTCTCTATTGCTACTGGCGAATTAAAAATACCTGCACATCCACAAAAAGCCTTCCATTTCCTAAGATGTGGAGCAGAGTCAGTTCCCAAGAAAAAACATTTTTCTCCACTTGTGGCAGCTTTCCTTAAAGCGAGTCTGTTATTTTCCCTTTTAGCAACTGGTAAACAGTAAAAATCACTATTTAAGCCTCCAAAAAACATTGCATTTCTATTTATATGCAAATGATGCGGAGTAATAGTAGCTCCAATATTATTTTCTTGAACAAAATTCACTGCATAAGAGGTAGTTATATGCTCTAAAACGATTTTTAATTTTGGAAATCTTTTAGTTATTTGAGAGAGTTCTCTATCTATAAATACTTCTTCTCTATCGAATACATCCACTTCAGAATCAGTCACTTCACCATGAATTAAAAGAGGCATTCCATAATCTTGCATCAATTCAAAGATCTTATAAAGATTTTCTATTTTCCTAACTCCATGACTGGAATTTGTTGTGGCATTAGCAGGATATAATTTTGCCGCGAAAAAAACATTATTTTTAAAACCATTTATTAATTCCCCTTTATCGGTCTCATCTGTAAGATAAATTGTCATTAGTGGTTCAAACTTAGAACTATCTGGTAACGCTTCGACAATAGATTTCTTATAAGAAATAGCCCTATTGATTGATATTATGGGACTTTTAGTATTTGGCATGACAATGGCTCTTCCAAAATACTCTGAAGTAAAATGAATAATATTTTTTAATACAAGACCTTCCCTTAAATGTAAATGCCAATCATCAGGTTTTATTATGGTTAAAGTCTTCAAGATTTTTTCTATTTAATCAATTTTAACAGCAAATTAAAATTGAAAATAAATTATAGATATTTGAGGATAGTTATTAACCAATTATGAAATTTTTTATTATCTAAATAAAAACCTAAATATGAGTAATTTTTTATTTCCAATGATAGAAATAATTTTAGGTGTAATTCTACTTTTTGCTGGAGGAGAGTTCTTTATTCAAGGAGCCATACTTTTATCTTTAATTTTAGGAATACCTCAAATAGTAATTGGTTTAACAGTTGTTTCTCTTGGAACAAGCTCTCCTGAGTTGTTGGTAAGTTTGAGCTCAATTTTAAAAGGGAGTGATTCGCTTGCAGCAAGCAATGTGATTGGAAGCAATATTTTTAATGTTCTCGTTGTTTTGGGCATAAGCTCATTGATAACACCTCTTAAGGTAAAAAGCAGAATAGTCAGAAGAGATGTGCCTCTTTTAATGGCAATTTCTTGTGCAGTTTGGGCTATGTCATCAACAGGCTTATTAACATTACAAGCGGGGGTATTTCTAATATTTTGTTTAATTTTAAATACAATATGGGAAATCAATACCATCAATGAGAAAGGAGAGGAAACAAAAGATGCTGAACCAGAGATAGAAGAATTAAAAGATAACTATAAAGGGAAGATAAGTATTTTAATAAAGTTAATATTGGGAATATTTCTTTTAAGCTTTGGTTCAAATATTTTAGTTAATGGTTCTCAAACGCTTGCTACTCTCTTGGGTGTAAATGAAACCGTTATTGGTTTAACTATCGTCGCAACTGGGACATCTTTACCAGAATTAGTAACTTCAATAATTGCCGCATATAAAGGCAAAACAGATCTTGCGATTGGGAATGTAATAGGAAGCAATTTACTCAATCAACTTCTAATCCTTGGAAGTTGCACTATTTTTTCAGGATTTAAAGGTTTAGTAATAGAACAAAGTCTAATAAAAGTTGACTTACCTTTTATGGTTTTAACTACCTTCGCATGCTTACCAATTTTCTGGAGCAAAGGGAAAATCACAAGAATTGAGGGATTTATTTTACTTAATCTATATATTTTCTATATTCTTGATAAGATACTTTTCCTGAATGGATTTAGCTTCCTTTCTGAATTAAGGGTAGGTTTATTTATTTACTTTGCGTTACTTATAGTGTTTCTAATTGTTCAAGAAAAATTAAAGTTTTCTAATTCATAATTTATCCATACATAGTCACAAATTCTTCTGAGATAGTTGGGTGCAAAGCCATGGTAATATCAAAGTCTTTTTTTGTTATCCCTGCATTTAATGAAATTGATACCATTTGAATAATCTCAGACGATGTTTCTCCAAACATATGACAACCTAGGACTTTGTCAGTTGGCTTATGAACTACAATCTTCAACAAACATTTTGATTTATTCTTTTTAAAGGTATTAGACATAGGGGTAAATTTGCATTTGAAAATTTTTATATTTTTTTCAGAGTAAATTTCTTTAGCTCTTTTCTCACTTAAGCCAACTGTTGAAATTTCTGGAATAGTAAAAACGGCCTTGGGGATAAATTCATAATTTACTTTTCTTTTTTGGCCATTAAAAAAATTATCTGAAAATACTCTCCCTTGTTCTATTGCTACTGGAGTTAAGTTTGGTTTATTTATGATATCGCCAACTGCAAAAATATTTGCGTTGCTTGTTTGATTAAGTTCATCAACATCTAAATATTGGCCATCCATCTTTAAATTTAAAAAATCTAAATTTAAAGGCAAAAGATTAGGCTCTCTACCGGTAGCAATAAGGATATTATTGGTTAGGAGTTTATCGCCCGAGTCTAGGGTAGATTCCAGATTCCCATTTACTCTTTTGATAGACTTTAATTGAGTATTGGAGATTATATTTATTTCAGTAAAAGTAGGTGATGCCTCTAGGCATGAGGAAATATCCTCATCAAAACCATTAAGTAAATGTTGACCTCTAATTAATTGAGTTACTTCTGTACCTAAATTTCTAAAAATAGAAGCAAATTCACAAGCAATATATCCTCCTCCTACTATTAATATCGATTTGGGAAACTTTTCTAATTCAAAGATATCATCACTAGTCCATGCCAAATCTACTCCAGGAATATGTAATTTTTTTGGTTTACCTCCAACTGAAATAAGAATTTTTTTTGAACTTATTTTATTTTTAATTTTCTTCGTTTTTGGACAAATAATTTCTAATTCATTTTGAGAAGTAAATCTTCCTAAGCCCTCAAAGACAGTTACATTCAATTTTTTTAAAGAATTTCTATGTAAACTACTTAATCTAGAAACCTCCTCCCTAACATTCTTCAATAAAATATTTGATTCAAAATTAATACCTTCATTTTTTAATCCATATCCTTCAGAAGAATCCATATTTTTTTTACTTTTAGCTGCATAAACCATCAATTTCTTTGGGACACATCCCCTTATCACGCAAGTTCCTCCTATTTGATTTACTTCTATGATTGCAACTTTTGCACCATAACTAGCCGCACGTTTAGCCGCTGCGAGTCCTCCAGATCCAGCGCCAACAACAATTAAATCAAATTCAAATTCCAAGACTTTTTTTAATCAATTATTATAACGTTAGTTTATAGCCTTAATTCAAATAATGAATGAGATTTTGACATGGGATGATTTAAATAAATTTGAAGTTGAAGATCTTGATAGAGTCCATGGTATAAATAATTCTTACGCAAATTTAAGATTATTTGGGCATAGTGAAAATGATGTATTAGTTACCCTCTATAGAGATAGGCATTCTTGGTGTCCTTATTGTCAGAAGATATGGTTATGGCTTGAATTTAAGAGAATTCCGTACAGAGTCAAAAAAATAAATATGTTTTGCTATGGTCAAAAAGAAAGTTGGTTCCTTGAAAAAGTCAGATCGGGTAAATTACCTGCAATTGAATTTAAAGGACAAGTTATAACTGAAAGCGACGATATAATAGCTTTTTTAGAAAATGAATTTGGAGCACTTGGATCTTTCATAACATCTAATCACCTTATTAAAATTAGAGAATTAGAAAGAGAAATTTTCAGATCATGGTGTAATTGGCTCTGCCGAGAAAGCTTTAATTTTATAGATAACTCTTTTAGAAAAAAAAGATTTAAAGAATCCATTTCTAAACTCGATGAAATCTTAAGTAGGACAAAATCAGGGTTTGTTGATCCATCAGTATCTAGTACTGGTGATATAGAACCTGGTGTTGGAGATATAATTTTTGTTCCCTATATGGAGAGAATGAATGCATCACTGATTTATTTTAAAGGGTTTAATTTAAGATCTAATTACCGTCATATAGATAACTGGCTTACTCTTTTTGAAGGTACAAGTGCTTATAGAGGCACTCAAGGAGATTTTCATACTCATTCTCATGATTTACCCCCACAAATGGGGGGATGTTATAAAGAAAGTAATGAACAACAGATTACTTTGTCTAAGCTAATAGATACTGGGGAGGGTTTAGGTAATTATGAATTCAATAAAAATTATGATTCAAAATATTTCGCAAAAATTGCTCTTAAGAGAGTGTTAAAACATAAAGATAATTTACTAAATGTAAACCCATACAATAAAGAATCCTTTGAGGAATCATTGAGATCAGCTTTGAACCATATGATCACAGGTGAAGTGTTAATTCCTAAAAAACTTTCAGGAATCTCCCTAAGATACTTAAAAAATAGAATCTCAGTTCCAAGAGATATGCCAATTATTTCAGCGAGGTTATTAAGGCAATCATTAAATAAAATTGAATCGCTCAGTGATATCAATGAAATAGATAAGATACCTTTCAGGCATAGATATGATCAAGATCCTAGAAATTTCACTTCTAATCAATTATGAATTTTTTCTTGAATCTATTTGAAGTAAATCTCTTATTTTTTGTACTTGAGTCGCAACATTAGGATCGACAGACAATTTCTTTTCAACTTGTTCAATAGCATACATAACAGTTGTATGATCTTTCCCCCCAAATTCATCTCCAATTCTTGGTAGACTTAAACTAGTACTATGTCTCATAAGGTACATGCCTATTTGTCTGGCTTGACTTACTGGTTTTCTTCTACTTGAACTAATCAATTCATCGGTTGAAACTTTGAAGAAATCTGACACTTTGTTTATAACTTGCCTTGGAGTTACGACTACCCCAACACTATTTGGATCAAGCATTGGAGCAATTGATTGAACTGTCATTGGTAACCCAGTTATTGAAGCAAATGCAACGGCTCTAGTAAATGCTCCTTCTAATTCTCTAATATTTGAAGTAAATCTTCCTGCTATAAATTGGATTAAATCTCTTGGGAGACTCATCCTTTCTTGTTCTGCCTTTTTTTGAAGAATAGCTGTCCTTGTCTCAAGATCAGGAGGTTGAATATCAGCAGTCATACCCATTGAGAACCTAGAAATCAATCTCTCTTGAATTCCCGACAATTGATTTGGAGGCCTATCGCTTGCTATGACTATTTGACTCCCTGATTCGTGAAGAGCATTAAAAGTATGAAAGAATTCCTCCTGTGTATACTCTTTACCTTCTAAGAACTGTATATCGTCTATTAAAATCAAATCTACATTTCTATATTTGTCTCGAATAGCTGTCATTCCATCTCTCCTGATACCACTAATAACATCATTAGTAAAAGTCTCTGTAGAAACATATTTAACTTTTGCTTCTCGATCTATCTCTACTCGATAATGACCTATAGCTTGCATTAAATGTGTTTTACCAAGGCCGACACCACCACAAATAAATAATGGATTAAACTCTCTACCAGGGGATTCGGCGACTGCTAAAGCTGCGGCATGAGCCAACCTACTATTTGGACCAACAACAAATCTTTTAAAGACGTATCGTAGATTTAAACCGTTAGGATTCTTGAATTGGTTTTTTGGAGAATTATCTTGGCTAATATTAGAAAAAGATTTTGTTTTAAAACTATTTTTCTGTTTATTGAGGTTATCTTTTGTTGTTGAATAGGTGCTATTTGCTTCTGATTTAAAAACAACTTTTACATCATGGCCACAAATTTCTTTTGCGGCTTTTTCTATGGTTTCACAATAATTCTTCCTTAACCAATCACTTGAAAATGAATTTGGAGTGATTAACGTTAATAAGCCATTCTCAAAGCAATTAAACTTAGCTGGTCTTATCCATGTCTCAAATGATGGTTTACTTAAAGTTTTTTGGAGTAATTGTTGAACTTCCGCCCAAATAGGATTAGTTGCTTGCAAAATTTTATTCTCTAGATTATTAATCTAGTTGGAATTTAATAATTGGCCATTATCAAATCATAAGATCACGATAAATTTAAAATTACTTAACAAAGCATTATCTAATTTTTTTCTAAAACCTTTATTTTATAGGAATATAGTTATCATAAATCTTTCTGAAATATTGGATAAAGTTTTACTTATTATCATGACAAAATGGCATGGTTTTGGAAGATGCAAAACAAGATTAGCCAAAGATATAGGTAGAAGTAATTCAGCTAAATTACAAAGCTTGATGACAAATCACACTGTTTCAGTAGCCAAATCGCTACAAAAAATCAACCTAATTGATATTTCTTTAGCTATATCTGGGTTAGGAGAAAAAAATTGTAGAAGATGGTCTAAGGAATTAGGCATTAAAAACTTTAATTTGCAAGGAAAAGGCTGCTTGGGAGAAAAAATGAAAAGACAGATATTACTTAACAAAAAATTTTGCACTCAAAATAAGATAAAAAATATCATTTTTATTGGTACTGATCTGCCAGATTTGTGCCACTTAGATTTACTTAGAACTATCAAAGAGCTAAAACAAAATGATCTTATTTTAGGTCCATCTAATGATGGAGGCTATTGGCTTATTGGCTTATCCGCAAAAATAATATCAAAACATCTAAATTTACCCTTTATTAATATCAGTTGGAGTAAAGAAAATGTTCTTCAAAAAACTATTGATAATTTTAACTTAACAAATATGAAGTATAAGTTTTTAAGTAAAAAAATAGATATAGATTCAATAATTGATATTGAAAGCAGAACGTTATCAATTTGATTAAGATCTCAATTATCATTCCGACCATCAATGAAGCCAATAACTTACCATTATTGCTTTCAGACTTGTCTGATATTCACAAAGAAGGTGAAATTCTTATAGTTGACTGTGGTAGTGAAGATAGAACTAATGATATAGCTGATATTTATGGGGCAAAAGTATATAAATCCAAAGAAAGAAATCGAGGTTTACAATTAGATATCGGTGCTAAAAAATCAAGAGGTGAATGGCTCATATTTTTACATGCAGATAGTAGATTAACTCACCAATGGTTTTCAAAAATTAAATCAGTTCTAAAGGGAAACAAAAATTTTATTTACTTTTTTAAATTTAAAATTAACAACGAAAAGATAATTTTCAGAATCCTCGAAATTCTTGTTAATTTTAGGAGCAAATATTTAAAACAACCATATGGAGACCAAGGATTAATAATTCATAGATCAATTTATTATAAAAATAATGGTTTTAGGAAAATTCCCATAATGGAGGATGTTGATTTTTTTAGAAGATTAAACAATAAAAAAGATTTAAAGCAATTAAATTTACCTATTATTACAAGTTCGAGGAAATGGGGGAAAACTAATATTTTTCTCCAAGGACTAAAGAACTGGAACTTTAGAAGAAGATGGTTGAAAGGTGAATCGACAAAATCTATATATTCTGACTATTACAAAAAATAATTAATTTGCATACCAAAAAGCGCATTTAGAACCTTTAGGTTCTAATGTCCAACCTTGTCTTTTGTAAAATGAAACAACTTCCGCATCAGCAAAAAGAGTAACTTTTGAAATGCCAATATTTTTTAATTCTTTTAGGATATATTTCATTATCTCTTTCCCCAGCCCAAGACCTTGATAGACAGGATTAACAGCTACATCCCATACTGTTGCCTCTAAAATTCCATCTCCAGTACATCTTGCAAAGCCTACTAACCTAGGGAATTTGGTATCATGACGCCATAAACCAACAACCAAAATACTAAAATCTAAAGCTCTTTTAACTCTCCTTATTGGTCTTCTGCTCCAACCGACAGTTTGCAAAAGTTGATCTAGCTCTATTAGATCTAACTCTTTACTTTTACTACAAACAAAAATTTCTCCTTTATTTATTTGAGTGAATTCATAAGAATTCAAACCATAGATATCTACAAGTTCTTCATTAGATATACTGTTAGATTTTTTTATTGATGACCCTTGATTTCTAAAAATCATTAAAAATTCGCAAATCCTTTTTGTTGAAGTTCTGAGAGCTGAAAATATAACCCTTTTTTCATTCTCAATTCTTTATGCGTTCCTTCTTCAATTAGTGATCCTCCTTTTAAAACTAAAATTTTATCAGAATTTTCAATGGTTGCTAGTCTGTGAGCTATTACTAATGCCGTTCTTTTTGTAAGAATTCTCTCAAGGTCTTTTTGTAGTGTAGCTTCTGTAGAAGGATCCATAAACGCTGTAGCTTCGTCCATTATTAAAACAACAGGATTTCTTACAGCTACTCGAGCGACTGAAAGAAGTTGTCTCTCTCCAGAAGAGAGATTCCCCCCTCTTTCTCTAAGAAAAGTGTTCAACCCCTCTGGTAATTTTTTTAGCATACTGTTCAAACCTAATTCTTTACAAAGATTTTCTAATTCAAGATTGTTTATATTCGCATTTAGCTTCAAATTATCTGCAACGTTTCCACTGAAGATAAAGGTATCTTGTAGAACTACTCCCAACATATTTCTGAGTGTTGCGATGGGTATATCTTTTATGTCTATATCATCGATTAGAATTTTGCCCGACTGAGGTTCATACAATCTACATAACAATCTAATTATGGTTGTTTTACCTGAACCAGTTGGCCCTACGAAAGCTACATGTTCTCCTGGGTTGATCACAAAAGATAAATCCTCAAGGATATGTTCTCCTTCTTTGTAAAAGAAATTAACATTTTTGAATTCGATTTTACCCTTAAATTGCTTATTCGCTCTTTGCACATCTTCTGAAAAATGCTTTGCTGAAATTGTGTCTTTAATCTGAATTTCTTCATCCAATAATTCATTTATTCTTTCAACAGCTGTGAGACCTCCTTGAATCTGAGTAAATCTCTCTGCAAGCTGTCTTAAAGGCTCAAAGAGTCTTTGGGAATATAAAATAAAAGTTGTCAATGTCCCTAAACCAATATTGCCAGAGGTAACAAGATAACCTCCAACTGCTAAAACCAAGGAAACTACAGCAAGCGAAATCCACTCTATAAATGCTGAGATGCTACTGTCATAAAATATTGTTCCATTTACCGCTTTCTTATATGCATCGCCAGTATTAGAAAATCTTTTGCTATTAAAAGCCTCTCTTCTGAACATCTGAACTACTTCTAAACCTTGAAGATTCTCTTGAAAATCAGAATTCAGCTGAGACAACTCTTCTCTTACCTGATAGTTTGCCCTTCTGTAGCGTTTTTGAAGCCAAATAATAAAATATGAAACTGGGATTTGAGTGAGGAGTAATAAAATAGCAAGTCCTCGATCAATTGACAGCATTGTCAAAGAAATTACTATCAGACTGACAAAGTCAGCAATGACTCCAACTGCGCCACTGCCAAAAACCTCAGCTAGAGCATCAACATCATTTGTTAATCTCGTTAATAATTTACCAACAGGCATTCTATCGTGATACTTAAGAGATAAAGATATTGAATGATCAAAAAGTTCTCTTCTTATCCTTGCTGTCAAGCGTTGACCAACTGCTTGGATATTGTAAGTTTGGTATCCCTGCAGAACCAACCTAAATAGAACAGTTATAAATAAAGTTAGGATTATGGCATTTATTGACTGTCCAAGGAAAGTTTTACTTAGCCAAACATCCGTACTTTCGTTCTTAAGGATGGTAATTGCTTGTCCTACTAATAATGGTTGAATAGCTCCAGAAAAGGAAACAGGTAGCAAAACTATCAAGATTAAATAGATTGTTTTTTTATCTTTAGTTAAATATTTACCTAACTTTTTTATCCTTCTAAAATCCTTAAACATTAAGCTATTTTTATATGACGTTAGTTGATTCTATTGATAAAATTGTATCTCTGAGATGATTATCAACTAACCTCATAGATAAGGGATTTCCAATTAGTCTTGCAGTCGAGTAGAAAAGATCATCTATTTTAATTAACCCATTCTCTTCAAGAGTCTTTCCGGTTGCCACCAAATCAACTATTGCCTCTGCCATACCTGTAATAGGACCAAGCTCCACTGATCCTGTCAAATGAACTATTTCTACAGGTATATTTAATTCATCAAAATAAGCTCTAGCCGTTTTTGTGAATTTGCTTGCTACTTTACAATTAGCTGGAAGATCAGTTGGTTTTGAATAATCGCTATTTTTCTTGACAGCCAAAGACATATGACAACCCCCAAATCCTAAATCTAATAACTTTGCGACTTTTAACTCAGATTCGCGTAGAACATCATATCCAACAATACCCAAATCAGCCTGACCATAACTTACATAAACAGGTACATCTCCATTTCGTACTAATAAAGCTTTAGCTCGTTTGCAACTGGATTCAAAAGTCAATGATCTATTATTTTCATCCAACGCATCAGAAAAATCTAGCCCAGCACCTTTAAAAGTTGAAATTGAATCTTTTAACAGAGCTCCTTTTGGTAAAGCTATAGTAAACATAGATCAATTTCTTCCAAGAATCTTCATTCTAAGTTAACAATGGAATTTAATAAAGCTCGAAATATAATAGGCCTAAGAGTTTTAAGTGATAACGTAATTTGGTTGTGGATAAAAGATCAATCAGTTGTGGTTATAGATCCATCTGTTCACGAACCAGTAATTAGATATATAGATGAAAACAATTTTCACTTAAAAGCTATTTTGCAAACTCATCATCATTCAGACCATATTGGTGGGACGAAGTCTCTTATTAAGAGATGGCCAAATGTAAAAGTGATTGCTTCCTCCAAAGAAAAAAAACGAATACCTTTTCAAAATGTATCTGTAGAGGATGGAGAAACTTTGAATATTTTAGGTGAAGAAGTAAAAATAATTGAAGTATTAGGGCATACAAGCTCACATATTGCCTTCTTTTTAAATGATAAAAATCCTGTCCTTTTTATTGGTGATACATTATTTTCTGGGGGTTGTGGAAGAATCTTTGAAGGAACTTATCAACAAATGTATTCTTCACTTGAAAGAATCAAATCTTTACCAAAAAATACTCTTATATATTGTGCCCATGAATATACTAGGGCTAATATGTTGTGGGCCTTGAATCTCAAACCTAAAGATCAAGATATAAAAAATAAACTTTCGGAAGTTGAAAAAAAACTTTCTATTAATGAATTGACAATCCCATTTTTACTTGATGAAGAGATGAAAATCAACCTTTTTCTAAGAGCGAAAAATTTAGAAGAATTTACTTTTTTAAGAGTAAACAAGGATTTATGGGTTTAAATAGATAGGTATCTTCTTAATCAAATGTCCTCAAAACAAATAATAAAAACATCAAATGCGCCAGATCCAGTAGGACCTTATAATCAAGCAATAAAAGCAGGGGATTTTATTTATTGTTCTGGTCAAATTGCTATAGATCCAGCTTTAAATGAAATAACTTGTTTAGGTGATATAGAGAAGGAAACTATTCAAGTTTTAAAAAATCTCGCAGCAGTTCTAAAAGCTGGTGGAGCAAACAAAGAGGATGTTATAAAAACAACTATTTACTTAACTGACTTAAATAATTTTCAAATTGTTAATAAAATATATAGCGATTTTTTTAATATAGAGAGTCCCCCAGCAAGAGCCTGTGTGGAAGTTTCATCTTTACCAAAAGGAGTTTTAGTTGAGATAGATTGCGTCGCATTTCTTGATTAATTTCTATTTATTTAGAAATTTGAAATATGAACCAATTATGCACCATATTTGTATAGATTATTAGTTGATAATTCATCTTTGATCTATGTCAGCAGCAAAGCTTAATATAGATGAACTAGAAGCAGGTTATCCTTTATTTTGCAAAGCTCTCAGACTATTAATTTTAAAAGGTAACTCAGTTAAAGATATAGAAAAGACAGTGTGTTGGAGTCATCTTGAAACTTTAAATAGATGTCTACCTGGTAGATATAAAGCCCCAACATATTTAATGGCTTTAATCAAAAGAGATATTGCCAAGCCTAATAATTATTAAAAAGGGTTAATCTTCCAAATAATATTTATCAATATCCTTTGAAAAGTCTTTTTCCTTTTCTGATATTTCTTTATTATCTAAAAATATTGAAAGACTTACAAAATTCTTACCAAAGCTGATATTTGGATAGACATCCCTTTCTTTACATAATTTCTCAATTTGCTCCATGAATTTACTAATTTTTGAGTATTGCTCAAATTCAAATCTTTTTTCAATCCTCAAAGGCGATTTTCTTTCATTCCACATTTAATTCTTTATTCAAGACTTATTACATTATACCTTTGACAAAATTTCTCAATATATTTTTGAAGTTAAAATTTTAGTCACTCTCCCAATAATCAATAATACCGCCAATTGTTAAATCAGTTTGAACTTCTGGATTTGGGCATGCAAATCTAGCCGCAGAGCCACTAGAAGTAAAAACCCAGTTACCCTCTCTAGCTCCAACAGGATCAACAGCAACTAATTTCTTTCCTTTATTATTTTCTAAAATTCGTAAATTCATATGACCTAAGCCAGCGACTCTTTGAGTGCATACCATCCTTCCTAATACCTTCATGATTTCCACAATTTCTTTCCTCCTTTTTTACGACTTGTCAGGATCCCAATGATCAATTATTCCAACAATTGTTAAATCGCTTGGATAAGATTTACTTCCCGCTGCTTCTCTAGCGGCAGAACTTCCAACACAAATAACCCAATCTCCTGGCTTACAGCCAACAGCATCAACTGCAACTTTATTAGAAGACCCATCTAATACAACCTGCAGATGTTTATGTTCAAAACCAGGAATCCTATTTGTAGAAACAAGTGGTTTTACAACCTTGCAAATTAACATAATTAGTGAGCCTCCTCTGTTTTTTTATCTAAAGACATTCCAATAATTTGGGCGGAATGAATGTTGTCCCTATCTCTAATAGTAGAGCAAGTATGTAGCAAACCTTGATCAACTAAATTTTTATATCTAATTGATATCGCATTATTAACTCTTTCACAATCTTTTATTGCCCTCTCTTTTGCGCCGGGTACTTTGCCAGAGTAATCAAATCTTATTACTACTGGAATAGGTAGATCTTGAGAAACATTTAATCCAGTAAAAATCTTCACTCCTACATCTAAATCTGGTGCCCCTTCTTCGACTGTATCTAAATGAGCAAAATAAGTTAAATTTCTCAGATGTACTTCTTTAAAACCTATACCTACTCCAATAAACCTCTCTGCATGTCCAATATCTTCATAAGAACCATTATGAAAACTCTTAACATAATCAATTTGAGAAATATTATTGACAATTAATTTATACGTAAATTTTTCCAGTCCACTGAGTTTATCTTTTGAAGATTGCTTAGAGATTGTCTGGCAAATTTCTCTCTCCGCATCCTCTTTTGAAAAATTTATTGTTGAATTATAAATTTCTAATGTAGAAATGGTTTTTTCTAAATCTATGCCGCCATCGCTAGTTGATAAATGTATTTTTAATGAATCAGTGTCTGTATCAAGTCCAATTAACATTAAATCCACAGAAGCTCCGCAGCAAAAGCTATTCTCTACAGCCTCTTTGAAAGCATATAATTTATTTCTACCTTCTGCTGCAGCTAACTCGTCATTACTCCCATGAGCTGCGCATCCCTGATGCAAAGGATCTACTGAACTGAAATGATAAGTTACAACTTTTAAGTACCTAGTATCTTTATGAGCTTCATTAGGGATATTCTCTCTATATCTTTTATGTTCAGTTTTTACCCATCTATTAACGGTATTTTCAATATCAAACAGTGCTCCAGCATGAGATCTTCTTCTTACTGAACTAAAAGGTATTCTCATTACATAAGCAACTGAATGAGCTAATCTTCCATCTGAACAAGGAGTTATATCAAGTAAATGTATTCCACAATCTAAGAGAAATTTTTCAAAGTCTTCCGCATCCCTACTTCCAGCAGCACCATCAAGTGGATCATTATTAAAAAAATTGTCGCTAAGTTTATCATGCTGTTTGAAAGCACACCATGCATATAAAGCCCTCATATCAAGTGGTTTAACCCAAGATTTATCTAATACATGGAGGGGTAAATCTATTCCCAAATTTTTTCTTGATATTTTCTGAGCTTTATTTATAAAATCTTCGTGATGTTGAATTCGGGCAATTTCCTTGAGAGTTGGAACAATTTCGTCAAAATCACTTTTTATTTTGCTTTCGTACCTAAATAGATTTTCATTTTGAATAATATTAGTTAATTTATGAGACTTTCCAGAATTTTGTAAATTATTTGAATCTTTAGTTTGTATATGGATATTTTCAGTAAAAGTTTTCATTGGAGCGGTTGGCCCCAATGTGAAGTTCTTGGCTTTAGCCAGTCCTCTTAAAGGCATTATTTAGTTAACCTCTTGCACCACCTGAAAAGGTAACAAGTTGTCCCTCACGAGTATTACCACTAGATCCAGTTATCAAGAAATCTGGTTTTTCTGTTTCCTCATTTCTTTTTATTTCCATAGGGGGCATTGCACTCATGAATCCTGCTCTTGATGGATTTCTCTTCCTAGAAGAAGCTCCCTCTGTGCCTGTTACCTTATCGCCGCGATCCCAATCATCACCAGTTACGTTTCCCACTGATTGTCCTTCACCAGTAATCCTTGATGCGACTCTTTTTTCTGGTGTCTTTGCAGCACGATCTGCCTCTTCAATTTCCATTTTTTGTTTATAAGTAATATTTTTATTCGGTTCAAATCTAAATTTTTCAGTACCAGTGACCTTATCAACTGCCATATCAAAAGGTCCTGTTACCTTTGAACCATTTTCATATTCATTGCCAGTAACACCTTGAGTATTTTTTTCAGAATATTTATCTCTTGATGGTGATTTAACAGAGAATTCGTTCCAAGTGTTACCTGCTGACTTTTCCGGATTAGCATAAGCAGTATCATTTGGAGGATTATCACAAGCTTGTGAGAACTGATCTCCACCGACATAAGGAGTCCCTGTTAGGTTTTTACAAGCACCTTTCTTAGCACCAGTCATTACTCCGCCAATTCCTGGTTGTTGTCCTGTAAGTCTGGCATTTGAATTATTTCCAGAATTAATTATTGCTCTTGATTTCATATCTTCAGAAGTTTCAGTATTACAATTCTCTTTAATCTGATCTAAGCCTGCGTATGGTGTTCCTGTTAACACTTTGCATGAACCTGGTTCATCTCCAGTTACTATTTCTGATCTTCCTGTCATAGTACCGCTTATTAAATTTGACTTTGAAGAAAGGCTTAAACCTACTTTTCTAGCTTCTGGTTTTGGTTTTGAACCGCAAAACTTCTCGTATTGTTGAGATCCTATATACTCATCGCCAGTTACATTCTTACAACTCCCATGTTCATTCCCTGTCATATGGTCTGATCTTCCAACCCCTGTACCAGTTACATTATTCCCATTAAGAGTGTTGTAACTACCTACTTTTTCAAATGCTTTGCCTTTTGGATTTGGCTCAGAGCCAAGATATTGATCTCCAGTTAACTGATGTCCAGAACCTGATTCATCTCCAGTAACTAGGGTTGATCTACCAGGAAGTGATCCAGATACTTTTAATCCATCGGTTGTAGTACTGTGTTTAACCTTTGAAGGATTTTTTGGAACGTCACCACAATACTTCTGTGATTCATTAGCAGATACATATTCAGTACCTGTGAGGTTTTTACAAGTCCCTGGCTCATCGCCTGTGACGTTATCAGATCTACCAACTTCATTCCCAGTCACTTTATTTCCTGATGTTGTTGCAGTAACAGTAGATCTAAGTGGTTGTTTATAACTTAGTCTATCTTGACAAAATTGATCAACAACTTCTGCTCCCATGTATTGAGTGCCTGTAACTGTTCTACATGTACTTGCTTCATTACCTGTAGTTTTTACAGATCTATTAGCTTGTGTTCCAGTCACCATTTGACCTGAATCAGTTTCACTTTTACCAACTTTCCAGCTAGCATCTGCAATATTTTGTTTGGCGCCATTTTTATTTGGACCACATGGTCTACATTTACCATTACCTTTTTTGCCTGTAGCACCAGTTTTACTTCTTAACTCTCTCACTCTCTGAGAAATTTCTCTACTACTTAAATCTGGATCTCCCCTTCTAGCTAAAGAAGCGGCACTGGTATTTTGTTTAATTGCTGATTTACCATGCTTAGATTGAGCTTCTCTTCTAGCTAAAACAATATCTCTACTTGTATTAGTAATGGGCTTTCTCTTCTGATTAATTCTTCTCTTAACGCTGGGCTTGAGGGACTTAGATTCTGTACTAGTTGAATCCTGACTTTCTTGATTTTCATTTATAGTTGAATTAACTACGTTTACAGGACTTTCTTTTTTAACATCAGTACGTGTTCTATCGGATGAAGTTATAGCTGATTTCCCGTGGGTAGACATTGCTTTTCTTCTCTCTATTACTAACTCTTTACTAGATAAAGTTGTTGAAGAATTTCTGTTTACTTGAGTTTTTGGAATATGTTTTGTAGCTGGTTTTGAAATATTATGATTATTAGGAGAATACTGAGTCCCAGAAATATTTATATCTTGAGAAGATCGAACTCTATCTTTGGTAGTTGAAGAATAAGCAGCAGCTTTTTTACCGCTATCACTCATCGCCTTTCTTCTTTCAAGTGCAATCTCTCTGCTAGTTTTTTTTGACATAATCTTCAAGTTTAAATTCTTTAAAAACTTTTTTGAAAAACTTTCTCCAAAATTTTTTGGAGAAAGTTATTAACTACGATAAGTAGCTTTAACGTCCTTGGAAAACTACAAAAGCTGTTCCTTGACTTTGAGTGTAAGCATCGTATCCGATGATTCTTACATGATGATCAGGGTATGCTCTATGACATGCCTCTAATTCGCTCACGATCAAGTTAAGATCTTTTTCCCCAAAGAATGGGAGTTTCCAATAAGACCAATAAGTTTGCATACATCCACTTGGATGAACATGCTCAATAACTGGACTCCAACCTTGAGCAATTATGTACGCAATTTGGTCATATATTTCTTCCTGGGTCATCGGTGGTAAGAAACCGAATGTTTCCAGGGTTGCAACTGTTTGATAGTCGCTTACTGTGCTCTGGAAAGGCATAATTAATCAAAATGTGAATGTAATTACTCGTAAAAACGAGATTTTAATAAGTTTGAGGAGAATTAATCTCCTCAATTTCGGAACTTGAGTTAACCCTGAACGTCAAGCTTGTCGACAGTGTCAAACTCGAACTTAATTTCCTTCCAAGTTTCTAGAGCAATAGCTAATTCAGGACTATGCTTAGCAGCTTCCATAAGAATGTCTCTACTCTCTTTTTCGATTTCGCGACCAGCATTACGGGCTTTTACACAGGCTTCTAAAGCAACTCTGTTAGCTGCAGCTCCAGCAGCTGAACCCCATGGATGACCATGTGTTCCTCCACCGAACTGAAGGCAGGAATCATCCCCAAAGATTGCAAGAAGTGCAGGCATATGCCAAACATGGATACCACCTGATGCGACTGCAAATACTCCAGGCATTGAACCCCAATCTTGATCAAAGAAGTTTCCTCTTGATCTATCTTCAGGAACAAATGACTCTCTTAAGTTGTCAATATAACCAAGAGTTGTTTGACGATCACCTTCTAGTTTTCCAACCACTGTTCCAGTATGTAGTTGGTCTCCTCCAGATAGTCTCAAACATTTTGCAAGAACTCTGAAGTGAATACCATGCTTTGGATGTCTATCAATAACAGCATGCATAGCTCTATGAATATGCAGAAGCATGCCATTTTTACGACACCAATTAGCTAATCCAGTATTTGCAGTAAAACCACCAGTTATATAATCATGCATGATGATTGGCATATCTAGCTCTTTAGCAAATTCAGCTCTTTCATAGAGTTCTTCAGGAGTGTTAGCAGTACAATTTAGATAGTGACCTTTAACTTCTCCAGTTTCTCGCTGAGCAAGCTTAACTGCTTCTGCAACAAACTCAAATCTTTCTCTCCAACGTTGGAATGGTTGAGAATTAATATTCTCATCATCCTTCGTTAAATCAAGACCGCCTCTAAGACATTCATATACAACTCGACCATAGTTTTTACCAGATAATCCTAATTTAGGTTTGATGGTACAACCAAGTAGAGGTCTCCCGTATTTGTTAAGTCGATCTCTTTCAACTACGATTCCGTTTGGTGGACCACCGCAAGTTTTAATGAAAGCAATTGGGAATCTAATATCTTCTAGACGTAGATGTCTTAGAGCTTTAAATCCAAAAACGTTTCCTACAAGAGATGTTAATACGTTTGTAATTGAGCCTTCTTCAAAAAGATCTAAAGGATATGCAATAAAAGCATAGAAAGCTTCAGGATCTCCAGGAACGTCTTCTATTCGATAACAACGTCCTTTATAAAATTCTAAGTCTGTAAGTAACTCGGACCAAACTGTTGACCAAGTACCTGTTGAAGATTCAGCGGCAACAGCTGCTGCAACTTCTTCTCTTGGAACACCTTCCTGACCTGTACATTTGAAACAGGCTAGTAAATCGGTGTCTAGGGGTACATATTCTGGAGTCCAGTAGGTATCTCTGTACTCCTTTACCCCTGCGTCATACTTCTTACTCATAAGGATAAATTTAGGTCTTTGTAGGGAAAATAATTATTTTGCAAAATATATAAATCTTGCTTTATTTAATTAGTCCTTTTGACCAAGAAATTCACCATTACCTAGAGCAGGTTCAACTTCTCTATGAGGACGAGCAATAATGTGAGCTGCAACTAAACCGTCACCAACTCTTTCACAAGCATCAGCACCAGCTCTTACAGCTGCATTAACTGCGCCTGTTTCACCTCTAACTAATACTGTGACATAACCGCCACCAACGAATTCACGACCAATAAGGCGAACTTCTGCTGCCTTTGTCATTGCGTCTGCTGCTTCGATTGCAGGTACAAGTCCGCGTGTCTCGATCATGCCGAGAGCGATACCCATTGTTTCTGTAGCCATTGTCTACTAAATACTAAATGTGGAATGTTCAATTCGAAGAATGCTTCATTAAGTACTTATAAGTCAAGCGTTTTCGACAAAATCTCCATTAATGTTTTTTCTATCATTCATAAGTTAAACTTATCACCCTTGGTACTATTGATATGTCAATACTTATGCAAATTAGTTAGTGCATCAAAACATACTGTTGTGTTAAGAAAAAATTTACATTATGTTATTTCCGTACGAGACAGGCCCTGTCTACACAGGTGTGGAATGTTCAACCTTTCCTGTCTCCGTATCAAGCTTTGAAGTAAGATAATATTCACAATAAAATTTTATATTATTTTGAACCTTCCAGTTCTAACTATTGCTAGTGGCAATCAAAGAAAAGTATCTGAAATTTCAGAGATGCTGGATGTTTTGTCTTTAAAGGTTGAGAAGCAACCAGAATATTTAAATGTCGAAGAAACTGGGAAAACATATTTTGAGAATGCACTACTTAAAGCCAAGGCAGCTTCTCTAGAGACAAAAACTTGGGCATTAGCTGATGACTCGGGTCTTGAAGTAGATGTTTTAGATGGTCGACCAGGAATTTATTCTGCTCGATATGCCAAAAATAATGATGAGAAAATTAAAAAATTAATTAATGAACTTTCTGATAGTCCTTATAGGAGTGCAAGATTTATAAGTTGTATGGTTTTGTGCGATCCCTCAGGAAACTTAGTTAAAGATACAACAGGAATATGTTGGGGAGAAATTCTTAAGAAACCCAAATATCCTAATGGAGAGTTCGAATCTATTTTTTGGGTTAAAGAAGCTAATTGTGTTTACGGTGAGCTCTCACAATCACAACTAAATAAATTAGGTAGTAGAGGTAAAGCTGCAAAAATTATGTCACCTTTTTTAAAAAAAGAGATAGGTTTAAGTTAATAAAAGGTTTAAACAAAAATTTCTCAATAATTTGAAATTTCATCAATTGCTCTTATAGCAGCAGCTGCCGCTTCTTCTACATCTCCTTCTTTCCCTGCTAAAGTTAATCTACCAAAAGCGCCAACTGCCTTTACATCTACAACAGTGATATTTGATGCTTTTTCTGCTTCATTAGCTGCTTTTAAGACATACCCAGCCGGTTCAGTTTCTAATATAAACATGCTCATTCCAGATTGAATCATTGATCCACTTCTGTTTTGTCTATTTATTAAAACGGCATGATCTGGAGTAATAGCTCGAATAACTTCTGTCCAACTTGTTGAAGGTTTGGTTCTTTTTCTAACTTCACTTCCAATAGCATCTAGAACAACATCCCCAGAATGTAAAACAGTACTTTGATCTTTGTGATAAAGAGCAAGAGAACCAAATGCTCTTTCAACAATCATCTGACCAAGTCTTACATTACTAGCTTTTAAGGCAATATCAGTGACTCTATGCACTGCCATCCCAGGTGAAACTTCCATCCAAAGGCATGAATCTCCAGGTATAGGTAAAAAACCTCTACTAACCGTCCCCATATATGCAGCTAGTTGAGGTTGAAGAGAATCCAAAAAAACATATGTTCTCAACTCAATCTGCTCAACTTGACTTGCTTGTCTGGATACCAAAGACTTTTCTGAATCAGTTGTAATAAAACAGCTTGCACCACTGGCCTGAGATTGCACCTCAGATCCTGTGACAAGAGAACTACCTTTTTTTCGTTCTCCTCTGTTTAAACTAGAAGTTGGTTCCATTCACGCGACTATAACGGATAATGGTTCATTTTTTCTATTAAATTTACTTGCATGCTTCCCACAAAACGATAACTTCAAGTAAAAGATATGCATTTCTATGGGAACTTCTCAAAAAAAAGAACCAAATGTTTCTGGTACTGAAAAAGAATTAACTCCTGATCAAACTCTTGGATTAGTTAGCCTAAGCTTGATGCAAAAACTATCTCATAAAGACCCATCTTTTAGTTGGTTAGAAGAAGATAAAATTGAAAAAGTAAATCTTAAAAACCTTAGAGATAGATTGGAGTTAACGCAATTAGCTATAAATACTGGGGCTCCTTTAACCACTTCAGAAGTGACAGCTTTAATTGGGGCAAAGCCGGGGAAATCTAAATTGGAAAGAGCAGGATTATTAGCAACGAAAATAGCTAGAAATGTGTGGAAGATTTCAAAAACAAGTCAAGGAAATTCCTTCTACAGAAATTAAAATGCGCACCAAAAGTTTTTTTCATAATTTCCATTTAAGTATTTAAACATTCATATAAGTTTTTTAAATGTGTTCGTTTTGTAAGAGAACTTATTAATTACTTTCTTAAATTAAAAAGTTTATGCAAGCTTGAAATATAAGCTCTCGAAAATTTTTAATGAGTAAAGTTGAATTTAATAAGGAAACGGGGCCTAGGGAAGTTTTTTGTGGGTTAACTTCAATAGTTTGGCTCCACAGAAGAATGCCGGATGCCTTTTTTCTCGTTGTAGGCTCAAGGACATGTGCTCATTTAATTCAAAGCGCTGCTGGAGTTATGATTTTTGCTGAGCCAAGATTTGGGACAGCTATTCTAGAAGAAAAAGATCTTGCTGGTCTTGCTGACGCTCATGAAGAATTAGATCGAGTGGTAAATGATCTTATTGAGAGAAGACCAGAAATAAAAACTCTTTTTCTAGTTGGATCTTGTCCAAGTGAGGTAATCAAATTAGATCTTGCCACTGTCGCAGAGAAATTAAATAAAAGATTTTTAGGTCAAGTGAGATTCGTTAATTACTCTGGCAGTGGGATAGAAACAACTTTTACCCAAGGAGAGGATGGCGCTTTAAAAGCTTTAATTCCATTAATGGAGTCATCAAATGAGGAGAAATTATTATTAGTTGGGACTCTTGCAAATAATGTAGAGGATAGGTTTAAAAAGATTTTTAGAAATTTAGGAATTTCAAATATTGAAAGCTTCCCACCCCGTCAATCAACAGAATTACCAAAGATTGGCAAAAATACAAAAGTTTTATTAACTCAGCCTTATTTAAGTGATACCGTTCGAGATCTAAAACATCGTGGTTGTGATATAATTTCGGCTCCATTTCCTCTTGGTATCGAAGGAAGTACTGAATGGTTTTTAGCTGCAGCGAAAGCTTTCAAAATTAGTGAACTTAAAGTTCATGAAATTATTTCGCCTTTAATAAATAGAGCAAAACTTGCTCTGGAATCTCACAAAGAAATACTTAAAGGGAAAAGATTGTTTCTTCTTCCTGAATCGCAACTAGAGATATCTTTAGCAAGATTTTTGCATAATGAATGCGAAATGGATCTCATAGAGGTAGGCACCCCTTACCTAAATAAGGATTTAATGAAAGAAGAGATTAATTTATTACCTGATAATACAAAAATTGTTGAAGGGCAACATGTAGAAAAGCAATTAGATCGGGTGAGAGATTCTAATCCAGACTTAGTAGTTTGTGGAATGGGTTTAGCTAACCCTCTTGAGGCGGAGGGGATTAGTACTAAGTGGTCAATAGAAATGGTATTCAGTCCAATTCACGGAATTGATCAAGCCGCAGATTTGGCTGGT
Source organism: Prochlorococcus sp. AG-347-K18 (assembly GCA_003281365.1). Classification (GTDB taxonomy): domain Bacteria; phylum Cyanobacteriota; class Cyanobacteriia; order PCC-6307; family Cyanobiaceae; genus Prochlorococcus_A. Next base: position 28,834 of record QCCF01000004.1, read on the forward strand.
CTCTTTTCCAAACCTTTAAAAAGGAATCAAATACTAACTTCAAAAACTTTAGTAACGCATTAAAAAACTATGGAATTAACTCTATGGACATATGAAGGACCGCCACATGTTGGTGCTATGAGAATTGCATCGTCAATGAAAGATATACATTATGTGCTTCATGCCCCTCAAGGAGATACATATGCAGATCTTCTTTTTACAATGATTGAAAGAAGAGGGCAAAGGCCCCCAGTTACATATACGACTTTTCAGGCTAGAGATCTAGGAGGAGATACTGCAGAATTAGTGAAGAAAAATATTAAGGAAGCCGTAGAAAGATTTAAACCAAAAACTCTTTTAGTTGGAGAAAGTTGTACAGCAGAACTTATCCAAGACCAACCTGGAGCTCTTGCGAAAGGGATGGGGTTTGATATGCCGATTGTGAATCTTGAATTACCTGCTTATAGCAAGAAAGAAAATTGGGGAGCCTCAGAAACCTTTTATCAATTAACAAGAACCCTTTTAAAAGATAAAGTAAGTTCTTCAGATAAAATAAGTCCCCTCAGGTGGAAGGAATTAGGTAGGAGACCAAAAGTTAATATACTTGGCCCCTCATTACTAGGATTTAGATGCCGAGATGATGTAATCGAAATCCAACGCATACTTTCGGAACAAGGTATAGATACAAACGTAGTTGCTCCACTAGGTGCTAGTCCTGATGATATTAAAAGACTAATTGATGCTGAAATAAATATCTGTCTTTATCAAGAAATTGCTGAAGCTTCATGTGAGTGGCTCAAACGGAACTTTGGAATGGAATATACGAATACTATTCCTATTGGAATAAAAAATACAATTGAATTTATAAATGAAGTTCATGAGAAATTAGATCTTCCTTTAACGAATAAAGAAGAATTAGAAAATAAATCAAAACTTCCTTGGTACTCAAAATCAGTTGACTCTAATTATCTAACTGGTAAAAGAGTTTTTATTTTTGGTGATGGAACACATGCAATTGCAGCAGCCAAAATTGCTAAGGAAGAATTAGGTTTTGAAGTAGTGGGTCTTGGAACATACAGCAGGGAGATGGCCAGACAAGTAAGAGCTACTGCAAAAGATCTAAATGTAGAAGCTTTGATAACCAACAATTATCTAGAAGTGGAAGATGCCATGAAAAAGGCTGCCCCTGAACTAGTTTTAGGGACCCAAATGGAAAGGCATAGTGCAAAAAGACTCGGCATTCCATGCTCAGTAATTAGTACTCCAATGCATGTTCAAGATGTTCCTGCAAGATATAGCCCTCAAATGGGATGGGAAGGAGCAAATGTGATTTTTGATGACTGGGTACATCCCCTAATGATGGGCTTAGAAGAGCATCTTATTGATATGTTCAAACATGACTTTGAGTTTGTTGATGGTCATCAAAGCCATTTAGGACATACAGCGACAAACAAAAATAACATATTAAATTCTGACGAGAAAAAAGAAAAAAATAGTAATGAGGGAATTATCTGGACTGAATCTGGTAGAGCTGAATTAACAAAAGTTCCATTTTTTGTAAGAGGTAAAGTTAAAACAAATACTGAAAAATACGCAATCTTGAGAGGAATTCCAGAGATAAGCGATGAAACTCTTTATGATGCCAAAGCATATTTCAGTTAATTTTTACTAATAAAATATAATTAAGTCATGAGTATTTTCACTCATAATCTAATAGATTTAATCCTAAAAATTCAGTTATAAGAACATATTTCACACTTTTAATACAATTAAATACATATTTGTTTAAAAACATATTTCATGTGTATTTGCGCTGCAAGAATATAAATAATAATGTGTTTTAAGCTTTAAATGACAAGTACTATAAATAGACCTCTTGATGGAGAAGGAAGTGTTCAAGTAAAGCAAGATCCAAAAATAAATATTGAAGAAGGGGCTTTAGTTATTGCTGTGTATGGGAAAGGTGGCATAGGAAAATCAACTACATCATCAAACCTTTCTGCAGCATTCTCAAAATTAGGTAAAAAGGTTCTACAAATTGGATGCGATCCGAAACACGATAGCACTTTCACTTTGACGCACAAAATGGTTCCTACAGTTATCGATATTCTCGAAGAGGTAGATTTTCATAGCGAAGAATTGAGGCCAACCGATTTCATGTTTGAAGGTTTTAATGGAGTAATGTGCGTTGAAAGTGGAGGCCCTCCTGCAGGCACTGGCTGCGGGGGATATGTAACTGGACAGACAGTTAAGCTATTAAAGGAACATCACTTACTAGAAGATACTGATGTAGTTATCTTTGATGTCCTCGGAGATGTCGTTTGCGGTGGATTTGCAGCTCCATTGCAACATGCAAATTATTGTTTAATTGTTACTGCTAATGACTTCGATTCAATATTCGCAATGAATAGAATAGTCTCAGCAATTAAAGCAAAAGCAAAAAATTATAAAGTTAGATTAGGGGGAGTAGTAGCAAATAGATCAAAAGATACAGACCAAATCGATAAATTCAATAAAAGAACAGGTTTAAAAACTATGGCTCATTTTAAAGATGTAGACGCCATTAGAAGATCAAGATTAAAAAAATGTACCATCTTTGAAATGGAACCAACTGAAGACGTAATTGAAGTTCAAAATGAATATTTATCTCTTGCCAAAAATATGCTTGAAAATGTAGAACCATTAGAAGGAAATCCACTTAAAGATAGAGAAATATTTGATTTATTGGGATTTGATTAGTCTTAATTAATCTAATCCAACTAATTGTTTTGTTAAATCATAAGTTTGTTGAGAGGTATTTTTATCAATAATTCTTTTTGACAACTTTTGAGAAAAGGCTTTTCTACCAGTTTTTTGACGATTTCCCCAACTCCAATGTACTGATGGTTTAGCAAATTTTTTATAGGTCGCCACCTGAGCCACCCTCTCTCCTGCTAATCTTTGTGACACATATCCTCTTGTTACAAATTTTTGAAATATCGGGAAAAGGAATCTAAATAACCAAGGCGTATCTCTAAATAGTTTAGTATCAGCAACACATCCAGGATATAGAGAATTTATAATAATTTTCCCTGAAGGGTATCTTTTTGATAATTCTTGAACAGTCACCATATTACATAATTTACTATCCTTGTACGCCTTGCCAGGTTTGAATTTCTTTCCATTAGCCATACTTATTGGAGATAAAAAACCATTTTTAAATCCAGATAAATCCCCTAGATCAGCTGGGGCAGGGATAGGAATTCTACCTCCAAGCTCTGAATAATTGGCTGTAACGGTACCTAATATTGTAATCCTTGGCTTGAATGCAGTAGATTTACCATTTAAGAAAATTTCTCTTTCCGAAGATAAAATATTTTCAATAAGGAGGTTTATCATAAGAAAATGCCCAAAATGATTAACTGCCATTGAGTTTTCAAAACCCTGAGGAGATCTTTCAGGTCTCTTAAGTCTTGGCTTATAAACTGCTGCATTACAAATAAGTGAATTTATTGGTTTATCAAATCTTTCCATTATTTCAATACAACCTTTTCTCACATCATCCAAGTTAGAGAGATCTATTTCTATAAAGTGCACATTTTTAATTTCCTCTTTAGTCAAGAATTCCTCAGCTATTGTTATCGCTCTCTTATTTGATCGATTAACTGCTATAACTTCCCAGCCAAATCTTAAAAGAGGTTTTAATGAATTTAATCCAACCCCTGAAGTTGTTCCTGTTATTAGAACTAGACCTTTAATGTTCTGACTCACAAGCAAAAAATTTAATAGGACAATAATAAGAAATGATTCAAGATAATCCTTATCAACGCCATATTACTCTGATAATGTCCCTAGAAATAATTTGATCTTGATCCTTCATAAATCTTTGCTCACCTTCAGCAGAAAATAAATCATCAAACCTACTTGTTAAAATATTAAATCGATATTTTTCGTATGAAAATGAGTTCTGAATTTCTCTTAGTCTGGCTAATCTTACTTTAGAACTATATCCAAGTTTAATTAAGCTTATTAGTGCTAAAAGGGAAAAGCAAATTTTTATAATCAAAAATACTAAAGACACAAAGTTTTCCTGTTTCTGTTGCTTTCTTTTAAATCCAGAACCAAGATTTTTTTTATAAAAATTACTATTTTTATAAGAAGGTTTTGTCAATTTTTGTTATGGGTAATTCACTGAATAAGTCAATGAAGTCTCACTATATTATTACCTTAAAAATATTTATTTTCTAATAAATTTCAGTTTCTACCTAAACTAATTCCCAACCTAAGTGCTAAAACTCCAGCATGTATAACTACTATGAGACTTAGTGCAATTAAATTTATCGTTTGAGTTGGCTCCATGGTAAAAAAAATATTTCCTATATTCTCTACCCAAAAGAGTGCATTTGACACACTATTACAAAATGATGTTACGTAATTAATAAATTGAAAGAAAAAATTTATTAAAAATTATTATAAATACATCTGCGAAGTTAATTTTGGGAATAGAAAATCAAGCCTTAATTTATTCGACAAATAATTTATCTGGAACTGATCAAATGGCTTTAGATTTAAATTCTTTAGATCAAACTATTTTAAATCCTGAAATAATTCTCACTTTGAGGTTCTACTATTGGAGTGGGGATTGGCTTTCAATTGGCTATCACCAAAAGGAAATTCCTATTCATTGGGAAAAATTATTATCAAGTGGAGAGATTAATATTGTTAGACGACCGTCTGGAGGAGGAGCCGTTTTACATTCAGGGGGCATAACATATGCATTAACTTTTAAAAAAACATACTATAAATACCTAAGTTATGAAATGGTTAATAATTGGTTAATTAGGAGTTTTAGAGAATTAGGTCTAAATTTACAAAATGGCAATTTACGAAAATCACAAATCAAAACAAATTGTTTTGGTACTTCATTAATTTCTGACTTAATTGATCAGGATGGGTTTAAGAGGATAGGGAGTGCTCAATATCGTAAAAAAGGTGCGTTCCTTCAACATGGAGAGATTCAAACAAATCCTTCAAAAGATTTATGGTTCAAATTATTCAAAGAAGAAGCCCCCCCAAAAATAAATCTAGCCCTCACAAATGATGAAATAGTTCAACATTTAAGAAATTCATTCCTTAAGAATAAAAAAAATATTAAATTCAAAAATATTGCAATAAATAATAAAATATTAAAAAACTTCCATTACTCTAATTCTTAAAGATCTCCTTTCTGCTTCATTGAATTTATTATTCGTGGTAATTCAATTCCTAAGGGATACTTATTTTTATAATTGAATTTATTGAGAATCTCAGAAGGTAAATTAAACCCTAATTTATTCAATACAAAGTTTCCAATTTTAGACCTATCAATAATACCTAATGGAATTTCTGCAGGATTGAGAACTAATACAAAACCTTCACTCGTTTTTTCAATTTCTTCTATAGTTTTCCATAATTTATCTTCAATATGTACACTTACAAAATTATCGATTGGTTTCTTACAGTCTCCAACAAAATTCCGTTCCCATTTTTTCATGGAGACAGTTTTTAAAATATCCTCATCAACAAAACCAGTCCATCTTCCATTATTCGTAACAAAAAAATATTTATCTGATGCATCCTTTTTATTCTTTTTTAATGAATTTAATTTTGTAAAATTAGAATCAAATTCAATTTTCCTCAGAGGCTTTAATTTAAGATCAGAAACTTTACTAAATTTAAGGATGTTTTCAATTTTTAAAAATTGACTTTCTGACTTTGAAGAATTTACTCCAAACAAACCTAAAATAGAAAGAATAAAACCATAGTAAAAGTTAAATCTAAATAAACAAATTATCCCCAAAATGAAAGCTAAAAAAGATAAAGATAAATTTACTTTATTGAGAAAATTTCTTCCTTTGTTTTTACTCCCTGAGAAATACCAGATAATACTTTTTAATAAATTTCCCCCATCTAAAGAACCAATTGGGATCAAATTTAAGAAGCCTAATAATAAATTTAATATGCCTACTCTAGAAATTATATTTATGTATATAAGTTCTTGTGATGCACTGTAATTACTAATTAAAAGTAGGATAGATGCAGTAGCAAAACATAATAGGGGTCTAACAATTGCAATTTTTATATTACCTAGAGCAGTTTGACAATACTTATCTATTTGCAAAATTGCTCCTAGGAAATAAAAAGTAATTTTTTTTATTTTTACCCCCTGATTAATGGAAACAAAAGTATGTAAAACCTCATGAGAAATAATTGATGTCAACAGGAAAAAAGAACTTAAAAAGCCTATAATCCAAGCTTCTTTGGTATTGTAGATATCACCTGAAGTTAAATTAACCTGATTACTTATACTCCATGAGAATAAAAAAAGAATCGCAAACCAATAAGGATGAATTTTGAAGGGAATTCCCCATATTCTAAAAATTTGCCAACTTCTCAAAAATAATCTCCGCTATATTTAACAATAATATTAATTTTACATAAAGGATATTAATATGCCCAAGACTAATACTTTGGTTAAAATTTGTGGAATAACCTCAGAAGGACAAGCTCTTCAAATAGCAAAATTAGGAGTGCATGCTATAGGCATTATTTCGGTGAAAGAGTCACCAAGATATATATCAACTGAAATTAAGAAAAAAATTTTTAAATCCTTAGAAAGGGCTTATCCAAAAATTGAAAGGGTATCAGTTGTGCAAAATTGTCCAATAGATTTAATTATTAAAAATTCCTTAGGAAACACAAGTGAAACTATTATTCAATTACATGGAGATGAAGATATTGATTACTGCAAAAAAATAAGGGAAAAAATTCCGCATATTGGTCTTTGGAAGGCTTTCAGAATAAAAACGGAAAAAGATTTAGATAATATAAAACCTTTTGAAGATTTTGTAGATGCCATATTACTTGATTCTTGGAATAAGGAAACTTATGGAGGTTCAGGTAAAAAAATAAAATCTACTTACCTAAAGAATCTAGAATTTAGCAAACCTTGGTGGTTAGCAGGTGGCATATCAATTGAATGGATTGATGAAATTTTAACAGACATTAAACCAGATGGTTTAGATATTTCTAGCAGTATTGAGATATCTCCAGGTTGCAAAGATATAGAAAAAACGGAGGCTCTAATTCGGTTCTTGAAAATGAGTTAGTATTTATTAGTAGCGGATTGTTGTTTTACAAGCTCAAAAAATTCTTGTTTTAAACTTAAATCATGTCTAAAATCTCCTCTTACCACAGAATTAATCATACTTGTATTAGGTTCTTTAACTCCCCTCCATTTCATACAATAATGCTGAGCCTTTACGATGATGCCTAGACCTTTTGGTTCACATAATTTTTCAATTTCATCTGCAAGAATCATTACAGCTTCTTCCTGAATGTGAGGTCTTGAAAAAACCCAATCAGCTACTCTCGCAAATTTTGAAAGTCCTATCACTTTGTTCCCAGGTTTAATACCTATCCAACAGTCTCCTAGAATTGGTACTAAATGATGTGAACAAGAAGATCTTACGGAAATAGGCCCAACCGTATAAATCTCATCAAGGTTCTTATCATTCGGGAAACTTGTAACTTTTGGTTGCTCATGATATCTCCCCTTAAAAACTTCATTTAAATACATTTTGGAGACTCTTTCAGCTGTCTCCTGAGTATTATGGTCATTTTCAACGTCAATTACAAGAGACTTAAGCAAGTCTTTGACCCTTGAAGCAACTTCTTTTTCTAAAATTTCTAGTTCACCGGGATTTATAAAATCTGAGATATTATCATTAGCACTAAATCTTCTACCGGAATTCTTAATTCTGTCTCTAATAATTTCAGAGATTAATTTATTAGTAATCTGGTCGTCAAAGTTTCTAATATTATCGTTGGGTAATGTAGAGGTCATAAAATTCTAAACAGAAAATTGTATGTGACTTAATTAACTGTATCTTCTGGAAGCATAATTACCTGTACATTATATCACATTCTCTTGTTGAATCGGGTTCGAGTAGTCCTAAAAAAAATCACTTTTATAGAATTTAATAAGAGAAACAAATTATTTAAAAAGCTCCTCTAGAAGGCATTAAAGTTAAGTCTTCTATCAATTGTGATTCAGGTTTTTGAGCCATATAAAGAATAGTATCTGATACCTCGCTTGAGGAAAGCATAGAAGTTCTATCAAAATCAGAATTGATTGATTCTGAATCCCAAAGAGGAGTATTTACAGAGCCAAGAGTTATTGTACATGCTCTTATTGAATTAGATCTTTCCTCCTCCCTCAAACATTTAGTAAACATAGCTAGTGCAGATTTTGAAATGCAATATGCTCCCCATTGAGGGAATGCCTTATAAGAAGCATGGCTACTAACATTAATGACTAAACCTCCATTTCTCCTCATTTGAGGAACAATTGAACTACAAATTTGAAAAACACTTGTGAGGTTTATCTGCATAGTTTGCTCCCAATGTCCCAAATCCATTTCAACTAAGGAGCCATTAAATGCACAACCGGCGTTATTTATCAAAACTGAAGGGCACCCATATTTCTCAATTGCTTTTTTAACACATTTCTCTATCTCTAGAGGATTAGATAAATCACACTTAACTAGGCTAATTTTTGATTTAGTAGACAGTAGCTCACTCTTTAGTTTCTCCAATAAATCCATGCTCCTAGAAAGTAAAATTAAATCCCAGCCAGCATTAGCAAAAGTAATTGCGGTAGATCTACCAATACCTTTCGTAGCACCTGTTATAAAAGCTAATTTCAATTTATTCAGTTTTTTGGGAGATTTCGCTATAGATCTCTTCAATATTATTAGCTTCGATAAATTTACCTAAAACCCTAAATTTTTTATATCTTTCCTCAATGAGTTCATCTTTAGAAATTTGCAGTAAGGCATTAAGGTGTTTCTCAATAGCCTCTTTTAATGTTTTGCCAGCGTCTAAAGGAGCCCAATTATTTCCACCAGAAGGTTCTGGCAATACTTCATCTATTATCCCCAATTTAAGTAAATCTTTACCTGTAATTTTTAGTGCTGATGCTGCTTCAGGCGCCTTTGCAGCATCTCTCCACAAAATTGATGCACATGCTTCTGGACTAGCAACTGTATAAACACTGTGTTCAAACATTAGTAACCTATCAGCAACACCTATTCCAAGTGCACCTCCAGAACCACCTTCACCAATGACAGTAGCCACGATTGGAACTTTCAAACCAAACATCTCCCTTAAGTTTCTTGCTATCGCTTCTCCTTGTCCCTGTTCTTCAGCAGTTAAACCTGCATAAGCTCCAGGAGTATCGATAAATGTAAGAATTGGCAAATAAAATCTATCCGCATGCTGCATTAATCTCAGAGCTTTTCTGTACCCTCCTGGCTTTGCCATCCCAAAGTTTCTTACTACATTTTCTTTTGTGTCCCTTCCTTTCTGATGCCCTAAAATCAACACTGGTCTATTGTTTATCGAACCTATGCCTCCTATCAAAGCCATATCATCTCCTCCATTTCTGTCCCCATGCAATTCTATCCAGTCATCACAAAACATTTGAACAAAGTCCAAAGTGCTAGGTCTCTGAGGATGTCTTGCTACCTGAATTTTTTGTGCAGGAGTGAGTGATTTAAATATTTCTTCTCTTCTCCTAGCAGCTAAGGTTTCAAGCTGTAGAAGCTGTTGACTAACATCTACTTCTGAATCTCGAGCTAATTCTTTAATTTGCTCTATCTGTTTCTCGAGTTCAACAAGAGGCTTTTCAAAATCAAGGAGATAACGTTTAGCCATAATTTATACCGTTAAAACTTTAGGCTGCTTATCAAGTCCAATCGCTGAAAAACCATGTTTTAAGGAAGCTGCACCAATAAATTCCATCTTTTCAAGAGAAATGTTATTTCTCCCCCAACTAAAGTTTGTATGACACTTCTCAAATTCTAAAATCATGGCTTCTGCAAAACAAGCAAACATCTCTCGTTGAGGGTTTTGCATTTCTGCAAGTTCCATCATATTCCAACCAATATCATTGAAAAACTTTACAATTCCTCCTTTCAAAACATGAATATTTTTACCTTGAAACTTCTCATCAAGATTTTTGGGGTATCCACCATCAATCATTAAACATGTTTTTTTTAAGTTATTGGTATCAATTTCAACGGTTTTAGGCATACTTGCAACCCATACAACAATATCCGCCTGAGGCAAGGCTTCATTTAAACTTGTTATAGTTCCACCATCTAATTCTTTTTGTAATATCTCAAGTGGTTCTCGTTGCCTTGCTACCATAAGAAGCTCTGAAATCCCAGTTTTATTGATAAGCCATCTACAAACAGCACTACCAATATCCCCTGTAGCACCAATTACCGCAACAGTTGCTTTTTTAAGGTCTATCCCAATACGAGGAGCATTTATTTCTAGTTGCTTACAAATAACCCAAGCCGTATGAGTATTGCCAGTAGTAAATCTTTCCCACTCTAGTGTCGTATTTCTGATTTGTTTATGCTGAAGAAGATTAAAATTCTCAAAAATAATAGAAGTAAATCCCCCTAAAGCAGTAATGTTAATCCCTTTTTTCTGAGCTAATTCCATAGCATTTAATACTTTTCTTCTTGCCGTTTTAAACCTAGAAAGCATTTCAGGAACAAAGCAAGAATCTATATAGGAGCCTTCAATAGAAATTCCAGTGGCACTTTTGACTTCTACATTCTCAACCAATTGAGGAGGAGCTGTACACCAAACATCTAGGTCACCATCTGCAATATGGTCAAAGCCTAATAACGAAGCTTTTCTTTTTGCATCTTCAAAACTTGTTGAGTGGCCTATTAACCCAAACATTTAAAATTTATAAATAATTTCAATACGATGATATGAAGAATAGCACAGAGGTAAGAACTTAAAAAGAAATGATTAATTATTAATATGCTTAATTAAATACAAATATAATTAAACGATTGCTGCCATAGCCATTCTGGCAATTTCTCTATTATCTAAACCTATTTCTAAAAGAGTATCTTGATAAGCAATCATAAATTCCTCCATTAACTCTTCTCTGTCCATAGCTAAAACTGATGCATCATCTGCTACTTCATCTAACATCTTTTTGATCAAAGGCAGATTAACCTTATTAGCTTCCATCAATTCTTCTTTACAAGAAGATAAGTTCTCCTTAAGCCACTCTTGACCATAATTTAGATGAAGATATTCATCTTTAACTACTCCCTCTGTAATTTTTTTAGCAAAAGGATCTGCAACACGAATATAAACATTATAAGCTGAGATAGCGAATGCTTCGATTAAAATAGCTTGAATTAACAGGCATGTTGTTAAATTTCCTTTTTCTAGAGCAATTTGAAAATTACCATGTAATTTAGAAAAGAACTTTTTAGCAAATTCCATATCAGCTTCGACGCCTAAATTTCTTCCACATGCAGTAAAGCCTTTTTTGTGTTTCATTTCCATTCTTGCCAATTTCGTTAACTCTTCTAATTCATTCGGTATTAATGTTGCTATTGAAATGTAATTATCATGAGCCTCTTGCTCTCCTTCTATAACAATTGCATTAATTCTGCTATACGCATCCTTATAAGAATCTGTAGTGAAGTCAGGCAACTTTAATGAATTCGTATTAGCGAATTCTTCAGTAGTTTTTTTATTTGATTCTAGAGTTTGCATGTCAGTAATCTTTAGCTCATTATGCATGAATATTACATGATTATAGTGAGTTTATTTAAATATCATGAAAATAGTTTCAATTGTTAAGTCACATTTTTTACTTTAATTTACTTTAAATTAATTTGGCCAATCCGATTGCATTAGATTCATTATTAATTTGAACCAATGATTAATCAATAATTCTTTTAAATTTTTTCCTAAACACTCATTTGCTCCTCTACTATCACCTATAACACCGGATTTACTGAAGTCGTTAGTAAGCCAAGCAGTAGGCGCATTTCCTTCTAAACTCCAACCTTCTGGAATTTTTCCTTTAATAACCTCATGTGGACGTTCATCACCCACTAATTCTGGTTTTAAAGCGAGCATCAGACTTGTTTCAGCTAAAGAAGCATGAAGCCCAACCTCAACCTCAGTTTTTGTTAACAATTCACTTAATCCATTAACACCACTCCACATGAAACAAGGGAATACTGCCATACATGGTGCGCAGCTTCTTAGCTCTCTTGCCGCTGTATTTAGTAGTGAGATTTGACCACCATGTCCATTAATCAATATCAATCTTTTAAAACCCATTTCGGATAACTGAACTCCGATTTCTCTAATCATTGAGGTTATTAAATTAGAGGAAAGGGAAATTGTCCCTGGGAAACCTTTATGTTCTGGAGAAAAACCAATATATTGAGTTGGAAGTTTTTTTATTGGAACATCGGAAGTAAATAATTTAAGTACTTCGCTAATTATTTCATCAACAAAAATACTATCTGTAGCAAGAGGCAAATGTGGACCATGTTGCTCAACAGCACCGAATGGCCAAATCACCGTTGATCTTTTCTCTTTTGCAATACTGTCAACTTCTTGCCAATTTAGATTTTCAAATTTATTAGGTATTTGTTTAAAGTTCATTAATTTTAATTTTGAGTACTAACATTTAGAATATGTTAATAATTAATTATTCTTATTTTACCTACGATGGGAGTCAGTGATAAAAATGCCCAAAATAATATCCAATCAAAGGGCAATAAAAAGGACTTAAAGAAACCTCTTCAGGTTCTTCACATCAGTAAGAAAGATACTGAAAAAAAATCTCAAGAAACAAAGAACGAGAAAACTAATTCGCAAGAAGAAACAAGAAACGAAAATATCGTAATCAAACCTCAAATAACTAAAAATGAATCTGAAAAAAAAATTGAGAACTCTAATGAAAACATTAAAGCCTTTGATAGTTCTCAACAAAACTTAAATAGACCCCTTAATTTTTCTGAGCAAAGCACAGAATTTCAAATAGAGAGAACTGTTGATGAATTCGATTTTGATGAAAGTGCTTTTTTAGAGGCTTTAAATGCAAATGAGCCAATTGGGGCTACAGGAGAAACAATTTCAGGGAAGGTTATAGCCATTGAAAGTGATGGTCTATATGTTGATATTGGAGGAAAAGCACCTGGTTTTATGCCAAAAAAAGAATGTGGGTTGGGGGTAATAACTAACTTAAAAGAAAAATTTTCTGTAGGCCTTGAGATGGAAGTTTTGGTTATCAAAGAACAAAATGCTGATGGGATGGTAACAGTGAGTGCAAGGGCTTTAATCCTTAGGCAAAGTTGGGATAAAGTATCAGGCTCTGCAAAAAATGGAGAATTAATTGATGTTTCAATAAATGGTTTTAATAGAGGTGGACTTACGTGCGATGTAGATGGATTGAGAGGATTCATTCCAAGATCCCAACTTGAAGATGGTCAAGATCATCAATCTTTTGTTGGCAAAAATTTAAAAGTAGCTTTTCTAGAGGTAAATCCAGAATCCAGAAAGTTAGTTCTCTCTGAGAAAAAGGCAACATTAGTATCTAAGATTACAAACCTAGAATTGGGTCAATTAATAGAAGGAGAAGTTTTAGCGGTAAAACCATATGGCTTCTTTATTGATTTAGGGGGAGCCAGTGGTCTTCTTCACCAATCCTCTCTAACAAATGGATCGATTCGTTCTTTACGAGAAATTTTTAGAGAAGGGGAAATTATAAAAGCTTTAATATCTGAAATTGATCTAGAAAAAGGGCGCATTAGTCTAAATACAGCACTTTTAGAGAATTCTGCTGGAGAATTAATAATTGATAAACAAAAAGTTATGCAAGAAGCTACTGAGAGAGCACTCAAAACTAAAGCACTCTTCGATAAAAAAGAAAAAGATAAATGAATATTAATAAAAAAATAGAAACAAGTTTTGAATTAAAAATTTCAGATTGGGAATTAGACTTTTATTCACGACCAATTATTGAATCAAATGGGAAAAAGAGGTGGGAGTTAATCATTTGTTCTAAAAAAAGTTATAAGACAGAAGATATTTTTCTTTGGAATAAAAAATGCCCAGCAAATGAAGTCAATTCAGTTTGGCTTACAAAGGCATTATATGAAGCAATAAACGATGCAAAAAAAGCAGGATGGGCAAAACCCTCAATAGTTCGATTTTGGAGATCTTCAATGAAATCCATCATCAAGAAATCTTTGGAGGCCACTGGTATTGAGGCTCTTGTTAGTAGAAGAACCTACGATTTATTCGATAGAATAGAATTTCTTGAAAAAGAGATCTACCCAAAAGAAAAAGGCTACGTGAGAGGGGTATTAGCTCCTACTTTCTCTTCTAAGATGGAAACATCCCCTCAACCTTTACCAGAAGCAGTGAGGGGTGATGCTTTAACTATTTCTGAAATATCAGTTGGCGAACTAAAATCAGCTGAAAATTGGCCTATGGAATTTGGAGATATTTTCCCGATTCAACAACATTTAGATGATGATAAATTTGTTCCAGGATTAAGACTTTTTAGCAAAGATAGATCTTTAGCACTTTCTGCATGGTTCAGTTGTTTAGAACCAATTAAGTTAACTATATGTAAGAACCAACTCATTCTTGAAGCGTCAGAAGACGATAAGTGGCTCGTAACAGATTTGCCAGAAAAAGATGCAAACACTTTAAGTACAAAATTTTTAGAGAATAAAAAAAATTCTTTTGGTTATCAATTTATTTCTATACAATCAACGCCATATATAGAAAAATTTGCGGGATTTTGGATATTGAGAGATATTGAATTAATTTCATAAATTAAAGTCAGAGGTGAGAACTATTCATTACAAAGAAATATATTTCTCAAAAGTTGAAATTTTTATCCAAAACAAAAAATTTGAATACTATTTATCACCTATCCTTAGTCAATATAATTTCAAACATGCATATTTTACAAATTCTAGCTCTGAAAAATTTCTTCAATTATTAGGTAATTTTTTTAATGAAAATTCTGTAAATTGTTTTTCCAATCAAATTCACAGTAGTACCATTTCTTTTGGATCAAATTCGCAAGAAGGGAATAATACTTATGCAGATGGTCTTATTGGTGATGAATGCAATCAAAACTTATGGGTTTACACAGCTGATTGTATGCCAATATTTTTTGCAGATAAAAGGACAAGGAATGTAGCAGCCTTGCATTGTGGAAGAAAAGGCTTAGAAAAAAAAATAATAAAAAATCTTGTTAAAATTTTCGATAGTTTAGGGTCTTCCAGAGATGACTTACTAATTGCAATAGGGCCAGCGATATCGAAGGAACATTACCTTATTGATAAAAAGACACTAAAAGAATTTTATAGAAAGACAGAAAACAAAAATATAACATTTAATTTTACTGGAACTAAAAAGGATCTTCGTTTTAATTATTCAAATTACTTGAAAGAGCCAAACTTAAATCAACTTGATCTTAAAAGATTTGCCTATATACAACTTTTGAATGAGGAAATACCTTGTGAAAATATTGATATCTCAAATTTATGTACATACGAATTAAAAAATGATTTTAATTCTTGGAGAAGAGACAAAACAACCTCGAGGCAATGGAATTTGATTTGCTCTTAAAGATTCTTAATTTCGACAATTTTCTCTAGCTAAATCTTTAGCCAATAATATTTCGGTCATCTCCTTAGTGCCTTTAATATCAAAAACTTTTGCTAATAATACATCCTCTTTAAAACCGAAAGGTTTTATCTTCACTTTGCTTCCTCTCGGAAATTCTCTCTTAAGTAAATTAAAAGCTTCAAGCTCATAATTTTCATTTACATCTACGCAAAATAATCCAATTGTTAAGTTCCTATTTTGATCGCCCACTAAAATAGTATTTGAACTTTTAATCTGAAGAATTTCAGCCGAGTTAACCATTACAGGATTAAGAACAATAAGGCTGATGATAATAACAATTTTAAATAATTTTTCCAATTCAGAAATATTTATTTTTTATAGTAATTAAGATGTTTTCTAAAAATGATTAATTTTTTAAAAAATTAGTCCTTACAATTTACATATCCAACCATCTGAGCATTACTTTTTCCAGGAGGTACCATTGGATAGCAATTTTCTCCTCTTCTGACAAGAATATTAATCAAGGCAGGACCGTCATAATTAAATGCATGTTGCAATTCATCCTGTAATTGTTTTCTATCAGAAATTAAGTACCCTTTAATTCCGAAAGACTCCGCAAGTTTTACAAAATCAGGTTCGCCACAACTCATATCAGATGAGGAATACCTTTCATCATAGAAACTTTCCTGCCATTGCCTTACCATCCCTTGCCAGCGATTATTAATAATTATCAACTTTACGTTTAAACCATATTGAGACAAAGTACCTAACTCTTGAATATTCATTAAGACGCTTGCATCTCCCGCTATGCAGATTACTTCTGAATTAGGTAAGGCTGCCTTCACTCCAATCGCCGCTGGCAATCCAAAACCCATCGTCCCTAAACCTGCACTACTAATCCATTTTCTTGGAGAATTCCTAAGATATTGAGCAGCCCACATCTGATGTTGTCCCACGTCTGTTGTTATATAAGCTTCAGGAGAAAATTCCCTAACTTTCAAAAGAACTTCCTGAGGGAAAATTTCTCCCTCTTTAGGTGGATCATACAAAGGATGTTTATTTTTCCAAAAATTAATTTTTTCTAGCCAGTTCTTAGTCTGACAAGAAAATTTGTTATTAAGAGATTTTTCATTAATTTTTTGAACAGCTTTTGAAACATCAGAGACAATTGCAACATCTACTCGTCTATTTTTATTAACTTCTGCTGGGTCAATATCTATATGAATGACCTTTGCATTAGGTGCGAAAGTATCTAATTTTCCTGTTACTCTATCATCAAATCTAGCTCCAACAGCTATTAAAAGATCACATTCCGTAACTGCAAAGTTTGCGTAAGCAGTTCCATGCATTCCTAACATTCCAACAGATAAATTATCTTTTTCATCAAATGCACCTTTTCCCATTAATGTTGTAGTAACTGGTATTTGATAATTTTTTGCCAAAGTTCTTATTTCATCATGAGCCCCTGAGGATATTGCACCTCCACCAACGTAGAGAAGAGGTCTTTCAGATTTTTCTATTAATTTAATAGTTTTTTTGATATCACAGTCATTTATATCCCCATTTCTTTTAAATCCCTTAGGAATAATTTCACCAGGTAAAACTCTTTGGTAATTAAAAAATTCTTGACCAACATCCTTTGGTATATCAATTAAAACAGGACCAGGCCTTCCAGATGAGGCTATAAAAAAAGCTTCTGAAACAACTTTTGCTATATCTGAAGGATCTCTTATTACCCATGAATGTTTAACTATTGGAAGAGTTATACCAAAAATATCAGTTTCTTGAAAAGCATCAGTTCCAATAGCTGGCCTTGGAACTTGACCTGTAACTACTACTAATGGTACCGAATCCATCTGAGCAGTTGCTATTCCAGTTACCAAATTTGTTGCTCCTGGACCTGATGTGCCAAAACAAACTCCAACTTCACCAGTGGATCTTGCATATCCATCAGCCGCATGAGAGCCACCTTGTTCATGTCTCACCATATAATGCTTTAACCATCCATCTTGTTCAGCTTTATGAACAGCATCATATATTGGTAATATAGCTCCTCCGGGATATCCAAATATAACTTTTACTCCATGAATTTTCAGAGAATCCATTAGTGCATCTGCACCAGTTATCCAAAGTGGTTTTTCATTTTTTGAAATATCCTTTGATAAGGATCTCGAAGTAAGAGTCACTTGAGAAATTCAACATTTATTATAAATATTAAACTCAATTAAATACTTTTGCCTCATTTAGAAATGTTATGTCAGAAAATTATTCAAAAATTTTTAGAAATTAGTTTAAATTTATAAGAAAATTAGATTAATTTTATAAAATACCTAGCCTATGTAAGGGGCCAGAGCCTGAAATGAGTTCAATAAAAAGCACAAGAAAAACAACCATAGCAACTCTTCCATTCCACACCTCTGAACTATTATTCCAACCCCATTGCCATTTCTCTTGGGGATAAAGTTTAACTTTTTCAGGTAACTTAGAAGCCTCCTCAATATTAACTAGAGGCCCTTCTAAGCAAGAAATTACAAGATCACTAAGACCCTCGATAAAAGTTGGATGAGTATTTAAAGCTTTTACTCTTCGAAAGTTTTTAATACCAGCCTTTTCAGCAATTTCTTTATATTCAATATCAATCTCTTGCAATGTTTCGATATGTTCCCCAACGAAACTTATAGGAACCACGATAAGATCATTAACATTTGATCTTCCAAGATCAGTTAAAACTTCCTCTGTATAAGGCTTCAACCATTCAACTGGACCAACTCTGCTTTGATAAGAAAGTGTATAAGGATTACTGTGTCCTAAATATTTTTCCAGCTCATTTATGATTAATAATGAACAATCTTCAATTTGTTGTTTATAAGGATCTCCCGCTTCTTCGACATAACTCTTCGGAACTCCATGAGCAGTAAAAAAAATATGAGCATTTTGAGGAGATTCACAACGCGTGATTTGTTCAGAAATTAATTCGACCATTGACTTTAAATAACCTGATTGACTGAACCAACTTCTCACACATCTCATTGGGATTTTCTTAAAGTCAATATCAGAATCACGCAATTTTTTTAATTCTCTAAAGCTTGAACCACTTGTACTGATTGAAAAATGGGGATACAAAGGTAGTACAACAATTTGATCAACACCATCTGCTTTCATATCAGCGATTGCTGATTCCGTAAATGGATGCCAATATCTCATAGCGATATATGTAGTAGCATTTAATCCTTTATCTCTTAATTTTGATTGCAATTCTCTTGCTTGTTGCTCTGTTATCCTTCTGATAGGTGATCCTCCACCTATAGAAAGATAAGCTTGTTGTGAAGTAGTACTTCTTAGCGTACTAATTAACCAAGCCAAAGGCTTTTGAAAAGCAGGGAAAGGGGTTCTGATTATCTCTGGATCAGAAAATAAGTTATATAAGAAAGGGCCTACATCTGTAATACGTTCAGGCCCCCCTAAATTCATTAGCAAGACGCCAACTTTATCCATTTAAAATTAATGAAGATTGAAAATCAACCTTAAAAACGTCACTATATGGACAATTATATAAGTAAATGAACGTAATTCAGGAAATTAATAAAGTCAATGATAAATTTGCTACACAAGGCAGCAAGCTTAGAATTGAAAAAAGGGGGGAGAAATTAAATATTAGAGGTTCACTCCCTTCAAAAGAAAATAAAAACAACTATAGAATTCAAAGAATATCTCTCGGTCTAAAGGCTGATATTTCTGGTATAAATGAGGCGCAAAAGAAATTACAATTAATCAATTTGCAACTGGAATTAAATCAATTTGATTGGATTAATTGGATAAGTAAACCTAATAAAAATAAAATAAAAAATAATTTTGAATTTAAAAATAAATTAGATCAATTTGAAGAATTTTTTTTTAGAGAAAGAAAAAATGAATATTTAAGCAGCACAAGAAAAACTACTTGGAGAAGTTCTTATAAACCCTATTTGAAAAGAATTCTTAATATTTACAATAATTATGACAAAGGCGATTTAAAAGATATATTTCAAAAAACACTTGAAAGTTACAAGGAAGGGAGCAGAAGTAGGAAACAATGCGCCACCTCGCTAAGTGTTTTAGCTAAATTTTTGGATATTAAACTCCCAGAAAATTGGAAATCAAGTTCCAAAGGATATGGTCTTAATAAGGCAGGGTTTAGAGATCTCCCAACAGACGAGGTCATAGAACAACTTTGGGATAAAATACCTAATAAATCTTGGAAATTTGTTTTTGGCCTGATGGCAACATATGGCTTAAGAAATCATGAAGTGTTTTTTTGTGACTTAAGCTCTTTAACAAATTTTGGAGACAAAATCATCAGGGTATTACCTACTACGAAAACTGGGGAACATCAAGTTTGGCCATTCCATCCTGAATGGGTAGAGAAGTTCGAATTGTCAAAACTTGGCGAGAAACCAGAACTACTGCCAAATATTAATAGAGATCTTAAAATTACAACCTTACAAAATATTGGAAAAAAAATTACAGACCAATTTAATCGTTACTCGTTACAAATAAAACCTTATGATCTTCGGCATGCTTGGGCAGTAAGAACAATTTTTTATGATTTACCTGATACAGTGGCTGCGAGAATGATGGGACATTCGGTTAGCCTACACACTCAAACCTATCATCACTGGATTACTAAAAGAGATCAACAGCAGGCAGTTAATAATGCACTTTTAAAAGTTAAGAAATCTAAAAGTATTTAAAGATTTATAATTCCCAAATAGGACATTTTTTTATATGAAAGAAGAACCTTCATCTTCCGAGAAAATATTTAATCTCGATAATCAAGCTAAAGAACTTGGTATGGGAGGCAAATTATCTCCAGAAAGCAATGAGAATTCATATAAAGAAAGAATGCAGCAAAGAAAAAATATTCAAGCAGAAAGACTACAAATTAGAAAAACCAAAAAAGGATTGCTAATTGTTTTTACGGGGAATGGTAAGGGTAAAACAACTGCATCATTAGGGATGGCCTTAAGAACAATAGGACACGGTTACAAAGTTGCAATCATTCAATTTATTAAAGGGGGCTGGACTACTGGCGAAGAAAAAGCACTTAAAAATTTGTCTTCAAAAATATCTTGGCATGCATTAGGTGAAGGATTTACTTGGGAAACACAAGATAGAATAAGAGATGAAAAGTTAGTTCAAAAAGCATGGGAAAAAGCTAAAAAATATATTAAGGATGAATCTTATAAACTAATAATTCTTGATGAGATTAATATAGCTACAAAACTTGGCTATCTTGCTTCAGAAGAAATAATCACCTTTTTAAAAAGTTTAAACAATAGGAGAAATCATGTTGTTTGTACTGGAAGAGGAGCTTCTGAATCTATCATAAATTATGCTGATTTAGTTACAGAAATGAAACTAATAAGACATCCATTCAAAGAACAAGGAATAAAAGCACAAAAATGCGTTGAGTATTGATTAAAAGAAAAATTTTTTATTTTCTTCACGCAGGTTTAGAAATGTTTAAAGACGCAAGCAATATCTGAACAAAAAATAAATTCGGCACATTTACTTGCTAATGTCTTAAAAGTACGATTATTGAATGACTTACAAAAGAGTTCTCTTAAAACTTAGTGGTGAAGCACTTATGGGTGAAAAACCCTATGGAATTGATCCTGCTATAGTTCAGTCAATTGCCGAAGACGTTTCAAAAGTAGTCGAAAATAATGTACAACTTGCAATAGTTGTTGGTGGCGGGAATATTTTTAGAGGACTTAAAGGTTCCGCGGATGGTATGGATAGAGCGACTGCTGATTATGTAGGGATGCTTGCAACTGTAATGAATGCGATTTCACTTCAAGATGGATTGGAAAGAGTTGGAGTGGCAACTAGAGTTCAAACTGCAATAGAAATGCAGGAAATTGCAGAGCCATATATTAGAAGAAGAGCTATGAGACACCTAGAAAAAGGCAGAGTTGTAGTTTTCGGTGGTGGATGCGGTAATCCATTTTTCACAACAGACACTACAGCAGCACTTAGGGCAGCAGAAATAAATGCTGAAGTTGTTATGAAGGCTACTAAAGTTGATGGGGTTTATAATCGAGATCCTAATAAATTTCAAGATGCACAAAAATATTCTACTCTTAGTTATCAACAAGTTCTTAGTGATGAAATCGCAGTAATGGATAGCACTGCAATTGCGCTTTGCAAGGACAATAATATTCCTATAATGGTGTTTGATATATTCAAAAGAGGAAACATCTCCAAAGCTGTATCAGGGGAACCTATTGGCTCACTAATTAGTTAAAGCTTATTTAAATTATTTTTATTATGAAAGAACAAGAAATTCAAGAGAATATGAATAAGAGTATTGATGCCACTCAAAGAAACTTCAATACTATTAGAACTGGCAGAGCTAATGCTTCATTACTAGATAGGGTAAGTGTTGAGTATTACGGTGCTGAGACACCAATCAAATCGCTTGCCACAATAAGTACTGTTGATTCACAAACTATTTCGATTCAACCTTTCGATATTTCTTGCTTACAAGCAATAGAAAAATCTATTTCAATGAGTGATTTAGGCATTACTCCCAATAATGATGGGAAAGTAATAAGAATAAACGTTCCGCCTTTAACAGAAGAAAGAAGAAAGGAATTTTGTAAATTGGCCTCTAAATATGCAGAAGAAGGGAAAGTAGCTTTGAGGAATATTAGAAGGGATGCTGTTGATAAAGAGAAAAAAGACGAAAAAGATGGTCTTATTTCTATTGACGAATCGAGAGATAATCAATTGGAAATTCAAAAAATTACTGATAAATTTATTGCATTAATAGAAACTAAATTGTCTGAAAAAGAGAAAGAAATTCTGAAAGTTTGAAAGGATTTGATGTTGCAATAATTGGTGGAGGTTTATCGGGATCTTCTACTGCACTCAACCTCTCAAAAAAAGGATATTCTGTTCTAGTTATTGAGAAAGAAAAATTCCAAGGTTACATACCATGTGCAGGAGGGATGGCTTCTTCAATGCAAAAGTTTCTCCCTTTAGATATAGAAGATTGCATAGAAACAAAAATAAAGAATGTTGAATTTAGATGGAAGGCTTCAGATAATGTAATCGCAGATTTAACTGGTGAATCGCCTTTTTGGATTATAAAAAGAGAGAAACTTGATCAATTATTAATAGATGAATCACAGAGAAATGGGGTACAAATAATAAGATCAGTATTAGTAGAAAAAGTTACAAAAAAAAATGATAGGTGGGAAATTACTTGCAATGATGCAAGAAAATATAAATCTGAATTTCTTGTTGTTGCAGACGGGTCCCAATCCAAATGGGCTGGATATTTTAAATTAGGGCCAAGAAACCCAAAATTTGCAAACACAATCTCAATGAGATTAAAAGGGTTGGGTGATGTCCCAAGATATGCAGTTAGATTTGAGTTTGGATTTATTAGATATGGATTTGCATGGGCATTCCCCTTAAAAGATTGCTTAAATATTGGTTTAGGAACTTTTATAAATAATGGTCATTTAGAAAATCAGGCTATAAATAATCAAATTATTAAAAGTTTTGGATTTAATAATTTTTCTTGCAAAACAATTAAAAAGAAACTGAGAATTTGGAATGGTATCCACTCAATTAATGGTGATAAAGTTTTAGCGGTTGGAGATGCAGCCTCACTATGTGATCCCTTTTTAGCTGAAGGAATTAGACCATCTTTAATTAGCAGTTATTACGCTGCAGAAAGCATAGATCAATGCCTATCAGGGAAAGTAGAGAATTTAAATCTTTATACAAAGACAATTAACAACAATTGGGGGAAATCAATGGCCTGGGGAAGAAGAATTGCACAGGTCTTTTATAGATTTCCGAGGACGGGTTATCAGTTAGGTATTAAAAGAAAAACAGCACCTAAACGTATTGCTCAAATATTATCAGGGGAAATGAGTTATGAAGATATCGCAAGAAGAGTAATTTTAAGACTACTAACAAAGCGTGGGGATTAATTTTTTTAATTAAAAATTAAATCTAGTTAGCTGAAATTAATTTATGTTTCTTAATTTCTGAAAATCTTTTTAGTAACAACTCTTCTAATTCTTCTATAGCCTTACTGAATCCGGTGATCCCTTCACTGAGCTTTTCACTTGCCATTTGATCCTCTAACATACTCAATCTGAAATCTTTTTCTTCAAATTTATAATCAATGGAATTATTTATTTGGGCACTTGCATCTAATTTTCTAATTAAAGTTCCTTTTTCATTTTTTAGTTCCTCTAAAAATTTTGGTGCGATTGTTAAAAGGTCGCAACCTGCTAATTCTTTTATTTCATCAAGATTCCTAAAACTGGCTCCCATTACTTCTGTCTTGAATCCCTTATCTTTAAAATACTTATAAATTTGTGTTACTGAAATAACTCCAGGGTCTTCAGCACCTGCAAAACTATCTTTACCTGTTTTCGCTTTGTGCCAATCCAATATGCGCCCAACAAAGGGAGAAATTAAAGTAATCTTTGCATTTGCACAAGATACCGCTTGGCAAAAGTTAAAAAGTAAAGTTAAATTGCATTTTATACCCTCTTTCTCTAAAATTTCAGCTGCTTTAATTCCTTCCCAAGTTGCTGCAATCTTGATTAAGATTCTTTCTTTTTCAATTCCAAAATTTTTGTATAGATTGATTAATTTTCTTGCCTTTTTAACAGTAGCTTCAGTGTCGAAGCTCAGTCTTGCGTCAACTTCTGTGGATACACGCCCTGAAATAATTTTTAAAATTTCTTTCCCAAAAAATACTGAAACTTGATCAACAGTTTCTTTTATTAATTCAATTTCAGAGAATCCCTTCGGTAATATATTTTCTGAACTTTCTAAAGCTTTATCTATCAATTTCACATAATCAGGATTCTTAGCTGCAGCTAATATTAATGATGGATTAGTAGTAGCGTCTCTTGGTTGAAATTTTTTTATAGAATCTAAATCACCGGTATCAGCAACAACAACAGTCATTGAGGACAATTGTTCTAAAATTGATTTCATATCAAATAGTCATATATTTATTTATAAATTAGCTTTATTTCTTCATGAAATCATCAAATAATGAACTAAATATTTATAAAGTTAGAAAATTTTAGGGTTTTTTAACAATCGTTTCGTAATCTTTAATCTTTGGAGGTATTTTTTCTATTACTATTAAACTCTCAATAATTTCTTTTGCGACTGGCACTGCCACAGTTGAACCATATGCATATGATTTAGATGGCTCATCAACGACCACAAGAACAACGTACTTTGGATCATTTACTGGTAAGGTCGCGACAAAACTACAAACTTTTTTACTCGTATAAGATCCATTAAAAGCTTTTTGAGAGGTTCCTGTTTTGCCAGCTATTCTATAACCATCAATTTTTACTCCAGATCCACTACCTTCATCCACCACACTCTCCATCCATTCAAGAATAGTTTTAGAGACTTCATATGAAAAAAATTGTTTTTTTGAATTTCCATATAATCTTTCTTTAAAAGTTGAAGTTACATGTGGAGTCACTTCAAAACCGCCATTTGCTAGAGCAGCATGAAGTTGAACTAACTTGAGTGGTGAGATTGAGAAACCTTTACCAAATGAAGCTACAGCAGGCTCAATTGATTCGTTTACAAATAAATCTTTTCTCTTTAGTTGGCCTGCGGTTGATTCATATAGGTCAGTTTCTAAATTTTTATTTATACCTAAATTTTCAAGCCATTCCCAGTAAATTATCGGATCTAAATTTTGCATTATTTTTACCATTCCAACATTACTTGAAACCTGCAATACTTTCGGATAATTAATGTATCCATTCCCTTTTTTATCCCAATTAGAAAGTGTCCATCCTCCAACATTAATCCTTCCAATATCTTCAACTAAACCATCTTTTTGAATTACTTTTTCTTCTAAAGCCAAGGCAAGATTTATAGGTTTAAAAGTTGATCCAGGCTCAAATAAATCTTGAGAATACCAACCCTTGAAGAGTTCAGAATCATACTGCCAAAATTTATTAGGATCATATGTAGGTACTGTAACCAAGGAAAGAATCTGACCATTATTAACATCCATGACTATTGCAAATCCTTTCTTTGCTTTCCACTCTCTTACTTGCCTTGATAATGCATTAAATGAAGCTTTCTGTAATTTTGAATCTATAGTTAAGCCTAAACTTTTGTAATCAGAAATAAAGTCACCTGGGGCTGAATTATCAGGGAGAGGTGTTCCATCTCCTCCTCTTTTTATTGAATTACTTTTATTAATAACTTTAATTTGATTATCCAAATGAAGTTCTAAACCTGCGGATCCTTTATTGTCATCATTAACAAACCCAACAAGATTAGAGTAAAGCTCTCCTTGAGGGTAATATCTTTGCGAATATTTAAATAAATCAAGACCACTTATCTGAAGGTTTTTAATCTTTTTTGCTTTTTCTTCAGAAATTTTATCCAAAAGCTTAATGCCGCTCATTTTGTTATTAAATTTTTCCAAGAGTATTTCATCCTTCATACCCAAAATAGGTGATAATTTTTTTACAACTTCTTCAATACTGCGAACTCCTTCAGTTAAATCACCCGGGAAATTAAAATATTTTGGATGAGCCCATAATTTATAAAGTGGTTTATCGTAAGCTATTAATCTATTATTTCTATCAACAATTGATCTCCTTTTTTTAAAGGAGATGGTTTTAGAAGATTGTATTAATCTTGCTTTCCTTTGTAAATCTGAGGCATTAAAAACTTGCAATTTAACTAACCTACCAAACAGACAAAGTATTATGAGCAAGCTAAAAATGTAAAGAACTTTAAATCTCCATTTATCAAGAGGGGTAATGTGAACAAACTTTTTATATTTTCTCATTAATACCCCTTTTGATATTTACTATGTCTTAAACCTTTCATTAAGCCTCTGAAATATCTATTGAAATAACTTTCTTGTTTTTCAGCAACTCTATCGAGATATATTAAATCTTTAGGTTTGGTTTTTCTATAAGTATTTTGTGACTCAATTTCGCTAATATAATATTCTTCAGTTTTAGAAATATAGTCAATAAGATTATTATTAATTGCTTTTGTTTTAGATAAAGTTTTATATGTATTTGACCATTTACCTTGGCTATCCAAAGATAAAAAAAATAATGTGGAAATTAAAAATAAAAGAGAGATATTAATAGAGTCAAATATTTTATTTATTAATTTGAAATTAAGTTTAGATATTTTTTCTGAATTTTTTTGACTTTCATATGAAACTTTTTTTTTAAATAAAGATTTTTTACCATGAGGTTTCATCTTTTATTTATATATGAAAAAAAAAGCAATATAAATCAAATAAACATTTTTTAGTTTGATTCGCAAGTAATAAAGTTAAATTATTTATGTTCTCAATAAGAACAAATTTAAAAAGGTCAATCCATTCCATAAAGAATGCATAATCACGGAGGATAGCAAACTCCCTGAAGCAATTCTTGTAATTCCTAGTCCTATTCCTAGAACAAATAATGGCAGCATCTCTCCTAAACTTAAATGAGCTAAAGCAAAGATAAAAGCTGAGAATATAATGCCAAGGATTTTTCCGAAATCTCTTGCAATAGTTGGTAGTAAAATTCCGCGAAATATAGTTTCCTCAAATAAAGGAGCTACGAAAGTTGTTGTTAAGAATAAAAGAATAAATGATAAGTAATTATTATTATTAAGAACAATTTCCAGCAAGGGGTTACTACCATTCTGATTATCTATAAGACTATTCATAATTAGAGTTGTCAAAAGGACAAAAGGCACTATTGTCAACCATCCTTTAATTCCTTGAATAATTGCATCTTTTATTGGCAAGAAATTAAACTGAAAATAATCTTTTTTCAAAGCAAATTCACCATTTAAAGATTTAACTTGATAATAAACTATCCATAATGGCGGAATGGCCATAAAAAGATATCCAAAGAATATTTTTAGGGATTGAGACAACTCATTAGATATATTTTTAGAAAAAAGTTCAACCAAACTTATAGAAAATAAAGGTGAGACAACTTCTCCTAAGACAACGAATCCACCTGCTATTAATAAAACCATATCTATTAATTCTAAGTCTAAGTATTTGACTTCTTTCCACCCAAACTTTTTCAACGATATAGTTTTCCATAAAATTTTTAAGGCCAGAATTGAACCAAGTAATATCGTTATAAGGGGTATTAATCTTATGGCTAATATTTTTAAAAACAATTTGCTTGAAAATGATTTTGTTATTAATGAACTATCATCAAAATCAAATTTCTTGCTTAAAAGGTGATAAAGGAATCTATCCCCTCTAAATAAATCAAACCTATCAGAATTTGGTTTATAAGAATTATTAATAGATTTTTTCTCAATCTCCTTAATTAGTAAGTTATAGTTTTTATTTTCAAACTCCTTTTTTATATTTTTATAAATTATAGAATTATATGACTCTGAAGAAATTATCCTAATTAATTTATTTCTTTCTGTAAGTTCATCAAAGGGAACCTCAGAGAGCGCATTACTTATTTGTTCAACAGGTTCATTTATAATAAAATATTTTTTAAGATTTTTTGGTATTGATTGAGCAGCTAATTCAACAATTTCTTGTTCCTTTTGACTGATATCAAATGAAACAGATGGCCGACTTAAACTGTCTCTTAAGCCTTGTTGCCAAACGAAAAAAGTTATTAATAGAGAAATTAAAGATAATGAAAGTTTTGTCTTTGAAATATTTTTAAAGATCATAATACATTATAAAGTTTAAAATTATACTTAGTTATCATTGAAATTTCTAATATTGATATACCTATTTTTATCACGCCATGAGATGATTAAATGATCATAATTCTTAAATTTATATAATGACTATAAGATTAGTTTTAGTTAGGCATGGACTAAGCACTTTCAACTCAAAAGGATTAATTCAAGGTAGAACAGATGATTCATTACTTACAGATGAAGGGTATGAACAAGCTTTCAAAGCAGGAAAAGCATTATCAAACATAAATTTCGATAAAATATATTCATCTCCTCTTATAAGAGCTGCAGAAACTGCAAAAACCATTCAAAAGAGCATCAATAAAAAGCAAGATATTATATTTGATGAAAATTTGTTGGAGGTAGACCTTAGTGAATGGTCTGGACTCAAAATTGACGACATAAAAACCAAATTTCCTGAGGTTTATCCTGTTTGGAAAAATAATCCAGAAAATCTCATTTTAAAAAGAAATGACGGTAAATCTTATAAACCAATTCAAGAGTTATTTGACCAAGCAGCTGATTTTTTAGAAGATATTTTGAAAATTCATTTAAATGCAGATGATACAAATATTTTAGTAGTTGGACATAATGCGATTCTAAGGTGTTTAATACTTTTGCTATTGGGCAAGCCTACTCAGGGTTTCAGGAAAATAAGATTAGAAAACGCTTCTTTATCAATTATAAATATTTCAAGCCATCAAAACACCTTTAAGGTACAAATTGAATGTTTAAATCAAACATCGCATCTTAATAAAAATATTCCAGATCAAATTGGAGATTCAAGAATATTTCTTATAAGGCATGGTGAGACAAACTGGAACAAAGAAGGTAGATTTCAAGGCCAAATTGATATTCCTTTAAACGATAACGGTAAAGATCAAGCAAGAAAGACTTTTGAATATTTGAGAAATATACCCTTTAATAAAGCATTTTCAAGTTCAATGCATAGGCCATATGAGACGGCACAAATAATTCTTCAAAGTAACAATGATTTAAAAATAGAAAAAATAGATTCACTTGTAGAAATTAGCCACGGATTATGGGAGGGTAAACTGGAAACAGAAATTAGAGAAAAGTGGCCAATTTTACTAAAAAATTGGCATGATAAGCCTGAAGAAGTAACAATGCCCGAAGGCGAATCAATTAAAGATGTATCAGAAAGATCTATAAAAGCTTTTAACAAAATCTCTCTATCTCAAAAAGATAATGATCTAACACTTTTAGTTGCTCATGATGCAGTCAATAAAACTCTCATTTGCAATCTTCTTGGGATTAATTATTCAAATATTTGGATGATAAAACAAGGGAATGGTGGCATAACTGTAATTGACCTGTTTAATGATCCCAGTAAACCTTTTGTAATTAGTGCTCTTAACATAACAAAACATCTTGGAGGAGTAATTGATTCAACTGCTTCAGGAGCACTTTAAATTAAAACGCTTTTAAAACAATTATTTTCTGAATCAGAATTAAAGATTTATTTAAAAAAGCCAATTTGGCTAATAGGCCAAAATCTTAAATAAGCTTTTCCAATGATCTCCTTTTTATGTAGAAATTTATTTCCAGGCCAATATCTTCCATCCCAACTATTTGATCTATTATCGCCTAAAACTAAAAAGTGATCTTTTGGAACTTTTAGATTTTGAAATTCCCCACAGTTATCAAAAAAGGATTTTGAACACTTATTAGTTACATAAGGTTCGGGAATTAATCTATTGTTTATTAATACTTCACCTTTATTATTTACACTTACAATTTCCCCAGGAAGTGCTACTACTCTCTTAATGTAAGCATCGCAAGCTTGATCCCTCAAACCAGGAATAAAAGACATTGGAGGCAAACTCATGAAGAAACAATATCTATTTTTTGGTAAAGGCTTAGATCTCGATGAAATAAGTTTTTTATCAAATGAGTAAGGAGATTTAAAAACTATAATATCCCCTCTTCTTGGTAAAGTATTCCTTAAAGATAACTTTTCAATAATTAACCTATCATTTATTTGTAATTCCGGGAGCATAGAACCTGATGGGATATAACGAGGTTCTGCAAAAAAAGATCTACAAGAAGAAATAAAAAAAGTTAAAAGAATTAGTAGCCCCCATTCTTTGAAAAAACTTTTAACAAAAGAAAACATAAATATATTAAAGGCTTGATTTTTTAACCTTACAAAAATTGTTTTGAATATTCAATTTCGTTGAACCCTAATAATACTTTTTTTTCTTCGTATACCAAAAATGGTCTTTTTATTAGTTTGCCATCACTTAAAAGAAGTTGCATGATTTCTTCCCTTGATAAAAGAAAAATATCAAGATTAATTGATTTAAATGCTTTACCTCTCGTATTGAAAATTCTTTTTTTATCTGCAGAGTTTTGTTCCCAAGCAAGATCTAAATACTTTAATAACGGAGGTTCTTTAACAATATCAATTAATTTATATGCTAAATTTTTTTTTCCAAGCCAATTTGCCGCTTTTCGACAGGTAGAGCATTTAGAATAGCTATATAAAATTATATTTTTCAATTTAATTAACTAATAGTTGATTTCTTAAGCACTTTAAAGTTTTTCTTTCTTAGGGGTGTACAATTTTTCAATAAATTCTCAACTACATCAAAATCCCTCCAGCCATCAATTTGAACTGTTCTTCCATCAAGTCCTTTACTAGTTCTAAAAAATTCAGCAACATCCTCAAGTTGATTTGGAGCAATTTGATTAATGCTTACTATATTAGCCTGTCTAGGATTAGCCATCGGCACACATAAAAGTTTTCCATCATATTCACCACAATCATGCATATCCAAAACACCTATAGGTCTTGCTTTTATTAGACAACCAGCAAAAGTTGGCTCATCCATTATCACCATTGCATCAAGAGGAGCTCCATCATCAGCAAGGGTATTAGGGATGAAACCATAATCAAAAGGGTACCTTACTGAAGAGTGTAATACTCTATCTAGTGCCATTATTCCTGCTTCAGAACAATATTCATACTTATTCCTACTGCCAGCGGGAATCTCCACAACTATATTTACTATTCCCTTCATTGGAGATGGAGGTATCGAGCTAAGATCCATCTTTTTTTAAATCGTGAATAATAATTACCTCGTTACCTTGAAAGAAAGGTCTTCCAATAAAAATGCTAATTGAGGGTAATAAAAATGTCAGAGCGGCAAAAATAATACCTAAAGATGTTAATGATAAACTCCTTATACTTAAGGGGTCATCATCATCTTTTTCAAAATCACTTAGGGAAGAACTTATAGAAGAATCTTCACCTATTTCCCTTTTTTTAAGGTGCTTTGATTTCGTATAACTCAAGAACTCTTGATTGGTAAATTTAAATGAGGTAATTGGATATAATTATCCTACATACTTAATGTCAATAAATCAAAACATTATTTATTAACTTCTTAATTATTTTTTTCGAGTAATGTTCTAATTGATTTTAGTTCATCCAATATTTGTACTAATGTGTTTTGAGCCGCTGAAGAAGGTGTATTAAATACCTCTACAGTAACCTCTTTGATTCTCAAAATATCTTTAGCAAATCTTGCTACTTCATTTGGATGGAATTTTAAAGGATCTTTTTGATCAGTTCTAAATTCTGGATTTAATTTTCTTGGATTAAAGCTAGGATTTAAATTTCTTAAATCTGTATTCGTATACCTATAAACAGAAGCTCTTGATCGGCTTAAGAATTTTTGAACTTCATCAATACCTACCAATTCCTCTTCGCTAGAGATATGGGAATCTATATTTTCCATAACTTTAAGAAAATGTTTTAGAAATAATGAACTTTGTTAAAAGTTTAAACTTTATTACTGAAGAAACTAGCAGAAAGAATATGTTCAGACTAGTAGCGTTGAGGGACTCAAAACACTTTAAGTTTTTTTTTTCACCTAAATTGATAAAATTAACAATTATTAGGGATTTTTTTGTATGCGCGTGACCACCTCATTTCCTCTGGGGACTCTTCGTGACACACCTTCTGAAGCTGAAATCATTTCGCATAAATTACTGTTAAAAGCTGGTTACATTCGAAGAGTTAATAGTGGCATCTATGCTTATATGCCAATAATGCTTAGAGTTATTGAAAAAATATCCGCAATAATTGAAAAAGAACTTAACAGTATTGGATGTACTAAATTACTCTTACCCCAACTTCATCCATCAGATTTGTGGAAAAAAAGCGAAAGATGGGAGGGCTATACTGCTGGCGAAGGAATAATGTTTAATCTCAAAGATAGACAAGGAAAAGAATTTGGTTTGGCTCCTACTCACGAAGAAGTGATCACAAGTATTGCATCAGAGATCATTAATTCATATAAGCAACTACCTCTATGTTTCTATCAAATTCAGACAAAATTCAGAGATGAAATAAGGCCAAGATTTGGATTAATGAGAAGTAGAGAATTTATAATGAAAGATGGTTATTCTTTCCACTCTTCAGCAAACGATTTAGCTTCATTTTATGAAAAAGTGGGCAATGCTTATGAAAATATTTTTAAATCATGTGGATTACAAACAGTAGGTGTTGAAGCAGATAGTGGAGCCATTGGCGGTGCATCCTCAAAAGAATTCATGGTAACTGCAGATGCTGGGGAAGATTCCATCTTGTTTACTAAAAGCGGTTCTTATGCTGCAAATATTGAAAAAGCTGTTTCTATTCCCTCTCAAGCAATTCCATTAAGAGATAATATTTCAGACTGGTTAGAAACACCTCACCAAAAAACAATCCATGAAGTTTGTAAAAAAAATAATTTAGACCCAAGTCAGATCATAAAAGTTGTAGTATTCCTTGCAAAATTCGAAGACAAATCAGAAGTACCAATTCTTGCATGTATAAGAGGAGATCAAAATATTAATGAAGTAAAGCTTTTTAACTTAATAAGTAAACTTAATAATTCCAACCTCCTAAATCTTCAGAAAATTGAAAACAAAAACACTATCGAGAAAAATCTTGTTAATTTACCCTTAGGTTTTATCGGGCCAGATTTGGATAATAAAACTATTAAAGCTAGTTCTAACTGGGAAAAAAAATGGACAAGAATAATTGACCATTCTGCAAGTGACCTTTCAAAGTTTATAAGTGGTGGGAATAAAGTTAATTTCCATAAAGTTTTTCAAGAATTCTCTTTTGATTCGAAAGACTATCTAATTGGAGATATCAGGAATGCCAAAAAAGGAGATAAAGTAAGTACTTATGATGATGAAGAACTTAAAGAAAAAAAAGGTATCGAGATTGGACATATTTTCCAACTAGGTCAGAAATATAGTGAAAAATTAAATGCAAAGTTCTCTGATAAGGACGGTCAGTTAAAAAATTTATGGATGGGTTGTTACGGAATAGGAGTGACAAGAATAGCTCAAGCGGCTATAGAACAAAATCATGATCAAAAAGGAATTTGTTGGCCTATCCAGATTTCTCCTTTTGAAGTTATTATTATCCCAACAAACCTAAAAGATCCTATTCAAAGTGATCTTACTGAGCAAATCTATAACGACTTTTTAATTAATAAAATTGATGTCCTTCTTGACGATAGAAACGATAGAGCTGGAGTGAAATTTAAGGATGCGGAATTAGTTGGTATCCCGTTTCAGATAATTATTGGCAGAGATTCTATTAATAAAGAAGTAGAACTTTTATGCAGAACAAATAATACTAAGCTTAAAATTAGTACTGATAAATTGTTAGAAACATTTATTTCTGAATCTGAAATAATGTACAATAAAAAGACTTGAGGCTTATTTTTTTTGGGAGCTAAGTTATGTTACTGAAATGGACATCAAAATTAATTTTAAAAAATCTAATTAAAGCAATATCCTATTCACTTTCTTTAATTATTGTTTTTACATTATTTAATTCCCCTTCTATAGCTGTAAAAACTGCAATGACAGGCGACTACACTCAAGATACAATTTCAGTTGTCAAATCATTACAAACAGCAGTTGATACTCCAAAAGATTCTCCAAACAAAGAAGAAATAAGAAGCGAGGCTCTTATCCTTATAACTGACTATATTTCTAGATACAGAAATAGAGGTATGGTGAACAAAACTCAATCATTTACTACCATGCAAACAGCATTAAATGCTATGGCAGGCCATTATAAAAACTTTGCAAGTAGACCCTTACCAGATAAACTTAAAGAGCGACTAACAAAAGAATTTTCTCTTGCTGAAAAAATGGTTCTTAGAGAAAGTTGATACAATTCATTTACTTTTTAAAATTAAACCAAGATTTTTGAATATATTAAATATTCGCACAAAAATAATGCTCTTCTAAAATTGGCCAATGTTGTTGTAATCGGAGCCCAATGGGGTGACGAAGGAAAAGGTAAAATAACTGATTTACTTAGTCGTTCGGCAGATGTTGTCGTTCGCTATCAAGGGGGAGTAAATGCAGGTCATACTATTGTCGTAGATGATAAAGTCTTAAAATTACATTTAATTCCCTCAGGGATATTATATAAAAATACTTCTTGTCTAATTGGGTCGGGAACTGTAGTAGATCCAAAAATCTTGCTTAAAGAAATTGATATGTTAATTGATAATGGAATTGATATCTCAGGATTAAAAATTTCATCAACATCACATGTAACAATGCCCTACCACCGAATATTAGATGAAGCGATGGAGGCTGATAGAGGTTCAAACAAAATAGGGACAACAGGTCGTGGGATTGGTCCAACTTATGCAGATAAATCACAAAGAAATGGCATTAGGATAAGAGACTTGCTCAATAAGGAAAGGCTAAGTGATGTGATCGAAATTCCTTTAAGAGAAAAAAACGGTCTACTAGAAAAAATCTATGGCATTAAACCACTTAAATTAGAAGATATTATTGAAGAATATCTTGACTATGGGGAAAGATTATCAAAGCATGTTGTTGACTGTACGAGGACTATCCATGCAGCCTCAAAAAACAAGCAGAATATTCTTTTCGAAGGTGCTCAAGGGACTCTACTTGACTTAGATCATGGGACTTATCCTTTTGTCACTTCATCAAACCCCATATCAGGAGGAGCCTGTATTGGGGCTGGAGTGGGTCCAACTTTAATTGATAGGGTCATAGGTGTCGCAAAAGCTTATACCACAAGAGTAGGTGAAGGGCCATTCCCAACTGAATTACAAGGAAGTATTAATGATCAACTCTGTGATAGGGGCAGTGAATTTGGAACCACTACTGGGAGAAGGAGAAGATGTGGGTGGTTTGATGGAGTTATTGGTAAATATGCTGTATCTGTAAATGGTCTTGATTGTTTAGCAGTTACTAAACTTGATGTGTTAGATGAATTAGATGAGATTCAAGTTTGCATTGCATATGATCTTGATGGAGAGGAAATAGACTACTTTCCTACAAATTCAGATGACTTAAAAAAATGTAGGCCAATCTTCAAAAAATTAAAAGGTTGGCAATGTTCAACTGCAGATTGCAGAAAACTATCTGATCTCCCAGAGAATGCTATGAATTATCTGAGATTTTTAGCTGAATTAATGGAGGTACCAATTGCCATTGTCTCGTTGGGGGCAAATAGAGATCAAACTATAGTAATTGAAGACCCAATACATGGTCCTAAAAGAGCACTGCTAAGGTAATTTAGTTCCAAATTAATGAGGGAATCCTTTAGACATTTTGAACATAAAAAATCTGATCTCATTGGTCTGGGCAACGCAATAGTAGATATTATTGTAAATATTGAAGATGAGTTTCTTGAGATAAATAATCTGGATAAAGGATCAATGAATCTAATTAATTCTGATGAATCTCAGAGATTGTTAGAAAATTGCAAAGTGATCAAACAAATTTCAGGTGGATCCTCAGCAAATACCGTTGTTTCTTTAGCAGAATTAGGCAATCATGTGCAGTTTATAGGAAGAGTGAAAAATGATCAATTTGGGAATTTCTTTTCTGACGATATAAAGAAAAGTAAAACTATATTTAATACTCCACCTACTATTGAAGGTGCTCCAACAGCTCATTCAATCATTTTGGTTACACCTGATGCACAAAGAACTATGTGCACTTACCTAGGAGCATCTGTAGAGTTTGAACCAAAAGACATTGACTTTACTGTAATTAAGGAAAGTAAATACTTATATTTAGAAGGATATTTATGGGACAGCGAATTAGCTAAAAAAGCTTTTATTAAAGCCGCCCAAATTGCAAAACAATCTAATACAAAAATAATCCTTTCTTTGTCTGATTCATTTTGTGTAGATAGACATCGTGAGAGTTTCTTGGAATTAATTTATGAATATGTAGATATTGTTTTTTGTAATGAATCCGAGGCATTAAATCTATTTAAAAATGATAAATTAGCAAGCTGCCAAGAAGATCTATCTTCCTTATGTGAATTAGTCATAGTTACTCTTGGAAGCAATGGTTCTATGATCGTTAACAAAAATAATGTTGAAATAATTGAGTCAATAACGAAAGGCAATATTATTGATACTACAGGAGCGGGAGATATCTATGCGGGAGGATTCATCCATGGATTAATAAACAATTATTCCCTCAAAAAATGCGGAGAGATAGCTTCAATTTGTGCGGGTCAAATAATTACGCAATTTGGATCTAGAACAGATATTGATCTTAAAGAGTTAATAAAATAGATTTAATCAAATAGTCTTATTCAACCAATCATAATATTTCATCTCAGCATGGTATTTTTTGTAAATAATCTGAGGGACATCATATGTGGAATTTTTATTTACGAAATCAATTAAACAATCTTTAAAATCTAGTTTACTTTTTATTGTGATCTCAAACTCTTTAGTTTCTTCAATATCATCATCCCACTTATAAATTGAAAAAATTTGCTTTATCGAAACACAAGCTGCAAGTTTATTTTGTATTAGTAATTTAGCCATTCGCAAAGCATTTGCGTTACTTGATTCAGTTGTGATAATAACTAATACTTCCATATTATATATTACGTTAAAATTTTTTAATTATGTGATTTATCAAATTGTGATATTGATCAAAAGAGTAAGAATAATCATTTTTAACTTTCGGCCTTTTAACCAAAAATAACTTCATCTTACTTCCTGCAACTATACTCTCCCAGTTTTTCTGAGAATAACTTCCAGATTCTCTGCATAAAACATAATCTATCTCCCAAAAATCACAAAGTTTTTTTTCTAAAATGCTTTTATTATCTTTACTCGGTTCAAGTATCGCTATGTTTGAATTTTTAATACATGATCCAAAAGCTTTAGTTATACTCTCATAAGTTGGAAGTACCCTTGTAAATACATTTGCTTTACAATTCATATAATAACTAGCTGTGTCGTTAAGGAATCTTGATCCTATTGCGAGAAGAATATTCTTATTTTCTATATCAACATTATTTATATCTTTTAATTGATCAATATAAAAAAAATTATTAGTGTTATTTATTAGAGATTTCCTCTCAAATAGCAAAAGAGGTTTATTAATTTCTTTACATGCATTATTAAGATTTTTAGAAATTATTACGGCAAACGGATGAGTAGCATCGATAACGCATGTGATTTTATTTTTATTTATGAAATTAATTATTTGATCTTTATTATTTAATTTCCCCGTAATGATATGTAACTTTGGATTTTCAATATAAGCTTGCCCTGCTTTATAAGTTAAAACACTTGCAAAGACTGAATAATTAAGTTCAAGAAGCCTATTAGCTATTACAGGTCCATCCGAAGTTCCTGAAAGGATCCAAACATTTTTATAGCAATTTCCTTGATTCTGCATCAGTATGTCTTTAATTAAATAGTAAGTAATGAATCATTGTTTAATTCAAGCGGTCATTAATAGCGCTCCCCAAATGAGGTATACCAAAGAGAACCAAACTCCAATTGCAGAAATGATTGTTAATTTTAAAGGATTACGTAGTGAAGATCCAACCAGAGATCTCAAGATCATAGGATGGGGAAATATTGCCAAAGAAATGGTAGATGAACTAAAGGAGGGGCAAAATATTGTTATTGAGGGACGTCTAAAGATGAATTCTGTCACTAGAAAAGACGGGACGAAAGAAAAACAACCAGAACTAACAGCTTCAAAAATTCATCAAATATCGCCAGTTGATGTTATTAAGTCTGATCAAAAAGAAAATAAGGAGTCATTTGAAAATAAAGAAAACGCCAAAAAATCTAGTTGGGATAGTTCACCTTTAGTACCTGAAGTGGACGAAATACCCTTTTAAATCAAATATCAACATTATTTTCTTGAACACTTATAATAAATTTGCTTATTTTTCTTTCAAGCGCGGCAAGTTCGCTTCTGATTTCTGGCCATTTACCCTTATCAAGATTTTCTAATAACCATGCTCTATCTTGATCAAGTTTAAAAATTAAATCTCCTTGATTTGCAGTATTAGGATCTTGCATAATACTTTTAGCCCATTCAAAACTCATTCTACTAAATCAAAATGAAGAAATACTTATCGCCTGGAAACTTAATCGTAACCGCTGGGGGTATATTAGCTTTTGTTGGAATGACTGCTTATTTTACAGACTCAGTGAATTTAAGTGTACCTACTTTTTTTTATGGAGTACCTATTTTCCTAATTGGCTTAGGCTTAAAGACTTCCGAAATACCTCCTGTAGATTTATTTGACAAGACAAATTTTGCGACAAATAAATTTAATAGACCAAAAGAACTAACAGCATTAGTTAAAGATGTTACAAGATGGAGGTATGGGATAAAAGCTCATCTTGAATCGTCATTAGAATCCTTAAATTTATGGGACGAGGATAACCCCCCTCAATTAAAAGAAATAGAAGAAATTACTAAGGAAGAAAAAAATGGTCTCAGAATGCGTTTCGAATTAAATGCTGTCCCTCTAGAAAAATGGATTGAAAAACAAGAAAGATTAAATAGGTTTTTCGTCAAAGGTCTTGAATCAGAATTTATTATCGACGATAATAAAAAAGAATTTGATTTTATTCTCTTTTATTGAATATAGGGATATATTTGTAAAAACCTAATTTCTCAATTTAATCAAGTTTTAATGAATTTTAATAATGAATGATTCTCAAAGAGTATCAATATTAAGCGAAGCACTTCCATATATACAAAGTTTCTCAGGTAGAAAAATTGTTATCAAGTATGGTGGTTCTGTTATGGAGAATGATAATTTAAAAAATGCTTTTTTTAGAGACATTGCACTTTTATCAACCGTTGGGGTTTGTCCGATAGTAATTCATGGAGGTGGACCAGAGATTAATAATTGGTTAAAGAAATTAGAAATATCTCCTAAATTCGAAAATGGATTAAGAATTACTGATCAAAAAACAATGGAAATTGTCGAGATGGTTCTAATGGGTAGAGTAAACAAACAAATTGTAAAAGGGATTAATAAAACTGGATCCTTAGCTGTTGGAATATCAGGTCTTGATGGGAACTTAATTCAATCTAGAGAACTAGGAGATGGTAGCCATGGGTTAGTGGGAGAGGTTACAAAAATCAATCCTGAAATATTAGATCCTCTTATCTCTAAAGGATACATCCCAATTATTTCTAGCATTGGATCAACCTTGGAGGGTATTTCCCATAACATTAATGCTGATTTTGTTGCTGGAGAAATTGCTGCTGCAATAAATGCTGAAAAACTTATTCTTCTTACTGATACTCAAGGTATTTTAAAAGAAAAAGATAACAAAAATAGTCTTGTTGAAAAAACTAATCTCAAAGAGGCAAGGGATTTTATTGATAAAAAAATTGTGACTGAAGGTATGATCCCAAAGACAGAATGCTGTATAAGAGCTTTAGCCCAAGGAGTCAAAGCAGCTCACATAATTGATGGAAGAATAGAACATTCATTACTTCTTGAGATTTTTACAAATTCCGGAATAGGTACAATGATAGTCGCCTAACCCATGAAAACTTATGAGCAAGTTTTAGAAGAAGTAGAACTTGCTTTAGCTAAAGGTGAGTATCATTATTGCATTGAATTTCTTTTGCCCATAATCGAATCATTCCCTTTATCAAGCAAAGAGGGAGTAAATTTAAGAACAATCTTAATTACTGCTCTATGTGGTATCAATAAAAAGGATGAGGCTAAAAGGTTTTGTAAAGAACTTCTTAAATCTTACGATAATAAGACGAGAGAAAATGCAAAATATTTGATGGAAGTTATAGACTCTCCTGAAATTAAAAAGCCAGAAAATTGGAACGTACAGTTTGAAAGCGACCCATCATTCAATAAAAAATCTCTTAACTCACTGCGCAAAAAAAGAAAAGTATTTAAGAAAAAAAAATTTATTAATGTCACTGAGACACCAACTGGTGAAACAAAACCCTTTCAGAAAGGCTTTTCACTGATAATTTTTTTAATACTATTATTATTAATTCCACTTTTAAGTGGCTGCGTAAAAATTGAGGATACCCTTGATCTTAGTGAACTTGATTCAATAACTAATAATTTTGTGATAGAGAGTAAATACATAAAGAAATTTCCTTGGCAATTAAAATTTGAAGAGAAGATGAAAGATATTTTTCCTGACGCAGAAATTGAACAAGACGAATCAACCTTTTCTTTGAAACATAAAAATCTCAATTTACAGGATACAAAGCAAGTTCTTAAAATCACCCAAAATACAGCTGGAGAGTTAGCGGGAGAATCAACAAATATAGAAATTAATACTACTCAAAAAAACTTCATTTTTTTTAAAAAATACTTTTACAGGTTAGATTTGGATCTAACTTCTATTAAAGGCATTGATAATTTAGAACTCATTTTCAAGATTATTCACCCTAATAAAGCTATCCTTACCGATAAAAATAATTCAAATTTAGAAATCACAAAAAATCTAATAATTTGGGATTTAAGTCAAGGGCAGATAAATAGTCTTGAATTTTCTTTTTGGAGCCTCAACAAACTCTTGATTGGAATATTTATTATCTTAATAATTATAATATTGGCGTATTTACTAAGATTCTATAGATTTAAATTAGGTTCAGATTTACCTCAACTTCCATCACAGTAATTACAACTCTGCCGGATTAACATCTATTGTTAAAAAAACATTTTTTGGAATAAGTTTCCATAATATTGATCTATCAGGTAAAGGTATCTTTGTTCCTTCAGGACCATGTATTAATATCTGCCATCTAAATTTTTTACCGACTTTAGCTATTAAACTGGGGGCAGGACCAATTAATTTCCAGTTCTTTTTCTCACAAAAACTGAGTAGATATTTTGCTAATTTTATTGCAATTGACTCAGTTAATTCATAATTTTCACCTGATAATTTAAGTAGGCAAATTGTGCAAAATGGAAATAAATTAGCATCCTTTCTCAATCTCGAGTTTTCAATTAAGAATCTTTCATAATCTCTTTTTTGAAGATACGAAATCACAGGGTGGTTAGGTTTATATGTTTGAAAAATTACTTTCCCTTTTTTTTGTGCCCTTCCGGCTCTTCCTGCTACTTGCAAAAATAATTGTAATGATTTTTCTTCTGCTGAAATATCTGGGCGATGAAGCAACCCATCTGCTGCAATAACTACTGAAAGAGTAATATTGGCTATGTCAATACCTTTTGCCAACATCTGAGTACCGACAAGAATATCAGCATCACCTTTAGAAAACTTTGAAAGAATATCTCTATGACCATCCTTTCCTGAAGTTGTATCTCTATCAAAGCGAAGTACTCTTAAGTCAGGAAATTCTTCATTTAAAAACTCTATTACCCTTTGCGTACCAATTCCAAAAGGTTTGAAAGCAGTTGAATGACAATCTGGGCAACGATTGATCAATCTTGATTTATGATCACACCAATGACACCTTAACCATTTTTTCCCTTGTGATCCAAGATGAACTGATAAAGGAACGTCACAGTTGGGGCAATTTATTAAATATCCGCAATTTCTACAACTTAAAAATCCACTATGCCCCCTCCTAGGGATCAAAATTATTGCTTGCTCTTTTTTTAAGCGTAGTTGAGGAAGCAATTGTAATAATTCATTTGAAAAAATTTTCATATTTCCCTTCTTGAACTCATCCCGCATATCAATAATTTTTATTTCAGGAGTCTCATTACTGGATATCCTTTGAATCATTCTTACCAATTTAAAATTCCTTTCAAAAAAACACTTTTTCCAAGTATTCATTGATGGGGTTGCACTCCCAAAAATTAACTTTGCCGAATTCCTCTTTACTATTTCAATAGCAATCTCTCTTGCGTCATAGCAAGGCATAGGACTATCTTGCTTATAAGAAACATCATGTTCTTCATCCATTATTATTAATCCCAGATTTTTGATTGGAAGAAAAACCGCTGACCTTGTACCTATTACTATTAAAGGTTCATTAGCATTAATAATTTTCTTCCAAACTAAAGTTCTATGATCGGGAGAACAATTACTATGATATTCGTAAACGACATTATTAAATCGCCTACTAAACCTATCAATAAGTTGAGGAATTAATCCAATTTCTGGGGCTAGTATCAAACAACTTTTTTTCTTAAGAAATTGATCTTCAGCAATTCTCATATACACTTCTGTTTTACCTGAACCTGTTTCGCCCCAAATAAGTAATGCATCTCCTGGTTTCATTGTTTGAAATTCTTGAAATGCAACTTTTTGCTCATTTGTAAGATTTGGTTTTTTCGTTGCGATATGATCTTTTAAAAAGGAATTTAATTTACTATTTATATTTTTTTTTCTTTTAGATTTAGCAAGATAATTTTTACTGACCATTGAGTTAATTAGAGTGTAATTAAAACCAGACTTTATTAATTCACTTTGCCAATTACCTTTTTTAGATAAAGTATCCATTAAAAAAAATTCTTTCTTGGTTAATCCATTTTTCTTAATATCAAATTCTTTTTTAGTTTCAATCCAAATTTGATATTTTAAACCTTTAGAGAAATTTTTATATTTACCAATCCAGCCAGGAGGAAATGCAGTTTTAAACATTTTTAAATTACTAACCATATAAAAAGAGGCTAGGGAGTCTATTAATTCTCTCCAAGATTCATCAA
This sequence comes from Prochlorococcus sp. AG-347-K18, assembly GCA_003281365.1. Lineage (GTDB taxonomy): Bacteria > Cyanobacteriota > Cyanobacteriia > PCC-6307 > Cyanobiaceae > Prochlorococcus_A. Next base: position 72,041 of record QCCF01000004.1, read on the forward strand.
TTATTTTTTTCTGCAAAATACTTTCAACAAACAAATATCTTATGCTTTTTCCTCCAGAAATATTTGATTCATCATTATTGATTGTCGAAAAGTCTTTTTTGGAGATCACCAACCCATTCAATAATCTCCCCCTTAGTCTCACACTTACAATATCTCCAACTTCAGCTCCAAGATTATTTCCATCTAAATAGTAAAAGCTTTCATTACTACTACCTATATCAAGCAAAATTTCCAATTTATAGGGGATATTTAATAACTGATTACTTGCCGGCTTCAAAACTTTTTCTTAGTATTGGATTGTTGAACATTCCACAAAGTGTTTTTTGCACATTGTAAGTATCCTGCTCTTAAGGGAGACATGAAGCTCTGATCATTAACTGAAAATTCAAAAATGATCTGCCTGTCTGAGAAATCCCAAGACTTTTTACTTTAGGTAATCTATAGCACTATTTAAATTTTTCAACAATTTAGAAAACTTTTCTTATTCTTATTTTTTAAAAAAGTTTTTTAAACATTAAGGGGACTTTACTACTAAATGTTCAAATTAGCCCTAAATAAAATTTTATCTAGTTAAATTCACCGTAGAAAGGAGTCAATTATGTGTCCAGTCGCAGCAGAATCAAAGAATTCCAAGCCTAGTTCAAAAAAAAAGATCAATAAAAAAATTAATGCAAATTTAGAAACAGTAGTTGAAGAAGATAGTAACAAAAATAATCAAACTTTACAGACATCAGCTGAGTCAAACGAAAGCAATATTGAAAATAACAATAATGAATTTAGTGATTCTGAAGAAGATAAGGGGCTCGGGAATATAAAGCTTGGGCCAAAAGGTATCTACACTGAAGATTCAATAAGAGTTTATCTCCAAGAAATTGGAAGAATTAGACTTTTAAGACCAGATGAAGAAATTGAGCTTGCAAGAAAAATTGCTGACTTACTCCAATTAGAAGAGCTAGCAACTCAATATGAGTCTGAAAAAGGGCATTTCCCATCTGTAAGAGAATGGGCCGAGTTAATAGATATGCCTCTTCCTAAATTTAGAAGAAGACTTCTCTTAGGGCGCAGAGCTAAAGAAAAAATGGTTCAATCAAATTTAAGATTAGTTGTTTCCATTGCTAAAAAATATATGAACAGAGGTTTATCATTTCAAGATTTAATCCAAGAAGGAAGTTTGGGTTTAATTAGGGCAGCGGAAAAATTCGACCATGAAAAAGGTTATAAGTTCTCTACATATGCAACTTGGTGGATTCGCCAAGCTATTACAAGAGCAATTGCGGATCAAAGTAGAACTATTAGATTGCCAGTTCACTTATACGAGACAATATCCAGAATTAAAAAAACCACAAAAGTTCTTAGCCAAGAATTTGGCAGGAAACCTAGTGAAGAAGAAATCGCTGAGAGTATGGAAATGACAATCGAAAAATTAAGATTTATAGCTAAAAGTGCGCAACTTCCTATTTCTTTAGAAACTCCAATAGGGAAAGAAGAAGACTCAAGACTAGGAGACTTTATAGAGGCTGATATAGAAAATCCAGAGCAAGATGTTTCTAAAACTTTACTAAGAGAAGATTTGGAAGGAGTATTAGCCACTCTTAGTCCAAGAGAAAGAGATGTTCTCAGATTGAGATATGGAATTGATGATGGAAGAATGAAAACTCTTGAAGAAATTGGCCAGATTTTTGATGTGACTAGAGAAAGAATTAGACAAATAGAGGCAAAAGCCCTAAGAAAACTTAGACATCCAAATCGGAATGGGGTTTTAAAAGAATATATAAAATAAAAAAAGTTAAATAAAATATTCAGCTTTAAAAACTGGCAAAATAATAGCTTAAGATAGACTCGACTTAATTTTTAACTCAAACTCAAAATAATATTTAATGACAAATTCAAAGCTGAAAATAGCTAGTAGAAGAAGTAAGCTAGCAATGGTTCAAACTTTATGGGTTAAAGATCAACTAGAAAGGAATATTCCCAATTTAGAGGTATCTATAGAGGCTATGGCAACTCAAGGTGACAAAATCCTTGATGTAGCCTTAGCAAAAATAGGTGATAAAGGCTTATTTACAAAAGAACTTGAAGCACAAATGCTCGTAGGCCATGCGGATATAGCTGTACATTCTCTGAAAGATTTACCAACCAATTTACCTAATGGCCTTAAATTAGGATGCATTACAAAAAGGGAGGATCCTGCAGACGCTTTAGTAGTAAACAAAAAAAATGACTGTTATAAACTAGAAACCTTACCTGAAGGTTCGATCGTTGGAACAAGCTCTCTTAGAAGACTTGCACAATTAAGAAATAAGTACCCACATCTTGTTTTCAGAGATATCAGGGGAAATGTTATTACAAGAATTGAAAAATTAGATGCAGGAGAATTTGATTGTATAATTCTTGCGGCCGCTGGTTTAAAGAGATTAGGCTTTGAATCAAGAATTCACCAGATTATCCCAAGTGAAATTTCCCTTCATGCCGTTGGACAAGGAGCACTAGGCATTGAATGTAAATCTGATGATAAAAAAGTTCTAGAAATTATAAATATCTTAGAAGATAAACCCACAAGTCAAAGATGTCTAGCAGAAAGGGCTTTTTTAAGAGAGCTTGAAGGTGGATGCCAAGTCCCAATAGGTGTGAATAGTAAAATTCAGAATGAACAACTTTACCTTACTGGTATGGTTGCATCTCTTGATGGAGAAAGGCTTATTAAAGATCAATATATTGGCAATATTAATGCTCCCGAAGAAGTAGGCAAAGAACTAGCTAAAAAATTAAAGCAGCAAGGTGCCGAAGAAATACTAAGCGAAATATTTGAAAAATTTAGAGAAAAATAAAATTTATTAATTTACTAATTTAGGATCAATTTCTTTTTTGTATCTCTCTTCACAATCTTTAATCACTTTAACAGCTTCTTCTATCCCAAAAAAACCATTTACAGTACATGTTCCTGATTTTTTTAGATCTTTGTAGTGCTCCCAATAATACTTTGTTTCTTTTAACCAATGATCTCCAAGGTCTTCATAACCTAAGATATGATCCATTCTTTTATCATCCGCGAGAACCGCTATTACCTTATCATCGACCTCTCCACCATCATCAAATTTCATCACCCCAATAATCCTTGCTTCCACAATAGATCCGGGTATCAATGGCTCAGTTACTCCAACAATTTCTACATCAAGTGGATCTCCATCTTCATCCCATGTCCTCGGAATACATCCATAAGCAAAAGGATACGCAAGTGATGAATAACCTACCCTATCAAGTTTAAGATGACCCGTTTCTGTAATTAATTCATATTTATTTATGGTATTAGAGTTCAATTCAACAATAGTGTTTATTATTGTATTTGAGCTATCAGTGAAAGCATTTAGTATGTGCAATAAATTGGGGGTAACCCTGCTTGGGGGCTGATTTAGATTTGCCATCAAGAAATTATTTTTATTTATCTTACATCCTCACACCTAACCAAATTCTTTAAAAGTAATGTTTCAGCAAAAATCATTTATTTTAGAACTTAAATGATTAATAAAATAGTTTGGGGATAGTTCTTCATTAGTTACAGCTCTTACCAACTCCATACAGTTAACTGATCTGCCATGTTCATGTATATTATTTTTTAACCAAAAGATGATCTTTTGATATTCACCATTTTCAATTAAGTTGTCAATCAAACCTATGTCTCTTTCCATTTGAGAGGATATTTGCGCACTTATAACATGTCCTAACAAATATGAGGGGAAATATCCAAACGCCCCTTCACTCCAATGAACATCTTGAAGACAACCTTCTGAATCATTAGATGGTTTAATTCCTAAGAGTTCATCATATCTTTTATCCCATTCTGTTGGAATATCTTCAGCAGGTAACCCTCTTTCAATTAAATCTATTTCAAGTTCGGTTCTTATTAATATGTGTAAGCCATAAGTCAATTCATCCGCTTCAACCCTATTTAATCCTGCTTCCAAATGATTAATAGATTTCCATAGTTCTAAATAATTATTAAGAGAAGATCCAGCCGAAACAAATTTGTTAAAAAATCTTTTTGAAAAAGATTTGGATTTAACTATTCTATTTTCCCAAAATAAAGATTGACTTTCATGAATACCCATAGATGTTGCTTGACCTAAAGGCCAAGCAAACCATTGATGACTTTGAGATGGCAAACCCTGCTCATAAATAGAATGCCCCCACTCATGCGCAGTTGCTAAAAAACTTGATAATGGTTCACCTTCAACAATTCTTGTCGTAATCCTGTAATCATTAGGTCCTAATGTAATCGAAAAAGGATGGGGAGATTTACCAACAACAACTAGATCTTTATCTCTCCCAAACTCATCAAGTAATTGAGAACATAAATTATTTTGAGATTCTGGACTCAAATCCCAGTGATATTTCTTAGATTTATAAATCCCTCTAATCAACTCTGGGAGAGTTTCTTTCAAAGGCTGAAACATTTTATTCAGCCACTTTAAAGTTAATTCAGGCTCAAAGGGTTGGGCTAAAGTTTCCCATGGTGAATATTGATTTGATATTTGTTTTGCCTCTTCAATCCGCAATTTAACTAATTCCTCAAAGAAAGGAAGAAAAATTTTAAAATCTGATTTTTCCTTAGCTTCTTGCCAGCTTTCATACCCTTTAGATTTTGCCTTTGCTAGAGACTCAACTAATTTAGGATCTAAATTTCTTTCTCTATTAAATTCCTTCAATAAAAGACTAATATTTCTTTCTTTATCTTTCATGAAAAGTTGATTATCGGAATTTCGCTCAATATCTGTTAATTCATTTTTAGCAGATTGTATTAAATTAGAAAATTCCTCGGAAGAATTTCTTTCATGCAATACTTTTGCAATATAAGTAAGTTGTTCAGACCTCCAAGAAGCACCTTTCTTTGGCATTCCAGTATTCTGATCCCAATAAAGTGTATTTTGGATTGAACCTAATATTTGTGTTTCTTTAAGGTAAGCACCCAGCTTATTCCAATGAGTTTCAGCCAAAGATTTAAATGGAAAGTAAATTTATCTTAAGATAAAAATTTTAATGTCTGCAGTAAAACATGCATCATTTTCCATAATAGGATATTGATTAATTAAGTTTTAACTTATATGGAACAAATATTTTCAAAATTAAAATTCATAACCCATGGCGAGGGTTTTATTGATATCACATATGATTTAAATTTATGTATTGAAAAAAATAATTTTCATTCCGGAATTTTAAATTTAACTTCTCTTCATACAAGTTGCAGTTTAACTATTAATGAGAACGCAGATTCAAATGTACTGAGGGATCTAAAAAAGTATATGCAATCGATAGTTCCCTATGATTCCTACTTAACCTTATCAAAAAATAGAGAAGAAATATCCTATAAACATTATCAAGAAGGGGCTGACGATATGCCAGCACATATTAAAACATCCCTAACAAACACATGTTTATCTTTGAGTTTTCAAGACGGTAAAATTATGCTTGGCACATGGCAAGCAGTTTATTTATGGGAACATCGATTTGATCAAAAGGAAAGAATAATTAATGTACATATTATTGGTGAGAAAAAGTAAGATATTTATAATGTAATAAGTCAGATTTATTATTTAATGGAACCCTACATTTTGCAAGATGAAGAATTGAATGAATTAGTTGTCAAAATACCTGGCTGGGAAATTAAATCTAAACAAATCCAAAGAGAATTTAACTTCGCTAATTTTATTGAAGCCTTTGCTTTTATGACAAAGGTTGCTTTAATCTGTGAAAAATATAATCATCATCCTAACTGGGAGAATGTTTATGCAAAAGTAGTAATTAAATTAAATACACATGATCTAGGCGGTATTACGAATCTGGATCAGACGTTAGCTTCGGAAATCAACAAGATTTTCGATCAATAAAAATATAAACTTGTTTTCAACTATTCAAAATGTCTAAAAATTTATTGCCAGTTACTATTATTAGTGGATTTTTAGGTTCTGGAAAAACTACACTTCTAAATCATATTTTAAAAAATCAAGTTGGTATTAAAACAGCTGTTTTAGTCAACGAATTTGGAGAAATTGGAATAGATAATGACTTAATAATAGAAGGCTCAGAAGATATGATCGAATTAAATAATGGTTGTATATGTTGTTCTATCAATGGCGAATTATTAAATACCGTATCCAAAGTTTTAGAAAGAGCTGAAAAATTGGACTATTTGATTGTTGAAACAACTGGATTAGCAGATCCATTACCAGTAGCAATGACTTTTGCTGCTGGTGATCTTAGAGAAAAAGTAAGATTAGATTCGATAATCACTGTCATTGATGGAGAAAATTTTGATTTTGAAATTAATAATACAAGTGTCGCCTATTCTCAAATTTTATACGGAGATATCCTTCTTCTTAATAAATCTGATTTAGTAAATGAAAAACAATTAAAGAAAATAGAGGAGTTTATAAATAAAATAAAAAAAGAACCAAGGATTTTGAGATCAACTAATAGTGAAGTTGCATTACATACAATAATGAGCGTGGGTCTATTTGAGACGGATACCTTTGAATTCGAGAAAAATAAAAAAAATGTAGAACAAAATTCCCACGATCACTCTTCTCATTCCCACCATCACTCTTCTCATTCCCACGATCACTCTTCTCATTCCCACGATCACTCTTCTCATTCCCACGATTTGATCAATAATATCGAGGGTTTTACCTCAGTTTCATATGAGACATTTGAACCATTTTCTTTAAGGAAGTTTCAACATTTCTTAGATAATCAAATCTCACAAAATGTATTTAGAGCAAAAGGAATATTATGGTTTATGGAAAGTGAAAGAAAACACATTTTTCACCTATCTGGAAAGCGGTTTTCTCTAGATGATGAGGAATGGACAAAAGAAAAATCTAACAAGATAGTATTAATAGGAAAAAACTTAGATCACCAAACTATTAAAAATCAACTGTCATCATGTAGATTTAATTCAGACTAGAGTTTATATTAGGATTTAATTAATTTTTGAAAATACGCATTAAAGGGTTTAAAAAAACATTAACAGAATTAAATTTTCTTTATTTCACTTCGTTTATTGTTTCACTCTTAGTAATCATTCCAATTTTCAATTTTCTTCTTGAAGGAGTCCAATATGTTGTAAGTGGGAATTTTTCATTAGGCATTGCTGGGGGAGTAGAGATATTAGAAACTTTAAAAGTTTTAGTACTAACAAGTTTTTTTGGAGGAGGATTAGGCACTTTAAATGGATGGTTACTTTCAAATTGTGATTTTAAGTTCAGAAAGGTTCTCCGTATTTGTCAACTCATTCCATTAGCCGCCCCAGCATACCTAATAACAGCTGTTTTGCAGGACTTAGGAAGTATTTTTGGGTATCAAGTAACCGGTTTATGGTGGGGTGTATTAATACTTTCAATTTCTACTTATCCATATGTATTCATTCTTGCTAACGAAAGTTTTAATAAATTTGGAGTTAATCAAATCAATGCTAGTAGAGGTTTAGGAGTTGGGCCATGGAGTAGCTTCTTAAAAATCGCTTTTCCAATGGCGTTGCCAGCACTAATTACAGGAATAAGTTTAATGTGTATGGAAGTAATGAATGAGTTAGGTACATTTGCATTATTAAATATTCCAAGTATTTCTACAGGTATAGCCGAAAATTGGATAATTGAGGGTAATCCAAAAAGTGCTATTGGACTATCTTTGGTAGCTCTATTAATAATTTTTACTTTAATTATTTTTGAAAAATTCTCGCGAAGAAAATCAAAAAGGTGGAGTGAAAATCCTGCATCAAAAGATTCTCAAGGGTGGGAATTAAAAAAAACAAGAGCTTTTTTAGCAATAACAATATCTTTATTCCCTCCAATTTTCTCTTTTGGAATTCCATGTTTTTGGGTTCTGCTCAATATCGATCAAATTCAAAAAGGGTTATCTATAGAATTACTTACCCTATCATTCAGGACCATAAGTCTAGGATTATTTACTGCATTAATAACGATGTTATTCTCTTTAATAATTTCCTTAGCAAGACGTCCAAATAAAAGCTTATTACTAGGACTAATAACGAACCTTGCGGGAATAGGTTACGCAATTCCTGGAACTGTATTAGCTTTGTCTTTAATAAGCATTTCTTCTTCAAAATTCAATTTCATTGCTATTTGCTTACTGATTTGGGGTTATCTTGTTCGATTTCTAACTATTTCTAAGGGTTCTATTGATTCAAGTCTTGAGAGAATTTCTCCTAGTCTTGATGAAGCTGCACTTGGACTAGGTGAGAATTGGCCAGGAATCATCAAAAGAATTCATCTACCTCTTCTTCAAGGACCAATCTTTGTAGGATCACTTTTAGTTTTTGTAGACACGATAAAAGAATTACCCATAACCTTTATTATGAGACCATTTGATTTTGATACATTGTCTGTGAGGATATATCAATATGCTGGAGATGAAAGAATGGTAGAGGCGATATTACCAGCCATTCTTATCATGACTTTAGGCCTTATTGCATCAATTACATTGATACCAAGTTTAGAGAAAAAAAACTAAATTCTTTCTAATAGTTTTCTTACTAAAAAAGGACAGCTTAACAAAAGATCTGCCGATGTAGAAATGAACCTAAAATAAATTAAAATTACAAGAATTGTATTTTGGGGAATATTTCTACCAACAAAAAAAAGGAAACAAGCTTCAAAAACTCCAACTCCACTTGGAGCTGTAGGGACTATTAAGCCTATAGACCAAGATAATGAAAAGATTACTAATAAAAAAATAATATTAAGAGTATTATTCGTATAAAAAGTATTTAGGCAAATATAAAACCCAATAAATTTAGATAAGACAAACCCTATTTCAAATAAAAATGCTTTGGTAGGGAAAAAAGAAATTATATTTATTTTCTTTCCAAATTTATCCTTTGAATCTGAAAGTCTCAAAAACTCTAATGCTCGTCCCTTAAGAGACTCTAACCTTCTTAATACAAGGTAAATTAATTTCTTATTTAAAAATATTAAAGGCAAAATTAAAAAAAGGTAAATTGGTGAAAAAATTACTCCTAGCGATGCTAATAAAAAAGATCCACTCAACATAAAATAAGGCTCTACAAGTGTCGAATAAAAAGCGATCTGAGAATTACTTATTTTTTTAACAAAATTAAATCTCTCTAAAAAATGCCAAATTCCCCCTGGGACGTATTTAAGACTATTAGTCAAAATATAAAACGAAACTAGATTATTTCTTTTACATCTTTTCCCGAACCACATAACTATATATTTCCATGAATAAGCGTTAAGAAAAATACTGAGAACGCAAAATAAAAAAGATAATAATAAATTTAATCCGTCTTTTTCGAAATTAAAATCCAAAGAAATTTGGTCAATGTTATTAAAAAAATAGAAGGAAAAATATATCAGGCTTGATATAAAAAAAATACTTTTTAAAAAACTAAAATTTATACCCTTAAATAATTTCAAATATAATTTAACTTTTGTATTAAAACTCATTTCCAGTTTTCAAATGCTTTAAAGTTTTTACTTGATTCTTCTATTTTTTTTCTTAGAAAATCAGTCGATTTTTTATGTTCTAGTTTTAATCTCAAGACTTCGTCATTTTCTGGTTTGATTGTGATTGATCCATCTGGTCTCAAGGTCTGTTTAACTTTTATCTTGCCAAAAGAGGTTAAACATTCTCCTCTTCTTCTAAGTAATTTCCACCTATATTGGATCCTTTCACGAACACCAATAGTATTGGAATATTCAAACCATAATCTCCTAAAATATTGCCTCTTTTCTTTTGGCAAGATTGCTTGAATAGAAAATCCAATTCTATTTTTTTTCATGTTAATTGCTTGATAAGAGACATCATAAGCCCCCTCAATTCTTAGTTTCTCTACAAAATTGCAAATATCTTCAGGAGTCTGGTCATCAATCCATGCTTCTTGTATAGATATCTCTTCACACTTTGGATTAATTTCTTGATTAATAGAAGATTCATCAAATGAGGTAATTTTATAAACCCTAACCAAATTGGGGAATGGGAATTTCAAATTACCAATGCCAACTCCATAAGAATTAATAGAATATTTTGAAGGAAGTTGCAAATAGTCAACTAAATTAGAAAGTAAAGCAATGCCAGTTGGTGTAGAAAGTTCCCCCTCGATTGAGTCAAAACATGATAAAACTTTAATATTTTTTTTTCTTATTAGCTCTATAACAGCAGGAGGTGGGACAGATAATTTTCCGTGTTCTGTTTGAACAAAACCCTTTCCCAACATTGGTTCATTGCAATAAACCTTTTTAGGATTTAAATAGTTCAATGCAGCACACACTCCTATTATATCCACTAAGGAATCGATAGATCCAATTTCATGAAAATGTACCTCATCAGGTTCAATGCCATGAACTTTTCCTTCCGCAATTGCTAAAGATTCAAATACTTCATAAATTAATTGCTCTAATTTCTCTTCTAAATTCTTATTTAAAATAAGTTCTTTAATACTTTTCCAATTTCTATTAATTGGGCTCCTATTAATTTGTTCAACCTTTGCTCTGATACCTCGGATTGAACAACTTTTTGATTCTTTAAATTCAAGATTATAGAGATCCGCCAATCCAAGATCAAAAAGAGGTTTTTCAATTATATTTTTAGGCACACCTAAGTCATAAAAAGCTCCAAGCAACATATCTCCAGATATTCCAGGGGAACATTCAATAAAAATATCTTCCATAAATTTTAGATTTCTTTATTAGTAAAAATTACGATGAAGATCAACTTTTCATTTTAATTTTTTTTTGAAAGGTTTTTTTCAATAACTTCACAATTGATGAGTTTCAAAGTATTTCCATCTCTTATCACATCTAAACTTACGAAACAATTAAGAAGTTCAAGGGGAAGTTCGCCTTTAATAACTAATTTAAAATTTTTATTTTTATAGTTCTTTAGCTTTGAAACAGAACAGATCTTAATAACAATCTCTTTCTTTTGTATGTTTACGAAGACTAATTCTCCTCTAACAGAAAAATAATTATCTTTTAAATCTAATTCCTCTAATAATTTAGAAAAGTTTGTTTTTGAAGAATCATTTTGAAAATCATTTAACCGATAAGGATCCCAGATACCAATAACTTGTAAATGCAGATTTTGTGTATTTTTATTTTTTGGATAAACAATCCAAAAATAACTTTTCTTTAAATCAATATGCCTTTTTATAAGAGATAATGCTTTTCCTAATACTACTGTTTCAATTTTTTCGCCTTTTTTATCAGTTAAATAGCCTCTATTTAATTGCTCATTATCATGGGGGATAAATTTGCTATTGACGATTCCGATAGCTCTATACTGAAGTTTATTTGTAACTTTTGGGATTGGATTTTTTAACATATTAAAAATTTGAAAGATACTTTATCTCATAAAAATATCTTTTTATTCCTCCAAACCATTAAAAGACTTTAAAGCATCGTCTATTGCTTCAGATGGATTAGTAGCATCATTTAGAATGTTTTGTCTCCTAATCATTTCAACAATTTCAAATGGATTAGTTGGTATTGCTGATTTACTATCGTCTTCTTTAGTGGAGCTTTCAATTTGTAATTCTTCAAATAAATATTCGGCGTTTAGTAAATTACCTTTTAGTGAAATTAAGGAAAAAAGAAATATAACTAAAGACGTTGGTTTTGAGAGATTTTTACAAAAATAGATTTTTATTTTATTTATTTTCAAAATTCTTTAATGCCAAAATTATTTGCTATTTTAATTTTACATATTAGTGATGAAATTTGTTAATAGCTTCTTGGAATGTTAACTCTATAAGATCCAGACTTTCGCAAACAATAGATTGGATTAATAAAGTCAGTCCAGATGTTCTATGTTTGCAGGAAACGAAAGTGATGGATGATAGTTTCCCTCTTGAACCTTTCGAAAAATCTGGATACTCAGTAGAGGTTTATGGGCAAAAATCATATAATGGTGTAGCTATTATTTCGAAAATAAAAGCGGAGAATGTTAAAAAAGGATTCTACGGTTGTGCAGACTACGATCTAAATATTGAAAGTTTCCTAGATCAAAAAAGACTAATTTCTGCTGAAATAAATGGGATCAAGATAATAAATGTCTATGTGCCCAATGGATCTTCACTTGATTCCGATAAATTCAAATACAAAATTAATTGGTTGAATTGTTTAGCCTCTTTTTTGGATGAAGAAGAAAAAAAAGGCGGAATGATTTGTCTTATGGGTGATTTTAATATTGCACCATCTAACTTAGATATTCATGATCCAAAGAAATATGAAGGAGGAATAATGGCCTCTGATATAGAGAGGAACGTGCTAAAAAATGTTCTGAAAGGAAGATTAATAGATTCTTTTAGGATTTTTGAAGAAAACACTGGTCATTGGAGTTGGTGGGATTACCGTAATAATGCATATGAATTAAATAAAGGATGGAGAATAGACCATATCTACGTTAGTAAAGAATTAACATCAAAACTCAAAAGTTGTGTGATAGACAGCTTACCTAGGGCAAATTTACGCCCTAGTGATCACGCCCCAGTAATGATAGATCTTAACTTGAAAGACATAGATACAAATCTTTTTGATGAGGAGGATAATTTTTTCGAAATATAAATAAAATTTTACAAGTACTTGAAAACACTAGTTAATAAAGAGTTATCTTGACTAATACAAATATATATTGTTATTTCTCAAGAATTAATAATTTACAATCCAAACTATCGCGATAAAAATATCATAATGTAGAATTTCAATCTGATTGACAAAATTTTTACTTATTTCTAATTTAGAACATGACTAAATTTTTCTCAAAGCTTAATTCATTGCAATTGTGACTGACATATTTAATTACACCCAATCTGAAGAAGTTTTTTCAGCCGCTCAGAAATTAATGCCTGGAGGAGTTAGCTCTCCAGTTAGAGCTTTTAAATCCGTAGGTGGTAAACCAGTTGTATTTGATAGAGTTAAAGGACCTTTCGCATGGGACATTGATGGGAACAGATATATTGACTACATAGGAAGTTGGGGACCCGCTATATGTGGGCATGCGCATCCCGAGGTTACTACTGCATTGCAGGAGGCAATCGAGAAGGGTACCAGTTTTGGAGCTCCATGCGTATTAGAGAATAAACTTGCTGAGATGGTTATAGATGCTGTTCCATCCGTTGAGATGGTTAGATTTGTTAATAGTGGAACTGAGGCATGTATGGCCGTTTTAAGGCTTATGAGAGCATTCACTGGAAGAGACAAAGTTATTAAATTTGACGGTTGCTATCATGGCCATGCAGATATGTTTTTGGTAAAAGCAGGATCGGGTGTGGCTACCTTAGGATTACCAGACTCTCCAGGGGTTCCACGATCAACAACTGCAAACACCCTTACTGCGCCTTACAACGACCTTGAAGCAGTAAAAAAATTATTTTCGGAAAATCCAGATGCCATTTCAGGGGTGATTCTTGAACCTATCGTGGGTAATGCTGGTTTTATTACTCCTGAGCCTGGATTCTTAGAAGGATTGCGAGAATTAACTACCGAAAATGGTTCTTTGCTTGTCTTTGATGAAGTTATGACCGGTTTCAGAATCAGTTATGGAGGCGCCCAAGAAAAATTTGGCGTTACTCCTGATTTAACCACCCTTGGTAAGGTGATAGGTGGAGGTTTACCTGTTGGAGCATACGGAGGCAAGAAAGAAATAATGTCAATGGTAGCCCCCTCTGGTCCCGTTTATCAGGCGGGTACTCTGAGCGGAAACCCACTTGCAATGACTGCCGGAATAAAAACTCTTGAGCTTCTCAAACAAGAAGGCACCTATGAAAAACTTGATGCAATTACATCAAAATTAATTGAGGGTATAATTCTATCTGCGGAAAATAATGGTGTAGTTATCAACGGTGGGAATGTTAGTGCTATGTTTGGTTTTTTCTTATGTGAAGGGCCAGTAAGGAATTTTAGTGAAGCCAAAACAAATAATGCTGAACTTTTTGGTAAATTGCATAGAGAAATGCTTCAAAGAGGTATTTATTTGGCTCCAAGCCCTTATGAAGCAGGCTTTACATCACTTGCCCATAGTGAAGAAGAAATTGATAAAACTATTGAAGCATTTGATCAATCATTTAATTCCATAAAAAATTATTAAATTATTATTCCTTAACTTAAATTAAGTAATTATGTAATTGATTAAAATTAAATTTCTCAATTATTTTCTACCGCCAACTATTACTGGTGGGGTACCTCCCTCTGAACCTGGAAGGCCAGGAACTACTTGTGTGCTTCCATCCCATTTATCGAGAAATAATTTGAAAAGTACCTGATCGTCAAGGCTTCTGTTTAGTGTTTCATATCTAAGAGCTTCCTGTTCCGCAATTTCAACTTCTGTTTTTGCTCTTAATAACTGTTGGCCAGCTATTTGTTTTTGTTCAATGGCAGCTCTATATTCTTCAGCAATCTCTAATCCAGTCAGATCTAAACTTTTAACATCTACATAGTCAAATGAATTTAATTCTTGAGCAACCGTGTCGCCTACTTTTTCAGAAATAACGGCAAATTCCGTAGCAATTGTTTCTAGCTCATATTGGGAAAAAACTGATTTAAGAGCTTTTAGTAAAGATGGCTGAACAATTTTTTGATAAACATCACTATTTCTACTAGCAATTGTGGCAAAAATTCTTCCTGCTTCATTTGGCTTAACGGAGTACTTGACTGTAGCTGTTGCTCTAATAACCTGTAAGTCCTTTGTTAAAGTTTCAAATTTTTCTGGTTGAACTTGAGTTTTAATATCAAATGGATACACAGATTGGATAAATGGAAGTTTAAAGTTTAAGCCGGCTCTTCTGGAAGGGCCGCTTACTTTACCTAAAGTTGTTACCACTGCAACCTGTCCAGAAGGAACAACAAAGAGGGATTGAGTTAATAAAAGAAAGCCAGTGAAAGATAATACAATAAATAGTGTTGCAGTACCACCAGGACCAGTTGGTGTGACATTCTTAAAGGATGTTGCCATTAAAATTTCTTCTTTTGATTAATCATATTTAATCAAATTAATTAGTGCATTAAAAACATTTAATTAAAATATTTTTTTAATAATTGCAATACATAATATAAGTGGTTGTTACTAAATTTTTGATTTAAATTTTTTCAACAACTGCAAATAAAGATCCTCATCTATCTCCCTAATATCATATTCCGAGGGTAGAACCCCATGCTTATACTCATGCACCGCCATCCAACAAAATTTTTCTATTTCGCCCATTGAGAAACGCGGATATTCTTTTACTTTTAAAAATAATGTTTGCACTAAAGATTCTGAAAAATCTGACATTTTTTAAAATTACTGCTGTTCAAGATCTTACCTAAAGTTATTAGCCTTTAGAGGAATGTTCAATGACTCTTCCAATTCATTAATAAGCCTAATTGCTAGTTGAAGATCATTTTTGCTTTTACTTGATACTCTAAGTGTCTCTCCATTAATACTGACATTAATTTTTTTTATTTGATCTCTAATATTTTTACTGATTTTTTTTGCTATTTCCTGATTAATACCTTGTTTTAACTGAATAGTCTGCCTTACTTTATTACCACTAACTATTACAATTTCTCCGTAATCAAAAATTTTTAAAGATAAGTTTCTTTTTATAGCTTTTTGTCTAACGATGTCATTTACGGCATTTAAAGTTAGTTCACTATTAGTAGTGATAATAATATTTTCTTTATCTAAATCAACCGAAGTATCTGTTCCTTTAAGATCGTAACGCTGAGAAATCTCCCTTTTTACTTGATCCAAAGCATTTACTAATTCCTGTCTCTCAAAATCAGAAATGATATCAAAAGAAAAATTTTCAGCCATCGTAAATTTTTAAATGCAAAATTATTAATAGCATAAATTAGATTTCAATAAATGGAACTTGATTAAGTTAATCGAAAAATAACAAGCTTACCACCTTTCCCATTTCTTCAGCACATCTACAACTATTTAGCAATGTTTCACTATCGTGAAATGCAAAACATATTAATTGATCACACCTAGTAATAATTTCTTGATTACAAAGGCTGCTTGCAAGTGGCAAAGGTAATTCATCATTTTCACTTTTTTCAACTAAATGCATAACCCTTTCAAGTTGATCCTTTATTTCAGGTATTTGTCTATCAAGACTTTGTGGTAGTAATACAGTCAATAATGATGGATTGATATCTAGAACAGCTCTAATTACCGCAGCATTTACACCTTGAGATCCAGATGTGAGAATATTATGTCCCTCCTCTGCTAATGACCTCGCTATTAACTCAATCAAATGGATATCGACGACTGGTACATGTCTACTGCCCAAAAAAGCTATCCTCCTTTTCCCATTATTCTGGAGTTTTGCAAGTTCTTGAGCTAAGGCATCAACGCCTTCGGTTACTGGTAGATCTAAGGAGCGACTCAAAATAAAACAGCTACTATATTTGAAATTAGCATTTATCTGAAAAATTGCAGGGAAAATCTATCTTTTCGAGAATTCTTTTTAGATTTACATGCTCCTGAACTAATTGAACAGCATAAGAAGCCTTAATTGACTCATGAATCCTGACATGACCAAAAGCTTGTTCAATAATTTCCACAGAAGAAAGAGTGTCTAATTCCACTTTTAAAATTGGAACCTCCAATTCCTCTGCTCTATGAATCAATTGAGATAAAGGGTCTCCCAAACCAGTCAAAATAAGACATTGCGTTGAAGCTTCTAGTGCTGCAAGTTGGATATCGGTTCTGTCAGCTCCAGTAACTACAGCCATATTCCGTCTTCTTCTGAAGAATTCCATTGCAGAATTTACACCCATTGCACCAATGCTTAATGTCTCAACAAGTAATTGATCTTTTTCGGGGCAACATATTACTTGGGCATCTAATCTTCTTACTAGCTCTCCGACAGTGACACTTCTAAGCAATGGAGATTTTGGCATTACCCCAAATACTTCAATATTCATGTCTTTAAGAGAAGGAATTATTTCGTTTTTAACTTTTTCGACTTCTTGGGGCAAAACTGCATTTAGTACCACTCCAGCCAAATGATCCCCTAATTGTTTTTTCGCATCAAGTAATGCATCTACGCTTTTACAGTCTTCCCATAAATTAACAATTAAGACTTTCGCATCTAAAGTCTCAGCTAGTTGTGGGAGACTTAAACCATATATCATTCCCTCGTGAAGACTTCCAGCCGCTTCAAGAATATTTAATCCCTCAAAATCATCATTAACTAGCCCCTGAATTTGATCAAAACCTTTCCCGGGAAGTAAGTCTTTATTTGAGATTCTTTTTTCTGCAGATATATTATCCAATAATCCTACTGAAGAAATTAAATTCTCTTCTTCAATATTTAATGTGGAACCAATAAACTTAACATCATCATCTATTAGACCTTCATAGGACATTGAGGGTAGATTAGTAAGTTCGATACAGGTTGCCAATGGTTTACCGATACGTACTTTTTTTTCTCCCTGTAAGATTCTTTTTGCAATCCCAAGAACCAGTGCAGACTTACCACTAAATGGTTCACATGAACCAATTAATAATATATCGCTCATAATTAATAAAAAAATTTTTCCATAGGTTTAAGATAATATTTTTTTAAGAACTAAACAAATATTTATTTATGAGTTTTAATCAAATGGAAAAATTAATATTTTGTAGGTAAATTATCTTTAGCTGTTTGACATTTTATCAAAACAAATCAAAATGATAACTTCAAAAAAAAAACCAAAAACTATAGGGATTACTGGGGCTTCGGGAGCGTTAGGTAAAGAACTTACAAGGTTGTTTCGTCAGAAAGGATATAAAGTGATTGGTTTTACTCATAGCAAAACTGATTCAGAAATGAATCCTGAATCTCCTAATGAATGGATTAAATGGGAATGTGGGAAAGAATCGACATTAAAAAAACATCTTAAGAAAATAGACATTTTAATTTTGAACCACGGCATATATAACTTGAGCAGAAAATATTCGAATTATGAAAACACAATCGAAATTAATGCATTAAGCAAATTCAAACTTATGAACTTATTTGAAGAAATCGCCTTAACAAATGAATCTTCAACAAAAAAAGAGATTTGGATAAACACATCTGAAGCTGAAATATTACCAGCGCTTAATCCCTCATATGAAATAAGTAAAGCACTTATTGGTAAACTAGTCTCTTTCAAAAGAAATTTTCTTGACAAAGATGCTAAGAAAAGATTAATTATAAAAAAAATAATCCTAGGGCCTTTTAAATCTGAATTAAATCCTATTGGAATTATGAGTCCCAAATTTGTCTCTAAAAAAATTTTTGACTTAGCTAAGTCAAATAATTTTCTGATAATAATTAGTTTAAATCCTCTTACCTACATCCTTTTCCCCTTGAAAGAATTTTTTAACTTCCTATATTGCAAAATTATTTATAGTTATAAATCCTAGTGATTAGAAATCTCTATCTGTCAATATTTCAATGCCATCTTTTAAAACAACAATTGTATGCTCCCATTGAGCCGATAATTTTCCATCCTTTGTTATGACGGTCCATCTATCTTCTAATGTTCTACAGAATTTACTACCTTCGTTTACAATCGGTTCAACAGCTAATGTCATTCCTTCACGAAGAACCACATTTGGTAACTCTTTAGTCCGAAAGTTAAATACAGAGGGTTCTTCGTGAAGATTTCTTCCAACTCCATGACCTGTATAGTCTTCAACAACACTAAAACCATTTTTTATAACTACATCTTCGATTTCCCCGGCTACATCGAGAAGTGTATTACCTGCTTTAATTTTTGAAAGACCGGCATACAATGCTTTATATGCTACATCACTAAGTTTTTGTGCATTTGAACCAACCTCTCCTACACATATTGATATACAACTATCTCCATGAAAGCCATCTAAATATGCACCTGTATCAATTTTAATTAAGTCACCATTTTTTATTATTTTATTTTTATTTGGTATTCCGTGAACAACCTCATTATTAACACTAGAACAAATGCTTGAGGGAAAACCATGATAACCTTTAAAACTAGGCACAGCTCCAAAACTTCTTATCCTCTTTTCAGCAAAATCATCTAAATCTTGCGTGCTCATACCCGGTTGAATTAAATCATTAATTTCCCTAAGCACTGTCGCCACTATTCTGCTAGATTTTTTCATCAGATTTATTTCACGCGCGGATTTAATTTCAATTCCTCTTCTTCTCTGAATGAATGGAACTTGATCATTAGTTTTGGAATTATTTTTATTTAATAAAAGATCTGCAAAATGTCTCATTGGAATAAATAATAGTAATAGTTAAATATCATCAAAATAGCCATTATGAACTTGGCTACTTTAAATCTAACAATAAAATTGGGGACAGGAATGAAAATTTTTTCTAATTCTAGGCAATTTCATAAAGCTTTGGCACCTTGGGTTTTCCTCCCATTACTTATATCTTCAATCACTGGTCTTCTCTATAGAGTTTCAAAAGATTTATTAGGTTACTCGAGGGAGCAAGTTCATTGGTTAATGTCTCTCCATGAAGGGGAGTGGCTTGGAGATAATGGAGAGCTCATATACGTAGTATTAAATTCTCTTGGAGTTTTATGGATGGTAATAACAGGATTTCAAATGTTTTCAAAAACAATTTCATTTACCAAAAAGGTTACTAAAGGCGAGTCAAAGGGTTAAGATATAGTTCTTGTAGGATAAATAACACCAAAATGGCTAATGAGAAACAAGAAAATGAATTAGAAACCGGTATTAAAACTGATACCTCAATTGATGTGGCAGTTGAACCGAAAGGATCCAACTTGGTTTCTAAAACTGCAAAAAAAATAAGTCCTTACAACTTTATTAGTGAATTTGAAAATGGACAATTAAAAAAGGATTTACCTGAAATTTATGTAGGAGATACTGTCAAAGTTGGAGTAAAAATTACAGAAGGTAACAAAGAAAGAGTTCAACCTTATGAAGGTGTTGTCATCGCCAAGAGACATGGAGGTCTTAACCAGACTATTACAGTCAGAAGAATCTTTCAGGGTATCGGTGTTGAAAGAGTATTTATGCTACATAGTCCACAAGTTGCCTCTCTAAAAGTTGAACGCAGAGGTAAAGTAAGAAGAGCTAAGTTATTCTATTTAAGAGATAGAGTAGGCAAAGCTACTCGCGTAAAACAACGCTTCGATCGATAAAGTTGTAAAGTAATCAACCTATTGGTCACCATGGCGCTTATAATTTATTAAATGCGCCGTTAGTTCAGTTGGTAGAACGCAGGTCTCCAAAACCTGATGCCGGGGGTTCAAGTCCTCCACGGCGCGTTTAATCAACATTATATAAATCATTTTTCGTAAGATGGAGTTAGATCTTCAACCTGGGGACGTAGTAAAAGTCCTTGAATCAGCAGCTTTAGGATGGGTTCGTGCAAGAGTCATTAGAGTCAAATCTGGTGGAAGAGTTGTTGTCCAAAGTGATCAAGGCAGAGAATTTACAGCAAGAGGCAACCAAGTTAGAATGATAGAACCTGCTGGATTTAGACCTCAAAAATAAATAGTTATTGATATTTAGGTATCACCTAAACTAACTATTTCTTTAAATCCTCAAATTAATAGATTTTTTTTATTACAACAACATTAATTCAGCATTATGATCTGATAATTTTAATGATGATGTTCTATTAAATTTAGAACTAAAACTCTGGGACCGTAGTTCAACTGGTTAGAGCACCGCCCTGTCACGGCGGAAGTTGCGGGTTCGAATCCCGTCGGTCCCGTTTTTTTTCAAAAAAAAATTTGGAAAAACGTTTAAGATTAGCCCCAAGTCCAACAGGTTTATTTCATATCGGTACAGCTAGAACAGCGTTATTCAACTGGTTGTATGCAAAAAAAATAGGTGGTAAATTCCTTATCAGGATAGAAGATACAGATTTTCTCCGATCAAAACCCGAATATACGAAAAATATATTAGAGGGCTTGAAATGGCTTGGACTTGAATGGGATGAAGAACCTGTTAAGCAAAGTGAAAGAATTTCTATTCACAAAAACTACATTAAAAAGTTATTGGAAAGTGGATATGCTTATAGATGTTTTACTACAGAAGATGAGATTTCAAAACTAAGAGAAACCCAAAAGAAAGAAGGTTTACCACCAAAGCACGATAATAGACACAGAAATCTTTCGAAAGAAGAAATAGAAAAATTCATATCCCAAGGAAGGACTTCAGTAATAAGGTTTAAGATTGATGAAAAAGTAAAAATCAAATGGTTAGATCAAATTAGAGGTGAAATCACATGGCAGGGAAAGGACTTAGGTGGTGATTTGGTTTTATCTAGAAGAGCTTTGGGATATGAGATTGGAGATCCTTTATATAATCTTGCAGTTGTAGTTGATGATAATTTCATGAATATAACTCATGTAATAAGGGGGGAAGACCATATCTCTAATACTGCAAAACAAATTTTAATTTATAAAGCATTGGATTTTAAATTGCCCACTTTTTCTCATACACCTCTAATCTTAAATAGCGAAGGGAAAAAATTATCCAAAAGAGATTGTGTTACTTCAATCGATGAATTTAAAGAGATGGGATATTTACCTGAGGCATTAACTAACTACATGGCCTTTTTAGGTTGGTCCCCTAAGTCTGCTGAAGGGGAAATTCTTTCACTTAACGATATATCAAAATTTTTTGACTTATCAGATATAAATAAAGCTGGAGCAAAATTCAATTGGGAAAAGCTCAACTGGATTAATTCTCAATATATAAAAAATATGGAATCAATGAAATTAAACAAAATCATTCAGAGATACTGGGCAAGAATGGGGTGGGAAGCGCCATCTCAGGAATGGGGTATAAAATTAGTTATTTTGCTAAGAGACTCAATGAGTCTTTTAAAAGATGGTATTGATCAATCAAAACCATTTTTCTTGCTGCCTCCAATTCAAAAAGAGGGTCAAGATTTTCTTCAAAACAATAATGGGAAAGCATCTCTAATGCTTATATTAAATTATTTGAAAGAGAAAAAAATTATGAAATTAACAAAAGAGAAAGCTAAGGAAACAATAAATGAAATCTCGAAAATTCATAATGTAAAAAAGGGGATTTTAATGAAATCATTGAGGGTAGCTTTTTTTGGATGTCTAAGTGGTCCAGATTTAATTCAAAGTTGGGAACTCTTTTCAGAGAACAAAAGTGATATTTTACGAATTGAAAGATGTCTTATTGAGATCAAGATTTAGATTTTTTTTGGGCTAATTCAAGCCTATTTGCTAAAGGTTTAGCTGTGACACCTTGTATTCCAACTGTCAACAATATAGTTAGAAAAACTAAACCTTGAAGACGGCCAGCTCCAAGAATCCCAGCCTGCTCTAATCTTATAGAAAAAAGAGATGCAACTGCTGCTGTAACAATACCTCTTGGAGCTACCCAAGCTAAAAATACTTTTTCCTTAAGATCTAATTCTCTTCCCATAGTTGCTATCCAAATAGAAATAGGACGAACAATTACCATCATCATTAAAACGCAAACAACCCCTCCCCAACCTAGTGGACTTAATTCCCCCCAAGAGACATCGGCTGCCAAAAGGGGGAAAAGAACTGTTATTGCTAGTTGAGCTAGTTCACCTATTAGATTATCCAATCTCTCTTTATCTATTATTTCTCTTTTCCCTACAATAAAGCCTGACGCGACAGATGCAGGTAAGCCTGATTCTGGTAAAAAATATTCACAAATTCCATAGACAAGAAAAATAAATCCAAGAGTAACTTGAAGCTCTATTCCAAATGAGGCTTCATTAATTATTTTTTTTAGAATTTCAGATAGTAACCATCCTGAACTTAATCCAATTAAAACTCCACCCCCTAATCTTTGCATTAATGCGATAAATACATCATTAATGCCATGTAAGTCCCCTAATGTTAGTTCTAAAAGCAACAAGGCTAGTACTGCTCCAATCGGTTCTAATAACAACCCCTCTGCTTTTAAAACCTCTGAAAGAGGGGAAGTTAATTTTATTTGTTCAACTAATGGAGAGACGACTGTTGGTCCAGTAGCTAAAACTATCGCACTATATATGCCTGCAACTTGCCATGAAAGTCCAGCAAGCAAATGAGCAATAAAGATTCCGGCTGATAATGAAATAAATATTCTTATCAATGAAATTTTCAAAACAGTATTTCTTATATTCCCTTCAGGTAATTTTAAATTTAGTCCCCCTTCAAAGAGAACTAAGCATACTAAAAGTCCAACAATAGTTTCAAGCCCTTGTCCTAGATCTAAAGGCTCAACCAGTCCCAAACCTGATCTTCCGATTAATAATCCAGAAAGCAATAAAATAACAACACTCGGGAATCCTGTGACAGAAGAAAATAATCGAGCACAAGCACCTGCAAATACAGTTATCCCCCAAAGTAAGCCAAGCCTTTCAGGAGTCATATAATCTTATAAATAGGAAAACTATTAATTAGTTTGATTAAATCAATAATCTCATTGCAAGTCCATTAATTACAATAATTTTTAATTTAAATACTCAACTGAACTAAACTAAAAATTGATAATTTTCAGCAAAATTACTTTAAAATCAATTTGTTTACATTACAATTTAGAGAATTGGCTTAATAAAGCAATAATTATAAAAATTATTCCAATTCCTATAGTAGCCATCCTTCCATTCCATATTTCAGCTTGCGGGGTAAAACCTCTTTTCCATAAATTTAGTTCTTTTTTATCAACAAATTTATTTGTTTCTTTAATCTCAATTTTAGGTTGTTTATTCATTGAAGTTAAAAAGGCGGATTTTCTTGGTAAAGGGTATTTGCTTGTTCAATTGAGAGTCTTCCAGAGACGCCTAATTTAAGGGAACTCAAATGATCCTTAAATTTGATCCTGAACAACGCTGCTGCTCCAATCATCGCCGCATTATCAGTACAAAGATTAAGGGGAGCTAAATGAACTTTAATAGATTTTTTAGTTGCTTCACTAATCATCATTTTTCTTAATGTATTATTGGCAGCCACACCTCCAACTACAACAATAGTATCCAAACTATGGTCTATTGCACATCTTATTGTTCTCTCTACCAGTACCTCCGCCACTACTCTCTCAAAACTTGCAGCGATATCGGCAACTGGAACCAGTTTTTTATCTAGATTTATTTTCTCAACCAATCTTAAAACAGCAGTTTTTAGGCCACTAAAAGAGAAGTCATATTTAAGAAATCCACCCTTTTTATCAGAAATCCTACATTTCGGTAAATTGAATTTCAGTGGATCTCCATTTTTAGCAATCTTTTCAATTTCCGGTCCTCCTGGATAACTAAGACCTAACAATCTTCCGACTTTATCAAAGGCTTCACCTGCAGCATCATCAAAACTCTTTCCTAACCTTTTCATTGCCCTTTTTTCGTCAACCTTTATCAATTCAGTATGTCCGCCACTAACCAGTAATGTAAGAAAAGAATTTTTTGGATAGTTTTCTGAAAATAGAATTGAAGATAAATGCCCCTCCAAATGATGAATCCCTAAAAATGGCTTTGAATACAACATACAAAGTGATCTCGCGGTAATAGAACCAACTCTTAAACAACCAACCAATCCTGGGGCTACAGTTGAAGCAATATAATCAATTTCATCGATTCTAAATTTTGACTCTTCTAATGCCTTTTCCAAAACAAAAGGTAATAACTCTAGGTGTTTTCTGGCTGCAAGTTCAGGAACCACACCTCCCCATTTAGAATGATCTTCAATTTGAGATGCAATTATATTTGAATGAATTTTGAAATCATCGTCAATATTAGAAACTATTGAGACAGATGTCTCATCACAACTTGTTTCAATAGCTAAAACTTTGCGCATATTTGATTCATCTTGCTCTATTTTAATATTAATTTCTTTCTTAACACACTTTAAGGAATTAAAGATTGCAACTTATGAAATTCTTTTTTTCAATCATAACCTCAGTTTTTCTATTTTTAGGAATTACTCCAATTGCTCTAGCGGCTAATGGCCCAGCCTTAAATGCTGATAGAGCAAGCACAGAATATACTGCATCAGCCCTCACAAAATGCTCTGAAAACCCAAAATTTATTGAAAGGGCAAGCTCTGCTACTACTCAAAAAGATATCTCAAGATTTGAAAGATATAGCAAAGCATCTTGCGGAGATGATGGCCTTCCTCATTTAATTATTGGACCCCCTCTAGAACCATGGGGGGCTCTTCTCAATAGAGGTCATGAAGGAGATTTACTTATTCCGGGAGTATTGTTTATTTATATTGCTGGAATTATAGGCTGGTCGGGAAGAGAGTATTTGATTGAATCAAAGAAGACTAAAAATCCAGCAGATCTTGAAATCATTATTGATCTAAACTTGGCTAAAAAATGTCTTGTAAAAGGAGCGCAATGGCCTCTTCTTGCAAATAAACAAGGTAGAAATGGAGATTTAAGAGAGAAAGATAACAATATTACACTCAATGGTCCTCGCTAAACATCTTTAAAAAACTTTCATAAAACAAATGTTCAAAATTCTAAACACAAAATTTGTCAGATCTGCCCCAGTAGTAGCAGCAATTTGGCTAAGCCTTACAGCTGGAATAATTATCGAATTCAACAGGTTTTTCCCAGATTTATTATTCCATCCAATGAGCTGATAAAAGAGAGAATAATCAAGTTTTTATTAACTTGATTATTTTTTTTGCAGTTTCACCAACATTGTGATTTGTTAATGCAAAATCAAATTGATTTGATACTGAAATTTCATAATTAGCCCTAGAGAGTCTTTTTTTAATTGCCTCTTCTTTTTCTGTACCTCTATTTCTTATTCTTCTCTCTAACTCCTCTTTATCCGGAGGAAGTAAAAATATTGAAAGTGAATTAGGGAACTTATTTTTTATTTGCCTTGCACCCTCTACTTCAATTTCAAGTAGTACAGTAAATCCCTTTTTTATTTTCTCATTAACAGAAGACAAAGGCGTTCCATAGTAGTTCCCAGCGAATTGAGCCCATTCAAGGAAAAGATTTTGTTCAATCATTTCTTTAAACTTTTCTTGATTTAAAAAGTAGTAATTTTCACCATCCTTCTCTCCCTCTCTAGGTTCTCTAGTAGTTGCTGATATTGAAAGCCAAAAATGTTTTTCTTTACCTATTATTTCTTTAATAACTGTTCCTTTACCAACCCCGCTGGGTCCAGTAAGGATAATGAGTTTTCGTTGATTTTCCATATTAAATTATTTACAGTAAAATAGACATCCTGTGAACTAAAAAGGAATAATGCAAAAAGGTGTTCCACAGATAATGGATATTACATCTATTAAATCTGTCTTGCATTATTTAACAAAGAATATCTTACCTACAAAGTTTGAAACTGCCCAACAACCAGATCCCAATACAGTTCAATTATGTTTCAGAGGAGTTAATTCTCAAACATGGTTAGAAGTTTCATGGAATGGAGACTCGCCTAGAATACTAAAGATAAATAAGCCAGAAAAGATTGGGAGAGAAAGCACACTTTCTAAGCAAATAAGATACGGATTAAAGTATATGGCTTTAATTTCGATTGATCAAGATGATTTCGAGAGAGTTATAAAATTTGGTTTTGCAAAAAAACCTGGAGATGAAATTAGTAAGTATTTAATTTTTGAATTAATGGGAAAACACAGTAATATTTTTTATCTGGATAAAAAACAAAAAATAATTGCAGTTGGTAAACAAATTAAATCAAGCCAATCTAGTTTTAGAACAATCTCAACAGGATCAATTTATTCGGACCCCCCGGTTAATATCAAAAAACAACCTAGAGAAGATGAGTCGTTTCAATCATGGAAAGAATCAATTTCAATAGTTCCTGAGTCTTTGAAATACTGTTTAATAAATACCTATCAAGGAGTCAGCCCTATACTCACAAAACAATTAGAGGTTGTTAGCGAAACTGGCGATTCGGGAATAATGGGGAAAAATATTGATTTGATTAGCGATTCAGACTTAAAAGAGATATTTAAAAATTGGAAGATTTGGATAAATAGGTTTAAAAATAATAAGTTCAACTTTTCTATATTTGATGAAGATTTTTACTGCGTTTGGTTTTTCGACAAAGAAATCAATTCCGATAGTCAAATAGATTTATGTACCGGTTTAGAGACTTATTATGATTGTCATCTGAAGCAAAAAAAACTTGAATTATTAGAAAAGAAAATTGAAGGGATAATTTTTAAACAGACCAATACTGAGAAAAAAAATTTAAATATTCAATATGATCTCCTGACAAAATCAGAAAACTATGAGATTTATAAAGAAAAGGCTGACAATATATTCAGTTCAAATGAAATTAAAAAAAGAGATATTATTAAAGGACAAAAACTATATAAAAAGTCAAAAAAACTAAAGAGATCTAGAGAATTGATAAAAGAAAGATTAAGTATTTACGAAACAAATATTGAAAGATTAGATGAATTCACTACACTTCTAGAAAATCTAAATTCTTTATATAATGAAAAACTTTTTGTGAGAATCAAACTACTAGAAGAAATTATGGAAGAAATATGTAATGAGTTTGATATTAATATCAAGAGGCGAAAAGAAGATAAGAAAAGTATATCTAAGATACAATCTTCACCAATTCAAGTTGACACTCCTACAGGATTGAAACTTCAGGTTGGGAGAAATATGAGGCAAAATGATTTAATAAGCTTCAAGTTTTCAAAAAAAGGCGATCTATGGTTTCATGCACAGGAGTCACCAGGTAGTCATGTAGTTTTAAAGTCTTCATCTAAGGCAGCATCCGAACAAGATCTTCAAATAGCTGCAGATTTAGCTGCTTTATTTAGTAAGGCAAAAAGAAACATTAAAGTTCCAATTAATTTAGTAAAGATTAAAGATTTGCAAAAAATAAAAAAAGGAGGCCTAGGTTGCGTTTCCTTTAAAAATGGAGAAATTATTTGGGGAAATCCTACAAGAGGAGAAGATTACATCAAAAAAAATCTCAAAACAGTAATTTAGTTTATAATAAAAAAAATTTTTAAATCTAAATGTTTGATTTTCTTTTGGGTACTCATGAATTTTTAGGAAATCATAGTTTTCCAGAATTTATTGTTGGATATCTATTTGGTGCCGCATTAATTATTGGAGCTCCAACCGTTTTCTTATTACTTGCCTTCGTAAGCGCTTTAATGAAAACAAATGGGAAAATGGGCGGATATAGAGAATATGAAACTTATGGTGAATCATCTCTAAATGATGCCCCTCCTTTCTTATTACCTGATCCAACTAATCCTAAATTAAGCAAATAATAAAATTTATATATAATAATTTGGACTTTGACAATAGTAATTTAAAACCTTTTTCTTACATAATCTTTATAAAAAAATAATGGAAGGTACAGGTCAAAGTGAAAATAAGACATCAGATTCGATGACTTTTAGTGATCATTTAGAAGAACTTCGTCAAAGAATACTAAACTCAATTTACTCAATACTTATTTCAATATTCTTTAGTTTCCTTATCATAAAGCCATTAATATCTTTTTTAGAAATCCCAGCTGGTGATATTCATCTACTACAACTTGCTCCAGGAGAGTTTTTATTTGTTGCTATTAAAGTTGCAGGTTACAGCGGATTGATAGTTTCTATGCCTTATATTTTTTATCAAATAATATTATTCATTTCTCCTGGTTTAACAAAACAAGAAAAAAGTCTTGTCTTACCAGCAGTTTTTGGTTCAGGCCTTCTGTTTTTTTTAGGATTAATTTTTTCATGGTGGATATTAGTACCTGCAGCAATAAAATTCTTTATTACTTTCGGTGCTGATATTGTTGAACCAACTTGGTCTATAGAAAGATATTTTGATTTTGTCCTCTTGTTAATGTCCAGCACTGCAATAGCTTTTCAATTGCCAGTATTACAATTTATTCTTGGTTCTCTAGGAATAATTACAACAGAAAAAATGATTTCGAATTGGAAGATAGTTGTAATCTCCTCCGCAATATTATCTGCAGTGATTACACCTTCAACAGACCCATTAACTATGTCATTGCTATCTATATCGATTGTGTTTTTATTTTTTGTGGGTACTGGATTAACTTACTTATCAGAAAATCTTAAGTCAAAAACTCTTTCATCTTCTCATTAAGATTTAATTGTAAGCTCACAGCTCTACCTAACCTTGGCCTAGCGTTGACTTTCTGTAGCCATCCCCTCACTTCTTCTGAATATCCACATCTATTTAAAATCTCGATTTTATCAGCTATGGATTTTCTATATTCATCTTCACTTAAAGGAAATGATTCCTGTCCAAGAAATCCCCACATCATTTGAAAATAAACAAATTTTCCTCTTCGAAAAAGTCTAAAATCATATTTTTTTCCCCATCGATGAATCAAATAATGGATAACTTCATCTACTAACAATGGGTTCATTTAAATCAATTAATTAAGACTTCCTAAACTTTTACTTTAAAATATTAAAAGTCCTATCTATTTGCAACAGAAATTGAACAAATTGCTCCATAATAATTAATAAATAACAGAACCAAGTAGCGAATGACTCAATTAAGTTCCAATGATGTCCCTTCAATGGGTCGAAGGCAATTTATGAATCTTCTTACATTTGGTACTGCAACTGGTGTAGCTTTAGGAGCTCTTTATCCAGTAGCTAATTATTTCATGCCATTAAGAGCAGGTGGTGGTGGTGGTGGAACTTCTGCTAAAGATGAATTAGGTAATCCAATAACTAAGACAGGATGGTTAGCTACCCATCAAGCGGGAGACAGAAGCCTAGTTCAGGGTCTAAAGGGAGATCCAACTTATTTAATAGTTAATGAGGGTGGGGAAATAGGAGAGTTTGGTTTAAATGCAATTTGTACTCATTTAGGTTGTGTTGTCCCATGGGATAGTGGTGCTAATAAATTCATATGTCCTTGTCATGGCAGTCAGTACGATACAAATGGGAAGGTAGTAAGAGGTCCTGCTCCGTTATCTTTAGCTCTAGCTCATGTAGATATTGAAGATGAGGCTGTACTCGTCAAACAATGGTCAGAAACTGACTTTAGAACTAATGAAAATCCATGGTGGGCATAAAAAAAATGAAAAGTCTTAAAAATCTAATCATGAAAAAAACAAGTTTATTTATCTGTGCTCTGCTTTTCATTTCGAGCATTTTATTTTATCCAAATATCACTTACGCTTATCCATTTTGGGCTCAACAAAACTACGAATCCCCAAGAGAAGCCACAGGCAAGATAGTCTGTGCAAATTGTCATTTAGCTCAGATGCCTACAATCGCAGAGGTTCCACAATCCGTTGGAGCAGACAGTGTTTTCAAAGCTGTAGTTAAAATACCTTATAAAAATGACTTAAAAGAGATCGGGGCTGATGGTTCTGAAGTTCCCTTACAAGTTGGCGCTGTCGTAATGCTGCCTGATGGTTTTAAACTTGCTCCACAAGAAAGATGGACCGAAGAAATCAAAGAAGAAACAGAAGGGGTTTATTTCACTAATTACAGTGAAGAGAAAGATAATATAATTATTGTCGGACCATTACCTGGTGATACTAATAAAGAAATCGTTTTTCCTGTACTTTCCCCTGATCCATCCACTAATAAAGAATATCACTATGGAAAATACTCGTTACATATCGGAGGCAATAGAGGTAGAGGCCAAGTATACCCAACTGGAGACAAAAGCAATAATGTAGTTTTTACTTCCTCCACCTCTGGAACTATAAATTCAATAGAAACAATTGAAGATGGCAGCTATAAAGTAAATATAGAAAACGAGAATGGTGAGATAACTACAGAAGCTGTACCTATTGGTCCTCAACTTATCGTAAAAGCACAAGATAAAATTAATGCAGGTGACCCGCTTACTAATGATCCCAATGTTGGAGGCTTTGGGCAATTAGATGCTGAGGTTGTACTTCAGAGCCCTTATAGAGTAATTGGATTAATTGCATTCTTTATTGGTGTAGGTCTAACACAAATACTTTTAGTATTAAAGAAAAAACAAGTCGAAAAAGTCCAAGCAGCAGAGGGTATTTAACTTTCTCTAAATGCTTATACTTCAAGCTTTTATACAATCCCCAGGTGAAACTTTTTTAAATTTAGGATTTATAACTATTAGATGGTATGGATTACTCATTTCGGTTTCAGTTTTAATAGGCCTATTTCTCTCTAAAAAACTTGCAAAGGCAAGAAATATTAACCCAGAGTATATTAGTGAAATACTTCCATCATTAATAATCTCTTCAATAATTGGAGCTAGAGCTTATTACGTAATTTTTGAGTGGAGGCAATATAGTGGAGAGAACTTTTTTACTTCTTTAGAACTATTTAGTAAAATCATTCAAATACCTTCTTTTCTTGCAGTTTGGGAAGGGGGCATAGCAATCCATGGAGGGCTAATTGGAGGATTAATATCTATTATCTATTTCTGTAAGTTAAAAAAAATTAATCTTAAAACATTTATAGATATATTAATACCCTCGATTATTCTCGGACAATCAATTGGAAGGTGGGGAAATTTTTTCAATAATGAAGCCTTTGGAGTTCCTACAAATCTGCCTTGGAAATTATTTATACCTTTTCAAAATAGGCCTTTAGAATTTCTTAATTATAAATTTTTTCATCCTACTTTTCTCTATGAGTCATTATGGAATCTTTTAATTTTCATATTACTTATTATTGTCTTTAATAAACAAAATAAAACAGATTTTTTTAGGCCTGGCTTTATTAGCTTTCTCTATTTAATAAGTTATAGCTTTGGAAGATTCTGGATTGAAGGTTTGAGAACTGACCCACTTTGCATTGGTGGACTTCCCCCTTTCTGTGATGGCGGTATAAAAGTGGCTCAATTCATAAGTATTTTTCTATTTTCTTCTGGATTAATTGGAATATTTTTTTTAAGATTGAGAACATATGTTGGAAAGAATAGAAAGAATGGTTAATAAAGTATCTTTTATTGGTGTTGGTCCAGGCGATCCTGAATTATTAACTTTAAAAGCATTAAAAAAGATAAAAATTGCAGATGTTATTATTTGGACTGATTCTCTAATTCCTGAAAAGATTTTAGATTTTTCTAAAGAAAGTTCTGAAAAAATAAAAACGAGTTCGCTCAACTTAGAGCAAATCACCACAATTATGATTGAAAAAATTCAAGAAGGGAAAACTGTTGTAAGGTTGCATGATGGTGACCCTTGCCTTTTTGGAGCAATTAGAGAGCAAATCGAAATTTTAAAAAGCGAAAAAATTAAAATCGAGGTTGTTCCAGGAGTAAGTGCTTTTCAAATTGCTGCTGCATATCATGAAGCTGAGTTAACCATCCCTGACGTAACGCAAACAATAATCTTAACTAGAGCAGGAGGGCGAACAGGGATGCCAGAAAAAGAATCTCTGAAAGATCTTGCGAAACACAATTCCTCTATATGTCTTTATCTAAGTGCTAGACATATAAAAAGGTGTCAAGAAACTCTACTAGAGTTTTACCCTCCAGAAACTAAAGTGATTGTTGGATTTAGAGTATCTTGGGATGATGGTTGGACATCATTAATAGAATTAAAAGATATGGAAAAATTTTCTATTGAGAAAAAACTAATTAGAACAACCATTTACATAATTAGCCCAGCAATAAGCAATTCTAAAAAAAGATCTAATCTTTATGATCCATCTTATAGTCATCTTTTTAGGAAAAAATAATCTTAAAGTTGATAGAAAAATATTAATTACTATAATTAGTAAAAATTATTTGCTTTGAAAGAAATAAAATCTGTTTCAGGAAACAACGATAAAGGAGAAGCCTCTTCCTTAAAGAGAATTGGAAATTTCATTAAAGAGGCTAGGTTAAGCAGAGATCAATCTGTTGAAGAGTTGGCTTCTGACTTAAAAATAGGAGCTCATCAACTTAAAGCTATAGAAGAAGGAAGTGAAGAAAAACTACCTGAAAAAGTATTTGTTAAAGCGATGGTTCGCAGGATTTCACAAAAGCTGAAACTTGATACAGAATTTATTATGAATGAATTCAAGACTGAGCTAAAAGAGGTAAAAATTGAAGAAATAGTTGAAGAAGTTTCAAAAGAAAATCGTAAATCTAGTAAATCAAATAAATCAAAGATTCTGAACCCAGTAGGTCTTGGATTATTTATTTTGATTTCAGGTTTTCTCGGATTAATAGCTTCTTCCTTAATTTTTAATTTATTTACAGAATCTTTTAAGGATCAAAATCCAATACTAGAATTTATAAAAAAAACTAAATAACTTTTAAATCTAAATTCTTTAGTTCTTTAATTACATTACGGCATAATCCTAAGTTCCATTTTTCAAGAAGAAGATCATGGTTTTTATTCAAAGGTAAAAGTTCAAATGTAAGAATATTTTCCTGCAATTTTATTTGAACTGAGGAGATCACCTTATCAGGTCTTTGGTCAAGCGATGCTGCTAGTCTCAGGATTAATGACATTTCAAGAACTAATGTTTTATCCTCTTTGGATATTAAATTTTGCCAAGACTCATGTCTTTTCTTCGGTAGAGTCTTTCTATGGTATCTAGCAATTGAAGCAATAATATTTGTTTCAGCTTCAGAATATCCTAACAACTCACAATTTTTTATTAAGTACCAAGAGTGTTTGTGATATGAACCAACATTCACGTATTTCCCACAATTATAAAGATTAGAAGCTGCCCAAAGAAGTTCTTTAGCTTTGGGGTCATTATCGCTATGAAAAATATTTTGAGTCTGATCATAGATTTGAAAAGCAATATCAATAACTTTCTCAGCTCTTGTATTATCTACTCCAAACTTTCTAGCCTGATGAACTATAGTTGTTTTTCTAATATTGCTTTGAATATTTAACTCGTTTTTAATTATGCCTTTACGAAGCATCCAATCTACAACCAAACCCTCTCGAAGCGCCCTCTCACTTATTATTAATTCATTAAAGTTCAACATCTCCATTGCGGTATTTAATATCATTGCTCCTGGAATAATTATTTCCGCTCTTCTCTCACTTAATGAAGGTATTTTTTTGATTTCCGAAACTGGCAATTTAATTAGTTTTTCCAATACATTTTGTAAATTTTCCCTTTTAAATTTATAACCATGCAACTTTTGTTTAGTTTCTCCCAAATCATCTGAAATCAAATTTCCTAATGATGTTGCAGTGCCACTGGTTGCAATCATAGATAAAGGCTTATCATCCTTAGATCTACTCTTTATTTTTCGAACAGATGGCTCTAAAGAGCCTTTAATAAAGGTTGATAGAAAACTTGATCTTTCTGAATTTATAGACTCTTTATTTAAAAAATCATTTTTAAGTCTTACCGCACCAATTCTCGAACTGGTAAGAGCTATAGCATCTTTTTTATCTGCAAGTATTAATTCTGTAGATCCTCCTCCAATATCGATGATTACAAAAGACTGATCTTCAAAAGCCATACCAGAAAGAACACCAAGGTAAATTAATCTGGCCTCCTCAGAACCACTTATCATTTCTATTTGAATATCAGTTTCATCAAGAATTCTTCTAATGAAATCTTGACCGTTTGGAGCTTCCCTAACTGCACTTGTTGCTGCTGTTACTATTTGTTTTACTCCATTACTTTTACAATATTCCTTAAATCGCTTAAGAGTAACTAATGCTCTTTGGATTGATTCTTCAGTAAGATTACCCTCTTCATCTCTTTCACCAAGACGAGTGGTTGACTTATCAGTGAATTTTATTGAAAATGACTTTAATTCTAGATTAATTTCAGCTACCAAGAGATGTGTAGAGTTAGTTCCAATATCTATAGAAGCTACTAAAATTTGCTTTTCTTGAAAATATCTTAAATCTTGTTCCTCTATCATTTCTTTTTATAAGATACAGATATCTTTAATCCATTAATAAATATACTCAAGATTAATTATTAAATTATAGAAATCACTTAATCCTAGTAAGATTATTTAAAGTAATGAAATATACAATGGGTCATATGCAAAATAAAAATCAAAAAATTAAATTAAATACCTTTTTTGAATTATTAAGGTGGAATAAGCCGACTGGAAGAATGATCTTACTGATTCCTGCTGGATGGAGTTTATATTTAACCCCAGATGCTAATCCAACATTTTCAATGTTGCTAAGAATAATTCTGGGAGGACTATTAGTAAGTGGATTTGGCTGCGTGGTTAATGATATTTGGGACAAAAAAATTGATCAAAGAGTTTTTAGGACAAAAAATAGACCTCTAGCAGCAAATAAAATCAGTCTTAAAACGGCTTATTTAATTCTTTTCTTTTTAATTTTATGTAGCTTCTTTTTAACTTTGTCACTACCTCAACCTGGAAGAATTCTCTCTATTTTACTTGCTTTTTTAGCTTTACCTATTATTTTAATTTATCCTTCTGCCAAAAGATGGTTTAAATATCCTCAATTGATCTTATCAATATGCTGGGGTTTTGCTGTCTTAATTCCATGGGCCGCAAATGAAGGCAGTTTGAATAGTATTGTTTTATTTTTTTGCTGGCTAGCTACCATTTTTTGGACTTTTGGCTTTGATACGATTTATGCTTTAGCAGATAAAAAATATGATATCAACATGGGAATCAATAGTTCCGCTGTAAACCTCCGGAACAATACAAGAATAACTATTCAAATTTGTTATTTTTTAACTTCTAGTTTGCTCGCGTTATGCGGATTTATTAATCAAATAAATTTTATTTTTTGGCCAATTTGGCTCATAATATCAATTTTAATGCAGAGAGATATACTAAAGGTATTTCCTGAGGAAAAGCAATCAATAAAAAATATTGGGAATCACTTCAAAAATCAATCAATTTATGGAGGAGTCCTTTTAGTAGGAATTATTATTGCATCATAAATTCAAAATATGGTTTTTAGATTAAAAAAAGGAGATCTGATAAATATTTTAGCTCCAGGCTCCTTTATTGATGAAGACGAGAATTTTCAAAAAGGCATAGAAATCTTAAAAAACTGGGGCTTAGAAATTAATGAAAATAATTCTCTATCAAAAAAATTTGGTTATTTTGCCGGTGATGACCTATCTAGATTTGAAGAACTGGAAAAAGCACAAAATAGTAAGCTAATCATTTTTGCAAAAGGAGGCTGGGGTTCAGCAAGATTATTAGAAAAAGAACCTTCTTGGCAGCATGGTTTAATGCTTGGATTCTCAGATACATGTTCTTTATTACTATCTAAATATTCTCAAGGATTTATTGGTTCTATTCATGGACCCATGGTTACTAGCCTTTTTAAAGAGCCCGAGTGGAGTCTTGAGAGATTAAGAAATTTACTTTTTGAGGGATATGTTGAGGATATCAGAGGAATTCCTTTAAGTGGTGGGAAAGCTAAAGGAGAAATTATCGTTTCCAACTTAACTATTGCTACTTTTTTAATTGGCACTAATCACTTCCCAGATTGCAAAGGGAAAATAATAATTTTTGAAGACATTAATGAAGATATTTATAAAATTGATCGAATGTTAACTTACCTCAGAATGACTAGAACACTTACTGAAATTGCTGGTATTGGATTCGGAAGTTTTTCTAATGATTCCTGCGACCTTGAATGGAAAGATACACTAAAAAACTGCATTATCGAAAGACTTCAAGAGTTTGATTTTCCTATTCTTTTTGACCTCCCAATAGGTCACATATCGGGAAATGCTTGCATTCCTTTAGGATACGATGCCACCTTAAATGGTGATGATGGCATTCTTAGTATCGATAAACCTTTTTAACTAGGTGTTCTTCACAAAAAGTTTTGCTATTTTCAGATCTATAGGGGATGTAATTTTTATATTTGAATAAGTTCCTTCAATAATCTTCACCTTCCAATTAAGCATTTCGAATAGTGAGGCATCATCTGTGACTTTCCAGTTTTTATAAATTGCCATCTTATGAGCTTTTTTTAAACTATCTACTAAAAAGCCTTGAGGGGTTTGCGCTGCCCATAAATAATTTCTATCTGGTGTTTCTTTAATAAAACCTTCATTATCAACAATCTTTATTGTGTCAGTTACCTTTGTAGCCAAAATTACAGCTTCATTTTCATCTAATTGTTTGGCACAAAGGTCTATCAATTTAGGATCAATTAGACATCTAGCACCATCATGTATCAAAACTTTCCCAGCATCTTTTGGCAGCGCCTTTAAACCATTAAAAACTGACTTTTGTCTAGTGTCACCACCATTAATCCAATGAACTTTATGGGCAAAATCCTTTGCTGAATTTAATAATAAACTTTTATCTTTCGGTTGCCCAATTATTCCAACCCAATTTATTGAGCTTGCAGAAAATACAGATTTAAGTGTCCAATAAATCAAAGACTCTCCCTCTAAATCAATAAGTAATTTATTTTTTCCAGCTTTCATTCTGCTGCCGCTCCCTGCAGCTGGTATTAAAAAGTGCACAATAGAGGGTCTTAATATTTTCTAGATAATTATAAATAAAAGCAATATCTTTACACAAATAGTACTACGATTGAAAATTATAAAATTTCATAATGTCCAATACAGATTCATTATCAGGCAAAGTTGCTTTAATCACTGGAGCTAGCAGAGGAATTGGTAAAGAAATTGCTTTAGAATTAAGCCGCTTAGGAGCAGAAGTTTTTATTAATTACTCTTCTTCTGATGAAAAAGCTGAAGAAGTTGTAAATTCAATAAAAAATTCGGGCGGTAAAGCTCATAAATTAAAATTTGATGTTTCAAAAGAGGATTCTGTCAGTTTAGCTTTTGAAGAAATAATCAAAATTAATGGCACCATTGATATCCTCATTAACAATGCTGGCATTACTAGAGATGGACTATTGATGAGAATGAAATCGGAACAATGGGATGAAGTACTCAATACAAACTTAAAAGGAGTTTTTCTTTGTACAAAATATGCTTCAAAATTTATGATGAAAAAAAGAAGTGGTAGCATCGTAAATATTTCATCTGTTGTTGGAATAATTGGTAATCCCGGACAAGCAAATTATTCTGCGGCCAAAGCTGGAGTTATTGGATTTACCAAAACTTGCGCCAAAGAATTTGCTTCAAGAGGTATAAATGTAAACGCAATAGCTCCAGGTTTCATAGAGACAGAGATGACTGAAAAACTTAATACTGAAGAGATTCTTAAAATTATTCCTCTAGGGAAATTAGGAAGTTGTACTCAAATCGCAAACTTAGTTTCATTCTTAGTTTCAAGTAATGCAGGAAGTTACATTACAGGGCAGACAATCAGTATAGACGGGGGTATGAGTATTTAATTATGTACTTTCATAAGGCTGACCCAATTCATCCCTTAACCTTCTAATTTTTTGTAAAAGTTTTAGTCTTCGACTTCTAGCAGTTAATGTCAAAAAAAATCTTAAAGGAAAGTATATTAGTGTCATAGCAATCGCGAGGATTGCGGTAAGAGTAAAAATAAGATTATTTGTTTCTTCCATAACTTAAAGATACTCTTATTTGAGTTAATTTGTATGACTCATTAATAGAAATTCGGCTTTCCCCACTTAATTAAATATCCCTTAAAAATGATTCTATGGGAGATTAGAATAAGATTAAAGATCCAGTAAACATGGCTAAACAGTTAAGTTTTTCTAATGAATCAAGAGAAGCGCTTGAAAAAGGTGTAAATTTCGTGGCCAATGCAGTAAAGGTTACTATTGGGCCAAAAGCAAAAAACGTTGTAATAGAAAAGAAATTTGGTTCACCGGATATAGTAAGAGATGGATC
The DNA here is from genome assembly GCA_003281365.1 of Prochlorococcus sp. AG-347-K18. GTDB lineage: Bacteria > Cyanobacteriota > Cyanobacteriia > PCC-6307 > Cyanobiaceae > Prochlorococcus_A. The sequence goes on from QCCF01000004.1 coordinate 110,692, forward strand.
TACAGTCGCTAAAGAGATCGAGATTGAAAACCCTATTTCTAATTTAGGTGCAAAATTAATAGAACAAGTTGCAACCAAGACAAAAGAGACTGCAGGTGATGGAACAACAACAGCAACCATTTTGACTCAGAAGATGGTTCAGG
>QCCF01000005.1 GCA_003281365.1 Prochlorococcus sp. AG-347-K18
TTATAATCTTCAAAACGGAATAAATCTTTCTACCATTCATAGTAGTAAGGGTCTAGAGTTTGACATAGTCATTTGTCCATATCTCTCAATTATTTCTAATAAGTCAAATAAAATTAAAGGACCTATTTGGAAATCAAATATTGATAGAAACATTTGCATAAATATTTCTAATAATTACTCGAAGGTTGAAAAATTGAGATTAATAGAAGAAGAAGATTTATTTAAAGAGAGTGAGAGATTAATTTATGTAGCACTTACAAGGAGCAAATACAAACTTATAGTATTTAATGATTTGGAAGAAACAAATAATATCTTAAATAATGATTTACTTAATAATTTGGAAAATATTAAAACTTATAAGTCTAATTTTGAAGATAGTGTAGAAAAAGAGAAAATTAAAGAAATTTTTACTAAGTTCCAAATCAACCGATTTAATAATAATCTTTGGAAAATCGATAACGTAAACAAAAAAATTTCTAAAGAATTTACTTCTGATCAATTAATTTCCTATTCAAGTTATTCTTCTTGGATAAGTAAAGAGAAGAATATTGATCCAGGCACTAATCAATATAAGGATTATGTTGATAATGTATCAATTGTCAAAGATTCTAATTTTAAAAATGTAAAGAATTATCCTGATTATTTTTCTTATCCAAATCCCTTAAGTGAATTTCCAAAAGGAAATGTTGCTGGAACTTGCTTACACAAAATAATCGAACGATTTGAATTTAGAAACGATAATAATCAAGAATTAATTAATTTGATTAAGGAGGAATTGAATTTTTATCAAATCGATACTTCTTTGGCTTTTAAGGTAAAAGAAGCAATTTTAAGAATAATAAATATATCTTTAGGGAGTGAATTGCAAAACAAGAAACTAGTTGATATCCCAAATGAATACTTACTTAAGGAAGTTAAATATGATTTAACACTATCTTATGAAGGTAGAAATATAAATTCTCGCGATATATCAAAATGCTTTCTTTTAGATCAGGAATATGAATTTGGTGAAGAATATGCAGATAAAATAAATGATCTTCAAATCATGAATAAAGGCTTTCATTCAGGATGTATTGATTGTGTTTTTCCTGTAGGTAATACATTAGAAGATAGTAAATGGTGGGTAATTGATTGGAAAAGTAATTTGATTTCTGGAAGTGATAATAGTGATTGTTTACCAAGAAACTACAACTATGAAAACATGAGAGATGAAATGATTAAACATCATTATCCTTTGCAATCCCATCTTTATTTATTAGCATTGCATAGATTATTAAAGTGGCGACTTAAAAATTATCAACCTCATAAAAATCTAGGAGGATATATTTATTTGTTTTTAAAAGGATTGCCAGATCTTGAATTGTTTGAAAAATCTAAATCGAAAGATACATCTCCAGGTGTTTTTATTAGTAATGCACCTTTAAAGAGAATTAATTATTTGGATAACCTTTTTTAGAATGATTGACAAAAAGACTGATATTGAAAAGTTCCAATATGAGCATATATTTAATTTAATCTTGGGTATTTTCAAATTCAATGAAAAAAAATACGGTAATTTTGTAAAAGATACAATAAGGATTTTATTAGAGTTTGAAAAAAACGGTGAAACTATTATTGATGTAGATAATAGTTTAATAATCTTTGAAATATTAGAAGATGGCTGGCCTGATAAACATTTAGATATTCTAAAAAATATAGGTTTGATAGGCTTCCTTAATTCTCCATTCGTATTAGTAGATAGAAAATTATCTCTTGCAAAATGGTCAATAAAGATTGAAAGAGTTATTAATTCATTTCTAAAAAAAATAGATACCGATAATTTAATGAAATCTTTAGGTTATAAAGATCATAATAAAATTGATCAAATTAAAAATATATTTAAATATTCACACTTAGTTTTTCTTCAAGGTGGACCAGGTACCGGTAAAACTACTTTAATAATAAACCTTATAGTAGAACTTCTTAGAATTGATAACTTTTTAAATATTGGTTTGTCTGCTCCAACGGGTAAAGCTACAGCTCGTTTAAAAGAAGCTCTTAATGATAAAAACAATATTTCCCATAGCAAATTTCTAGATCAAATAGAATTTCAAACTTTACATAGATGGACTTTGAATTCTCAAAATAAATCCCTTAATTTGAAATTTAAACTAAAAGAACTTGATATTTTCATAATTGATGAAATGTCAATGGTTAATATCGATTTAATTGAATCAGTTTTAAGTTTATTAGCCAAGGACTGTAAAATTATTTTAGTTGGAGATAAAAATCAATTGTCTCCAGTAAATAGCTGTTCTATCTGGAATTATTTGTTTGAATATTGTGAAAATAGTTCAATTAAATCTTGTATAGTAAATTTAGAAAAAACTTATAGAAACATTGGAGATATAGCATTACTTAGTAGTTTAATATTTAATAGTGATTCTTTTTTACTTAATCAAAAGATAAAGGAATTAGAAAAAGATAACAAATCAAAAGAAGTTTCTATTTTTAAAAGTAGAAAAAAAAATATTCCAAAACATCTATTTTTTTCGATTAAAAGTTACCTTAATAAGTTAAATCTTTCAACTTCAAATTTAAGCAAAAAAAAATATATATTTGATGATGGTATTGATAATTTATTGCTTAATGAAAAAGATTTAGTAGATAAGATATTTCTGGATTTGCATAGTCAATTGATTTTATGTGAAAAAAATTCCGGAATATGGAGTGTTGAATATTTGAATGAATTTATTCTTGGTCAAAAAAAACCCTTTGACCTTAAAACTCTTAACGAGGGTGTTCCAATCATGTGTACAAAAAATAATAGTGAACTTGGATTGTCAAATGGAGATATCGGTGTAATTATAGGTTCAAAAAATGAAAGAAAATATCTTTTTAGAAAATTTAATGATAGTAATGAAGAAATTGTCTCGTTAATTGAGCCATCTAATTTAGAAAACGTTGTTCCAGCAATAGCCATTACAATCCATAAATCTCAAGGAAGTGAATCTGAGAAAGTAAGCATTTTGTGGTCCCCAAAATATAGAAGAAATCAATATGCTTTAAAAGAGCAAAAAGATAGTGAAAATATCTTTTGCAGAGATAATTTTGAAAGAAGGTTATTTTATACTGCAGTTACAAGAGCGAGGAAATTTCTAGATATATATTATTTAAATTAAATCTTATTTTTGAGAAATTAGTAAGATTTTAACCCCAAGATGTTAGATTAATAATTCGGCTCTGCAAGGCTAGTCAACAATTTAAGTAAATTTAGATATTTGTTGAATGCCTAATCAGAAGATTATTGGGCATTTTAAATGGCTTTAAATAAAGATAGGAACTCTCTTGATAGTGAGCAAATAAAATCCCAGATTGAAGATCCTTCCCTAATTGAGTTAAAGAACTTAGAGAACAAAAAAGAAATTGAATCTCAACAATTGGAAGTATCGAAAAAAAATGATAATGAGAATGGATTTCTCGATTTTGGGTTTAATCAATCGATCTTAGATTCGTTAAGAAATAAAGGATACAAAAGTCCAACTCCTATTCAAAAAGCTGCAATTCCGGAACTAATGTTAGGCAGAGATTTACTAGGCCAAGCACAAACAGGAACAGGAAAGACTGCAGCTTTCGCATTACCATTAATAGAAAAACTTGCAGATAATAAAGAATTAAATGCCAAGGTTTTAGTTATGACTCCGACAAGAGAATTGGCGACACAAGTGGCAGAATCTTTTAAAAGTTATAGTTCTGAATTTAGTAATTTTAAGACTGTTGCCATATATGGAGGTACCGACTATCGAAACCAAATTTCTTCATTGAAAAGAAAAGTTGACGTAGTAGTTGGGACTCCTGGCCGAATAATGGATCATATAAGACAGGGAACCTTTAAAATTAAAGATATAAATTGTCTTGTTTTAGATGAGGCGGATGAAATGTTAAATATGGGTTTTCTCGAAGATATTGAATGGATAATAGATCAACTTCCGGAAAATAAGCAGATGGTATTGTTTTCCGCAACAATGCCTAGTGAGATTAGAAATATAGCAAAAAAATATCTAAATGACCCTGCCGAAATATTAATCAAAAGTGTCAAAAAAGAAACTCAATTAATTTCGCAAAAATTTCTATATGTACAAAGGCACCATAAGTTAGATGCTTTAAAAAGAATATTAGAACTTAATAACGAAGGAGTTATAATTTTTGTGCGAACAAAATTACTTACTACTTCAATTGCTGAAGCTTTAGAGAACTCAGGACATACTGTGGCAGTACTAAATGGAGATATACCTCAAAATCAAAGAGAAAATACTGTAGATAGATTAAAAAAAGGGTTTATCAATATTCTTGTTGCAACTGATGTCGCAGCTAGAGGATTAGATGTTGAGAGGATAAAACTTGTTATTAATTACGATTTTCCTTTTGATAAGGAAACATATACTCATAGAATTGGAAGAACTGGAAGGGCAGGCAGATCTGGAGAGGCAATTTTATTTGTCAATCAAAGAGAAAAACATTTTCTAAGAAACTTAGAAAACTCAACAAGAACTAAAATTGAAGAAATTAATATACCAAGTAATAAAATAATAAATGAAAAAAGGATGGAAAAACTTATAGAAAATGTTAATGAGAGTTCTATAGCTAAAGAAGAAAATGAAGAAAATAAAGCATTGATTATTGATGTACTTGATAATTTAAAAGAAAAATATTCGATGGATGACTCAAATATTGCAATGGCAGCAATTAATTTAGTAATAGGAAATAAGTCATTTTTTGTTAATGAAGATGATTCTTGGATTCATAAACAAAATAATAATGATCGAAATAGATCCAATAGAAATGGTAATAATCGTATAAGAAATTCAAATAGAAGAAATAATTATCAAAACGATTCTTTTGAAACTTACAAATTTAACTTTGGTAAATTTGATGGGGTTAGAGTTGCAAATATTATATCTTCAATCTGTAATTCAACTAATATAAATGGTAGATCTATAGGTAAAATACAGATTTTTAATGATTACAGCTTGGTTGATTTGCCCAGAGATCTACATAGAGAAACTAAAAATAAATTAAAAAAAATTAAAGTCAGAAACTAAGCATAGAGAATGAAAGCTAGCAAATTTAAATTCTTTATTTTTGTAAATCTAATGATCCTATTCAATTCATTTAATGATCATTATTTAGCCCAAACAAAACAAAATTCAATAATAAAATTATTTTGTCTTCAGAGTGTTAAAGAGGAGATGTTGAAAGCAGAAATGGTATACAGTGAAGAAATTGCGAATAAAACTTGTGAATGTTACTACGAAGAATTCACACAAACTGCAAGTCATCAAGATGCAAAAACAAAATGTAAATTAGAAACTAAAGAAAATTTAAATCATAATAGAAAAATTTAATTCTTATGATATGAGGCCTAAGAATAATCAAAATCCAATAATTAGACTTTATTTGAATCTTATTGAAGAAAGAAGGTTACTATTTTTTGCTTTTTTTAGTTCTATAATTAATAAAATATTAGATTTAGCTCCCCCTGTAATAATTGGTCTTGCTGTTGATATCGTTGTAAAGGAACAGAATTCATGGATTGCTGGTTTTGGGATAAAAGAAGTTCCAGCACAACTGATTTTTCTTGCATTTGCTTCAGGAATAGTATGGTCTGGTGAATCCTCCTTTGAATATTTATATTCGATTTTATGGAGAAATTTAGCTCAGCTTTCGCAACATAAATTAAGAATAAAAGCTTATGATCATATACAGGAATTAGATATGGATTTTTTTGAAAATGATAATACAGGAAGACTATTATCTATTTTGAATGATGATATAAATCAACTCGAGAGATTTCTAGACCAAGGGGCTAATCAGATAATTCAGTTATTTATTACGGTATTAATAATTGGGGGTACTATGATTTTTGTTGCTCCAAAAATAGCTTTATTTGCTTTCTTTCCTATCCCAATAATATTTTTAGGATCAATTAAATTTCAAAGAAAGCTTGCTCCCAAATATAGAGACGTTAGAAATAAAGCTGGACTGTTGGCATCAAGACTTAATAATAATTTAAGTGGAATTCTGACCATAAAAAGTTTTACTAAAGAAAAATGGGAACTAAATAGATTAAATAAGGAAAGTCTCGATTATCAAAGAAGTAATAAGGCTGCAATAAAATTATCTTCAGCTTTTATCCCTCTTATAAGATTTGCAATCTTATTTGCTTTCATAGCAATTCTATTAATTGGCGGTTTCCAAACTTGGAACAAGACACTTGATGTAGGTACTTATAGTTTTTTAGTGTTTATTACACAAAGATTATTATGGCCTTTAACTACTTTGGGGCATGTTTTAGATGATTTTCAGAGATCTATGGCATCAATAAATAGAGTAATTGATCTCATAGATACGCCTATAAAAATAAAAGATGGGAAAATAAAAATTGAATCTAAAGATACCAAAGGAGAAATAATTTTTAATAATGTAAATTTTAATTATCCTGGACGAGATTTAACTTTAAAAAACATAAAGTTTAAAATTGAAAATAATTCAACATTAGGAATTGTTGGTTTAACAGGTTCTGGTAAAAGTACAATAATAAAATTACTTCTTAGGATTTATGATGTTAATAATGGGTCAATAACCTTGGATGGTATTTCTATTAAAGAAATCAATTTGAGGGATTTAAGAAAATGTATTTCTCTAGTAAGTCAAGAAACTTATTTATTTCATGGCACTGTACAAGAAAATATTGCTTATGGTTCAATAAACCCAAGTTTTAAAGACATTGTTAAAGCTTCAAAGATTGCGGAAGCTCATAAATTTATTGAGCAATTACCAGATGGTTATAAAACCATAGTAGGAGAAAGGGGCCAAAGGCTCTCAGGCGGACAACGTCAAAGAATTGCTTTGGCAAGAGCTGTTTTAAAGGATGCTCCAATATTAATATTAGATGAGGCAACAGCATCAGTCGATAATGAAACAGAGGCTTTAATACAAAAATCATTATCTAAAATCACAAAAGAAAGAACCACTATAGTAATTGCTCATAGATTAAGTACCATAAAAAATGCAGACAATATTATTGTTATTGATAAAGGTAAATTAGTCGAAAGTGGAAAACATGAAAGTCTTTTAAAACAGAACAAAATATATGCAGATTTGTGGAATGTTCAAGTAGGTATTTAATATAAATTTTTAAAACTATATTAGAAAGTTAAATGATTCAATTACATTACTAAACATTCCATTAACTTTATTCCACCTTTCCTCATTTGTCCCTACAGCAAAAGTATAAAGTGTTCCTCTATCAACTACAACAGTGGCAAGTTCATGTCTGGCCTGTTCATTTAGATTTAATTCATATTCTAAATCATAGAAAATATGATTAGAGGCCTCTCTCTTATTGGTATTTATCAGTGTTACCTCCCTACCTGAACCTTCTGGAGCAATGACTTTATTAATTAATGTTTGACCTACTTCTCTTGGGCTTCCCAATTGCTCTAATTTAATTTCTTTATTTACATCAGAAATTACTAAACTTAATGTCTCATTACTATTTATTAAATCATGATAAATAATTTCAGGTCCTCCATCGACTTTCACTCTAGTCCACCCTGTTGGATATAAAAAGGCATATCTTCCATCAGGACTTTGATAAGCTTCTAATCCTGCATTTAGGCCTCCACTACAAGAGCTAAGTGTTAAACACAAAAACATCAAAAATAAATATTTGAAAGGATTAAATTTAATATTTTTCATTTTGTTTGAAATTACTAACTAAAGACATAATAAGACATTAAAAGCAAACAATTATGGCAATTCAGAATTTTACGTCTAAATTATTCCTAGAAGGATTTTAATTTTGATTACCTATACCAAACCACTTTCAAAATTAATTGGTCATTTTGAAAAATTCCCAGGGATTGGCCCAAGAACAGCTCAAAGATTAGCTCTGTTTATTTTAAAACAACCTGAAAGTACAATAAGAGATTTCTCAAAGGCATTGTTAGAAGCTCGTGTTAATGTCGGACGTTGTAAAAAATGCTTTAATTTAACTTCAGAAAATGAATGTGAAATTTGTAGAAATACTGAAAGAAACCAAAAACTAATCTGTGTAGTAGCGGAAACAAAAGATTTACTTGCCTTAGAACGTGCTAGAGAATTCAAAGGTGTCTACCACGTTATTGGTGGTTTAATATCCCCTATGGATTCTGTTGGTCCTGAACTCTTGGAAATTAGGAGTCTAGTAGCGCGGGTTAGCAAGTCTGAAATTGATGAGATTATATTGGCTTTGCCCCCAAGTGTTGAGGGAGACACAACAAGTCTCTACATTGGAAAATTGTTAGCCCCTTTTACCAAAGTTACGAGGATTGCTTATGGTCTCCCGATGGGCAGTGAACTTGAATATGTAGACGAAGTTACACTTGCTAGGGCTTTAGAAGGAAGAACAATACTAAAGTAGAAATGAGCCAAAATAATCTTACCAAGCAAGAAAAAATCTTAAGGCTTCCTTCTTGGATAAAATTTCCTATTAGTAAAGCTTCAGAGTTCGAAAAAATACAAACACTTATCAAAAAATCAAATATTCATACCATTTGTGAAGAGGCAAGATGTCCAAATAGAGCAGAATGTTATGCCTCAGGAACGGCCACTTTTTTACTTGGTGGATCGATATGTTCTCGTTCTTGTGCTTTTTGTCAGGTAAATAAAGGAAGGCCTAGTTCAGTAAATAGGGATGAATGTATTCAAGTCGCTGAAGCAGTCAAAGTACTAAATTTGAAATACGTTGTTTTAACATCTGTAGCAAGAGATGATCTTCCTGATCATGGTGCAAATTTATTTATATCCACAATTAATGAGATTAGAAAAATTGATTCAGCTATAAAAATAGAAGTTTTGACTCCTGATTTATGGGGAGGGGGCAAAAATTTTGATGAAACTAATAATCTTCAAACCGAAAGATTGAAAATGATCTTAGCAAAAGATCCAATTTGCTTTAATCACAATCTTGAAACTGTTGAAAGACTGCAAAAAGAAGTTCGGAGAGGTGCAAATTACAAAAAATCCCTAAGTTTACTAAAAAAGTCAAAAGATATTGCTCCTGATATTCAGACTAAATCAGGTATCATGTTAGGCCTCGGTGAAACATTAGATGAAATAAAAGATACTATTTATGATCTCAAAAAAATAGATTGTGATCAAATTACAATCGGCCAATATTTAAGACCCTCATTAAACCATTTGGCAGTAAAAAAATATTGGGAACCATCAGAGTTTGAATATTTATATTATTTCTCTAAGGACTTAGGATTTAAGAAAGTATCTTCTGGTCCATTAGTTAGAAGTAGTTATCATGCGGGTTGACTTTCTTCAATTATTGAGAGTTTCTTTTCAAGTTTTTTCAATATATCAATACATTCCCCGTCCATAAGAGTACCTGCACCTCCCCAGATCAATCTTAATAAAAGATCTATTGGGCTAGAACCAACTTCTTTTACAATTTTGAATCCTATTAACTTGAAATATCTTACAAGTTTTTTACTATATCCTTCACTATCAAAAATAGCTAAAAGTCTTGCTTTGTTGCTTGATTTCTTTTCTATTGCCCAAGCCATAGTTGTTGCCCATATTAATTCTGAGACAAAAGCGGGTGATTTACTAAGGATTCTTAATGTATCAAGCTGAATCCCTTTTTTATTGAAATAAGTCCAACCTTTCATTTCGGCCCAAATTTTTATAATATTATTTTTCTGTTCAGCTATAACGATTCTAAAAAAGCATAATCCAAGAGTTTCTCTAACTTGAATTTTAATTAATAATCCAATGGTACCCGCTAACTTTTCTAATTTTTCAACCTTCATAATTTTGGAAATTAGTCCTGATAGATTTTTTGATTCTCCACTTTTAATCTATCGATCTGTTTTTGTCTTTCTTCAAATCTTTTTCTATCATCATCACTGAATTGATTTATGCAGAAATGACACTGAATACCTTCTTTATATTCTATTCTTTTTTGATCTTTAATTGAAACTGGCATTCCACATGCATGACAAATGGAATAGGAACCTTTTTCTAATTGATGATTTAAAGCAACTCTTTTATCAAAAACAAAACATTCACCTTCAAATAAGTTTTTTTCTTCTGTTACATCATCAAGGTATTGGAGAATTCCTCCTTGCAGATGATAAATATTTTTGTAACCCTTCTTTTTCAATAAACTAGTAGCTTTTTCACATCTGATGCCTCCGGTACAAAACATCGCTATATTTCTAGACTCTTTATTTTCTAAGTGAGTATCTAAATGATCATCTACCCACTGGGGGAATTCGCTAAAGTTTCTTGTATTTGGATTTATAGAATTCTTAAATGTTCCTATAGAAACCTCATAATGATTTCTAGTATCAATCACTATTGTATTTTGATTTTTTATTAACTCATTCCAATTTGCTGAGTCAATATAAGTCCCATTATCTTTTGAAGGGTTTATTTCAGGGATACCCATAGTAACAATTTCTTTCTTGATTTTTATTTTTAATTTTTTGAATACTTTCTTTTTTGAAAAATTTATTTTTATATTCAAATTTCTATTATCCGTATACTTATTAAGTAAGTTGATAATAATATCAATCACATTTTTCTCAGCACAAATAGTTCCGTTAATGCCCTCGCTTGCAAAAATTAATAAACCTGAAAGATCATTTTCATTTTCAATTTTTAATAATTTATTTTTAAGATCAAGAATTAAGTTTTCTTGAAATGGGAAAAAAGAATAAAGAGAAATTATTTTATAATATTTGTCTTTCATAAAGAAGATAATGTTTTTTTACAAGTTTCGAAATTTTCATTAAATGAGACTCCAACCTCTTTAAGAAGTTTTCTATCAGATTGAAAAGATGGATTTGAAGTTGTGAGTAATTCATCTCCATAAAAAATGGAATTCGCACCACATTGAAAACATAAAATTTGGGATTCTTTTGAGAGCTTCTCTCGACCTGCACTTAGTCTTATTTTACTTTTTGGCATAAGAATCCTTGCTGTAGCTATCATTCTAATCATCTCAATAGAATCAATTTCTTGATTATCTTCTAAACCAGTACCTTCAATAGCTACTAATGAATTTATGGGCACACTTTCAGGATGCGGATTCATGTTTGAAAGTACTTCCAAAAGAGATGCTCTATCGCCATTAGTTTCACCCAAACCTATTATGCCTCCACAACAAACATTTATTCCTGCATTTCTTACTCTTTTGATAGTATCTAGTCTATCTTGATAAGTTCTAGTAGTAATAATATTTTTATAATGTTCAGGACTAGTATCGAGATTGTGGTTATACGCGGTCAAACCTGCAGCAGCAAGTCTGGAAGCTTGTTCTTCTGTAAGCATCCCAGCAGTAACGCATGCTTCCATTCCTAAATCTCTTACACCACTAACCATCTTTAACATTTCATTAAAAGATTTTCCATCTCTAATTTCTCTCCATGCCCACCCCATACAAAACCTATCTGCACCTTCATCTTTAGCTATTTTAGCTCTTGCTAAAACCTCTTCAACTTGAAATTGTGGATGGCTTTTTATTTCACTAGCACTATAAATTGATTGGCTACAATACGAACAATTTTCCTCGCAACCACCGGTTTTTACGCTGAACAATGATGCTAATTGAATATTATATTTATTAAATTTCCTGTGAACAATTTGTGATTCCCACATTAAATCAATCAGAGGCAAATTAAGTATTTCCAATATCTCCTCTTTATTCCAATCGAACCTAATTTCTCTTAATAACTGATTATTAGAATTAGCCATTTTTGTTAGGAAGAATATTGAGAATCTTCAAAAGATTCATTTGGTAATGATTCTATACCTCCGAAACGTCTATTCCTTGATTGGTAATCAATTATTGCTTTTAGAAATTCAAACTCATTGAAGTCTGGCCATAGTACGTCAGATATGTAAATTTCTGAATATGCTAATTGCCATAATAGAAAATTACTGATCCTTTTTTCTCCACTAGTTCTTATTAGTAATTCTGGATCTTTAATCCCTCGAGTTAATAGCTCTGAATTAAATAATTCTTCATTAACTTCACTTGGTTTTATTTCACCAGAAGAAGATTTTAATGCTAGTTTTTTTGCAACTTTTACTATTTCTTGTCTGCCTCCATAATTGACGCAAACATTCAATAAAAATTTATTGTTGTTTTTAGTTAGAGATTCTGAACTATAGATTATTTTTCTTAATGTTTCTGGGAAAGGAGTTAAATCCCCAATAAATTTTATTTTTGTTGATGCTTCATTTATTTCTTCAATTTCATTTCTCAAAACTTCGCTAAAAAGATTTAAAAGGAAGTCAACTTCTTTTGTTGGCCTTGTCCAATTCTCAGTTGAAAAAGCATAAACAGTAAGTACTTTACAACCTAATTTTTTTGATGCTTTGAGAATTTCTTTTAAAACATCTACACCTCTTTTGTGTCCATATGTACGAGGCAACCCTTTTTTTGTCGCCCATCTTCCATTCCCATCCATAATTATTGCAACATGTTCTGGAATTTTCTGCTTATCTATTCTCTTAGATAAGTCATTATTTTTCCTGTCAATTATTTTTCCTAAACTCATTAGTTAATCCTTTTTGTTAATAAAGATTTCTGATTTTTCTGATTCTTTTTCATTAATATCACTGATAATATTATCATCCGGTTTTGTCTTTTGGGATATGACATTTTTACTTAAAGATGCTTTACTTGCTCCCATGGAGTTTTGATTGCCAATCAAATTTACAAGAAGTTCTTGTAACCTACTGCTGGTAATTGGTCTTTCAAGTTTCCCTTGGTTTGCTAATGATAACGTACCTGTCTCTTCAGAAACAACAATACATATACACCTGTCAAATCTTTCTGTAATTCCTAATGCAGCTAAATGTCTTGTGCCGTATCTGCTAATTCCTTGCCTCGAGAGAGGAAGAATTACACCAGCAGATATTATTTTGTTACCTTTAACAAGCACTGCTCCATCATGTAAGGGTGTATCTGTTGCAAAAAGATTTATTAAAAGATCAGTTGATAATTGTGCCTCGATATTTGTACCTGAATATAGGAAATCTTCAGGCCTTAAATCACTCCCTAAGTCCACTACGATTAAAGCGCCTCTCCTATTCTGAGAGAGTTTACCTGCAGTATCAACTAATTGAGTAATAGTAGTTGATGTTGCTCTAAATTCCTTTGGTGGATTTCCGAGTAATACAGCTAACCTCCCAGTGCCTAATAATTCCATCAATCTTCTTAGTTCACCTTGCCAAAGAATTGCTAATGAGAGCGAGCAGGCGAGGACTACGGCATCAATTAATTTTGATGTTAAAGGAAGGTATGCGTATCTTTGAATAAACCATGCGGAAGAAACTAAAAACAAATAACCCCTTAAAAGCCATAATGTTCTCTGTTCTTTTACTCTAGAAAATAATAAAAGTCCGAAACCAACAGCAAATAAGATATCTAATAAAAGTTTTAAATTTATTATCCCCCAGAAATTCACATTAAAAACAAAATTAATCTAAATGTACCTAATTTTGAATGATAAAGCGATCAGGTAATACATCATATTTTAAAAGATCAAATGGGCTTTCTCTTTTCTGAATAATTTCTGCCTCTCCATCTTTTACTAAGAGAGCAGCAGGTCTTGGAATTCTGTTGTAGTTTGAACTCATTGAATTATTGTAAGCACCAGTACCAAAAACACATATAAGATCTCCTGTTTTACAATCTGCTAATTCAATTTCCTTAAATAATACATCTCCCGATTCGCAATGCTTACCAGCAACAGTATATTTATTTTTAGAATTCATGTTAGATGGATTATTCACTAAACATGCAGAATAATTTGATTGATAGGTAATTGGCCTTGGATTATCACTCATCCCACCATCAACAGATATATATGTTCTGATACCTGGAATTTCTTTAAAAGCCCCAATTTTGTAAATGGTTATACCTGCTGTAGATACGATAGATCTACCAGGTTCGCACATTAATGTAGGAAAATCTAAGTTATTTTTTTCACAAGCCTTAACAACAGAAGAAGAAATTGTTTTTACCCATTCATCAATTGAGGGGGGATCATCACTTTCGGTATACTTGATACCTAAACCCCCACCAACATTTAGTTCCTCGACACTATGACCAAATTTTTTGGCCTCCAAAATAACCTTTACCATTATTTCTCCCAGATCCTTGTGAGGTTCTAGTTCAAAAATCTGCGAACCAATATGAGCATGTAATCCTTTTAATTTAAGATGTTTTGTATTTCTGATTCTGTTAAATAAAATATTTAAATATTCTAATCCGAAACCAAATTTGCTATCAAACGATCCAGTTCTTATGTATTCATGTGTATGACATTCTATCCCAGGAGTAAAGCGAATCATTATTTCTAAATCACGATTATATAAATTTGATAATCCCTCTAATCTTTCTAAGTCATAATCATTATCAACAATTACCTTGATATTATTTCTAACTGCAAACTCTATTTCTTTGTCTGATTTATTGTTTCCGTGAAAAACAATTCTCTCATTAGGAACCCCACCTTTAAGAGCAGTTAATAGTTCTCCTTCTGAAACTGCATCAAGCCCAAATCCCTCTGAGGATACAAGGTTACTCATAAAAATAGAACTATTTGCCTTAGAGGCATAAATAGGTAGTGAATCCCCTGGGTAATATTTTTCTAATGCTCTCCTATACGCTCTACAAGAGTTTCTTAAGGTAATTTCATCTAAGATATAGAGGGGAGAATCATATTTTTTAACTAATTCTTCAATAGAACATCCACCAATTGATAACTTTCCATCACTACCAATAGATGTAGTGATAGGTACGATATTCTTATTAGGACTTTCAAAGTCAATCTTTTGTTTTAAAAAGAATTTTTTTTCTTCCATGGGAGAACGCTTAATAAGGTTATGCTAAAAATGTCATAATTTATAAATCCAATAAATTCTAACTTTACTGGTCACATACATATTATAAAATGATATCTATTAAACAAATAAATGAGAATGATATTGAATTGTGTTATGAATTAGATTTAAATACGATTTCTTTATGGAGCAAAAAGCAATGGGAAAACGAATTCAAAAAAGATGGTATAAAAGTCATTGGTTTATTCCTCTACAATTTAGTAATTGGAATATGCGTTTTTCATGTGATTCTTGATGAGGCTCAGATAAATTTTTTTGTAGTAGATCAGAAATATAGGAAACAGGGTTTTGGATCATACTTCATGAACCATTTGATAAGACAATGTGAGAAATTAAGTATAAATAAATTATTTTTAGAAGTTTCACATACTAACGTTGTTGCTGAGAAATTTTATAGTCGCTTTGATTTCTCTACTGTTGGAATAAGAAAAAATTATTATAAAGACGGTTCAGATGCACTCCTAAAAGAAAAAATTTTAAGAACTAAAAAATTTTAAAATTTAATTGTTCGGATTACCAGAATGCTTGAAATTACTATAATTTATTGGTATATCATTAAAAAAGTTAAATTTAATTCATTAAAATATGATTTTAGGTATTCACAAAAGCTCATTCTGAACACAAAATTGACATATTACTGGTAGGTTATTAATAGAAATCTAAACTTCTAATGTTTGAAAGATTTACAGAAAAAGCTATAAAAGTCATAATGCTTGCCCAAGAGGAAGCTAGAAGACTTGGTCATAATTTTGTTGGAACAGAACAAATTTTATTAGGTTTAATTGGGGAGGGTACTGGAGTTGCAGCAAAGGTACTTAAATCACTTGGGGTTAATTTAAAAGATTCAAGAATAGAAGTAGAAAAGATAATTGGTCGAGGTTCAGGTTTTGTTGCTGTAGAAATACCTTTTACTCCTAGGGCAAAAAGAGTTCTAGAATTATCACTCGAAGAAGCTCGTCAATTGGGTCACAATTACATAGGAACTGAACATCTATTACTAGGCTTAATAAGAGAAGGTGAGGGAGTAGCTGCTAGAGTCTTAGAGAACCTGAGTATTGATTTAACTAAAGTAAGAACTCAAGTGATAAGAATGCTAGGCGAAACTGCTGAAGTAGGAAGTGGAGCTAATGCAAGCAAGGGCAATTTAAAAACAGCTACTCTCGATGAATTCGGAACAAACTTAACAAAGCTAGCCAGTGAATCAAAACTTGATCCAGTAGTTGGCCGTTATGCAGAAATAGATCGAGTTGTTCAAATATTAGGTAGAAGGACAAAAAATAATCCAGTTCTCATAGGCGAACCTGGAGTTGGTAAAACAGCTATTGCTGAGGGTTTGGCTCAAAGAATCCAGCTTGGAGATATTCCAGATATTCTTGAAGATAAAAGAGTTTTAACTCTTGATATAGGACTTTTAGTAGCTGGAACAAAATATAGAGGAGAATTTGAAGAAAGATTAAAAAAGATAATGGAAGAAATCAAATCTGCAGGTAATGTAATTCTTGTTATAGATGAAGTTCACACATTAATTGGTGCTGGAGCAGCTGAAGGTGCTATAGACGCAGCAAATATTCTGAAGCCTGCATTAGCCAGAGGAGAACTTCAATGTATAGGAGCAACAACACTCGATGAATATAGAAAACATATTGAAAGAGATGCTGCTCTAGAGAGAAGATTCCAACCTGTTATGGTTGGGGAACCTTCCATTGAAGATACAATTGAAATATTAAAAGGACTTAGAGAACGTTATGAACAACATCATCGTCTTAAAATCACTGATGATGCTTTAGAGGCTGCAGCTCATCTAGGAGATCGCTATATATCTGATAGATTTTTACCAGATAAGGCTATAGATCTTATTGATGAGGCAGGTAGTAGAGTTCGTTTAATAAACTCTAAATTACCACCTGAAGCAAAACAAATTGATAAAGAACTTAGACAAATTCAGAAGAAAAAGGAAGAATCTGTAAGGAACCAAAACTTTGAAGAAGCTGGTCAATTAAGAGAAAAAGAGATGGAATTGTCTGCAAAAATAAAAGAAGTATTGGAAAGTAAAAAAGAATCTAAATCAGAGGATGAATCCAGTATTGATACAAACACAATAAAAGATGATCCAAAACTTATACATAACCCTATGGTTAGCGAAGAGGATGTAGCACATATTGTTGCTTCATGGACTGGTGTGCCTGTTCAAAAGTTAACTGAAACTGAATCAGTTAAGCTCCTTAACATGGAGGAGACACTTCACCAAAGGCTAATTGGACAAGATGAAGCAGTAAAAGCTGTGTCTAGAGCTATTAGAAGAGCAAGAGTTGGTTTGAAAAATCCAAATAGACCCATTGCAAGTTTTATTTTTTCTGGTCCTACTGGCGTAGGTAAAACTGAATTGACTAAATCTTTAGCTTCATATTTCTTTGGTAGCGAGGAAGCAATGATCAGATTAGATATGTCAGAATTTATGGAAAGACATACAGTTAGTAAACTTATAGGTTCGCCTCCGGGTTATGTTGGTTTTAATGAAGGTGGCCAACTTACTGAGGCGGTTAGAAGAAGACCTTATACAGTTGTTTTATTTGATGAAGTGGAAAAAGCTCATCCAGATGTCTTCAATTTATTATTGCAACTTCTTGAGGATGGAAGACTAACAGATTCCAAGGGTAGGACTGTAGATTTTAAAAATACCTTGTTAATAATGACTTCTAATATTGGTTCTAAAGTTATTGAAAAAGGTGGTGGAGGCTTAGGATTTGAGTTTTCTGGTGGTTCTGTTGAAGATACCCAATATAATAGAATTAAATCTTTAGTTAATGAAGAACTAAAGCAATATTTTAGACCTGAATTTTTAAATAGACTTGATGAGATAATTGTATTCAGGCAATTATCCAAAAACGAAGTTAAAGAAATTGCTGAAATAATGCTGCAGGAGGTCTTTGCAAGATTACAAGATAAGGGTATTAAGCTAAGTGTAACTGACGCTTTCAAAGAGAGACTTGTTGAAGAAGGCTATAACCCTTCTTATGGAGCAAGACCCTTAAGAAGAGCAGTGATGCGTTTACTAGAAGATAGTTTGGCGGAGGAAGTTCTTTCTGGGAGAATAAAAGACGGAGACAAGGCTTTAGTTGATATAGATGATAATAAAAAAGTTACAATTAATATCTCTTCTGAAGAATCACCTCAAGAGTTGGCTAGTGCTAACTTCTAGTTTTCGAAGTAAGTATGCAGTCAATCTCTCCAGAAACTATATTTAGGGGAAATTACGCTTGGGAAGAATCTCTACCTCAAATAACTAAATTAACTAAAAGTCCATTAGTTTTAGGTAGAACTAATAATACGGAAAATCTGAGAAATAAAATTTTTTTTGATTTAAAAAATCATAATCTTAATGTTAATTCTGAATGTCTACAATTTGATTGTTGTTATGAAGACATTTCAAGAATAAAGAAAATAATTTTAAATAATAATCATGATTCTGTTATCGCTACTGGAGGTGGCAAAGTTCTTGATTCTGGGAAATATATAGCAGACTGTCTTAATATCCCTTGTATAACAGTGCCTCTTAGCGCCTCCACATGTGCAGGTTGGACTGCATTATCAAACATTTATACAAAAAGTGGCCAATTCATAAGGGATGTGGCACTTGGATCTTGTCCAAAAATCCTAGTATATGATCATAAGTTTATTCAAACAGCTCCGTCAAGAACGCTTGCGAGCGGAATAGCGGATGCATTGGCAAAAT
Source organism: Prochlorococcus sp. AG-347-K18 (assembly GCA_003281365.1). GTDB lineage: Bacteria > Cyanobacteriota > Cyanobacteriia > PCC-6307 > Cyanobiaceae > Prochlorococcus_A. Next base: position 18,686 of record QCCF01000005.1, read on the forward strand.
GGTATGAATCCTCAATAACAAGTTCAAAAATTGATGATGGTCTCGTGCAACAAGCTATTCAGATATCAAGAGTTTTAAGAGATCAACTACTGATTGATGGTGAAAAAGCATGTAATGGTGAATTTGAAAATAATCATTCTTGGAGAAATACTATAGAAGCTTGTGGATTAACAGCAGGTTTAGTAGGTGGTATTGGGGGAGAAAAGTGCAGGACTGCAGCTGCACATGCTATTCATAATGCAATTACTCAGATAATTAGTCCAAATAAATTCTTTCATGGCGAGATTGTTGGGGTTGGATTATTATTGCAATTGAGACTAGAAGAAATGAAAAATAATAATAAATTAGCTGATCAATCAATTAAACAATTGTTGGAACTTATGAAAAAATTGAATTTGCCAACTACTATTGCTCAACTTGGAATAAATGTGTTTGAAAATAATAATTTAGAGAAAATTGCTGATTTTACTTGTAGAGATAAATCTGAAATATACTTTTTGCCTTTTGAAATTCATAAAGAAGAGATAGTTGAGGTGATTGCAAATTTTGAACAACAAAAAATCAAAATATAATTATTTTTTTGACTAAAACCAATTTCGAAAAACTTAGTGATATTAATGTTGAATTTTTTGAGAGTGCCAAAATATCTCTATTAGATCCATTAGGTCTTTATTTAGCAAATGATGTTAAGTGGATTAAAATCAATGACAATTGGAACTCTTTAAAATTCCCCGTGGTTATGGGAGGAAAAGGTCAACCTTTACTTCTCCTACATGGCTTTGATAGTAGCTTTTTAGAGTTTAGGAGAATATATCAATCATTAAAAAAAAAATTCCTAGTTATAATACCTGATCTTTTAGGGTTTGGTTTTAGTCCTCGTTGCGCAACAAATGAATACAATCCCTCGAAAATAATTTCATATTTAATTGATCTTCTTCAGACCTTACAAATAACAAAGAATCTAAAAATTATAGGTGCCTCTATGGGAGGTTCAATAGCTTTGAAACTTGCTTATAAAATCCCTGATTCAATTGATAAAATTATCCTTTTATCTCCCGCCGGATTGTTTGGAGAACCTAAGAGTATCCCTTTTCCTCTTAACCATATTGGAGCCTCATTTCTTGGATTACCTCAGGTCAGAAAAAGTCTTTGTAGGCAAGCATTTGCTTTCCCAGATGAATGTGTTGGTGAAATGGAAGAACAAATTGCTTCAATTCACTTAGGTTGTAAAGGATGGAGGAATTCACTTGCATCATTTGCAAAAAGTGGTGGGTTTGCTGGGACATATAAATATATCCAAAATATTCCAATTAAAGCAGTATGTGGAGAAAATGATCGCATTCTAGGAAAAAAAGAGATTAAAAATATAAGAAAAATTGAAAAATTAAATTTTGTAGGTTTACAAAATTGTGGTCATCTTCCTCATGTAGATTTACCGTCTTTATCAAGTAAAATTATCCAAGATTATTTTTTGGAATAATAGATTTTTAATTAACTTAGATACTTGAGAATTATAAAAATGTAATATAAAACAGATGGAGTAAAAATGTAACTGTCAATTCTGTCAAGAATACCTCCATGCCCTGGTAAAAAAGTTCCGGAATCTTTAATTTTTGCATCTCTTTTCATCATTGATTCAATTAAATCTCCAACTAATGCCATAAGAGAAATTAAAATTCCATATAAAATTCCTGTTAATAAAGGAATTTCCCAATTCAGCAAAAAAGCAAATAATATTGCTAGCAAAATTGAACACGAAATCCCCCCAATTAAACCTTCCACTGTTTTGCTTGGAGATATTGGAGAAAGTGATTTTTTACCGAATGACTTCCCAATGAAATAAGAACCAATATCACTAGCTACAATTAAAAAACAAGAAGTTAAAGTTAAATGTAGACCTGTAGTATTTGATAAGTTTTCAAAAGAAATTAAACCTTGATTTGAACTCATGAGAACTGTTTCTAATCCCCTTAACCTTATCCAGTAACTAGGTAAAAAACCCAAATAGAATAAACCAAAAATAGAAGCTGCGATATCAGAAATTGTTCCAGGTTTTGGTTGCAAAAGTAACCAAGTGCATATTCCAACCGAACAGATAGGCAAAATTGAATTTGATATTTCTCCTTCAATCAAACCTATGGTCTCAAGAAAAGTGGTAATAATAATAAAAAAAGATGAAAATAATGTGGTTTTTGTGGCTGGTTTTATTCCTTTAAATTCAGCCATTCTAAAAAATTCTAATAATGCTAAATAAGTAAGCAAAGCTATTGACAATGCAAAAACCCATCCCCCCAACAAAACAACAATTAAACCAAATATTCCTATAAGTAACCCGCTTCTCAATCTCATATCAAATTCCTATTTTAATATGACTCTTATATTAAAATTTACCAAATCTTTGTTGCATAAACTCTGATTATTTATCCAATTAAATCTATCAATGTCAATTTTTTCTCCAGGAACTAGTAAAGGTATCCCAGGAGGATAAGGGCAAATAATATCTCCAGATATTCTATTTAATGATTGTGAGAAAGGAATACTCTGAGTTTTACTTCTCCAAGCAATTCCAATTCCGATCTCAGGAGCTTGAACTAACTTAAATGGCGATTTAAATACTTCTAAACTTTTTGATTTTTTAGTATTTAATAGTAATTTATTCCATAACTTCTCAAATAAATTAAGAAAATCTCTTTGATTCGCAAATCCTAAGCAAAAAGTGAGAGTCATCATTTCTGGTAATTCAGCAATAAGACCATTTCTATAAAAAAATTTATCAGCTGTAAAACCATCAATTCCAACCTTTGAAGTATTCAATATTATTTTTAAAGGATCTTGGGTTTCAATGAGAGGAATTTGCTTTTGCAATAATTTTTTGTAGATGCTTTTTGCCTCAAGAATTCTTTTTTGATATCTTGATAAACTTTTTTTATTTAACCAATCATTAAGAGATTCTTCACAAGAAGAAAGTAATAGGGAACTGGGACTGGTAGTTTGCAATAGATTAATACTTTTAATTAATTTTTGCTCATTTACTAAATCTCCCTTGTACCAGAGTACTGCTGTTTGAGTTAATCCATTTAGGGACTTATGCAATGAATGAACTACTAAATCAGCATTAGATAATAAAGAGGATTTTGGTAAATCAAGGTTTTCACAAAAAAGGAAGTAAGAACCATGAGCTTCATCAACTAAAACAGGTAAATTTTTTTTGTGACAAAGATCTATTAAAGGGTTTAGATCTATTGAATAACCATGATAAGTGGGACTTACAAGAATAATACCTACAATTTTTTCCTTATTAAAATTTATTTTATTAAATACATTCTTCAACCATTTTTCTGTTATCGGCCTGTAATGACCAGTTTCAATTGCATATTCTAGATCGAAAAATATTAGATTTATGTTTTGACTGGCACATATTTTTATAACACTTACATGTATATTTCGAGGTACTAGAATATAATCGCCCGGATTAGCCATTGCAATTACAGCTGATTGAATTAATCCAGAGGCTCCATTAACACCAAAAAAACATTCTTTAACTTTAAATTTTTCAGAGAGTTTTCTTTGCGATTTTGCAATCAACCCGCTTTTGGAGGTTGGCGAACCTATTTCTGGTAGTTCTGGTAAGTCCCAAATTCCAGGTGAATTTTTTAGTAATTTTACTAATCTTTTTGGTAATGCTGCACCCCTGTTATGAGCAGGAAAGAAAAGTGACTTTAAAAACTTTTTAGTTAGAAAAGAAGAAATTCTCATGAAGTATTAATGTCGCATATAGAATAAATTAAGAGAGATTCTTCTTTGATTTTTTTTAAAAATTAATGACAAAACCTTATTCGAAGTATTCAGCAAAAGGCGACCTAATCTGGTTGATTCTAAGACCATGGATTTTTATACCAAGAGTATTGTATATCTTTTTAACTTTTATTTTTCTTTTTTTAAGACTTCTTTTTCAAGGTAACAGTAAAAATAAAAATGTACAGAAAAATCTTTCAAAATATCTTTTCGATGTAATAACCGATTTAGGACCATGTTACATAAAACTAGGGCAAGCACTTTCAACAAGACCAGATCTTGTTAGACAAGATTGGCTTACAGAACTAACAAACTTACAGGATAATCTCCCCCCATTTGAACATAAAATTGCTTTAAAAATAATAAAAGAGGAACTTGGTGCGCATGCTGATGAATTGTTTGATGAGTTTCCAGATAGCCCTATTGCTTCAGCAAGCTTAGGTCAAGTATATAAAGCAAAAACAAAAAATAATACTTATGTAGCTGTTAAAGTGCAGAGGCCAAATTTGTACTTTCTAATTAGGAGAGATGTTGTAATTTTAAGATTTTTAGCTACTATTTTTTCACCTTTTCTACCATTAAATATTGGAGTTGGAATTGGAGAAATAATTGATGAATTTGGAAAAGCCCTTTTTGATGAAATTGACTATGAAAAAGAGGGTGAAAATGCTTTAAGATTTGCAAATATATTTAAAAATAATCCCAATATTTTTATCCCTAAATTGGAAAAAGACTTTTCTTCCAAAAGGATCATCACAACCTCTTGGATTGATGGAGTTAAATTGAAAGATCGTTCATTATTAGAGCAAAATGGTTTAATACCTTCTTCTTTTATAAAGACTTGTGTAATAAGTGGTCTACAACAATTATTTGAATATGGATATTTTCATGCAGATCCTCACCCAGGAAATATGTTTGCTCTAAAAGGAGGAAATGCAGATTGTGGCAATTTAGCTTATGTAGATTTTGGAATGATGGATACAATTACAAATTCAGATAGAATCACTTTAATTAAGGCAATTGTTCACATAATAAACGAAGAATATTATCTCCTAGCAAAAGATTTCCAGAAATTAGGGTTTTTAAATAAAGATCAAGACCTTCAAAAACTTGTTGAACCATTAAAAGAAGTTTTAGGGGGATCTCTAAGTGCTGAGGTCGGCGATTTTAATCTTAAAAACGTAACTGATAGATTCTCAAAATTAATGTATTCTTATCCATTTAGAGTGCCCAGTAGATTTGCATTAATAATAAGAGCAGTTGTTAGTCAAGAAGGGTTAGCTCTAAGATTAGATCCTGAATTTAAAATTTTAAAAATTGCTTATCCTTATATAGCTAAAAAACTACTTACTGATAACTCTGAAGAGATTTTAGAAATTTTATTAGAAGTAGTTTTTGATAATAAAGGTAGAATTCAAATAGAAAAAGTTGAAAGTTTATTGAATATTTTATTTAAAGATTCTGAAAATATTAATTCAGACCTGATACCAGTTGCTAATGCTGGGTTGAAATTATTTGTGAGTAAAAAAGGTTCTGAAGTTCGCAAAAATCTTCTTCTAAGCCTCATAAAAGATGATAAATTAGAATTTAATGATGCAAAAAAACTCTTAAGTTTGATTAGAGATACTTTTAGCCCTTTGAATATCGCAAAAAGTGCTGTACAAAATATAATTTCTACAGTTTAGTTTTTATATTTATTTGTAATAAATTTACTTATGATTTTTAATTTATTAAAATTTAATAAATCACTTACTTCTAAAATTTGAGTACTAAAAGAATTAATAAATTTGGGCATGTGGGATGAATATTTTGAAAAATCTTTTTATTCTTAATAAAAAATCTGAAAATAATAAAGGCTTTAATAATGTCGTTACGGATCATTTTATAGAAGTCGCCAATTTAGTAAAAGCAGCAAGAATCGAACAAAATCTAACAATAAAAGAGTTGTCAAATATTTCTAAAATTCCTGAACGAACTTTAAATTCTATTGAAAATAATAATAAAAGTATGAGACCGAAGGATCCTTTTATAAGATCGATCTTAATTAAATTAGAGGAATGCCTAGCTTTAAAAAAAAATACTTTAGTAAAACTATCAATTCGAGAAAGAGATACTTCTAAGGTAGGGAAAAAAGATTTCCTGTTCAGCAAATTCGACATTATAAATACTTGGCAGGGAAGTCTTTTGTATTTTTTTATATTAATTCTTTCTATATTTTTGTTAAAAAGATACTTTATTTTGAATGTTAATGTTATTGAGATTCAAACTATTGATAATAAAATCATAAAAAAATAATTTTAAATTGGGCCTTATTTTCTTGTTCTCCCAAAATTATTTCCTAGCTCACTAAAAATTCCTATATTTTTATCTATTTCTTCAAAAGTTTGATTTAACTTCCATTTCCAGTTGTTTTTTGTGGTGCCTGGCTTATTTAATCTACTTGAGTCATCTAGAGATAATATATCTTGCATTGGTGCGATAAAGAGATTAGCACTTGTCCCCATGCCAATTTCTATTAAACGCCAAGAAGGATTCTCAGAAAATTTATATTCATCTTTGAGTCTTTTTTGGGTGTCAATGTCTAAATAGTTCCACCATGAAAGAGAAGTAGAGTTATCGTGAGTACCTGTATAAACAACCCAATTTTCTCCTTCAATATTCTTAGGTAAATATGGGTTGTCTTCATTACCATCAAAAGCGAACTGTAATATTTTCATGCCAGGTAGTTCAAAATTTTTCCTTAATTTTTCTACATCAGGTGTTATGACTCCTAAATCTTCAGCGATAATTGGTAAATAGTCATCTCCTAAATCCTTTTTAAGTTTATTTAATAAAGCCCTACCTGGAGAATTTATCCATTTGCCACAAATTGCTGATTTAGAATTGCCATTAACTCTCCAATAACCCGCCAAACCTCTGAAATGATCCAATCTTAAAAGATCCATAAGTTCAAATTGCCTTTTAAATCTTTTTATCCACCAATTGAAATTAGTTTTCTTGTGTTTTGTCCAAAAATAAGTTGGAGTGCCCCATAATTGTCCTGTTGATGAAAAATAATCAGGTGGAACCCCACTTTGAAATATTAAATCTCCATTTTTAAAAATTGAAAATAGTGATTTATTACTCCAGACGTCAGCACTATCTCTAGAAACATAAAAGGGCAAATCTCCTATCAGCTTGATATTTCTTGCGTTAGCGAAGTTTTTAATGACTCTCCATTGTTCATGTAAATGCCACTGTATTAATTTCTCAATAAGTATTTCTTCACTTTTCTCCCTAATCCAAGATTTTAAAAACTTGTTGTTTTTTATTTTAAATTCTTTAGGCCATTGCCACCAAGGCAACATATTAAATTCCTGCCTAATAACAATAAATATCGCATAATCTTCAACCCAAAAGTTCTTACAAATCCATTTATAAAAATCAAGTTTTCTTTGTTCAGATTGACGATCCCAACCTTCTAAAAGGAGTTTACCTAATTTTTTTGTTAAATCATCAGCAACACCAAAATCAAATTGATTCTTATTCTGATTTATAGGTACTAATTCTTCTTGATCAGAAATAAAAATAAAACCTTTTTCGATTAAATCATCTACATCAAGAAACCATGGGTTTAGTGCAAAACTTGATGGTGAACTATATGGAGAACCTGTTGAGTCAGTTGGTGTAAGAGGTAAAAATTGCCAGTATTCAATACCATGCTTATTAAGCGTTTTTATCCATTCTTTAGCACCTTTACCAAAAGTTCCGCACACTCTTCCTCCTGGAATACATGTTGGATGCATGAGTATGCCTAATGATTTTTTTTTTGAGTCTTCATTTATGGACATATTTTTAATTATATTTTGATCCTTTCCAGTTAAATTGTTTATTAATTCTATAAATTTAACGATATACAAATTTTTTTCAATTGACAAATATTTTCCAGATGTTTTCTATTGAATTAAACTAAAACTAATATTTTTAATAGTTTTTTACTTTTTATTTTGCTTAAGAAATAACTTTTTTTAAAAGTTCAGGTTATTTTTTGCTAAATTCACATAAACGACTACGATAGAGGATATAGTTTATATTGCTAATTTCGTGACAAGTTTTATCACGGCAGTGCAGAATAAAGAACCAAATTTTAATCTAAACAATAGTAGATTAAGGCTTGTAGGTGGAACAACTAATCCTAAATTAGCTTTAGAAATTGCATCATACTTAGGGATTGAAAATGTACCTTTAATATCTAAAAGGTTTGCTGATGGAGAGCTCTATGTTCAGATTCAGCAATCTATTAGAGGCTGCGATGTATTTCTGGTACAGCCTACTTGCGCACCTGTTAACGATAGCTTGATGGAATTGATGATAATGGTTGATGCATGCAAAAGAGCATCGGCTAGACAAATAACAGCTGTGATACCATATTTCGGATACGCTAGAGCAGATAGGAAGACTTCAGGAAGAGAATCTATAACTGCAAAGCTTACTGCTAATTTACTTGAAAGATCTGGCGTCGATAGAGTTTTAGCTATGGATTTACATTCTGCTCAAATTCAAGGATATTTTGATATACCATGTGACCATATTTATGGATCCCCAGTTTTGATTGATTACTTAGAAAGCTTAAACTTAGAGGAAGTTGTAGTTGTTTCTCCTGATGTAGGCGGAGTTGCTAGGGCAAGAGCATTCGCAAAGCAAATGAAAGATGCCCCATTAGCAATAATTGACAAAAGAAGAGCAGCTCATAATATCGCAGAAAGTTTAACAGTAATTGGAGAGGTAAAGGGTAAAACAGCTATTCTGATTGACGATATGATCGATACTGGTGGTACTATTTGCTCAGGGGCAAACTTATTGAAAAAAGAGGGAGCCAAGAGAATATTTGCATGTGCTTCACATGCAGTTTTTTCGCCTCCTTCTTATGAAAGATTAAGTAGGAAAGATTTATTTGAACAGGTTATAGTAACTAACAGTATTCCTGTTGACATTAAAGAAAGTTTCTCGCAATTAAAAGTTCTTTCAGTAGCAAATATGTTGGGAGAGGCTATTTGGAGAATTCATGAAGAAAGTTCTGTCAGCTCTATGTTTAGGTAATGATAAGAATTATTTTTTATTTTCCTTAAATATTTCTTCTACTTTTTTTGTTACATCTTTGGGAACACTATCTGGACAATATTGAAGAGCTGTAGTAATAATTTGAAACTCTGCACCTGCGAATAGTTTTTCTTTCTTTAGTTTTTTATTCCCCAATTCCTTTACAGTACCTCCATGTTTCCCTTCTAAAACATTAACGTATGTTGCTGTAGCTATACCAACTGCTTTATTAAATTCAATACCTGCTTTTGATGCGATACAAAGATAAGAGGCTCCCATTCCTTTATACAAATAAAGATCCTGTTCTGTGGCAGGCAATTTCTTGTCTGCTTTAATTTCTTTATTTAATATAGTCATCTCAAAAAGAGATAAACTCAACAGAATAAAAAAACTTGTGAATTTAATAAATTTTTTTAAATAAAAATTAATTACCATTAACTAAAAACTTTTAATATCTAAGTTAACATCTAAAAATTAATTTTAATTGATGAAATGGACTTACTTAATGATTTTTATTTCGTGATGATTCTCTACTATTTTTAGTTTATTTTTGTTCCATGAATATATAACCCTGTACCTGTAGTTATCAGAATCCACCAGTCTTGTGTGTTCAAGAATATACCAATCTTTGTAAGAAGATTCGAAAATTATTTCATGTTCATCTACTTGCTTGATATTTGATATTCCTTCAACATCACTTAAATAAAAATTTCCCCTCACAAGTTGATGACCTTTTAAGAATGCATGCATTTCTCCTTGTTCTCTATATTGTGGATTCTCCTTAAAGAAATTATATTTTTTTTCTGGATACCACGTAAATTTATAATGCGATTCCCATTCAGATTTATTCTCTAAAGCTTGAATCTTTATATTCATGCACAAATTATAAGTTTTTTGCGCTTCATCAAGAAAATATGTTCTATTAGATTTCCAAGTCCCAATATTTCTCGAAAACCATCTTTTTAAATTGCTATTTAGGCTGATTTCTGGAGAATTATTTTCACCAAAATTTAAGTCTTTCTTTTGATTAATAACAACCATTTATAAATAAGTCCTATGTATTTGATAGCTTATTTGTAGAATAAAAATAAATATCTTAAGGTGTTCATAAGGATTAACAGCTTTTCAACACTTGAGGGCAAATCATTTGATTGATAAAAAAGAGCTAAAACTAATACTTGTAGCTGCGAGGAATCAACTCTCTAGTAGTGATATTAAATCCCTCATTGCTTATTTAGAGTCAGATGATTGTGAATTTGAGATCTCACTTCAGATTTCTGAGCCTTCACAACAGCCAGAATTGCTCGAGTTACATAGATTAGTTGCTATTCCCGCTCTTATAAAAGTTTCTCCAGCTCCGAAACAAATCTTTGCTGGAAGCAATATTTTTTCTCAATTGCAAAAATGGTTGCCAAGGTGGACTCAGGAAGGCTTAACAAAAAATCTTGGTATAAATTTGCAACCATCGAAAATTGATTCAATAAGAACTCAAAAAGAATTTCTCCTTGAGGACGAACTGCTTGTTTTGAGACAAGAAAATGAAACATTAACAAAAAGAATAGAGTCTCAGGAAAGATTATTAAGAATGGTCGCTCATGAACTAAGAACACCTTTAACTGCTGCTACTTTGGCTGTGCAAAGTCAAAAACTAGGACAAATAGATATTTCAAAACTCCAAGAGGTAATTAAAAGACGCTTAGAAGAGATTGAACTCTTATCTCAGGATCTTTTAGAGGTTGGAACAACTAAATGGGAAGCATTATTTAATCCTCAGAAAATTGACTTAGGTAATATAAGTGCTGAAGTAATACTCGAATTAGAAAAATTCTGGAGATTGAGGAATATTGAAATTGATACTGATATTCCATCAGATCTGCCTAGTGTATTTGCAGATCAAAGAAGAATGAGGCAAGTTTTTTTAAATTTAATTGAAAATGCTATTAAATTTTCTAAGGACTCTGGATCTATAAAAATCACAATGATTCACAAAACAAATCAATGGGTGGAAATAACAATTTGTGACAGTGGTGCAGGTATTCCTATGAGTGAACAAAAAAGAATTTTTCTTGATAGAGTCAGGTTGCCACAGACTTCTGAGGGGACTTCAGGATTTGGCATAGGGTTATCTGTTTGCAGGAGAATAGTAGAAGTCCATGGAGGAAGAATATGGGTTGTATCAGAAATTGGTGAAGGTTCGTGCTTCCATTTTACCGTTCCCGTGTGGCAAGGACAAAACAAAGAGCAACAATACTTGACGAAAGGCTAGCCTTACTCTTAATTTTTAATAAGCTGTTATGCTACTTTCATGGCCCCATCGTCTAGAGGCCTAGGACACCTCCCTTTCACGGAGGCGACAGGGGTTCGAATCCCCTTGGGGCTATTGATTACATTTTAATCTAACTTTATTGATGATTTTGCTTGTCTATCTACGGCAATCAAATTTTCTGAAAGATCTTTTTTTAATCTTTTCTCAATCATTCCTATTGGCATCCACTGGCATCCTTGAACTGTAAGATCGTAAATTAATGAATTTTTTGAAGTATTTTTAATTTTTTGGATTTTCCAACTACCTTCAAATTTTCTGAAATCACCTTTAATTAAATTAAATTTTAAGAGGCCAAGTTCCTTATCTTCAAATAAATCGATAGTTACTTCAGCTGAAAATTTCATGCCAAGAAAATCTTGAGCCCCAACTTGTTTAAGGTGGACATTATTATTTTTTTGATATATTTTTTTGCTTGACAGTAAGTTTGGGATGTAAAGATTTAGTCGATCATAATCTGTTAAAACATTCCATAAAGATTCGAAACTTGCTGAAGTTGTAAGTTGAGCTGCAAGTCTTCTAGTACCCCCAGAAAGCTTTTCCATCGTTTGCTCAATTGTCCTGTAATCATTGTTTTTAGAATGATTTACTGGTTCTTGAGAATTAATCATAAATGAAATTTTTTAATAGATTAAAAAATTATTTCTGTGTAACTATACAGATAAAAACAATAAATACCGAGAAATAAAAATAATTTCATTTATTTATTCCGATCTCAAAACGTAACCATTTTTGTAAAATCACTACAAATTAAACTACAAATTGATAATCTTTTATATATAGAAAATTAAAAAATGTATTCACAAGCAAAAGTAATCGCAGGCGGATTAGCTCATATACCAGTTGTTATTGCAGTTTTTTATTTTATACTCACAACTTTTAATAAAAGAGCTTTAAAATTTGTTGAAGAAGCAAAAACAAAAAAGCCTGAGGCAAAAGATGTGGAACCCAAAAAAGTAGCTGTTTCAAAAATTGAAACTCCAAAAACAGAAACACCAAAAATAGAAGCTCCTCTAGTAGTAAAGAAAAAACATGCAGATGTTCCAGTAAATATTTATAGGCCTAAAACACCTTATGAAGGGACAGTAATTGAAAATTACAGTCTGCTAAAAGAAGGGGCAATTGGTAGAGTGAATCACATAACTTTCGACCTCAAAGATAGTGACCCATTCTTAAATTATGTTGAAGGTCAAAGCATCGGTATAATGCCAGCTGGAGAAGATGCAAACGGGAAGCCTCATAAATTAAGACTTTACTCAATAGCAAGTACTAGACATGGGGACAATTTTAATGGTAATACAGTTTCTCTCTGTGTTAGACAGCTTCAGTATGAAAAAGATGGGGAAACCATAAATGGCGTTTGCTCCACTTACTTATGCAATATTAAACCTGGAGATAAAGTAAAAATTACAGGCCCTGTAGGTAAAGAAATGCTTCTACCAGATGAAGAAGACGCAAATATAGTTATGTTGGCTACCGGAACTGGAATAGCACCTATGAGAGCTTATTTAAGAAGAATGTTTGAAGCAACTGAAAAAGAAAAAAACAAATGGAATTTCAAGGGTAAAGCTTGGTTATTTATGGGAGCTCCTAAATCAGCGAATTTGTTATATGAGGAAGATCTTCAAAGATATCTCACTGAATATCCAGATAATTTTAAATATACAAAAGCTATCAGTCGTGAGCAGCAAAATACAAAAGGCGGAAGAATGTATATTCAAGACAGAGTTTTAGAATCAGCAAATGAACTTTTTAATATGATTGAAGACGAGAAGACACATATCTATCTTTGCGGTTTAAAGGGTATGGAGCCTGGGATAGACGAAGCTATGACAAAGGCGGCTGAAGAAAAAGGTTTGAACTGGTCAGAATTAAGACCTCAACTTAAAAAAGCAGGAAGATGGCACGTAGAAACCTACTAAATGTTTTATATAAATTTTTAAGTTTCAACTACTAAATACTTTTTGGTTTAGACACAATACGTAGCTAATTTTAGAAAAAAAGAGGATTTTAAAATAAGAATACTAATAAAATGCCTTCAACTTTAAGTAATCCTCTAAGATTAGGTTTACGGCAGGAAAGAGTCATTTCTCCACAATGCTTAGTAATATTTGGTGCTAGTGGAGACCTTACTCATAGAAAATTAATACCAGCCTTATTTAATCTTTATTTGCAAAGGAGAATTCCTAGTGAATTTGGAATAGTTGGATGTGCGAGAAGAGCTTGGACTGACAATGAGTTTAGAGAAAAGATGAAAGTAAAGCTATCCAATCAAATATCTGGTAAAGAAAGGGAGTGGGAAAATTTTTCTAATTATCTTTTCTATGAGCCAGTTGACTTACAACAAAATGACCATGTCGTTAGGCTTTCTAAAAGATTAAATGAAATTGATAAAACGCAAGCTACTCATGGAAATAGAACATTTTATTTATCAGTATCTCCGAATTTCTATTCAAGTGGATGTCAAGCTCTTAAAGCAGCTGGCCTTTTAGATGACCCTAAGAAAAGTCGTTTAGTGATTGAAAAACCTTTTGGAAGAGATTATTCAAGTGCAAAAAAATTGAATAAGATCGTTCAAAGTTGTGCTGAAGAAAGTCAGATTTATAGGATTGATCATTACTTAGGTAAAGAGACAGTTCAAAATATTCTTGTTTTGCGGTTTGCCAACACTATTTTTGAACCAATCTGGAACAGAAATTATATATCAAGTATTCAAATTACTTCATCTGAAACAGTGGGTGTTGAAGATAGAGCAGGTTATTACGAAAGCTCTGGTGCTTTACGAGATATGCTTCAAAATCATATGACTCAAATGCTTGCTGTAACTGCCATGGAACCTCCTGGAAAGTTTGAACCAGAAGCAATAAGGAATGAAAAAGCTAAGGTTCTTCAAGCCTCAAAACTTGCTGATGAAAATGAACCCTGGAATTGTTGCGTAAGAGGTCAATATGGAGAGGGAGGAAATATTTCAAATCGACTTAAAGGATATAGGCAGGAAGATGGCGTTAATTTTAATAGCACAACAGAAACATATATTGCGACAAAAGTTTTCGTTGATAACTGGCGATGGCAAGGGGTTCCTTTTTATTTGAGAACAGGTAAAAGACTACCTAAAAGACTTGGAGAAATAGTCTTGACTTTTAAAGACGTTCCTGTTCATTTATTTGAATCAACAATAATAAATCCTGCCCCAAATCAACTTGTTCTTAGAATTCAGCCAAATGAAGGGGCTACTTTTAAATTCGAGGTAAAGTCACCTGGATCTGGAATGAAATCAAGACCTGTTGAGATGGAATTTTCTTATGATGAATCATTTGGAGAACCCTCAGATGAAGGCTATGTAAGATTATTAGCTGATGCAATGCTTTCTGATCCAACCTTATTTACTCGAAGTGATGAAGTAGAGGCTGCCTGGAAACTTTATACACCATTAATAGAACTTATGGATAATTCTCCATGGAAGTTACCTATTTATAACTATGAATCTATGACGTGGGGACCTCCTCAATCTGATCAATTACTTTCAAAAGATAATATTTTCTGGCGAAGACCTTAAAAATGAAACCGCAACTAACACTCCAAACTCCATTAGAGCTTCCTTATCAGGAAATTTCTAATTATCTTAATAAATTATGGATTTCAGAAGATAAAGATAATACTGGAGCTAATACTTTTACATTAATGGTCTGGCAGCCTGCTTGGCTAGAACAATGTTTAGTTCAAAAAGGATTAGTAAATGAACCAATAACTGGAAATTTAAGTCAAGAGATTATTGAAGTTGCTAAAAAATTTTTATTAGATCAAGGACTTCCTATCAATACTTCTCTTAATAGTAAAGAATTATTAAATTTGTTGAAGGAAAATTTATCTAATAATGACCTTGAAGATTTTAGAGGACAATTTTTTGAATCATCAATTAGTACATTGAATCCAAGAAGATTAATAACTCTAGCGCCAACTTTAAATAAAAATTCAGATATCAAAACTTTTGTGTCTGCATACTGTCCATTAAGTGATACTCCATCTATGCAACCCATATGTGGGGATTTAGTAGTTATTAGGGGCGACTCAGCTTCAATATCCAATAAAGGATTAAAAATAATTGATGAATTATTTATTGATGAATTACCTTCATGGTTGTGGTGGAATGGAAGCTTGGATGAATCGCCCGAAATCTTTCAATATTTTGCTAATTATGGTTTAAGGATAATAATTGATACCGCTCTTGGATCGCCTAACAGATGTTTAAAAGTTTTAGATCAACTAAATAATTCAAATAAAGCTATTAATGATTTGAATTGGGTTAGGTTGAAAAATTGGAGGGAATCATTGGCAATGATTTTTGATCCACCTTCGAGGAGACCAATTTTAGAACATATTGCTGATATTGATATTGATATTGCAGGAGATCATATAATTCAAGCTTTGTTTTTGATTTCATGGATTAGCGATAAACTTGGTTGGTCTTTTTTAAGAGTTGAAAGTAATTCAGAATCAACAAAAATAGAGTTTGAAAGAATTAATGGAGAAATAATTTCCGCATCAATTAATCCTTTGTCTTTGGGAAATCCAAGTATTCATTTAGGACAAGTTATTGGATTGAGGTTGATTTCAAAAATTAGTGAGGTTCAAAAAAATAATACTTGTGTAATACTTGGCTGTGAATCAGTGGAATGTATGAGACTTGAAGCAGGTGGAATGGCTAATATGGAATTAATAGAAAAAGTTGTTCCAAATTCTCTTTCTACATCAGAGTATGATGTAAGTAAATTATTGGGAAGTAGTAGAGGAAGTACGAGTCCTCTTTTCGAAAAATCTATTAATATAGCTCTTCAAATATTTAATGGTTTTAATAACTAATAAATGCCTTGTGTAATATCTTCTCCTTCAACTGATAGTGGTAAAACTACATTATCGCTTTTGATATCTTGTTGGGCATTCTCAAGGGGTATAAAAATTCAAACTTTCAAGGTTGGCCCAGATTATCTTGATCAACAACAACTTAGTTCAATTGGCCAACCTATTTGTAGGAATTTAGATATTTTTTTAAGCGGTGAGGAATGGGTTCAAGAAAGTTTTTTAAAACATTCTTTAAAATATGAATTCTCATTAATTGAAGGAGCAATGGGTCTATTTGATGGATTAGGGTCAACAACCTATTCCAGCACAGCAAATATTTCTAAACTTCTCAATGCCCCAGTAATTTTTATTGTTAATGCAAGAGGTCAAGTAGCTTCTCTTTTGGCTACTGTTAGAGGTTTTAGAGGTTTTGATAGTGATTTGTTAATAGCAGGCATTATTTTTAACAACGTTAATTCAGATAGGCATAAAAAATTAATCAAAGAAGTTTTTAAAAATGAAGACATCGAAATCCTCGGTTTTTTACCATCTGATTCAAAAATAACTATAAACAAAGCTAATTTAGGTTTGATATCTCCATTGGATAATGGTAAAGAAATTGATGTTGAATATTTTGCAAATTTCGCAGAAAGAAATCTTGAGATATTTTCTCTAATTAAATTTCTGAAATCTCCTCAAAAGAAAATATTTAATTCTCTCGGTTTTGAAGATTTTAAAATAGATAATAGTAAACCTATAGCAATTGCAGAAGATAAAATTTTTCATTTTCAATACCCTGAAACAAAAGAGTTTTTGAGCGAAATAGGCATACCATTGATTTCATGGAGTATTTATGATGATGAAGAAATACCTGATGAGGCTTTCTCTTTAATTATTCCTGGGGGATTCCCTGAAAAATATGCTGATCATATAAGTGATTCTGTAAAAAGTTTAAATTCGCTAAGGAAATTTCGCAAAAATGGATTTATATATGCAGAGTGCGGAGGGATGATGATTTTAGGCGACTTTATTAAAGATGAAAATGGTAATAATCATAAAATGAGTGGCATACTGCCTTTTAGATCAAAAAAAAGTAAACTTTCAGTAGGTTATCGATACATTGAGGGTTTAAAAGATACTCCAATCATTAAACAAAATCAATTAATTAGAGGACATGAATTTCATTACTGGGAAATTGAAAATAATTTATCTGAACTTTATTTGAGAAAAGCTGAGCATCAGAAAAAATTTTCTGCCCCATGGAAAATTAAGTCATGGGAGACTGAATATAAAAATGAAGGCTTTTTTGATGAAAAATTACATGCAAGTTGGATTCACTTACATTTACCGAGTTCTCCAGAAGTCGCAAAAAACTTTATAGATGCCACCCAAATTAGTTTTTAAAAAGATTCTTAATTTATTATTAAATCAAATATTTTAAGAGGAGATCCTAAAAAAAACATTCCAGGCAAAGTGATTAACGGTCCTAAAAGACTTCCCACCATGACCTCGATTTTTGTGTGGCCCAGATTTTCTTTTAAAAGTAATTCAGATTTAGGGTCTAATTTTTTTGAAAGTTTATTGATTTCTGAAGCTTGAATTCCAGCTGATTTTCGAACTCCACTAGCGTCATACATAACTATAAGTGCTACCGCAATTGATAATGCAAATATTGAGCTATCGAATCCCAATTCATAACCTATGCCAGATGTAGCACCAGTTATTAATGCGGAATGACTGGAAGGCATACCGCCGGTCTCGAAAATAATTCCAAATCTTATCTTTCCATTTGAAAAGAAATTGAATACAATTTTAAGTAATTGAGCTAGTAAACAGGATAATAAGCTCCAGAATAGAACTGAATTATTAAAGAAGGGAAAAAACTCAGACATAAATTAAAACTAATTATCTGTCTCTATTTGTAATAAAGTCAGCCAAAGATATTAAATACTTTGCATCTGCACCCCAAGGTTCAATTGCTTTTTTTGCCTTTTCAACTAAATCAAATGCTCTTTTCTTTGACTCCTCCATTCCAAGTAATTTAGGGTAAGTAGTTTTGTCAGCTAAAAGATCTTTGCCGGCAGTTTTACCGAGCTTCTCACTGCTCGAAGTCAAATCAAGAATGTCATCTATTATTTGGAAGGCTAAACCAATTCCCTCTGCATATGTTGTTAGAGCTTTTAATAGTTTTTGGTTAGCGCCTGCAATCATCGCGCCGGTTCTTACGCAAGCCTTTAATAAAGCCCCAGTCTTATGAAGATGAATATATTCGAGAGTTTCAAGATCGACTTCTTTGCCTTCGCATTCCAAATCAACAACTTGTCCCCCTACAAGGCCTGGTGCACCAGCAACTAGAGATAATTCGCCAATTACATTTAATAATCTATTTGGATCTACTCCAGGGCTTCTTAAAGAGACCATTTCAAAGGCTCTAGTTAGTAAGGCATCGCCTGCAAGAATAGCTATTGCATCTCCATACACTTTATGATTTGTAGGCCTACCTCTCCTCAAGTCATCATTATCCATAGCAGGTAGATCATCATGAATCAAAGACATTGTATGTATCATCTCTATTGCTACTGCAGTAGGAACAGCAAGAGAGGGCTCTCCTCCAGCCAGTGAACAAGAGGCTAAACATAAAATTGGACGAATTCTTTTCCCTCCAGCTAAAAGGGAATATCTCATTGATTCTCTTAATATTTCTGGATTCTCAGGACCCAATGAAAAATCAAGTGCTTCTTCAACAACCTTTTTTGTGTTTTTAAGATATTTTTCAAAATCAGAAATATTATTTATAACTTCAGTCATTTTATACCTTCAGTAAAAAATTTTTCATCTTGTAGTTTATGGCAAAAGGTCATTAAGAGTTGATGATAAACCAAATTGTTTTTGCCAGCTAAAAATAGTATTTACAAGTAACATTGTTACTGTCATTGGTCCAACACCTCCTGGTACTGGTGTGTAAGCAAATACTTTAGAAATTACATCTTCTAATAATACATCGCCACATAATCTGGTTTGATTTTTATCAGGACTTTTTAATCTATGTATTCCAACATCAATTATTACTGCTCCATCTTTCACAAAACTCGAATTTACCAGATTGGGTTTTCCTGCTGCCGCAATTAGAATATCTGCTTCTCTACAGACTTTATTTAAATGTAATGTTTTTGAATGAGTCATTGTTACCGTGCCATTTAGATTCAATAACATAAGCGATAGGGGTTTCCCTACAAGCAAACTTCTTCCAATAACAACAATTTTCTTACCTTTAATTGAAATATTTTGAGATCTTAATAAATTAATAATTCCTGCAGGTGTGCATGATCTCATGCCAGGCTCATTTTTCACTAATTTGCCGATATTTATCTCATTTAATCCATCTACATCTTTGCTTGGATTAATATGGCTGATCAGTTTTTGCTCATCAAACTTCTGTGGGATGGGAAGTTGTAGCAACATACCGTCAATATCCTTATCAGAATTTAGTTTGATTATTAATTGTTCAACTTCTTTTTGCTCTACAGAATCTTTTAGATGAAATACAAAGCTTTTTATTCCAATCCTTGAGCATGCTTTTTCTTTGTTATTAACGTAAACACCACTTGCAGGGTCTTCGCCTATTCTTATTACAGCTAAACCGGGAGCTCTTTTTGCAAATTTTTTATTAATAGAGATATAGTCATTTAATCTTTCTTCAATTTCAAGAGATAATTTTTTACCGTCTAATTTTAATGACATTTAGAAAAACTTCTCCTATTTACTCCTAGCATGCCTATAATTTTAAATTATTCAAATAGATTTATTTATATTCTGTGCAAAACATCACAACTAACTTAAAGAAATTGTTCTATCTTTGGCGGCGGAGTCAAGTTCCAGTAAAACAACCAATTAAAATTTCAAGAATAGATAATCTCATTATTTTTTTAGTATGCATTTTAATTTCAATAATTTCTTCTTATAAGCAACTTCTTATCTCACCTTTGAATATCGCAGATATTATTTCTTGGCTTTTGAACTTTAGTGAAATACTTATTGGCTCTGGAATTTTGATATTAGTTTCAAAAAAAGAGAATCCTACAATTTCTTCAAGACAGATCTTCTTGATTATTTCTCTTCTTTTAGCAGTACAAGTTACGAAATTAGCATTAGCTTCAACAATAAGTCCATTGTCCATGATAATTCCACCCGCCTTAATAATATCTCAGGGAATGGGAAGCATAACAGCTTTAGCTTGGGTATCAATAGCAAGTTTTAGTTGGCCAGACCCAGAGGTAGCTATTAATAGTAATATATTTTTTATTTTATTAGTTTTCTCAACAGTAGTATCTCTACTTGGAGGAAGAATAAGAAGTAGAGCTCAGTTACTTCAACTATCATTTTTTGTACCCATAGGATCATTCTTGAGCCAATGGATATTGATTGGTAAAGATAAAATATCTCTTATTAATAATCAAGACTTTGTCTTATCTAATGGGAATATATTTTCTGACTCTTTGTTATTGGCAATAGTAATGCTTTTTACTATTTTACTTATTCCTATTTTTGAATCTATATTCGGATTATTAACAAAAGCAAGATTACTTGAATTGGCGGATAAGGAGAAACCTTTAATTAGAAGATTGTCTCTTGAAGCTCCTGGTACTTTTGAACATACGTTACTTATATGTGGTTTAGCAGAGGAAGCAACTAGAATGATTGGTGGTGATATAGATCTAATTAAAACTGGGGCGTTGTATCATGATGTTGGTAAATTACATGCACCTAATTGGTTTATCGAAAATCAGGATGGTTCAAAAAATCCGCATGACGAATTAGATGATCCGATTAAAAGTGCTGAAGTATTGCAGGCGCACGTGGATGAGGGATTAAAATTTGCGAGAAAAAATAGACTACCTAAACTGATAGCTAATTTTATTCCTGAACATCAGGGTACTCTAAAAATGGGATATTTTCTTCAAAAAGCTAAAGAAAAAAATCTCGACATCAATGAATATTATTTTAGATACAAAGGACCTATTCCTCAGTCAAAGGAAACAGCTATTTTAATGCTTGCTGATGGATGTGAAGCAGCACTAAGAGCTATGAATATTAATGCTTCTGATAAAGAAGCTCTGGAAACAATATCTAACATTATCTATTCGCGTCTCAAAGATGGGCAATTAGATAATAGTAATTTATCGAAAGGAGAAATTTTTTTAATAAAAAGGGCATTCTTGAATGTATGGAAAAGAATTAGACATAGAAGAATTCAGTATCCAACCAGCAAGAATAATACTTTTTCTTAATTTCTTTTGATAATTTATAATCTAATGCTTTTTCGATGTTTTGGATTGCACCAATATATAAGAGCTAATGTACTTAATAATGTTGTTAAAAGAGTAAACCCACCAATTCCAAGAAGGTCCTTTATAGTTATCAATCTAATTATTGAATAAGGACCTGTCCCAGAAATTACCATTGATAGAGATACTAGAGTTAGAGTTACTCCCCATTTTCTCTCTGCTAAAAGAGCTGCTGAAGAAACTATTCCGACTATTGCAGCAGGCCAACCAAGACTTATGGCAAGAGTAATATTTGCAACTTTTAGCGGAGGCCCATAACTTATTATTAATGCGATTATTGGAAGTGCAATTATATTGCTGATTAATCCAACCCATGAAAGTGCCCAATATCCTAGTAACCTTTCTCTCATTATTTACGGCTTTAAATATTAGATTAATCTACAATATTAGGAGACTCTTTTAAATGCTACTTAATATTCCTAAGAAATAATTTAATTTGTCTTATTAGATAGAAATGTGTTATTTGCATTTTCTAAATTATCAAATTGTGGGTGAATTGAATTTTTTTTCTGAGAAAAGACAAGCCTATTTAAAGCGTTAACGTAAGCATTCGCTGCAGCAACTACTACATCTGTATCGGCTGAATGTCCAGAATATATTTTATTATCCTTCCTTATTCTTATTGTTACTTCGCCTAAAGCATCAATTCCTTCTGTTACCGACTTAACAGAAAATTCAATTAATTCATTAGGAACTTTAGCTAATTTATTTAAAGCCTCGCATACAGCATCAACGGGGCCAGTGCCTATTGATACAGCAGTATCCTCAGTATTATCTTCTGTGTTTACGAGGGAAATGGTAGCAGTAGGTTTGGATGCGTTGCCGCAACTTACTTGTACAAGACTTAATTGAAATTTAGCTTCTGGGAGCTGAACTTGTTCACTAACAATTGCCTCTAAGTCTCGATCAGTAATTTCTCTTTTCCTGTCAGCTAAATCCTTAAAACGTGCAAAAGCATCATTTAAATCTTCTCGGCTTAAGTCATATCCCATTTCTTCTAATCTAGCTCTTACAGCACTTCTTCCACTTAGTTTTCCCAAAGATATTTTGTTGTCACTCAAACCAACAGTTTTTGCATCGATAATTTCGTAAGTTAGTCTATTTTTTAAAACCCCATCCTGATGAATGCCTGACTCATGGGCAAAAGCGTTGGCTCCAACAATTGCTTTGTTGGGTTGAACAGTCATTCCAGTTAGGTTTGAAACGAGTCTAGAGGTTTTTGTTATCTCTTCTGTTCTTATAGCAGTAAGAGGAGTTGGAGAGTCTGGATTTCTTTTGAAAAAGCTATTAAAAAAACTTTTTCTAACATGTAATGCCATTACTAATTCTTCTAGAGAGGCATTTCCAGCTCTTTCGCCAATTCCATTGATTGTACATTCTAGTTGCCTTGCTCCATTTTTTACTGCCTCTAAAAAATTTGCAACTGCTAAACCTAAATCATTATGACCATGAACCGAGATTACCGCCTCATTAATATTTGGGACATTTTTATTTATATCTGCAACTAATTTGCCAAACTCACTAGGAGTAGTAAATCCTACAGTGTCAGGGATATTTATTGTTGTTGCTCCTGCTGAAATTGCTAATTGAATAACCTCGTATAAAAAATCAGGATCACTTCTTGAGGCATCTTCACAAGAAAACTCAATATCCTCTACTAATGTTTTTGCATAATTAACCATTTCTGGAACTATTTGAAGAACATCTTTTCTGGTCTTTTTTAGTTTATGTTTAAGATGAATATCACTTGTAGCAATAAAGGTATGTATTCTTTTCTTTGGGGCGGGGCTAACTGCTTCATAACATGCTTTTATGTCGCCTTTGGAGGCTCTAGCTAAACCACATATTATAGGTCCATTTTCTTTGCCTACAGAACTGGCAATTTTATTAACAGCTTTGAAATCTCCCGGACTTGCAAAAGGAAACCCAGCCTCAATAACATCAACGCCTAATCTTGCTAATTGATGTGCGATGGCGAGCTTTTCTTCTAGATTTAGGCTGGCGCCAGGAGATTGCTCTCCATCTCGAAGAGTTGTATCAAAGATCAAAATTCTTTCAGGATCTTTGGACATCAAAGAAAATCGTTTAATTTTATATTAAGCTAATAAAAAATTTTTGACTAGACTTTTTAAAAAATCTAGTCAAAGAATTATTTCTTAATAACATTAGTTAAATTATTTGAAAAAAAATCAAATAATTTGGTAATTAAAGTATTCTTTAAAGATTAAAAATTTTCTTTTATGTAAGGTCGATTTTGATTTTATATAAATTCAGGCATAAATAATAAAAATATGAATGGGAAATACCCAAAAAATAATACTATAGGACAATTAGCAATAGTTTTACATGCTCATCTTCCATATGTAAGAAAAAATGAAAAAAACTCTTTAGAAGAAGATTGGTTATTTCAGGCGATTTTGGAATGCTACATACCATTACTTCAAGCAATAGAATCTTCTAAAAAAGAAAACCCTTCAAATACAAAACTTACAATTAGTTTGTCTCCAACTTTATTATCACTTCTAGATAATAAAAAGGTTCAGGAGACCTTTCCACGCTGGATAAAAACAAGGACTGATTTCTTAAATGAATTACCACAAAAAGAAAAAGATGCATCAGCATTTTTAATGAAAAATCTCAAAATTATAGAATTATATTGGCAAGAATGTTCTGGAAAATTAATAGAGAAGTTTAGAGTTTTAAATCAATCTGGGAATTTAGATATTCTTACTTGTGCTGCTACACATGGATATTTACCAATTTTGAGGCAGAATCCAGAAACTGTCAAAGGACAAATCAATACAGCCATAAGGAACCATGAAATTATTTTTGGTACTAAGCCTTTAGGTATATGGTTACCTGAATGTGCATATTATGAAAATTTAGATGAAATGCTATTTAATTCTGGAATTAGATATGCAATTTTAGATGGTCATGGGATTCTTAATGCTACTCCAAGACCTAGGTATGGAGTATATGCCCCAATCTGTTCAAATAAGGGTGTGGCTTTCTTCGGAAGAGATAGTGAATCAACCTTGCCTGTTTGGTCAGCTAAGGATGGATTCCCTGGTGACAAGGTTTATCGCGAATTTCATAAGGATTTGGGGTGGGAATTACCTTCTTCTGAACTCCAAAAAAAAGGTATTTCATCTAGGAGACCTTTGGGATTAAAATTTCATAAGATTACAGATGCAAACGTATCATTGGGGGAAAAGGAATTTTACTTAGAAAATGAAGCAATGAAGAAGGTTGAGGAACATGCTGAAGCTTATCTTTTAGCGAGATCTAAACAATTAAAAAATTTAACTTTATCCTCTTCATTTAGTCCATTATTAATTGCTCCTTTTGATGCCGAATTGTTTGGTCATTGGTGGTATGAGGGACCTTTTTTTATTAAAAATATATTGAAGAACTCTAATAAATATTCAATTAGGTTTACAAATTTAAAAGAATTTTTAACTCAAAAGCCTAATCTTCAGGTTTGTGATCCATCTCCATCAAGCTGGGGGCAAGGTGGTTACCATCATTACTGGATAAATGATGCGAATGCGTGGATCGTTCCAGAGATAACAAAAGCAGGCTCAAATTTTGTAGAGTTATGTTCAAAAAAATTCAATAGTGAATTTTCTAAAAGACTTTTTAAGCAAGCAGCAAGAGAATTACTTCTTTCTGAGTCATCAGATTGGAGTTTTATCCTAAGAGCTGGAACAACTACTGAGCTTGCAAAAGAAAGGATAGAAAGACATTTATTTAGGTTTTGGAAACTAGTTGAAATGATTAAAAATCATAATAATGTTAATTTAAAATTTCTTGAAGATATTGAGGAAGAAGATAAAGTTTTCCCAGAAATTAATATTGATGATTGGCGAAAATAAAATACTAATTTAAATTAAGCATTCCAAGTTTTACTTTTAGAGGTGAATTTATAAACATCTTACTCATTACGTAAATTAGTTTTGGAAGAGGAAGTGTATTGGTTAGAAAACCTACCCATTCTTTGGTCGATAACTTAAAGAAATTTGTGAAAAAGCTTCTTAATCTACTTTCTTCAAAACTCATTAATCTTTGGAGACCATATTGGTAAAGCTTGTGTCTTTGCGTTAATTCATGAGGCCATAAGACGTTCCAGCCTTTTGTCGCTAATTCTAAAGAACTTAGTTGAGGCTCTTTTAGAAAGACTGCTAATTTTTGTGCAAGTAGTGGAGCCCTTCTTAATAAAGATCCGATCATATATCCTGATGCAGGATGTACCATACTTGCTGACCCTCCAAAACCAAGGACAAATTGTTTTTTATATGGGAGAGGTAAATTCATTGGAAAAAGGCAATTTTCTTCATGAAAAATTTCACTTACCTTTATACCCTTATTATCAAGTCTCTTTAAAAGTCTTTTTTTTAGATTTTCATGCGATAATGCTGGGAAACTAGCTAATGATGTTTCTTCCACAAAAAAGGTTTCATCTCCTAGATCCATTGCATAAAGAAAGGACGGAGATGATAACTTTTCTTCTTTGTTTAAATGATTTGGACGAAAATCCATTAACACAAATTGTTCCTTATTAACGGGAGGTGAAGAAAACTTTCCCACAATTCCATAAGCAGCTTGCTGTGCAATTTCATTTTTAACGGGTCTTTTTACAAAACTACTTTTATGACCACTTGCGTCAATAACTAACCTTGCCTTTATCTTTAAACCTGAGAAACAAATGACTTCAGATAATTTGTTCTTCTCTGAAATATCTTTAGCCGTTTCATTCAACCATTCAATACCATTGCATTTTTTTAAAAGTTCATTTTGGAAGGCTTCCTGATTTATTAATCCATAATCATAATTATGCTTTGTTGGAATATCCCCCTTTCTATTTTCCCCGTTTCCAAAAAAACTTACTGTTTCGCACCATCGGTGAGATAACAAAGACTCTAACCCTAATTCTTCTAATTCAGATGCCCATATGCCATATGTATTCTCCCATTTTTCACTAGGAGATTTTGTTGATATTCCCTTTATGTTTAGATCTTGCTTTGCCAATTCAGAGGCCAAGCATAATGCTGCAGGTCCGGATCCTAGAATTAAAATATCAAGTATTTCCATGTTATTTAATTAATCATTAGTCTTTTAATTTTTTTCCTTTAAACTAATTTCTTCTTTTTCCTCTGTTTGTTCATGAGGAACTAATACCACTTCTGATAAATGATCGCCCTCATCTAATTTTTGCAATTTTACTCCAGTAGCTGCTCTAGATTGCTGAGAAATTTTATCTGCGTTAGTTCTAACTATTACCCCTTTTTCGGTAACAAAAAGTAATTCTTCTCCTTCACCAAGGACTTTTAAACAAACAAGCACATCATTCTTAATTCTGAATTTTATAGCTCTCAAACCCATTCCTGCTCTTTTTTGTAATCGAAACTGAGTTACCGGTACTCTCTTTCCTAGTCCAAATGCACTAGCTATTAATACCCAAGGACCATGTGAAGAGTTAACCTCAAGATTATCATCAACTTCTTTAAGGTTTTCCTCAATTTTAGCTAATTGATCAACTAAATCAGATGTCAAAACATCCATAGAGACAAGATTATCTCCTTCTCTAAGGTTCATCGATTTAACACCTCTTGCTGTCCTACCTAGTGGCCTTAATTCATTTTTATCTAGTCTGAAATGAATCGCCATTCCTGTTCTTGATCCAATTAAAACACTATCACCTTCTTTTGATAATCTCACCCATGTTAGTGCGTCGCCATCCTCAAGATTAATTGCTATTAATCCATTAGAGCGGATTTTTGAGAAGGCGGAAAGTGCTGTTCTTTTAATAAAGCCTGCCTTGGTAAGCATTAATAAATAACAATCATTATCAAAAGAATCTACCGCAACTAATGAAGTTATTTTTTCTTCTCTTGGGATTGGGAGAAGTTGAACTGAAGGAGTCCCTTTTGCTGTCCTACTACTCATGGGAACTCTATATGCAGGAAGAGCATAAGCCACCCCTCTATCACTGAAAAGTAAAAGAGTATCGTGGTCATTACAGCTTATAAATAATTTAACGTCATCATCTTCTTGGGTTTTTGTGCCAGCTTTACCCCTTGACCCACGACTGGTTGATTCAAACTCATTTACAGGCATCCTTTTTAAATAGCCTGCTTCAGTTAATAAAACGACTGACCTATCATTAGCTATTAGATCAATATCATCTAAACCACCACCTAAATCAAGTATTTCCGTTTTTCTGGGGGAAGAAAATCTTTCATCGATTTTATTAAGCTCCTCAAGAATAATTTCAAAAATTCTTTCTTTACTATTCAATATTCCTTTATATTGGTTGATTTTTTGTGTTAATTCATCATGTTCAGCTTTGATTTTATCTGCCTCTAAAGCCGTTAACCTTCTTAATTGCATTTGTAAAATTGCGTCTGCCTGTATTGAAGATAAGGCATGGTCATTTTGTAACTTTTCCCTAGCTGAAATTGTATCTTTTGCTGATCTTATAAGATTGATAATTTCATCCATAGCATCTAAGGCTAATAAAAGTCCTATTACAATGTGATCTCTTTCTTCAGCCTTTTTTAATAAAAATCCTGTTCTTCTTCTTATCGTCTCTACTCTAAAATCTAAAAATACATCTAACATTTTTCGAAGTGAAAGAGTTGTGGGTTCTCCTTTTACTAAAGCCAAAATATTTGCACTAAAGTTATTTTGTAGAGGGGTTAGCTTGAATAGATTATTTAAAACAACTTGTGGATATGCGTCCCTTTTAAGCTCAATAACAATTCTCATTCCATCGCGATCACTTTCATCTCTAATATCAGAAATACCCTCTAATTTTTTATCATTAACCAATTCTGCAATTCTCTCTATCAATGCTGCTTTGTTTGTTTGAAAAGGGAGTTCTGTTATTATTATTGCATCTTTTTCTGCCCTACCAGCTGATTTAATTTGCTCAATATTTGCTACCCCTCTCATAGTTATTGAACCTCTACCTGTCTTGAAAGTATCTCTTATACCGTCTCTTCCCAAAATTTGACCACCAGTGGGAAAATCTGGACCTTTAATAAGTTCAAAAAGTTCTCTATCTTCAATTGAAGAATTTTTGATAATGGATCTTAGACCATTTATTAATTCTCCTAGGTTATGAGGTGGAATATTAGTTGCCATTCCTACTGCTATTCCAGATGATCCATTTAAAAGTAATTGAGGGATTCTTGCAGGTAAAACCGTTGGCTCTTGTTGAGAACCGTCAAAATTATCAGCGAAATCTACAGTTTCAGATTCAATGTCTTCCAGTAAACTTTCATCAGTAAGAGACTGTAGACGAGATTCTGTATATCTCATTGCTGCTGGAGGGTCGTTATCTACAGAACCAAAATTTCCATGACCATCTATAAGAGGCATTCTCATAGAAAAATCTTGAGCCATTCTAACCAAAGCATCATATACAGCAGTATCACCATGGGGGTGGTACTTACCAAGTACTTCTCCAACAACCCTCGCACATTTCCTGTAAGGTCTAGCGCTAGTTAATCCAAGTTCATACATCGCATAAAGAATTCTTCTATGAACAGGTTTTAATCCATCCCTCGCATCTGGAAGCGCACGACCAACTATAACGCTCATTGCATACTCTAGATATGAGCGAGACATCTCATTTCTCAAATCGGTCTGAATAATTCGGTCGTTATCTTCGCTTAGTCCAGAATTTCCGGAATCTTCAATATCAGACATACAAAAAACCTTTCTTTAATAATAATCGCTGATTGCCACAATGAATAAAAAAAAAGTTACATTTAATTCCCAAATACTCACATTTACACACAAATTAAAAGAAAACCTGTTGTTTTTGAATAAACCTTGGCTTATTACCCCTTTAGTTGTTAATTTAATCAGAATAAATGAATAATTTCGTGAGTATTGAACTTGGTTTAAATAAAAAAGTCAGAAGGGCTTATGGCATTGACGAAATAGCTTTAGTTCCTAGTAAAAGAACACTTGATTACGATTTGACTGATCCTTCTTGGTTAATAGGTGATTTAAAGAGAGAAGTTCCAATTGTAGCTAGTGCTATGGACAGCGTTGTTGATGTTAATGCAGCTGTAGAACTTACTAAATTAGGTGCTTTGGGCGTTATTAATATGGAGGGAATACAAACGCGATATGAAAATCCTGATGAAATATTAAATCAAATAGCATCAGTCGGGAAAAATGATTTTGTTCCATTAATGCAGAAGATATACAGTGAGCCAGTTAAGGAGGGATTAATTATTAAGAGAATAAATGAGGTTAAAGAAAGGGGAGGCATCGCAGCATTCAGTGGAACTCCTCAAGCTGCCATAAGATTTAAAGAGACTCTTGAAAACTCTAAGTTAGATTTATTTTTCCTTCAGGGAACAGTTGTTTCAACCGAGCACCTTGGGATGGAAGGCAAGGAAACATTAAATATTAAAGATCTCTGTCAATCCATGAAAGTGCCTGTTATAGCTGGTAATTGTGTTACTTATGAAGTCTCTAAACTTCTTATGGAGGCAGGCGTTGCAGGTTTAATGGTTGGTATAGGCCCTGGAGCGGCATGTACTTCAAGAGGTGTATTAGGAATCGGAATCCCTCAAGCAACTGCAATTGTTGATTGTAGTGCGGCAAGAGATGATTACTTTAAAGAAAGTGGTCGTTATGTTCCTATTATCGGGGATGGTGGAATTGTGACGGGTGGGGATATTTGTAAATGTTTAGCATGTGGTGCAGATGCTGTAATGATTGGTTCGCCAATTGCTAAATCATCAAATGCACCAGGTAAGGGATTTCACTGGGGTATGGCTACTCCAAGTGCCATATTGCCAAGGGGTACAAGAATTGAAGTTGGTTCTACAGGATCCCTAGAAAGGATAATCAAAGGTCCAGCCTTAATTGATGATGGTACTCATAATTTATTAGGTGCCATAAGAACTTCAATGAGTACTTTGGGGGCTAAAAACATCAAAGAAATGCAAGAAGTTGAAATAGTTATTGCTCCATCTCTTTTGACAGAGGGCAAAGTCTATCAAAAAGCCCAACAGATTGGGATGGGTAAATAGTTCTTGGAGCAAAATTATAAAAACTAGTTAATTAAGTATTAATTGAAAAATTCCTTGATTAGGAGTTATTATTAAATGATGGGGGAAACCCCATGCTCCTCACACACTAAATTGCCCGATTAATCGGGCTTTTTTTAGATATTTTGTTACTTTTGTCATTTTATCTGTAATGAAATCATCACTTAAAAAAATTGCCTGCTAAATTTTCAAAAGGAATACTTAAATTATGTCAACAGCTCCAGCCGTAACTGACTCTTCATTTGACAAGGATGTACTTCAAAGTGATCTACCAGTATTAGTTGATTTTTGGGCACCATGGTGTGGCCCCTGTAGAATGGTTGCACCAGTTGTGGAAGAAATTTCAAAAGACTTTGATGGAAAAATTAAAGTTTTTAAATTAAATACAGATGAGAATCCTAATGTTGCGAGTCAATATGGAATTAGAAGTATTCCAACATTAATGATCTTTAAAGGAGGTCAAAAGGTTGATACTGTAGTGGGAGCTGTACCAAAAGCAACTCTTTCGAGCACTTTAAGTAAGCATCTATAAATTAAAAAGCTTTGCATAAAATTGGGCTTATAGACTACGGGATGGGTAATATTCATTCTGTTACAAA
Organism: Prochlorococcus sp. AG-347-K18; assembly: GCA_003281365.1. Taxonomy (GTDB): domain Bacteria; phylum Cyanobacteriota; class Cyanobacteriia; order PCC-6307; family Cyanobiaceae; genus Prochlorococcus_A. The sequence goes on from QCCF01000005.1 coordinate 49,740, forward strand.
ATCTCTAGAAAGTCTTGGAGAGGAAATATTATTAATCAAAAATTTTAATGATACAAGGGATTGTAAGGCAGTAATACTTCCAGGGGTTGGATCATTTGATCCCGCGATGAATAATCTCGTAAATTCTGACTTAATAAATGATTTGAAAAAATGGATTAAAACTGGGAAGTCTTTTTTAGGGATTTGTTTAGGTTTGCAACTTCTTTTTGAATCAAGTGATGAAGGAAAAGTTCAAGGACTAGGAATTCTAAAAGGAAAAATAAAAAAAATACCTTATATAATTGATCAAAGAATTCCACATATGGGTTGGTGCCAACTTTTATCTACAAAGCCAAATACTTTATTACACTCAAGAGAATTAAATAATTGGGTCTATTTTGTCCATTCCTATCATGCAATACCAGATGACTTTAATATCATTGCAGCTCAGGTTAATTATGGTAATGAAAAACTGACAGCGATAATAGAGAATGAGAATTTGTTAGCTTGTCAATTTCATCCAGAAAAATCTGGCAAAACCGGAGATAAGCTTTTAAGAAGATGGCTAAGTAATATTCAATAACTTTTTACGGATGAAGACAAATTTAAGATTAATAGGCGGTAAAAGACTTCAAAGTCCAGATAATATCCATACAAGACCTACAACTTTGAGAGTAAGAGAGGCTATTTTTAATATTTTAAATAATAGAGTTCAAAATAGTAACTGGTTAGATTTGTTTAGCGGAACAGGTGCCGTATCTTGTGAGGCATATAATCATGGGGCAAGTAAAATTATTGCAATTGAAAGAAATAAAAATAACTCAAAAATTTGTTTAAAAAATTTACTTTCATTGCAAGATATAGAAAATAGAAAAAATGATTTTGAAGTTATTTGTAAAGACGTTTTGAACTGGACTAAACCAAATTACGAGAGGAATTCATCATCTAAAGTTATAGATTTAAGCAAATTAAAATTTGATTTTGTTTATTTAGATCCCCCATATGATCTGAATTGCTATGAATTAGTTTTGAATCAAATATTTAATTGTAATTTCTTGAAAAAAGACTCTGTCGTTATTTGTGAACATTCTCCAAACATATTCATCAAAAAAAGTACTTTATGGGAAACTGTGGATGTTAGAGAATATGGACAATCAAGGTTAACATTTTTAATCAATGTCCAGCATACCTGAACCTCTTCTGTATTGATTCCAAGCACTTACGAATAATCCAAGAAGAGTAATAGGTACCAACCCTAAAACAATTCCACATAGAAGAGGCTCTATCATTTTTTTGACTTTTTTAAAATTCTTATTCACAATTGTTACATAGAGATTATTTTTTGTGTCAACATCTTCATCATCTGCAGCAGAAAAAGACCTTAAAAGAGACTTCTTGAAAAAGTCTATTATCATTTTTGTTGTTTTTTTGATAGGTCTTTCGATATTTTTTTTAAAAAATTATGAAAATAATAACTATATTATTGAAACTCTAGCTCTTGATGGATCGGCTAAAGAGGGGGATGCTCTTTTTAAGATAAATTGTGTCGGATGTCATGGAATTACTGCAAGAGGATTAGTAGGACCAGACTTACACTCAGTAACTCAACGTTTGAATGACAAAGAAATAATAAATCAAGTTACTGGTGGCCTCACTCCTCCCATGCCAAGTTTTGAAATTGATTCTGAAAGCATGTCAAATTTATTAAAGTATCTACATACTCTTTAATGATTTTGGAGAAAATTTTTTCTAATTTAAAAATTATATTAGTTGAACCAAATGGCCCTATAAATGTAGGAAGTGTTGCGAGATTGTGCTCTAACTATGAAGTTGAAGAATTAAGAATTGTTTCTCCTAAATGCGATATATTTTCCTTAGAAGCAAAAAAAATGGCTCTTAAAGGTCAAAAATATCTTGATAAGTGTAAGATTTTTGATGATCTTGAAAAAGCAATTTTTGACTGTGATTTGGTTCTCGCATCTTCTGGAAGGGTTGACGTAAGTAAAGATTTATTTATTGAATCTTCTGAAGAAATATTTAACTGGATTTTAACTTTTAAAATAATCAGAAATTTAGCAATAATATTTGGAAGAGAAGACAGAGGTTTAACTAATGATGAATTACTTCTGGCAAATAAGATATTTAATATTCCAACTTCTAGGAATAATCCTTCTTTAAATCTTTCTCACGCAGTTTCAATAGTTTTGTATGAATTAAATAAGACTTCTAAGTCGAATTTCAAAAAGGATTCTGAAGTTTTTAATCTTGCATCATCAAAGCAAATACATGATTCATTTGTTGAGATAGAGGAATTGCTTTTGAAGGTTGGATATCTTTTAAAACATACCTCCAAGGCAAAAATAGGTAAATTTAAAAGTTACTTACATAGAGCAAACACATCTATGCATGAAATGAATGTCTTAAGAGGTATTGTCCATCAAATAAACTGGTTTTTGAAGAATTCAAAAAGAAATTAGGAACGAATAAATTAAGAAAGAATTTATTGCGTTGCATTTTTAATTTGATAAGGATATTTACTAAAAACATTTTCTGAAGTAGCATCTATTGATTATTTGAATATCATTGAAAACTAAAACTGTGACTACAACAAAGAAAAGAAGAGTTTTCCCTTTTACAGCTGTAATTGGTCAAGAAGAAATGAAATTAGCACTCTTATTAAATGTTATTGATCCAAGAATTGGAGGAGTGATGATAATGGGAGACAGAGGGACTGGAAAGTCAACAACAATTAGAGCCTTGGCTGATTTGTTGCCAGCTATTGACGTAGTTAAAGATGATCCATACAACAGTTCCTTAATTGATCCTGATTTACAGAGCAAAGAAGTTTTGGAAAAAATTGTTCAAGGAGAAAATTTAGAGAGTATTCAAAAACAAGTCCCCATGGTTGATTTGCCATTAGGGGCTACTGAAGACAGACTTTGTGGAACTATTGATATAGAGAAAGCTTTGAGTGAAGGTGTTAAGGCATTTGAACCAGGCTTATTAGCAAAAGCTAATAGAGGTTTACTATATGTTGATGAAGTGAATTTACTTGATGATCATTTAGTTGATGTACTTTTAGATTCCGCTGCCTCTGGATGGAATACTGTTGAGAGGGAGGGGGTATCAGTTCGACACCCTGCGAGGTTTGTCCTAATTGGATCAGGCAATCCAGAAGAAGGTGAATTAAGGCCTCAACTATTGGATAGGTTTGGAATGAGTGTTGAGGTCAAAACAGTAAGAGATGCTGAATTAAGAGTTCAAGTAGTGGATCAAAGAACTTCTTTTGATGATAATCCTGATAAGTTTTCATTGAGTGTTGAGAAGCAACAGGATGAACTTCAACAAAAGGTTGTTAAGGCACAAGAATTATTAAATTCTGTCCAAATGGATGATGACCTTAGATTGAATATTTCAGCAATCTGTGGAGAACTTGATGTTGATGGTTTACGTGGAGATATTGTTACAAATCGATCAGCAAGGGCAATTGCAGCCTTTGAGGGTAGAACTGAAGTAAGTGAAGATGACATAGCTAGGGTTATTTCTTGTTCTTTAAGACATAGATTAAGAAAAGATCCTTTAGAACAAGTTGATTCCGGTGAAAGAGTTATACAAGCATTTTGTAAAGTTTTTGATTTAGATGAAAAAGAAAATCTTTCAAAATTCCAATTATCTGCAGAAGCTTAATTACAGTGAGAATAATTGGGATTGATCCTGGATTAGCAAGAGTCGGATATGGAATTATTGAAATAGAAAATGAGAAAAAGACATTGTTAGATTGTGGCATTATTGAGACAGGTAAAGATAAAAAAGAAGAAGATAGACTTTATGAAATATTCAAAGATCTTAATGAATTAATAAATTATTGGAATCCAGATGTAGCGGCGGTAGAAAAATTTTTCTTTTATAGATCAAGTACTACTATTAGCGTTGTTCAGTCTAGAGGAGTGATTATGATGGTATTGGCTTCAAAAAAAATTCCTGTTAGTGAATATGCTCCTGCACAGATAAAATTAACTATTGCAGGGTCTGGAAAAGCATCTAAGAAAGAAGTTCTTGAGGCTGTTATGAATGACTTAGAACTTGACAATCCTCCAAAACCTGATGATTCAGCAGATGCATTGGCAATAGCACTCACAAAACTTAATGAGGAAGGTTTTAACTGAATATTCAATATGACTATCTTTGAAAAAAAGAAAATAGAGAGGGAAACTTTTAGAAAACTTAGAGATAAAAATTCTTTTAGTCAAAGAGAAAATGTAGAAAAGAATGTAAAAATATATGTTGATTCATTTATTAAGGAATATAAGAATATTCGTTATATGGCTATATATTGGCCACTTAAAAATGAAGTAGATATAAGAAGTCTTAAGGGAAGGATTTCTTTGGCTTTGCCGAAGTGTAAAAATAAAAAAGAGATGTTATTTTACCCATGGGATGAAAACCCTCTCATAAAAGATTCTGAGGGGATACTAAGTCCAAATAATTCTTTTTCATTAAGCTATGAGCAGATAAGTATGATTTTCGTTCCATGTCTTTCTGTGGATAAAAATTTAATAAGATTAGGTTATGGAGGAGGTTATTTTGATAAATTAAGGAGAGATAAAAATTGGAGGAATGTTCCATGCATAGGAGTATTAACCTCAAATTGTGTAAGCAAGACTCCATTAACTAGAGCTGAGTGGGATATTCCCTTATCAGGCTTTATCACAGAAAAAGAAATCTTTGTATAATAAGAGACTTACAAGTGGTTTATTAATAGTTCTTTAAAAAATGGAAAATCTAAAAGAATACAATAACTTATCAAAATTAGTAGAAAAGTTGAAGAAATCAGAAGATCCTAAAAGAAAATATGAATACATTTTGTGGTTAGGAAAAAAATTGAAAGAACCAAATAGAACCCTCTTTGTCGAAGAAAATAAGGTTAAGGGATGCGTTTCAGAAGTTTTTGTAAAGGCTAATATTAAAGGCGGCAAATTATTTTGGGAAGGATATTCTGATGCACTAATAACAAAGGGTTTATTGGCATTTCTAATTACTGGATTAAATGAATTAACACCTAATGAGGTTGTTAAAGTAAATAAGAAATTTATAGAAGATACAGGTCTAAAAGCAAGTTTGACCCCCTCTCGATCAAATGGTTTCCTTAACATACTTTTGAAAATGCAGTCTCAAGCAAATGCATTTTTGGAGGTCTAATAATATAAAATTAAATTCAAAGTCAAAGTAATAAAAATGAGAAAATGTAAAGTTGGTATTGTAGGTTTTGGTACTGTTGGTTCAGGAATTTATAGAATATTAAGTTCTGAAGCGGATTCACATCCCATTCTAAAAGAAATAGAAATTTCAAAAATAGCAGTTAAAGACCTTAGTAAAAAAAGAGATATTCAGCTAGATAATAATCTATTAACCGATGATCCATTTGATTTAATTAATGACCCCACTATAGATGTAATTGTTGAAGTAATGGGAGGGGTTGATTTAGCGAAAGATATTATTCTGCAATCATTAAAATCAGGTAAATCTGTTGTTACAGCAAATAAAGCAGTTATTGCAAGATATGGAGAAGAAATATACAAAACTGCTGCTAGAGAAAGAGTATATATATTGTCAGAGGCGGCTGTCTGTGGAGGGATTCCAATAATTGAACCCTTAAAAAGATCATTAAAAAGTAATAGTATAAAAAAAATGGTTGGAATAATAAATGGCACAACAAATTTTATTCTTTCAAAGATGGCAAATGAAAAAGCTGATTATAAGGAAACCTTAAAATTAGCTCAAACCCTTGGATATGCAGAATTAGACCCAACGGCAGATGTTGAGGGACATGATGCCGCGGATAAGATTTCTATTCTTAGTGAACTTGCATTTGGAGGGAAGATCAAAAGAGATGAGATACATTCAGAGGGCATTAGTAAAATTAATCTAAAGGATATCGAATATGCCAATAAATTAGGATTTGAAATAAAACTTCTGGCGCTCTCTGAAAGGCAAGAAATCGATAGTAATGATTCACTCGCTTTGAATATTTGGGTTGGCCCCTCCTTGATTCCAAAATCTCATCCATTAGCAACAGTTATGGGAGTAAACAATGCCTTATTGATAGAGGCTGATCCTCTTGGAGAAATAATGTTTTATGGTCCAGGTGCTGGGAGTGGTCCAACTGCCGCATCAGTAGTATCAGACATATTAAATCTGCATGCAGAGTCTATAAAAAGTAATAAATTAATCGATCCATTATTATCTTTTGATTTCTGGAGAAACTGTCATATCAAAGGATCTTCAGAAATAAATAAAAAAAATTACCTTAGAATTATTTGTCTTGATAGTCCAGGAGTAATAGGAAAGATTGGAGATATTTTTGGAAATAATAATGTATCAATCGAATCAATTGTTCAACTAGATGCAAGTGAAGATAAAGCCGAAATTGTTGTCATAACTCATGAAGTGAATAATGGGAATTTCGAGAAATCTAAAGATGAAATAAATTCGCTAAATGAAGTCAAAATTATTGCGAGTCAATTAAGTTGTATTTAAAATAATAGTTTGCAAATTTCTATATAGCTTGGTAAACCGAAGAAAGTAAGTGTTTAGTTTTAGCACCTTAATGATTCATTCAAAACTTTTAGATAATAAAAATGAAAAAAAAAATTTAATTTGTTCTGAAAAACTATACAAAGGTGCTTGCGTAAAAATTAAAAATAGCAATAAGACTTTTCAAGTAATTGGCTTAAATGTAGGCAAAAAAATTTGCTGGGTAAGAGAATGGCCTTTTGCTTGTGATTCTAAAAAAACATTTGCATTAGAAATAAGTCAAATAACCTTACAAATTTTTTGTTCAAATCATTACTTAGAACAATTTAATATTTAAGAAATATGAAACAAAAATTTCTTTTATCAATATTTATTATTTTAATTTCTTTCTTACAGAATTCTTGCGGTTCAAAAAGAATATCAAAAAAAATCACAGTAGCAAGTTCTGGGAAGATTGAATCTTTAGATCCAGCCAAAGCTAATACTCTTAAGGCTATTCAATTACTCAGTTCTCTAGGAGACACATTGTATGAATTAAATTCTAATGGAGAATTAATACCTGAATTGGCATCAGGGATGCCAGTTATTTCAAAGGACAAACTGAAGATAACTATCAATTTAAGAAAAAATGTTTTATTTCATGATGGAACTTCATTTAATTCAAGTGCAATAAAATTTACTTTTGATAGATTTAAAAGAATTGGAACTATGAATTATATTTTAGGAAATAAGATTAAATCAATAGAAACTCCAAGTGAATATACAGTCATAATAAATTTAAATAAACCATCAAGTTCATTAAATGGTTTACTTACCTCAGTAAATTTAACACCAATATCTCCCACATTTTATAAAGAATATTCTGATAAGTTTCTAAATGAAAAATTCGTTGGAACTGGTAAGTATGTTTTGACTAGTTTTTCCAATGCAGTTCAATTAATTGAACCGAATATGAATTATTGGGGTGATAAGCCTCTAAACAAGGGTATTAATTTTGTTGGATATTCAAATTCATCTTCACTTTTTGGGGCTTTAAAAAGTAAACAAATTGATGTACTCTTGTCTAACTCAATTGATGATAGTCAGAGAAATAGTCTAAAAAATTTAAGTAAAAATAAAAAGTTTAATGAAGGGAATAGCCCTTTCACGGAATTAAGTTTTATAAGTCTTAGAACTAATAATTATCCCTTAAATAATTTTAATTTAAGAATGGCTTTAGCAAAAAGTCTTAATAGAAAATTAATTAGTGAAAAAGTAAGTTACGGGTTAAGGGCACCATCAAGGTCAATTATTCCTCCAATATTAAAAAAAGACACCCAAGGTCTGTGGCCTAAATATGATTATTTAGAAGCTAGAAAGTTATTGCAAAAAGAAAATTATTGTAATGGAAACATACTTAAAATACCTCTTACTTATAGATCGAATGTACCGGCTGATAAACTTATCGCCCTGACATGGCAGCAAGAAATGAAAAGCTCCTTAAAAGATTGTCTTGATATTGAATTAAATGGGGTTGAATCTACAACTGTTTATAAGAATCTTAGTTTGGGAATTTATACAGCGGTTATTCTCGATTGGACTGGAGCTTATTCAGATCCAGAAGCCTATCTCACTCCACTTTTGAGTTGTGATGAGATAATTGATGGCATATGTAAAAAAGGAGAATCAGTTTATAGCGGTAGTTTTTGGGGATCTAATAAAGTTGAAAGTTTATTTCTTGAAAGTGAAAAAATAAGTGGATCTAAAAGATTAGATAAGCTTGTTGAAATTGAAAAAATAGCAGCAAATTCAATCCCTTACATTCCTATTTGGATATCCTCTCAAAAAGCATGGTCTCAAAATAAAATATCAAAACCTATTTTTAATGGTGCAGGAATAATTTCATTGAGTGATCTCAAGTTTATTGATGAGTAGAAATTTAAATAAATTAATAAATTATTCGTTATTAAAAATTGCATTAATACCAATAATGTTATGGATAATTTCTTCATTAGTGTTTATTTTATTAAGGGTTGCCCCAGGCGATCCTGTTGATGCCATTCTTGGATCAGGTGCAGATGAGGTTTCAAGAGATTTTCTAAGAAATAAATTGGGGCTAAATGAACCTTTGATAAATCAATATTTTTCCTATATTAACGATATATTGCACTTAGATTTTGGCCAGTCAATTAGTACTCAAGAGCCAGTTCTAAATATTATTCTTAAGTCATTACCTGCAAGTCTTGAACTTGGTTTCTTTTCAATATTAAGTGCCATACTAATTGGTTTCCCACTGGGATTTATAGGGGTAAGAAACAGAGGTAAAAAGTCTGACTATACTGTCAGAATATTTGGAATTGCCACCTATGCAATACCCCCGTTTTGGGGGGCAATGTTAGCGCAATTACTATTTTCTGTGTATTTTAATATTTTCCCAATTGGTGGAAGGGTTTCAATTTTTCAGCAACAACCTCAAATTACAGGTTTTCTAGTTATAGATAGTATTCTTTCAAATAATATTATTGCTTTAAAAGATAGTCTTTATCATCTCTTGCTTCCTTCGATTACCCTTGGTTTTCTCTTAAGTGGTATATTCAGCCGTTCATTAAGAGCAAATTTGGAAAAGACATTTAAAAGTGATTATGTAAATGCCGCTATATGTAGAGGAATAACGATGAAAAAAATTTTTTTAAATCATTCTTTGCCTAATGCTCTATTGCCTATAGTCACTATTTCTGGATTAACAATGGCTTCATTAGCAGGCGGTGCATTATTGTTTGAAGTAACCTTCTCATGGCCAGGTATTGCCTTAAGATTACATGAAGCGATTTCTCAGAGAGACTATACCTTAGTTCAAGGTATTGTAATTTTTACTTCTATGTTAATAGTTTCTTTAAATCTCTTTGTGGATATTTTAATTGCCTATTTAGATCCAAGAATAGAGTACTAATTTTTTGAAATTTCTTTAATAGTTTCAAGATCTAGAAAATGGAAATCTAGTCCCATGTCTCTTTGATTTTTAATTACGCTTGGGGACTCTTTGTCTTTAATATTTTTTAAAAACTCAATTATAAATTTCGAAGATAAATTTTGTACCAAAATTGGATCTGAACCAATAAATGATTCACTTATTTTGAAGAAATCATAATTTTCTTTAAAACTGTTGTTAATTCTAATTGGAGAGAAATGACTCGCTCCTTCAATAATTAGAAATCTATTTGATTCATTTTTTAAAGCAGAAAAAACTATAAATTGTTCATTCATTAACGGCGTAATAAGGTCATATGTTCCACCTATAAGGAGAGTTGGTGTTTTTATCCCAGAACTATTTTCTTTTGGCCATAATAAGCTGCCAAAGGGATTAAAGCCTATTATCGCGCTAGCCTTATTAGCGTTATTTTTTTCAGAGAATGGTATTTCACTTAATTGACATTGAAGGAACTTGGATAAATTTGTTACTGCAAAGTCTTTTAATGCTAAATCACATATTTCCTCAAGTTTATCAGTTGGTCTATTCCCCTCATATAAAAGTGCTATTAAAGCACCAAGAGAATGCCCCATTAAGATATAGGAATTGTTAGGTAATCCAAATTCCCCATTTGCATGGGCATTTAATACAGCATCTAAATCTTTAATTCTATTTAAGAAAAAGTCTATACTTCCTGGAATTGATTCCCCATCCTCTATTACTTCTGTGAATGCTTTTAAATTACTTCCTCTATGGTCTATATATACCATTGGCCAACCTCTTTTAGTTAGTTCGTTTCCTATCCACTTAAAATTATTTATTTCACCTCCAAGTCCTGGCATAAAAATTATCAGTTCTTTGTCATCACTATTTTTATTACTTTTCCATAATTCAATCTCAAAAGGTTTTACTCTGTGAGAAGCATATATCTTTTTATTTATCTTTATAAGATCTGGAATGATACTCTTTTCAATATTTTTGAAGGTTTCTTTATTTGTTTTATCAAGATTATTTAATTTTGAAATAAGATTCTGTTGTATTGCTAATTCATTTTTCCAAGATGAAATTATTAGAATTAAATTATCAATATCCAAAGAAATTTCTTCTGAAGGTAATACCTTTATGATTTCTAAAATCGAAACTTCTTTTTTCTCATCTAATAAATTTTCTATGGTGTTATAAATTTCTATTCCATTATTGTCATTCGGAACTGTAATTGTTTTACTTAATTCTGTAAGAATTTTACGCCCTACCCAACTTCTTAATACTTCTCTATTTAATCCTTCTTCCTTAAAAACTGGAAAATCTAAAAATTTTGATAATTCAAAAACTTTTATGAATCCATTTTTTTTTAACCAACCTATTAATTCTGTTGGTTCATCTTTATATTTTTCTAATTTTGATAATTGTTCTATAGTAAGAGGGATTTCCATCTCTTCAAATTTTATATTTATTTTTTCAGCAGCCTTTGAACCATTATTAAAAAATAAATTACAAAAACTTAAAAAAATAATAAAAATGTATTTCACTTGTGATTATTCAAAATAGTTTTCAAATTAGTAAAAGTTGGTGGAATCAATTTCCATATTCTTTAAGGCTAATAACCAAAATAAGGTTTTTTGCTGCATTTGGAGCAGGAGGTGTTATTTATTTAACATCACTCATTTTTAATAATATTGGATTATCTGCAACAGATATCGGCTTAGGGTTCACCATATCAGCAATAATAGGTACCTTAACTAGATTTTTTACAGGTAACTATTTAAATAAAACAGGGAAAATACAACTACCATTAATTACTTCATCAATACTAAGTATTAGTGCTAGTTTATTCTTCATTTTTTCAAGAGATACTTTTTTATATATAATTGGACAATCATTTGTTGGTGCTGCTGCAGGTATATATTGGCCAGCTGCTGAGTTCGGCATTCCTTATTTTTGCCATCCAATAGACACAAGAAAAGCTTATTCCCTCGTTAGGAGCTGGGAGGCTTTAGGAATATTTTTAGGGGTATTCTTAGGTGGTTTTATGACAAATTTTTTGTACTCTAAATCAATTTTTATAAATGATATATTTTGTATGTTTATTATTACTTATTTAATATCTAAAAATAATTTTTCTATCACAAGAACCTTAGAAAATTTCCAAGAAAAATTAGTAGAGCAAATTAATAATTTCCAGTCGAAATGGAATAAAAATTCCGCAATAATAATTTTATCTGTCCTATTGATAACTACTTCGTTAGCTTTGATACAAGTAACTTTACCATTGGACCTTGTTAAAGGCGGGATATATCGCAATGCATTAAGTGAAGAAATTACTAGTCTTATAATTTCTATTCAGTTAATTTTATTGTTATTTTTACAATGGCCTATAGGGTCTTGGATATCAAAGAAAGGGAGATTATTTGGATTGAAATTTAGTTTAATTAACTTTTCTTTTGCTTCATTTTTATTATTTATTTCTAGTTACTTTAATATTTTATCTTTTTATTTAATTTTCTTTGCATTGATATTAGTCAGTTTAGGGACTGCTTCTTTTCTCCCAACTTCAACAGATGTTGTATTCAGAATAGCACCTTCAAACAAAAAAGGTTTTGCACTTGCTCTACTTTCACAATGTTTCGCTATGGGTTATTTCTTTGGCCCGTTTGTTTCGGGACGAATTTTAGATCTATTTGGTGATGCTTCAATAATCTGGCTTTCTATCTCATGTTGTTGCTTTATTGTATTTGCAATTCTATTCAGGAGATTTTTTAATTAATCTTTAAAAATTAATTTTTTTCTAATTCAATAATTCTTCTTTCTCTTAGAAATAAGAAAAAAGGTGCAGAAAATGCAAAAGCTATAAGAAAAGTTCCAATATAAACAACCCACATATTCTTCATATTCAATTTTTTTGATTCGTTTACTATCCATATAAAAACAGCGCTAGCTCCCACTAATAAGTCTCTAGAAATTGACTGAGCTGCAGGGTTGGCATTCGCTAAGGAAATGAAGTTATTAATATCAAAACTTTTTCCATATTCCCTAGCAAATTCAAAATTTGCCATCATTGGAAGGACAGCACCTAAAATAGATAGAAAAAGGTAAAGATAAGATAGGATCTGTTTATTATCTTTTAGAATGTTTAATGAATTCACTTATCAAAAATAATTATTTAAATAATACTATTTAAAAGCTTATGGCTGTTGAAAATAAGAATAAATTTGAAGAATATAAATTAAAAAAAGGGAATTTAAATTTTGCTGTAGTTGGCCATATTGAATGGATAAATTTCTTAAAAGTCGATAAATTGCCTAAGCCAGGAATCATCTCACACTCTAAAAAGTCCATTGAGTATCCAGCTGGTGGTGGATCTATTATCGCGAAAATCCTTTCTGATTTAACTTTTAATCAAATTCATTTTTTCACTTCATTGGGTAATGATGATTATGGAGACAAGTGTTTCAAGATTCTCTCAAAAATGGGAATTAAGCTGCATGTAGCTTGGCGTGATAAACCAACTAGAAGAGGATTTAGTTTAGTTGACTCACAAGGTGATAGAGCAATAACAGTTATTGGAGAAAGATTAGCTCCAATACATAAAGACAAATTAGAATGGAACATTTTAAAAAAAATGGATGGAATTTTTATTACTGCATCTGATTCAGAGATTTTTAAAATGGCCAGATCAGCTTCAATACTTTGTACTACACCAAGGGTGGGATTAAATACAATTAATAAATCAAATGTCGTTTTAGATGGATTAATAGGTAGTAATCTTGATCCCGGGGAAGTTTTTTCTTTTTCTGAATTATCTTTAAAACCTAGATATACTATCAAAACTGAGGGAGAGAAAGGAGGCATAATATTTCCAGGAGGAAGATATGAGGCTCTTAAAAACAAAAAATTAAAGGTTGATTCTTATGGATGTGGTGATTCTTTTGCTGCTGGTATTCTTTATGGAATGGCATCTAAATGGGAGATAGATAAAAGTTTAAATCTTGCTAAAGTAATGGGAAGAGACGCTAGTGAATTTTTCGGTCCATATGCAAATAATTATGAAAATGATTAATTTAGCACTTTCATGAGCAACTTAGATAATAAAAGTAAAAATATTCTTGTAGAAAACCTTATTTTTTTCTTTTTATTTACTATTTTTTTAGTTTTTAAATCTTTGAAAACTTTATCTAGAGTTTTTACTTATGGAATCTTTAAAAAAGAAATATTAACTACTAAAAGTAACTTAGGCGTTGATATAAAAATAAAAATTAAATAGCTGATGATTATACTTACAGTTTTTCTAATTTTAGGAGTTATTTTTTTTGTCTACAAAAAAACTCAATCTAAAAAACCAAAGAACTTAAAATTAGATAAATTTAAAAAAAAATTACAGAGCAGGCAAACAAATATTGAAAGAATCTTTTTAAGAGAGGAAGAAAAAATTTTCTCAGATCCTAATATAAATATCAATATTGAGATTTATGATAAAGAAGATAATATAAATAAAAAATCCAATATACACAGAGCAAGACTTTCAAAATTTAAGAAATCAAAATTAAATGGTGAAATGATATATCAAGACGATGAACAAAGGATTTATAAATTTAATAATGGTGAAAAAGTTTACTTATAATTTTTATTGCTAACTACACTCAAGACTTTCTCTTGTTGAAACTCCTGTTTTTGGATTGATCCCATCAGCAATTTCACAAAGGTTTCTTTGGTCTTCGCTGTCAAGAATGGCATAAGAAAAATCTGCTCCTTCTATTTGTGCTCCTGCAAAACTGCTACCTGATGCGATCATATTTATTAAAACAGCATTTCTAAGATCTGTTTTTTGGAAATTAACTCGATCTGAGAGAGTATCGGTCAGGTCGATTCCATTTAAATTAGAACCTTTTAAATCAGATAGGGTTAATGTAGTTCCATGTAAATCAACATCACTAAAATCTGCGTCTCTCGCAACTGCTCCAGCTATGGAAGACAAATGAAGATCCTCTCCATGGAAATTATATCCTGTTATATTTGATCTTACATAACTTGGGACTTCATCTCCTTCCCCTTTTACAGCAACATTCGCCCCGGCAAAAACTGGAGAGGATAAAACTAAGAAAGAAAAAGTTATGCATAAAAAATATCTTAAAAACCTAAAAAATTTCATATCTAAAAATTTGAATAGTTTTATTTTATAACAATTAGATAAATTTTTTAATTGATGTATAAATTTGGAACTCCTTTTTAAGATTATTTAACACTATAAATTTTGAATTTAGGCTCTAAATTAGTTATACAATCTAGGAGTTTTTTATTATCTTTGCTATTCGTAACTTTGAATTCAGATTCAACTGTGCCGCCTTTATCTCTAATGGCTTGATTTAAAACTATGGAACCGTTTTCGTCAGATACCGATCTATGAAAAGTTCCTCTAGGTATCCTTAAAATATATCCGCAAGATTCTAATCTAACTTTATAAAAAGGATAATCCCAACCAAAATTTACAAGAAAAAATGTTCTGCCCCCAGAGATAGCTAATAGATTATCTTCTTGATTGTGATGTATGTAAAATTGCCAATTATTAAAACCTTCATCATTTGGAGGACTAACTGCAGGACCACTGTGAATAACTAGATCTCTATAATTTGATTCATTAACACTAATATCAAAAAATCTTACATCTTTTGTATCGCGAAATTTTTCATAACTTATCAATTCAAACATTTTTGATTTATTTGATTTGAAAACTGGAATTTCTAAACTTGAGTTCAATTTTCTTTAAAGATTAAACAAATGAAAACAGATATTTTCATCTAAGAACGTATCAATTAACACTAAAAAAGAAACATATTATTATTTATATTTTCCGACATTTAAAAGATTAAAAATTTAGTCTTTATTTAATCTCAAGAGGTTTAATTTCCCAGGATAAAGTATTTTCTAGATTATTTTTTCCTATAAAGTTTCCTGTGATTACAGAGGTTAAATTAGATTTTGAAGATGATACCAATGTTAAATATCTATCATCTATTAATCCTTTCCCGCTTGGATCAAAACCTCTCCAACCAGCA
Source organism: Prochlorococcus sp. AG-347-K18 (assembly GCA_003281365.1). Lineage (GTDB taxonomy): Bacteria > Cyanobacteriota > Cyanobacteriia > PCC-6307 > Cyanobiaceae > Prochlorococcus_A. The sequence goes on from QCCF01000005.1 coordinate 65,250, forward strand.
CCTGGAATATATAATTCAGCCCAAGCGTGTAAATCCAACTCAGAGGGTAAAGGATCTTCAAAATGATAACCACTTACAAATCTACTTGGGATACCTATAGATCTGCACGCTTCAACCATCAGCATTGCTAAATCTCTGCATGAACCTATACGTTCTCTAAGTGTTCTGCTAGCCGGCCATGCTGGACCTATATGTCTTTTGGTATATTTAACCCGATCTTGAATAATCTCTATTAACTGGTAGGTAAATGATAATGCGTTATTAATGCTTCCTGCTAAGGCTTCTTGGGCAAGTTCTACAGCAGAGGGGTCGTGTTGTCCATTAGGCATCCATCCCTCTAGTGCTCCCTGCAAATCTCTGTTAATAATACTTCTGCAAAAAGGTAATGTTAAATCTCTGTTTTTAACTCCATCAATAATGTTTGGCTGTTGAATAGTTTCAACTTCACTTATTGATTCAATAATTAAATTATCTGTTAATCCATTGAATCTGATTCTATTAATCTCTTCTCCGCTGGCAGCAAGTAATGGATAAATAATTTCTGGTTCTGGGGTTATTTTTAATTCAAAATTCTTTAGCTTCTGGAATCCATTTGACCTTGGCTTTATACATAATCTATGCTCGCCTAATTGAACTAGGTCTTTGTATTTATATTCAAGTTTGTGTATGTATTTAATTCTCATTAATAAACTTATTAATTAATAAAATATTTTTCTTGAATGAGATCATTTAATTTATTTAAATCCATTTGCAATGAATCGATTGCCTCATGTAAACCATCATTGATTATATCTTCAATTCTGATATAACTCCACTTTGCTTTAAGCAAACCTCTCATGCATTCTAATTCTGAAGGATTTTCAGTACTTGGAGAGGTATCTATTGTTTTAAGAGTATTGCTTATCCCATCAAGACAGTATCTTACTGATCTAGGGAAAATTGGATCAAGTAAAAGAAATCTCGCAACTGAATTAGGCTTTATAGAATTTTGCACTGCTTTCCTAAACATTTGATAAGCTCCAGCTGAACGTAAAAGTGCAATCCATTGCAGCTCATCAAGAACTCCTCCAAGTTCATCTAAGCTGGGTAGGAGTAAATAATATTTAACATCTAAAATTCTTGATGTTTTGTCAGCTCTTTCGATTAATCTACCAAGAATGCTGAATCTCCAGGCAAGATCTTTGCTTAGAGTCGCATCTGTAATTCCATAAAAAAGCTGACATTCCCTCCTTATTTCACTTAATTGTTCTTGTCTTGGTTTATTCCATATTGCCTCTCCTTCTTGCATATTCCAATATAAAATATTAATCTGTTCCCACATTTCTGTGGTCATGACATCTCTGATTTGTCTTGCATTTTCTCTTGCCATTTGAATGCAAGAAATAATGCTATTTGGATTTAAACGATCTCTTATTAAAAAATTAATAACGTCATCAGGTTTTTTCTCTGGGAATCTTTTATCAAAAGATTCTCTGTCACTAGAAGCGTCAATTAACGGTAGCCAGGGTTCTGCACTTCCTGGCGGACAATCTAATGACATTGCTTCGCTTACTTCCACGAAACGAGATATGTTTTCAGCACGTTCTAAATAACGATTGATCCAATAAAGAGATTCTGCTACACGACTTAAAAGCATATTATTTATCTACAACCCATGTATCTTTGCATCCTCCACCTTGAGAAGAATTAACGACTAATGATCCTTTTTTTAATGCTACTCTCGTTAGCCCGCCTGGGCTAACCCATGAATCTTTTCCTCTTAATATGTAAGGTCTTAAATCAACATGACATGGATATAGTTCTCCATCACATAACGATGGCACAGTAGATAATTCTAATGTTGGTTGTGCTATGAAATTTCTAGGATTATTTTTAATTTTATTAGCGAATTCTTCTATCTCACTCGTTGTTGAGTGAGGGCCAATTAACATTCCATAACCCCCAGCTTCTGCGACAGACTTAACAACAAGTTTTGATAAATTTTCTAGAACATATTCACGATCCTTTTGATAATGACAAATATACGTTTCCACATTCTTAATAATAATATCTTCATCAAGATAATATTTAATCATTTTGGGAACAAAAGAATAAATCATTTTGTCATCTGCTATTCCAGTACCAGGTGCATTTGCTAAAGCAACATGACCTGCCTTAAAAACATCAAGTAATCCGCTTACACCAAGGCAGGAATCTTTTCTGAAATTAAGAGGATCTAAGAAATCATCATCAATTCGCCTGTAAATGACATCTACTCTTTTTAATCCAGAGGTAGTTTTTAAATATACATAATCATCATTACAAACTAAGTCATGACCTTGAACTAATTGGATGCCCATTTCTTGAGCTAGATAACTATGTTCAAAATAAGCACTATTAAAAATTCCTGGAGTTAGTAGAACTATCTTGGGAGTGTCAGTCCAAACAGCAAGTTCTTGAAGCGTTTTTAAAAGATATGATGGATATTCATCAATTGGTTTTACTATTCTTCCTGAGAAAAGATTAGGAAAAATATTTTTCATAACTAATCTATTTTCTAAAAAATAAGCAACCCCAGAAGGGCACCTTAAATTATCTTCTAAAACATGCCAATCTCCTTTTCTATCTCTTATTAAATCAAGTCCTGAAATTTGACACCATTTATTTAGCGGAGGTTTGAAACCTATCATCTGAGGTCTCCAACCTTCTGAACTCTCTATTAATTCTCTTGGAATTATTCCATCATTTATTATTTTTTGAGAATTATAAATATCATCTAGGAATAAATCTATTGCCTCAAGCCTTTGTTTTAGGCCTTTTTCCAACGTTACCCAATCATCTTTACTAATTATTCTGGGAAGTGGATCAAAAGGTAATATTCTTTCAGTACCTTTTAAACCAGTATCGTTTAATCTAAAAGTTGCACCATGTCTTAGTAATAATTTTTTTGCGGCAGAGTGATTCCTGTTTAATTCTTCCAGTCCCATATTATCTAAAGATGAAAGAAGTGGAATCAATATTTCTCTAGCAGAGTTAACATTGTCCTTAAAGTATTCATCAAAACTATTTTTAGGCTGATAACTTGAAAACATATATTTCATCGTTTAGTAACTTTTACTTTAGCTTTATCTCTTTATTCGTATTTATGGCTACCAAAAATAATATCTCTTGACTAGATCTATATCATTATTTTGATCATTGAAGTATATTTCTTAAAAATCTAAAAAGCATGAGTTCTAGTAATTGGCAATTTGTTTTTTTTAGATATTTCGCAAGCTTTCTTTTTATCCTCTCTCATAGTTTGCTGGTTCTTGATCATCTACCAGTAGGGGCGGCACTTCACGGACTTGGGGAAGTTTTTATTGCTCCTTGGGCTTTTAGGGAAAGAGCATGGGATCTTGTTGTTATTGCAGTTTTATTTTTCTTCTTCGATATCTGGGGACTTATAAACACTCCTTGGAATTAACTGATATTATTTATTTACTAATTCTGGGGAAAATCATAAAAAAAATGAATTCTTATTTTAATCAAATTTATAAAATAATTTTTCTTTTATTACTTACGAATAGTTCCAGTTTATATGCACATAATTTATTTAATGGTGGTTGCAAAGAACATTGTGGGGATAAAGTTAAAGTAATAAGTAATAAAAACAAATCTAAAAATATTGATGATCAAATAAATATTGAAACTAAAAATTCTTGTTTGAATAAATCACTTTGTAGAGGTTGACCTCTTAAGATTTTTTTAATTGTTTTATGAAGTTTGTTCTTTGATAATTATCATTAAATTACCATTTGCTTGATAATTTTTATTAGGAGGATTTAATTGATTTTTAATTAAAAAAATAAAAGTATATATCAACGGTAAAAGTAATGATGAAGCAGCTACTAAAGCGATTATCTGGTTTAAACTAATATATGGTTTTTTTACGAGATCCTCTCCGCATAATCCACAAATCAAATTACCTTTTAAGGATTTTTTTTGAAATTGATATTTAGGATTGCAATATGGGCAATAATATCGAACCATTTTTAAATTTTATTGTTTTAATCATTATCTATAAAACTAGAAGAAAGTCATCTTATTAAAAAAAAGAGGGCTAATTTAAACCCTCTTTTATCTCTTACTTATTTTTTTACTGAAGTTATTAACGCACCTAAATCATGGATCCTTGTTGCTAACTTCTTTTAAGCTAATGCTCACCAAAATTAACTAATTGTCTTTAACTGGGGCAAAAACTCTAGAATTAAGCTTGTTTCTTAAAGGGCACCTAAACGATGCAGGAGAAGGAAGCTTAGACATTAATAAAAAATAATTGGAGCAGTTAATTAAATTAGTTCGGTTTATTCCGAAATTTCAGGCAGGCTATCGATCATTTTGAAAGACCTCCTAGAACTCAACAATATAAAATTAGGAAAATATTTCTCTAAAGACAATCCGTTTTTATACGCATTGCTTTTTAATTAAAAATGTCCGAGAGTAGTAATCATTCGCGTTAATTTTTTTGAGATATTTTTAGTAAGTTTTGCTTATTTCCTTTGATATTTAATTCGATTATCTTGATTTTAAATAATTGAGGAACTCTTTTATGAATCATTCGAAAGAAGTTATTAAAGCTGATCAATCTAATCCTATAGACGAATATTTTCAATGTCTCTCATATTGCGATATTCACCCAAAAGGTATAGATAATGACTGTGAAGTCATCTGTATGGAAAGACATTTAAAAGCTAACTATTGGTAGTTTGAATTATTTTATTTTCCTGCTTAAATTCCTTCAAAAAGAATTAGTACGAACTTTAAATTTCCAAACATTTACTACACCTTTTGCGTTAACTGCAGCTAGTGCACAATCATCAGGTCTCCACGAAAGTGCACCCACTAAATCGCCTGCGAATGCAGCCCCAACTGGGTCACCATTACCGTCTTTTTTTAGAAAACTTGCGACAACAGAACCATCTCTAGATCCGGAAGCTACAAGCATGCCTTTATTTGAAAAGGCTAGGCTAGAAATAGGTGCGGTATGATGCCATAGCTCTCCAGGCATAGTCCCCTCGGGACCGTCACCTATAAAGCTCCACACTGTAATTCTTTCACTGCCACTAGTTGCCAGTAATTTTCCACTATCGTCAAAAGAAAGGTGACTGGGTTTTCCTGGGTATCCAGTCATTTCAGCATCCATTCCGGTTGATCTTCTCCAAAAATGAACTGAATTGTCTTGACTCCCGCAAGCGACTATATCACCATCAGGACTTAATTCCATTGAGACTAATGATCCTTGCCACTCGAGCTTTTGATTCGTTTTATTATTTAGGATGTCAAAGAATGTTACTCTCCCGTAGCAGGCTGTAGCTAGCTCATTATTATTTGACCATTTTATTGCACTCACTGTGCTTGGATGATCATCTGATACCCATTTTTCTTCCCCAATTTCATTAAAAACATATACTTTTTTTGAAGAAGCTGCTGCAAGAAATAAGCCATCATTTGACCACTTAAGATGCTCTACCCAAGCCTTGCCAAGATCGAGAGTTTTAATTACTTTACCTTCGTGACAATTATATATTTGAATATTTCCATCTTGACCGGAAGTTGCAAAAATCTCTCCTTCTGGATGAATGGACATTGCTAATAGACCAGCAGAGTGTGTATTTTCTTTTTTCCAAATAATTTTCCCAGTATCTCCTTCAAAGGCAAAAATACCTCCTGCTACATCCCCAACAATGAATAACTTTCCTTTAGTAGCCCAACCACAAACTATGGCATAATCATTAACTTCAGCTGTCCATCCCTCGTGGAACATGCCTCTTGGGCTAAATGATTCTATATCAGGCATTTTTCAAAACCTTCTTTCATCTCTTTCTCGTCCAAATTTCTACCTATAAAAACAAGTTGGTTTCTACGAGGTTCGTTACCCCATTCCTTATCAGGTTGCGCTGTAAATAACATATGTACCCCTTGGAAAACTATTCTCTGTGGGTTGCCTGAGTAGCTAATGAAACCTTTAGTTCTAAATATATCCACCCCTTTTTCAGAAAGAAGTCTGCCCAACCAAGTATTAAGTTTTTCTGGATCAACATCTCCAAATCGTTCAATTGCAATGGACGTTACTTCATCATCGTGCTCGTGCTCGGCTTGCCAGAATCTTTCAATATTAAATGGGATCTCTTTTGAATTATTGTCTTCACTTTTAATGATTTTCATATTGAATTCTTCAGCAGTGTGCTGTGTATATAGACCTATCTTTGATCCCTTTTCAATATCTAATATAAATGATTTATTTCCTTTATCCTCCAATTTAAGGTTTATATGTTCTCCAAATGGAATGATATTACCAGGTTCTAAGCTTTTAGCTTTTTCTGCATAAAGTCTTACGCAGGATTCAGCACCATCTTTAAGTTCTTCTTCACTCTCACTTTGATTAGCGAAAGCTACTAATGACATTTCTGGATCGGGACCTTCTTCTAGCATTAATTCATATTTACCTGCAGCAAGGTCGTAAACACCTGTCCATTCAAAAGGATATTCTGGTTCAAGAAATGTTGGTCTGCGTTTAAGGATTTGATCGAGATCAAATGCACTTAGATTTAGGACTGTTTCGATTGGTACTTGGGCATTCTCGGCTCTAATGATTCGAGTCATTCGGTTCATATCTCTCAATCTCGATTCAAGAGTATCTAGTGCATCATCAGAGACTAAATCAGTTTTATTAAGGACAAGAACATCTGCAAACGCAACTTGTTCTGAACTTTCATCACTTCTTCCTAGCTGCTGATCAATATGAGCAGCATCAACTAAAGTTACAATTCCATCAAGAGTAAATTCAGAACTAATTTCTTCATCCATGAAAAATGTCTGCGCGACTGGCCCAGGATCTGCTAATCCGGTCGTTTCTACTAAAACATAGTCAAACTTATCTCTTCTTTTCATAAGGTTGCCAAGGACTCTTATCAAATCACCGCGAACAGTACAACAAATGCACCCGTTTGACATCTCAAACACTTCTTCATCGGCATTAATTACGAGCCCTTGATCTATCCCTACTTCACCGTATTCATTCTCAATTACGGCTATTCTTTTCCCGTGCTCTTCACTTAGTATTCTATTAAGTAAAGTAGTTTTCCCTGAACCTAGAAATCCAGTGAGAATAGTAACTGGAACTTTATCTTTGATGCTCATTTACTGATTTTTACCAAATAAACAATAGTTTAATAATAGTAATAATAAGAAATGAAAACCGTTTTTATTAGAAAAATTTAATCTGAAAGTTTATACCATTCAGACTCAAGATTGGAGCCAGATTCTTTATCACAGCTTCCACCTAATGAACCAACAATTGTACAAGTGTTGTGAACGGCTACTGAAACCGTATTACCATCCATCATCAATCCATCAACGAATATTTGATTAGAAGCTAAAGGAACTGAACTTTGTCTACTTAAGTTCCTTAATAACTTAGATGCTGGAATTTGTTCAGGAAATATCGCCTGAACTTTCTCTTCATCTAACATTTTTAAAGTAGAACTTATGTTGTCTGGCCTTAAGCTTGAGGAGTCTCCAAGAAAGTCAAGTAAACTAATGGTTTCAAAACCAAATGCATCCCCGTAGTATTCCATTGCTTTGTGTTTAGAGACAATTACTCTGTTTTCCTCAGGAATAGAGCTTACTTGTTCGACGATCCAACTATCTAAGCTTTCTAAGAGAGAATCAGCTTTTTCGAATCTTTCATTAATTAGTTTTCTGTCACCTCTATTAAAAACTGAAATATCTTTCTTTAAACTTTTGCTTATAAGATCTCCCATTTTTATGATGTTATGTGGATCATGCCATACATGTGGATCTAGACCTCCATGGTCATGATGGTGATGCCCCTCTCCTTCGTCTGGAACTTGTGCTATTGGTTCTACATCACTATTTGAAACGTCTTTAAAAAAGTGTTGAGTTGCTTCAAACTCAAAAGGCATGTGTTCAGTAAAAAATATATATTCACCATCTTCTTTGATATCCACGTTAAAAACAGTACTTTCTTTTCTTTGATCAAAGTTAAGAACAAAAGCTTTATTACTTGCTATCAAAGTTCCATCATTTTTTCTGCTTATTGAGTCTTTAGATCCTAATAATTCTTTGGCTAAATCTTCAGACCCTTCTATGTCATTAGATTTGAGAATCACCATCTTCATTGCAGGATCTGCATATTCGCCATCGACTTTTTCAAATGACCATTTGTATGAACCCTTAGAAAGCTGGAATTTACCTGCCCATTCGAAAGCACCCTCAGCATGATCATCATGACCTCCATGATCAGAATGATCATCTACCTTAGCTGAATGTTCAGCATGATCGTCATGTCCGCCATGGTCTGAGTGGTCATCGTGACCTTCATGATCAGAATGATCATCTACGTCTATTGCACTAACACCTACAACAATAGTATTCTTTTTACTTTCCCAATTTCTCATACTTGGAGTCATTTCTTTGCCAAGAGTGAATACTTTGTCTGCGCTATTTAGTAATTGAGCTTGTCTTGGATTGATCTTTAAGTCATGAACATCCTGTTTTCTATCTACTAAGCATGTAACTTCGTCAGATGGTAACGCAATAGATTTAACTAAATCACAAACTAGTGGTTCTACTGCTACGTATGACTTCCCTTTAGCCATTACATCCTGCCCAAAACCAGAAAATATAATCGTTCCAGCGATTACGGAATTTTTAATAATTGACTTACTTGAACATGTTTTATTTGATAAAAGTCTTTTAAAAATTGACATAAAAAAATTATTAAATACTTAAAAATGATAATCATTTTCATTACACCTGACAAGAAAAGGTATCAAATGTTATGAAAATAATACGCAGCTTGTATTATTGGTAAGCTTGTAAAGTGACTTTTTTCATGAAGATTAATTAATGGCTACTTTAGTCGCTGAAAATTTAACATTTGCATACACAGAAAAAAGTAAGCCAGCTTTAAATAAGGTATCGGTTGAGATTAAACCTGGAACTCTAACAGCGCTAGTAGGTCCAAATGGTGCCGGAAAATCAACTCTTTTGAGGATATTGCAAGGACAAAATACTCCAGATAAAGGCGAAATAAAAATTGATGGTGAAAATTTATATAGTTCTAGAGCTCTAGTGGCACTTATGCCTCAAAGAAGTTCTATGAATTGGAAGTTTCCCATTACAGTTGAAAAATTGGTATCTCTTGGTCAAATAAAGTATTCAAAATCAAGAAGTAATAACCCCTTTCAAATCAAGGCTCTTCTAGAATATCCTAATTCTTGGATTAATAAATGTTGTGAATTAGAAGCGACAATGCAAAGAGTAGGAATTGCTAATTTGGCTAATAGAAGACTTGATTCTCTTTCAGGAGGACAGCAACAAAGAGCTCTATTAGCAAAAACTCTTATGTCCCCTGCAAAAATATTTCTTCTGGATGAACCTTGTGCGGCATTGGATCCACCCGCAAAAGAGGACTTCCTGAAAATTGTTCGTCAACTCGCAGATGCGGGACTTTCTTTGCTAGTAAGTAGCCATGATTGGGGCGAGTCTCTAAATAACTACGATCAAGTAATCGTTCTTGATAAAAGTGTTTTAGCAGTTGGTAGTCCTGATCAAATAAAAGATAAATTAGATGCGATAAACATAAGCTCTATAAAGGAAAATAATTTCTGTGATTAGAAAATGTTCCTTATTAATTTTGATCTTGATAACAGTTTTGGCAAAGGCCGAAATATTCGAGTGTATGAAACAAAAGTTGAAACTTTCTTGGATTTTTTTTAGGGGCATGAATATCTTTAACAGGACAACCTTCCATTTTCGACGTCTCTCCGCATTGAACGCAGGTCAAATGATGAATGTCTCTATCTACGGGAGTATAAAGAACCTCTCCTGTTGGGAGATGTCTAGAACGAATTAAACCATGCTTTATAAGAACTTGAAGATTCCTGTAAACAGTTGTCAGTCCCATAGCTTTTCCGCTTTCAATCAATTGTCTATGCAACTCTTGACCGCTCAGTTCATCCTCGCATTTATTAAGTTCTTCAAGAAGTTGTTCTTGTCTTTTGGTAATGTCAGACTTAGTTACCATTGTTTCCAAAATCTTTTTTTGCCTCGTATTTTTGATCATACCGAATCTTTCGAATAATGTCTTTTATTAATAACAACTGGTGGTTGGTTCCATTAATAATAACTATATTTTCTGGGATCTTATGCCCAGCGATGGGAACTGTATTAATCACCCATAAGAGATTATTACAAGTTAATTTAATCTCTCATTGCGTGTTGCCTGGACTTGCTCTCGCATTAGCGCTTGGAATTCACCCTTCAATTGGTGGTGTTATAAGTGGTCTTTTAGGCTCGGTAATTGCGGAAAGTTTAACCAATAGAAAAAGTGAAAATTATGAAGCAGTTATGAATACTATTCTCGCTGGAATGCTTGGATTTGGGGTCCTTATAATCCCTTTACTCGGAATAAGGATTGATTTGGAGGCAGTATTATTTGGCGATTTATTGACAGCAAATTTTGGGGATTTACTTAGAACAATAATTGCTTTTTTAGTATTTATACTTTTAATGACTTTTGGATATGAAAAGGTTGTTTATGTGGGATTGGATCCAGAAGGTGCATCCGCTAGTGGTATAAATGTTTCTTTATTAAATCTTGCTTTGAGTTTTACGACGGCATTAGTAATTGTTAGTTCAATGTCAGCGGTGGGAGTAATTCTTGTAATTGCTCTTCTTTCTACGCCAACTTTGTTAGGGCTAAATAAGGCTCATAGTTTAAGAATTGCAATGATGAGGTCTTCATTTTTTGGATTATGTATCTCACTTCTTGGATTTATTCTCTCTATAGTCTTTAATCTTTCGCCTGGACCTGCAATTAGTGTTATTTGTGTTGCATCACTTTTGATTCCTAAGCTTCGCAAATAATTAAATCTTAAATGTCCAATCAGAGTTTAATGCTTGAGCTTCTGGATTGTTTTTTAAAGCTACTTCCATAGCTTCTTTTTTATTATTAGCTATAACAACTTCATCAAATTCCTTGCCATTTTTTTTGAGATTTACTTTGAAACGCATAAAAATTATTTAATTAATCAAAAGTTAACCAATAAGCAACTAGATTTAAATACTTTTAAAAGTTAATTGATGAAATAGAAACTTTAGTTATTTTGAAGTTTTTCTACTACAGATTCTTTCTCAATTTTAGCTACATCCTGTAATCCATTAGCATCAAACCAAGGAGCGTTTTCCCAATTAAATCCTTCCCCGAACGTATTATCGGGAGCAGCTACGTACCAGTGACATGATGAATCGGGAACATCCACAGCACATTTTGACCAGTCAGCTTCCCACTGTGGAACTTGTACCCACATGACAGATGCTAATAAAAAAGAAAAAATAAAATTCATAATTATCGTTTAGCAAAATTTTGAAAGATTTTTTTCACATTCTTTCTTTCTTTTCTTCCAGTAATTCTCAAGTATTTGATATTTATGCTTATTTTTGAATTGACTTAAATGAATATTTTGATTAAGAACTGAAGTATTTTTGATTTTCATGACTCAAGCTGTCTATGCAGAACATATTTAAGACACTATATAGATTTTTTGAAGTGAATTTATACTTAATTTTTGTCTTGCTTTTGTGTAGGGAAGTATTTTTCGGGATTATTTTCAATATAAGTAAGCGAATATTTGACAACACCAGCTATTATTGAAAAAAGAGCAATTGCAGAAATAATAAAAATGATTTTTTTGCAAATCCTTTTCATGAATTTTTTATATATTTGATTATTTTTTTCATCAACGCCCAATTTTTCTGAAAGATTTAAATAATTAGTAATTTATACTGTAGCCTTTTAAATTACCTACGGAGTAAATTGAACACATCAGAAACTCCTCAGACACTTTTTTCTGATAACTTTAAAAGTACTCGACCTTGATGTTTGAGTACTTTTTGTATTTTTTGCCATGTGACAGTTAAGATAGAGGTCTATTAAGCATTACATATTTTGAATTTTGATGTGATATTAGGATTGTGTGTAGGAGGATTGATTTATTTCAGTGGAAACAAGGAAACACTTGATATAAATCAATTTAAAAAGATCTCTCTCTGAGAGATCTTTTTTTTTTGGGGATTATTAGAAATACATATTAAATTCTGAATATATAAACATTTATGCTTTCTTCCAAAATAATTAGTTCGTCATTACAAATTTTGAATTTAATTCGTTAGATTATGAACTGTTAAATTCTTCTGATAATGCAAATACTTTTTTTAGTAATTTTAATTTGTTCAAGCTTTTTATTCCCTTCTTCATCATTTGCCTCACATATAGAACTAAAACCTTGTGTAGAGATTGCTCATTGTGTACGAGAAGAATGGGAGGTAAACAATATTGAGAAACCTTTTGAAGAGATTAAAACATTTATCGAAAACACTCCAAGAACTGAGATTGTAGAAATTGATGGCAATTATCTTCATGCTGAGGCAACCAGTAAATGGATGAAGTATGTAGACGACTTAGAAGTATCCTTTCTACCTGAATCAAACATCTTATCAATAAGATCAGAATCAAGAGTTGGAGAAAGTGATTTGGGAGTGAATCAAAAAAGAATTGATTTACTAAAATCAAAAATGTTTTAAGATAAAAAGAAAAAAAAATAATTTATTTTTATTGTTTTTTGTATAACTTTTCCATTTTTAAAAAAAATTAGCAGATAAAAAAGTGATAATTGTCATCATGCCTTGAAAATGGCAAATTTATTAGATTTTCTCTAAAAGATGATCATAAATTTTATATATATATTGTTATCTAGTTTTGTTTTTTTCTGGTTTTATATAAACATTAAAAAAAATGGACTTAAATGGGTAATCAAAGGTCTTTTTCAAATTGGAATATTGGGATTATTCATTGGAGGGTTTTTCAAAATATTTTTCACCTTACCCCCTAATTTATTTATAAAAATAATTTTTCTTATTATTTATACATGGTGCACTGTTGGAATAAATGTAAATTTCATGATCCCTTTGATTAGTTTGATTGACCAAAAAATAGTGAAAAAATAAAATTACAATATGACTTAATTGTCAGTATAAAAAATAAATCTATTTTTTTAATCTGTAATATTTAAATTTATAAGATTTATTTTTTCCCTTTTGAAAGTCTTTTTCTTGTATACCTAGTCTTTAATGCCAAGTTTGTAATTATATATATTCCAAATAAAAGAATGACTATTCCAATAAAGTATTTCATTATTTTTTATATAATTACAATGTTTTAGATTTATTCATTATGCCAACTAATTTTAATATCTATTTCTTGAGATAAATTTCTTGTAACTGGACATTCTTTGGAAGCTTTTTTCAAAAAATCAATAGTTTCATTAGAAGTGCTCTGTGGTATAAAAATATCTATTATGAGTTCTTTTATCTTCCTCTCGCTATTTTGTGTCATTACTTTTTCAATATTTAAATATATACCTTTCAAATCAAATCCTTTCGATTTAGCTTTGATTGCCATAATGGTTAGCAGGCAAGTACCTAGAGATGTTGCTAATAAATCAGTTGGGGAAAAACTTTCACCTTTACCGTAGTGATCTAAAGGTGCGTCAGTTCTTATAAGGCTTCCAGATTGTAGATGAATAGCCTCACAGTTTAAATTTCCTAAATAAGAACATTTAATTTTAGTCATTTTAAAAAATTAGATTAGGAAAATATTATTAATAAAAAATTATTGAACATAACAAGATTATTGATGAGAAATTTTTTATTTGCATGTTAGTGGAGTATTAAGGAAATTCATCATTCAAGTTTTGAAATCAGTTTTTATATCCATATTCCTCTGAGCAATAATTAATTAATTCAATTGATTTATTAAGAGTTCTTTTATTTTTATTTTCTAGGTCAAAGCATTCATTTAAAACACGTATAGATTCATTTAAGAATGATTCTTCTTTATTTTTTAAATCTTTAACTTGATTTATATAAATTAATTTTTTAATCCCAATAAGGGAAAATATGATTATTGATATTGTAAAAATTGCTATTTTGAATTTATTCATACAATTAGTTGTTACAAATATTTTAATTTATTTAATATCTAAAAACTTTATATAGCTTATAGAACTAAGTAATTACATATGTAGCTGCTGTTATTGTTATAGCAGTAATTGAAATGAAGATGTATGGAACAACCTTTAAAGGTATATATAGATTATTTTTAGACATAACTAAATCCTTTATAAAAATATTGACATTTTCTTTAAATTTAATAAGTCTTTAAATATACAAATTAATTTTCTTTGCAAAAATTCAATTCTTTTAAAAGATTAAAAAAACTATATTCATTGAATTTTCATTAAATAAAGTATTTCTAAATCCTGTCTTGAATCCGATATTTTTCTTTTTAAGAAGATTAATTCTTCCTGGCTCATTTTTGATTCTTTTATCATCAATTCTGCTTGTTCAATAGCATGTTCTATATTTCTAATTTTAATTTCTCTTATTAAAGGATCATCTTTACATGCTTTTTGAGTATTCGCATCTAACATATATATTAAAAAAAAATCAATTTGAATTTAATCTAAATTAAAACTTCATTATGATACAACCGCAAAATTAATTAAAATAAATTATTCTATAGAAAAGAACTTTAACCTTAGCTAACCCTCTCTTCAATTGATCGAGTGGGTTTTTTTTATGGTGTAATATACTCCTAGCATTTAATACTAATTTGGAAGATTCAAAACTTAATCCTCAAGAAAATAATTCAATCGAATCGTCCCCCAATTTGAATGAAGATAATAAAGATCTTAATGAGGGGATTAAAAAGGAAGAAAATGTTAAAGCATTTACAGAATTTCTAGAGAAAGCAAGTAGTCAAGATTCTTCAGAAGAAAAAGTAAAACTTGACTCTGAGCGACAAAAACCAAAAATTGATAAATCACTTTTTAAAAGATTTCTTAATAATGGTTTTGATGGCATTTCAACTAATCCTAACTATAAAATGTTGGCGTTATTAATAATCCTCTTAATAAATTTGTCTCTATTTTTTGTAATTGGCAATATGGGTAAAGCGTTTTTAAGAAATGCAGGAATTATGGGTTAGAAATTATTTATTTCTTTTTGGATAATGATCTTTACAATTTTGATTCTTCAAATGAAACTGTGATATTTTCTTGTCAAATTAATATTTAAAATAAAATTTGGATAATAAAGAGCCAGAAAATCCGGTCGTTTATCTTTCTAATTTAGTCAAGAAATTAGATGTAAAGAACAGAAATGGTTTAGTAGCCTTAGCGATAGTAAACCTTTTAGTAATTCTTTTATTTAAATTTTATTTAAAAGGATCTGGATTATTATCTTGAATTTGCCTGCTGGGATTATTATTCAGCATTCTCAAATTGCTTTGCTAATCTAAATGCCTTCTTAATTATTAAAAAGCCACCATAGGCTCCTGCCAGTAAAGGTAGTACTATTAGAGGGTTAGGGGAATAATCTGAATAATTTTTCACACCCTCAACATATTCATAACCTGAACATTTAAGAAAGATAAAGCTAAAAAATGTGATACTCCAACCAATGATTGATAAAAAGCCACCTTTTTTATCTCCTTCGTAGAATCTGTCTAGACCTAAGCCCCAACCTCCTATTAGGAATATTCCTCTAACAACTGAAATTTTTTCTTGATTTCTAAGCATAATAAAAAAGTGTTCACTATGAACATAACCTATTTGTATTTAAGATGTGAGATGTTTTTATTAATTAATCTTTAAAATAAATTTTTAATGGATTTATCCTATAAATTACAAAAATATTATTTAGTGTTTCTATTAATCATTAAAGATTTTATTTGAATTCAACAAGGAAATTGAAGGTCTTATATAAATAAAAATAGACCCATACATATCCTGCATAATTCTCATTTCATCGTCTAAATATAAAATTGAAATCTGGCAATTTGGCGATTCTTTATTCCAAGGTAACTTATTCCATACCTCTTTAACTGGATACCATCTATCCATAAGAAATTCACTAAATAATGGAATCTTATTAAGTCCATCAACTTTGGAAACTTTTGTCTTTTCTAAGTTCATATCAAGTAAATTATTTCTTAAAACTAAATCACTTGCTAGGGTTATCACTCTTCCACCAAAAGTAGGCAATAGTTTAAACCAACCTAAGATAGGAATTGTTGTGAGCCCAAATATTGTAGTGTCAAAAGTAGATATAAATTCTTTTTTGTCAAAATCAATCTTTTGAGCAATTCTCCCAATAGTTGATATGCCAAAGGATCCTACTTGCAATTGATGTAATTTAAAAAAAAGATTACTTTTAAATTTATCATTTAATGCCTTTTCAATAGCAAGGAAGAAAGGAGAACTTCGAAACAATTCAACGTTAGAAAAAATCAATTCCCACTCTCCAGATAATGATTTTTCTGATATTTCAAAACTAAAGTCTTTAAGAGCATCAATCAATTCATCCATTTCATTAGATTTTTCCTCATACATAGGTGAAATTAATTTATTTAATCTTTGCCCTCTATCTGTAACAGCAGCTATTTTATATATATTTGACTTTAACTCTCCAATTTCTTTCATAACTCCAATACAAAAAATACTAATTAATCTTAGGAATTTTATTTGAAGTTGATGGCAATTTTAATAATGCTGGTAACAAAATCAATTAATATTCTCCCCACCTTTTACCAATATCAAAACCCCATTCAGTGGTTAATCTAATTACTTCATCATGATTCTTGCATTTTGTAAGGGATAACTTTTTACCAGGATTATTTTTTATTAGCTCAGCAATTTGATTAAGTTGCTCTATTTTTTTTAGAAAATTATTTAGATCCTTATCTGACATTTATCTAGGAAGTAAATTTTTGATCATAAGTAAATATGTAATAAAGAACCCAAGCAACACCAATAATAAGAATTGCAATCATTACATTTACTGACCAAACTACTTCTATCATGTAATTTTTTATATATTTTTAATATATCCAAAATTTAAACTAAATTAACAGTTAATAATTTAAATCTAGAACAATACACTACTACTATTAAATATATAAAATAGTCTTAAATAGTTTAAAAAATTATGGGAGAAGCTAAGAGAAGGGAAGAGTTAGGCTTACCACCTAGAGAAAAGAAAAAGGAAAAAGAAACATCGAAAAATCAACTAAACAAAATTTTAAATAACTATCCTTATTTACCTTTCATTTTAGGTTTTTCATTACTAGCAATATTAATTATCGATTTAGTTAATTACTACAAATAGATATATAAAAAGGGGATACTTTTAGCTGAAGAGAAGATTATCTTCGCAATTGCGAAATTATTTTTCCATAATAAAAATAAAACTCATGAAACCGATTAACACTTCATGTGCCTTAATTTTAGGGGTACTAACTTTGTTTTCAATATCTAATGCAAATGCAGGTGGCTGCAGTTCTCATACTGAGAAGAAGGCAGAAATTGAATGCTTGTCTGATGATAAAAAATGCATAGAAGAGAAAGAAAAGGAATCACTATACAAAGTTGAGGTCTAAATGTTTGATAATCTTGGAACTGCTCTAGTACAGGCATTAGGCTTCTTTGCTGTTTTTGGTTTTTTTGTATATCAAACTTTATTCGCAGATAGTAAACCCAAAAATTCAAAATCAAATCCCAAAAAAACAAAGATTTCCGACACAAAAGAATCAATTAAAAAAGAATCAAAAAGAGGTTTATTTAACAGAAAATCTAAACCTCTTGAAGAGAATTTACCAGTCCAAAAAAAGAGATTATTTGGGAGAAAAAAAGAAGTTTTTAAAGAAGAGATTAAACAAAAGAAAAAAGGTTGGTTTAAATAGGTAAAGTTACTTAAACTCTTTTTTGATATCTTTTATACAAAAACTTTTTTTAGTAACTTTATAATTTAAATAAGATAACATTCAAAATGAACCATAGAGAAATCACAAAAAAATATAGCGAGTTACTTAACAAGGCTGAGTTTGCTACAGGTCGTAAGGAAGTTGTAGGTCTTTTAAAAAAAGCTGCCAAATTGAAATCTCAGATTGAAATCAATTATTAGATCTTAAAATTAGTTTAATTCTAAATGTAAAAAATTTTTTTAAATGAGTTTTTACATGAGATAATCTGCATAGATTATTTTTCTTATGAATAAAAAAGGTTATACAACCGAAAGCGGCGGTAGACAAAATGGTTTTGCAATTGAACCAGAAATTAACCCAATATCAGAAGGCGAATCAAAAAAATCCATATTTTTATTTATTGGAATATTATTACCTTTTCTAATAGGCGGTTTTTATTATTTAAGGACTCTGAATATATTCTGATACTTTACAAGCCATTTTTAGCAATATATTCTTCTGAACTAACGATATCTTGCATTAAGCTCTCTGATGAAGGATTAAATCCATTTTGCTCTAAAAAAGACTTAACCTTTTCAAATTTTTGCTGAATTTTTTTTGTATATGGAGTTGTCATCAAATAATCATCTTTTTCTGTTGAATAGTTCATTTGATTAACGGATTACTTTTACAACTAAATTTTGCAAAAAATGCTATTGCTAGTGAAGTTATAAATATTACATAAATAATTTAATAGTAATAAATACTTATAAATTGTTTGTGTGAGATCGCTATTGGTTGATTTTTTAAAAAGTACTTATAGTAATCAGTTCCATTAAATCTCTAGACTGCAGATATTTTTGAAATACTTCAGAATAAAATGCTTTTTTAGCAGCAAATTTAGATTCGAATTCTATTACTAATCCAAGCTGCCCTCCGTCCCATTCATTTGAGGTTGATTTTTGTATCAAATCTCTTTTTACTATTACTCCTCCCACAGATTTAATCCATGGTAATACTGTCCTTATATATTCCAGAAATAAATCAGCATTTGGAATTGAAATTTTCTTTAACCAATAACTCTTTGTCATCAAATCAACATATTCTTGGTAGAATATAGCACATAGAGGTAAGTATTTATCCTTAGCTATATACTCAGCTGTCATTAAATGGAATCCGAAGATGATTTATTAAATTTACTTCTTAAATCTCCAAATTCAGAGAGTATACAGACTATTGCCGAACAACTTGAAATTGATCATAATTTTTCCTTTAGCAAAGATAGAAATGATTTACAGGGTGTTTGGGAGCTTAGGTGGAGTAGTTCTAATAGTCCCTTTTTAAAATATTCTCCTTTTATTGATAATCTTCAAATTCTTGATCCCTTAAATTTAACTGGCCTTAATTTACTTAAACCTAGAGGAATAAAATCAATTATTGGAACTGGTATTTTAATAAGACTTAACTATATAAATGAAAAAAAAATTGGGGTCAAATTTACACATGCTGGTGTTATCGGTCCTAAATTCGGAAGAAAAAATATAAAGGCTATGAAACAAATAAATAATGAACAATTAGGGTGGTTAAAGATAACTTATTTAAGTAATAAGCTTAGAATCTGCAGAGGTGATAAAGGAACTTTATTTGTTTTAAGAAAAATAAATTCACCGACTTTATTCAAGAATTTTAAGGAATTTATTAAAATCTATTAAAAATATAAATTAATTTTTTATCCAAATAGACTTTAATACGAAATAAATTGGTAAATATTTAAAAGATTCTTTAGGTATTTCATAACTTAAGAATTTTAGTGCTTCTTCTAACCAGTAACCTATATCAAATCCTAAAAGAATTTTTTCTACAACAAACCAAAATTCTTTATCAAATATAAATCTGAAGTTTAAGTAAATATATTCCCAATGAAAGGTATTCCAATATTGAGTTAAAAATGAGGATAAAATAAGCCAAAGTGATATAAAGATAAAACTTTTAAGAAATTTATATAGTTTTTTCATATACCAGCAACTGTCTTATTGAATTTCAAATATCCCTTATTATTGTTTGGATCAAATTTTATTTCTATGAAATATATCCAAAAAGATATAAAAATATTGAGAAAATTGTAGATTTTCGTGAAATTAATAATCTATTCTTCTTTTTTTAGATTCTGTGCCTTTAGATTTTTATCCTTAAGAAAAAATCCTAAAAACAGAAAAGCAAAATATATTAGTAAACTTATGGCAAAAATTAAAACTATCTTTGAAATATCCATAAAAGATTTTTTAACATAAATTACAGCATTTTTTGCAAAGTTTTATCTATGGTAATGATTTTTCATTTATCACGATAACAAGCTTCAATTATTAAGCTAATAATATTATTTAAATCATATGCAAGTAGCTTTTGCCTGGAGCCTTTGTCTATCAGTTGGTGTTGTCTTATTATCTATTATTCCATTAACTATAGGGCGAGTTAAAGCGGGATATTCTGTTGAAAATATGGCTGCTCCAAGGGCTTTATTCGATGAATTACCTTCTTTTGGCAAAAGAGCAGTTTGGTGTCATCAAAATTGTTGGGAAAGTATTTCCCTACATGCACCCGCATGTCTTCTTTGTTTGATTACTTTAACTGACTCTAATATTGCAATAATTGCAGCATTGATTCATCCTATTTTTCGTTTTTTATATATTGGTGCATATGTATTTAATATCCCAACAGCTAGAGGTTTAATGTGGGCCTCAGGAATTTTTACAACACTTTTGCTTTACAAAGAAGGCTTAACACAATTGATATAAACTATTTAAACAATAAACTTTTCTAAATCTTTTAATTGATATTCATTGATAAGTTCAACTTTATTTGATTTGGCTAGTTGATGAGCAGACTTTGTAAAGCCAGATTTTGAGACTATTATTGCATGTGTACCTTTCCAAAATAATTTACCAGCTGAAATCTCCTGAACTGCTTTATTTCCAATGGCTTTTTCATGATCTTTGCATTGAATACATATTCTCAAATCATTTATTGACGCAATTAAGTCAACCCCTTGATCTCCTGTATTAGGAGTTTCTTTTACTTCCCAGCCATTTTGTTTGAGAATTTCCATGCAATGATTTTCAAATCTAATGCCTTTTTTGTAGTTTTCCTTGTTTTTACTTGAGTAGTTTTTTTCTATTAGGTTTAAGCATGATTTCTCTATTTGACTTGCTATGAATACAAACCAATCTTCAGTCTCGAGCTTTCTAATAGACCCAATTATCTCATCATCAATAGTAGGATTTTCATTACAATATGACCTCCACTTTTCGAAAAATAATTCCATACTGCCAAATTTTTTTAAAATTACTTTTTCCCAGAAGTATGGTATACCTTCTTTAAATCGCTTGGATCCATTTAATATATTTTTCTCAATAGCTTTTTCATCAAGAGGTGGATTGCCAATCCATTTTTTATAATCCTCGTTACCGTAAGCATCTATTTCCCTTAATCTGATCCTCTCCTCTAACAAATTGTATTTGTTTTCTTCTATTAAATTATTAATTGTTTGAATAAAGAAATTGGAATTTAAGGCATTATTCAATTTAAACGTTTTCTTTTTAATTTGATAATCCCTTGCAATTATAAAAATTAAAAAAATGATAAAAATAATTAAAATAATTAAAATAAAAAAAATTTTCATCTAAGAATTTATTTCGATCTAAAAAGTTTTTGTTTTTCTAATAACAAAATTATTCTTTGTTATTACAGAAGATTCATTTACTTCAAACCCATTAATTGCCGATATTTCTCCTTTTATGCCTTCTAATGTTAATTGCTCGATAATACCTTTTATTACTTCATCCTCGACCAATTTTCTATCAATTCTTTCAGGTGTAATATCTGTAAGCCATTTTGAGGTCTTTTTTTTTACAACCTCTGTAGGGTTAGTTATTTTTAAATAGATAGCCATTTTTTTAGTCATTCAGTTGAATTATAAGCATTAAATCTTCTTAACTTTTATTATTGTCATTACTTTCCCACTCAAGAAATTGAAAAACAAAAATTGCAAAGATAGAGAAAAATACTATGAACAACCCTAACCATCCTATAAATTTGTGCTCTGTAAAAAGATTTGTAAGCATTGATTTTTCTTGATATCTCGATTCCATTTCATATTGATAAGAATCGATAACTTGAAATATATTCATAATTAATAATTTAATAAATCATTCAATTGGCGGGTAATAATTTCAACCGTTTAACTTACTAAAGGCTTCCGATAGGAAATCTGGCCTTTTTCTTATTATAGAAAAATTCATTTTATTTATTAAGACTAAATTGACTTCAGCAATCGTTAAGATTTCATCTTTCTTGTTAAGAAATTTTGTAATTACATTAATCCTAGGACTTTTATCAATGTTGAATTCGCTCTCGATTATTATTTTTTCACCAAGGAATAAAGGAGATTTATATTTTATTGAAGTATTGATTAAAGGTAAATCTAAGCCATTTTTAGTTAGTTCGAAATAACTTATACCTACTTCTGAAAGTGCATTTATTCGGCTTTCTTCAAGCCAATTAAAATAATTACCATGCCACATTACGCCTGCATGATCTGCATGTTGAGGTAAAACAACTTTTTCTATTTTCCAAACTGGTTTTGAGTTCATCTTTTATTTAAAAAATATTTTTATTCAATGAAAAAAACTTATTTTGATATTGTAGATTAGTTTTCTTTATTAACATAAGAATCATCAAAACAATATTTATAAAGTTATGTTTAATCGTAAAAATAGAAGTAGAAGAATGAAGAAGATTTTTCAATGGGAAGAATATTTAAATTGGAAAAATATGTCAGAGGAACAAAAATTAAATTTCAAGAGGGCTTGCTTATTCCCATTTCTCGTCTACATAGTTTATGTTTTTCTTAATCAGTACTCCTTGGCAATTCTTTTGTTAATAGGTCTTTATTTTTTAATTAGATTTAAGAATAGAAATAAGTTGGGAAGATGAATATTTTGATTTATTTAGATTTGTTTTAAAGTTATCTAGTTTTTCTAAATAACCTTATTGGCATATAACAATAGTATTAGATAAATTTTTTTTTATGAAAAGAATTATTTTGTTTTTATGTGTATTAGTTTTTTCAATATTTTCTAATACGAATAATTTATTAGCAAAAGAAATTGAAAATAACATTAAAGAGAATATTTCTCATGAAATTGAGGAAATTAAGCCTGATAATAAAAAAAATAATATTTCTAATTCTACAGCGGAAGATATTTTTGGAGATGAACAAACTTTTCCATTCGTAGCAGGTTTAGGGAAAAATGCTGCCCATTGATTTCAAGATTCTTGATAATTTAGAAAAACTTTTTTTTAATACTAATGAAAGGTCTTAGGGTTCTAGAGCTTTCTGAAGCACTTGATGTTGATAGCTCCGACTTATTAGCTGTTTGTGCAATTCTAAATATAAAAGCCACAGCCAGATTAAGCATGCTTTCATTTGAAGAATGTAAAAAGATAACTGATTACTATGAAAATAAAAATTAGAATTTTTTTTTATAAATTATTTTATTTTTTAATGTCTTTAATCATTGATACTAAAGTTGAATGAATTTCTTCTTCAGATATTTCATTTTTAAAATTGATAATTGCTGATTGGCCATCGTAATTGATTTTTATATAACTATTATTAATTTCTTCCATATAAGCATTCTCAAATGTTGATATCTTCCCATAATGAATAAGATATTTGTGCACTGAATCTATGTGATCATTGTTCATGTGATCACAAACTCTTTTACTTGTTTCTTTACTAATAATTTTCATTTAAAAAATAAATTTGTTTTAAGCTAATCTATTTTTTCATTATTCAAGGTTTTAATCATTTTAATTATTAAATTTTTAACTTCATTTTTATCAACAGCTCTAACCAAGTTATTTCTCAAATTTGATGCTCCTTTAAAGTCTTTGCATGTCCATGAGATATGTTTCCTTGCAATTAGCAATCCGTGATCTCCTTTTTCTTTTATTAATTCATCAAGATGCTCAATAATTAAATATAGTTTTTCTTCTGTGTTTGGTTCTTTAAAATTTTTATTTTCTCTAAGGGCATAATCTATTTCTCCTATTTTCCATGGGGATCCTAAAATTCCTCGTCCAATCATTACACCATCAGCATTTGTTTTTTTTAAACAATTAAGAGCGTCATCTGAATTTTTGATATCTCCATTAGCAATTACTGGAATTTCTAACAACTTTTTAAGTCTCCCGATCATTTCCCAATCTGACTTGCCTGAAAAACCCTGTTTTCTAGTTCTTCCATGAAGTGTGATCATTGTTGCTCCCGCATCTTGAAGTTTAAATAAGAAATCCTCTATATTTTCTTCTTTAGTATCCCATCCGAGTCGTGTTTTTACTGTTACTGGAACCCTAACAGCTTTTACAACATTTTTGACTAATTCTATAGCAAGTTTTCGGTCTTTAATTAAGGCACTGCCTCCACCTTTCTTTGCAATTTTTTTTACTGGACATCCCATATTTATATCAATTAAGAAAGCTCCTGAGTCCTCAGCTTGTTTTGCAGCTTCAGAAACAGCATATGGCCTATTATCAAATATTTGTACTCCAATTGGACCTTCTTCTAAATCTATTTGATTGATTTTTTGTGTGCCATATCCTTTTTTAAGACTTGTGGCATTTATCATTTCTGTAAACAGTAAAGAGTTTGGAGCCCATTTACGTACAAGTCTTCTAAAAATGTTATCTGTAACTCCTGCTAATGGCGATAGCATTACCTTACTCGTAATTATCCTGTTAACTCCCCTTCCTTTTAGCCTTATATTTGAAGACATATAATGTTAAATTTATTTAATCTTTCTCTATTATAAATTCAGATATGGAGCTGGTTTTATGTTTGCTATTTATTTCTTAATTTATAATAAGTGCTTTTACTTAAATAGGCCTAATTGATTACTTTTTTTGCTAGTTTATGTTGAGTTGAAATTTAAAAGGAAATTTTTTCTTGTTTATATTAGTATCTATTTTTCTTCCAATAATTATTTTTATTGCACCAATAAATGTAAATGCTATGCAAGGTAATTTAGATTTATCAAGTGCTCAAACTTCTGTAGGCAAAAGATTTGCTAAAGTTTTTTGTGATGCAAAAAGGGAAGGTTTAGATTCTGATTTTGCTAGTGAATATGCCTTGAATAATACATATTTGAAATTTGTAGCATTTCCAGATGATGACGAATATTTGGCTGATTTATGGAATTTCACTCATAATAATATATTAGATAATTGTGGTGAATTTGTAGATTTAAATGATCTAAAAGACCTAGAGATTTTTTTTAAAGAAGAAGGTTTAATTGCCTCAAATAGGGAACTCTATTTACCAACTTTTGAGAATAATTAGATTAAATTTTTAGCATGTACTAAAATATAGAAAGAATATAAAATTTTATGAAACTATTAGGTTTAAATTCACCTGAAATATTCATAATATTAGTAATTTTGCTTTCAATTTTAGGTCCAAAAAGAGTTGAAAAAGGTTTCTTATTATTCAAAAAACTATTAAAGTTCCTTTTAAGTAATG
>QCCF01000006.1 GCA_003281365.1 Prochlorococcus sp. AG-347-K18
AATGAGGAAACTTTTATTTCTAACCTTTTTATGCAGAATTACCATAAAAACTAAACAATTTTAGAGAATTTTTAAATATTAACAAAAAGGGAAAATTCTTTGAAAAGACTATTTTTTTTATCACTATTTTTTATATTTATTCAATAAAACAATAAATATTGAACCTCTTAAAAACTTTTGAATAAAAAATATTTTTCTTTAGGATTAGATAATGAACAGACAAAAACCTCAAAACAATTTAAATGATCTTTCAGCAAAGGATTGGATAATTGAAACAATTTCTGTATGGACCCAAAAAGGATTAGGTAAAAATCACCCAGATACACAAATTGAAAAAGAACATCCTGCACCCTTCTCTTTTACAGATGTTTCAAGACTTATTAAATTTTTTACTAAATCTGAGCAAACTGTTCTTGATCCTTTTGTAGGCATTGGTTCAACACTAAAAGCATGCCTATTAAACAATAGAAAGGGTATAGGTATAGAACTGAATGAAAAGTATGTTCTTCTTTCTAAGAAAAGGTTAGAAAATGAAGTAAAAGATAAAGATGCATCTACTTCTCAAAAAGTAGTTCAAGGCGATGCTTCTATCGAAATAGAAAAATTAGATAATGACTCAGTAGATTTCGTAGTAACGAGTCCCCCCTATTGGAACATTTTAGATAAAAAAGATCATAAAGTTAAAAAAGAACGCTTAGAAAAAGGTCTAGATACTAAATACAGTAATGACGAAAAAGATCTAGGAAATATTGCAGATTATCAAGAATTTCTTAGTAAACTAAGTAATATACTAAGTTCTACTTCAAGAGTACTTAAAAAGGATAAGTACTTGGCAATAATAGTTAGTGATTTTAGGGACAAAGCAAAATATTATATGTTTCATTCTGATCTTGCAAATAAATTAGAAGAAACAAACTTCAAACTTAAAGGCATAAAAATTTTATATCAAAGACATAAAAGAGTCTTTCCATATGGATACCCATATTCTTATGTTCCAAATATTCATAACCAATTCATATTGATATTACAAAATAAAAAATGAAAAATTCACCGATAATTCATGGCGACTATCTTGAAAAAATAAAAAATTATAATGATGAAACTTTCGATTTAATTATTGCTGACCCACCATATAATTTAGATAAAGATTTTGGGGAATATAATGAAAAAACAAGGAAAGATGAATGGTTAGAATGGACAAAAAATTGGATAAAAGAAAGTGAAAGAGTATTAAAAAAAGATGGAAATATATTTATATATGGAATTCACAAGAATATTTGTTGGGTTCAATCCTATCTTTTTGAGGTTGGTTTAGATTACAGACGGCAAATAATCTGGAAATATGAAAACGGTTTTGCTGGTTATAATAAAAGAAATTTATCTGCTTTCTATGAACCATTATTATGGTTCTCTAAAGGTAAAAACTACACTTATCATACAATTCGGGAACCATATAAAAGTAAAGAGAGAATCAAAAACAAAATCGTCAAAAATGGAAAGGTTTGGATCCCTAATCCTGAAGGGAGAATGGCAGGAGATATCTGGGAATTTCCTACTTTAGCAGGAAAAAGATTTGCATCTGAAAAGGTTGACCACCCAACACAAAAACCTCTTTCAATAACAAAGAGAATAATTAATCATTTTTCTAATGTTAATGATTTAGTATTAATTCCATTTGCAGGAAGTGGTACTGAATGTGTAATTTGCAAACAACTAAATAGAAATTTTTTAGCATTTGAATTAAATCAAAAATATATTGAGATTGCTAATGAAAGATTGCAAAATATTTAAACCTACTTTTCAATTTCTAATATTCCTTTAAAACCAACAGATATATTTTTAAGCAAAGATTCTCCAATTACTTGTCTATGATTAGTTTGCCCATCAACAATATCAAATTTTTCTAAATTCTTTAAAGATAATTTTTTACTTAAATATAATAAAAAGAGTGAAGCAAAAGAAATTGTTTTAATTTTAATACCTGTAATATTTGCAATATCTTCCATAACATTCCAATAATCTTGTCTTTTTCTTGGTAGGTAAGAAGTAAAGATAAAGCAAGATATTTTTTGTTTTAGATCATATCTTGATTTTAATAATGCATATTGTTCAAGAATATTTCTGGGAGGATCAAGCAAATTATTGCCTTTTTCTATTTCCACTAACCCCACATTATTATTACTCTGCAAAATCATATCTGATCTAAGATTAACATCACCAACTCTATGAAAAACATGCTTAATATTATTTTTGTAAAACAAATATGAAAGGAAAATATCTAATTTTTCCTTACTTATTAAAATTTCTGAATAAACTGATTCTATAAAATTATCATTAAGTTTATTTTTACTTTCGTGAAACAAAATTTCTAAAATTTCTTTTGAGAAAAATTCTTTTTCCTTATCAAGACTTCTTTCTAAATCATTAGAATCTTCAATGATATCTAAAAAAGAATTTTCAATTTTTAAAAATTTCATTTTTAATTTCAGCAAATCCTATCATTTTACTAAGTGTATTCCAGGTAGGTTTTTTATTTGTAAGTAAAAAAATTAGATTTAGTTCTAATATAGTTTGTAAATCAAAGATCCCAATTCTTATGCCATATACATTATAAAAATCATCAATCATTTTTAATGTTGCTGAACGATTTTCTGGATAATCGTAACCGACTACTAAAGATGTTGTATTTCTTTTAATAGGAAATGTTTTTCTTGATAATATTATAATTTTATTTTCAAGCGCTTGCCTAATTGCTTTTGGAGATACTCTTTTTTCCTCTCCTGGAGATTTAATTTCTATTGGGACACTATCATCATTAGTAATTAAAATTGCATCATTTCTTTGATAATTTGAACCTTGTCTAGAAAGTGTACAGTTTAAAGCAATATTTTGAAATAAATCTCTTATTAGAGGGTAAAATCTATCTTGATTGTAGTCTTTATATTCTTCTTTTAATTCTTTTAAAGTTTTATTAATACTATGCAAATTATTTTTAAATTTTAAATCAATTTTCTTCAGCAAATCACTTTGATCTTGGATATTGATAACATTTTCTAAATCTAAAAAACTTTTTTTTATATTGCTTAAATTCTTATTAGTATTATTTATCTGATTAGTATTATTTGTTATTTTTCCATTTATTTTTAATTTCTCATTTAATGCTTCATGATTAAGGGTATGAAAAGGACTAAAAATATATTTTTGTTGATTAAATTCACTAAAGTTTTCCAAACTCTTATTTGAATTCATAACAGATCTATATGAAATTTCAAATAAGTTACTTTTACTTAAATTGCTTATTTCTGGAATTCTAATATCAACAAATTCTTCTAATAAATTACTTTGAAAAGTACCAAATTTAGTTAATTCTAAAACATTATTTCTACCAATTTTTTTATTTTGAGTCCATCCAGACCATTTCAAAATTGCTATTGGAAAGCGAGTATAATTTTTAAAAGTATTAATCGAAATTTTTAAATTCTTTGATTTAATTTGTAATTCTTTATCTATAGATAATATCTTACTTCTTAACTTATAGATGTATTCATACATTTCTTGAATCTCATTCTCGTCTTTATCATCATTTATTGATAACGGACCAAGAATCATTTCATCTCTAGATATAAAATTATCAAGATTTTTTATAGTCTTTAAAAGTAACTTAAATGGTCTAATTGAATTTTTCGATTTTACTTCAATATTTGCGTTTGGAAAAACGATACCAATAATGCTATTCCTAAGAAAATTTTTAGCGTTATCCTCTCTAGTTTCTGCTGCTAATTTGCCTAACAATGAAAACTGAAAATTTAATTTTCTACTTGTTGGCAGAATCCAACCTAAATGTCTAAAAAGTTCAGCATACATTTTTGATTGATTAAAAATAGGATCTCTTGATCTATCTTTTCTAGTAGATGCTATTAATGCTTCTTGACCTATATATCCACTCGATGAAACTAAACCTTTTTTTATAAGACTTCTGGATATATCATCTAAATCAAAATATTCCAATAAACTCAAATTATTAAATATTGTTTTAAAAACCACCAAAAAATAATCAATATCAGAACCTGGATTAGGAAATCTAATCATTATTTTAAAAATCCACCTCAAATGGAATTTCCATTATTGAGTTCTTTATTCCATGTTTTTTAGCGGTTTCCTTCATAACTTTATAGTCATATTTGCATTCTTCGTAAAATTTTTTTTCTTCTTCCGTAGCATCTTTATTTAAAGGTTTGCCCGTAGTCGCAAGCATTAATAACGTTTGATATCTCTTATTAGTAATCATGATTTACTTCTCTCTTGATTAGAAAAATAACAAATCTCATATCATAAAATAATCTAATCGTCTTTAAGAGAGTCCAGTTCTTTCATTAATTCAGGACTCAGTTTTTCTTCGTCCTCGTCAGAAATATTAATTATCCTGTTGTATTCCATCTGTTCTTCTTTCTCCTGATTCATCAACTCTTGCTCTATCAATGCTCTGGTTTTGAATTTCAAAGTGTCCCTCATGTAGTTCTGATTGTTTATCTTCTTCTGATTTAACCACTATAGCAACAAGAAATTCTTATAAATGCACAAAAACAAAATTAAATTATAAAGACATACAACTATAGAGAAATTTAATTCTCTACGATTTCTCTATAGAGATAGATTTTTACCTCTATGTGAAACCCGTGTGAAACCTAGTTTTTGTTTCTATATCTGGACTTTTACCCTATTGACTATTCCCACTCAATAGTTCCAGGAGGTTTGCTAGTAATATCATAAACAACTCTATTTACTGAAAATACTTCATTTACGATTCTATTTGAAATTCTTTCTAAAATTTGAAAAGAAATTTTTGACCAATCTGCTGTCATACCATCCTCACTAGATACACAACGCAAAACTATTGGCCATGAATAAGTCCTTTTATCGCCCATAACTCCTACAGATTTAACAGGTAACAATACTGCGAAAGCTTGCCAAATTTCATTATAAAGTCCTGCTTTCTTAATTTCGTCCCTCACTATCCAGTCTGCATCTCTTAAACAATCGAGTTTTTCATCTGTCACTTCTCCCAAAATTCTAATTGCTAAGCCCGGTCCTGGGAATGGATGCCTTTTTATTATTTCATCCGGCAAACCTAAAGCAGCTCCCAATTTGCGTACTTCATCCTTAAAAAGTTTTCTTAATGGCTCAACTAATTTAAATTGTAAATCCTTTGGCAAGCCACCCACGTTATGATGACTCTTGATTTTAACTGCTATTCTCTCACCTGTCTTAGGATCAATATTAGTGCCTGCACTTTCAATAACGTCAGGATAAAGAGTACCTTGAGCTAAATACTGAAAAGGTCCCAACCTATTGCTTTCTTCTTCAAATACTCTAATAAATTCTTCACCAATAATTTTTCTTTTTTGTTCTGGATCAGTAATCCCTTTTAATTTGGCAATAAACCTATCCCTAGCATTAATATATTCAACATTTATATCAAATTTCTTATCAAAAAAATTCATTAAAAATTCTGGTTCGCCTTTTCTCATGAAACCTTGGTCTATAAACATACATGTGAGTTGATTTCCAATCGATTTATTGAGTAAAAAAGCAAGAGTTGAGGAATCAACTCCTCCCGATAAGGCAAGCAAAACTTTTTTCTTGCCAACTTGTTGTTTAATTCTTGGAATTGTTTCCTCTAAAAAGGTTTCAGTTGTCCAATCAGCTTCACAACAAGATATTTTATATACAAAATTTTTAATAACCGTCATTCCAAACTTTGAATGATTAACTTCAGGATGAAATTGTACGCCAAATAATTTCTTACTTTCATTTGAAATTGCTGCATGAATTGTGTTCTCAGTATGAGCTATTTTATTAAATCCATCAGGCAATGAATTAATTGAATCACCATGACTCATCCACATTATGGATTGATCTTCTACATCAGTAAGGAGGTCAGATTTTAAATCTATATTTATTGGTGCTCTCCCATACTCAGCTTTTTTTGTAGCTGAAATGACAGTTCCCCCAAGTTCTTTTACCATTAATTGCATTCCATAGCATATACCAAGGGTAGGAATGTCTAAATCAAAAATTTCTACATCACATTTAGGAGCATCTTGTTCATAAACAGAATTTGGTCCACCACTCAAAATTATCCCTTTAGGGTTAATATTTTGAATTTCTTCGATTGATATGCAGTTACTGACTACAAGAGAATAAACATTAGTTTCTCTGATTCTTCTCGCGATCAATTCAGAATATTGCGATCCAAAATCTAAAATTAATATTGAAGGATCTCGTTCTTTTTTTAAAGATTTTTGACTCATGTATAAAAGTTAGCTCAATTTATTTACAAAAGCATAATCATTCAAAAATTAATCTTTCTTAAAATAAGAAATATAATCATTACCATTAGTTCCAGACCACCTGATTTGCCTTTTTCTATCAAAAATTATTGCTGCAATTTGCATATTCGTTTTTACATATCTATTAACATAAGCAAATGAACGTTCCTCAATCGCAATTGATAAATTTCGGAATAATTTATCAGTTATAGATTTACTAAAGTTTTCAAGCAATAATAAGGCATCTTCCAAAGTTTGTAAGTTAGATAATTTAACTATTATTTCTGATGGCAATTTTTCTTTAACGGCTAAATAAACAAGAATTTCAATTCTTCCATCAGCTAAATGATTATGAGTATGAAAAATGCCCCCCGCTAATTTAATTAATTTTCCATGATAACCAAAAAGAATTACAGTTCTAACATTTTTTATTGCAGCATCAACTATTAGTGGACCTATCCAGTTACCAACTTTTATAATTGGTAACTTAACATTACAAGTTTTCGCCAAGTTTAATCCATTTTCACCAATAACAAAAACAACTTTATCTTGAAAACTATTTTTAGTTAGATTTGCTAGGGTTTTTTTAGCCTCTTCAAGTTGGTCTGGCGAAGCACTCGAATAAGTCTCCGCAGATGTTCCAATAATAGATAACCCATTAACAATTCCAAATGATTTATTACTAGTTCTCTCAGCTAAAAATTTCCCAGTTGGAAAAATAATCTCTAAATTTAATCTAAAACCTTCTGGAATAGTTCCTAATAAGTTCTCATATAAAACTTTTTTAGCAAAATCAGACAAGCATATCTCTGAAGAATTTTCTTTAATACCTACGCCAGATCCTGCAATAATATTGATTTGATTTGTATTAACAGGCTTATTGCATGAAATTTTTTCTAGAGAAACCATTGTCCATATTTCCAAATTTTGCGTAATATCTAGTGCTATGCCTGACTGTGCAAAGGTAATTCCTAAAGCATATGATTCATCTTTTAAAAAACCTACAGAATGAATCTCAATTTTTACTTCTTTTTTTTCATTAGGAATTTTTATTAGTTCATAATTTTTAACTGAAAACCCTACTAATTTTTTTAAAGCTGACTTTGCAGCCCCAGCAACCCACAAAGGTAAAGAAAATCCTTTTTTCAAATCAAGTAATTGAAAAATATATAATGAGAACTACTCTAAGAATGACCTATTTAATAAAAAGTGGCCATACAACAAAAGTTATCATTGATGATTCCTGGACCAACGCCAGTGCCAGAAAAAGTTTTACACGCATTAAGTAAGCATCCAATAGGCCATAGAAGTAAAGAATTTCAGGCGCTCGTAGAGAGTACTACTAAAAATTTACAGTGGCTGCATCAAACTCAAAATGATGTTCTAACAATTACTGGAAGTGGAACTGCAGCGATGGAAGCTGGAATAATAAATACCTTAAGTAAAGGTGATAAAGTCATCTGTGGAGAAAATGGAAAATTTGGGGAAAGATGGGTAAAAGTTGCTGAGGAATTTGGTTTAGAAGTTATAAAAATTAATTCCCAATGGGGTACTCCTTTGAATCCAGAGAAATTTAAAGAATTATTGGAACAAGATAAACAAAAAGAAATAAAGGCAGTTATTTTAACTCATTCTGAAACCTCAACGGGTGTTATTAATGATCTAAAAACTATAAGTTCCTATATTAGTGAACACAAAACTGCATTATCAATTGTTGACTGCGTGACAAGTCTTGGAGCTTGTAATGTACCAGTAGATGAATGGAATTTAGATATTGTTGCTTCTGGCTCACAAAAGGGTTATATGATACCTCCTGGCCTTAGCTTCATATCAATGAGCCAAAAAGCATGGGAAGCTGCTGAAAATTCTAATTTACCAAAATTTTATTTAAATTTAAAATCGTACCGAAAGAGTCTTCGAAGTAACAGTAATCCATATACTCCTGCTGTTAATTTAGTATTTGCATTAGATGAATCTTTGAAAATGATGCGAGAAGAAGGTTTAGAAAACATTTTTCTCAGGCATACTAAACATAAGTTAGCGATTAGTAATGCGGCGAAAGCTTTAAATCTAGAATTATTTGCCAGTGAAAAATGTTTGAGTCCCTCAATTACGGCAATAAAAACAGGGGAAATGGATGCGGAAATATTTAGAAAAACGATAAAGAATAAATTTGATATCCTATTGGCTGGTGGCCAAGATCATTTAAAAGGGAAAATATTTAGAATTGGACATCTAGGATACATAAACGATAGAGATATAATTACAGTGCTTACTGCAATAAGTAACATACTTCTGGGTATGGGGAAAGTAACTGCTCAACAAGCTGGAGAAGCACTATTAGTTGCAAATAAATATCTAGAGTAAACTTAATTCAAGTTCCCGGCTCTTCAACATTTCCACCTAATTCAACAATCTTTTTTCTAAGAATAGTTGATTTTTTTTCATCGCCCTTAGTTTGTGCAATTGCAAGAGCAAACTCTAATTTTTCAAGCTGATGTCCACCTTCAAAAAAAGACAATTTTTTCTTTAAAGGGCGTTTATTAGCTTTAAATGAAATTTGTGAAGACATAAATATTCATGCTTTAGATATTATTATGCCAATAAAAGGGGACATTATGAGAGAAAAACAAAAATATAATTTGACTATAAACCCAAGCAAAAGAGATTTTTTCTAATATTATTACCAAACATCGAAAAAATTTATGCCAAACATAAACCTACTTTATTATCTAATTGCTGGTGGAATTTTTGGAACTTTAGCCCTCAAAACCGGTATTCCTGCCGCTCCTCTTGCAGGGGCTTTAATAGGCGCAAGTATTCTTAGTATTAGCGGTAAAGTGAATATCGCTGAGTGGCCTATTGGTACCAGAACAATCCTAGAAATTGGAATTGGAACAGTTATTGGTACATCCTTAACTAAAGACTCATTAGTAGACCTGCAGATCTTATGGAGGCCTGCAATTTTAATAACTTTTACTTTAGTTTTTACAGGATTAGCAATTGGCTTATGGACAAGCAGATTGCTAAAAATAGATGTAATAACAACAATTCTTGGTGCCGCGCCAGGAGGTATTAGTGGGATGAGTCTTGTAGGTTCAGAATATGGAGTAGGTGCCGCAGTGGCAACTTTACACGCAGTAAGGTTAATTACTGTACTTCTAATTCTTCCTTTAGTTGTGAAATGCTTAACTGTGTTTGGAGTAATAAAATCTTAAATTTCTATAGACATATTCTTAATAGAAGATATTTTTAAATAGGAAGAAAAAAGTTTAATGCAAAGAATCAAGCTGAAAAAATTAATACTATTTACTTTGGGAATTTTAACTCCTTTTACCTTCACGGCATCACAAGTAAATGCAAGTTCATTTGGAGCTGAAATTTTTTGTACGATGAGAGATGGCGGAAATGACCATGAGAGCAGTTGGGAAGCAGCATATACATATATAAAAAAACAAAAAGGAGGGATTTTTAAAGTCTCACCTAAGCAAGCAGCATCACAAATTACTGAAACAGTAATAAGAGAGAATGAAAAATTTAAGTATTGTACAGAATACTTAGATAATCTCCATCCGAATAGGCAATTAGAGAGAGATACACAAAAAGAAAAAAAAAGGAAGGAAAAAGAGTTACAAGATAGAGAAAACAAAAGAAAAAGATTAGAAAAAGAATTAGAAGAAACTAATGAAGAATTTACAGAAGAAACATTTGAAAGGTACAGTTATTAATAAAGCAATTAATTTTTCACAATCTTAGAAATAAGTTTATTTTGTATCTATAATCACTAAATAATATTTTGCAAACAAATTTGGGCAAAAAAATGATAAATAAATATTGACTTTTGATATATGCAAGCCATTATTTATTTAATTAAATAGTCTGAATGCATAATAACGATGCGGTGTTTTTAGAGGATTTATGTCCTAAATTTAGATTGAGACAATGGCGAAAATCAATTCATAGGTTTACAGGAAAAAGTTGTATATATTGTGGAAAACCATCTGAATCTATTGACCATGTATTACCACGAAGCCAAGGTGGTTTGAGTACCACAGAAAACTGTGTCCCAGCATGTCTTTCCTGTAATGGAGACAAATCAGATGAAAATGCTTTGTTCTGGTATAGAAGACAAAAATTTTATGACCCTAGAAGAGCAATGGCTATTAGAGCATGGTTAGAAGGAGATTTAAGATTAGCTATAAGGCTATTACAATGGGCTAATCCTAATTTTAAGAAAAATAATAAAAATTATGAAAAAGATGAATCAAAATATAAAGCTGCTTGATTACCAAACACTGCAAGAAATTTTAGAATTATGATTTTCGCATATACTTTCCAGTTCCCTTGATGATTCTGGGAATATTAAAATTGTGGACAATGCAATAAGGATGATAAATAATTTTTGATAGAATTTGGAATTATCTATAATATATTCTGTTCCATTCAGAAGAGTGGCACTTTTGCCATTCCAGAATGTTTTTGATTTTAAATTAAGATCAAAAGCTGTCTTCATCATTAATTAATACATATGTACTATAATAAAGCTGTATGAATAATTTCGCAAGCTCATTAAAAAATAAAAATAAATTTTTAATTTTCGGATGCGGTTTTACTGGTAGTTTCTTTGCAAAAACCATAAGAAAATTTGGTTGCAATGTTTTGACGAGCTCCAGATCTTCTAAGAAAGATCCAAATAGTTTTATTTTTAATAGTGATACCATTACAATCCCTGATGAAAAAATTTTTGATGGAGTCACCCATATTCTTAGTTGCATTCCGCCTAGCAAAAATGGTAAGGATCCAGTACTAGGAAGTTTTCAAAATAAACTTAAAAGCCTATCCCTTGAATGGGTAGGATATTTATCTACGACAGGAGTATATGGAAACACTAAAGGTGATTGGGTATCTGAGGTTGATCAACCTAAACCTTTTCAAAAAAGAAGTCAAAAAAGATTGGATTGCGAAAGAGAATGGATTGAATCTGGCTTGCCTGTACAAATTTTTAGATTACCAGGTATTTATGGTCCTGGACGATCAACTTTTGAGGCAATTAGAAATCAAAAAATTCACGTTATCTCAAAAAAAGATCAAGTATTTTCAAGAGTTCATGTAGCTGATATTACAAATGCAATTATCTATTTACTACAAAATAAAAATTCTTTAAAGTTTCACCAGATTATTAATATTGCTGATGATGAACCCTGTTCTCAATTAGAGGTTATTCAATATTGTTACGATCTTCTTGGCTTGAAAATGCCAAAGCCAATATTATTTGAGGATGCAAAAAAAGAATTATCCCCTATCGCTCAATCTTTTTGGATAGAAAATAGGAGAGTTTCTAATAAACTTCTATGCGAAACACTTGGATATAAACTAATTTATAAAAACTATAAAAAAGGGCTAAAAAACTGCTTTTTAAATAGCTAAAAAATAAATTTAAAAACTAACTTATATGGATTATAAAAATTCTAATAATAACTTAAAAATTATACTAAGCGTAGGGGATGAGTCTGGCATAGGGCCTGAAATAATTTTAAAAGCTCTTTCATCTAATGAGATCCCTGAAAATATTGAGTTTCTATTAGTAGGTTCAAAAAAAAATCTACAAAAAACATACAAACATCTAAGAACTCTAGGCTTAGAAAGCCTTGCAAATCCTAATAATCTTCAAATTCATGATCTTGAACTTTCATCAATTGAAAATAAGTCTAGATCAAGCTATGGAAATTCAAGTTTTTATTATTTAACAAAAGCAATTGAAATTGTTAAACAAAACCCTTATTCAGCACTTGTAACTGGACCAATTTGCAAGAAATCATGGGCTCTAGCAGGTCATTACTTCTCAGGACAGACTGAAGTATTAGCAAAATCATGTGGAGTAAAAAATGTTGGAATGTTATTCACAGCTAAATCACCAATTACAGGTTGGAGATTTAATACCTTACTAGCTACAACCCACATTGCTCTTTGTGAGGTGCCAAAGAAGCTAAATCAAAAATTAATACACACTAAATTAGACCTTCTAAAAGAATTTTGTAAAGCATACTGCAAGAACCCCATATTTAGAGTTGCGGGACTAAATCCTCATGCTGGCGAAGAAGGTATTTTGGGTAATGAAGAAAAAGATTGGCTTAATGACGCTTTGATTAATTGGAATGAAAAGAATAGAGATATTAAATTATTAGGCCCTTTATCACCAGATAGTTGCTGGAATTCTTCCGCCAAAGCATGGAGAGACAAAGATGCTGAAAAACATAATGGAATTCTTGCAATGTACCATGATCAAGGTTTAATCCCAATGAAGATCATAGCTCTCAATTACTCAGTAAATACGACTATAGGTTTACCTTTTATTAGAACATCTCCTGATCATGGAACAGGTTTTGATATCGCTGGGAAAGGAATAGCTCAATCGCAAAGTATGGTAGAGGCTATAAAAACTGCAATAGAAATGACTGAGAATTCAAGACTGCTTGACACGCATTAAAACTTGCCCAAATTCAACAGGTGTTCCATTTTCGACGAGAATTTCTACTATTTCAGCATTAAATTCAGATTCAATTTCATTCATTAATTTCATAGCTTCCAAAATGCAAATAGTTTGACCAACTTTAACATTGTTTCCTACCTCAACGAATGGATCCTCTCCAGGGGCTGCAGCCCTATAAAAAGTCCCTACCATTGGTGATGTTATATCAGTAAGATCCGAGCGGCCAGGAGGAGCTACTGGAGGAATTTCAGGCTCATTAACGATTGGAACATTTTCATTGATAGATTTTTGATTAGTAATTGTTTGCTTATCAATTGAATTACTAGAAAGAAAATTATTATTAAATTGGCTCTGATCAAATAAATTACGTTTTATTTCGAGTTTAAAATCTTCTCCCTCTAATAAGAACTCTTGAATATCACTTGTTGAGATTTTCTCTATTAAGCGATTTAAGTCGTCATGATCTAATTTCATAGTCATTAATTTTCACGTCCAAGGTAACTATCGTTACGAGTATCGACCCTTATCATCTCTCCAACAGAAATAAATAAAGGAACCATAACTTGAGCACCTGTTTCTAGAATAGCTGGTTTTGTACCCCCACTAGCAGTATCACCCTTAACTCCAGGATCAGTCTCTGTAACTTTTAAAGTAATGGATATTGGAAGTTCCACTTCTAATACTTTACCATTATGAAAAATAACATTAACTTCCATTCCTTCTTTCAGATATTTTGCGCCTTTACCGATTTGTTCAGCATTAAGTCTCGTTTCTTCAAAACTTGTCATATCCATAAAAACATAATCTCCAGACTCCACATAAGTGTGTTGCAGGTTAGACTTCTCAAGGATAGCCTGCTGCACTGCTTCTCCGGCACGAAAAGTTTTTTCAACCACATTGCCACTTTGGACTGATTTTAATTTAGTTCTCACAAAAGCAGAACCCTTACCAGGCTTTACATGTAGAAATTCTACAACACGCCAAACTTGACCATCCAATTCGATGGTCGTTCCTGTGCGAAAATCGTTACTGGAAATCATTCCTGTATTACATCCCCAAGGATCATAAACCTGCAAGAGTGCTATGCAAAAATTCTTATCAAATCAGAACAAACTTTTATTAATTCTATCGATCGCAATTTTGCAGCTTTTTCTCTTCAAACCGATTCAAGTTCTTGCTGATTTACCCACTGGAAATGCGGTCAAAGATCCTAATGCTATCCTCAGAAACGCTTTGCCTATCAAGCAAGTGGAGTTGCAAGAAATTCAACACAAATTGGAAGAAACTAGTGACCTCGTTAGAGGAGGGAGATGGCCTGCGTTAACAAAAACTGTTACAAAATGTCAATCTTTACTAAAAAAATACCAAAATCGAATTATCGAGGATTTGCCAAGCGATAAAAAAACAATTGCTGAAAAAACCTTTATAGATCTTAAGGGAAATTTGGATACCCTTCAAGATAATGCCAAGTCAAAGAACAAGTTCTCATTTATAGCAACCAGAAAAGAGGCTTTAGATAAAATAGGTGGATTAGAAGAATATTTTCTGCCGAATCAGTTTCCATACTCTATCCCTGAAGAATTTGATAATTTACCAAGATTACTAGGCAGAGCAAAAGTGAATATAAAGACCTCCAAAGGAGACATGAAAGCTATTGTGGATGGATTTAATGCCCCACTTACAGCAGGCGCATTTATAGATTTATCTTCAAAGAAATTCTATAAAGATTTACCTATTAATAGAGCAGAAGAATTTTTTGTACTGCAAACAGGTGATCCAATCGGTGAAGCAATTGGTTATGTAGATCCTGAAACAGGTGAAGAACGTCATGTACCTCTCGAAATAAGAATTCCTGATGAAAAAAATACTTTTTATAATCAGACTTTTGAAGATTTAGGCTTTTATACTGAGACACCAACATTACCCTTCGCAACACTTGGAACTCTAGGATGGTCTCACTCAAACACAGCAGTTGATGATGGCTCATCACAATTCTTTTTCTTTTTGTATGAAGCAGAATTAAATCCAGCAGGTCGTAATCTAATTGACGGTAGGAATGCTGCCTTTGGTTATGTAATAGATGGTTTTGATGTATTAGAGGAATTAACCAAAGATGACACAATTATTTCCATTGATGTTTTAGAAGGGATTGAAAACCTTAAATTAAATGCATAAGGAAATATTAGAAAACATAGGTGAAAAAGAATTAATAAATAGGCTTGCAAAATTTATGCCTAAAAACCAAGCGTCAGATGATTGCGCTTTAATCAAAAATAAAAAAGATAACTTACTCATTAATAGTGATTCTTTGGTCGAAAATGTTCATTTCAATGACATAAGTATTTGCCCTCAAGACTTAGGATGGAAAGCAGTTGTCAGCAACATCTCTGACTTATTATCCAGTGGAAGCAAGAAAACTATAGGAATTACAATAAGTCTAATTTTACCTGCTAAAACTGAGTGGATATGGGTTGAGGAGCTATATATAGGCATCAATAAAGCTTTAAAAGAATACGGAGGTATAATTCTTGGAGGTGATTGCTCTACAGGGAGTCAAAAAACTATCTCGATTACAGCCCTTGGCATTCGAGGGGAACTTAAATTACTAAGAAATGCATGTAAACCAGGTGAAATTATTTTTACTACGGGAACTCATGGCTTGAGCAAGCTAGGATTTATGATCCAAAATAAAGTTAATTTTGATAATGATATTCATCTTAATGAAAGATTGATCAGTAAATCCATTAAACATTTTTGTCGGCCTCAAATTTACCCAAATTTTCTAAAAAACCTCCTCAAAACTCGCCCTAATAAAAAAAATGCGAGAATAGGATGTACTGATAGTAGTGATGGTTTATTTCAAGCAATACAAGACTTAGCAACTGAAAGTAAATGTAAAGCAATTATTGATTACGAGCAAATACCTAAAGAGGAGAACTGGCCAAAGGGAGATAAATGGGATCAATATTATTTTTTTGGAGGTGAAGATTACGAATTAGTTTTCTCATTACCCAAAAAATGGGCAAAAAATTTATCTAGACTCAATAAAAATGTTTTCGAAATTGGTTTTTTTGTTAAAGGTGAACCGTCAATTGAATTTAAAGATCCTAAAAAAAATAAATTATTAGATAGTAAACCTTTTCAACACTTTTAATTATTCCCAATTTTTAGCGACAATCTCAGCTAAATCTACGACCCTCTGACTATAACCCCACTCATTGTCATACCATGCAAGAACTTTAACTAGATTATCGCCGATACACATCGTAAGGTCACTATCTACAATTGACGATTCGTTAGTACCTGCATAATCACTAGACACTAATGGTTCATCACCATACTTAATAATTCCTTTCATTGAACCTAAAGAAGCTTCTTTTAGAGCATTATTTACATCATCACTTGTGACATTTTTAGAAGATTCAAAAACGAAGTCCACGGCTGAGACGTTTGGTGTAGGAACTCTCATTGCAATTCCTGTTAACTTACCTTTCATTTCTGGGTAAACAAGTGCCACGGCTTTAGCAGCACCTGTAGAAGTTGGAACTATATTTGTAGCAGCTGCTCTAGCCCTTCTTAAATCTCTATGACTATTATCTAGGATTCTTTGATCTCCAGTATAACTATGAATTGTGGTCATCAAGCCTTTATTGATTCCAAAAGTTTGATCTAAAACTTTAACTACTGGAGCTAAGCAGTTTGTAGTACAACTAGCATTACTCAAAATGTCATAATCTTTATGCTTATATGTATCAGCATTAACTCCAACTACATAAGTACCAACTCCAGCACCTTTACCAGGAGCCGTTAGGATAACTTTTTTTGCTCCTACATCAAGATGCTTACTTGCACCAACGTCTGTGTTAAATACTCCAGTTGATTCAATAACTAAGTCTACACCCCAGTCTTTCCAAGGAAGATTCATTGGATTTCTATCAGAAAAACACTTTATTGTTTTGTTATTAATTACAAAAGTATCATCCGTATACTTAATATCAACACCATCAAGTTGACCAAGGACTGAATCGTATTTTAATAGATGAGCATTGGTTTTTGGATCAGAAGTTACGTTAATTCCAACTACTTCAATATTGGTGTAAGCACCTCTACTAAGCCAACAACGCATAAAGTTTCGACCAATTCTGCCAAACCCGTTAATTGCAACACGCAAAGTCATAACTAATAATTTCTAAATGATTAACCTAAGTTGCTGATCATACTGAATTTTGTGCAATAACGTAAGGTTTTTTTAATTTGTTAAGCAAATAAGTCTACTTTTGTATTAATTCCAGAAAAAAAATAATTTTTTTTTAAGAAAAAATACCAAAATTTAACTTTGAAGTTATTTTAATTTAAGTAAAAGATAAACATTGAATAAAGAATTAATACCTAAAAATCATTTTCATTTTATTGGAGCCGGCGGTATTGGAATGTCAGCAATTGCAATGGGTTTACTTAAAAAAGGTTATTCAGTTTCAGGATCTGATTTAATTACAAACAATGAGACGCAAAAATTAGAAAAATTAGGTGCAATTATCTTTAATTCTCAAATTGGGAAAAATATTGAATTTGTAACTTCAAAATTTAACGACAAATTAATTAATTTTGTTGTAAGCACAGCTATCAAGCCAGATAATGAAGAATTAATGTACTGTAGAGAAAAAAAATTACTAGTAAGACATCGTTCAGAGATTCTTGCACTTTTAATGGAGTCTTATACTTCAATAGCAGTAGCAGGTAGTCATGGAAAAACATCAACTAGTACATTTCTTTCTACACTGCTTGAGTTATGTACTCATAATTCTTCTACGATAACTGGGGGAGTAATTCCCATCTATAATTCTAATTGTCATTTAGAAAATACAAAATATTTAGTAGCTGAAGTTGATGAGTCTGATGGCACGATCAATAGATACAAATCAGATATTGGAATAATTAATAACATTGACTTTGATCATTGCGATCATTTCTCTGATTTAGAGGAAGTTGTATCTTCTTTTAAAGATTTTGCTAAAAACTCTAAAAAATTATTAATTAATTTTGATTGTGAAACAACTCGAAAAAATTTTTATTCTGAAACCAAGTGGTCAAATACTACACCAATCAATATTGGTTATGCTCTAATACCGACAAAAATTAATAAAAATCATACGATTGGAAAATATTATGAGGATGGAAATCTTATAAGTAGTATAAATATTCCAATTCCAGGATTACACAATTTATCTAATATCACCGCTGCAATAGCAGCTTCAAGAATGATTGGTGTAAATTTTTTAGAAATTAAGAAAAATATAAAACACCTTAAACTTCCAAAAAAAAGATTTGAATTTAGAGGCCAAATCAATGAAAGACATGTATATGATGATTATGCACATCATCCAAAAGAAATAAAAGAGACGATTAAATTAGGAAGATTATTTATTAATAAAAATAATAATAATGAATTTCATAAGAGTAGATTAATAGCTATATTTCAACCTCATAGATACTCTCGAGTAAAGAAATTTACTAAAGAATTCGCTGAAGAATTATCAAAAGCAGATGTTATTTATGTAACTAGTATTTATGGAGCGGGAGAAAGAAATATAGATAAAATTACTTCTAAAATTATCACTGATCTGATTTATAAACAAAACAAAAATGTTTGTTATATAAATAATTATCATGAAATTACAAAAAATTTTTACGAACTAACTCAAAAAGGGGATTTAATTTTAAATATGGGGGCTGGCGATTGTCATAATTTCTGGTCAATTTTAAAAAAGAAAAAAAATTAAAATATCTAACTAATTTATGAATAAAAAGAATTTTTTTGAAAACTTTAGTTTAAGTAGTTATACGACAATCAAAGTGGGAGGAGTAGCTGAATATTTTGCTGAACCAAGAAATTTAGACGAATTTTCATACCTAATTAAATGGGCTATTTCAAACAACCAAAGATGCCAAATAATTGGCGCTGGTTCAAATCTTTTAATAAATAATATTTTCATAAAAGGTTTAATTATTTGTACAAAAAAAATGAAATCATTAAAAATAGATCCACATACAGGAATTGTTGAAGCTGAAGCAGGTGTAATGCTTCCAACATTATCTAATTCTCTTGCCAAAAATGGATTACAAGGAGGTGAATGGGCTATAGGAATTCCAGGGACATTAGGAGGAGCAATTTATATGAATGCTGGTACAGGGAATTTATCGCTAGCAAAAAATCTTATTGATGTAACAGTTATAAATAATGAAACTAATCAAAAACTTGAA
Source organism: Prochlorococcus sp. AG-347-K18 (assembly GCA_003281365.1). GTDB lineage: Bacteria > Cyanobacteriota > Cyanobacteriia > PCC-6307 > Cyanobiaceae > Prochlorococcus_A. The sequence goes on from QCCF01000006.1 coordinate 19,081, forward strand.
CTTGAAAAAAAAGATATCAATTTTGAATATAGATTTAGCTCTTTTCAAAGCAATAATTTTACAATCTTATCTGCAAGACTACATTTTGAACCGAATGGAAATCTCAAACAATTAGTTCAAACGACCAAAAATAACCTTAAGTTTAAAAGAGAAACACAGCCATATCATCAACCAAGTTTTGGTAGTGTTTTTAAAAATCCTGATAATAATTTTGCAGCAAAATTAATTGATGATATGGGTTTAAAGGGATATAAAATTGGTGGCGCAGAAATTTCTATGATGCATTCAAATTTTATAATTAATAATTCTTCAGCAAGTTCAAAAGATATTTATGAATTAATAACTGTAATTCAACAAAAAGTGCTACAAAACAAAGGAATTTATTTGCAACCGGAAGTAAGAATGATTGGTTTTGACTATCCTAATTAAAGAAACTTTTTTACAAAATGGCAGGTTTTGGACTTCCTAACTTTGGACAACTAACAGAAGCTTTTAAAAAAGCTAAACAAATTCAGCAAGATGCTCAAAAATTACAAGATGAACTAGAAAATATGGAGATTGAAGGAAAAAGTGATGATGAAATGATAAAAGTCTGGATAAGTGGTAACCAACTACCACTAAAGGTAGAAGTGCAAGAAAATATTTTGAATTCAGATAAAGAAAAAATAGAGCAAAACATTTTACAAGCTATTCAAAAAGCACATGAATTATCAACTACAACAATGAAAGAAAGGATGAATGATTTAACTGGAGGATTAAATCTTAATCTTCCGGGTTTTGATAATAGTGACTCTTAGAATACTCAATCATTTCTTTATAAAAAGAATATCTTTCGAAAGATTTATTTAAATTGCATCCTTTATCGTTCACATGTAAGCAGTTACGAAATTTACACTTAATACCTTCATCAATAACTTGTTTATATATTTCTGAATAAAGATTAGGTATTAATTTAATATCAACTTCTGGTGGTTGCATGTTAAAACCAGGGGTGTCCACAATGTAACTTTGATTTGAAACAGCAAATAACTCAACATTCCTCGTAGTGTTTTTGCCTCTCTTAATTTTTTGGGAAACTGGAGCTGTATTTTTTTGAAGACCTGGAATTATCATATTAAGCAAAGTAGTTTTGCCAACACCCGATGGTCCCATAAAAATTGAGCACTCTTTTTGCTTTAATTCAGCTAATAAATTTTTAAAATAATCAGATTTATATAAATTTAAAGTTATTGCGTTGTAACCCCATTTCCCAAATTTATCAAGTAAGAAAGATCTTCTTTTATCAGAAATTAAATCACACTTTGTCAAAACTAATGAAACTTCAACTCCTATCGCCTCGGCTGATATCAAAAACCTATTAACTTGAGATAAATTTAACTCTGGCTCGTCAACAGAAAAAGTAATATATATGTTAGAAATATTTGCAACTGAGGGTCTAGCTAACAAATTTTTTCTTTTTATTAAACTTGTTATGACTGCGCGTTTACTTTTTAAATCAATATTTTCAATAACTACTTTGTCTCCAACATAAATTAATTGATCTTTAAAATTTATAGACTTCCTCACCTTACATAAAAATCTCTCACTAATTCCAGAGTTTTCTTGATTTTTCAAATCGACCAAGTAAAAATCATTAAATTGTTTCGTAACTAAACCTAAATTTTTAGTACTAATTTTCATTGAATATTATTATTTTTATAAATTTGTCATTTTCTTTAATTTGTTTATATAAAAATCCCATATCTTTTAAGTTATTTAATACCATTTCTTCAGGTTCCCCTTTATCTAGTTCAACTACAAGTTGTTCATTTTTCGATAACTTCTCTAAAGCCAATTTAATTTTGACAACATTTAAAGGACATGGAACAGATTTAAGATCCAAATGCTTTAAAGAAGTCATTAAGACTCCTTACCAAACAATTTACTAAAAAGTCCACTACTGGAGTTAATATTTTTATCTGAATATTGAGAAGCTAAACCCTCTAAAAGCTTTCGTTCTTCATCAGTTATGCGAGTTGGCAATTTTACCTTTACTAAGACTTCATGATTTCCTCTGGCAACAGGATTGCCAAGTCGAGGTACCCCTTTATTCTCAAGTGAGAGAGTTGTATTTGGCTGGGTACCACTTGGAATTTTTAAATTAACATTTCCATCAACTGTATTAACTTCAACAGTGTCACCTAGAATAGCCTGTAAATAACTCACAGCTATTTCCGAGTAAATAGTCACACCATCTCTTTTAAGTTTTGAATCCTTCTTGACCTTGATAAAAACATAAAGATCTCCAGGTGGGCCACCTTTCAAACCAACATTTCCCTCTCCAGAAACTCTTAATTTAGTACCAGTATCAACTCCTGCAGGAATATTAATTCTTAATTTTTTTCTGACTTGCTTTACTCCATTACCTCCACAACTTGTACATGGATCTGTAATTATCTGCCCAGTTCCATTACATGAAGGACATTCAGCTACTTGTGTAAAATTACCGAATGGTGTTCTCGTAGCTCTTCTAACTTGTCCACTTCCTCCACAAGTTGAGCAAGTTTTTGGTCCGGTTCCTGGTTTAGCTCCTGTTCCCCTACAGACTTCACATGTCTCAAGATGAGGAATTGTAATTTCTTTTTGTTGGCCAAATATTGCATCTTTAAAATCAACATTGAGGTCATACCTGAGATCATCTCCTTGTTGAGGACCTCTTCTTTGAGTTCTTCCACCCTGTGGAGTTTGTCCTCCAAAGCCATTAAAAAAGGTTTCAAATAAATCTGCAAAGCCACCCATATCTCCCATATCTGGCATCCCAGCTGCACCTCCAATACCAGCCTCTCCAAATTGATCATATCTAGCTCTTGTTTCAGGATCAGCTAATGCTTCATAAGCCTTACCAATTTCTTTAAATTTATCTTCAGCACCAGGTTCTTTATTAACGTCAGGATGGTATTGTCTGGCTAATTTTCTATAAGCCCTTTTTAAGGTATCCGCATCAGCATCTCTTGAAACTCCAAGTATTTGATAAAAATCTGCCATTAGATAATGCTCAACTAAAAATTTGGAATTTATGAATCGTCAGAAGTGTTTTCTTCGGAATCGATATCTACTTCAACTGTATCCTTTTCTTCTTCTTCTTGTGAATTTTGTTTTCCGGGTCCCATAGAAACTTTAACTAAAGCATGTCTCAAAACCTTACTTTCTAGATTATATCCTCGTTGTAACTCTTCGATAATAAAATCTTCTTTAAGCTCTTCACTTGGCTCTCTCAATACAGCCTCATGCAAATTTGGATCAAATTGCTGCCCAACAACTCTCATGGGTGCAACTCCTTGCTGTTTTAAAACTTCTACTAGTTGTTTATACAATCCTTGGTAACTTCTATGAAGAGCTTGAGCCTCTTCACTTTCTGGTTTAAGTTGTTGTCTTGCTCTTTCAAAATTATCAACAATAGGGAGTATTGCTTTTAAAGACTTAGAAACCAGTTGTATTTTTAAATCATCCTGATCTCTAGACTGTCTTTTCCTAAAATTATCAAAATCTGCTGAAATTCTTACATATTGATTTTTTAATGTTTCATGCTCTTTTTCTAACTGTTCTAACCTTGCATCATTATTGGAAATAGTATTTTTTAAATCTTCAGTGTTTATTTCTTCTGTTTTTTGAGATGATGATTCATCATTTTCAATTATTTGATCTTCAGGAGATGAAGAAACTTCAGGAGCTTTATCCAGATCAGGCATATTACTGTCTTTATTTTCAATATTGTCTGATTGATTTTCAATCATTTTTCTAAAAATTTAATAAAACTATTTTCCATTAAAATGATGCACAAAACAAGTTGCGGAAGGCCGCACAAAGTGTTAATCAGGAACAAACCTCAATGCCAGTCCGTTATTACAGTATCTTTTTCCTGTGGGAAGTGGTCCATCATTAAAGACATGCCCTTGATGACCTCCACATCTTGAACAATGATATTCTGTTCTTGGGACAATCAACTTAAAATCAACCTTTGTTTCAATTGATCCTTTGATAGGATCCCAAAAACTTGGCCATCCTGTGCCACTATCATACTTTTTTTCGGAGAGAAAAAGCGGTAAATCACATCCTGCACAATGAAAAACTCCTTTTCTTTTTTCATCATTTAATTGGTTACTAAAAGCTCTTTCTGTTCCTTCCTCCCTTAAAATATAATAAGATTCTTTACTAAGTCTCGATTTCCATTCTTCTTTTGATAAATTCCACTCTTCTTTAGAGTTAAATGAAGAAGCTAATACTTGCATAGGCTTAAAGATTATTTTTAAAATTGACATAATAGGAATTAGAATAAAGGATCTTCTTGATAGAAATTGATTCATATATTTAAGTCACATAAAAATAATGAGTTTTAATAAATTTAATTCTATGAAAAATATTCATAAATTAAGTATCGCTCCGATGATGGATTGTACTGACAAACATTTCAGAATGATAATGAGAAAAATAAGCTCTAAAGCTCTATTGTATACAGAAATGATTGTGGCTCAGAGTTTAATTCATACAAATAAAAAAGAAAATTTTCTAAATTTTAATAATGAAGAACACCCAATATCGATTCAATTTGGTGGAGACAATCCTAAAATACTTAGTGAGGCTGCTCAAATGGCTGAGGATTGGGGTTATGACGAAATAAACTTTAATGTGGGTTGTCCAAGTCCGAGAGTCTGCTCAGGCAACTTTGGCGCTTCACTTATGAAAGATCCTAAAAAAGTAGCAAAATGCATAGAATCTCTAAAAAATAGCTGCAGCTTACCAATAACTATTAAACATAGAATAGGCGTAGACGACGATGATAGTTTTATAAATTTGAATAATTTCGTAAGGCATATCGCAAATGCAGGTGCAGACAGATTTACAGTTCATGCTAGAAAAGCTATATTAAGCGGATTAAGTCCAAAACAAAACAGAACTGTCCCTCCCCTTAATTACGACGTAGTAAAAAAATTAAAAAACCTTAATCGAGAATTATTAATAGAAATCAATGGAGGATTCACGAGTATCGAAGAATCTTTAAAAGCACTTAATGATTTTGATGGTGTAATGGTTGGCAGGTCAGCCTACAAACATCCTTTAAGGTGGAGTGAAATTGATCAAAAAGTTTACGGGATCAAAAAAGAGCCCAAATCTGCATCGAAAATCATATTCTCATTAATTCCTTACATAGAAGAACATATAGCTAGTGGAGGAAAATCTTGGGATATTTGCAAACATCTTATTAATTTAGTTGAGGGTATACCTAAAGCAAAAATTTGGAGAAATCAAATTTCCCTTAAATCCATAAAAAAAGAATTAGATATTGAGTATCTATCCAAATTAACTTCTAAGCTTGAAGAATTAGGTCACTAATTAGACTGATTTGATGCATTATCGTCATTTGAAACCCCTCTTTTTCTTCTGATTCTGCCATTTTCATATTCAGAGTTTTCAGAAGAATTTCCATAGCTTCTATCTTCCCAACCTTCGGCACCAGAGGATTTGTTACTAGATGTATTAGATTCAGAACTACCGCCACTATAACTACCGCCACTATAGCCGCCGCCATAGTTTCCGCCGTTATTACCACCACCATAACCACCTCTAGCTCCTCTACGAGAACCTCCAGATCCTCGTGGCTCAGCCTTATTTATTCTTAATGGCCTGCCCATAAGCTCTGTACCTTGCAAACCCTCTATAGCTGCTGATTCGATAGCTTCATCAGCCATCTCAACGAATGCGAATCCTCTTTTTCTCCCAGTATCTCTCTCTAGAGGAAGAGAACAATTTAAAACTTCACCAAAAGGGGAAAATAGTTGTGTAACATCTTCACGCTCTGCACGGAAAGGCAGGTTGCCAACAAAAATACTCACTTTAAACTCAACAAAGAAAAATTACGAAATGAAAAAACTACGATAAGCAGCTCAATTATTATTCTTTATTATTCTACTTCAAAGAATACCCTTCTAGGAGAAAAACAATTGATATTCAGAGTAACAATTTTTTTTGCCAATTATTTAACTCCTTTTCAACTTGAGCAAATGCTGTTCCACCCTCACTAGTTCTTGACTTTACAACATTTAAGGGTTCAAGATCTGTAAAAACATCATCTTCAAAATCAGAATGAAATTTTTTAAATTCCTCAGTTTTCAGATTTTTTAATAACAATTTTCTATCTAGACAATACTTAACAATTTCTCCTACGACTTGATAAGCAGTCCTAAAAGGAACATTTTTACCTACTAAGTAATCAGCCAAATCAGTAGCATTAGAAAAGTCATTTTCTACTGAATCGGATAAATTTCTAATATTAAATTCTATGCCCTCATTAATTAAAATAGTCATTGCTGTAATGCATGAAGATATTGTCTCTGCAGTATCAAATAAAGGCTCTTTATCCTCTTGAAAATCTTTATTATAAGCAAGTGGCACACCTTTGACCATAGTTAGCAATGCTTGAAGATGTCCATACACTCTACCTGTTTTACCCCTTATTAGTTCTGGAACATCTGGATTTTTTTTCTGTGGCATTAAGCTACTACCAGTAGCGCATTTGTCTGTTAATTTCGCGAATGAAAATTCATCGGTTACCCATAAAATTATTTCCTCCGAAATTTTACTTAAGTGAGACATTAACAAAGCAGATGCAGAAACAAACTCTATACAAAAATCTCTATCACTTACTGCATCTATACTATTCTTATAAATTTTTTCAAAACCAAGTTCTGAAGCTGTAAATTTCCTATCTATTTTTATTTTTGTGCCAGCTAATGCTGCAGCACCCAATGGGCAGGTATTAACTCTTGATCTTACTTCTTTAAACCTTTCACGGTCTCTTGAAAACATTTCTATGTAAGCCAATAAATGATGAGCCAAAGATAATGGTTGTGCTCTTTGCATATGTGTATACCCAGGAATTAAAGTATAAAGATTAGATTTCGCAATCTTAAGAAGGGATTTTTGCAAATCAGTTATCAAAGAATCAATATTGTCAATCTCTTTTCGAAGCCACAATCTTATATCTGTAGCGATTTGATCATTTCTACTTCTGCCTGTATGTAATTTTTTTCCAGTATCTCCAATTAAACTAATTAATTTTTCTTCTATACAATAATGAATATCTTCTGAAGGTGGACTAGGAAGAAATTTACCCTCCAAAAACTCAACTTTTATTGTTTCTAAACCATTAATAATCTGCAAAGTTTCAGAAGAGGACAAAACATGGGTTTTACCAAGCATTTTTGCATGAGCGATAGAACACTCTAAATCTTCTAAAATTAGCTTCCTATCGAAGCTAATTGAAGCATTGAACTTTTGAATAAAAGGGTTTAGTGTATTATCAAATCTTTTACTCCAAACTTTTGCCATATCAATAAATAACTTAAAGAGTAGATATCTCTAATAAAGCATTTTTTTATATCGGTGACAAAAAATATCTATTTCAATTGAAAAACAACCATAGATGCATCATCTTCAAGATGTCTATTCTGTCCAGTAAAATCATCTAATTTTCTAAATAATTTATTCAAAATTTCTTGCGAGGAAAGAGATTTTTTACATAACTTTGTAAGGGTTCTTATTAATCTTTCCTCATCAAATCTTTCACCTAAAGAGTTAGCAGTATCAATTACTCCATCGGTATAGTATAGAACCAAATCTTTTTCGTTAAGCTTGATTTCTCCACATTGATATTGAGCCTCTCTCTGTAATCCCAGCACAAATCCTTCAGCATCCAATTTGATCATTTTCTGATCTGAACTTTTCCAAAGCAAAGGAGGATTATGTGCTGCATTAGCAAATCTCAACCTTCTAGTTCTAGGGTCATAATCTGAATAAAAAAGTGTTATGAGTCTATGTGACTGATCTAAGTCATTAATGGCTAATTGATTAAGATCATGCAAAATTCTATCTGGGGGTAACCCAGTAAGAATCTCTGCTCGTAACATTCCTCTTAGCATGGTCATCAGAAGGCCCGCAGGAATACCTTTACCCATAACATCACCTATTACTAAAGCCCATCTAGCTTTCTCCTTTCTTTTTTCTATGATATTTGTCTTTAAACACATAAAATCATAGTAATCACCTCCTAATTGGAGTGCAGGTCTGCAATGCGCAGCAATATCCAAACCATATATAGTTGGGCAATAATCTGGGAGCAATTGAGATTGTATTTCAGCTCCGGTTGAAATTTCTCTATCCACTTTCTCATGCTTTTTATTTGTTTTTATCAAGGAATAATTTTCTAATCCAACAGCAAGACAATTTTGGACAAAATTAAAATTATAGTCTTTTAAAATAGGTTCACTAGATAAATCTTTACTAAAGATGTATATAAACCCTCTACATTTTCCTCTAGATAATATTTTTTCCGTTTCGATTTTATATTGTTTAAAGTTATTTTTTAAAGCATCTTCAAAAATTAGAATTTCACTAATTTTAAAATTTTTAGGAAAGTTATATTGATTAAAAAAATTATTAATTTCTTCTTGAATTTTTGAACATTCCGTATTGGCTGAAATTTTTATATTTTCATGCCATATTTCACCCTCATAATTAAGAGGAATAATTAATATAATTTTTTCATCAAAAAAATATTTAAAAATTAAGCATACATAATCTAGTAGTTTATTTATATTAGAGAAAGTCTTTAAATAATATGCAAGTGAAGATGCAATTTCAGCAAATTTATTTTTATTTTTTGCAGAAACTAATGATTCATTATCTAAAATTTTTTGAATAAATTTGTTTGAAAATAATTTTTCTTTTTGATTAATATTCACAACAAGTTAAATAGATAAATATGTTTTAACATTAAATTGAATTTTTTATAAAAATTTAATTAAATATTTATTTATCTGCAAGCATAGCTTCTATAAATTCATAACTATTAAAAGGTCTCAAGTCTTTGATACCTTCTCCAGCCCCAATAAATCTTATTGGCAAATTTACTTCTTCAGATACAGCTAAAGAAACTCCTCCTCTTGAAGTGCCATCTAATTTGGTAATAATTGCTCCACTTAAATTAGCAGATTTAGCAAAACTTTTTGCTTGTTTTAAGCCATTTTGACCTTGACTTGCATCTAGAACCAATAATGATTCAACTATGGCATCTGGAACCTTTTTATCAATAATTTTTTTTATTTTTGCTAATTCATCCATCAGATTATTTTTTGTTTGTAATCTCCCAGCTGTATCAACTAATAAAAGGTCAATATTTCTTTTTTTCGCAGAATTGATTGCATCAAAAACTACAGCTGCGGGATCAGCATTTTTTGATTGATTTGATATAACATCAACATTACTTCTCTCGCCCCATATTTTAAGTTGTTCTACTGCTGCAGCTCTAAAAGTATCCGCAGCGGCTATAAGAGTTTTATAGTTACTATTTGAGGATAAATATGCTAATTTTCCTAATGTAGTAGTTTTCCCAACACCATTAACTCCAACTAATAACCAAACATTTAACTTACCCTTTTTTGGAACTAAAAGATCACTTCCCGAACTTTTTATGGGTTTATCAATAATTATTTTTAATTCCTTCTTCAAAAATTTTATTCCTGCTTCGGCGCCAACAACTTCTTCATTTAATTTTTTTCTAAGAGCACTTATAACTTTATCAGTTGAATCCATACCAACATCAGCTCTTATTAATAAGGTCTCTAAATCATCAAGGGATTCTGGATTGAGAGGATCATCTCCCAGCTTCTCCAATAATTCAGTAACAAAGCCTTTTCGTGTTTCTTCTAATCCTCTTTTTAACTTAGTTAACCAATCAATTTCATCTATGGATATTTGATTTAATTTTTTCCCCTGAGCAGCCAATACCATGGCCGACCAAGTAAAATTATCGTCAAACTCTCCTAATTCAGTATCATTAATATTATTAGAGAATTCTTGCTTTTGTTCTTCCTTTTTCTGTAATTCTTGCTTTTGTTCTTCCTGTTTCTGTAATTCTTGCTTTTGTTCTTCCTTTTTCTGTAATTCTTGCTTTTGTTCTTCCTGTCGTTTTTTTAAAAGTGCATAAGCCTGAGCAGCCCATTCGCGAGAGTTATCTGAATCAGTATTTGTCATTGATATTTATAATACATATTTAATGAATTCTAAAATAATATTTATTTATATCAAATAATTATTGCGATTTTACTGTTTGTAATCTCCTCAAGACTCCATTAATAAATTTTCTTCCTTCTATATCACTATATTTATTGGCTAGATTTACTGCCTCGTCACAAGCAACAGCAACAGGCGTACTCAAAAAATTAATATCTACGTAGGCTAAACGCAAAATATCTCGATCAATTCTTGGTAATCTTTTTAATCTCCAGTGATCCATTGCTTGATCGATATCAGAATCAATAATTGTGAGATTATTAATAATATTAATAATCCTTTGATTCACATCCTCTCTAATATCAAGTTGCCCACTAGAAACTATTAATTTTGGAAAGTCTAAGGTTACTGAAAGTGTATTCATTACAGTTTCAATTTTTATTAAAGATTTTTTTAACTCTTCTCTAACATTAGAGAAAGAGGAATTAACACCTTCATGCAATTCACTATCTAATAATTTTTGTGAAGCATTTTCTAAATCTGATTCACAATTATCTAATTCATCTCTGCAATGGCTTAATAGACAATCCAAAGCAGATTCGAAAATCTCTTCTATCTGAGATTTATTTAATTTGAAATCTCCTTTATCTTTTATGAGACCGAGAGATATTAAAGATAATTCTCTAGAAAGAGATCTATTATTATGCATCAATTAGGAAGAGGTATTAGTAGATGCACGTAATTGAGAAAATAATTTTGAAAAAGTTGGATTTGAACTATTAGTTTTTTCATCTGGATTAACTATTCCAGCTGAAATTATTGTTCTAAACGCATCTTCTACTGAAATATCTAAATCCTTTACAGATGATTCAGGAACTAATGTGTACCACCCAGTAGTTGGATTTGGTGCTGTAGGTATAAAAACGCTTAGCAACTTTTCTTTCAATTCTGGTTGTAAAGAAGGACCCACATCACCAGTTACAAAGCCAACACTGTATAGCCCTTCTCTTGGATATTCAACTAGAACAACTCTTCTAAATCGATTAGATTTATTACTCAAAAAAGTTTCGAGCAATTGTTTAAGTGTTTTATAAACTGCTCCTGCCACTGGTATTTTTGATAAGGTACCTTCACCAAATTCTAATAACCATCTTCCTACAAAATTTCTCGCCATTAAGCCAATAAGCAAAATTGCCAATAAAGGAACTGTTAAACCCAAAGTTAGATTTATTAAATCTTGTAATAAAGGATTTAATGTAATAAAAGGATTTAATTGCTTAGGAACAGAAGTAACTAAACTTAAAACAAATTTACTAACTAATGATGACAGCCAAATAGTTGTTGCTAAAGGTATTACAACCAACAATCCAGCTATAAGATCATTTTTAAGATCCTGTTGGAGCCTTGATCCCAGATTCGAGTCTTGATTTTGATTAGATTCAACCAAAATAACGTTTTTAACTATACTAACTCTACTAATAATTTAACTGTTTTTACTTAGTTAGGATATATTTTTTTTTAATATATTTAAATTATTTATTAGTTTCTTCCCAAAATAATAACTTTTGAAAGAAATATATACATAATAAAGATATGATTAGTACCCTTAATTCCAAAAAAGAAATTAGTAAAAAATTAAAACAAAGAGCAATTAATGAGGGTTTTGCAATATCTGGAATTGCTTCGATTCCAGGTAGTTCGCGTTTAAAATTACGAACTAACGCTTTAAATAGATGGTTATCAAATAAACATCATAGTGAAATGAAATGGATGGAAACAGAAAAAAGAGAAAACATTGACTATTTACTTGAAGGAGCAAAAAGTGTTTTAAGCGTTGGATTTAAATATATTAGTTCGCAGAACAACAACAAAAACAAAATATTCAAAGTGGGAAAATTTGGCCAAGGAGAAGATTATCACAAAGTAATTTATAAAAAATTAAAGAATATTGGCAAATGGATTAACCTAGAAATCCCAGACTGCAAATGGAAAATATGTGTAGACACCTCGCCACTTCTTGAAAAAGCATGGGCTGAAGAATCAGGCCTTGGATGGATAAGTAAAAATAGCAATCTAATAAACAAGAATCATGGTTCTTGGTTTACTCTTGGTTTTATAATCCTTACAAAAGATCTTGTACCTGACAAACCTCATGAAACACTTTGTGGAAAATGCGAAAAGTGTATTGAACTTTGTCCCACAAGTGCAATAATTGAACCTTTTGTAATACAGTCAAATCTATGTATTGCTTATCACACCATAGAAAATAGAGAAAGAAATATTCCAAAAAAGATAAAAAAGAATTTAAACGGATGGATTGCAGGATGTGATATTTGTCAAGATGTATGCCCTTGGAATAAATCAGTAACATATAATAATTCTTTTGAAAACACTCCAAAAGAATGGATTAAAAATCTTGATGTTGAATCATTAAATTGGGATGATAAAACCTGGGAAGAAAACCTAAAAGGAACTACATTAAAGAGAATTAAACCATGGATGTGGAGAAGAAACATAAAAGCCGCATTACTACATAAATAAATACATGCAAAAGTTTTTTAACAAGATGCTTTGCATCTCATTAATCAGTTTTTACTTTGTAAAAGTAGAACAAGTTCAATCATTAGTGCCATATTATTATTTCCCAACGATTAAAAGTATTCAGAAGGAAAGTTTATCTCTTGGTCAATATGCATATCAACTTCTATATTTTGGACAATACGAAGAAAGCCTTAAGTTCGCAAGATTAGCAGTAAAAATAAATAAGACAGATGAAAAATTGTGGCTAACTTTAGCTGAAACACAAATAGCTAACCAGCTATACAAAAAGGCATTAAAATCTTTAAATAAAGCACAAAAAATAAATTCAAATATTAGTGAAATATACTTTATTAAAAGCAATATATATTTTAAAATTTCAGAATTAGAAAATGCAAAAACTGCCTTAGAAACTGGATTAAAGATTGATCCTAACAATCATAAAGCTATTTTTCAATTAGGAAATATATTATTAAAGAAAAAAAAATTCCCAGAAGCTATTGATAATTTTGAAAAATCTATAAAACTTAAACCTGATTTCTGGCAAGCTATAAATAATAAAGGATTAGCTTATTTTGAAACAAACAACATAAATCTCTCTATAAAACATTTTGAAAAAGCAATCGCTATTCAGGAAAATGCAGAACCATTACTAGGGCTTGCTTCATGTATAAGAATGAGAGATATTGAATTATCTCTTGAACTAGCAAAAAAAGCCTTAATTAAGGATCCTAACTATGTGGATTATGGTTTTAGGAAAGAACAATTATGGGGAGAAAATTTACAAACTTCAACAGAAATCCTCTTACAAAATGAGCAGCTAAAGAAACACGTAATATTGGCAAAATCTAAAATAAATAGATCTTCTTAAGTTTCAAGACTGGTAAATATTTGTATACCTATTAGTCTTAATTTAGTTAATGAATAAATAATTAATTTTGCTTTCTAATGGATAAGAACAAATTCACTTCTATCTCTCTACAAGAAGAAATGCAACGTTCTTATTTGGAATATGCAATGAGTGTAATAGTTGGTCGTGCTCTTCCTGATGCGAGGGATGGCCTTAAACCTGTCCAGAGAAGAATATTATTTGCTATGTATGAATTAGGTTTAACACCGGATAGACCGTTCAGAAAATGTGCGAGAGTGGTTGGTGATGTACTGGGCAAGTATCATCCTCATGGAGATCAAGCAGTATATGATGCATTAGTAAGGTTAGTACAAAATTTTTCAACTAAATATCCGACTCTTGATGGACATGGAAATTTTGGATCAGTAGATAATGATCCACCAGCAGCAATGAGATACACTGAGACAAGATTAGCACCAATAGCTCACAAAGCTTTTCTTGAAGAAATTGGATCAGAAACCGTAAATTTTTCCAATAATTTTGATGGTTCTCAAAAAGAACCAGACATTCTTCCCGCTCAACTTCCATTTTTACTATTAAATGGATCATCAGGAATTGCTGTTGGTATGGCCACTAATATTCCTCCTCACAACCTTGGCGAAATAATAGATGGTTTGGTTGCATTAATAAAAAATAAAGATATTAGTGATAGAAAACTTTCTAACATTATAAAAGGGCCAGACTTTCCCACAGGCGGAGAATTAATTTACAGTCGATCTATAGCTGAACTTTATGAAACAGGAAAAGGATCAGTTACGATCAGAGGCGTTATAAAAAAAGAAGAATTAAATTTTGGTAAAGGGAAACATAAAAGAAATGCCTTAATAATTACAGAACTTCCTTATCAAATAAGTAAAGCAGGGTGGATAGAAAAATTAGCAGATCTAGTTAATGCAGGCAAAATTAACGGAATCTCTGATATTAGAGATGAAAGTGATAGAGATGGAATGCGAATTCTAATAGAATTGAAAAAAGATTCTAATGCTGAAATTGTAATTTCTAATTTATACAAAAAGACAACTCTTCAAACAAACTTTGGAGCAATATTTTTAGCTTTAATTAATGGCAAGCCAGTACAACTAAACCTGAAACAATATCTAAATTACTTTCTAGAATTTAGAGAAGAAACAATTAAAAAGAGAACTAATTATTTCCTAAAAAACACTCTTGAAAAATTAGAAATCTTAGAGGGGTTATCTAGAGCAACAAAAAACATTAAAAGAGTTATTGAAATTCTTCAAAACTCAGAAAATTCTCTAGAAGCTAAATCAAAATTAATTAATAATTTTTTCTTAAGTGAAAAACAAGCAAGTTCTGTTTTGGACATGCCACTAAAAAAATTAACAAATCTAGAAAGAAATCAAATAGATGATGATATTAAAAAATTAAAAGATAAAAGAAATTATTATCAAAAATTATTAAATGAAAGAAAATTATTACTTGAATTACTAGTAGAAGAATTATTAATATTGAAAAAAAATTATAATGTTAAAAGGAAAACAAAGGTTCTTGTAAATATTGATCACGATGAAGAATTAGAGACTCTTAATAATCAAATATTGGATGATTTTATAAACAAAAAAACAAAATTATATATTGACAATAGGTTATATTTGAGGAAAATGATTTTTGGTAACTACAAGAAATCATTTGAAGATGCAGATAAAATTATAGATAATAGAAATATTCAAAAATTTATTTGTAATATTGAGAAAAATATAAAGATTATTGGAATCACTTTCACCGGAAGAGTTTTTCATATTGACTGGGAGTCAAATATTAATAATGACTATAAATTAGATAATAAAATTCTAGGAAATATAGATCCTAATGAAATTATAAATTTTCATTCAATTAAAAAGGGAATAAATAATTACTTATGTATCTTGACTTCAGAGGGAAGATTTAAAAAAGTGTTGTTTGATGAAGATATGATTAAAAGTAATAGATCTTTTGCAATTACAAAATTAAAAAATAATATAAAAATTATTGATTCATTCATTTCTAGTAATGAAGAAAAAAATTTGATAATTTTAACCTCTATAGGGAGAATTTTTAAATTTAATTTATCAAATCAATTTTTAAGTCCAACGACTAAACAATCTCAAGGGTTTTTGCTTACAAAACTTCTACCTACTGAAAAAATCGTTTCTTGTTGTCCATTTGAAAATGGAAAAAATATTTATTTAGTGTCTAAACAAGGAAAAATCTTTTACTTAAATAGTAATGAGATATATTACTCCAATGAATACAGTTTGGGATATATAAATGAGAAAATCCAACTTAAAAACGATGACTTCCTAAAAATATTACCAAATAACCACTTTATTGATATTGAAACTAATAAAAATAAATCTGCAAGATTAAATTGTGAGCAATTAAATTTCAAATCCAATAAAACAAATTACTTAATTGATTTTTTAAAGTTAGAAACAGATGAATAT
Organism: Prochlorococcus sp. AG-347-K18; assembly: GCA_003281365.1. GTDB lineage: Bacteria > Cyanobacteriota > Cyanobacteriia > PCC-6307 > Cyanobiaceae > Prochlorococcus_A. The sequence continues at coordinate 35,020 of QCCF01000006.1, forward strand.
CTTGAAAACTGTTTTAGACTAAAAAACTTTCTTGACTAAGATTTGTATTCATTTTCAACCCAGCTTAAATACTCTTGATTTACAGTCCCTGTAACATAAGACCCAGTAAAACAACTCATCTCCAAATCTTTAATAGCGGAATTACCAATTATGGATTTGCGTAAATTTTCTACACTTTGATAGACGAGATTATCAATTTCAAGTTGATCTGCAATTTGACTTATTGTTTTATTGTAAGCTATTAATTCGTCTCTATTTGGCATATTAATTCCATAAACATGCGGAAAGCGAACAGGCGGTGCTGCTGATGTAAAAAAGACTTTATTTGCTCCTGCATCTTTTGCCATCTGAACAATTTCTTTTGAAGTTGTACCTCTTACTATTGAATCATCGACAATTAATACATTTTTATCTTTAAACTCTGCACTCATAGCATTTAATTTTTGTCTTACAGATTTCTTACGTTTTTGCTGACCAGGCATAATGAATGTTCTTCCAACATATCTATTTTTAAAAAAACCTTCTCTATACTCTATACCTAACTGTCGTGCAACTTGCATAGCGGCAGGACGAGAAGAATCAGGAATAGGCATTACAACATCAATATCTCCTGTATTTACTTGTTCTTTTATTGTTTCCGCCAAATAATCCCCCATTTTTAAACGAGCTTTATACACAGAAATCCCATTCATTATTGAATCTGGCCTTGCTAAATAAACATATTCAAAAGCACAGGGAAATAACATTGGATCTTCAGAACATTGTTTAGAAAAAAACTCGCCATTAAGATTTATAAATATAGCTTCTCCAGGTTCAACATCTCTCACTACTTGATAATCATTATTCTCTAGTACTAGAGATTCACTAGCAACCATCCACTCTTCTCTTTTAGTGTTTAATGAAAGTCTTTTCCCTATTACTAGAGGTCTAATACCAAAAGGATCTCTGAATGCTAATAAACCATGTCCAGAAATCAATGCAATTGATGCATAAGATCCCTGAATTCTTTTATGCAGAGATTTGACAGAATCAAAAATGATATCTGGTTCCAATTTTTGATTCTGAACTTGTTCTTGCAATTCTGTAGCAAATACATTTAGCAACATTTCAGTATCACTTGAAGAATTAGTGTGTCTCTTATCAATATTAAATAATTGTTTTTCTAAATCTCTAGTATTAGTCAAATTGCCATTATGTATTAAAACAATGCCGTAAGGTGCATTGACATAAAACGGCTGAGCTTCTTCAACACTTTCTGCTGAACCCTTTGTTGCATATCTAACATGACCCAATCCAATTTTGCCAATCAAATTCCTCATGTCTCTAGTTCTATAAGCAGTATTAACTTGACCTTTAGACTTGTGTATATGAAAAATAGTATTTTCCATAGTAGCAATGCCTGTTGAGTCTTGACCTCTATGCTGTAAAAGTAAAAGACTATCGTAAATTTGTTGATTTACATCTTCTGATGAAACAATTCCAACTATTCCGCACATAACCTAATTTCTTAAAAATTTTGAAAGTTGAAAATATTCTTTCATTTTTAGAGATAACCTGAAATACTATTATTAAATTTTTCGGTTAATTCCTCAACCCTAATATTGCAAATATTTTTTTTCTGAATTGTTATCTCGAGAGTCTCACTAGAAACATAACCAATTTTTTTTAAGTAAACACTACTTTTGGCATTTAATTGAGTTTTCTTTAGATAATCAAGCCATTCTTTTTCTTTCTTATTATCTATCGAAAAAATTATTCTAGAACCACCTTCTGCAAACAATAAATTGTCATCTCTATTGAGATTTTTATTTAATTCTATCGTTGCACCTTTTGAAGACAAAATACAACACTCTGATAAAGCTATAGCTAACCCACCATCACTTATATCGTGAGAAGAAACTACGAAATTATTTAAAATCGCATTTCGTAAAAAACTTTGGCAAAACTTTTCATCAAGCAAATCTATTTTTGGTGGCCGACCTGTAATTTCTCCGTGAAAATACTCCAAATAAGAAGTGGCTGCCAATGATATTTCTGAATTATAAGAACCAATTAACCAGATTTGATCATTAATATTTTTCCATTCACTACTTATAGCTTTTTGAACATTATCTATCTTCCCAACCATTCCTATAACTGGAGTGGGATTTATAGGGGTAATTTCATTATCTTTACTTTTTGATTCATTATATAGTGAAACATTTCCACCTGTAACAGGGGTTTCTAACATTTTACAGGCTTCGGAAATTCCATCGCAAGAAGAAGAAAGTTGCCAATATCCTATTTCTGTCTCAGGAGAAGGGAAATTTAAGTTATTTGTGATAGCCAAAGGTTCAGCACCAACACAACTAACGTTTCTAGCTGACTCAGCAACTGCAGCTATTGTTCCTCTAAAAGGATCAAGATACACCCATCTACTATTACAATCAACTGAAGCAGCAACTCCAGCGAACACTTTATTTTTATTTTTTTCATTTTGTTCCCTTAATCTTATTACAGCTGCATCTGATTCTCCTGGCTTAAAAATTGTATTTGACTGAACTTGAGAGTCATACTGTTTATAAATCCATCTCTTAGAAGCTATAGAAGGATTAGAAAGAAGTTTTAAAATAATTTGAGAATAAGAAAAATGCTTTTTTTCTTTTAGTGAAAGTATTTTTTGGTTATTAATTTCAGGTAAATTACTTTCTTTCCACTCCCATTTCTTTAATAAATAATCAGGTGGATTATTTAATATATTATGAACATTCACAGGAGTATCATCAGATAAAGCAGAGGTAGGGATTTGAGCAACAATTTTTCCATTATGAGAGATAATGACCTCATTCTTTTCTATAACTTCACCAATGACATTTGCGTATAATCCCCATTTATTAAATTTTTTTATGAGATTATTAATTTTTTCTTTCTTAACAACAAACAACATTCTCTCTTGCGATTCAGATAATAAATATTGATAAGAAGACATATTATCTTCTCTAGATGGAACTAAATCTAAATCAATAGATATCCCTAACTTTCCATTTGCAGCCATTTCCGCACTACTACAAGTTAAGCCTGCTGCTCCCATATCTTGAGCTGCGATTACATCTCCTGTTTTGAAAGCATCTAAACAGGCTTCAATCAAACTTTTCTCAATAAATGGATCACCTACTTGAACTGCAGGCCTATCATCTAAAGAAGCTGAAGTTAATTCTGAACTTGCGAAGCTAGCCCCACCAACACCGTCTCTTCCAGTTGTATTCCCAACATATAATACTGGTGAGCCTACATTTTCAGCTCCAGAACAAACGATTTCATCAGTCTCTAAAAGTCCTAAAGCCATAACATTAACTAAAGGATTTCCAGAATAACTATCATCAAAATCAATTTCACCACCAATAGTTGGCACACCTACACAATTTCCATAATGTGCAATACCGGATACAACTCCTCGAAGCAAATCGACATTTGAGGTTTTTTCAAGGTTTCCAAATCTCAAAGAATTCAATACTGCAATTGGCCTTGCTCCCATCGTAAAAATATCTCTTAATATTCCTCCTACACCTGTTGCTGCCCCTTGAAAAGGTTCAATTGCAGAAGGATGATTATGGCTTTCTATTTTAAAAACAAGTTTTTGATTATTTCCCACATTAATGACACCAGCATTTTCACCAGGACCAACTAAAACACTTTTTCCTTTGGTTGGAAACTTAGAAAGTAGTGGTTTTGAATTTCTATAACAACAATGTTCAGACCACATAACACCAAACATTCCTAATTCAGTCCTATTAGGTCTTCTATTTAATCTTTTACAAATTTCTTCATAATCATTAAATGTTAAATTTTCAACTTTAAGAACTTCATGAAGATCATATAGATCATTATTTTCTAAATTTATCATTATTTAAATCCAAGGGTCATCTTCTCTTTTTTCCTTAAAAGATCTTGATGTTCTTTCATTATTATAAAAACTTTCTTGTTTAAAATCTAAATTTTGGTTTATATCTTCATCTTCTTCAAGCCAATCTTCTAATCTATTTGCAGCTATATTTTTCATATCATCAAATCTATTAATGATTTTTTTTCCTTTTTGCAAAAATTCATGCTTTATACTCGATTTAATTAACGTTAAATCATCTAAAGAATTACTTTCACAAAAAACTAATCCAGGCTGTTGATCATTAATATTATTAATATTTAATCTCCATCTACTAGATCCAGGTATCTTAGGGTTCGCTCTAGAAACTAAATAATATTTAATTTGACCAGTTTTCATGTCAAATAGAAAATCCGCTAAGACTCCTATTTTTGAACCCTTTCTATTTATCAAATTAGCTTCTATTAAATTTGGAAATCTATTTAAAGTTGCCAAATCAGAAATCGCGGGATCTCCCTTTACGTAAATTTCATTATCTATTATTTGGGAAATTTGATTTAATCTCCAAACATTACGTTTTAGATCAAAGTTTGAAGGACGAGAGTACCAGCCTAAGATCCTATGAACCGGAGGGTGCATCCAAACATTTTCACCACTTCCGTAATTAAGAGCCATATTACCCTTAACATTATAATTTAGTAATTCACTTAAAAAAATTTCTTTAGGGAGTCTCAACTTAAGAACGAACCTGAACAGGCATAACTAAATAAGTAAAAGAATTAAAATTATCTTCTGGAACAAAAACAGCTGGGGTAGTTGAAAGATTACACTTTAAAAGTACATTTTCAGAAGAAATAACTTTTAAACCTTCTAAAAGGTATCTCACATTAAAAGCAATATCAAAATCTTCTCCAGAAGAAGACACAGGTACTGATTCATTTGCATTTCCAATATCTTGTGCATCAGCGCTTATTGAAGCTAACTCTGTATCATCCAATTTAATCTTGACAACACTACTTTGCTGATCAGCTAATACAGCAATTCTTTCTAATGAGTCAATCAATTTTTTAGTATTAAAATTAAAAATTTTAGAAAAATTATCAGGTATTAATTGTGAGTAATTTGGATATGTTCCTTCCAGAGTTCTTGTTGTAATTATTTGATTTGAAGAAATAAAAACTACTTGTCCCTTATCATAAAAAAGTTTTATTGAATTTTCTGAACCTCTCAAAGAAACTAGTTTTTCAATTTCTCTTAAAGATCTTGTGGGGATAGTTACTGATAAATCACTTTCTTGAAAAGATAAATTTTCATTATTTTTAAGGTGTTCTTCATTACCAATTAGAGCAACAGCCAATCTATGTCCATCTGTTGAAGCAGACTCTAAATAATTTTGTTTAAAAGTAAAATTGACTCCTGTAAGTAATTGCTTTGAATCATCATTACTACTTGCAAAAATAGTTGATTTTAAAGCTTTTAAAAATGAACTAGGCTCAATATTTATAGAGGTGCCACTTTCAACAAATGGTAACTTAGGATAATCATCAGAAGGAATACCCTTGATATTAAAAGAACCTCTATCACTTTTTATTAAAATATTATCTGAATTTTCATCCACTTCCAAAGAGACAGGCGTTTCATTAGGTAATTTATTTACTATTTCAGATAAAAGTTTGGAAGGTATAGTAATAGCTCCACTATTTTTGACAGTTCCATCGAAAGAAGTTTGAATTCCTAAATTAAGGTCAAAACCCGTCAAACTTATTTTATTCGTTCCTTGGTCAGCTGTTAAAAGTATATTCGCAAGAATTGGATGAGTTGGTCGCGAAGCAACCGCTTTATTTACTAATTGTATAGCATTATTCAATTCATTTTGATTACAAATAATCTCCATCGAAATTTAGATCCTTTTTATAAATACAATATACTTTTTTCGTAAATTAAATTCAATAATTTATTTTATTCTTTCTTTTAATAAAAAATAAATAAATAAATAAAAATATTAGTAGTAGTAGTTGCTGTGGAAAATGTGGAAAACATATAACAAAAACCTAATTCTTTTATTTTTTCGGATTTTTAATAAGTGGAAAAAAAATTTAATATGTTGAATAAATTTGAAATTTTATGACAAGACAAAAACTATTCAACAAAGTAAACATTTTATTAAGTATTTTTCAACAAATAAACTTTGGTTTTAATTGATTTCCACAGACACTAATTTTATTGGTTTTTAATAACCTAAAATTTTGGTTATATTTTTTAACGAAGGTTCAATATTTTTTCTAAAAACTGCATCATTATTTTTAATAGCACAATCAGGATCTTTCAATCCATTTCCTGTAAGTACACAAACAATTGTAGATTCTTTTTGAATTCTATTTTTATTCTTAATAAGGCCAGCAACTGATGCTGCACTAGCAGGTTCACAAAAAATGCCTTCTTTGGCCAGAACTTTATAAGCATTGATTATTTCTTCGTCAGTAACTGACTGAAAGTCTCCTTTACTTTCTTTTTTTACTATTTTTGCTTTTTCTCTATTGACAGGATTTCCAATTCTTATTGCCGTTGCAATAGTCTCAGGATTTTTGACTATTATATTATTTACTAACGGAGCAGAACCCTCAGCTTGAAAACCCATCATAAGTGGTAATTTTATATTTCTTTTAATTTTTGAATATTCTTTAAAGCCCAACCAATAAGCAGTAATATTGCCAGCATTTCCCATTGGAATACATAGCCAGTCAGGGGAAATACCTAAATCATCTATAATCTCAAAAGCTGCTGTTTTTTGTCCTTGTATTCGATAAGGATTAACAGAATTAACAAGTTCTATTGGATGTTCAGAGGATAAATCTCTTACAATTTCTAAAGCTTTATCAAAATTGCCGTTTATAGAAATTATCTCAGCTCCATACATTAAAGCTTGTGCAAGTTTGCCTTGTGCAACAAATCCTTCAGGTATTAACACATAAGGTTTCAAACCACCTCTAGAAGCATAAGCGGCTGCAGCTGCAGAAGTATTTCCAGTACTCGCACAAATTACAGCTTCACGACCCTCTTCTTTTGCCTTGCTAATGGCCATAGTCATTCCGCGATCTTTAAAAGATCCTGTGGGATTCAGGCCATCATACTTTAAAAAAACTTTTGTTCCATTTCCAATTAAATTGCTAATAGAGTCACTAAAAATTAATGGAGTATTTCCTTCATTTAAAGAGATAATAGGTGTTTTTTTTGTAACCGGAAGATATTGTTTGTAAGCTTCAATTAGACCTGGCCATCTTTTCTTTCTGTAATTGATACGTAGTTTATTTTTGATTTTATTTAATAACACCATAGATCTTTAATTTGTTTTAATTTTTTCTAGAGGAGAATTTGTAAAAAAGTCTAGTAATTCTGAGATTGATTCTACTTTATTCATAACTTTGCTTAAAGCGTTTACATCTAAAATAACAGTTTCAGTTGGATATCCTTCAAAAAAATTTATAAGATTAATTTTTCCATTTCCCAAGACAATACCCTTTATAATGCTTGCTTTAAGCGCTAATACACCTGTCCTTTCATCAGTCGCTATGGGTGGGTGGATAATAGTTGAAAGTCTTGATAAAAAAACATTCCCTATTTCAGAGTTTACCAATTTGCTTGCAATCGTAATAGGAATCTCAAAATTTTTATTCAATACTGATCTAATTTCATTATCTGTAGATCCAGTTGCTCTTAAAATTCTGTTTAATTTTTTTGTGGAATTACCTTTTATAGCAAATTTTTTTAATGAATTTACTTCAATTGTTCTTGAAAATATACTGTATGTAATTTTGATTTCTTCGGCAGCATTAACTTTTGAAATATTAAAAAGTAATTGTGAACTTATTAAAATAAAAAATATTCTTTTTATTAAATATTTCATTTTAGATATTTGCACCAGCTGCAATTTTTACAAGTCTAACCATACTTTTTTCTGTTAATTTTTTTGCGATTCTAATGCCCATTTCTTTTGTATAAGGCTCATTTATTAGACGAGGGACTCTTTTGAAGAATATTTCGATAGAGTAACCAGGTACTTTTTGCAAAATTTCAAAAAAGTTTCTTAATGGCTCAACAGACATGATAACGTCACTTAAATTGTTATTTTTATCAGTCATATTCAATTTTATTGAGTTAGGAAGGTAGTTATTTAAATTTTTCAATATTTTGAGATTAACTAAATCTATTTGATTTGTTATGCTATCAACTATTTCATTTCTCAGAAACCCTCCTTTTGATGAAAAAAGAAGATTTATTACTTCATCTAAAAGTTTTTCTAGATCAAGGTTTGTCTGTTTTGCAGCGTTGGAGAGTAGGTCTTCTAAACGATCCCACTTAAATTTTTTATTATCAAAAAGCATTTCTTTCAAACTTTCTCTTAATTGTGGATCAGGATCCTCCATCAATCTTTTCGCAAAATACGGATAAGCTGCTCCTAATATCTTAAAGTTTGGGTCTACGCTTAAGGCTATTCCTTCTAATGTCAATAATGACCTAATTATGAGAGCATAATATGGAGGTAGTCTGAAAGGGAATTTATACATAACGCCAGACATATCGTCTGTAACACTTTTGAAATCCATTTTTGAAACGCCCTGTTCAACGGCGTTACTAAAAATATCTTGAAATGCTGGAACAATTGGCTCTAAATTAACTTCTTCTGATAAGAAACCTAATTTTACAAAATCTTTAGATAATTTATCAAAGTTTTTATTCACCAAATGGACTACAGCTTGTATTAATCCAGATCTAGAGTCTCTGGAAACTTCGCTCATCATTCCGAAATCTAAATAACATAATCTGCCATCTTCTAAGGCTAATAGATTTCCCGGGTGTGGGTCTGCGTGAAAAAAACCATGTTCTAATAGTTGCTCTAGGCTGCACTGCACTCCTATATCAATCATTTTGTCAGGGTCGATTCCTAATTTTTTTACATTTTCTAAATTGGTTAGTTTAGTTCCTTCAATCCATTCCATTGTTAGAACTCGTCTTGATGTTATTTCTTTGTAAATTTTTGGTACTGCAATCATTTGGTTATGTTTATGCATATCTCTAAATTTCTCTGCATTGTTAGCTTCGTTTAAGTAATCCATTTCTTCAAAAACTCTTTTGCCTAATTCATCAATCAAAGCAACGAGATCACTTCTTATTAATCCAATATTGTTTTTCAGCCAAAAAGCAATATTTCTGACTATATAAAGATCTAAAGTTATCTGTTCTCGTAATCCTGGACGTTGGACTTTGACTGCAACAATTTCTTTATTTTTTAAAGTAGCTTTGTGAACTTGTCCTAAAGAGGCAGCTGAAATTGGTTCTTTGTCAATTTCCAAAAAAACTTCATCAATTTTGCAGTCTAAATCTTCCTCAATTAATTCCATAGCCTTATTCCCATCAAATCCTGGTAATTGATCTTGTAATTCAGATAATTCTTCTAGAAGAATAGCTGGAATAATATCTGGTCTTGTTGATAACGCTTGACCTGCTTTTACAAAGGCAGGTCCAAGCTCTACTAATAAATTGGTTAATTCTCTCGCTCTAAATCTTGCTTTTTGTTCATTTTTTAATCTACCAGTTAATTTATCCCATCCAACACCAAAAACATATATGAATATAGGTATGAGAGTTTGCCAGAGTCTTTTTAATAGTCTTTCCGGATTTTTTTTGTAAATCTTGGAAATTGTGTCTGGATCATAATCTAGTAGCCCAGATACTTCTATAAAATCAGTATAATCTTCTTTCATAACTTTATATATTTAAGCCCTTTTTTTTTTCTAAAAAGAGGTTAATTTTTTTATATGGAAGAATTATCATGTTAATACAATTAAAGATAGAAAATGTAGCCCTAATAGAGATTATAGAAATTAATTTTGAAAAAGGTTTGAATATTATTACAGGGGATTCTGGTTCAGGAAAATCATTAATCTTAGATTCTTTGAATGTTTTATTTGGTGGAACTAATATACCTTTAAAACATTTAATACGTCTAGGCAAAAATTATTGTGTCATTGAGGCAAAATTCTCATTATCTCCTCAAATTAAAAATTGGTTAATTATTAATGGCTTTGAAACAAGTGATTCACAACTAAAGATTAAAAGGAAGTCTTATAGAAAAAATAATAAAATCTTATCCAAATATAGTCTTAATAATTTATCAATTAACAAACAATCTTTAGAGGATCTTGGACGTTTATTAGTAGATTTTGCAGGACAATCAGATACTTTTTTATTTGACTCTCAAGAAAAAAGAAGATTAATTATAGATGATTTATGTTCGCAAGAATTAAAAGATACTAATACAAAGATCAAAAAATTATGGGAGGAAAGTGAAGTTTTAAAAGTTTTATTGAATGAAAAAATTGAAACCTTTAGGAAAAAAGAAGAAAATACTTTAGCAGTAAAAGAAATGTTGGAGATTTTAGAGCAGGCAAATTTAAATTCCAGTAAAGAAATTTTAGAACTGGAAGCAATGGAAAATAAACTTCTGAATAATCTTGAAATTAATAATTCGATTCAATCATCTCTAGAAAACTTAAATAATTTAAATCATGATCAACCTTCAATAGCATTTTTGATTAATCAATCAATAAAAAATTTAAACAAAATAGCAGATTTCGACTTAAAGATTCAACAATTTAGAGAGAAATTACTAGATATCCAAGTCAATGTTGAAGATTTAATTTACGAATTAAATTCATATATTCAAGATGTTGAAAACTATGAATCTAAACTTCCAGAAATACAAAAAAGATTATTTTTTTTAAAAAATTTGGAGAGAACTTTTTCATTGAACCTTCCTCAATTAATTGATAAACGAGATCAATTAAAAAAATATTTCCATGAAAACAATGATAATGATAATGAAATACTTACTATGGAAATTAAAATTAAAAACTTACAAAGTAATTTACAGTCTCTTTTCGTTATTCAGTCTAACGAAAGAAAAAAAATTGCTAAAAATTTACAGTATTCAGTAGTGCTTATTTTACGAAATTTAGGTTTAGAAAATGCAAATTTTTCAATTCAATTTTCTGAGTGTAATCCATCTAAAGATGGAATTGATAATATAAGTTTTTTGTTTTCTGCTAATCCTGATCAGAACCTTGCTCCTATTTCAAGTGTTATTTCTGGTGGAGAAATGTCAAGATTCTTGTTAGCTATTAAATCTAGTATTTCTAAAAAGCCAAATACATTTTTTTTAGACGAAATTGATAGCGGTTTAAGTGGCAAATCTTTGTTGTCTTTAGTTGATTTAATTAATCAAATTTCAAATGGGCAACAAGTTTTGTGTATTACCCATCAGCCTTTTTTAGCTGCTAGAGGGTTAGCTCATTTTAAAGTCTATAAAAAAGTGATTAATGGCATGACATATACTTCAATATCAAAATTAACTAGTAAAAAAGAGAGAAAACATGAATTAATAGAATTGATTGGTGGAGGTTTTAGAGATGCAAATGATTACGCTTCTAGACTCCTTGATCGAGCAGCAGCATAAAATAAAAAAAATTCCACTATAATATCATTCTTAAACCATTATATAGACTGAAACATGGTTATAAATGTTGATAATACTTTTGGAGAAGGTAATTCGATAAATATAAGAGGTGCTCGTCAGCATAATTTAAAAAATATTGATCTTACTTTACCTAGGAATAAATTTATAGTTTTTACTGGCGTTAGTGGAAGTGGTAAAAGTTCTTTGGCTTTTGATACGATTTTTGCTGAAGGACAAAGACGATATGTTGAGAGTCTTTCAGCATATGCTAGGCAATTTTTAGGTCAAGTAGATAAACCAGATGTTGATAATATTGAGGGCTTATCGCCCGCCATTTCTATTGATCAAAAATCTACAAGTCATAATCCTCGTTCAACAGTTGGAACAGTAACTGAGATACAAGATTATCTAAGGTTATTATTCGGCCGTGCTGGAGAACCACATTGTCATCATTGTGGGATTCCAATTGCGCCTCAAACGATTGACGAAATGGTTGATCAAATACTTCTTTTGCCAGAAGGAACAAGGTATCAATTATTGGCACCTGTTGTTAGAGGTAAGAAAGGAACTCATACAAAATTAATAAGTGGATTAGCAGCTGAAGGCTTTGCTAGGGTTAGAATTAATGGCGAGGTACGAGAACTTGCTGATAGTATCGAGTTAGATAAAAATCAAATTCATAATATTGAGGTTGTAGTTGATAGATTAATCGCAAGAGATGGAATACAAGAAAGATTAAATGACTCTCTACAAACTTGTCTGAAAAGAGGCGATGGCTTAGCAATAGTAGAGGTTGTTCCTAAAAAAGGAGAAAAACTTCCTCTTAATTTAGATAAAGAAAAATTATATTCAGAGAATTATGCTTGTCCTGTTCATGGATCTATAGTTGAGGAACTTTCTCCTAGATTATTTTCTTTTAATAGTCCATACGGTGCATGTCCAGATTGTCATGGAATAGGTTATTTAAAAAAATTTACGGAAGATAGAGTTATACCTGATAAGACATTACCCGTCTATGCCGCAATAGCTCCTTGGAGTGAAAAAGATAATACATACTATTTCTCTTTATTATATTCTGTAGGCCAAGCCTATGGTTTTGAATTAAAAACTCCTTGGAAAGATTTAAGTGATTTGCAAAAGAAGGTTCTACTTTTAGGATCAGATAAACCAATATTAATACAAGCTGATAGTCGTTTTAAATCCTCGAGTGGTTTTGAAAGGCCTTTTGAGGGAATTTTGCCAATATTAGAGAGGCAATTTAATGAAGCTAATGGAGAGTCAGTTAAACAAAAGTTAGAAAAGTACTTAGAATTAGTTCCTTGCAAGACATGCTTTGGAAAAAGATTAAGGCCTGAAGCTTTGGCTGTTAAACTAGGGCCTTATAACATAACTGATTTAACTTCTATAAGTGTTTCTGAAACCCTAGTTCATATCGAACGAATCATGGGATTAGGCAAGTCAAAGCAAGATAATATAGCTTTATCAGAAAAACAAAAGCAAATAGGTGAATTAGTTTTAAAAGAGATTCGCTTACGTTTGAAGTTTTTAATTAACGTAGGTTTAGATTATTTAACTTTAGACAGACCAGCTATGACGTTGTCGGGCGGCGAAGCTCAGCGTATCAGATTAGCTACACAAATAGGAGCAGGCCTTACTGGGGTTCTATATGTATTAGATGAGCCAAGTATTGGTTTACATCAGAGAGATAATGACAGATTATTAGAGACATTGAAAAGCTTAAGAGACTTAGGAAATACTTTAGTAGTTGTTGAACATGACGAAGATACTATGAAATCTGCCGATTATTTAGTAGATATTGGTCCAGGGGCTGGAGTTTATGGTGGGGAAATCATTGCTCAAGGATCATATCAAGATGTTTTGAATTCAGAAAAGTCATTAACTGGAGCTTATCTCAGTGGTAAAAAGTCAATCCCTACTCCAAAAGAACGCCGATCTTCTGTTAAAAAAAGTTTAATTTTAAATAATTGCTCTAAAAATAATTTAAAGAATATATCTGTAGATTTTCCTTTAGGAAGATTAGTCTCTGTAACTGGTGTAAGTGGAAGTGGTAAAAGTACTTTGATAAATGAATTACTTCACCCTGCTTTGTGTCATTCTTTAGGATTAAAAGTCCCTTTTCCTCAGGGTGTTAAGGAGCTGAAAGGAATAAAGGCAATTGATAAAGTTATCGTTATAGATCAATCTCCTATAGGGAGAACACCAAGATCAAACCCTGCAACATATACAGGCGCTTTTGATCCAATAAGGCAGATATTCACTGCCACAGTAGAGGCAAAAGCTAGGGGATATCAGGCTGGCCAATTTAGTTTTAATGTGAAAGGTGGAAGATGCGAAGCATGTAAAGGTCAGGGAGTTAATGTTATTGAAATGAATTTTTTACCCGATGTGTATGTTCAATGCGAAGTATGCAAAGGAGCTCGTTTTAATAGGGAAACCCTTCAAGTTAAATATAAAGGTTTCAATATATCTGACGTCTTAGAGATGACTGTTGAACAAGCCGCTGAAACTTTTTCTGCAATACCACAAGCTGCTGATAGATTATCTACATTAGTAGATGTTGGATTAGGATACGTTAAATTGGGTCAACCTGCTCCAACATTATCTGGCGGAGAGGCTCAAAGAGTGAAGCTAGCTACAGAATTATCTAAAAGGGCTACTGGAAAAACTTTATATTTGATTGATGAACCTACTACTGGTTTAAGTTTTTATGATGTTCATAAATTAATGGATGTGATTCAGCGTTTAGTAGATAAAGGTAATTCTGTGATTGTTATAGAACATAATTTAGATGTTATTAGATGTTCAGATTGGATAATTGATTTAGGACCTGATGGTGGTGATAAAGGTGGAGAAATTATTGCTGAAGGTATTCCTGAGGATGTGGCGAAACACCCTACCAGCCATACAGCAAAATATCTTAAAAAGGTTCTCAAATGATAGATTCTTTGTTGTATTTCTTTGTATTTACAATTATTTGAATAAAAAAAAGTACTCCTTAAAGCTCTATGAAAATAGACTATATCTTCTTTTTCAGATATTTATGCATTTAAAAATTTTTAAATCATAATGGTTTCTTAAGATTTCCTCTAGAAATTCATCTTATTTCTATTAAAGACAATTCTAGAGGACTTGTTAAATGAGATTTAAATTTTTACATTTACATTTACATGGTCTAATTCGCTCCAAAAATCTTGAATTAGGTAAGGATGCAGATACTGGAGGGCAAACACAATACGTTTTAGAGTTAGTCAAAAGTTTAGCAAATACTCCTGATGTAGACCAAGTTGATTTAGTAACTCGATTAATAAATGACTTTAAAGTAGATAAAGATTATGCAAAAGGAGAAGAATTCGTTGAGCCTGGGGTTAGGATCCTTAGATTTAAATTTGGACCTAATAAATATTTAAGAAAGGAATTGCTTTGGCCTTATTTAGATGAATTAACTCAAAAACTTATTACTTATTACAAAAAAAATAAAAAGCCTAATTTTATTCATGCGCACTATGCAGATGCTGGATATGTTGGTGCAAAACTAAGTAAAACTTTAAACGTTCCACTTATATTCACTGGTCATTCTCTAGGAAGAGAAAAACAAAGGAAATTGCTTGATACTGGTTTAAATATTAATCAAATAGAAAAGTTTTACTCTATTAGTAAACGAATTGAAGCTGAAGAAAAAGCTTTAAAATCTGCAAATATTGTTGTTACAAGTACTAATCAAGAGTCAGTTTATCAATATTCTCAATATTTTTCTTTTTCATCAAATAAAGCTAGAGTGATCCCCCCTGGTGTAGATCATGAAAAGTTTCACAGTATTCACTCGACAACAGAGACAGCGGAAATTGATAATATGATGCAACCTTTTTTAAAGGATTTAACAAAACCTCCATTGCTAACTATTTCTAGGGCTGTAAGAAGAAAAAATATTCCTTCTTTGATTGAAGCATATGGAAGATCTGAAAAATTAAAGAGAAAAACTAATTTAGTTTTGATTTTGGGTTGTCGAGATAGCACTTCAAAACTTGACTCCCAACAAAAAGACGTTTTTCAAAATATTTTTGAAACTATTGATAAATATAATTTGTATGGAAAAGTAGCCTATCCAAAAAAGCATCTTCCAAATCAGATTCCTGCTTTATATAGATGGGCTGCTTGTAGGGCTGGTTTGTTTGTTAACCCAGCTTTAACTGAGCCATTCGGTTTAACCCTTCTTGAGGCTTCTTCATGTGGATTGCCCATAATTTCAACAAATGATGGAGGACCTAAAGAAATTCGCTCAAAATGTGAAAATGGACTTTTAGTAGATGTTAGTGATATTAGTAAACTGAAAATAGCTCTTGAGAAAGGGATTGCTAATAATGATCAGTGGAAATTATGGAGCAGAAATGGTATTGAAGGTGTTAATAGGCATTTTAGTTGGAACACTCATATACGTAATTATTTATCAATACTTACTGAAGAATTTTCTAGCTCTAAAAGTGATTCTTCATCTGGTATCAAACACAGTTGTTTAAAAGGAAGTTCTTCACTTATAAATCCCCATTGATCAAATATTTTAGGATCAGTATGAATAATCAATTGATTATTGTGCAATTTTTTTAGTTTGAAACCTTTTTTAGATAGTTTTTTCATTAAGTTAGCAGTTTCTTCAAATCTTGATGCCATCGCATCAAGGCTCGAGCAGTCACTTGTTAATCCTTTATCTTTCCAAGTAAAAAAACTCATAACAAATACCTTAAAGATTGATTTTTAAAACTATACCTAAAAAAACAAGTAATATGTTGATTTTCCAAAAACTTTCAACTATTTTTTGTTCCTTAACTCCTTTAAGTTCAAAATGGTGATGAAGTGGTGCCATTAAAAATATGCGTTTTCCATTATGAAATAATATTTTTGTAATTTTAAAAAAACCTACTTGAACCATTACTGATAATGATTCAATAATGAAAATTCCTGAGAAAATAGATAAGGTAAAAAGGCTATTTGTTAATAATGCTATAGAAGCCAAAACTGCACCAATACTTAAAGATCCTGTGTCTCCCATAAATATTTTTGCAGGATGGTTATTATACTTGAGAAACCCTAAACATATGCCCGACATTGAATAACACAAGATACTAAAAATAATAAGCTCTTGCTGCTCTTTCATTAATATTTCTGTTCCCAATCCATAAAAGACAATTGCGCTGCATCCAGCCGATAATCCATCTAATCCATCAGATAAATTTACTGAGTTGCTTAATCCAACTAATACTAAAAAAGCAATGGGCAAAATGAAAATACTCATATTTATTTCCCAGTTATTAGATATTGTTAATATTGGATTTATTAAATCTTGTTTGTAGGCTAAAAATATAAAAATTATTGAGATGATGCTTTGTAAGATAAATTTTTCTTTTGATTTTAGACCTGTATTTTTTTTGTTTTTAATGCTTAAGTAATCATCTAAAAAACCTGTCATAAAAAAACCAAAAATATTAAATAGTAGAAGGAATAATTTTGGCGAACTTTGACTTATGCTTAATAACGAAAGAAAAATTAAAAAAGGTATTACTATAAAAATTCCACCCATGGTTGGAGTATTACTTTTTGTGTAATGACTAGTTGGCCCGTCAGTTCTAATATTTTGAAACAAACTAAATTTTTGAAATATTTTTAAACCATATTTTGTTGTTAATAAAGAAATAAAAAAAAATAATGTATAAATTCCTATAAAGAAAAAATTTTTAAAAATATAAGAAGTTACTAAAAGTGCAATAGTATTTAGAATTAATAATGATTTAAAGTCAAATACTTTAATCTTCCCAATCATCTTCTAAAGAAGGGTCTTCCTCAGTTTTGTAATCTTCTTTTTCTCCCATAAGTGCCGAGAGTTCTTCCTCTTCTATTGTGCTAATCTCTTGTGAATCGCCTTCTTTTTCAGCAACAAGCCTACCTGTATTTTCGAGCCATGATAGAAGGTCTGGTTCATCTCTTAGCGGTAAAACGGGAGCTGGATCATTTCTGTGGTAGCAAGTTAAAGCAGGATTAACTTCAGAAATATCGTTTAATCTAATTTTTAGTTTATCGGAATCCATTAAAATCAATGCTCTACATATAGGATAATACATAATAGAGCACTCAAAAATCTTTGTTTAATAAAGGAAATTTAAAATTCTTTTTTATTTTATCCATTTCACTGCTATTTGCAGCATTACTCAAACTTATTGGATATTTACATCCCAGTTTTTTATTAATTAATTACTTACTTCTCTTATTACTAGTTTTTGGTCCTGCTCTTTTAGTTACAATAATATTAGTTTTTAATAAGTTTTCAAATTCTTAATTAGACAAAAAATTAAAAATTTATGGAGCAAATTTAAATGCAGCAGGTTAAAAAAGTTGTATTAGCCTATTCTGGTGGTGTTGATACGAGCGTTTGTATTCCATATTTAAAAAATGAATATGGCATTTCAGAAGTTGTTACTTTTGTTGCAGATCTTGGACAAGGCGAAGATTTGGAACTGATTAGGCAAAAAGCTTTAAATTCAGGTGCATCTAAATCAATCGTTGGTAATTTAGTTAATAGTTTTATTGAAAGATTTGCTTTTCCTGCCATTAGAGCAAATTCATTATATTTAGATAAATATCCTCTATCTACAGCTCTTGCTCGGCCTTTAATTGCTGAAAATCTGGTAAGTATTGCAAGAGAGATTAATGCTGATGCAGTAGCTCATGGATGTACAGGCAAAGGTAATGATCAAGTTCGATTTGATTTGGCAATTAATGCCTTAGCCCCTGATTTAAAAATAATTACTCCAGCAAGAGAGTGGAAGATGAGTAGAGAAGAGGCAATTTTATACGGAGAAAAATTTGGTATTCCTGCCCCAGTATCAAAAAAATCGCCATATTCAATAGACGTTAACCTACTTGGTAGGAGTATTGAAGCCGGAATATTGGAGGATCCAATGCAAGAAGCACCGGAAGATATTTTTGCAATGACATCATCAATTGATAATTCACCTGACTCTCCGCAAGATGTTGAAATTGTTTTTAAAAATGGTTTACCAGTTGAAATTGATAAAGAAATATTAACTCCTGTAGAGATTATTAAAAAAGCTAATGATCTTGCGGGTAAACATGGTTTTGGAAGAATAGATATGATTGAAGACCGAGTAGTAGGAATTAAAAGTAGAGAAATTTATGAAACGCCTGGTTTGTTACTTTTAATAAAAGCTCACCAGGAATTAGAAAGCATAACACTAAATCCAGATGTTATTAATTTTAAAGGAATAGTTGAAAAAAAATGGGGTCAACTAGTTTATCAAGGTTTTTGGTTTGGTCCTCTCAAGGAGAGTCTTGATGCTTTTGTTTCATCAACTCAAACTTCAGTTAATGGAAGAGTGAAGATTAGGTTACATAAAGGGAATGCAATAATTATTGGAAGGAAATCTGAAAATAATTCTCTTTACAGGCCAGATATGGCAACTTATAGTCAAGAGGATATATTCGATCATTCCTCAGCAGAGGGTTTTATCTATATGTGGGGTATGTCCAATAAAATTTGGGCAGAGTTAAATTCAAAAAAAATTGATTAAGATTTAGGACTGTGCATTTTTTTTAACTTCAATATCATCTTTTCCTGAAGTTGAGGACTCAGCACTTGCTAATACTTGTTTTTCTTCAGATGCAACTTTAGTTTCTGGATTATCCTTATTCTCAGCTTGAGTTATATTTTTATTTGAAGGCCTTGGTTTTGGTAAAGGACCTTCCTGCTTTACCGTCATATATCTAATAACATCTTCACTTAGTCTCATCGCTTTTTCAATTTTGAAAATATGTTGTCCGTCACCTTGGTGACTTAATTGTACATAAATACCTTCTCTATGTTTAGCAATTTGATAAGCCAATCTTCTCTTACCTCTCATTTGGCTATCAAGGATAGAACCGCCAAATTCTTGCAAAAGTTTATTGTATTTTTCTATATGATTTTTTACTTCATCTTCCGCAATATCTGGGCGGAGGATGTACATTGTTTCGTAATAAGATTGTTGAGCATTCATAGTTTCAGACAAGGTCTTTGGCTCATAAATTGTTGTGATGAGCGTCTGTTCATTACTTACGATACATTATGAAGGGCAGTTTCTTAGAAATTAGCATCATTTTTAAAGACATTTTTTTAGTGCGTCATTCATAATGTGAAAAGGCACTTCTAAACCATCTGTCCAAAATGATATCGATTTCATTCCTTGAGCAACAAGCATTTCTGAACCATCGATAGTATTGCATCCTTTGTTCGAGCAAAATTTTAATAAAGGAGTTGGTGCTGGATTGTAGATTAGATCATACACAATTGTTTGTGATTTAAGAGATCTCCAAAAAACCTTACCGTATGGCAATTTATTTTTTTCATTTTTAGTTGTTTTCATCCCCACTGGTGTCGTGTTTACAATTAGGTCCGCTTCCTGAATTAAATTTTCGGCTAGATTATCATCATTTAAAATAACTTGAAGTTGAATTTGACTTTCAAAATTTTTTCTTAATTCATTAAGTGATGATTTATTACGTGATATAACTGAAATTGTTGAAAGATTTAAATTTATTAAACCCTGAATGACAGATCTTGCAGCGCCACCGGAGCCAAGAACTACTGAGTTTTTTTTAGATAAGTTTATTGTTTTTAATGGATAAATGAATCCCTCTACATCTGTATTAGTAGCGCTCCACTCCTTTTCAGAATTTAGTTTCAAGGTATTAATCGCTTTTACTTGTTTGGCAATAGGGGAAATTTCACTACAAAGGTCAAATACTTTTTCTTTATGCGGAATTGTAATATTTAAACCTTTGCAATTAATTTTTTTTAAAGAATTCAGAACTAATTCTAGATCTTGTTCTTTACAGGGTAAAGCAATATAAATCAAATCTAAGCCTAAATATTGAAGTGCAGCATTTTGCATAATTGGTGATAAAGAATGGCTTACTGGATTGCCAATTAATGCAATAAAAGATGTCTTACTTGAAATCATGTTTGGAATTTTTCCTCAAAAAATAATGATCTGTTCGGGAACCACACCCCGTCTTTGAGTAACAATAATGTCGCTAATGACCGATTATGGAGAATATCAAATATGAGAGTTTACCCATGGGTAAGGTTGTAGGAATCGATTTAGGAACAACTAATAGTTGTGTCGCTGTGATGGAGGGTGGTAAACCTACTGTAATAGCAAATGCTGAGGGTTTCAGAACAACTCCATCAGTTGTTGCATATACCAAAAATCAAGATCAACTTGTTGGACAAATTGCAAAAAGACAAGCTGTTATGAATCCTGAAAATACTTTTTATTCTGCAAAGCGTTTTGTGGGTAGAAGAGTTGATGAGGTTAATGAAGAATCTAAAGAAGTCAGTTATTCTGTTGAAAAATCCGGTTCTAGTGTCAAACTAAAGTGTCCTATTTTAGATAAGCAGTTTTCTCCTGAAGAGGTAAGTTCTCAAGTTTTAAGAAAGTTAGCAGATGACGCAGGTAAATACCTTGGTGAAAAAGTTACACAGGCAGTAATTACAGTTCCAGCTTATTTTAATGACTCTCAAAGACAGGCTACAAAAGATGCAGGCAAGATTGCAGGTTTAGAAGTTCTTAGAATTGTGAATGAGCCAACTGCCGCAGCTTTAGCATATGGTTTGGATAAAGAAAATGAAAAAATTCTTGTTTTTGATTTAGGGGGAGGCACATTCGATGTTTCAGTTATTGAAGCTGGTGATGGTGTTACCGAAGTTTTGTCTACATCTGGAGATACACATTTAGGTGGTGATGATTTTGATAGATGTATCGTAGATCACTTAGCTAGTACATTTAAATCAAATGAGGGAATAGACCTTAGACAAGATAAGCAAGCGTTACAGAGACTTACTGAAGCAGCAGAAAAAGCAAAAATTGAGCTTTCCAATGCTACTCAGAGCGAAATAAATTTACCTTTTATTACTGCAACCCCCGAAGGTCCTAAACATTTGGATTTGAACCTAACTAGAGCGAAGTTTGAGGAATTAGCAGCTTCTTTAATTGATAGGTGTAAGACTCCAGTTGAGAGAGCTATAAGTGATGCAAAAATATCTACTAGCGAAATTGATGAAGTTGTAATGGTTGGAGGCTCTTCTCGAATACCTGCTGTTTTAGATTTAGTTAAAAAAATAATAGGTAAAGAACCAAATCAGACTGTTAATCCTGATGAGGTAGTAGCTGTTGGAGCTGCAATTCAGGGAGGAGTTTTAGCTGGAGAGGTTAAAGATATATTGTTGCTTGACGTTACTCCACTTTCTTTAGGTGTAGAGACTTTAGGGGGAGTAATGACAAAAATGATAAATCGAAATACTACAGTGCCTACGAAAAAAGCTGAAACATATTCAACTGCTGTAGATGGTCAAACAAATGTAGAAATACACGTTTTACAGGGTGAAAGAGAAATGGCGTCTGATAACAAAAGCTTAGGAACTTTTAGATTAGATGGTATACCATCAGCACCACGAGGTGTTCCTCAAATAGAAGTTACCTTTGATATTGATGCAAATGGCATTCTTAGCGTTACTGCTAAAGACAAAGGAAGTGGTAAAGAACAGAGTATTTCTATCACTGGTGCCTCTACTTTATCTGATAATGAAGTTGAAAAAATGGTAAAAGATGCTGAATCTAATGCATCTGCAGATAAAGAAAAAAGAGAAAGAATTGATTTAAAGAATCAAGCTGAAACACTTGTTTATCAGACAGAAAAGCAACTTGGTGAACTAGGAGATAAAATTGATGCTGCAGCAAAATCTAAGGTTGAAGAAAAAAGTAATGCTCTAAAAGAGGCAACTTCAAAAGAGGATTATGAATCAATGAAAAAACTTCTTGAGGAACTTCAGCAAGAACTTTATGCAGTTGGTTCATCTGTTTATCAGCAACCTGGTAATCAGCCCCCATCATCTGGATCAGCCGATGGTTCTGATCAGAGTGATTCAAAAGATAAGGGCGGAGATGATGTTATTGACGCAGACTTTACTGAAACAAAGGATTAGGAAAAGTAATTTTTAATTTCATTAGCAACCCATCTAGAACAAGCCGGAGCTAGTAAAATTCCATTTTTATAAAAACCCGTACATATAATTAATCCATCTTCTAAATTTTTCATTATTGGTGAAGGTTCTCCTTCAGGTCTTGACCTTATTCCGTACCATTTTTTTGAAATTTTCCCGTTTGCCAGCCAAGTTGGTTTTTTATCTAGAAAATTTGTGAGTTCTTCGAATATATTTTCTTTTGGCTTAGCACTATATTCGTCAGTTGATCCAATAATAAGCTTATTTTTTGATTTTGGAATTATATTTTTGCCATTTATATTGAATTGTTTTGGAAGTGATAATAAATCAACTTCTGATTCATTTATATTAATTTCTATAGCTTGACCGATGACAGATTTTAATTGGATGTTGTGAGATAAGTTATTTATTAAATCAACTGCTTTTAGAGAATTACACAAAATAACGACGTCAGATTTGATATTTTTATTGTTTCTTGTTTTAGAAATCCATTGATTATGTGATTTTTGTATTTTTATTATTTCTTCTTTTAAAAAATTGATTTTTTTATGTTTTAGATATTGATCTAATGTTTTAAGTAAGGATACAGCATTTATCCTTCCATCTTCGAGGGAAATAATTCCTTTTATATTTTTTGTCTGAAAGGCTTTATTTATTTTCTTAATAAAAATTGAGTTTTTTTCTAAAATTTGTAAGTTTTGATTATTATTTTCATGAATAAATTTCTCTAATTTTTTAAACTTTTCTTCATTTGTAGTTAATTGTATTAATGGCTTTTCTATATTTAATTCATGATTAAATTGTTTCAAGAATTCAATCCATTTTGGCCATAATTGAATGCTTTTTTCCCTGAGATCCCAACTTCTACCTTTCCTTTTTTGATACATATTACCCATTAGTAAGCCTAAAGCAGCATGGCTACTATTGTTGCGCTGAGACGGATCTATTATGGTTATTTGGAAACCCAATTCTGATAATTCTAAGGCATTAAATTTTCCAATGATTCCCGATCCAATAATAACTATGTGTGCTTTTTGAAAATTTTGTTTTAAGATTTTCATTGATATATTAGATATACTTGCTTAATTGATTTAATAGTTAAAGATTTTTTGGAACATCCTTCAATTATATTCAAAATTGTTTGCCCCGATCGTCCTGGTCTTGTAAGTTTACTTACAAGTTGGATTTCAGAGTATGGTGGCAATATAAAGCACTCTGATCATCACACAGATCAGGATGCGGGTTTGTTTCTTAGCCGAATTGAATGGAAGAGTAAAAAAGCATCTTTAGATAGAGATGAAATTTATAATGAATTTGAAAAAGTTGCAGCTCAAGTAAATGGAAAATTTAACATAAATTATTCTGATGAAATACCTAATATTGCTATATTCGTTAGCAAACAAAATCATTGCTTGATCGACTTACTTTGGCGAGTAAGAAATGGTGAACTCAAAATGAAAGTGCCATTAATAATTTCAAATCACCCTGATCTTGAAAATATTGCAACTGACTTTAATGCAAAGTTTGTCTATATCAATACATTAAATATTAAAAAATCTGATGTTGAAGAACAATTTTTAGATTTACTTAAAGAATATGAAATTGATCTTGTTGTATTAGCAAAATATATGCAAATTTTGAGTGACTCTTTTTTAAAAGAGTTTTCTTCAATAATTAATATTCATCATTCTTTTTTACCTGCTTTTAAGGGGGCGCAGCCTTATCATCGAGCATGGAAGAGGGGTGTTAAATTAATAGGTGCTACGGCTCACTATGTCACTGAAGATCTTGATGAAGGACCTATAATAGATCAATGCACAGTCAATGTGAGTCATAGAGACGAAGTTGATGATTTGATTAGAAAAGGAAGAGATATTGAAAGAATAGCTTTAGCAAGAGCAGTTAGATTACATTTAAATCATCAAGTATTTGTTTATAATAGTAAAACTGCTGTCTTTGATTGATAATAATCTCTTAATCTTCTAATTCTATTTGTATTTGTCTTTCATAAATTGATTCTTCATTAAAAGCTCTTGCTACCAAGAAACTGGCAATGCAGCTGATTAACACAGGTTTCATTATTAATAAATTTTTTGTTAAAGCAAAAGCTAAAAACATTGCTGTTATTGGCGTTCGCGAACATCCTGCTACGAAAGCTCCCATTCCCGCAAAAATGTATGTACTAGGTGCATGTCCTGTAGCAATTTCCACCCAGCTCCCCATTATTAGTCCGATTGACCCTCCTAAAGTAAGCATTGGATAGAATAGTCCTCCAGGAGCTCCGGATGCTGCAGCTAAACCTGTTGTGATAAATAGTATTAAAACTGCTAATAAAGCAATTTCAATACTTGTATTTCGTTCAGCTATTATTTTCTGTAATTCATCTAAATTATGAAATGTACTGGGTAAAAAAGAGTAGATACTTCCTAAAATAAGTCCACAGATACTCATTTTTAAAACAAATTTATTTTTATACCACTTTTTCCCAAGATTTTGCATTAACAAAACATATTTGCTGTACAATTCTGCAAAAATCCCAATAATTATTCCTAGTAAAACTAAGTAAATAAAATCTACAGGTAAGAAAAAAACTGACGGGTCATATTCTTTTTGAATCAAAAATCCGAGGTTAAAATCAAAGCCTCCTGCTTTAGGATCTAAACCCAAGGCTTGAATAATATCAGCAGATGAATCTGCAATAAAAGTTGTAATTACTACTAATAATAAAATTACTGGTCTAGCAGAGTTTAATAACTCCTCTATTGCATAGATAAACCCTCCTAATGGAGCGCTAAATACTGCAGCTATTCCAGCACCACCACCTGCTGCTACTATTACTCTTCTGAAAGCTGTAGGAGCTTTGAGCCACTTGGCCATTTGCCAAGCTACGGATCCTCCCATTTGAACTGATGGACCTTCTGGACCCAAAGGGAATCCACTACCAATTGCAATAATTCCTGATATAAGCTTTACTAATCCTACTTTTAAATTCATTGGAACTTTTTTATGTCTTAAGAAACCCATGATTTGACTAACACCTGAACCTTTTGCGGCAGGTGCTATATTTTTGATCAAATATCCTGCAATAGCTCCTCCTAGAGCTCCAAAAATAGGTAAGACCGCAATAGATGGGAATTGGTCTAATAATGCTAATCTCCAATTATTAATAAAATAGATTCCAGTTTTAAAAGATATGCTTGTAATTGAAGCCCCTAGACCTGTTAATAAGAGCGAAAATGCAACGACTAGAGATCTTTGTTTTAATAATTTTTTGATGCTACGAGAAGAATTATTACTTGTTTTTTGAATATTATCTTTTATAAAGTTAGACATGGTCCATGATTACTTTGTCAAGCTGAAATCGTGTATTTCATCAAATTGAAGATAGCGATAAAGTTCATCTGAATATGGATGAATTTTATTTTTAGTAATATCCTGATATTCTTCTATTTCAGGTATTTTTCCTAGTAGTGCACAAACTGCTGCCAATTCTGCACTCCCTAAAAATACTTGCGCATTCTTGCCAAGTCTATTGTCAAAATTTCTTGTACTTGTAGAAAATACTACAGAACCTTCATCAACTCTAGCTTGATTTCCCATACACAAAGAACAGCCTGGCAACTCTAATCTCGCACCACAATCTTCAAATATTTTATAGTAGCCCTCAGCTTTAAGAGTTTCTTCATCCATCTTTGTTGGTGGACAAATCCATAATTTAGCTTTTAAATTTTGTACTCCTTCAAGAACTTTTGCAGCTGCCCTGTAATGACCAATATTTGTCATGCAAGAACCTATAAAAACCTCGTCAATATTTGTATTTGCAACATCAGTGATTTCTTTTACATTATCTGGATCATTAGGGCAAGCAACTATAGGTTGTTTGACTTTTGCCAAATCAATTTCAATGATTTCTTCATACTGGGCGTTTGAATCTGGTTGAATTAATGATGGTTTTTTTAACCAATTTTTCATATCATTTATTCTTCTTGAAATCGATTTTGAATCTTCATAATTGCTCTCGATCATTTTTTCTAGCAGGCAAATATTGCTTTTTAAATATTCTTGAACAGTTTCTTGGGATAAGAGTATTGTGCTACCAGCGCATGATCGTTCTGCAGTAGCATCAGTAAGTTCAAAAGCTTGTTCAAGTTTTAGGTTTGGTAATCCCTCAATTTCCATAATTTTCCCGTTGAATATATTTTTCTTATTTTCTTTCTCAACAGTTAATAGCCCTTTTTTAATTGCGAAGAGAGGGATTGCATTAACTAAATCTCTAAGAGTAATTCCAGGTAATAATTCTCCCTTAAATTTAACCAGCACAGATTCCGGCATATTTAATGGCATTGATCCTATTGCAGCGGCAAATGCAACAATGCCTGAGCCTCCAGGGAATGAAATGCCAAGAGGAAATCTTGTATGACTATCTCCACCTGTGCCAACAGTATCAGGGAGAAGCATTCTGTTAAGCCAGCTATGAATGATGCCGTCGCCAGGCTTAAGAGCTACTCCACCTCTTTGAGATATAAAATCAGGTAATTCTTTATGGGTCAGTAGATCTACTGGTTTAGGATATGCAGCTGTATGACAAAAACTTTGCATCACTAAATCTGCAGTAAACCCTAAACAAGCTAGTTCTTTTAATTCATCTCTAGTCATTGGTCCAGTAGTATCTTGGCTACCAACCGTGGTCATAATTGGCTCACAGGTCATTCCTGGCCTAATTCCATCTAAACCGCATGCTTTACCTACTATTTTTTGAGCTTGAGTAAATCCGGCACTACTTTCGGTTGGATTTTGTGGTCTAGTAAATATTTCACTTGGTTGATAATCTAATTTGTTTCTAATTTTGTCCGTAAGAGATCTTCCAATCATAAGATTAATTCTTCCGCCAGCTTGAATTTCATCAGTGAGAGTTGAAGGAAATAACTCGAATTTGCTTATTAATTCTTCAGTATTTGAATCTTTTTCAATTTTTTTAATAATACCTTTGTAAGGATATATTTTAATAACATCTCCTGTTTTCATTTGAGATACGTCAGCTTCTATAGGTAAAGCTCCTGAATCTTGTGCAGTATTAAAGAAAATTGGGGCTATTTTGCTGCCAATTATTATTCCACCTGTTTTTTTGTTGGGAACAAAAGCGATATCTTCTCCTATATGCCAAATGAGTGAATTAATAGCAGATTTTCTAGAACTACCTGTTCCAACAACATCTCCAACATAAGCTATTGGTAAATTTTGTTTTTTTAAATTATCAAGAATCTTAAGTCCATCAGGTTTTTTAAATTCCAACATAGCTAATGCATGCATTGGAATATCCGGGCGTGTTGTTGCATGTACAGCTGGAGATAAGTCGTCTGTATTTGTCTCACCATCAACTTTAAATACTAAACAAGTAATCTCTTTCTCCAGAACTTTTTTATTTATGAACCATTCTGCATTTGCCCAACTATTTACAACTTCTTTTGCATAAATATTATTATGAGATAATTCAAAAATTTCATTAGCAGAGTCGTAAACAAGAATAATATTTTTTAAAACTTCTGCCGCTTTTTTTGCGAGTAAACTATTTTCTCCTTTAAGTATTTCAACCAAAGAATTTACATTGTATCCGCCTATCATTGTTCCTAATATTTCTATTGCTTTTTCGGGATTAATTGATTTGCAATATTTTTCGGAATTAACAATAGCCATAAGCCAGCTAGCTTTTACGTAAGCAGCCTCATCAACTCCTGGGGGTACTCTATTTATTAGTAAATCAAGTAAATAAGATGAATCGTAAGTACTATCTTGTTCTAATAATTTTGTAATACAATTTGTTTGTTCAGCATTTAAAGGTAAAGGAGGTATACCTTTGGTAGCTCTTTCAGCTACATGATTTGCATAATCTTCTAGCAATGTTTCCAAATTCTTCATTAGTAAGGTTTAATGCCTAATCTATTGTTATTTTTAATATTGAAAAGGAGAGTATTCATAAATGCTTTTTTAAATATTCAAACTTCTTAATTAATCAATGACGACATCATCAAATAATTCAGCTTTAGAAAAGACATCAGATTTACATGTTCTTGAAACACGTCCATTAATACCTCCAAGCAGATTACATAATGATATACCTTTAGATCACGACTCTGCTAATACAGTATCTAAAACAAGAAGATCGATACAAAATATTTTGCATCATAATGATCAGAAGCTTTTAGTCATCGTAGGTCCATGTTCAATTCATGATCTTGAAGCGGCAAAGGAATATTCAAAATATATTCAAAAATTCCGAGAAATGTATAAAGATAAATTAGAAATAATTATGAGAGTATATTTTGAAAAACCAAGAACAACTATTGGTTGGAAGGGATTGATAAATGATCCTCATCTAGATGATTCTTATGATATTAATACTGGTTTAAGAAGGGCAAGAAGTTTGCTTTCATATTTAGCAACTCGTGGTATACCTTCTGCTACAGAATTACTAGATCCAATTGTTCCTCAATATATTGCTGATTTGATAAGTTGGACAGCCATAGGTGCTCGGACTACAGAAAGTCAAACTCATAGAGAAATGGCATCAGGATTATCAATGCCTATAGGCTTTAAAAATGGAACTGATGGTTCTTTTACTACTGCAATAAATGCAATGCAATCAGCTTCAAAATCTCATCATTTCTTAGGTGTAAATGACAATGGAATGGCTTCTATTGTTAACACCACGGGAAATCCTGATGGTCATATAGTTTTAAGGGGCGGTTCAAAAGGCCCAAATTTCGAAAGTAATCATATACAAAGAATTTCAACAGAATTAATGCAGTGTAATCTTCCCCATAAAGTGATGATTGATTGTAGTCATGGAAATTCCAATAAAGATTTCCGAAAACAGTCGGAAGTGCTAAAAAATGTAGCTTCTCAAATTAGTAATGGTGAAAAAAATATTTTAGGAGTTATGCTTGAAAGTCATTTAAAGGAAGGTAATCAAAAACTTTTAAAAAAAGAAGATCTTGAGTTTGGCAGAAGCATTACAGACGCATGTATAAATATTGAAACAACGAATGAATTACTTGATATTTTGTATAAATCAGTTAATTAGTTATAAAAAAATTAAAGTAGAGTCCTGATGAAATTGGAACAATGAGATTATCTATTCCAAAAATACTAAATTGTTCGAGAAAAGTGGCTAAAAAAGCTATCGTAAAATAATTGAAATTAAAAATATTCTGTTGAGCGTAGCCTGTTGAGTAAACTATTATTAAGCTTGTTAAAAACATTGTCATAGTACCATAAAAAGATTTTTTTTGTTTAAAAAAAATCCAACTCTTGGAATTAATGCTTTTGCCTATTAAACCTGCTAATCCATCCCCAAATGACATTATAAAAAATCCAGTCATCAAAGCATATGGATCTTTATCCCAGAAAAGATAAATTAAAATAAATAAACTAAGACAATAAAATAATGTTCCATAACTTTTTCGTTCAACATCTTCAATTGTTGGAAATAATTGATAGTTGTAATTTATGAAAACCATTAAAGAAATAATTCCCGTAGAAATTAATGCCGAATTTTGATCTATTTTTAAATACTGTGCAATTGGTATTAATGGACCTATCCCAATATGTACTATCTTTCTAACAATCTCTTTGTTATCTTTATTAAATTTCTTAAAAACTGCTGATATTAAAAAAATGGTAAATAAATATAATAAAATTATCGCAAATTTTATCAATTTAATTAAGCCGCTTTTTGGTGAGTTGTCATTACTCTAAGTTTTAATATCGCTTTAGCTTCTAGTTGCCTTACTCTTTCTCTCGAAACATTAATTTGCCTTCCAATTTCTGCTAATGTTAATGGTTCTTCACCATCCAGACCAAATCTGAGTTTCATTATTTTTTGTTCTCTTTCATTTAATTGAGAAAGCCAGGTTCCTAAATGTTCTTTTTGAATAGTTCTATCCATACCCTCCATAGGTTCTTCACAGTTTGGATCAGGAATAAGTTCGCCTAGGGTGCTTCGGTCTTCTTCACCTCTTGCATGTGCATCGAGAGAGGCGCAAGGAGCACTTTGAGAAATTAAATCTTCTAAATCTTTTTGATCAATTCCCATCTCAGTTGCCATTTCTAATCTGGTAGGTTGCCTGCCAAATTTATGAGACAATTCTCTGGAAACTCTTCTCATTTTGGATAACTTTTCACTGATGTGAATAGGTAAACGTATTGTTCTTGCACTGTTATCAATAGCTCTTGTCATTCCTTGTCTGATCCACCAATATGCATAAGTTGAGAATTTATAGCCCATGGCAGGATCAAATTTGTCCACAGCTCTTTCTAGTCCAATAGCTCCTTCTTGGACAAGATCTAATAATTCAAGACCTTGGTTTTGGTATTTTTTTGCGACAGATACAACTAGTCTGAGATTAGCTGCCATCATTCTGTCTCTAGATCTTTTGCCAATTTTAATTTGGTAAAGATTACGTTGAGTTCTATCACTTTCAGGAATTTGAAGCAATTTTTTCATGTTTTGAACATGATGAGCTAACTCTATTTCCTCTGCAGGAGTAAGAAGAGGTACTCTACCAATGCTACTTAAATAATATCCAATAGAATCTGAAGCAAGTCTTCCAGATTTTCTTTGGCTTTGTTTTGAAGTTAGACTGGATTTTGTTTTGCGGGATTTGCCCGCTGTTTTTGGTAATCTTGGCTCATCAAAATTATTTTCTGAAGAGCTCTTTGCTGATTCCAGAGGGATCCCCATCACCCTGGCCTCCTAAATAATGGATTTTTTAAAAAGTTAGCACTGAAATTGGAATAAAAACTACTTTTGCGTTGAAACTTTAAAGACAAAAAAAATTTTTTTTTAATCAATTCCTTCAAATCAACTGCTATGAATGGTTTTTATAAAAATTAAAAAATTTTTAAAATATTAAGTATTTTCTTTAAATGTTATAAAAATCAATATTGTTTTATTTTTCTATCAGATCAATTTGTGAACGATTATACGCTGAATCTATTGCATATTTTGCGTAAGAACCGTCTTCATTCATTATCCAAGAAAAATAATCATCTTTAATATACGTTTGCAAAAGTGAGTAAAGTTGAGATTTTAATTCCAAATCTTCTATCGGAACAACTGCCTCTATCCTTCTATCAAGGTTTCTTCTCATCCAATCTGCACTTCCAATAAAGGCTTCAGGATTATTATCATTGTAAAACCAAAAAATTCTTGAGTGTTCAAGAAAATGTCCAATAATGCTTTTAACCTCAATATTTTCACTTAAATTTTTTCTTTTTGGATACAAGCAACAAATACCTCTTATAATGAGACTAATTTGAACACCTGCGGCAGAAGCTAGATAAAGAAGTTTGATTATCTCTGGGTCTACTAAAGAATTCATCTTTGCAATTATTTTGGCTGTTTTGCCTTCTTCAGCATTTTTAATTTCTCTCTTTATTAAATATTTAAATTTCTCTCTCATTGTTGAAGGAGATACTAATAACTTTTCTAAATGTTTTTGTTTAGAACAACCTGATAAGTAATTAAATAACTCAAGTAAATCTGATGCAATATCTGGATCAGTTGAAAGTAATCCTAAATCTGTATAAAACCTTGATGTATTGGAGTTGTAATTTCCTGTTCCAATATGAAAATAATTTCTTAATCTTCCTTTTTCTTTTCTAACTACTAAAGCCACTTTTGTATGAGTTTTAAAGCCTATAATTCCATAGACGACATGAATTCCAGCTTGTTCAAGTTGTTTTGCCCATTGAACATTATTATCTTCATCAAATCTTGCTTTAAGTTCTACAAGAGTCATTACTTCTTTTCCATTTTCTGCAGCTCTAATTAATGCTGAGATAATAGGTGAATCTTTTGAAACTCGATATAGTGTTATCTTTATAGCCATCACAATTGGATCATCAGCAGCTCTGTTTATAAATTCTTCAACTGAAGTTTTAAATAAGTCGTATGGGTGATGAAGTAGAATATCTTTTTTTCTGAGAATCTTAAAAATAGAATTAAAGTTATTTTTTGAAGACGAATCTAAATTTTTTAATTGTGGGTGGGTTCTACCAATTAGAAGATTTTCTCTTAAATCGTCTTTATTAATTTTTGTAAGTTGATTTAAATCGTCAAGGCCTAATAAACCCTTGGAAAAGTATATATATTCTTCTTGAATTGAGATACTCTCAATTAGTAATTTCAGTATATTTTCTGGTATATCTGATTCAACTTCTAATCTAACTACGTCACCACCTATTCTTCTCTTCTGCAAACTTTGTTCAACTGCTATTAGAAGGTCATCAGCTTCAAGTTCTTTTAATTCTAAATCTGCATCTCTTGTGACTCTGAAAAACGAGTAATTTAAACATTCCATTCCGTTAAATAAAGAATTTATATTATTCCCTATCAAATCTTCAACACTTATAAAAAAGTGAGAACTTTGATCATCAATTTCAATAATTTCATTAGGAATCTCTATAAATCGATTTATATTTTTTGTTGGAATTTTTACTCTTACAAACTGATTCTTAGATTCTTCTCCACTATTTATTAAAGCAGCTAAATTTAGACTTAAATTACTTATAAATGGAAATGGATGTGCTGGATCAACAACTAGTGGAGTTAATAAAGGAAATATTGATGAATTAAAGAAATTATTACACCAAATTTTTTGATTTTTGTTTAGATCCTTATATTTTTTTAAAAAAATACCTTCTTTTTTTAGTTCATCATTAAGTTCATAGTTAACATATTTTTCTTGAATAGAAGTTAATTTTTTAACTTCTTTGTTGATTTTTGCCAACTGTTCTTTCGGGTTAAGTCCATCAATACTTTTTTTAGTAATACCTGCTTCTACTTGAGCCTTTAAGGAAGCTACTCTTACCATAAAAAATTCATCAAGATTATTGCTAAAAATTGAGCAAAACTTTACTTTATCAAGGACTTTGTACCCCTTTTCCATGCCAGTCAGGAGTACCCTTTTATTAAACTCTATCCAACTTAATTCTCTATTAATAAAAATATCAGCCTGATTTTTCATTTAAATGATTTTGATTTTGATCATAAATAAAATTATTATTTTTACCCTCTCCAATAAGGTATATCATGAAAATTAAGATAATGGAACCAGCAATAAAAGGTGATTTTGGTCCAAAGCTATCATAAACTCTTCCAGCCAATGCTATTCCTAAAACCCCCCCAAGACTCTGTAGACCTTGAAGATTACTTAGAATTGACCCTTGTTTATCAAGATCTAATTTTTTTGATATTAGTGCTCTTAAGGTAGGGGTAATTAAACCTGCACCAACAGCTAAAAATGAAACAGCTGAATAAATATTAATTATTGCATTTTCTTTTGGAGCAGTTATTAAAAGTGAACATGCTACCAAAATGAAGCCGGATCCTATAAGTGTTAATTTCATCTCTCCGAATTTTTTTACGAGAGGCCCAATAAGTCCTCCTTGAACAATAATCGCAATAATTCCTACGACCACAAGAGTTCCACTTGATGCCTTGGTTGTCCAACCTAAAGATTCTTGAAGGAAAAATATTAGGATATTTGTTAATCCAGTAAAAGCAATAAAATAAATAAAGAATGCTAATGATAATTTTCTAATTTTTTCTTCTTTGAATACTGTAAAAAGTTGTTTTAAGGGATTTTTAAGAATTGTTTTTAATTTATTAGAGGTAACTGCAGGTTTCGTCTCTGGCAAGTAAAAGAATACTAATAAAAAGTTTATTATTGGGATAATTGAAGCTATCAAAACTGGAATAATAAAATTATTATTTGTATTTTTTGCAAAAATTACAACGAAAATGTTTCCTAAGAAAAAACTTAAACCAAAAGCTACTCCAATTAGTCCAAATGTTTTTGCTCTTTTTTCAGGACTAGAAATGTCTGCAAGAATTGTTGTTGCTGTGGCTGCTGTGCCACCACTTAAACCGTCAATCAGTCTTGCAAAAAATAATAAAAATAAAGGGATAGCAGCTATAGAATTTGACCAATCAAAAAGAACAGTGAAGGATAATATTGAAATTCCTATTATTGAACCAGTTATACAAAAAAGAGTGACAGGTCTTCTGCCATATCTATCACTCATAACCCCAATAAAAGGTGAAGCTGTAAATTGAGCCAATTGGTAAGTACATGATAATAATCCATATGTACTGGCTTTAGAGTCAAAAAGTAAAACAAAAGAAGGTAGAATAGGTAAAAGGATACTTTCACTTAATCGGTCATTTAGAAGAGTTATAAAAGCACTAAGGAGTGTAAATTTTCTATTTGGTTTCAATAAATTTTCTTTCACAATATTTACCTTCATTCCAAGTAACTTCTACTACCATACTTGTTAAAGGAGATTAATGTGCCTGGTATTGTTTATTTAGTTGGAGCAGGTCCTGGTGATCCTGAACTTTTAACTTTAAAAGCTTTGCGTTTAATAAAAAATTGTGATGCATTAGTTCATGATGCTTTGATTCCCGATGAAATTACAAAAGAGGCAGGAAAAAATACAGAAATTTATCATGTAGGCAAAAGAGCTGGAAAGTGTTCTGTTCCTCAGGCTGAAACTAATGATCTTATTTTGAAATTAGCAAAAGAAGGCAAAAATGTTGTAAGGCTTAAAGGGGGAGACCCATTCGTTTTTTCTCGAGGTGGTGAAGAGGTTTCGATTTTAGAAAAAAATGGAATTTCAGTTGAAATTGTTCCTGGTATTACTTCTGGAATAGCTGCCCCCACATATTTTGGTATTCCACTAACCCATAGAGATGCTGCGAGTTCCGTAACTTTCGTCACTGGTCATGAGCGTATAGATAAGGAAAAAAGGCCAGTGAATTGGAGAGATTTAGCTAAATCATCAGATAGCTTAGTAATTTTTATGGGGATAAAAAATATTCAATTTATTGTGGCAGAATTAATTTTAGGTGGTTTAGATAAGAATACTAAATGCGCTGTTATTCAAGAAGCTACTTTAAAAAATCAAAAATGTTTGATAGAGAAATTAGATAATCTTCCAGACAAAATCAAAGATAAAGAATTTTTAGCTCCATCAATTATCATTATTGGAAAAATTGTTGAATTTAAGGTTAATAACAATATAACTAAAGTATCTGATGTCTATTTACCAGATATTAATAAAGTTCAACTATATAATAAATCCCAAAAGTAAATTGGATCGAATTTAGGTTTAAGCTTTAAATCATTAACTTGATTAATTTGTTTGCAAGATAAGCTATTAATTGCAACTATTATGTCATCATTTTGAAATTCTGGAGGAATTAATTCTTCTTTTACAATTTTCAATTTTAAAGCTTTAGAAACCATAATCCCCTCTAAACAGCCGCTCTCTTTTCTAGGAGTTATCCATTGATTATTTCTTTTAATTAGAAGATTAAATGTACTTCCACAACAAAGTTCACCTGACGTATTCAAAAGGATAGAATCATCAAATGATTTTTTATTAGCTTCTGTCAAAACTTGTATTGCCTGATTATATGAAAATGTTTTGCATTTACTTATAAGACTGAATTCATTTATTTTTTCCCTTTGACTAATGCAAACGCTCATCGGATTAAAATTTGGTTTTATTCTATAGAACTCAAGCCATAAATTATCCAAATCTTTTGTCTCTGAAGTGCTATCAATTGTTAGTTTTCGACCTTCATTAGTTCCTCGGCTATAGTTTATTCTTACTGAAGCAAATTGATCTTTTTTAAGCGATAACTTTCTAATCCCATCGTGAATAAGTTGTCTCAAAGTTAATTTATTTATTTTGAGATTAATATTTAAAATTTTGCTACTTTTTTCTAACCTTTTCATATGTTCATCAAAAAGAATAGGTTTGTTTTCTTTTATCAAAATGGTTTCAAATATACCATCAGCAAATTTTAATCCCCTATTATTAGCAGAAATAAATATTCTATCAATATCCAACCATTGATACTTGTGCCAGCCTAATTTTTCAATCATTTTAGTGAATCAATTAACGGTAAAAGTTTCCACTTTAGTTCATTAGTTTCCTCTTCAGGGTTTGAGTCAATAACTATTCCGCAACCAGCATATATATTGATTTTTTTGTCTTTAATTAAAAATGATCTTATTAGTATATTGCTGTCAAACTCTCCATTCCAGTCAACCTTCAAAAATGAGCCACAGTATGGTCCGCGTTCACATTCTTCTAGTTCAAAAAGTCTTTGGCATGATCTTAATTTAGGTGCTCCAGTTATAGACCCCCCAGGCCAACAAGCTTTTAGTAGATCAATCCAGCTCTTGCCTTTTTTTAATTTGCCTCTTATTACTGAAGTTAGATGATGAACTTTTAAGAAACTTTCAAGTTTTAATATTTCTGGCACCATAATACTCCCTGTTTCGCAAACTTTACTTAAATCATTTCTTATTAGGTCAACAATCATAATATTCTCGGCTCTATCTTTTTCATTCGTTATTAAATCGATAGCATTAAGTGCATCTTGATTTAAATCCTTATCTCTGGATCTAGTTCCTTTGATAGGTCTTGATTCTACAAAATTTTTATTATCTATTTTTATAAATCTTTCTGGCGAGGTAGATAATACAGCCTCTTTATAATTTTCATTATTTATTATTATTCCTCCAAAGGGAGCTCTTAATTTCTTTCTTATTTTCAAATAAATATCTAGAGGATTATAGTTTTTGGAAGATTCAATTTCGCATTTAGTTGTTAGGTTTGCTTGAAATATATCCCCTAGGGAAATTAATTTTTTCAATTTTAGAATATTCTTTTGAAATTTTTGAGCCATTTCGTCCAAATTTATTTTTGAAAAATCAAAATTCAAATTTGTTTTAATAATATTTTCCTCTTTAATGTTTTTTATATTGTTGATTATGTTTTTATAGTTCATCAGTTCAGATGAGTTTGTGCCTTCGATAATTATTTCTTTTTTTATTAGATTACATTTAATGATTGGATCATATGATGCAATCCATAAAGTTGCCATATTAGATTTTCGCCACGGGTTTTTGGGTTCTATGTAAACTCCAGCTTCATAACTTAACCATCCGATCCAAAATCCTTTTTCAATATTTCTTAAATTGTTAAATGGATTATTAGTTTTGTCTAAGTTATTTATATCTCTTGATTGGATTATTTTTTTAGGTTTAATTCCTATTATTGACCATTCCCCATTTTCTTTCCCATCACTGTCTAACCAAGCTAATCCTTTATCTCCGAATTTTTTTGTTAGATGATGCGTAATGAGTGCTGGATCAATCCATTTTTCTAGAAATATTTTTTTTATTATCATTTTTTATTATTGTTATTAAGCCATTTTTTATAAGCGGCATTTCGAATTCTGCAGCTATCACACTTACCGCATGGTTTTGAATTACCAGAATAACAACTCCATGTTTTATCAAAAGGGACATGATTATCAAAAGCTAATTTAATAATTTCCTCTTTATTTAAATCTAGTAGTGGTGTCCAAAGTTTAATTGGATTATTTTCTCTCCCTCTTTTATTGGCTAAATCTGCTAATTCTTGAAATTTTTTAATGTAGTCGGGTCTGCAATCTGGATAACCAGAATAATCTAGTGCATTAACTCCTAATCCTATAAAATCAGCATCTATTGCTTCTGCATAACTTAGTGCAACGGAAATAAATATAGTATTTCTCCCAGGAACATAAGTATTAGGAATTTTATTAGTTTGTACTCCCTCTATCGGAATATTTTTTTGAGTATCTGTTAATGACGAGCCTCCCCACAAAGATAAATCAAGCTTTATGATTTTAAATTCTTCGATATCAAAGTGTTTTGCAATTATTAATGCAGAATTTAATTCTTTTTTATGACGTTGACCGTAGTCAAATGAGAGGCCAAAAATTTTAGCTTCAAATTTTTTTGCGATACCAGTAACTGTAGAAGAATCTAAACCTCCAGATAATAAAACTACTATCGATTTATTTTTAAGATTCATATGATTTCAATTAATTTTTAAGTATTTGTGAGTTTGAAGGCTCAATTTCCAATCGGGGTTATTTTTTACGAAATCAATAGCAAGAGAAAAACCATTCGCATTGTTCCATGCTGGCTGTAAATAAAAAATTTTTTCTGCTTTTTTTAAGTCATCTTTGCTTTCAGAGAGTTCATATTGTTTTAAAGTTTCTTTTTTTATTTGAATAGCAAATTCAATATCTTCTATTTCATTTATGATTATTTTGATTTCATTGCAGTTTTTTAAAAAATAATTTTTTGGAGGTGAGTGTCTTTTAGGAGATAAAGTAATCCAGTCATAGCTTCCTGATATCGAATTAACTCCACTTGTCTCAATATGAATCTGCATTGGCTTTTGTTTTTCTCCCATCGTCATTTTTTTTATGGCTTTGCAAAAATTATCCAAGTTATGTTGTAAAGGTTCTCCACCTGTAATAACGCAAAAAGATGCTCCTTTTTCTCTGGCAATTTTTATGCGATTTATTATTTTTTCAATTGATATAGAAGGGTGTTTTTTCTCGTCCCATGAATTCTTTGTATCGCACCATGAACATCCAACTTTACATCCGGCTAATCTTACAAAAAAAGCACTTTTTCCAGCGTGATAACCTTCACCTTGTAATGAATGAAATTGTTCGACTAAAGGTAAAAAATTTGTCATTTTCATTCAAAAAAATAGAGAATATTAATTTGATTGAGTTAACTTATCTTGGGAGGCTTTTATTAAACCTTTAAATAAGGGATGAGGTTTGCCAGGTCTTGATAAAAACTCAGGATGATATTGACAGGCTAGGAAGTATGGATGATTTTCTAACTCAATTAACTCAACTAATCTGCCATCTGGTGATGTACCACTAATTTTATATCCAGAATTTAAAAAATTTTGTTTGTAATAATTATTAAATTCGTATCTATGTCGATGTCTCTCATAAATAACATCCTCATTATATAATTTTTTCCCTGTTGTATTTTTTGTCAATCTACATGGATAAACTCCAAGTCTCATTGTTCCACCTAAATCAACAACATCTTCCTGTTCTGGTAATAAATGTATCACTGGATTTGAAGTGTTTGGGTCTAGTTCTGAACTAGATGCATCTGGAAGATTAGCCACATTCCTGGCCCATTCTATTACTGCACATTGCATACCAAGGCATAAACCTAAAAAGGGAACTTTATTTTCTCTCGCGAATTTTATAGCCGAAATTTTTCCATTGACTCCTCTATTGCCAAATCCCCCGGGCACGACAATTGCATCAACTTCATTTAAGTAAGATTCAGCTGAATTTTTTTCTATCATTTCAGCACTTACCCAATGTAAATCTAATAAAGCCTTTTGTTCAATGCATGCATGTCTTAAAGCTTCAACAACGGATAAATATGCATCTCCAAGTTCAATGTATTTACCTACTAAAGCAACTTTGATTGGAGCTCCAGGATTTCTTAGGTTGTGTATTAGTTGCTCCCAATTTTTCAAATCACATTTTTTATCTTCAAGGTCTAAATACTTCAGGGTTTCTTTGCATAAACCTTCTTTTTTTAAAGAAAGAGGTACAGAATAAATACTGTCTGCGTCTAAAGCTTCAATTACAGAGTTCATACTGACGCCGCAAAAACCACTAAGCTTCTTTTTAAGAGATTCATTTATAGATTTATCGCTGCGGCATACAAGTAAATCTGGCTGAATACCAATTGATCTTAATTCTTTCACTGAATGTTGTGTTGGTTTAGTTTTTATTTCGCCAGAGGTTTTGATGTAAGGAAGTAATGTTACGTGTATGTATGCAACATCATTCCTATTGACATCATTTTTGAATTCTCTTATTGCCTCTAAAAAAGGTAAAGATTCAATATCACCAACTGTTCCACCAATTTCAGTAATAATAATATCGGCATTACTGTTGGCGGCTACTCTGTGAATTCTTTCTCTTATTTCTCCCGTTATATGAGGTATTACTTGCACAGTTCCACCGTCATAACTACCTCTTCTCTCTTTATTAATAACTGCTTGATAAATAGATCCCGTAGTCACACTATTTAACCTAGTCATTGCAGTATCAGTAAATCTTTCATAGTGACCTAAATCTAAATCGGTTTCAGCCCCATCTTCGGTTACAAATACTTCACCATGTTGGAAAGGGCTCATTGTGCCTGGATCAACATTAAGATATGGATCTAGTTTTAATATTGAAACACTATATCCTCTAGATTTTAATAATCTTCCTAGGCTTGCAGCTACAATTCCTTTACCAATGCTAGAAACTACGCCTCCGGTGACAAATACAAATTTTGACATTAAATATTTTTAATTAAGCACAGCCTCCTTATATTTTATTTAAACAAAAAACTTTTAGAACATCCATATATATTCTTATTCATCAATTGTTATTTCAATATCTAATTCTTTTAATTGTGATTCAGAGACATTTGAAGGTGCATTTGTGAGAAGACATTTCGCTTGTTGATTTTTTGGAAAAGCAATGGTTTCTCTGATTGAATCTGCGCCAATGATCAGCATGGCAATACGATCCAATCCAAACGCTATTCCACCATGAGGAGGAGCACCCATTTCTAAGGCTTCTATTAAAAATCCAAATTTTTCATCAATCTCTTTGTCTGTAAGTCCTACCGTTTTCAGAACCTCTCTTTGTAGGTTCGCTTCATGAATACGTATAGAGCCACCTCCTAACTCTAATCCATTGAGAACTAAGTCATAAGCATTTGCTGTAGAGCTCTCAAGTTCTTTTTTCAAGTTTTCAGACTCTTTAAATTTTATATTTTTTGGAGAACAAAAAGGATGATGTAAAGCTTCATATCTATTTTCCTCTTCATTTCTCTCAAACATCGGGAAGTCAGTTACCCATAAGAAATTCCATTTACTTTTATCAATAAGATTTAAGTCTTTTGCGATATATTGTCTAACCCTATCTAATGACTGATTGACAATTTGTTTATCTCCAGCTCCTAAGAGGATTAAGTCTCCATCTATTGCTTCTGTGATTTTTAAAATATCAGCTATATGCTCTTTACTTAAATTATTTTTAATTGCCCCAATAGTCTCAAGCTCATCTTCTTTGACCCTTATAAAGGCCAAACCACCAGCTCCTGCATCTTGAGCTACTTGGAAGATGTCACCTCCTGGTTTAATTCTTACGTTGCTAATACTTGAATTACCCCCTTTAACTGTTATGGATTTTATATAACCTCCAGACTTTATTGCCTTGGTGAAAATATTAAATCCAATATCACCTAATACTCCCCCTAAATCTTTTAGTAACATTTGATATCTAGTATCTGGTCTATCAGTGCCATAATTATCCATTGCTGCCTGCCATGACATTCTTGGAAAAGCATTATTAAAATTAATATTTAACACTTCTTTCCATATTTTTTTTATGAGATTTTCATTAAAAGAAATTATTTCTTCTTCACTAATAAAGCTCATCTCAATATCTAATTGAGTAAACTCTGGCTGTCTATCAGCCCTTAAGTCTTCATCACGGAAACATTTTGCGATTTGATAATACTTGTCTAGGCCTCCAACCATTAAAAGTTGTTTAAATAGTTGTGGGGATTGAGGTAAAGCAAAAAAATCTCCATTTGAAAGACGTGCAGGAACAAGAAAATCACGAGCGCCCTCTGGAGTTGACTTTGTTAGTAATGGTGTCTCTACTTCTATAAATCCAAAATTATCAAGAAATTCTCTTGCAACTTTAATAATCTTATGTCTTGTTTTTAAATTTTCTAATAATTTTCCCCTTCTTAAATCAAGGTATCTATATTTTAATCTGAGTTCCTCTTTTGTATTTTCATAATCATGTATAGACACTGGAAAAGGTAAGTTTTTTTTAATTTGGTTGAGAATTTGCAAATCTTTAACCTTAAGTTCTAACTCTCCAGTACTTAAATTTGCATTTATGGAATCTTTGGGCCTTTCATTAATGATTCCGCTAACCATTATTACTGTTTCATTTCTTAGAGTTTCTGCCTGTTTAAATAGATTTGCACCATCATCGGGGTTAATTGTTATTTGTAGGAATCCACTATGGTCTCTTAAGTCAATAAAAATTACACCACCATGATCTCTTCTTCTATCTACCCATCCGCATAAATTAACTAATTTACCAATATCTGTATTATTGAGTTCTTTGCAAATTTTGTTTCTCATCTAATTATGATTTATTTATCAATAACTTATAATAATTCTTTAAGGGCAAATTTTGTTAATAATTTTTTTTATAAAACGCTCTTTTTGTTATAACTCCTTTGAACTTTTTGCCTCTTATTAATATTTGAACTTCATTATTAATTAAGGCATGCGAAGTATTGATGTATGCAAACGCTATAGCTTGTTGTTTAGTTGGAGACCAACTGCCGCTTGTGATAGTCCCAATATTTTCTTCACCTTTGAGAACTGCGCAACCTTTTCTTCCTATTGCTTTACCTTCTATAGAGAGACCAACTAACTTTTTTTGAATACCTAATCTTGACTGCTCTTCAAGAAATCTTCTTCCAAAGAATTCGTGATTATTTTCTAGATGTATTAGCCAGCCTAACCCTGCTTCATATGGAGAAGTTTCTTCATTTATGTCTTGACCATAAAGATGCATTCCGGCTTCAAGCCTAAGAGTATCTCTAGCTCCTAAACCACAAGGTGCAACATTTTTGGAAATTGCGAAATCCCATAAATTAATTGCAGCTTTTTTAGATAAAAGTATTTCTAGACCATTTTCTCCTGTATATCCTGTCTTTGAAAAGAAAATTTTTTCTTTAGACGAAATATGTTCAAAAATTTTATATTCGCATCCAAAGTTAGGGATATGTGAGATCGAAGATTTAATCCATTCTTCAAATAAATCGAATGAGTTTTTCCCCTGAAGTGCTAAAAGTACTTTGTCTTTTTTAAAGTTTGTTATCGAAATTTCATATTTATTTAAATTATTTTTTATCCACTGAAAATCTTCTTCATATCTACTTGCATTGACTATTAATAATAATTCTGATACGTCATTTTCTTGTATACCTATGTCATAAATTATTAAGTCATCTATTATTCCTCCTTTATCATTGAGCATTACTGTATAAAGTCCCTGACCTTCAGAAAAGGAGTATAAATTAGTAGGAAAAAGTTTTTGAATATAATCCTTTGGATTGATCCCCTTAACAGATATCACACCCATGTGAGAGATATCAAATAATCCTGCTGAAGATCTAACTGATTCATGCTCTTTAATTAGTCCAGAAAATGATATGGGCATTTCCCAGCCGGCAAAATCCACTAATTTTGCATTGGATTCAACATATTTTGAATAAAGAGGACTTTTTAGCAAATCCATGAAATATTTATTTTATATTTAGTATTTTTACACTGTAGTTTAAAAATTTTTTATTGCATATTTTCTAATGACAAAATTAAGCTTCTAAGTACTTTGGCTGCAACTATACTACTTACTCCGCTTTTATCTATTTCTGGAGATAATTCCACAATATCTGATGCCACAATTCTAAAGTCTTCTAGGGTTTTCAGTATTTCTTCAAAATCATTCCAAAAAAATCCTCCTGGCTCTGGGGTGCCCGTTCCTGCTAGTAAACTGGGATCAAACCAATCTAAATCTATTGTTAAATAGATTGGAGACTTAGCATATGGTAGAAGAGCTTGTTTTAACTCCTGTGCATTTCCGCTTGGACAAAAGTTAACTATTTGGTTGTTGTTATTCATAATTTCAAATTCTTCCTTAGTCCCGCTTCTAATTCCTACTTGCAAAATTTTCTTTTCAGGGAGCACTTCTAAGCATCTTTTCATAGTACAAGCATGACTATGTTCATTTCCTAGATATGATTCTCTTAAATCTGCATGAGCATCAAGTTGAACCAATATCAAATCTGGATATTTTGTTACTAATGCTTCAATGGCACCTCTTGTAATAGAGTGTTCGCCTCCAAGCATAATAGGACTAAGGCGTTTACTAATTAAATAATTTGTTGCTGATTTAACCAATTCAATAACCGACTTTGAGTCATTTTTATCAATTAGTATTGATCCAAAATCAACATACATAATATCCTCTAAGTCTTTTTTTATTTTTGGACAATATGTTTCTAAGCAAGAACTCA
The DNA here is from genome assembly GCA_003281365.1 of Prochlorococcus sp. AG-347-K18. Classification (GTDB taxonomy): domain Bacteria; phylum Cyanobacteriota; class Cyanobacteriia; order PCC-6307; family Cyanobiaceae; genus Prochlorococcus_A. The sequence continues at coordinate 79,530 of QCCF01000006.1, forward strand.
CTTGTCTTATTGCTTCTGGTCCAAATCTTGCTCCTGATTTAAACGAACATGTCCCGTCATAATTAACTCCGAATATACCAATTGAGCAATTCTCAGGACTTCTTTTTGCTCCCATATAAATTGCATTTTCGTAATTAAATAAATTTCTTTTCATCTTATGAATCTAGTTCTTTTACAATTTTATTTGGCATCATTTTGAATGCTGCATTTTGAAAATTTAAATTCCAAATTTCACACCCTTTTTCTATTTTTAGGGCTTCATCATAATTTTCCTTTGATAAACTTAGATCTTCTGAAGAAGCAAATGTCCAACTCCAAATCCCGCTTGGATATATAGGCACAAAGGAATACATAGTTTCAGAAACTTTAAATATATTTTTTAGGGTTTTCAAAATATTTATGTGAATATTTTTGAATGATTCAGGAGATTCGCTTTGCGTCGCTAATATCCCTTTTGGTGTAAGTATTCTTTTACATTCTTCATAAAAAGAATCTGAAAATAATAAATTTGAAAATTCTGAGGGATCTGAACAATCTATAAAAATAACGTCGTAAAAATTATCTCTCTTTTTTTTTACCCATTTAACACCATCATCAACATGTATTTTTAATCTTTTGTCATTCCACGCTTCGCCTCCAATTTCTTTTAGAAATTTTTTAGATATTTTGATTACCTCCTCATCAATTTCTACTAGATCAATTTTTGATATTTGAGAATATTTAACGCATTCTCTCATAGTGCCACCGTCACCGCCGCCAATAATTAGTATATTAGCTTTTTCGTCAATGCTACTTAATGCAGGATGTACAAGACACTCATGATAATATTTTTCATCTTTTAATGATGTCATCCAGCAACCATCTAACATTAAAGCTTTACCAAAATATTCATTTTCAATAACAATAATTTCTTGATATTTTGAGGTTTTTTTTATTAGAATTTTCCCATTTAGGCCGAATCTTGAGCCTTTATGATATTCATCTATCCATGTTGTAATATTTGTCATTTGCTTTTAGGAATTTTTCTCGCCAGTTTTTGCTTGGCTATTTGCCAAAGCCTTTGAAAGTCTTTGGGAGTTTGTTTTTTAATATTATCTCCTGCATGCTCCTCGACGATTGAAAATCTGTCTAAAAATTTTATATTAGTTTTTTGAAGAGCTGATTCAGCATTTATTTTTAAAAAGTTTGAGAGATTCAGAAGGGTAAAGTAAGTATCCCCAAATTCATTTTTTATATCTGAATCATTTTTGCATTTAATTGCCTCTTTTAATTCATTTATCTCTTCTTCTAACTTTTTAAAAATCTCATCAGTACTTTCCCACTTGAAACCATGTTCTTTAACAACATTTGTGATTTTATCTGTACCAATCGTTGGAGGTAAATTTTTAATTTTCAAATTTAAATTTCTACTTATTGTAGATTTCATATGAGGTGCTTCTTTTTCTAAATTTTTTATATTTTCCCAAATCTTTTGCGATTTTTTTAATGATACTTTTTCTTTTTTGTTAAAAATATATGGATGTCTATTAATAATTTTCTTATTTAAATTTTTTATAACATCATTTAGTTCAAATTCTTTTTCTTCGTAACCGATTTCAGCATGAAGCATTATTTGCAATAAAAGATCTCCTAACTCTTCACATATGTTATTTGCATTTTTTTCATATATCGCATCTATAAATTCATTACTCTCTTCATACAAAAATGGGATCAACGATATATGAGATTGTATTTTCTGCCATGGGCAACCCCAAGTTTTATCTTTTAATGCTTTGATATTAGATATTAAGATTTTAAAACTATTTATACTCTCTAAATCGGAATTTTCCCCCAATTTATATCTATTGTTTGATGACATAGGTTATATTTCATTAATTAAATATTGCCTTAATCATGAAATATTTAAATACTTAGTTTAAATTTTTCAACTTCATCTATTAGAATGATTTATCATAAGGGCGATTAGCTCAGCGGTAGAGCGCCTGCCTTACAAGCAGGATGTCCCTGGTTCGAACCCTGGATCGCCCATTTATTATTTTTCTAATGACTGAGATCGTCAATCTTTCAATCAGTCAAAGCGCTGCTTCAGAACTATCTAGGCAAGCTTCTTTTGGAGGTTCTCCAGGAGAAATGTCGATTGATTTGGTAGAGGATAAAAATTGCTCTGAAGGATGGATGCATATTAAATTAAGGCCAGGTACATGTAATGGATCCCCTATTTCAAGAACTGAAGGAGTAACTTTATACGCGGATGTAAAAAAGTTTAATTTACTGAAAGATTTAAAATTAGATTATTACGGTGATTTGAGCGGTGGTGGATTTCTTATTTCAACACCGAAAAATGCAAAACGTTGTTCCTGTGGTTCTGGCTTCAAACTTTTGTAGAATGGATATGTCTTTTTTGCAAACTAATATTATTTTCATTAATTGGCTGCTCTCAAGATAAAATAAACAAAAAGTTTATTCAAATAAAATTTGAACATGACAGAGATGAATGATCAATTATCTTTAGAGAATTATTCACCTTTTGAAGTAGAGAAAAAGTGGCAAGAAAAATGGGAAAGTCTAAAGGCGTTTAGTCCTAACCCTGAGGATGATGGGGAGCCTTTTTGTGTTGTTATTCCGCCACCAAATGTAACTGGATCTTTGCATATGGGGCATGCATTTAATACGGCTTTGATAGATGTTGTAGTACGTTTTCAAAGACTTTTAGGTAAGAATGTTTTGTGTTTACCAGGAACTGATCATGCTTCAATAGCTGTTCAAACTATTCTCGAAAAACAATTAAAAAGTGAAGGCAAGACAAGTGAGGATATTGGAAGAGATGAATTTCTTAAAAGAGCATGGAACTGGAAAGAACAAAGTGGTGGAAGAATAGTTTCTCAATTAAAAAGGATAGGATATTCAGTTGACTGGACGAGAGAAAGATTTACTCTTGATCAAAAATTAAATGAAGCAGTTATTGAGGCTTTTAATATTCTCTATAAAAAGAATTTAATTTATAGAGGCGAATATTTGGTTAATTGGTGCCCTGAATCTCAATCTGCCGTAAGTGATCTTGAAGTTGAAATGCAAGAAGTAAATGGCCATTTATGGCATTTTAAATACCCTTTACTTTCTGAAAGTGGTGAACAGTTAGATCAGTACTTAGAAGTTGCAACAACAAGACCTGAAACTCTTTTGGGTGATACTGCTGTGGCAGTTAATCCTGATGATGATAGATATAAAGAATTTATTGGCGTCAAAGTAAAAGTCCCTTTCGTTGATAGAGAAATACCTATTATTGCTGATTCACATGTTGATAAAGATTTTGGTACGGGTTGTGTGAAGGTTACTCCAGCTCATGATCCAAATGATTTTGCAATAGGAAAACGGCATAATTTAAAACAGATTAATGTAATGAACAAAGATGGAACTTTAAATATTAATGCTGGTATTTTTCAAAATTTAGATAGATATGAGGCTAGAAAGAAAATTATCAAAGAATTGGATAACTTAGGCCTTTTGACAAAGATAGAGGATTATAAACATACTGTTCCTTTTTCTGATAGAGGTAAGGTGCCAATTGAACCTTTACTGTCAACACAATGGTTTTTGAAAATGGATGATATGTCACAAGGATGTCTTAATGAAATTGTTTCTAAAAACCCATCGTTTATTCCTCCACGCTGGGAGAAAGTTTATAAGGATTGGTTAGAGAATATTAATGATTGGTGTATTAGTCGGCAATTGTGGTGGGGACACCAAATACCAGCATGGTATGTTTTAGATGATTCTCAAGACTCAATAGAACAAAATACTCCATATATCGTTGCAAGAAGTGAAGAAGATGCCTTAATCGAAGCTAATAAAAAATTTGGATTAAATATTAAATTGGTTCGTGATAAAGATGTTTTGGATACATGGTTTTCAAGTGGTTTATGGCCTTTCTCAACACTTGGTTGGCCAAATACAAATGATCCGGATTTTAAAAAATGGTATCCAAATAATGTTCTTGTTACTGGTTTCGATATTATTTTCTTCTGGGTGGCCAGAATGACAATGATGGGGAATACTTTTACGAATAATATTCCTTTTAAGGATGTTTATATTCATGGTCTAGTTCGAGATGAAAACAATAAAAAAATGAGTAAAAGTTCAGGTAATGGTATTGATCCAATACTATTAATTAATAAATATGGTTCTGATGCTCTACGATTTGCTTTAATTCGAGAAGTTGCAGGCGCTGGACAAGATATCCGGCTTGATTTTGATAGGGAAAAAGATACATCTTCAACTATTGAAGCTTCAAGAAATTTTGCGAATAAATTATGGAATGCAACTAAATTTGTGTTAATTAATAAAACTTCTAACAATAATTATTCGCTTAATGAGAGTGATGAAAATTCTTTAGAGTTATGTGATAAGTGGATTTTATCAAAATTGAATCAGGTAAATATACAAGTCGCTGTTTTGTTGAAAGAATATAAATTGGGAGAATCTGCGAAACTCCTATATGAATTTGCATGGAATGATTTTTGTGACTGGTATGTAGAATTTGCCAAACAAAGGTTTAATAATAAAGAGACTAAAAATAGACAAATATCTGAAAAAGTTTTAATAAAAGTGCTCAATGATATTTTGGTAATGATTCACCCTTTTATGCCGCATATTACTGAGGAACTTTGGCATGTACTGCAACTAAAACCAGATAATGCATTATTATCTCTTCAAAAATGGCCAATTCATGAAAATAAATTTGTTGATAGTAAGCTTGATAATTCCTTTCAGCAACTCTTTGAAATTATTAGGTTGATTAGAAATTTGAGATCTGAATTAGGTCTTAAGCCATCAGAAAAAAGTCCTGTATATTTAATTTCAGACAATGATGAATTGATTGCTTTTTTAAAAACTTTAGTTGACGATATTAAAACCTTAACAAAATCTTCCAAAGTATTTATTTTTAAATCTAATGCTGTTGATAAAAAAGAGTTTGCTAAATCTTTTTCTGGGATAATTAGTGATTTAGAGGTTTACTTACCTTTTCAGGATTTTGTAAATATAGATGCATTGAAGGAAAGGTTAACCAAGGATTTTAAAAAGGTGACTATTGAATTAGAAAATTTAAATAAGAGATTATCTAATAAAAATTTCGTTGATAAGGCTCCAAAAGATATTGTTGATGAATGCAGATTTAAATTAAATGAGGGTTCGGTGCAAAAGGAGAAGATTACTAAAAAACTCGAACTATTAGATTGAGAATGAATATATTCCTAGAAAATATTTATAATTTGTCTTTTTTTTTTAATACTGGAATCGGAATCTTATCGTTTGTTTGTATTTATATTTTAATTGTTTTATTAATACTTCCAGCTTCTTGGTTATCTTTATTATCAGGTTTTTTATATGGCTCATATTTAGGATCAATTATCGTTTTCATTTCCGCTTGCATTGGAGCATCACTTGCATTCTTTTTATCAAAAACTTTTTTTTCAAAAAAGCTAAAAAACCTTTTTAGCCGATATCCAAAATTAAGTGTTATTGAGAAAGTAATAGAAAAGGGCGGACTTAAATTAATTTTTTTAGCGAGATTATCTCCGATATTTCCCTTCAGTATTTTAAATTATTTTTACGGTTTTAATAATATTAAATTTAGAGATTTCTCTCTTGGCCTTCTTGGAATTATTCCAGGAACTTTTCTTTATTGCTCAATAGGTAGTTTGGCAAAAAGTCTTCAGGAGTTAAAAAATGTGCAATCACCAAATAATTTGTATATGACTATCATCGGAGTAGTTTCAACTTTTCTGGTTGTATATTTCTTAGCTAAATACTCCAGAGAATATTTTGAAAACTCCTAAGAATTTAATCTTTAATATTCCAATCTCTAATAGATGCAATTAAGATAAACCAAAATAGCCTAACTTTACCTAACAAAGTTTTATTGGCTTCTAATTCAATATATTTTGCCTGTCCACAAGGTGTTTTTATGTAGTTGAAAACTGTTTTCTTTTTCATACGTCTCGCAAAATGGCCTGATCATTATTCTTACTATTTTATAGCTAAGATTTTAAGTTTTTAATTAAAAACAACTTTTGTCATTGACTACTTTGTTGAAAAGCATTTTTTAAAATTTAAATTTTTTCTCCAGCTTTAAATCCTCTAAAGCATTTGAATCTAGGAAACCTAAGACTAAAAGCCACCGCATCCTTGGATTTAGTTTTGGCATCAGCTCTGATTTCTACAAGTTGACCAACGAGATGATTACGTTTTGACCAGTATTCTTCACGTTGGATATCACTAAAACCGCTTCCGCAACTAAGATTATATTCATACCCATCATCTTCTCCCTCTACCAAGATTGCTCCCAGTCTACCTTTATTGCGACCTGTACCTTCCTCCACCGATACAACTTTTAAAGTGACTTCAATAAAAGGTTTTGCTTTTAACCAACTGTGTGTTCTTTTACATTCATATATTGCATCAGGATCTTTAATCATTACTCCTTCATATCCACCTTCCACGGCAGATTTATTCAGCTCTATAAATCTTTTTTGTCCATCCTTAGTGTCCAGATCTACATTTTCCCATTCAAGTGTTTGTACATGCTTTAGAAGCATAGAATGTTTCGCTACCCATTCTTTTACTAATAAACTTCTTTTTGTTTGACTGGTGTTCCATCTCCCTTTTTGAAAGTTTTCAAGGGGACATAAGTCAAATAGGTGGAGAACTGCGTCTTTGGTTTGTTTGCCATCTTTTCTATGTACTTGTTTCATTAAATCTTGAAAGTTAGCGCTCATTACTTCACCATCGAGTACTAAGTCATAAGGAGCTGGGTCTTTTTTTAAGACGTTTTCTATTTCTGAGATAATATGGCCAAAATTATGAAATTGTTTCCCATTTCGAGAAAACATTTCTACTTTATTTTGTCTAATAATAGTTAAGACGCGTACTCCATCTAATTTGATTTCAATTTGTTTTTTCCCTATCATTTTTTTCTCATGATTTGCACTGTCATGAGCTAAAGGACAAGAAAAAATAGGAATAGCATATTTGGGAAATTTCTTTGCTATTTTGTTGATTGTTTTTTCAGACACACCACATCTAAGATCTTTAATTAAAACTCGTCTATAAAAGCCATTCCATTCTTCTTTTGTTGCAGATTCCATAGCAGTCAGAATTGAATCGCGAGCAGCATGACCAGTAAGTTCTCTTTGAATAAGCTTATTAGCTAATTTTCTAAAATCTTCAAATAAATAATTTTGACTTTTTTCAGTCTCTTTCTCAGGAACAATTTTTACACCAAAAGTCACCAATGGATCAAGTGCCATTCGGATACCTTCAAAAAAATCATCTAAACCTTCTTCCATTGCTTTTGAGATGATTTTTTCTTTATCTAATCTGCTTGGATGTAATTCTAATTGATGTATTATTTCTTCTTTAAACAATTCTTTTTGCCTCACGAGAATTTATTAATTCACTTTAGCTATTCTGTCTATTTTCCAATCATTGTCAGTTTTTGCAAAAGTAAAATCTAATGGGAGCTCATCTTGTTTGTCTTCTGATTTTAAATTCAAGGTTATTATGATTTGATCTTCTTGGACTCTAGGTCTTCCAGACTTTAAATTTCTGTATTTATTGAGATTTAAACTAGCTAAAAATTTAAGAAAGTCTTGACGTTTAACATGAGTCTTATAAGTTTTTGTAGTCAAACCATAAGCTGCATCAATTCTTCCAGCAGCTATTTGATCAAAAAACTTTCTTACTAGTGGATTTATTCCTCTGGCGCTTATAACTAATTTGACCGCATTAAAAGTCCAAAAAGAAATTAGTACTGCTCCGCCAACTAATAATGCTTTAATTCCGATATCTTTAACTAGTGTTGCATCCATGTTAATTTGAATTTTTTATTACTTTAAGAAAATAAATCGTTTTTGATGGCTTTTTTTGTCAAAATAATATTAATCTTAATCCATAATGTCTGTAATTCCTCTTTTACCCTTATTTCATAGATTTAATAGCCAATATTTTGAAAATTCTTTAACGATTAACAATCAACCTTTAGTAAAAGTTAGATGGAGTGATAATAGATTAAAAACTACTGCAGGTTTTTATAAAAGAAAACGAATAAATGGTCTTGTAGATTCTGAAATTATTTTATCGAAACCTATATTGAGTAAATTATCTACTAGTGAAATAAACAGTACTTTATGTCATGAAATGATTCATGCATGGGTAGATAGGATATTAAAGAAAAATGA
>QCCF01000007.1 GCA_003281365.1 Prochlorococcus sp. AG-347-K18
GAATTTGGCAAATCAAGAAAAAATATCTCATCAAACCTACCTTTTCTTAATAATTCAGCTGGAAGCTTATCTATAGCATTAGCTGTGGCAATGACAAATACTGAAGACTCTTTTTCAGCCATCCAAGTTAGCAAACTTGCTAAAACCCTCTGACTTGTTCCTCCATCACTTCGGGCATCGCCACCAAAACCTTTATCTATTTCATCGATCCAAAGGATACAAGGTGACATAGCTTCAGCTCTTGATATTGTTTCTCTAGTTCTTGCTTCGCTTGAACCCACAAGGCTAGAAAATAGTCTCCCCACATCTAGCCTAAGAAGCGGCATCGACCAGCTCTGGGAAATTGATTTTGCAGTAAGCGATTTCCCAGTGCCTTGCGCTCCAACGAGTAAGACTCCTTTTGGTGTAGGTAGTCCATAGTCTCTAGCATCTTTAGAAAAGGCTCTATATCTTTGATTAAGCCAAACTTTTAAAACATTTAAACCACCAATATCATCTTGACTTGATTTGGCTTCAAAAAATTCTAATATTTCACTTCTGGCAATAACTTGTTTTTTTTCTTCAAGAATATCTTTGATATCTTCTCTGCTTATTTTCCCTCTTTGTGCAAGTGCCTTTGCAGTAACTTGCTTTACTTTTATTTCGGTTAATCCGCTTGCAGCAATCGAAAGTTCATTTAAGTCGGCTTCTTCAAGATTTGAATTGCTATTTATAGCAATTTTTTTTATTAGATTTTTCAACTCTTTTTGATTTGGTAAAGGAAGGTTAATAACCGTCATTAAATCATCTAGCTCTTCAGATGATGGGAATATATGAGAACTGATTATTAAATTATGATTAGTCTCCTTAAGTGAGGAAGATAGTTCTTTAATAGTTCGATTAATAGATGGATCTTCATAAAATTTATGAAAATCTTTTACTAATAGAATTACCCCTACCTCAGAACTTTGTTCTTTAAGCCAATTAAGCACTCCTAATGGATTGTTTGAAAATTTACCTTCTTCATTTGCTACTCCTTTAATTCCATTAACGCAATCCCAGCGAACATATCTTTTTATATTTAAGCTTTCACTTGTAAGGTTGAGTATTTTTTCTAATCTTTTTTCTTCTTTTGTTCTTATCCAAATTAATGAGGTTCTTGATTTAATAAGTAATTCTAAATTTTTACACCAAGAATTCATTATTAAAAATTTAGATTATTTTTTACTATTAGGTTCAAAAGGTAATCGTTTATCTGAAATAGTTGAAGCAGCAGTAGTTATCGCTTCATTTTTTCCTAATAATTGTTGATCTAAAATTTTCTGTAAATTCTCAGGGAGAGCTTCTTTGTTTAGAAGAAATGTCTGAAATGCCTGAAATATGTTAGCAACAACCATATATAGCAATACTCCTGCTGGAAGTGGGAAAAACAGAAACATCCCAGTAATCATTATTGGAGTGATTTTGTTTGCTGTTGACTGCTGTGGATTCGCTGGCATACCCTGACTAGATAGAACTTGAGAAAGTAATAAGGTTAAGCCAAATGCACCGACAAGTGCTGCAATATCCCAATTAATGGATCCGTCTACATAAAAGCCAACTTGACCAAGTGCTTTAATAAATAGGAATCCACTTTTTGCGGCTAGACCAGGAATCTTAGCTTCGATTGTCGCATCTCCTGGTTTAAGTGCAGTTACTGTACCGTCTTGGGAAAGTTTTATGTTTTCGGATCCTTTTGAAACTGACCAAGTAGGAAGAAATTTTGAACCATTATCGTATTTTGATAAAACTTCCGAATAGCTTTTCCCATTAGTTGTTTGTAAATTTATCTTTACTGATTCTTCAGTTCCTAATTTTGTACCATTTGGAATAGTAGCTATTACTGGGAAATGAGATTTTTCTGTAATAAAAATAGAGTGTCTTGGAGATTTATAAGGTTTTGGATCAATAGCCGCAATTTGATCTTGGGGCACAACTTTAAGATTTATGTTATATGGAACATCAGCAAATGGTGATCCTCTTAAGGTTGCGAATAATGCGAATAACACAGGCATTTGAACAATCAATGGCAGGCAGCCTGCAAGAGGACTGCCAAACTCATTCATTAGTTTTCCTAATTCTTCTTGCTGTTTCTTTGGATCACCTGAAAACTTAGATTTTATTTCTGCTTGTCTTTTTTGCATGACTGGTTGAGCAATTTTCATCCTTCTCGCACTCCTTATTGAACCCGCGCTTAAAGGGAAAAGTGCAATTCTAATTACAACGGTTAATGCGACAATTGCTAATCCATAACTAGGTACTAAACCATAGAAAAAATCTAGAATCGGGATAAGTAATTTTTCAGAAATGAACCCTATCACGATATTAAAAAGAGTGTAAATTTAATAGACATTTCATTTTACAAGAAAAAAAGGTTTTTGTAATTAGTTTATTTAGGATTTAGTAGCAAAACCTTCCACCTCTTTTAGGTTGGGTGTTTGTGATTTTTTTATTATATTTTCCTCAATATATTTTTGTTTATCTCTAAATAGTGGTAATGATTTCATTTCGACCTTTGATCCGTCATTAAGAATAAGAACCATATCACCATATGATCCTAAACCCCTTGGGATGGATCTGATTTCCTCAATATTACTTAATGAAACTTGTGTTTTGTTTTTTCCAAACCACCCACCATCAATAGTTATCCTTTTGTTTGTAATTTTATATCTTAACCACAAGGCTCTAACAATTGCAGCAAAAGTAAATGGTAAACCAAGGATAGTGATCCCCGATAAAAGATTTATTATTAAATCACTTTTTGCAGGTCCACCTTCATAAAAGGTTTCTTCATTCATGTTAATCATTTGATGAGATGGGATTTGAACATTAAGTTTTGAAATTCCTCCAAAAGTATTTCTCTATCATTGCAGAAAACTCCACTATTAAGGTTAACAAGTAACCAATAAGGTTTGTGGTTATGAATTTTTTGAATGTTTGTTAATATCCACTCCTGAAGAATTCTTCTTATTTTATTTCTTTCAACAGCTTTTTTTGAAACTTTTTTACTGATTGCAATTGCTACTCTCAGATTATTTGATTTATTTCTGAGTTTGTGAGACAAAAGGATTTCAGGATTTGACTTCGCTACTTTAAAAGTCATTAATTTCCCATGATATTTTTTTGAATTTTTATGAATATAATTAAAAGACCTGTGACCCTTTAAACGCATATTTTTTGGTAAAGCCATTTAAATCTTAAGTTAGACAGCTATCCTTTCTCGGCCTTTTTGCCTTCTGCTTTTAATAACTCGTCTACCAGTATGGGAACGCATTCTTACTCTAAAGCCAGATACGCGTTTTCTTTTTCTTGAAGTCCCACCAAAAGTTCTTTTAGTCATTGTTTTTATTGTCCATAATTAATTTATCATTTAATCGATCACAATAGTCCAGCTTCCTAAATAACTTGAAACTGATTTTCCTTTAGGCTGACCAAACGAATGAAATTGATATAGTCCTGACTTCTTTGGATTATTGGCTTTTAAAACAATTGCATAGCTTTCTTTACTAGAAGGAATTGGGCTGTAAGGGTAAATATTTATTGAATGTAAGTAAGATTTATCGGAATTAACTTCAATATCAGCTGGAATTTCCTCTAAACATTTTGTTCGACTTTCAAAACCGCCTATTCTTACCTTACAAAAACTAATTTTTTCTTTTTTAAGTTTAGATTTAAAGGGTTTTGGGTTTACGAGATTTATTTTTAAAAGATCTGTTTGTCTATCAGATGGCCTCAAGAAAAGATATATTGTGTTCCTGAAATTTCTTGTATTTTCTTTTTGAAACCACTTTAATCTTCTGTAGCCAGAATCTTGATCCCATTGAAATTCTAAACCTGCTTTAGCATTTTGGTTGTCATAAAGAATTGGAGTTGAAATTAAAATAGTTGGAATAAGAAAAAATTTTAATATTTTAAAATTTAAGGCAAGTTTCATCGTTTTTTTGAATTAATTAAATAATTTTTGAAAATTAATTAGGAATACAAATCTAATATGTAAATGTTGTTGTAACAAGGTTAACATCTATCAGCCCTTAATTTTGATGCACCTCTTAAATAAGGATGCTTTACGGTGAAATTTCGCGGAAACAAAACTTGTGCCATGATTCTTATACAAAAATTGATATCATTTGGCACGTGCATTTGTTGACAATCTAAAAAAGCTACTGAATCAAGTCCTTTACATTTTCTTGCGATTGAAGCAGGGAAACATGCATCCAAATCTTTTGTTGCGGTAAATGTTATGGATAATAAGTTTGTCTTAATTAGATTATTGCGTGAAATCAATTCATCTATTAATTCAATTACAGCTTCTTCTATTTCCTCAACAGAATTACCAGATGCTGTTGTAGCACCTCGAATAAAAGAAATTTTATAATTATCTTTCATTTTTTCATTCATATTTAGTTTAAGGCTTATATAACCAGAGTATTTTATTTGATGAATCAATCTCAAAAAAGATATTGTTGATAACTTTTTCAATAATTTTGCTTCCAGGAATCAGTCCCAATATTTTCTTTTTTTTTCTCCCAAATGTTAAAGGCTGAATTTTAGGATCAATATTAACCATTTTTGCGGCAAGTTCCCTCGCAATAAATTCATCTCCAACCTCATCAACAAGTCCTAATTCTTTTGCTTGGGTCCCAGTGAAAATTCTTCCGTCGGCAAAGTTTCTTACTTCTTCAATAGGCAAATTTCTTCCCTCAGCAACAGCTTCAGTAAATTGTTTATAACTTTCATCTATAAGACTTTGAAGCAGTTTTCTACCTTCCTCACTCAAAGGTTTATCTGGAGAAAGAATATCTTTAAATATACCGCTTTTAACTGTCTCGAATTTTATGCCAATTTTATCTAATAGTTTAGATAAATTATTCCCTCTGATAATTACACCAATAGATCCTGTAATTGTTCCTGGATTTGCAACTATTTTGTCAGATGCAACACCAATATAAACGCCTCCAGATGCTGATATATTGCCAAAACTAGCAATGACTTTACATCCATTATCTTTTAGTCTTTTAATAGCAGAGTAAATTTCTTGGCTATCTCCAACTGTGCCTCCAGGCGAATCAATCCTCACGATTAGAGCAGGAAATTCTCTATCCTCAATTTGTTTAAGAGCTTTAAGGACAGAGATTCTCGTGGAACTTGTAATAGGCTCATCAATTACAATACGAGCCATTCTCTTTCTTGACTTTCGTCTAAAAGGCCAAATCATTCTTTTAAGGTAAATTATAAAACTACTTTAAAAAGATTATCAGCAGACCTAATGAATTCAATCCTAAATTGGTTTTTAATGATACTTCCTTTTGCACTTTGGGGAACTTCGATGGCGGCCATGACTCCATTAGTATCTAGTGCTGGACCAGAGTTTGTGGCTTCTTTAAGGTTACTGCCTGCAGGGATACTTGTTCTAATTACAACATATTTGTTTAAAAGGGATCTTAAAATTTATAAGTGCGATTTGAAGTGGTTTTTGGTTTTTACAATTATTGATGCGACTTTCTTTCAATTGTTTTTAACTTATGGGATTGAAAAAACTGGTGCAGGCCTTGGCTCTGTTTTGATTGATTCTCAGCCTCTTTTGGTGGCTATTTTAGCAAGAGCTATTTTTGGAAATTTAATTAATCCAATTGGATGGTTGGGTTTGCTTTTTGGATTAGGAGGAATTATATTCTTGGGCGTTCCTCAAGAATTCCTAGGGAATTGGTGGTTAATGTCTGATACGGCAACAACTGATGTAGCATTTAACTTTGGAGAGCTCTGGATGCTTGCAGCTTCCCTAGCTATGGCATTAGGAACTATATTGATAAGATTTACCTGTACTAAAAGTGATCCAGTTGCAGTAACAGGATGGCACATGGTTTTAGGGAGTGTGCCTTTAATTATTAAGCATTGTTTAAGATCAAATTTTCAAATAATCCCAGATTGGTCAATATTTGATTGGGGACTAATGTCATTCGCAAGTATTTTCGGAGGAGCAATAGCTTATGGTTTGTTTTTCTACTTTGCGAATAATAAAGAAATAACTGGATTTAGTACTCTTGCATTTTTAACTCCTGTGTTTGCTCTTCTTAGCGGAGGTTTTTGGTTAGATGAAAGACTAACGATTGTTCAATGGATAGGAGTAGTTTTTGTTCTTATTTCGGTATTTTTTGTTAGCCAGAGAAGGTCTCTATGGGAAGATAAATTCACTGACAACACTATTTAATTAGTTTCTTGGTCAAAAAGGTCTAAATAATGCGCATAGTTTTGATTAGTACACCAATAGGTTTTCTGGGAAGCGGTAAAGGTGGAGGAGTTGAATTAACTTTAAATTCGCTAGTTACAGGTTTGTTATCTCTTGGTCATTCGGTGGAAGTTATAGCCCCTAAAAATTCTAAATTGTATAAGAGTAACGAGAAAGCAAAATTATATTTTGTAGAAGGTGAAGAACAAATTAGTTGGCAGCATCAAAATTACAATTCTCTAGTAAGTATTCCAGATAATTCACTTCTGGCGGGTATGCTCGAAAAGGGATTAGAGATTGCTAAAAAAGCAGATATATTATTAAACATGTCTTATGATTGGTTGCCTATTTGGATGACTCTAAATGTAGAAATACCAATTGCTCATATTATTAGTATGGGTTCCGAAAGTTCTGCAATAAGTAATTTAATCTCAAAGGTTTATGATAAATATCCGTATAATTTTGCTTTTCATTCAAAAATACAAGCTGATGATTATTCATTTATAAAAAAACCAACAATTATTGGTAATGGTTTTAAACTAGATAATTATACTTTTCAAGATTCAATAAAAGGTCCCATAGCATGGGTTGGAAGAGTAGCACCGGAGAAAGGGTTAGAGGATGCTGTTTATGTGGCAAGTAAACTTGGCGAAAAATTAAATGTTTGGGGAGTTATAGAAGATGAGGATTATGCCTCAAGGATAGAGCAATCATTTCCCAAAGGAACTATAGAGTGGATGGGTTTTTTATCTACCTATGAATTACAAAAGGAACTTGGAAAATGTAGGGCTTTGCTAAATACCCCGAAATGGAATGAAGCATATGGGAACGTAATTGTGGAAGCTTTAGCCTGTGGGGTGCCAGTTGTAGCCTATAGAAGAGGAGGTCCTAGTGAAATTATTCAGCATGGGGAAACGGGCTATCTGGCTGATCCTGATAATAAAGAAGCTCTGCTTTCCTATTTAAGGATTATTAATGTAATTAAGCGTAAGAATTGTAGAGAATGGGTAGAAAAAAATGCTTCAACAGATATATTTGCTAATAAGGTTGTGAACTGGCTTAATAAAGTAATTAACGAATATAAGTGAAATTTACATAATAAATGATTTATTTTGAAGCAAAAAATAGGCTAATAACTCTGTTGATAGTCCTAATTTCTGGGATAATTATATTTATTTTAGGTTTAGGTGCTACAGGACTGGTTGATGAAACTCCTCCTCTTTTTGCTGCAGCTGCAAGAGCTATGAGTGAATCTGGTGATTGGATAACGCCCAAAGTGAATGGAATATTCCGTTTTGATAAGCCTCCACTCATATATTGGTTTATGGGCTTCTTTTATTCACTACCAAAAAATGAGATTTGGGATAGTTTTGGGACACTCTCAGCTAGACTTCCATCTGCTTTGGGATCACTATTTTTAATGCTGATAATTGGAGACACTTTGTTTGTTTGGCCACAAAAAGGTGAAAAGAAATTCCTTACTCCAATAGTCGCATCACTAAGTTTTGCTTTGTCTCCACTAATAATTATCTGGAGTAGAACTGCTGTAAGTGATGCGCTGCTAACTGGGACTTTAGGAATTAGCCTTCTTTTATTTTGGAGAAGAATGGCAAGTGATAATGATGTTCAATGCATCTCGGCCTGGGTTTTTTTGGGTTTTGCAATTTTAACTAAAGGGCCTGTTGCACTTGTTTTGGCATCATTAACCATTACATCTTTTTTATTTAGTCAGAAGGATTGGAGAATTTTGCTCTTTAAAATAAATCCTAAGAGGGGGTTTTTTATAACAATACTAATAAGTCTTCCTTGGTACGTATTAGAACTAATAAAAGAGGGAAAGCCTTTTTGGGATAATTTCTTTGGATATCATAATTTTCAAAGATATACATCAGTCGTTAATAATCATTCAGAACCGTTTTGGTTTTTTATCTACATAATGGTTCTAGCTTCTTTACCTTTTACCCCTTTTTTATTTCATGGAATATTTGAGGCATTCAAAGATTTTTCTAGAAGTTTAAGAGAAAGTCCCAAGGTTTCTAAGACTCTCAATATATATTCTCTGTGCTGGTTAACATCAGTTTTTATTTTTTTTAGTATCTCTGCTACAAAATTACCAAGTTATTGGTTGCCAGCAATTCCTGCAACGGCAATTTTAATAAGTAATAGCTTTATAAACTTGAAAAATCTAAATAAAGCTTATTCATATTTATGGATTTTGAATATTTTATTTTTGTTTGGAGTCTCAATTGCCTTCTTTTTTTCAAATATTTGGTTAAATGCGATAAATGATCCTGAAATGCCCAATCTTGCATCCGAACTACTAAGTTCTGGATTAATTTTTAAAGCAAAATTGTTTTTTTCATCCTTTACAGTTTTTGCAATAATTTTATTTTCTTTAAAATCCAAAAATATCTTACTTTATCTTCAAATATCACTTTTAATTGGACAGTCTTATCTGATGTTTCCAATTAGAAAATTAGCAGATACTTCTAGGCAACTACCCTTAAGGAATATCGCACAATTAATTTTAAATATTCGTGAGAAGCAAGAAACTCTTGCCATGATAGGGATAAGAAAACCATCATTGCATTATTATTCCAGACAAATAGTTTTTTATGAACCAAATACTGAAGAAGGATTAATTAACCTTTCAGAGAGACTAAGTTACGATAAACGTAAAAATTATGAGGATCAGCCAAATTATAAACATAAGTCTTTATTAGTAGTAATAGATGATTATTCTTCTCAAAAATCTCATTGGCTAAATATTAGTCATGAAAAATTGGGGGAATATGGTATTTATAATTTATGGCGTATTCAGAAAAACGATTTAAATAAGTATTCGGAATTATTAGTTAATAGTGGTTATAAATCTGACTGGAAAAATAGAAAAGTTGAGAAATTTTAACAGAGCTTCTTTTTAAGAAGAGCATTTTTTAAATCATCAAGGCTGCACTTATTGGGAATTTCAATTTCATTCAAATCTTCTAATAATTCAAGATCAATTACAGAATCTTCAGCTAAAAAACTAAAAACTTCATTTATGCTTATACCCATATCTTGAGCCATCTCTGAGATCAATCTTAAAGTATCCCTTCTCACAGAAATCCTGAGATTTAAAGGGATATATTCATTTTCAGGGTTTGCTGACTTCATAACCTAAATCTTAAGACATTATGTAGTTATCTGGACATAATCTTTACAAAATCTTTCATTCATGTATTCGGCTGTAATGGTCTGGGTTATTGTTGAAATAAATTCATGAAAATTTTTAAGAGTGGTATTGTTACGATAGAAATTAAAGTTGAAGTGAAAAGAATTTTTGAAGCAATCTTTTGTTTCACGTCATAAGCTTCTGCCATTAAGATTGTTGATATTGCTGTTGGTGTTCCTGCTTGAAGAATCACTGCTGACGATTGATAGTAGTCAAAATTAAGGAATTTGCTTATTAAAAAAATAATTAAAGGAAAAATAAATAACTTTAATAAAATTGAAAATTTAATTTCTTCATTAAGATCAAAAACTTTACCTTTTTGGTTTGTTATTAATCCAAGTCTTGATCCCACAATTATTATTGCAAAAGCAATAACTATTCTTGCAGGTATCCATAGATAATTGCCTAATGTCCTATCTATTTGGAAAAGGTATGACAAAAGAACGCCAATAATTCCTCTAGAGGCAGGACTATTGATTAAGGCATTAAATAATCCCTTGATACCAAGCTTTTTTTGTTTTATTGATTTTTCTTTAAGAAAAAAAGGTCCAAATACCCAAGCGAATAGTGTTGTCCCTAAATCAAAACCGATAGTGAAGTTTATTGTATTTGAAGGAAGAAGGGCTATTGCAATTGGTATCCCAAGAAATGACGTATTACCAATCAGCCCTGCGAGCTGTAACGTGTAATTTGGAAGCCTGTTTTTAAATATTGGGAGTAAGTTTATAAGAACTATTAAAAATCCAATGAGGGAGAATGCCAAGAATGCGCTTTTTATTAGGTTGATATCTATTCTCTCTTTTAATAAAAGACCCATTACACTTAAAGGAATACCATATCTTATAAGAGGTCTTGCAATATTTTCAGATATTTTTGGGTTCTTTTTCCCAAGAAAAAATCCAAAAATTAAAAAAGGGATAATATTAGTAAAAAGTGAGTAGATAGTGTTAACTTAATATTCAATAAAGCAATATTAACTGGTTGGTGCGCAGTCAAAAAAATTTATTATGCATGAAGCATTTAGATTATTTTCCATATTGCTTTTTCAGGAATTAGAGGTGATTTATTAAAATCTTCTGGTTCTTTAGTCAAAACTCTCCAATTTGGAACTCTACAGGTAACGTAAGCAGGACTTTCTATTAAAACTCCAGGTTTTTCATCAAAAGTACAAACAAAACCCTCTTTCCAAAATCCGCCATTATTTAAGCTTCCTTTAAACCAAACCCAACATTTTGAATTTTTCAAGATTAGGAAAATTTTTCAATCTTATATATCCTAAGTGATTTAAATGTAAATTAGAACTTTTAGGATAATTATTTTTTTGTGTAGAATTTAGAGAAATATATTTTCGAGAATAATATGGAGATATTTAAGATAAAGGTTATTAAATTAGCAATCAATATCGGTGAAGAAGAAATTTCATAACCATAGATTATCCAGAACAAAACTCCAATAATAAACATTATTAAAGTTGTCAAAGAAACATCATCAGCCTTTTTGGTTTTTAATGTTTTTATCAATTGAGGTAGAAAAGCAGCTGTTGTTAAAATCGCTGCAAAATAACCGAATATGTCTACGTTCATAAAAGGCTTAAAACTAATCTTTAATTAAGTCTGATAAAAATCCCACAGGATCTCGCATATTTGATGAATATCCAAGAACATTACTCGAAAAAAATTTATAAATTACTTGATTTTTATCATTCAATAAAAAAGAAGCTCCTCTTTGAGGAAGGTATTTTTCATTAAGGATATAGTCACCCCAATTTTGGATTATTTCATTCATATTATTTAATCTAAATGTTGCCAATTCAAATGGTCGTAAATAACCATCCCCAAAAACATTTCTAAAAGAATCGCCTGAAAATTTTAAAAATCTTAAAAGTTTTATACTGTCGGATTCCGAATAGATTTGCTTAGCTTTACGGTCTCCTGTGTAGCCTCTAAAAACTTCTTTGATTGTTTTAAAGGAATTTATTCCAGAAAGCATCAAAAACATATTGACCCAACCTCCTAAACCTATATCTAATCCTCTCGAAACATCTAAATTATTATGAATTTGGTTATCAGAAACTACGATTAAATTATCTTCACTAAAGCCAGTGAAGTTACAGAATTTTTCTTTCCCATTTTGGTTGCCAATAGCAATAGCAAAAATATCTAAATTTTTAACTTGATGATTATTGATAAAATTTTTCAAATTTATTGCATATTCAAAGCTATCAAAATCTCCCAATAAACCAAATAAAACAATTAATTTGAAATTACTATTCCCATTAAAGTTAAACTCTTCAACAAGATTATTGATATCATTTTGAAGTTTGTCGGTCACGATGTTTGGAATGCTTAATAAGTATTTTTTTAAATTTCTTACTCTTCTTAGTATAAAATTTTACTTGAAAAGGTTTTTTAAGAATTTAATTTGTTGTTTTTAGATTTTATTATTTTAATGTAAACAATTTGAAGTTATGACTGTAGGAATTTATTACGCAACTACAACTGGAAAAACCGAAGACGTGGCTGATCGTCTTCATAATTTTATTTCTTCAGCCGAAGCACCTAAAGATGTTTCTGATGTGGATGATCTTTCAGAGTTTGAAGGTCTTGATGGAATTATCTGTGGGATACCTACCTGGAATACCGGAGCAGATGAAGAAAGATCAGGGACTGCATGGGATTCAATTTTAGAGGATATTGGTGAACTCAGTTTATCAGGAAAAAAGGTTGCAATTTTTGGTTTAGGAGATTCTTCTACCTATACAGAAAATTATTGTGATGCCATGGAAGAACTACACAGCTACTTCACTAAAGCCGGTGCTGATATGGTCGGTTACGTAGATAAGTCTTCTTACACTTTTGATGAGTCTAAAAGTGTCATTGGAGAAAGCTTTTGTGGATTACCTCTTGATGAGGATAGTGAATCTGATTTGACTGATTCACGACTTGAAACATGGGCTTCTCAGCTTAAGGGTGAAATCCCATCTTTGGCATAAGCTTTCAAAGATATTACGTTCTTGTTTTGTAACATTTGTTCTGTCAAAATATGTTTTTTTTACATAAGTAATTAAATCTGTAAAGAACATGTAAAAAACTATTCTGATTCGCAATAAGCTCAACTTGCTGTTTACTTAAATCAAGTGTTACAAACTTACGGAAAATCTGATGTCACCTATGACTGGTACGCAGGAAATTCTGGTGTTGTTGGCCGTTCAGGTAAATTCATAGCAGCTCATGCTGCCCATGCAGGATTAATGATGTTCTGGGCAGGAGCTTTTGGATTATTCGAATTGGCTCGTTACGACGCTAGTATTCCAATGGGTGCACAGAAAGCAATTGTTTTGCCTCACCTAGCAGGTATTGGAATTGGTGGTATTGAAAATGGTGTTATTACAGAGCCATATGGAATTGTTGTAATTTGCACATTACATCTAATTTTCTCAGCGGTGTTAGGTGCTGGGGGATTATTACATTCCAATAAATTTGCAGGCGATCTGGGAGACTATCCAGAAAATAGTAAGCCCCAAAAGTTTGATTTTGAGTGGGATGATCCAGATAAACTAACTTTTATTCTTGGTCATCATCTGATCTTTCTTGGGCTTGGAGCAATAATGTTTGTCGAATGGGCTCGAATTCACGGAATTTATGACCCAGCAATAGGTTCTACAAGACAAGTTGTTTACAATCTAGATATTGCTGCTATCTGGAATCATCAATTTGATTTTTTAAAAATAGATAGCCTTGAAGATGTTATGGGAGGTCATGCTTTCTTAGCTTTCCTTGAAATTATTGGAGGAGTTTTCCATATTTGTACTAAGCAATTTGGAGAATATACAGAATTTAAAGGAAAGGGATTACTTGGAGCTGAGGCTATTTTGTCTTACTCAGTAGTTGGTGTATCTTATATGGCTTTTGTTGCTGCTTTTTGGTGTGCATCAAATACGACTATATATCCAATTGATCTATATGGAGAACCTTTAAAGCTTCAATTTGAATTCGCACCTTATTTTACTGATACGGTTGATTTAGGTTCAGGAACATACAGCTCAAGAGCTTGGCTTGCTAATACTCATTTCTATTTGGGATTCTTTTTCTTGCAAGGTCATCTATGGCATGCATTAAGAGCTATGGGATTTGACTTTAAGAAAATTGGTCAAGCATTTGACAATATTGAAAATACAAAAATTACTCAAAACTAGTTCAATTTAATAAAAAAAACCTTTCCTTCAAAAGGAAGGTTTTTTTTATAGAATTATTTAATTTACTTATAAATTTAATGAATAATTTAAGAGAAATTAATTGTAAAGAGATTTTCAGAAGAGCTTATGAAAATAGGTACACTTGGAAGAATGAATTTAATGGTTATAAAGGTAAATGTATTTTTTCAGTTAATAATGATATTCATGAAGGTGAATTCTCATTAGGGAGTAACTTTAAACCAAATATTCAAAATATAGAAGATGAGAAAATTGTTAAAAGTATTGCCTCTCAATTATTTGAAGTATGTATACACAGGGTAAAAAGAGAATTTATATCTATTCATTCAGAGAATAATTTTAATTTACTCAAAAATTCTGAAAGTGGAATTGAAATGATTATTTCTGGTAAGAATAAAGGCGATAAATATAGGGTTAAAAATGATTTTATTAATATGGTCTATAGAAAAATTCATGGAATAATAATTGAAATTTTTGTTGAAGAATTTTTAGATACAGGAATAGGTTACCTTAGTAAAAAATATAGTAGTCAAACAATTGATCCCGATACACTTCAGTCAAAATCACAAAAATTAGAATATGAAGATAAATTTATAAATATAGGTGAAGAGCATTATTGGATCTTGAATTCTAGAACAATAAAATATTTAAATGAAAATAGAGAAGAAGAAACACAAAAGTTTATTTTTGAGGATTTAAGTTTATTGAAATAAGTTTTTTATTCAACCAATCTAAATCCTTTATCAAGTAGTTTTTGGTAAAGAAGTCTTGCTCTGAAGGCTAAAATTTGTTCTTCATTTTCATTGCTTATGACATGGAAATAATTATTGTCTAGTTTATTTTTGCTAAAACATACATTTGCCTCTCCCAATCTTAAAGTCCAATTTTCTTCTTTTGCTAGATGCTGATTCGGTCCGAGATCCCAAGGGCATTTTTCAGGATATTTTTCTCTTTTAGAACCCATATTGTTAATTTAACTATCCAATTTTAGTAAAAATTTAAAAGTATGGCTATAAATTTTTTTAATAACTTTATCTGGGTTTATTGAAGGTATTATTTACTTTTTAGTCGAAATTAAGCAATAAAATGGGTCTTTTTTAAAAAAATTAAAGATATTTAAAGTGGGCTGATTAAATTTCTTAATGATTCTTGGTTCATTAAATCCGTTTGTGATTAATACTTCTCTTACATATTTGACTCTCTCTTCCTCATTAGAAGTAGTCCATATATTGGGAGTCTTATGCCAAAATGCTCTATTTGAAAAAGCTATTATAAATTTGCCCCCATTACTCAAAATTCTTACTATTTCATTAGTTAAATTTTCTGGATATTGTAAATATTGCCAAGCTGCGACCATTAAACAATAATCAACACTTTCATTATCAAGAGGAATTTCTTGATTCAAATTAAAATTTTGTATCCAATAAGTATCAAAAATTTTGTTTTTCTCGAGTTCTTGTTTATTTAATCCATGCCCAATAACCTTTTTATATTTTTTCTCTTCAGGTAAATAACTATCCCAACTGGACATTAAGTCAAGGACTGTTGAATAATCTGAAATTTCATTTTTATAAATACTTGATAAATAATTCCTGAAGCTTGCATCTAAATGATATACAAATTTTGGGTCAGAATAAAATTCTTCATCATTGCTCTCATCAATTTTTTTTCTTTGATAATTATTTAAAACTTTCAAAACCATAATTATAAAATTTCCTTTTAATTTAATAAATAGAGATTCATATTGTGTTTTTCTAATTTATTTTGAGTTTAATTAATTAAAGATTTTTAAAAAAACTAGACATATATTCAAAAAAAGTTAAATTGTAAATTAATAATTTAGTTAACAATGATTAAATTCAATAGGAGTAAAATAAGTAGATCTAAAAAAGCCCTTTTCAATCCATATAAAAACGGAATAAGTGAATATGATATGGCATATCTCTCATCAAAAAAAATTCTAAAAAATAAAACTTTTAATCTGCAAAAAGATAATTTAGCCGCATAAAAATGCCTTACATTAACATTGCTACTACAGCAAAAATTGATAATAAAAAGAAAATACTTGAAGAAATCTCAATATTAGTTTCATCTTTAACAAATAAATCAAGAAGATTTGTTATGGCTAAATTAGATGATAATTCCGAAATGTATTTCGAAGACGAAAGCCCTTGTTGTTTTTTACAGATTAAATCAATAGGATCTTTAAATCCTTCAGAGATGGCAAAGCCAATATCTAATTTTATAGCTGAAAAAATGGGAATTCCAATTCATAAGATTTATATTTCTTTCGAGGATGTGCCTGCTTCAATGTGGGCTTGGAATGGGAGAACATTTGGTTAATAATTATTATTTAGGTATTAATTGAATGGAAATAAATAAGTTGGTCGATTTGAATTCTCTTAGAACCGCGCCTCAATTGAATAATCTTCAACTAAAAAAACTTTTAGAAGAATTAGAAAATAATATTTTTAACGCGGATTGGATAACAATTGGAATAATGGCATCTTCTGATTTTGAAGCTGTTGCAGCATTAAAATCAATTTCTAAAAAATATTCCTTTATTAAATTTAGAGATTTAGGAACCCTTAATGCTATTGGAAGCGTTTTTTTAAAATGTAATCAAAAAACTGGAAATGTTTTTATAAGATCTGAAAAAGGTCTTGGTGAAGGAATTTTACTAACTTGTCAGTATGAACATGACAATAAAGACTCTAATACTTTTGGACCATTTCCACTTGATTTTTTTTCTAATTAAAATTTATTTTAGGTCAGAATAAATAATTTTATTTCGAGAATTTATAAGTTGGGGAATAATTCCAGAAATAGACTTGAACATTAATTTTTAGTTTTAATTGCGAAATCTTTTAATTTCAACAGTTAAAATCAAAATTTTTTTTGGTGATAATAATCTAAAGATAATTGTGTGTTTTTTTTAAAGAAGCTTTGTTATTATAATTTATGGAATTGCTAAGATTTCTCGACTTTTCAAATAGATGTTTTTTCAGGATATAATTCAAAATCTAAATACTTTTTGGTCCAAAGAAGGTTGTTTGATTATGCAGCCTTACGATACAGAAAAAGGTGCTGGGACTATGAATCCTCATACTTTTTTGAGGGCTATTGGACCTGAACCTTGGGCTGTTGCTTACACAGAGCCATGTAGAAGGCCTACAGATGGAAGATTTGGGGAAAATCCTAATCGTGCGCAACATTACTTTCAATACCAGGTAATAATAAAGCCTTCTCCAAATGGTATACAAGAAAAATACTTGAAATCTCTAGAATCTCTTGGAATTAATCCTAGAAATCATGACATAAGATTTGTAGAGGATAATTGGGAGTCCCCAACTCTTGGAGCTTGGGGCGTAGGTTGGGAAGTTTGGTTGGACGGAATGGAAGTTACTCAATTTACTTATTTCCAGCAATGTGGGGGAACAGATTGCAATCCAATCCCTATTGAAATTACTTATGGCTTAGAGAGAATAGCAATGTTTTTGCAAGATAAGGAAAGAATTTGGGACTTAAATTGGAACAAAAATTTTAAATATAGTGATATTTGGTTACAATTTGAAAAAAGTCAATGTTCATATAATTTTTCTGGATCTAATCCAGATAATCTTAGAAAATTATTTGAAATTTATCAAGGCGAGGCAAATAATTTAATTGAAAAGAAATTAACTTTTCCTGCATTAGATTTTGTTCTGAAATGCAGTCATACTTTTAATTTGCTTGATGCGAGGGGAGTGATTTCAGTAACAGATCGTGCTCAATATATAGAGAAAATTAGAAATTTGGCAAGGGAAGTAGCTTCTTCTTGGCTCAGAGAAAGAGAATTTTTAGAATTTCCATTATTAGGTCAATGAATTCGTAAATAATAAATACAATAAAAAAATATTAATAGTATCAAAAGATACATAGCTTTGAAACTTATTTTTCTTTCTTTTTTGGTTGCCAGCGATACAGTATAGTTACCCAATTTATATGGGTTTTTTAGTGTGAGGTAAAATGAAACTCTTCCAACAAATGTTGGTTGCAAGCGCATCTTTGAGTTTACTTGCTCCAGTTGCTGCTCAAGCTTCCGACGTTGTCAATTTAGAAGAAATCAATAGCTACTCTCGTAGTAATTCAAAATCTTTAAAATTTGACAGTAAAACATTCACCAACAAAGTTAGTGATGATTTTGCAAATCTTCAAAGACCTAATAATGGCTTAGAGGTAAAGCAAAATTTATTTGAAGCAGGCGGCTTCTCTGATACAACAACTCTCGGCGGAAGTGCTGTATTTGCAGCTACTGCAATAGACGGAGCTGAGAAAGTTAATGATGGCGCTTCTGATTCTCTGCAAACCATGTATACATATACAATGGATTTGAATACAAGTTTCACAGGCGATGATAACTTATATGTTCGTCTAAGGACTGGAAATGGTAATCAAAGCAATGGTTCTTTCGAAGAGAAAACAGCTTTTTACCATACTGATAATTACTCTAGTGGACCTGATACCCTTGCAGTTGATAAGATTTGGTACACAACTCCAATCGGTGATAGTGAGCAATGGTCAGCAACATTTGGACCAAAGATTGAAAATTACTATATGTATGCAGCACCTGTTTCAATTTATAGACCAGGATTTCACAAGGCTTTCAAGCTAGGAAGTTTAAGTGGTGCGTATGGTGCAAGTACAAAACAAGGGGTTGGAATTAAGTATGTGGGAGACAACGGTTTCGCTGCAAGTTCTAACATTGTTTCATCCGCAGCAGGCACTGCTGGATTCTTAACAAATGAAGATGAGCATAAGTGGGATACGATGCTTGCTTATACACAAGATCAGTATCATATTTCATTAACATTATCTCAGCAACATGAAGACTGGAATTCATTTGCTTACTATGCAACTGATGCAGTTGCTGCAGATGAAGACTCTAACGCTACCGCGTATGCCACTAGAGCATACTGGAGACCAGAAGAGTCTGGAACTATTATGCCTGAAATTTCAGTGGGTTATGATGTAATCAGTTTTGATGGGAATGCAGGTTCTAACAAAGTAAAGGATGCATCTAGTTACTTTGTTGGTTTAGGATGGCCAGATATGTTCCAGGATTCTGATTATATTGGACTTGGATTTGGTCAACCATTAAAGACTACTAAAACTGTAAATGGTGATACTGCTACAGATGATACTCTTAGTCCATTCTTGTGGGAACTAACTTATTCGTTCAAAGTAAACGATTCTGTTACAATGATTCCTACAATATTCGGTGGTTCTGATATTCAAAGCTCAACTGATCAAGATATCTTTGGAGCAGCTTTAACTACTAAGTTTAAATTCTAAAATTTAATACTAAATAAAAAAGGGGCTCAAAAGAGCCCCTTTTTTATTTAAAAAAATATTTGGAGAAAACTAAATTCGCATAGTCTTCACCAACAATTTTCCCCTTCTCCAATTGGAACGCATACACTTGATTTTCTAGCTTCATCAGCTAGCCTTTGAGCCTCTTCATCAAGAATAAATTCTGCATTAATCTCCATATCAGTGTTCCATTCTTTGAGGCCTCCCAAATCACCCTCTCCGGCTTTTAAGGCTGTGTTATTTGTTGCAGTTAAAGCTAGTGCACTTGTGGCTGCTAGAAACAATGAAACTGAATTTTTTTTTACCATTCATAATTGAATTTTCTAAATTAATGATAATAAAATTATGGTTATTTTTCTAAACGTTGTATAAAATGATCCATTGTTAACTGCCCAATCTTCTTAAAAGATTAGAGTATGACTTAAAGATAAGGTCAACCTCATCCGATCTTCCATATTTAGCAAGTAATGATCTAGCTGAGGCATCTAAATCAAATAAATATTCTCTTTCTTCAATACTTTTAACGTAGCTTTCAATCCAACCTATAAATACTAATCTTTCACCATCAATAACTTCTTCTACTGAATGCAAATATGTACTTGGATATAATATGATTTCTCCTGCGTTTAATTTAAACTTTTCCTCAGAGTTGAAACTTTCAATTGATAATTCACCTCCCTTATAGTCCTCTTTGCAATTTATAAAGATAGTAAAAGACAAGTCAGCTCTCCCTGATGACATATAAGCATTATCAATATGAGTACCATATTTCATCCCTTTGGTATATTTTGAAAAGATAGTGCCATGAATCTTTTTTGGTAAAGCAAAGCTTTTAATTAGTTCATTTCTTATGATCTTTTTTGTAATCAATCCAGAAAACTTTTTTGATAAATCTGAATCTCTTCTTAGTTGCAGATTGTTCTTAACTTTAGCGGCTTGCTTACCAGCAGTTTGCTTCCCATTTTCCCAGAATAGTTCTTCTTTTTCTAAATCCTCTCTTATGATTTCTAATTCTTCAGAATTTAAAAGCTGATGAGTTAAATAATTCATTTTTGATATATAAAATGATACAAATTGATGTATAGGAATTTTCTTTGAGATTCCTTGTTATGCAGTTGGATATAAAGTAACCATAGATACTATTTGTCAAAAGTGCAAAATCTAAAAAAACTACTTTACCCATTATTAACGCTTACATGTTTGATGAGTTTTAATATACAAGCAAATTCAACAGAAAGAGAAGTTAAAGTATATTCGGGTAGACATTACAATACTGATAGAGGAGTCTACAAAAAATTTGCTGAAGAAACAGGAATCAAAGTTAGGCTTATAGAGGCAGCTGGAATATCATTAATTGAGAGGTTGAAGAGAGAAGGCAAAAATTCGCAAGCAGATTTAATATTGTTAGTAGATGCAGCCAGAATTACTAATGCTTCTAAAGCTGGATTACTGCAAAGTATACAATCAGAAGCTTTAGAAAATTTTGTTCCAACAGGGCTGAAGGATAAAAATAAGGAATGGTACGCATTAACTAGAAGAGTAAGAGTTATGGTTGCAAACCCAAAAGTTGTAGATGTCAGTAAGATTAAAGATTATACGGATTTAGCTGATCCATCTTTAAAAGGTAAAGTATGTTTAAGAAATAGAAAAAGTCCATATAATCAATCTTTAGTAGCCAACCAAATAGTGAATAAAGGAAATTTAGAAACTAAATCTTGGTTAAATGGAATGATCTCTAATGTGTCTAAACCTTTCTTCCCTGGAGATATTGCAATAATTAGGGCTGTTGCCAAGAAAAAATGTGGAGTAGGAATTGTTAATCATTATTATGTTGCTAGGATGTTAGCTGGTGTTAATGGTCGGAGAGATGCTCTTTATGCGCAAAGAACATCTGTTATCACTCCAAACCCTGCACATGTAAATATTAGTGCTGGTGGAGTAGCTAAATATGCAAAAAATAAATCTGAAGCTATTCAGCTTCTTGAATATTTAGCTTCACCTAGTGGCAGTAAAGGATTAGCTGCGCCTACATTCGAACATCCATTAAAAGAAGTTAATCAAAATCCCATAGTTCAAAACTTTGGAAAATTTTCTCCTGATAAGGTAACTGTGGAGGAACTTGGGATAAATAATTCTCTTGCTATAAAATTGATGAGAGATGCAGGGTGGGATTAAAAATTAAGATAATACGAAAGAAGGTAATTTCGTCTCTTTTTTATTCATAGGTATAAGTAGGTGTAAAGGTTACTGAGAAGTACAAAGTGAACTATTCAAAATCGCTTAATAAGAACTGAATTTGGATTTGAATCCTACCCTTACCGGTTTTATTTTTAAGAGTGTCAGAGAAATTTTCTAATTTACTAATATATCAGTGTTGGCATATTTCTGACAGCTAAGGAATTCTTTTCAATAAAGTAAGGCAATATTAGATACTAAAAACCTGTCTTTAATTCTCCACCTATAAGGGAAAGAAATAGTAATTAATACTGTAGATATATGATACCTTTTTCTAGTAGATTGTATATATCAGAAACTCCTCACACACTAATTTCTGATAATTAAACACCCTTTCTCTAAATGAGGGTGTTTTTTCATTTTTACAGAAATTATTTAATTGGAAGAAGTGACGATATAGTAATAATTTGTTCTTCCTTCCACAAAAAAGAAAAATTTGGCATATTTTTAATTACTATGATGGAGAAGTTTACTAGATAGTTGAAAGAAGGAAACATTTTATTTAATTTAACTAAAACCCTTTTTAATATAAAGGGGTTTTTTATCTCACCATTTTTATGCATTCCCCAAAATTTACTGGATTTTCAATAGTAGCTCATAATTGTAATGCTAAGGGTTTCTTCTATAAATATTTGACGGTAGATTTAAAGGGTAATCAAATTTCATTAATTGATTTGAACTATTTAAATACTTTTTTATTATTGTTATTGGTACTGGCTAATTACTCTAATCTGTACCTTACTCACTTCAAAAAAAGAAGATAATCATTTTTATGTTGACCCTCAATAATTAGAAAAATCTGAATTTTAGAAAATTAATTTTAATAGTATTTAGTATTCGAAAAATAATTAATTTTAAATCTATCTAATATTGCTGAAGTTTATAAAGTTTATAACTTATCGTCGATGATATATATATAAACTTGAAATAAATTTTTTTTAGATTTTTAATTTTCCCAAAATGGGTCTGTAGTTAAACAAACCTTTAACGTACTTTCTTTATTACTTTTTATATCACTTATACAAGCTCTCACAGTTTCTCCATTTACATCTATTTCACAAGCACCACAACTTCCTGTAAGACAGCCAGTTGGAATTTCTAAACCTGCTTCTTTAGCAGCAGAAAACCAATCATCTCCCTCTGAAACAAATGTTTCATTATTGTTTGGCCATATAATTTTTATATTTGTTTTTCTCAATTTAAAAATGAAGTGAGGTTTAAATGTTTATCAAATTCATTCGCAAGATTTTCAATAATGGATTCCCTCTTTTTTTTGTAAGGAATTGATTCTTTATTGGTTTTTTGTAAATTTTTACTTTTTCTTATTAAATTAATATATTGATCTCTCCAACTATCATTTTCAAAGATCCCATGAATATATGTTCCTGCAATAGTGCCCCCTCCATTATTTACTTTGTACCAGCCTAGATCTAAGTCTTTGAAAATAGGGTTAATCTTAAATGAACTCTGCATATTATCTAATTGAGTTTTTCCATTATGAATTTCAAATCCTTTAATTTTTGATTGGCATGGCCATAAAGATTCAGAGTGTATTTGACGAGTTAATTTGTTTTCAAAGAAAATAGTTTTTAATGGAAGAAGCCCAATGCCTTGAATTTTTTGTTCAGAATGATTTTTGGAACCCTCTTTAAAATAAGGATCTTCAAGTGTTGTTCCTAACATTTGTAAACCTCCACAAATCCCAATAATATGACCCTCATTATTGGAATATGCCCTAATTTCCTTAGATAAACCAGAATTTTCTAGAAATATTTGATCTTTTATAGTTTGTTTGCTTCCAGGGAGAATAATAAAGTCATACCTTTTCAAGTTTTGCGATTTATCAATCCATTCAATAAATATTGATTCTTCATTTCTTAATGGATCAAAATCTGAGAAATTGCTTATAGATGGCAATTTTATAATCCCAACTTTGATATCAGGGTTTTCGAAATGTGATTTTTTTTCTAATAAATCCAAAGAATCTTCCGGAGGAAATGAATCATTTAACCATGGAATAATTCCAATAACAGGCACTTGGGTTTTATTCTCTATCCATTCTTTCCCTTCTTTAAATAATGAAAGATCTCCTCGGAATCTATTTATAATGATTCCCTTAATAAGTTTCTTTTCTTCAGGTTTCATTAATTCAAGGGTTCCTATTATTTGCGCAAATACGCCACCTCTCTCAATATCAGTAACTAAAATGCAATTTGCATTTAAATACTTGGCAATTCTTAAATTAGTGAGATCTCTATGAATCAAATTCATTTCTACAGGACTCCCAGCACCTTCTATAATTAAACGGCAATTTGGGTTTTTTTTATAAATAGAACTTAGACTTTTCTTAATTACTTCCCAACCTGAAATAAACCAATCTTGGTAGTAATTTTTAGCAGCTGTTATTCCTATACTTTTGCCGAGGTGAATTACCTCACTTATAGAATGACCTTGTGGTTTTAATAAAATGGGATTCATCTCTGCAGAGGGATTAATACCACAAGCAATTGCTTGAATTGCTTGTGAATATGCCATCTCTCCACCTTCCCAGTCTACCCAGGCGTTATTACTCATATTTTGCCCTTTAAAAGGGATTGGTTCTTCTCCTAAATTTTTAAGAATCCTGCAAATAGCAGTAACTGTTAACGATTTCCCTGCTCCACTAGAAGTGCCCAAGACCATTATAGGTTTCTTTATTTCATGTAATTTTGCTTCTAACTCCATTCGTAATTATTTTAATTTTTAAAATTTATTAATTAGTAAATTGAATTATAATTTGATAAAAAAGTTTGTGTTAATTCTAGCCTCTGCCTCACAATCTCGAAAGAAATTACTTGAAAATTGCCAAATTGAATTCATTCAAATCTCAAGTAACTTTGATGAAAATTTAATAAAAGAAAAAAATATATTTAATTTAACTTTAGAGTTATCTTTTCAAAAGGCTAAAAGTATATCTGAAAATATTCAAAAAATATCATTACCAGAAAAATTCAATTATGAATATTTAGAAATACTTGGATGTGATTCAGTCTTTGAATTTAAAGGAGAAGCTTATGGAAAACCATTTGATAAAGAAGAAGCTTATACTAGATGGAAAAAAATGTCGGGAGAGTTTGGATTTTTACATACTGGTCATACTCTAATAACTGGAAATTTTGATTCAATCGCAAATATTTTTAAAATCACTGAAATAATAAAAAAAACGATAAGTTCAAAAGTTTATTTTTCAAAGTTGGAAGATTGGGAGATCAAGAGTTATATAGATACTAATGAACCTCTATATTGCGCAGGAGGATTCGCTTTGGAAGGTATAGGTGGTAAATATATAGAAAAAATAGAGGGTTGTTTCAGTAATGTAATGGGGTTAAGCTTGCCATGGCTCAGAAAAAATATGCATAAATAAAAAAAAACCCTATCGAAAGATAGGGTTTTTTTATGAAGTAGAAATTAATCTAAATCAGGCATTTCTAGAGCTGGCTCACTCTTTCTGTCGATTCCTTTTTCGAAACCAGCAGCGGCTGCCCTAGCACGTCCTGCATGCCAAAGGTGACCGATGAATGTAAACCATCCTAAGAAGAACTGAGCTGCAGCTAACCATTGTCTTAAATTAACGAAGTTAACGGCATTAGGCTCTGTAATTATTCCACCAACCGAGTTGATAGAAGCATTAGGAGCATGAGTCATATATTCAGCAGCTCTTCTTACTTGCCAAGGCTGAATATCATTTTGGATTTTCTCAAGGCTCAATCCGTTAGGACCTCTTAAAGGCTCTAACCATGGACCTCTGAAGTCCCAAAATCTCATTGTTTCACCACCAAATATAATTTCACCTGTAGGAGATCTCATGAGATACTTACCTAAACCAGTTGGACCCATTGTTGAACCTACGTTAGCTCCAATTCTTTGATCTCTCACAAGGAAAGTAAAGCTTTGAGCCTGTGAAGCTTCAGCATTTGTTGGACCATAAAATTCTGATGGGTAAGCAGTGTTGTTAAACCATATGAAAGTTGAAGCAATAAAACTTGCAACACAAATTCCACCAAGTGCATAACTTAAAAGTCCTTCTCCATTCCAGATGAAAGCTCTTCTAGCCCATCCAAATGGTTTGGTGAAAATATGGAATATTCCTCCAATAATTGCAGTTATACCCACATAGACGTGTCCACCAACTATGTCTTCTATAGAGTTAACACCGATTATTGAACCGGCACCTCCCCAAGGAGATCTAAATAAGTAACCAAGAATGACTCTTGGATCTAATGTTGGATTAACAAGTCTGACTTCACCTCCACCAGGTGCCCAAGTGTCATATGCACCGCCAATAAAACACCAGTTAACCGACCATGCTAACGCTCCTACACCTAAAACAATCAAATGATATCCAAGGATATTCGTCATTTGATTCTTATCTCTCCAATCAGTAGAGAAAAATGGGAAGTCTTCTTCAAGTTTTTCTGGACCTGCTAAAGAATGATAAATACCACCAAAACCAAGAACAGCTGAAGCTATAAGATGAACCACGCCTGCCTGAAAGAAAGGCATGATATCAGTCACTTCCCCACCAGGGCCTATTCCATATCCAAACATCGCAACGTGTGGCATACAGATTAAACCTTGCTCCCACATAGGCTTATCAAAAGTAAAATGATTAACCTCAAAGAGCATCATTGCTCCAGCCCAAAAGACAATTAGTCCAGAGTGAGCAATGTGAGCACCTAATAAACGTCCAGATAGATTGATTAGTCTAGCGTTACCTACGTACCAGGCATAGCCAGTTTCTTCAATACTTTGGTTTGGTGCTCTTAATAAATTATTAAAGGGCGTTTCCACGTGGAAGAACCTCCTCAGGGAATACAAAGTTTTCGTGTGGTTGATCCACAGAAGACATCCATGCTCTCATACCTTCATTCAAAAGTATATTTTTTGTATAGAAAGTTTCAAATTCAGGGTCTTCTGCTGCACGGATTTCTTGGCTTACAAAGTCATAAGCTCTTAGATTTAGTGCCAAGCCAACAATACCAATTGAAGATGTCCACATACCCATAACAGGGACAAAAAGCATCAAGAAGTGCAAGAAACGCTTGTTTGAGAAAGCAATACCAAAGATTTGACTCCAGAATCTATTCGCTGTGATCATTGAATAAGTTTCTTCTTCTTGTGTTGGATCGAAAGCTCTAAATGTTGAACTTTGAACCTTACCATCTGTATAAATACTTGTATCTTCATACAAGGTATTTTGAACTGTAGCTCCATGAATAGCGCAAAGTAGAGCACCACCAAGAATTCCAGCTACACCCATCATGTGAAATGGATTTAAAGTTATATTGTGGAAACCTTGAATGAACAGGATATAACGGAAGATTGCTGCAACACCAAATGAAGGTGCGAAGAACCAACTATGCTGTCCTAAAGGATAGATAAGGAAAATACTTGTGAAAACTGCAATTACTGCCGAGAAAGCTAGTGCGTTGTATGGTCTAATTCCAACAAGGCCAGCAATTTCAAACTGACGAAGCATAAAACCAATAAGGCCAAATACTCCATGTAATGCAACGAAGTTCCAAAGTCCACCAAGTTGTAGCCATCTAACGAAACTACCTTGGGCTTCAGGACCCCATAAAAATAGAAGACTGTGACCCATAGCATCACCAGGGGTACTTACAGCTGCTGTTAAGAAGTTACAACCTTCAAGATAAGAACTTGCAACTCCGTGTGTGTACCAAGAGGTAACAAAAGTTGTTCCGACAAACCAACCACCAATAGCAAGATATGCACAAGGAAGTAAAAGTAGTCCGGACCAACCAATAAATACAAAGCGGTCGCGCTTCAACCAATCATCAAGGACATCAAACCATCCTCTTTGTGGGGCGCTACCAACTGCGATCGTCATGAGAAATCGTTTTTTAGCTTCGGGATACGCAGTGACTGTAACAAAGATTGAGAGTAATGTGGGGAAATATTCGTATATCTGAAATGCCTTGTAAAGCTTTCCTGACTTTTTTATTAAAAATTAGGTAAGAATACTCCCTTAATTTGTTAAATTATTTGGATTAAGCTTTAAAAAAGATAAAAATGGATTCAGATCTTAAGTCTTTCGATAAAATTGAACAAAAAATTGAAGGATCAAGAAAAATTTCAAATTACATTATTGGTGGAATGCTAACTATTGGCGGTATAGGTTTTCTTTTAGCTTCTATATCCAGCTATACAGGGAGGGACTTATTACCTCTGGGGAGTCCATCAAGTTTATTGTTCATACCTCAAGGAATAATAATGGGAGCATACGGAGTAATAGCCAATTTATTAAATTTTTATCTATGGTATTTAGTTTTTATTAACTTTGGCTCAGGGAGTAATTATTTCGACAAATCATCAAAATCTGTTGAAATAAAAAGAAAAGGTTTGTTTAAAGATATTGAAGTTAAATTGAATTTCGATGAAATTAAATCGGTTAAGTTGGATATTAGTGAAGGATTTAACCCTAGAAGAAGAATTGCATTAGTACTTAAAGGCAGAAAAAAACCTCTACCTTTAAGCGGAGCAGGTCAACTTAAACCACTTCTTCAAGTAGAAGAAGAGGGAGCTCGTTTGGCTAAATTTTTAAATGTTAATTTGGAGGGTTTAAAATAAAAGAGAAATTCTTATTTAAAACATTATCAATTATTCAATTTTTGTTTTTACTAACAGCTTGTAGTTTTAAAAATGAGGCTGATTCAAACTATTACTGCCAAAAACTTAAACTTAGTTGTGTCCAAGGAGATAAAATAGCGCTTTTTAAAACTTCAAAAGGTAATTTCGAAGTAAAACTATATGGTAAAGATAACCCAGTTACTGTAACCAATTTTCTAGAAAATATAGATAATAATTTTTACAAAAATAAAAAATTTTATAAAATAATAAATTATCCACAATTAAAATTTATACATGGAGGTGTTAATCCAGAAAATAAATTTTATGTTGATAGAAATCAAACTCTAAACAAGACAATTCATTCAATACCT
This sequence comes from Prochlorococcus sp. AG-347-K18, assembly GCA_003281365.1. Classification (GTDB taxonomy): domain Bacteria; phylum Cyanobacteriota; class Cyanobacteriia; order PCC-6307; family Cyanobiaceae; genus Prochlorococcus_A. Next base: position 28,260 of record QCCF01000007.1, read on the forward strand.
TTAGAAATAAAATTCAAAGAAGAAATTAAACCAAGATACAACTATCAAATAAAAAATCCATATGAAACTAAAAATTTAGTTAATACTTTTGAGAGCGGTTCAATCGCTATGGTTAAAAGCGGAAAAAATAACTCTTCCTCTACAGAATTTTTTTTTGTAACCAATAATATTCCAGAACTAGACGGAAGATATTCAATTTTTGGAAAAATTATTAAAGGATTAGATGTACTTGATAAAATTAATATAGAAGACTATATAGAGGAAGTCAGGCTATCTTATTAAATTTCTAGAGAATATTTATTGATTTTCAACATCTCTGTGTTAACTCCTGAGGATCGTTTGAGAGCTACTTTGCCAGTTCTTGCTATTTCAAGAATGCCATAGGGTTCTAGCAATTTCTCTAAAGCAACTAATTTCCCAGGATCTCCAACTACTTCCAATGTTAAGGCTATATCTGAAACGTCAACAACTTTTGCACGGAATATTTGTACTATATCAAGAATGTTGCTTCTATTATCTTCCTTTGATGAAACTTTTAGTAACATTAATTCTCTCTCGACAGCCGCAAGATTAGTAAAATCAACTACTCCCAGAACATTAAATAACTTATTAAGTTGCTTAGTCATTTGTTGAAGAGTTTCATCGTCACCCTCTACAACCATTGTTAATCTTGAAATGCCTTTGGATTCTGCAGGACCTACTGCGAGGCTATCTATGTTGAATCCCCTTCTAGCAAAGAGACCTGAGATTCTACTTAAAGCTCCAGATTCGTCTTCTACAAGAACTGATAATGTATGTTTCATATTTTAAAAGGTTTTTAAATCATTAATCCACTCATAAGAGATTTTATTGAATATTGAAGGATCTTCATCATGGATACAATGCCCTGAGTTAGGTACTATTTTTAATTTTACCCATCTATGCAAATTTGCAATCTTTTTACCAAGAAACAAAGGTATGAAATTATCTTTATCTCCCCAAATTAATAAAAAAGGTACTTTTTTTGAGGCGCAAAGTTTACTTAAAAGGTAAGAGGCTTCAAGTTTTTTGTCTCTTGATGACATTCCAAAACACATTGCCCTTAATGATCTAGCTGAAGTTTTCCTTAAAACTGGTTTTGTAATTAAATCTATTAATTCGCGATCGATATTATCTTTTTTGAAATAGGCAGAATTTAGACCCAGTCTTATAACCCCAAATTTGGTTATTAAAAATAAAAAAATTTCTAAAGGGAAAAATATAAAAAATATTTTTATGAATCTGTCTTTAAATTTTTTTAGTAATGGTTTATTTGTTGATACCTTTTTGTTTTCTTGAATTTTATCTGGTAGAGGTGATGCAATAACTGTTGCAATTTGATCCTCTATTGAAACAGCACATGTTAAAGCCACTAAAGATCCAAGGGAATTTCCAATAAGAATAACTTTCCTAGAATTCTTTGGTTTTATGACCTGTTCAATAAAATCTTTCACTTGATTACACCAAATCTCATTATTTAGTTTCCCAATCTGTCTAATTCCAGGTTGATCTGAATCACCAAATCCTATTAAATCTAAAGAATAAGAGGCAAAATTTCTTTTTGCAAAATATCCTAAATTGCTTCTCCAATGTTTTCTACTAGCGCCAAATCCATGGAGAAAAATAATTGGAATTTCATTGTCTTCGCCTGAAACACTCCAACAAATTTTAAAACCATGCCAATTCCAGTAGTTAGGAAAGTTAATATTTTCTTCTTTAAAATTATTATTCATATAACCAAAAAATTTTCAAGTTATTTGCATTATCTACTTTTTTAACAAATAAATGTATATTGAATGTAAATTATAGTAATTATTAAGTTTTACTATGGCTAAGGAAATTTTTAGTATTGCAGCTGTTTTTTGGATACTGATCCCAGTAGGATTGGTAGGCGGTGCATTATTATTAAAGTCTCAAGGAGATTGATTCCCACGAATACATAACAAATTGAGTTATTGTCTACAGGTTAAGTAAATCTTGAATATGAAGATTCTTTTAGTAGGAGCAACTGGGACACTAGGTAGGCAAATAGCAAAGCAGGCTATAGAAGAAGGACATGAAGTTAGATGCTTTGTAAGAAACCCAAGAAAAGCTTCCTTTCTTCAAGAGTGGGGTTGTGAACTAACAAAAGGGAATTTATTAAATTCTTCTGATATTGAATATGCACTGCAAGATATTGAAGTAGTTGTTGATGCTGCAACTAGCCGACCAGATGATCCAAAAAGTATTTATGAAATAGATTGGGATGGAAAACTTAACCTATTTAATGCTTGTGAATCTTTAAATGTTAAAAGAGTCGTTTTCCTTTCAATCCTCCATACAGAAAAATTTAGAAATGTTCCTTTGATGGATATTAAATATTGCACTGAAAAACTTCTTGAGAAATCCGATTTAGATTATACAATCTTCAAATGTGCAGCTTTTATGCAAGGAGTTATTGGTCAATTCGCTATCCCAATCTTAGATAGTCAAGCAGTATGGATGAGTGGTAATCCAACAAAAATTGCTTATATGAATACTCAAGATATGGCGAAAGTTGTTGTAGCAGCAGTAAATAATCCAAAAACTTACAGAACATCATTGCCATTAGTAGGTCCCAAAGCATGGGATTCAAACGAAGTTATATCTTTATGTGAAAGATTTAGTGAAAAAAAGGCGAAAATTTTTAGAGTTTCACCCTTTCTTATTAGTGTCACACAAAAAGTAGTTTCCTTTTTTCAAGATTCTTTAAATGTTGCTGAAAGATTGGCTTTTGCTGAAGTAACTAGTAGTGGTGAATCATTAGATGCTGACATGAGCAAAACTTACGAAATATTGGAACTTAAAAAAGAAGATATGACATCACTTGAGGGTTACATAAAGGAGTACTATCAACAAATACTTAAAAGATTAAGAGAAATGGAAGCAGATCTAAATATTGAAGAAAAAAAGAGATTACCTTTTTAATATTGCAATTCTAAACATATATAGTATATTTGTACTATATAATTATTATTGACCTATGTCCGTTTCTAAGTCTAAAAATCTTGAACGAAAACTAGATAATTTTGCAAAAGAAGCAAAAAATGAATTGAATAATGTTTGCGGATCTTCATTATGGGAAAGCCTTGGCTTTGTTTTTTTTGATCAATTAGAAGATTCTGAAAAAATTGCGAAAGCAAATTTTTACTACGGTCAACTTCAAATAATTAATGAAATTAAATTTTCAATTTGAATTGAATTTCATATTTTTTAATAATCTAATTTTTCTAAAATATTTTTTGGCCAATCTTTTTCTGATAATATAAATCTAGTAAAAGATTAATTAATGATTGAAACTTCAGGCGTAATTGAAAAAGAGCAGGGAAATGGTTTTTATTTGGTTACTTTAGAACAACCTGAAGGACATCAATGTTTATGTAGAGCTGCAGGTAAATTGACTAAATTTAGAATTAAATTATTAGCTGGAGACAAAGTTTTAGTTGAAATAAGTCCTTATGATCTTTCTAGAGGAAGGATAACTTATAGAGAAAGAAATGCAGGGGGTGCTAAACCTACAACTAATAAAAATAACCCTAAGAGGAATAATAAGTAAAGAGTTATTTTAAATAATATTTATTATCGCTTTTTTAAACTCACTTCTTTGTTTGACACCTTGCCATTGTTTTTTTAATAGTTTTTCTTTAAAAAGTTGAACTGTTGGTGTTCCGTTGATACCAGCTTGTTTTGCAATATCTTGATCTTTATCAATATCTATTTCAACGCCAAGGACAGCACCATCAAGCTCTTTGATTACTCTTTTTAATTGAGGTTTCAATACATGACATGGGCCGCAGCTTGGGGAACTAAAAATAACTAAGATAGGTTTTTTGCTCTCGTGATAAAGTTTCCTTAATGCATAACTGCCTTTTTGCCATTCAGAATTTGAATCGAAAGTATCTTCATTAACTTCTTCTTCATTAAAATCTGATGAATTAAGTTTTTTTTCTGGTTCGGGTGTTTCTCGAACTATAGTTTTTGCCAAGCTTTTCTCGGCTAGCCATCTTTCGGTAGCCAATGCAGCCATACACCCAGTTCCCGCAGCGGTAACTCCCTGTCTCCACTCAGAATCAACGACATCACCAGCTGCAAAAATGCCGTCAATAGATGTTTCTGGTCTTCCTGATTTGCAAGCAATATATCCCTTATTATCTAAATCAATTTTGTTGTCTAAAAACTTGGTATTTGGTGTGTGCCCTATGGCGTAAAAAAGACCTTTTATGTTGATTTCCCCTTTACCTTCTTGAGAGTGAATAGTTTCTATTCTCTCAAGCCATTCAGAACCATCCGCCTTATCAACTTTTGTGTTCCAATGAATTTCTATCTTTGGATTAGCTCTTACTCTATCTACCATTGCTGCGCTAGCTCTTAATTTTTCTGATCTAACAATCAAATGCACTTTGCTTCCATACTTTGTGAGATATGCTGCTTCTTCACATGCAGAGTCGCCCCCTCCAATAACAGCTAATTCTTCACCTCTAAATTGTGGGGTTGCTCCATCACATATTGCACAAGCACTTATTCCTTTACTCCAGAATTTATCTTCATTTATCACGCCTAACCTATTTGCACTTGCTCCAGTTGCAATAATAATTGAATTAGATTTAATAGTGCCTTCTAAAGTTTTTAATTCAAATGGATGAGAATCAGTATTTATTGAGACAACATCACTTTCGTATAAATTAGTGCCCCATCTTTCAGCTTGTGCCTTCATTAGATCCATTAATTCAGGACCTAGTACTCCATCGGGGAAACCTGGATAATTTTCTACAAATGTTGTCGTCATTAGTTGCCCACCAGGAATTCCACCAGAATTAAAACCTGTTATGAGCAGTGGTTGAAGATTCGCTCTTGCTGCATAAATTGCAGCAGTATAACCTGCAGGACCTGAACCAATAATTACAACATTTTCTACGTTAGAAATTTTTTCTTTATTTTCCATTTATTTGCAAACTTTACTAATAATAATAGTAAACATACCCAAACAATGTAGGGCGGATTTCACTCGATAGATTTATTGCTCAATCGTTTACTTTTTGGTCTAATAACTTTTTTAATTCCTTTGGGAAATTTAAAACAGAATTTTTTAAATTTTCGTTCTTTTCTCCAATATGTAATATCCACTCTCTAAATTCCTCTGCGATTGCATAACTGTCTTCATACCTTTCTAAGGTGTCCATTACAGAAATTCTGTTGGTAGCCCAACAGGTAGCTATGTCGATCCTTTTTCTAATGAAATTTTCCATTGAAACATAAAAGTTGTTTATAGATAAACACATCAGACAACGAATGTATTGTCTAATAAGTTACAACTTTGTACTTTCAAACAATAATTTAATCTTTAATTTAGATTTGGGCGGATTTTTAGGCAAATCATGAAGAAAATATAAAGAAATGGAGTTAAACTGCCTCGCTATGATTTGCAAGTAGCCTTTCAACTTCCTCAAAACCCTCTTTAGCTGAATTAATTGCCAGTTCCTTGCTAACTTTTTCTTCTGATATTAATTTTGCGGATATTTTCTTTAAAAGAGTTTCTTTATTTTCTCTGAGTGAATAAACAATTTCTTCTTCAATGATAGATTTTATTGCTTTAGAGATTATTTTTTTGTCATTTGCTTCCTCAAATGTGCCCTGAACTAATTCTTGAATAAATAATCGATGCACCTCACTACTCCTTAGAAAGCTTTCTGTAGCGTTAATAATTCCTTCAACAAGAGCTTCATCAGGTTCAGAATCATTTTCGGCCAGCTTAAATTCCCAATCTAAATGTCTTCTTTGCCAACCTGCCGAGTGGAGACTGGGCATGACTGTTTGTGAATAAGTATCAACTGACATTTCATAAATTCTCTCTGCTAATTTCTCGCACCAGTCTTTACCATGCTTTTCTAGATTTTTCTGCATAGCTTGCCTTGGAACAGCATGACCACCATGATGACTGTGGCATACTCCATCAGGACATTCGATTGCTTTTATACTCATTTGCTTGTTAAGTGCACTTATATTCTAGATAGCTATTTTTTATAGAAATGAAAATATATTTTTAACAAAAATCCAAGACTTTTGACTTTCTTCAATTTATATTTAGTATGTTAAAAAAATAAATAAATTGACAAAGATACTTATTCCTTCCGAAACAAGCGCTGGTGAAAGGAGAGTTTCAGCTACACCAGAAGCGGTAAAGAAATTAAAAAGCCTTGGATGTGATATTTATATTGAAAGTTCAGCAGGAAAATTATCAGGATTTAGTGACTTATCATATGAAGAATCGGGCGGAACAATAATTAATAACTTAGATCAAAAAATTTGGGGTGAAGCTGACTTAATTTTTTGTGTTCAAACTCCATCAGAGGATAATTTAACTAAGTTAAAAAGAGGCGCTGTTCTTCTTGGTCTTCTTAACCCATATGGCAATAAGGAACTTCTCAGGGTTATTAATAGTAATAAGATTTCAGCTTTATCATTAGAGTTACTTCCGAGGATTAGTAGAGCTCAATCTTCTGATGTTCTTTCTTCGCAGGCCAATATCGCCGGATACAAAGCAGTACTTTTAGCTGCGAGTGAGTTAGATAGATATTTCCCAATGCTAATGACTGCAGCAGGCACAGTCCAACCTGCCAAAGTAGTGATTCTTGGTGGAGGCGTTGCAGGATTGCAGGCAGTCGCTACAGCAAAAAGACTTGGTGCAATAGTATTTGTATCCGATATTAGACCTGCCGTTAAAGAACAAGTAGAGTCCCTCGGAGCAAGATTTATAGAACTTCCTGAAGTGGATGAAAAACCAGGAGAGTCTGGAGGTTATGCAAAAGCTGTAACACCTGAATTTCTCTCGAAACAGAAGGCTACTTTAACTAAATATTTATCAGAAGCTGATGTCGCTATATGTACTGCGCAAGTTCTAGGTAAAAAGGCTCCTGTTTTAATAGACGCTCCGATGATTGAAAAAATGAGATCTGGTGCAGTAATTATTGATTTAGCAGTTTCTCAGGGAGGGAACTGCGCAGGAACAAAATCAAATGAAACTATTATCAAAGATGGGGTAAAACTTATAGGAGCGGGCGAATTACCCTCTTCAGTTCCTTATGATGCAAGTTCACTTTATGCTAAGAACTTAACATCTTTGATTACACCGTTTATAAAAGATGGTGTAATTAAATTAGATAAAGAGGATGAACTCATTTCTGGATGTTTATTAAGCGATGAAGGAGTTGTTCTTCAAAATAAAGTTTTTGAAAATTGAGGTTTTAAAGTTATGTCTTTTATAAGTCTTCTTTGGGTTCTTTTACTTGGTAGTTTATTAGGCCTCGAGTTAATTGGAAAAGTTCCTCCTACCCTTCACACACCTCTAATGAGTGGAGCAAATGCAATTTCAGGAATAACAATGCTTGCAGCCTTAACTTTAATTGTAAAAGCTGAAGGTAACGTACCACTTTTAATTATTGGTTCAGTTTCTCTTGGATTTGCTCTTTTCAACGTTGTAGGAGGTTTCTTTGTAACTGATCGAATGCTCGCGATGTTTAGTCGTAAACCATCAAATAAGAAGTAATTTCTAACATGAATCTACCTGTAATCATTAAATTCGTTATTGACCTTTTAGCAGTACTTTTACTGGCGTTGGGAATAAAAGGGTTGTCTAAAGTAAAGTCAGCAAGGGATGCCAATAGATTAGCTGCATTTGCAATGTCGCTATCAGTAATAGGATTACTCTCTTATTATTTAGGCACTTCTGGAATTGCTATTCAGTCTTGGATTTGGATAATAATTGGATCAATCATAGGTAGTTTATTCGGAGCAATTCTTGCAAAAAAAGTACCTATGACTTCCATGCCTGAAACAGTGGCATTGTTCAATGGTTGTGGAGGAATGTCATCACTTTTAGTGGCCTTAGGAGTAGCTATTTTTCCAATATCTAGTGGCCAAGAAAATTTTGATTTTTTTAAGTCACTTATTAACGAAGTTTCAATATCTGTTTCTATATTTGTTGGTGCCATAACTTTCACAGGTTCAATTGTAGCGATGGCAAAGTTACAGGGTTGGTTGTCAACTCCAGTATGGACTCAGAGCAAAGTTAGACATTTTGTAAATATTGTTTTTGCAGTTGCTTCTTTGATAGCCTTTTTTGATTTGATAAACGGCAATACAAGTTCTATTTGGCTTTTAGTAATAGTTTCTTCTTTATTAGGTATTGGAGTTACTTTGCCAATTGGTGGAGCGGATATGCCAGTAGTTATATCTTTATTAAATAGCTATTCAGGGATTGCAGCAGCAGCAGCAGGCTTCGTTGTAGATAGTCAGCTTTTGATAGTAGCAGGCGCAATGGTTGGAGCGGCAGGTCTAATACTTACTCAAGTAATGTGCAAGGGTATGAATAGATCATTGGTCTCAGTTCTTTTTGGAGGATCTTTATCTGCACAAAGTACAACCTCTTCTGGTTCAGGAGAATATACAAATATAACTTCTTGCAGTGTTGAAGAGTGTGCATTGACTTTAGAGGCAGCCAACAAGGTAATTATTGTTCCCGGCTATGGTCTAGCAGTAGCTCAAGCCCAACATACTTTAAGGGAAGTGACAAAAAAACTAGAGCTAAATGGTATTGAAGTTGTTTACGCAATTCATCCTGTAGCAGGGAGGATGCCTGGACATATGAATGTACTTTTAGCAGAAGCAGATGTTCCTTACGAACAACTTAAAGAGATGGACGTTGTAAATCCTGATTTTCCAGCAACGGATGTTGTTTTAGTTTTAGGAGCAAATGATGTGGTTAATCCTCAAGCTAAAAATGATAGCTCTTCTCCTTTATATGGCATGCCAGTTCTTGATGTGCAGGAAGCAAGAACTGTATTTGTAATTAAACGTGGTATGAGTGCAGGTTACTCCGGAATAAAAAATGATTTATTTGATCTGCCAAATACCTCAATGGTCTTTGGTGATGCAAAAAAGGTACTGAATGATTTGATTGGAGAATTAAAGGATCTTGGAGTTGGGGAGAAATAACAGTATATCTTTTAGTTTTTCAGATTACCTAAAAAATAAGCCATTTCGAGAAGTCTTACCTTGGATAGGTGGCGACTTACAAACTTTGAGAGATAGTTTTGTTATTGATTTTGGTAAATCAATAAAAAACAAAAAAATATTCTTTCCGATTAATAAAATTCTTTCTAAAAAATTTGAATGTGATTATCTTTTAGGTTTTTTAGAATTACCTGAAAAGTTTGACTCACTTAGGGGTTTTGTAATCGTTACACATGGTTTAGGGGGCTCAACTAAACGGTTTGGTTTAAGAAGAATATCTAGGAAATTAGCAAATAATGGTTTTGGAGTTCTTAAATTAAATCTAAGAGGATCTGGATCAGCCAGATATTTAGCTAAAGGAAATTATTGTGCTAGATGCTCCAGTGATGTTATTTCAGCAATTAATTATTTTAAAAAATTGATTAATTTAGAGTTCAAAGAGCTTATGAAAATGAATAATAATCTTCCAATTTACGGAGTTGGATTATCTTTAGGCGGAACAATTCTTTTAAATGCCTGCCTAGATTACGATGAAAATAAAGGAGAAAAACTTTTAGATGCCCTTGCCTGCGTGAGTACCCCTTTAGATTTATCTTCATGCAGTCTCTGTATTGAAAAACCTAGAAATTCCATCTACCAAAAATGGTTACTTCATCGCTTAAAAAAACAGTTATGGGAGGGACTTAATGATGAAGGCCAACTCCTTGATAACGAGAAATTAAGAATAAAAATTAGAAATTTAAAAAGTATAAGAGAATTTGATCAGAAATTTACAGCTCCTTGTTGGGGATTTAATTCTTTAGAGGATTACTATATTAAAGCTTCTCCAATATTTAGAATGCAAAACTCAATAAAAAAATTACCTCCAATGCTTTTTATTCATGCTAAGGATGATCCCTGGGTTCCATATAAGGATGCTTTGAATTTAAGAAAAGAATCTATTGATAAAGTCACTATTTTTATTACTGAAAAAGGAGGTCATAATGGTTTTCATTCGATTAATGGCTGCTGGTCAGACGAAGTCGTAAAGAACTGGTTTATGAGTATCTAGGACTATTTAAAAATGGTGTTTTTTTGAAAATCCATTTTTCTATTGGCTGACCGTTAATAATATGTGAGGTAAAAATTTCAGAAATTTTTTCAGGAGAAACTTTCTCATACCAAATACCATCAGGCCAAATAAGAAGAATTGGGCCGTTCTTACATATCCTTAGACAGTCAGCTTTTGATCTTAATATATGAACGTTTTTTGTAGAAGGATCATTCTCAAATTTTTTTAAAGTCTTTTTCAGACATTCCCATGTTTTTTGACCTTCATTGCCTTTAAAGCATTTCTGTTTTGTGGGTGTTGCGCATAGTAGAAGATGTTTTTTTATATTCACTTTTATCCAATACTTACGTATTTTTTCCCTTTTTTAATTTCTTGCTCAACAAAAAGTCTAGCCCAATTGTCTACTTCAAGAATATCCTCCAATTCGGGACTCAAATTCAAATTATCCATATGTGATTCACAAGCTTTACTTATAAATGTTGGAATTTCTTGAAAAGAAATTTTTTCTTTGAGGAATTGTTCAACAGCCATTTCATTAGCAGCATTTAAGACTGCAGGCATAGTTCCAGAAGATTTTCCTGCCGCATAGGCAAGTCCCATGCATGGATATTTAAACTCGTCTGGCTTCTTAAAAGTTAATTTTCCAATTTCACTTAGGTTTAATCTTTTCCAATTTGTTTTAAATCTTTCAGGCCAACTCATCGCATATAAAATGGGTAGCTTCATATCTGGCCAACCTAATTGAGCTAATACTGAAGAATCTTCCATCTCAATCATTGAATGAATAATGCTTTGAGGGTGGATAACTATTTCGATATTTTCGTAAGAGGTTCCAAATAAATAATGAGCTTCTATAACTTCTAATCCTTTATTCATAAGAGTAGCAGAATCTACAGTTATTTTTTTCCCCATATCCCAATTAGGATGTGAAGTCGCATCTTTCACTGTGACATGCTTTAAATCCTCAACGGCCCAATCTCTGAAAGCACCGCCAGAAGCTGTTAAATGTATAGCTTTTAAACCCTTAGGCATCTCTCCTGTTGCAAAATCTGCATTTTCATAATTAGGTAATCCTTGCAAACATTGAAAGATAGCAGAGTGTTCTGAATCAGCAGGTAAAAGCCTACTATTATTTTTCTTTAATGCAGGAATAACAATTGATCCTGCCGCAATTAAAGTTTCTTTGTTAGCAAGTGCAATATTTTTCCCCGCATTAATTGCTGACATTGTTGGAATTAAGCCTGCACAGCCTACTATCCCTGTTACCACAGTATCTGCCTTATCCCATGCTGCAACTGTGTTAATCCCCTGCTTTCCACCTAAAATCAAGGGAGCAGCATCCAAATCTAAGTTATTAATGTTATCTTTTAAATCTTCTATAAGACTTTCATCCTCAATTGCAACTACCTCTGGTTTATGTGCTTTAACTTGTTCAGTTAATAAATTAATATTTCTTCCTGCAGAAAGAGCTAAGGCTTTAAACTTATCAGGCTGCTCACTAGCTATTTCGAGAGTTTGAGTCCCTATTGAACCAGTAGAACCGAGCACAGTAATGTATTTCAATTTTCTCTTATATTTCTAATATCTTCCCATTTAAAGGTGTATTTAAAAAACAAAAATTTCAAATTGGTTTTTTTCTTAAAATTTAGACCCTTATCCATGTTGTTATTTCCTTTGATTGATCAATAAGTTCAATACCTTTTTCTTTTAACAAATTCCTGATTTCATCCGCCTTCGCATAATTCTTTTCCATTTTTGCTTTCAATCTTTCATCAATAAGCGATGATATTTCGTCTTCTTTTATTTTACTTTCTTTTACTAAAACCTCTTTTTTAAGACCAAGTACCTCGGTCAACTTTTCAAGAGTTTTAAAATTCTCAAGTAGAAAGAATTTTTCATTTAGGTCTATTTTAAAACCTTCAACCCTTTGAAATTGGTTTAAAAAGTTTTTTAATGGTTTCGCTAAATCATAAATAATTGCAATAGCACCTGCTGTATTAAGGTCATTTCCAAGAGCCTCAGAAAATTTAAGCTTTTTTTGAGATAATTCAAAACTTATTTTCTCTTTATATTCTTCTTCGAGAAATTCATTTTTTTCAATAGATCTAAAAGCTCCTTTTGTAAGGTCCATAAAAGAAAGGGCTACATTAATGTTTTTCCAAGCTTCTGAAGCACTTCTTAAAGCTTCTTCAGTAAAATCGAGTGGTTTTCTATAATTCACAGTCATAACAAAATATCGCAAAGTCATAGGGCTTATACCTGAATTAATTAGCTCTCTGATAGTTTTAAAATTTTTAAGGGATTTACTCATCTTTTGTCCATTTACATTGACCATCCCATTGTGTAACCAATAGTTTGCTAGCTTTTTGCCATTGGCTGCTTCTGATTGGGCGATTTCGTTCTCATGATGAGGAAAAATCAAATCAGAACCACCTAAATGGATATCAATAGTATCTCCTAATTCATCTTTAACCATCGCCGAACATTCAATATGCCATCCTGGTCTACCTTTACCCCATGGCGAATCAAAAAATGGTTCATCATCTTTGGCTTTTTTCCATAGTGCAAAATCTTGTGGATTAAGTTTTTTACTATTTCCCTCATTAGCCATTCTTCCTTGCTGATTGATATTTTGTTCTTGTATATTTTGATTACTTAGCTTTCCATAATTTTTATTTTTGAAAACAGAATAATAAACATCTCCATCTCTAGAGTATGCATAACCTTTGTCCTCGAGGATTGTTATGAAGGAGCAGATATTGCATATATGATTCGTTGCTCTTGGCATACTATCGGGACGCATTATTCCTAAAGAATCCATATCTTTATGAAATTCAATAATATTTTTTTCAGATACTTCCTTCATTGAACTGCTTTCTTCTTTAGCTCTTTTTAAGATCTTGTCATCAATATCTGTAAAATTTTGAACATACTTCACGTTGAAGTCACTGTAAATTAAAAATCTTCTCAATACATCCCAAGCTATATAACTCCTAGCATGACCAAGATGACATAAATCATAAACAGTTACTCCGCAACAATAAATTTTTACTACATCATCAATAGGCTTAAAAACCTCAACTCTTTTGCTTAAAGTATTAAAAAATTTGATCATCTTAAATTAAGTATTTCATAAGGATTATTTTGTCTCCATCCAATTGTCTCCAATACCAATATCAACTAAAAGAGGCACACTCAATTTTACACAACCTTCCATTGTTTTCTTTATTAATTTGGTTGTTTCTTCTAGAGAATTTGGTTCAACCTCAAATAACAATTCATCATGTACTTGTAAAAGCATTTTTGCTGGGACGTTCATTTCTATAAATTTCCTATTAATTTGAACCATGGCTACTTTAATAATGTCTGCACTTGAACCTTGAATAGGTGCATTTGCAGCGGCTAATAATGATAGGGCTTCCATACCAGCTTTCCTAGCACTTTGTAAATCAATTTCATATGGATCTTTCCCTAATAATCTACCTAATCCATTTTTATCAAATTTGAATTCTCTTTTCCTTCCAAAAATAGTTTCTACATAACCTTTTGAGAGAGAAAGACGCTGTTGAAGTTCTAAAAATGTAAAAACTTTTGCGTATCTTTTTTTATATTTTATTAGGAAATCTTTTGCCTCTTCAGTACTTACTCCTGTTGAACGAGCTAGTTTTCTAGGTCCCATTCCATAAATAATTCCGAAATTTATTGTTTTACCAACTCTCCTCTCGTCAGGAGATATTTCTTCTTTCTCAAAAATTAATCTTGCAGTTAAAGAATGAATATCATCATTTTGTTGGAATGCATTAATTAGTATTTCTTCATTTGCTAGATGAGCAAGAATTCTTAATTCTATTTGAGAATAATCCGCTGATAAAAGTTTCCAGCCTTTTTCCGGCAAGAAGGCTTTCCTTATCCTCCTACTAAAATCAGTTCTGACAGGTATATTTTGAAGGTTAGGATTGCTACTGCTTAGTCTTCCAGTAGCAGTAGCTGCCTGATTAAAGTTGGTATGAACTCTTCCGGTCTTTTCGTTAATAAGATTTGGAAGTGCATCAATATAAGTACTAAGTAATTTGCTAAGAGTTCTATGTTTTATTAAATGTTGGATTATTTCATGTTCGTCAACTAATTTTTCAAGAACTACGACATCTGTACTCCATCCGGTCTTTGTTTTTCTTGATTTCCTTTTGTCAAGAGATAACTTCTCAAATAAAATTTCACCAAGTTGTTTTGGTGAGGACAAATTAAAATTTTCATCTGCCAGTTCATAAACTTTAGCTTCAATATTTTCTAATGTGCTTTTCAACTCTTTTGAAAGTTCCTCTAAATAAGAGACATCAATTATGATCCCATTCATCTCCATTTGGGACAATACCGGTTCTAAAGGCAGCTCGATTTCTTCGAATAATTTGATTAATTTATCTTTTTCCGTTAAAAATCTTTCTTTGAAAATTTTGACAATCCTATAAGTTAGAAATACATCATAACCGCAGTAAATACTTGCTTCATTAATATCTACAAATGAAAAGTCTTTATTTTTTCCAACTGTTTCCTTAAATGAAGGAGGCTTAAATCCAAATAATCTAAAACTAATTTCACTTAACCCATGCTTCTCCTGATTATTTAGAAGGTAATCTGCTAGTAGGGTGTCAAAGGTTACCCCTTTAAGATCAAGTCCATGATTAAAAAATATTTGCCTGTCAAATTTAGAATTCTGAAGTGCCTTTTCTTTTTTTGGATTTTCTATCCAAGTTCTAAGTTTTGAGAAAACATTTTCAATTGATAATTGATTGCAAGTCTCCTCTTTTGTTTGATGACCAAGAGGTATATAAAATAAATCATCATTTTCTTCTCCAAGACATAATCCAATCCCAACAAGTTCCGCATCGATTGGATTTAAACTATTGGTCTCTGTATCTAAAGAAACTATCCCATTTGTCTTGTCTAGTCTTTGAACTAATTTATCAAGTAATTTATGATCATTAATAATTTCTACTTTGATTTTTGGGATTTTATTTGCACTATTTTCTAATTCAATTATTTTTGAGATTTTTGATTCTTTTTCCTGTTGTATATTCTGATCATTTTTTTTAAAACCACCTTCACTAAAGGTTGAATTGAATATATCAATTTGTTTTACAAGAGAATTAAGTTCCAATTCCTTTAGTTTTGCTAATAAATTATCGGAATCTACCTCAGATAAAAAATAATTATCATTTTCTATTTGTAGGTTAGTTTTGATAGTCGCTAGTAACTGAGATTTATAAGCAGAATCTCTACCATTCTCCAATTTCTTTAAGACTGAACCTTTTATGAAACCATCATAATTAGTTTTTGTACCTGAATTTATTTCATCTAGAGTTTCAAAGATACACTCCAAATCATTATTTTCACTTAATAAATTAATGGCTGTTTTTGGACCAATTCCCTTAACTCCTGGAATATTATCTGAGCTATCTCCCATTAATGCTTTTAGATCAACTACTTTCTCAGGTACTACTCCTAATTTATCTAAAACATCGTCTTCATTCATAAGAATTGGCTCAGAACTTTTTGCAAATGGACCACCACTCCCCATGTATAAGACATAAATATCTTTTTTTGAATCAACCAATTGAAATAGATCTTTATCTCCTGAAAGAATTTTGATGTACCAGTTATCTTTTGATGCTTTTTGAGATATTGTTCCAAGAATATCATCAGCTTCAAAACCTGGAAGTTTAAATATAGGAAGGTTTAATTGACTTTTAAGAATATTTTCTAACCTCTTTATATCCTCTAAAAAAATACTTGGAGGTGCACCCCTATTTGCTTTATATGATGGGTCAAGCTCCTGTCTGAATGTAAGTTCTTTGGTATCAAATGCTATACAAACTCCTTGAGGAGAATGTTTTTTGCAATTCTCTAAAAGGCTTTTCAGGAATCCGTAGGTAATATTTGTAGGGATCCCAGAATCGGTGGTTAATCTATTAGCAGGAACTAGTTCAGCGTAAAATTCAAAATTAATATTTGGTAAATCTAATCTTATAGTTATTGCTTTTCTTAATTCCTTTTCATCATTTTTTGATAAGGAGGGTGAAAACTTAAGGGTGAATTGAAAGAATTTATCTTGCTCTATTGAATTTTCGGGATAGAAATAAGTTATATCTTCATAATTTAAAACTCTTGAGTATATTTTATTTATTTGAACATTAAATTTCTTTTCATCAGGATTCTCAATTATTAATTCTCCGGCAAGACCTTCTTTGATTTCACTTTTTAATTTTAAATTCGCTGTTACAAGAATTTCAAAACTTCTACTATATGCGTAATAACTTCTAAAAGCTAAAGAGTGACCATCGACTAAAAGTAGAATTGGTTTTTTAGAGTTTCCAGATTTTAAACTCATTTTCTCTTCTTAGCCCAAGGTGGAATATCAATAAAGATTTGCTCTCCAGGTTCTAATCCATCAATAACTGAAGTTTTATTTCCACTACTAATACCAATTTCGATTTTTTCAAATTTGGGAGAATTGTTTTTATCAACTTTCAAAATTCCCTTTTCACCTTTTTCAGTGACAATAGACACTGTTGGCACTATGATTTTTTCTTCATTACCTTCGACTCTAAATTCAAGATCTGCAGTCATTCCAATCTTAATTTCTTCAGAAATATTTTTAAAATTTAAAGTTACTTCGAATGAAGTTACATTATTATCTTTTACAGCTCTTGTAGCTATTTTTTTAACTACGGCACTGTATTTTTTTGAGGGATAAGCCTCAATTCTTACTGAGGCTTCTTGACCTATTTTTATTCTGCCAATGTCACTCTCAGGAACTTTGGCAACAATTTCTAGACCCTCTGATAGTTCAAAAATGAAGTTTTTGGTTTTAGGGTCTGAACTTAAGTTTGTACTTGGTGTGACATAAGATCCTATCTCTGCATATTTTGCAGTTATCTTTCCTCCATAAGGAGCTTTTATTAGATAGAAACTTTTTTCAGCTTTTGCATCATTAAGTTTGGCGTTACTAATGTTGTAGTTATTTTTATAACTTTCATAATCTTCTTTACTTACTGCACCTTCTTGATATAAGTATTCTCTTCTTAAAAATTCAGATTTTTGTTTTTCGACATTTAATTCTAGTTCTTCAATTTTATAGATAAAGTCTTCATCATTAAGAGAAGCTAAAACCTGATCTTTTTTTACAAGATCGCCCTCATCTACATTGATTTCTTTTATTACCCCTTGCTTCCTAGGTCCAATATTGCTTGTCCTGATAGCTTTTACTTCACCACTTGTATTTATTGAATCTGAGAGGATTCCTTTTTCAACTTGAACTACAAAATCAGAAATGTCTTTTGATTTATTTTTCTTGAAGGAGTTGGTTATAAAAACGAAAAATATAGTTAAAGAAAGCAATATAATTCCACTTCTTAGATTTATATTTTTTTTTATTAAATCAAGCATTTCTTTTTAAAACAGCGGTTGATAATATTTAGAAACTAAATAAATAATCAAGATTGGTTAAGTAAATACTATATTACTAGAAGACGCTTTCTTGATAATTTTTCCATTTATTTTTTTCAAATGTTAAAAGCAGGTATTATTGGACTACCAAATGTTGGAAAATCAACTTTATTTAATGCACTTGTAGAAAATGCGAAAGCACAAGCGGCTAATTTCCCCTTTTGTACTATAGAACCTAATAAAGGTATAGTTTCAGTTCCAGATCAAAGGTTACAAGAGTTAGGTGATTTAAGTTCTAGCCAAAATATTATCCCAACAAAAATTGAATTTGTTGATATTGCAGGACTAGTAAAAGGAGCCAGTAAAGGCGAAGGTTTGGGAAATAAATTTTTATCAAATATTAGGGAGGTTGATGCAATAGTTCATGTTGTAAGGTGCTTTGAAGATAGTGATGTAATTCATGTATCCGGAAAGGTAGATCCCTTGGATGACATTGAGATAATTAATCTGGAATTGAATTTAGCTGATTTATCCCAACTGCAAAAAAGAAGAGAAAGAATTAAAAAACAAGTTAGAACTATTAAAGAGGCAGCAAAAGAAGATACTTTATTAGAAAAAATTGAAGAAGAGCTACAGAAAGGACTTTCCGTTAGATCAATATCTTTGAGTGAAGAAGAAAATTTAATAATTAAACAATTAGGCTTCCTTACCGCAAAACCAATTATTTACGCAACAAATTTGAATGAAAATGATTTAGCTGAAGGTAATGATTTCTCATCAAAAGTTCAGAGTTTTGCAAGTAGTGAAAATACAGAATGCATAAAAATATCAGCGCAAGTCGAATCTGAATTAATAGATTTAGAACCAGAAGATAAAAAAGACTACCTTATGGGTTTAGGTGTAAAAGAAGGGGGATTAAGTTCTTTAATTAGATCAACATATAAATTACTGGGATTAAAAACTTATTTCACCACCGGAGAAAAAGAAACAAAAGCATGGACCATAAAAGATGGGATGACTGCACCACAAGCAGCAGGAGTCATCCATACTGATTTTGAAAAAGGATTTATAAGAGCTCAGACTATTTCATATCAAAATTTAATTGATTCAGGTTCAATTGCCAATGCAAAAACTAAAGGCCTTTTAAGAAGTGAAGGTAAGGAATATATTGTTAACGAAGGTGATGTAATGGAGTTTTTATTTAATGTTTAATAAGTCTCTTAAGGCTTACTATTTTGCTTTTTGAATTTAAATTCAAAAAATGAAATTAATAAAATTAAGATACATCCTAAGCAACTTCCTATTAATCCAAAAACAATAGTTGTAAAGCCATCATCGTAGCCATATTGTAATTGTGGTAAGTGAGGGGGTATTGGCATTATTTTTCAACAGAATTTTCAATATCTTCCAGTAAATGTTTAGTTGATCTACTAAAACCATTAGTTTTTAAATAGTTTTGAGCCTCTCTAAATTTTTCAGCTACTCTTTTTGCATAAGGAGTATTCATGGAATTTTGAGTCATGTTGAAAATGCGACTCACTTTATAATCTGATTTAGTTATACCCTTGATAAGTATTCAAAAATACAAGAATATAAAAATAGGATTTTTTACTTACTAAGAAAATTATTGTGAAAAGTTCTTGATTATCCAAAATAAAGTTTTTTCAAATTAGAAAAATTGACAATGACAAATATATTTTTAATTCTGTTTTTGCTGATTGTTTTTTTTGTACTTTTATTTCTATTATTTTTTTATTCAAAACGAAAAAAAAGTTTAGCCAAAAAAACCACAATTTTTACAACTTATGTACCCTTTTTAAAAGAACAAGAATTTAATCCTGACATTAGTACTGATAATTGGGATTTACACAAATTTAGATTAGATAAATTTAAAAGATCACAATATAAGGGATTAACTTTCTTTTTGAGTTCAGAAAATAGAATTTACTATCTTTCTGAAGAAGGTGATAAAGTTTATTGCTAACAAGTGAATTTAATTTTATAAATAAAAAAAGCCGATAGAAATTAATAATATTAATGAAGTATTTATTTTTATTATCAGAAAAGTTCTATAGGTTTATCGAATGGGACTTGAATACCTTAAAAAATCTAAGAAGAACAAAAAGAAAGAATTTTTTTCTAAGAGGATCATTTGCTTTATTTAGTTTATTTTCTATCCTTTTTTTAATATTTTCTCCTCCTATCGTTTTTGGATTGTTATTTGGAGAGGGATTGAAATTTAGTACTTTTTTTATTTGGATATGGATTTTAAATTTGAAGTTTTTTTGAAAATGTATGATTAATTTAACGAGATTATTTAAAATTAAGTATATAAAAATTTACCTTATGCCAAAGATATTCAAACAAAATAAGTTCGCTTTGTTAGGAGCAAATATATTAATAATTTTGCTCTGGGTAACTATATCCTCTTTTTTGCTAAATTTATTTCAAAGTGAAAATGCCCCATTTTATATTTATAAAATTTCTTTTTTAATCAGATTTCTTCCTCCTATTTGGATTACATGGTTCCTATGGATAAAAAGAGGTGGTTTAAAAAGATAAATAACAAAAGCATTTTTGAGTATTTACTATAAAAATAAATCGGTTAAAATTTGTGAGCTTACTTGAAATTTTCATGTAAGAATCAGGTAATTGAGAGATTGTTTTTAGCTAAGAAACAATCTCTTTTTTTTATAAATATTTTTTTTCATAAAAAAAGTGCCTGTCAGTATCCCTATTGACAAACACTCATGACGATTAATTTTTTAAATTAGACAGGCAATCTATTATCAATTTCCACCACTCCAGAGTCCATAAGACGGCCAATTTTAATGACTAATGCCATGTCTAACCTTGAAAATTCGGATTGATGGTTAGTTATCCAATCAAGTTCTGAAAGAGTTATTACGCCTAAAGTATTGACTTTAAGAAAAAGTAAGCCTAAATTCATTTTAGAAGATCCCTGGGATAATCCAGCCGAATAAGCCATAGTTTATAACTAATGCAAATAAGCCCATCATTGCCATTCTTCCATTAGTTCTCTCAGCGTTTTGCCAATAAGTAAGTTTTGAATTTTCCATTTTATTTAAGTTTTTGGTCTATTAAAGAGTAAGTTTTAAACGAAACCAGGAATTATTTGACCTGTTGTTAGGTATGCTCCAACAGCAGCAATTAACCCAAGCATTGCGAATCTGCCATTAAGTGTTTCAGCAACAACTTTTTCTTTCTCGATTGTTTTGACTTTTGTGGTTGTGTTTTTCATTTGATTAGTAGATGAATAGTTTAAATTTTCGTTTTGATATTGCCTGATTAAATAAGCAACGAGGACGGCTGTAAAGAATACAATTACGGCTAAAAAACCTGAAAGTGGACTCATTAAAAAATGCCAGGAATAATTTGTCCGGTTGAAACGTAAGCACCGACTAACGCAACAAGCCCAATCATCGCCCATCGACCATTAACTTTTTCAGCATTTTGTGGGTAACTGTCGTAAGAAACAGACTCATCTATGTAAGGACGTGTTTCAGTAGGAAACATATTCTGCCTGCCACCTGATTCAGTAGTAACGTTTGAATTAGCCATTTAAGTTTTGTAATTGTTAACTAATGTAACACTTCTATTAACAATTGTAAAGCAATAGGTCTAAATTGAGTTGTATTCAAGATAAATATTACATTTATGTAGCAATAGCGTTACACCTTAAGTTAAAATTTTAACTCTAAAGTATTTTTGACAGAAATTATTATCCGTAATCGCAATAAACCTTTACCCAGCTTTTTGATGAAGTTGGTGCCACTTGTTCCAATTAAAATCTATGTTTAGTTTCTCAGAGGATTTGCACCCTGCAGTTTCTCCAAGGTGATTTTTATAGAAAAGATGAGTCTGAATTTTTAAGTTAGGTTTAGCAGAATTTTTACATTCTTCTAAAAAGTTCATTCTGCTGCTTTCAGGATTTAGTAGTTATCTCTTTGGTTTGATAGTTCTACAACCAAATGAGTATTTAGGATCCATACTTTAATTTTAATCGGAGAATTGGACAGCAATTTATACTATAAATTTTATCTTACTTGCTTTGTATTCAATCCTTTTAAGATTAAGTACTTATTTACTAATAGTTATTTTGTTTTTTAATAAAAAAAGGTGTTATCTTTAAGCTTATGAATTACAGGGAAGATTTAGAAATTAAACTACAAAAAGTAACTCTTGCAATGCAAGAAGTCGCTGAGGATATCTATAAAACTGATCAGGAGAAACAAATAATTATTTGCAAACTTATAGAATTTAAAGAAGCAATCATTTCAAAAGGTATTGAACTTCATATTGAATTAGAAGCGGCCTAAAATTGATCATCATCTCATGAATGTTTAATAACTTTTAGAATAAAGTTATTAATAAAGATGATTTATTTATCAATGCAGTCTGGTACTTTTGAATTATTAATTCTAGTATTTATCTTTTTAGGACTTCAAGCTTGGTGGATTATCCCAATAATAAATAAAAATAATAAATTAAATAAAAGAGGTAAGAATTTAAGAGAAGAAATTAATCAATTAGAAAAGTTATATAAAAAATAAATAAGTCAAAAATAAATAAGATTTTTCTTTTAACTATTCAATTTAAATTTTGATGTTTAACTCTTATGAAGAACAGCTGTAGTGAGATACTCCTCCATAATTAAAATATTGCCTTGGCTTTAGTCGATTATATTTTTGATCTACCTCAGAAGGCTGTTCTCTATAAGGATTGCTAAAAACGGCCTGCAGTTCTTTTATTTTGTTGTAATTACCCTTTTCAGCTTCTTCATATGCAGAGACTATCATCCATTCCCGCCATGTATAAACTGGGTTAAGAGATTTCATTGATTCTGATTTTTCATTAATATTTGCCTCTTTCTTTAATGTTAATTGCCAGTTTTTGAGCCAAGCTTCCCATCTATTATTAAGATCATTATTTATTGGTAAATAGAAGCTGTCTTTTAAGGAATCTAAGTTGTAAGGCATTTCAGATAGTTTGCGGAACAATATTGTATAGTCTGCTTTTGAAATGAACATAAGATTAAAAAATTCATTTATTAGAGTTTCGTTGTAATGTTCTAAACCAAGCTTTTTCGCCCACATTTTCTTTAACTCCATGTTCATTAATTCTGAAAAATCCTTTTCTATTTGATCTAACTTTTCTTTATCTTGTTTGCTTTCTGAAAGTAACGGAGTAAGAGAAGAACAAAATGTTTTAAAGTTGATTTCTGCTGCTGAAGGTTGGTTAAAAAATGAGAAATGTTCACCTCCACCAGTCCATGGTTGAAATCTTGGATCAAATAATTCACAGAATCCAAAGGGGCCATAGTCCAAGGTGTAGCCTCCAACTGCACAATTATCACTATTGAAGTTGCCTTGGCAATAACCAACTCGCATCCAGTTAGCCACAAGAGATATTAGTCTCGATCTATACAAAGAAGCTAGTTTTACTACTTTACTTTCAAGTGAAATCTCAGATTCAATTTCATCTTTATAGTTCCTATCCATAAGATGTTGAACAATCATCTTTAGTTCATTAAGGGCATCATCATGAGCATTATTGCGAACTCTTCTTGCAAAAAGTTCAAGCTGGCCAACACGTATAAAAGATGGAGCTACTCTCGTTGTAATTGCTGCTTGATTATCAGTTATAGTATCAGGTTCAAAATACTTGGAACCTTTGGAATACCATGGCCTCTTAACAATTTCTGATTTTGAGACAAAAAGTGTTAAAGATCTTGAGGTAGGAATGCCCAAGGCATCCATAAATTCTTGTGCAAGAAATTCTCTTATGCTAGAACGTAATACAGCTCTGCCATCTGCTCCTCGACAGTAGGGGGTTGGGCCCCCACCTTTTAGTTGCATTTCCATTCTTATCCCATTGAATAAACCCTCAAAAACAGAAATTGCTCTGCCATCGCCATAACCATTGCCAGTGCCAAAGGGACATTGTTGGGTATATTCAGTCCCATAAATTGACAATGCATAACCTGTTGCCCAACCAAATGGACTCATTGGATAATCAGCAACAGAAATATCACCTGAGAAAAAACGACAAAAATTTTTGTCGTTTGTAAGATCTGAGCTTAATCCCAGTTCTTTAAAAAGGTTTTTGCTGTGAGAAATATATTCTGGTTCTGGAATTGCTGTTGGAACAACTGGTACGAAATGACCTGAATATACTGAACGTGGCTTATGATCATTTCCATCTTTTGTTGATTTAGGATCTGCTTTGAGATAATTCAAAAAAGAATAATCAGATAGTTGAGAAAATTCAGAAAAATTTTTAATAAGCTTTCCTTTTGATGAATCAGATTTTGTTGACATCAAATTTTTATTTATTATTGATTGTGTTCTAATTTTTTTAAATTAAACACTTAAATATTTTATATAAATATTAATAGTGATGGTTTCTTGCTGCTAGTTTTAGGATTAGATTTAGGTTCAATCGTCAATAATCAGACTATAACTCTGTTTTTTTAACTTACCCAGCCTTTAAGCAAATCAAAGACACTAATAAATAATCCAAAACCAATAAATGGAGGAGCAATCCATCTTGTCATGAATTTCAAATAACGTGTTGTTTTGATGCCAACTTTAGAAACATTAAGCTCTTCATTAAATTTACCTGGCACTACCCATCCCATAAAGAAAGTTACTAAGAATCCTCCAAATATAAGTAATACCCCTCCAAAAATTGAATCAATAGTTCCTAGTATATTTAAGTTCAAGGCAGAGGGAATACCAGCTATAAATAGGAATAAAGTTATCAACCAAACAGATTTTTCTCTTTTAAAACCAAATTTATCAATCAAAGAGGAAACTGGAACTTCTAATAAAGAGACAGAAGATGTTATTGCTGCTATATAAGCCAGTGCAAAAAAAGCGACAGCGACAATTCTTCCAACTGCCCCATATGAGCCTAATCCAGTAGGAATAGATATAAACAAAGCCCCTACAGTTGATTCGGAAATGGCGTCGCTTAAACCGAATGTCAAAACAATTGGGAAGGTTATGAGTCCTGCCATAAGACCCACCAAAGTATCTAATGATGCTACTCCAACACTTAGTTTTGGAAGATTACTTTTTTTATTTAGATAAGAGGCATAAGTTACCATTACCCCAATCCCTAAACTTAAAGAAAAGAAAGCTTGTGTAAAAGCATTTCTGATTGTCTGAGGATTCCTTAATTCATCAATATCAAATTTAAATAAAAATGTTTTATAACCTTCCCATGCTCCCGTGAGTGAAGTTGCCCATATGGCAAGAAATAAAAGAATTATAAAAAGTATAGGCATAAAGAATCTTGTTACCTTTTCAATCCCTTTTTTTATTCCCGATGAGACAATTATGGCTGTAAGAACAAGACTTAATAAGTGTCCCAACAAAACACTGCTTCCACTACTAATGGAACCAAAGAAAGTTTCAGCTTCATCTAAATTATTTGGTAGTCCAAAAAATATTGAGTGAAATAAAGTATCAGCTGTCCAGCCCATTATTACAGAGTAATATGATGCTATTCCAAGTGGCGCTATGAAAAAAAGAATTCCTAATGGATACCAATTTTTTCCAGCCAACTTTACTGGTGCAAGCAATGTACTTGAAGTAGAATTTCTGCCTAAAGCCATTTCCGCAACAAATACTGGAAGACAAATAATCAAAACGATTAATATATATAAAATTACAAAAGCAGCACCTCCGCCTTGGGAGGCTCTATAGGCGAAACCCCATAGGTTACCAAGTCCTACTGCGCTACCAGCAGCTGCAAGAATAAATCCGAGCTTGCTAGTCCATTGTTCTCTTTGAGAAATTTTTGAGTTCAAAATTAAAATTGATTTTTATAGTTGATTTATAACTCATAAATAAAAATTAGTTAATACCTTACTTAATAAAAACTAATCTTTCTTTGTGCTGATAGGATTAATTTAGGGTTAGATAAATAAAATTGGATTCTACTAGCGAATTGGTTTTGGAAAATGTTTTAAAGCTTATTAGATCTAGCGAGGAAAAGTTTAAGCTTGGAAATTTCAAAGGAGCTCTAGATGATAAATTAAAGGCAAACATAATCTTGGAATCCCAAGCTTGCAACGAACAAATTATTGAGAAGTTTAGAGAAGAATTATCTAGTTTGTATTCTTCAAAATTTGATCTTATATTTGACCATAAGCTAAAAATTGACGAAATTAAGAGAGATAAGATAGTAAAACTTTTGAAAAATAAAAGCAAGGAAAAATTAAAAAATCTTGACTATAAAGGAGCGATAAAAGCATTAAGAAGAGCAGAGAAATATTTATCCAATTAAGAAAAACTAAAATATACATATATGAATTTAAAACTTAAGAATTTCTGCTTCTTAAGTTTTTTTAATTAATACATTAATAAATAATTAATTAAAAGGTTGATTTTTTTTAATAATTCGTTTTTCTTGAAATTCATTATTTGATAATAATTATAGTTATGTACAATCTAATTTTGGGAAGTTTATTATTTTTTTTGATACTATCTCTCTTATCAAAATATATTGTAAATTTGAAGTATTCTTTAAATTTAAAACCACAAAATTAGATTTTTTGTTTTTATCTTTTTTGTGAAAGATTTATTTACTTGGATCATTCCAGGTTTCTTGGTATAACCAACTCAGAAAAGTAAGAGTTAGTATATTTCCAAATACGTAAATTATTCCTAATAATGGATTGTAGAGATTGGCAATAATTGTGGCAATAATAAAGATTATTAGTCCTGAAACAGCTAAATCCTGAATAGGTAAATGTTTTAAATTAATTGAATTTATCATTTGAAAATTGTATATATTGAATCAAAGTAATTATAAAACTAAGCGGTAACATATATAGTTAAGTTGAAAAAACATCTTAGATATGAATCGTTTAAGGATTGCAAAGATAATTATAGTTTTTTCATCATTATCTTATTTAAGCTTTTCTATCTTACGAAATTATAATTCCCCAGAAAATATAGAAAAAAGATGTCTACTTAAATTTGAAAAATATTTTAAAAATCCCATAGGGGCATCTTCTGAAGAATTGGATCTAATTTTAGATCTAGCTGATAATAATTATTTAAAATGTATGGGCATACCTCAGGATTAATAATGGGAGAAGCAAACAGAAGAAGAAAGTTAGGAATTCCGCCTAGAGAAAAAACTGAAGATATAAAGATACCTCAACTCGATAAAATAGCCATTCAACAAAAAATAAGGTCTACATTATATAAAAATCCAATTATCCCTTTTCTTTTTTATTTAGCTGTATTGATGATTTTAATAGGAGGTTTATTTTATTTTTTTAAGTCTTTTAATATTGAATAATCATAGGTATTCCAAATTTTATTATAATTACTATATTGTTTTAAGTATCGAAGGTCTTTTTGAATTGTCAATAAAAAATTTAAGGCTATAAAATGTTAAAAAAAAATATGGGACTAATTTATGATTGACACTAACTTATATTGTTGTAATTTTGGATTAATTTGAAATTTTTTTATGAAAAAAATAAATAAAAAATATGCTGAAATAATGTTTCAAGCTGATAATGCAGTTGGAAGAAAAGAAGTAGTAAGTCTTTTAAAAAAAACTGCATTGATAATGTCAAAATCTGAGGAAAACTCAGCTGCTTAAATTTAGTAAACTATTTTTATTAGAATAAATAAAATACAATAAAGAATAATAAATGAGGATCCAGCCATAAAAAATGTGAATATCATTTCTGAGTTCTACAATGTCGAGATCTAAATTTTTTTATAAATTAATAATTAAATTTATTTGAATTTTTCTTTTAAAGAAATTTTAGGTAATTAATACCTTGTTTTCGCGAAAATTTTAAAGCAATATTTAAAAAAATTAAATTTCTCAATAATGATTAAAAAATTCAAAGTAAATGCTAAAGAATTTAGAGATTACGATTCCGAGTTGTTACTTAAGATTTTGAATAAGACCACAATTGAAACAATAAATAAAGAGGATGAAGAACTATTTGTAGATGAAAATTGGAAAATTAATACAAAACATAAAAGTAATATAATCCCTTCCAATAATTCTAATTTGAAAAAAATATTATCAGAAATTTTGCCAGATAAGAAAATATTGATTCAGGATAATAATGATGGTTCACAGACAATTTATTTATCCTAATGGAGTGATTATTAATATATTCACTTTCTAATTTATTCAGTATTTATTGTTCGCAAAAATTAGTAATAATTGCTCTCGCGTTATTTATTTAGAGGAGTTAATATACACGAACGTTCATCCAAGTTTATATCTCTGGACGCATGAAATGGGAATAGGGAACGGGATTCTCATTACCTGCATAAGATTATGAATAACCTCTTACAAATAAGAGAAAAAATCAAAAAAGCCAATAGGCTTTATCAGGCTAAAATTTTGGCAACTAAAAACGGAGAAGTAACTCCATACAGACCTTCAGTTTTTGAAGAAAGAATCAAGCAAACTCAAAAAGAAATGAGTTCGACAAACACTAAAAATTAAATTCTTATTTTCATAATTGATCAATAAGAGAGGGATTTACCCTCTTTTTTTGATCATAAATATATACTCACAAAAAAATATTATCCTACTTTCCAATAAAGAACTTGAGATTAATTTCACTATTGCATTCAAGTATATTAATGGCAAATTTAATTAAAGAAAAAAAAGGAAAATAACTATGTTTAAAGATAAATCTCAACAATTTAAAGTCGCACCCAATAAATCCAAGCTAGATCAAGCCTTATGGTTCATAGAAAATTATTTGCCACAAAAGAAAAATCATAATCTTCAAAAAAATTGGGATTTTAATAATCTAAAAGCAGAGACTGCCAAGCAATCATCTAAATTAGTTTCTTTTGTTTCTAAAACATTATTGCCAACAACAAAAAACACGACTATTTCTTTTACATTTGGTAATTGGGCCTTACCTTACCTGAAAATAATCAAGAAAATAATAAGAGCTAAGTAAGAAAATTATGATTAACTAAGACAAGATTTATCCTGAAAATATAAATAATTAAAGATAATAAAGTCTTACTAAATAATTTTTAAAATTTAAGGCGAAATTCTTACTTTACATAAAAAATAGAATTGCTAAGTTTAAAATAAGAGATCTATACATTATGTTTCTAAATTATCTGCCTAGTGAGATGGTTGAAGTTGTCGGTTTAACAATGATTTTTTCATTTTTAGTTGGAACTATATTAATTTTGTTATTTACATCAGATCAGGCAAATACAAAGAATCTATATTTAAAGAAGGCTAAATAAATTTTAAAATATTTTTTATAAATAAAGAACTAATTTTTAAATAAAATAAATTCGCAGATTTTGAACTTAATTTTTATTATTAATAAATTAATCAATTTAAATATTATGGGCGAAGCTAAAAGAAGAGAAGAATTAGGATTGCCACCTAGACAAAAAAAAGTTGAGATAAATAAGTCTGATAGATATTTTCCTTGGCTTCCAATTACTAAATCTAGAGTTAAAAAATATCCTTACATGGGAGTAGCTACTATGGCACTAGGAGCGATAATTTTCTTAGTTAGTGGGGGAGCAAATAGCATTAATTAATTAGATTTTTAACTGACTTGGAATATATTTAAGGTTTTTTTTGTAGTAGTCTAACTCCAGATGTTATGGAGATTATTGATGCCATACCAAGAAATATCGAGTAAAAAGGTTGCAAATTAATAATTCCAAAATTACCTGTATGCCATTTAATTAACCAAAAAGCATCTACTCCTAATGGTTGAAGAATGCTATAAATAGTCCCAGATCCAACAGTAATTAGTAAAGGGATTGCTGAAATAGCTGTTATTTTTCTGTGAAGTTTTCTTTTATTAGTTTTTAATTCTTTCATCTACTTCCTCAAATAGATATGTAATTCTTTTTCGTTTTTGCATGGCATCCATTTATCTTGGTTCTTATGTATTCCTTCGCAACCAAGTTCTAAAGATCTTTTTTCAGCGTCCTCTGCTGAAAAAAATGTACCCCTCATATGTGCAGGCGAATAACTATGGAAATTTAAGGATAAAAAAAATAAAAAAATAAAAAATTTAAAATTTCTAATAATAATTTGCATTATTTTGAATTTAGTATTTGTCTTAAAGAGAGATGTTATCAAATAATTTTATTTTGCCAGTTTTACTAAATGAAACTACTTTATAGTAATTGTAATCATGAGAATGCGATTCGTGAGAATGCATTTCCATCCCTGGAGAGCCAAGCGGCATTTCTGGAACTGCTATCCCATTGATATTTGGTTTTTCTCTAAAAAGTTTGTTAATTGATTCAATCGGGACATGTCCTTCAATCGTATAGTTAGCTATCTGAGCTGAGTGACATGATCTCAGATTATTGGGAATTTGATATTTGTTTTTAATTACAGAAGCATCATCAATTATATTATCAACAACTTCTAATTCATTATCTTTTAAATGATTGATCCATTTTTTGCAACAACCACATGATGATGATCTGTAAGAAATAACTTTTGGGATATCTATATTTTCTTGAGTTAAAGCAATACTCTTATGTGCACTAATTATATTTGTAAGAAGAATTCCAGAGAAAATAAGATAATTTAAAAATCCTCTTTTCATAAATATTTTTTTAAGTGCCATACTAGTTAGGACGATTAAATTTAATATTTAAATTAACCATAAATGAAAATTTATTAAATCGCTATTTAATCAAAATTAAAACACTCATAATTGCCATTAAAAGATTTTCGATAAAACTAATAATTCCCAAAGGAGTTTTTGCATATCCACCAATACATGCACAATTTAATTTTAATTTATCCAAATAAACAGTCTTAAATACTGAAATCATTCCTGAAATTCCTAAGATTAGGGCAATAAAAATAATTAAAGAGGGTGGAGAAGAATTAAGAAAACTTATTCCAATTAATAATTCGCAAAAAGGATAAATATATATCCAGCTATTAAATTTAGAGGATATTAAATCATACTTCTTATAACTTGTTCCAAAAGCTTCAATATCCATTAGCTTGAGCATCGCTAAAAGACAAATTGATATTCCCATAAAAATTTGGAAACTTTTAAGCAATGAAATGGTTATCAGAAATGAAGTACCAAATACTGCAATTAAGGGGGTAAATGACTTGATCTTCATTTTTAACTTTTAAGGATAGAGTCACAAATACTAGATGGATTTGCTTGTTTAACTATTTTTAGTCTTTTGATAAGTATGTCTCGATCTATTTGATGTTTTAAATATTTAATACATAAATTTTTTTCCTGATATACCACTGCTATTGGAGAAATCTTTAAAGCAATAGCAAAAGTACCAATAACTAAAAGAATGTTTGTAGCTAGTCGAATATTTGGTCGAAAATTTGATCTCATTCGTATTCTTTATTTCTGTCAATAACTTCCCTTAAATATATATCTTTTAGCTCGTCATTGTATGCATTTTCTTTTGCAAATTTCTCTAATTCCTTCAACTCTTTTTCTGACATTAAGCAGATTTGGATATATTGTTTTTCATATCTTCAATTTGGTTGATTAATTCATCTAACCATTCTGTATTATCTTCCGATTTTTTTTGAAAATATTTGATATTTGGTTGATTGATTTCAAGTGTCTCATAATCTCCACTCATAAATTCTCCCTAAATTTTATACTCTGCTTAACTTATCTAGATAAATTAAGCTCATCAATAGGCTCTAATACTTATTTGTCATTTGCTAAGTGTAAAAAGGTACTTTTTTTTAATAGTATAAATATCAAATAATTTTTCTTCCAAAAATATGTCAACTAATGAGGAACTAGAAAAAAGAATTGAGACTTTAGAAAAAGAAGTGCAACACCTAAAAGCTATTCTGCAGTATCAAATGAGAAATAAGAAAAAGTGATTTATTCTTATTAAATACCAATTACTTTTGGTTAGATAAGCATCTTCCCTTGGGGTTTTTGTGTGACTAATGTCAAAGATAAATATTAAAAATTAGTCCATACTTTAATTACGCCTAAAAAAAATAATTATTAATCATTGATATTTAGATCATATTTGGTTTTATATGTATAAAAGTACTTTATATGATTAACTCTATAGCTACTTCATTGTTATTATTAGGCCTTTTAGTTGCTTACAAAAGACTCAAAAGAAAGAAACGGCGATTTCAAGCGCCACCTACACATCAGCTTCCTAGTTGAAGATTAAATTCCATCTTCGTCTTCTCCAAAAGGGTTGTATCTAATATCCCAAATTAGAACTACTGCTATAGATAAAAGCAATAGACCAAAAACAACTTGAGAAGGTGGAAATATCATTACTGCAATCTAACAATTAAAGATCATATTTGCTCATGAAAATTTAAAGGGTAGTAAATATTGTTTGGTTCTATATTATTTTCATAATATGCTGTTGGGTAATCAAATCTTTCACTGCTCTGTTTGTATTGATAACAAAATTTTTCCATAAAAAAAGGGCGTTAGCTTCGCCCCAACTAAATTAAAAAAGTGGGATAATCCCCATCACCCAACCTTTTTTAAATCTTAGCACTACATATGGTGTTTGTAAGTATTAAAAATTACCTATTGATGGGGTTGTTTGTTTCTTTTTAATTTGTCATTATAGGAGTCCCCATCACCTAGGCTCGCAAGAGTCTTTTTTTTTGTTTTAAATGCCTGTTACGCTTATTATTTTTTAATTAGTATTTAAAGACTTTTTATTTAATTTTTAAATTCGATAATTAATAATTAAAAAAATAATTTTATTTCATGCAAACTTACATCGTACATTGGCAATTCCCAGATCAAGAAAGTCATATGCAAGGGTCAGAAGCATTTGCTGGGTTTGTTGAAGGAGGATGCAAAGGTGATGAATTTGATGGGTTTAAAGTCCTTAATCGAGTAGTAAACCCTGAAGGAGCTAATGGTTGGGCAATAGTTGAATCCTCAAACCATCAGAACATTTGGAAATGGAGTAGTATTTGGGTCGATAATTTTGGTGTAGAAATTGAAGTAACCCCAGTTTTAACAGATCAAGAGTTTCTCTCCGTCCATAAAGAAATTGCGGCAGCCTCCAATCAATAGTTAATATTTTAGATTATTGTCAGATAATCCAAAGTAGAATTGAAGAAACACTTCTTATGGAATTTTCTTCTCAAGAAATTGAAATGCAATACAATTTAATTAAAATGCTTTTAGCTGAACCTGAGAAATATAGGGATGCAATTAATGCAATAAAGAAAGATATTGCATATATGCCTCTAGAGCTTAAAAAAAAACTTGAGGAAGAAAATATTATTTTATAAATGCAACGCAAATAAAAAATATTCAGTATCCTTAATTCTTAAAAATAGTAATCAGATATCTTTGAGAGTTATCCGAGAGCATCTAAATCTCTTCTATGGTGAACTGTATTCCGATCATCTTGTGGAATCTTCTGCTCTCTCATTAAATCTGCAATAGTCGGAAAATCTTTTGAATTGTCAATATCTCTTGAGTTTTTATTTTGAATTGCGAATGGTGATCTTTTTAAATTCATAACTATTAACTTAAAATTTTTGTTGGATTCTGGTTACAGATCCTGGATTATCATGAACGTAAGAGTTAAAATCTCTAGCAAGCATTAAGCAATCGTATGCATCGCGTGCATAGAAGCCAACTTCATGTGTATTATTTGATGAATCTTTGTAACTCAACACATATTTATTACAAGATTTGATTGGTGTTGAAGGCATTTTTTTATATTGATTACTACTAATTTCTAACTAGAATTACTAATCAACTGACTTTCAAAAATGTACGGTTTAAGGCACTAACATATACGGATAAAGGATCAACAATTAAATTAAAAAATAAATATAATAATTTCTAATTCTAGTGAAGTTAAGAAAATAATTACCTTTAGATTATTTCTCAAACAACTTTTATTAGATTATTTTTGTTAAGAAGCAAATTAAATTTAAAATAAATAAAAGGTAACTTTGCAAAAATGTCTACCAGAATAAATAAATATTTAAGTGAAGCCGGTTACTGTTCAAGAAGAGCAGCAGATAGATTAATTGAAGAAGGTAAAGTATCCATAAATGGTAAAACCACAGAAATGGGAACTAAGGTAGAAGAAGGGGATCAAGTAGAAGTTGAAGGTCAAAAATTAGAAAAATCTACGAAACAAAAAAAAGTATACTTAGCCTTTAATAAACCTGTTGGGATAGTTTGCACAACCGATAGAAGAGTAGAACCCAAAAATATCATTGATTACATTAAATTTCCCATAAGAATTTTTCCTGTTGGAAGATTGGATAAGTTAAGTGAAGGCTTAATTTTTTTAACCAACGATGGAGATATTGTTAATAAAATACTTAGAGCGAGAAATAATCATGAAAAAGAATACATTGTGTGTGTTAATCGTTCAATTAATAGAAACTTTATTCAAAGTATGAGTAATGGAGTTGAAATATTAGGTACTATTACTAGGAATTGTTTCGTAGAACAGTTGGGACCCAAAAAGTTCAAAATAATTCTTACTCAAGGACTTAATCGTCAGATTAGGAGAATGTGTGATTCCTTAGGCTATCAAGTACTGTCATTAAAGCGTGTGAGAATTATGAATATTAAGTTAGACATACCAACAGGAAAGTATCGCGAATTTACTAAAGAAGAACTCTTAAAAATTAACATTTTACTCGAGAAGTCTTCTAAATCAATTGACTAATAAGATTCTTTTTTTTTAACTTCCATCTATAGCAATCTAATTAATTCTGTATTTTGGACTTTATAAAAAGTTGTTTAGTCCCTATACAAAATATTTTTGGCAAGATATTTTTAAGACATTTGATTTATTAAGTCAGAAAATCTAAATAACTTTTAAGAAATGGTTGCTACCTTTATGGGCAACAGGCAATAGAGAACAAATGAAGTAATTACAATAAAATACGATTGATCAAATAAGAACTCTTATTAGGTATTTAAGTGAAACATCGTATCTTTTAAAAATAAAAATATTCTTATGTGTTTAGATCCAATAGCAAGAGAGTATGGCGGAGAAGTAGCAGATAAAAATTAAATGGCGAAACTAAATCAAAAAAATCCTGCTAATAGAAAAGTTTATATAGAAATTTAAGTTATTTGTTAAAATTCCAAGATGGATAAGGATCTAGAGATAAGGAAATAAAAACTCTAATAAGAAAAGTGGTGCGGGATTGGGGAAAAGATATCTTTAACTATTCCAATTTAGACTAGAAATTTTAAATAAGTATTTTCTACATTGTTTTAATTAAAGATTTTGATTTGAATAGTGATATTTATAGGATATTTATGCAGAAAATTCTTTCAAATTTTTTTTACCGGATATTGATGAAAATAGCGGAAAGTTATTATGGAGACTCAATAAAATCAGAAGAAA
The DNA here is from genome assembly GCA_003281365.1 of Prochlorococcus sp. AG-347-K18. Lineage (GTDB taxonomy): Bacteria > Cyanobacteriota > Cyanobacteriia > PCC-6307 > Cyanobiaceae > Prochlorococcus_A. The sequence goes on from QCCF01000007.1 coordinate 63,201, forward strand.
TAGTTCCTTATAATTATTTTTTTTAGACTGTTTTTCCATATATAATTTCTGAAATTGGAGGTAAAGATATATTTTTATCGTAAAATAAAAGTTATCATCTTTTTAGGTGCGTTATAAAATTAATAAGCTACATCTTACTTAATGGAATCTAAATTTTATCAATGGTGGAAAAATCACAGAAGATTAGTGTCTATTGGTCTTTTCCTATCCGTATTTGCTTTTTACCTTAGAACTCCTTTTGAAAAAGAAGTAAAAGTAAGAGATACATGTGCGAAATTAAATTCAAGCTATCAAATCACAGGTAATGAAGCTATCAAGAGGCTTAAGCTCAAGAAAATAAAAAATTTTAACAATCGCGAGTTAGCAAATTATTACTGCGAAAGATATTTAGGCATTAATTAACAATAAATATAGTTCTTAATAATTTAATTATTCACTCCAATGCAGAGGTTAAAGGGCATTAATACTAAATATAGAAAATTTTTAAACCAAAATTCTATCTGTAATTAATGAGAAGTTTATAAACTTCCTTCAAAAGGAACCTTTAACCCCTATTTAGTTTTTTATTTTTTATGATGAATATTAATTAAATTTCTAATAAAGTGATCAAAAAAGAAGACAATATTCGAAGCGAAAGCTATTACCCAGATAGTACTTATTATCTTGACCAGAAAAATACCTCTAAAGAGACTCCACTTTCAGAAGATAAAATACCTAATACTTCTAAATTTGAATGGCCAAATAGCTATTGGTTTATTGCGGAAAGAACAAATGGAAGACTTGCAATGATTGGCTTCATGGCAGTCATTATTAACTACACCTTATTTGGATGGATAGCATATCCAATTCTTTAAATGAGTAATTTTAAGTAGAATTTGTCCGCAAAAATTTAGTTAATAAAAATCCTGATAGCATTTTATACGTAATATTGATCTATTTAAATCAATAAAAATTTAAAAACTGGAATATAGTCTTAAGAAATTATGAGCAAAAATCTTGGAATCCTTTAACTACTACGAATACTTAAATTCAATTTCATTTCACCCACCAGTGATGATAATTACCACATTAGTGTTCTTTTACATAAGAAGGAAATTTTTATTAGCAGGAAAAAAACATTAGCAATCTATTTAATAAATATTTTTAAACGAGTCATAAATTATATAAACAAAGCAGGTAATAAAAACAATTACATATATAGATTCCATTTAACTAACCGTTGTTATTGAACTACTTAATCCATAAGTGAGAAAAATAAAACTGGCAAAAGAAACTCCAATCATTACCGTTGTGTAGAGTTTATTAAGTTTAAAATTATTACTTGATGAAAAATCAGCCACAACTAAATTTTTCATTGAATATTTGTTCCTACTTTTTAAATTATTGCTGTTAACTAAACTTCCTAAAATTGGATCTGTTGAAACATTTACTTCTTGATTGATAACAGAATTTAAACCTTTATCTTCATTAAAGAATTTTGGAAACATATAAGTATGCCACAGTGCTATTACAGCTACCCAAAAAACCAAGCTTACTCCTGCCAACCCAAAAAGCAGGAATCTAAAAGTGTCCATATTTAATATCTATAAGTTCAATTAAATCTACATCAAACCAAAAACCAAAATATCGCAATTTAGAAAATATACTTCAATAAAATCAATTAATCATGATTAATTGTGATTAATGATTAAAAATAATGTTAATAAGTGTTTTTATATAAATATAAGTTAATGATTTAATAAATTATTGATTTAAGAAGTGCAAAATAATTACCAGATTTATCATTACTTTATAAAAATGGACTTCAGGATTTTACTTGTTATTACACCAATAATATTCTCATGGATATTTACAGTATTTTGGTTAGGTAGGTGGGATGTATTTAGATTGACACCACTAGGATTACCAAAGAAGGGAATAGCTCCTTTTAAGAATTATCAAGTATGGGAAGATTCAGCATTAATTCCTGATACTGGCAGACCAGAAGAAGGTTATCCAGTATTTACTGTAAGAACCGCAGCAGTTAATGCTCTAGGGATTCCAACCGTTTTTTTTCTTGGAGCAATATTGGCAATGCAGTTTAAATCTTATTAATAGGAAATTTTGATGGACATTAGATTTTTAATTGTTGGAGCACCATTTTTAATCGCATTTTTTTATACTTTATTCTGGTTAAAAAAATGGGGCGCTTTTAATTCTACGAATAATAATTTATCAAAAAATATTTCTCTTAAAAATGAATCAATAGAACAAAATTATATTTTAGAGAATATCTTTTTAACAAAAAATTAATCAAACTTTTCTTACCCCTGAATTAATACCTTGTCATGATTCCAATAGAACAGTATTTATTTTTTGCAGTTTCTCTTTATGCATTTTTTTACCTTTCAATAACTATAGTAAGTACATTATTAAGATTTTCCTAAGTAATAACTCCATAAAATATTAAACACTTATTTGTATAAAATTAATCTTCCTGTATTTTAAAACTCATTATATAAATATAGAAGTAGATATTAGGGCAATCTACTAACCGCTAGCTTTGATAAAGCGGTTCGTAATGAGAACCTCCCTTTGACCTCATTTTCTTTTTCGCAATCTTAGAAAATGAGGTTTAAATATTTTTTAATAGTCATGAATATTAAATTAAATTCTTAATTAAAACTATTGATTATTAAATATTATTCCTTCTTATGTATATTATTTACTTTTTAAAAAAGAGTTTTTTCTTTATAAAGAATATGTAGATATTTGGCGAATCTGCAACGGTATAGATTCCGTCTTTATGAACCTAGCCAACGAAAATATTCCTAACTACCTTTTAGTTATTTTAGTAGTTAGGAATATTTTTATTTATTACACCTTTTAATTAAATTTTTCTGGACATCAAATGATCAATAAATCAAGAAATGAATCTACATTAGAAGTAATTTATAAGAATTTGGAATCTGGAATGCCAGACAATAAATCGATCAAAGAATATGCTCTGCCTAATGCGAGACAGTGGCTTGGTGGAAGATTCGTTGCTATATGGGTTTTGCCCATTTATTTTTTAAGAAAAATTGCAAATTTTTCAGCTTCTTCCGCCTTTGTTAAGCCATATTCTTCTTCTGAAAAAGGACCATCTTATAAGCAACCAGAAACCCTATTTACCTCTTTAAGAAGTGTGTTCAGGGGTGAAGATCATTTAAGATTTTTTGATCATAGATTTATTGGTATTTGGGTTTTACCATTTGCCTTAACTGGGATAGTTTTTGAAATCCTACTTATAGCTCCTACTAATAACACTTCACCTTTCAGTTAAGCATCTTTTTCTAATTTGTCCGCAATGATTGAGGACAGAATTTAAATAACATGAAAGACTTCTATTGAGTAATTTGAGAGACATTTGTGAGAGGAAACCAAACATCAAATTGATATCTTAACTGTTTAATACTGAGAAGTTAAATTATTCAGAACTAGCTCTCTTTCTATCTATTTCTCTCAACTATTCTAAAATTCATATCTATAGCTCCTTTTCTTAAAGGAATAATATCCTGATAATCCCCTTCATAGCATTCTTGTGCTGCTTTTTTTGTTGGGAATTGTGCGAGCACGGTAAACGGTCCGTCATATCCTTCTCTTACATCTGTTTCATAATCAACTGTTAATGTTTTTGCCCCGCAACCTTTAACAACCACATCATTTACTGCTGCAAAGTATTTACTTGCTTGTTCTGGATTTGTAATTCTGCCAGAAATCATCACATAACCAGCATTCTTTTCTTTTGGAACTTTATAACCAATTGCAATCCCAGCAATGCCAGCAATTAAACAAATTAAAATAGATTTTTTCATTAAAATTTTGATTTTTATTAATGCTATACGATTCTCTATAAATTGAATGTCAATTATTAATTATTAGAGGCGAAAGTTATAAGGGTTTCAAAATTATTCAGAAATCCAGCGATTAATTATTGTCCCTTCATAAATATGACCTGATGCTTCAACTATTGGTTTTGTTTCTGGGTTAATAAAGATGTCGTAGCATGTATTTACTGGTCCTTGAAACATTACGGTTGCTCTTTTAGGGTCTTCTAGTGATTTACCAATATAAAAGGTTGTAACTCCCATCTCTTTAAACATTGCTTGTTGCTCAGGAGCATTCATGTGGGCTTCGTATTCCTTAAAAGTATTGCTTAATTTGAAATCTAAAACAGTTGTTTCGATTGACATGAAAAAAATAAACTAATTTCCACTTATTTTAGATCGACTGTCAATCTTAAATTACACTCTTCTATAACCCAGTTGTGTTTTGATAACTTAAAAAGTAAGCTCACTTTCGTTATTTGCTGTAATTAATTCATCTTCAACAGTTCCATAAAATTTAAAAGATAAATCTCCATCACACAGTCCAGTAGATGCTTCAAGATAATCACCATGAGGTGGATTTACTAAATGAGCAAAAAATGTATCATCATTTTTAAAAAACTCTGACTATAAAAACTAAGTAAAAGCTGGGGATCTTGGTCAAATGTATGATGGATTATTGCCAGATTTGATGCTTCGAACCTTACCTGTATTATCTGATATTTCAAAATATTCGTTAACTTTACCTTCTTGTACTTTTAATTTAGCAATAAGCATAAATGGAGTGTCCAAAACAAATTTGTAATTAATAAAAGTATATTTAAGTTATTTTATTTGTATTTAACAAGAAAAAGGAGCTTTAATACACCCTTATCGATCAACTATCAATTTCTAATATCCATTAGCTAATCCCACAAGGATAAATCTGAATCCCCCGTGGATCTTTGCATCCAATGAATTTTCCAAATCCCATCAATCTTTTTGAAGATCGAAGTGACAGTTGGCAAATCATCATTAGGAGTTCCTTTATAAGAGAATTTTGCCCCAAGTGTAAAAACACACATTGCTACATCAGAAGAGAGAAATTCAAACTTATGAATTTTTGTAATTTCCGCTTTTTCTTGAACCACATCGCCAGAATTCATCATTTCCTCGAATCCCTTCGCACTTATTGGATTCCCACTAGGCCTGATAAGTAGAAAATCTGAAGTAGCGTTATTTATAAAGAATGAGCCCATTTTTTCTGGTGTAGCTAGTTCATACAACATTGACTCAATTGTTTCTTTGTCAGTCATAAAAAATATTAATAGTAATAATTAACCTACTTCTTATTTGTAATGTGGAGATTAATTTATTTTGAATTCCTAAATAAAAAAGGAGCTAATCTCACCCCGCTTTTTTTTAATATCATATAAAGTACTTAAGTTTATGCGATCACTTTTATTATTGCCTTTGCTTTAAGGTCTTTCATTTTCAGCAAATGCAAAGTCAGGGAATTACTATATCAATGTTTCAGTTGAAAGTATAAATAATCATATTCTCAGTGGTAATGATAAAAATAAATCTGTAGGTGGGAATGATCCTACAGTTACTGTTAATAAAGGAGATACTATTATTTTTAATTTAGATGCGTTTAGTCATCCGTTTTATATAAAGACTGAATTTTCTCATGGAGGTGGTGATCAAGTAACAACAGGAATATTATCAGGGACTCTTGGAACTCAAGTTGGAAAACTATCATGGAACACAACGGGTGTATCAGCAGGGAAGCATTATTGTTGAATAAATAAATCAAACGCTTTCTACTTATATATATCGAGTAATTTTATATAAATTCCTATCAATACTAATAGTGCTAAACCTACCCCAATAACTGTATTTGGTTGATTATCCCAAAGTAAATTTAAAAATTTCATTAAAAATAATTATTATATATAGAAGTCTTCTTCCATCCTTCTTTTAATAAATCCGCATATTCTTTTCTAGCTGCTTCTATAGTCTCTACTCTTGAACCCTTCATAACTGGTTTACTTTTTCTTTTATATACACATCCATAACTAATCATCATTGCGTCAATACTTGGCGAAGGCTTAGAAACATCTTCAAATGGTTCGAAGACTTTTATTCTTGATCTGTCCTTATTTATGAGAGTGAATTTCATCATAAATTAATAATAGAAAAAAAGGGGAGACAGAAAAACTCTTGAAAGTTACGTCATAAGTTTGGCAGAACCAAATATCTGAATCGCTTCTAAATTTATGCCAATTATTCTGGAGAAAATAGGTTCCGCCTGAAGCAAAATTTGCGTAAATTATGTATTAGCTGAGATTTAATGCCATGATGAGGGGAGGACAGGATTTGAACGTGCGACCTAGTACTCCCAAAAAACTGTACAGCCTATTGGCATCACTAGGTTTTTAAGCTATATCTATTTATTTACTTAGTTATGCGTGGGTTGTCTTGTAAAATAAAAAAATTTTGACCGCAAATTGGGGAGGTGACTTTTTCAATTCAGATATGAGTTTTATAGAATTCTTCAACTTCTTTAAGATGCTTTTAAATCATTGAAGTTCAACTCTTTTAAATTTGTTTTTTGAATCTCATGATTTTCAATTTCATTAAGCAGATTTACTAATGAACGACCAACGGCATAAGCTAAATTAACCGGGACTGCATTCCCAATTTGTTTATAAATACTTGAAAGTGAACCACAAAATTGCCACTCATCTGGAAAGGTTTGAATTCTTGCATACTCCCTAAAAGTTAATGGTCTTGTTTCACTAGGATGGCATCTTTCTGTTTGTTTTTGAGCAGGGGCGCAAGTAAGTGTTAGGGATGGTTCATCCCAAGATAACCTACGGGCGAGTCCAGTTTTCCCTCCACCAAGAAAATAACTTCCTCTCATATATTCTCTCTGTAAATAATCTGGTAAGTCTCTCCAATATCCACCTTGAGGAACTTTGCTTAGTATTTCTTTTTTTCTTTGAGGATATATTTGACCTTCACTTTCTGGAACATCTTTATTGAATAAATCTCCTTTTTTTAGAGCATCTCTTAATGTAAATATCTTTGGAAATTTCGCTGGGTAATTAAAACTTACAAAGCTACTTAAGTCTTTGCGAATAGCAACAAGAAAAATTCTTTCTCGTTTTTGTGGGACTCTGTAAAATATTGCTTTTAAGATTTTTGGCTCAACTAATTCATAACCAATTTCTTCGATTATATTTTTTATAGTTTCTAGAGTTTTACCCGAATCATGCGAAACTAAACCTTTTACATTTTCTGCAAGAATTACTTTTGGATTAGTTTCTTTAACAGCCCTTGCAAATTCATAGAAAAGCGTTCCTCGAGTATCATTGAAACCTAACTTTTTCCCTGCATAAGAAAAGGCTTGACAAGGAAATCCACCAGTCAATAAATCAACTTCTCCCTTGAAGTTCGTAAAATCATATTCTTTAATATTACAGTTTTTCACATTCCAATTTACTCTATTCTTTTTGAGTGTTTCACAAGCATCTCGATCGATTTCATTTAATAACAAGGATTGAAAACCTGCTTTTTCAAGACCTAGAGCCAGACCTCCTGCTCCTGCAAATAACTCAATATTTTTGTAATTTCTCCGAGGCTTTATTCTTTCCTCTTCTCCCGATTTTGTCTCAAAAAGAAAACTTGCACTTGGGAACGACATTAGCTCATCTAAGTGGAAGAACTTTTTGCCAGTTTTTTTATCAATAATTGCTTTTAATTTTTTATCTGACAAACTATTTACAACTTTCTTACTTGTTCCAAGTATATCTGCGACTATCGCTAATGGTAACTTTTGATTCTTATTCATACTGAAAATTTACAGGTCTTGCAAAGAGTATGCAATTTCTTTTTTTTAGTATGTCGTAAACAATTAAAGGTTTTGATTAATCCTAATAAAGATTTAATTATAGAGATTGTATTTCCACTTGGCCTTTCAGCCAAATATCTTAAATTTATAAAGGGAATCAAAATAAAGATCTTTTAACTTGCACTTGCATTTTTAAAAATGAAAACGTTACATGGAAATATGCATGGATGCAAAGATCACAAGCAACTACTGATATGAAAACTTGGCCATAAATGAAACACTTCCTAATAGCGCCGCAGGTAAATTAAGGCTTGGTTATCCTAAACTAATAACTCCTGAAGAAATACCTTTTAATTAATGTTGCGACTTCTTCCATTACCGATTTTTATTTGCATTTATCTATTCTCTTGGTGGAGATGTAAAAAAAATATTATCGCTAGTGATAAGCAACTAAAATCTTGCATTGATTGGGCATATATAAAAAATTTATCTCTCCCCCCAAAACCTTCATTTGTCGAGTTTTATATTGTTTATGTCTCTTCTTTTTTAAAATTTCCTTTTGGGATAATTATTCAAAAACTACCTTTTGCAAAGAAAGTAAGATACTACGAACGAGAAATGAAATTAATATTTGATAAATGGAATCTAGAAAAAATTAAAAAAATAATCTAAGAAAAGTTTCCAAAAAAAAGGGGTTAATTCCCGATATTGTAGATCGACTGTCAATATTTAAAGATTAAATATAAATCTCCTTTAAATCTTAGATCCCTCATACTCTTCGTCTGAGCATTATGGTTTCAAGCTATAGCTAATTTCTTTCGTAGTATTTTGTTATTGGTCATATCAATCTATACTTAAATTGAAATCACATTGACATCAAAATTATTTTAAAAAAAAGATAATATGTGTTGTTTATTAAGTAGAGGAATTTATTATATTAAAAACTCACCTTTTTAAAGTGATAGAAGCATATAAAAAATATTGGACAAAAGCATTTGATTTTAAAGGCAAAATATCAAGGAAGGATTATTGGTTTACGGTATTAGCCAACTATTTAGTTCTTTTAATTTATTCCTTCCTTATCCTTTTACCTGCCTCATTAATAAATGAAAGTTTTTACCTCTTAATGTTTTCTATTCTTTTTTTATATGGCTTCGCACAGCAGATCCCAACATGGTCAATGTCAGTAAGAAGGCTTAGAGATTCAGGGAAAGCTTGGCAATGGGTATTTATAAATTTTGTTTTGCTTATAGGAAATCTTTATTTTGTATATCTTCTTTGTAAACCTTCTCTTGATTCTGATTTTGATAATGGGATTAAGAAAGAGTCTTTAGCATCTAAAATTAGGCGGGATAATTTGTCCATTAAAGAAAAAGCAAAATTAGACTGTAATGAATTTGAATTTATAACATCACTTGATGCCAGCCCAAAAAACGTTTATCGAGAGTTTGAAAAATTGTTATTGAAAAAAAAAGGAGGTCATAAAATATTAAATTCAATTCAACTAAGCTCTTATAATTTTTATGAACCAGTTATTGGAAATCTTGAGTTTCTTGTCAAAGGCAAAAAATTGTATATATTTTCTTCTAAAAAAATAAAAAACTATAGGAAATGGATAATTCCTGATGAAATCTTATATCCTAAAAATGCATCAATTGAAGATGATTCTGATAGCTTGACAATCCAAGGTATCAGTCAAGATTACATAGAAGAAGATTTTAATAATGATCTAAATGAAATTTATAGCTCCCAAAGCAGATTTATAGAAAATAAAACTACAGAATTTGAAGAAAAAAATATACCATTTGAAAAACTTAAATTTTTAAAAGAATTATTTTTAGAAGACCTTATTGGTGAAAATGATTATAAGAAGTTAAGGTTAGCTATTCTTTCTCTAGGTGATCAACAAGATAATTCAGAGGAAATCAAAAAGAAATTTCTTGAAAAATTAAATTTTGAAACCAAGGAAGAGTTGATAGAGATAAGAACAGCATATGATAAGTCTTTAATTGACGATGATGAATATGATCGCTTGGTACATAAATTATTTAACTTATGACATCAAACTGACATCAAGAGAGTGATGTCAATTTTTCCATTAAAAAAGCGAGTCTGGGTAACTCGTTAGTATGACTTGGTTTTTAAGAGTCGGGGCTACAGGATTCGAACCTGCGACCTAGTGCTCCCTAATCACCCGCTAAAATAAAACTATTATGAGACTTATGACCTTATTAGGCTTTTTAGAGAATTAAGTATGGACTAATTCGAGCTAATATCTTGAATTTTGGGCACTTTATGGGCACATAATCTATGTAGTTATTAATTGACAGTCGATCTAATATAGAGGGATAAAACCCCTCTTTTTTATGTCTAAGAAAAAGAAAGATGGAATACCTTATAGGAGGCATTTTTAATGAATAAAAGATTTATTGCTGAAAAGATATTAACCCTAATTATTTCTTTGATTGGTTAAGTGACCCATATGTATGGAATAGCAATAACTTATGGTGTTGTTAGTTTGTTATTACTAGGTGGCTTTGCGTATTTAACCTTCAAGATGACTTCTAAAAAATAAAACGCTTACTATTTTTCTTGCTTTTTCCTTATTTTTTCGTAAGTATGCGTATATAGGCTCTAATTTTCTCTAAAAAACTGTCATACGGGGTTGACGATTATGCAAATTCCAGACGAAATGTTGAAAGAAATTAGAGAAAGTGGATACGATCAAGAGCTTGTATTTAAACAAATTAGAAAGCTATTAGACAGCGATAAACCAATTAAAGAAAACGAGTACAATCTAGAGCTTATAGACAATTACTTACTAGACAAAGATCCACAAGAACTATCTAAAAATGCTGCTGAGATAGTCATGGCAGCAGAGCTTATAGACAATTACTTATTAGATAAAAGATTTATGAGAGAGCTTGAAGATAGGGATGAATATGATGCTGCTTAAAAATAACTTAAATGTTTGATTAATTGAAAGTCCACCTAAATTAGGGAGCAGATAGCTCCTTTTTTTAATAGCAAAGTACGCTATCCGCTTTAATTGATTCTTCAATTAGAACATCCGGCATCACAAATTCTGCTGAATATCCATCTAGAAGTTTCTCATCGTAACCCCTAGATTTAGCTGACATACCTGAAACATATATGGTAACTTTTGATTTCTTCAAATTTTGAAGATGTTCGTATAAATCTCCAGTACCTTGACCAACTATTTCACCAGCTTTTTTGCAATCTAATGTTTGTACTCCGTCTCCTGCTAGAAAAAGAGTTACTTTATGATCGTTTTTTTCAGCAGTAAGGGCAACCAATAAACCTAAAGTTACTTTATTTTTGGATTCTAAACCGCTGTAAATATGAACTAACACTTTATTGTCGGTAATGATAGACATTTAATACTCCCAAAAATTTTTGTTTTTATATCTTAAATAAAATCTATTATCATTAGCTGTTTTTTTGTGAAACGCTTACTACTTGCATAAAAAAAAGGGCGAGAGAAAATCCTTTAAAGTTAAGCCAAGTCGGTTAGAACGAAATACCAAACTTTCTTCTCAAGTTATGCCAATTATTCTGGAGAAAATAACTTTTTGGTGCATTTTGGGTGCAACCTTTTTTGGGTGTAATTTATTAAAAGCTTTCTACTTGAATCGGTAAAAGTTATTTGAATTGAAATCATGTGAAAAAAGAAATACTTTAAGTATTAAACAAATTCATAAAGAGAGATTCTTGAAAAATTAAAATTTTATTTGCAATATTTTTCAAAAAGATCAAGAGTTTTATTGTTAAATGTCAAAGCCTTCTTGAAATCATCACAAGCTTTTTCATTTTCTCCTATTAGTAATTGCGCAATTCCTCTTCCTTCGTAAGCATCTGCTAATTCTGGATTAATTGATAGTGCTTTATTTAAATCATTTATTGAACCAGAATAGTCTTCAAAGAAACCTCCTTTTAAAGTCCCACGATTAAAATATGCTTCAGCAAATTGTGGATTAATCTCTATAGCCTTGTTGTAATCCTTGAGTGCGCCTTGAAAATCTTCTATTTTTACCTTTGCAAAACCTCTGTTTAAATAAATCAAATCAATATTTGGATTTATTTGCTGAGCCTTATTATAAAAATCTATTGCAGCTTTATAATTCCCTTTATTTCTCGCCAAAATTCCTTGTGTAATATACCAAGAAACTGTATTTGCATAAGCTTTTTCTGATGTAAATAAAGATGCAGTTGGAAAGAAAATTGTCGTTCCAATTCTTAATGGTTTTAGAAAGGATATTAATAGTATAAAGGTGGTAATCGCAGCAGTTCTTTTATTTATATGATTTATCATCTCGTCTTGAATTTGTCTGGAATTTAATATAAAACATAACACAAGTCGCTTCTTCTCAACTTAAGGAAACTAAGGACTCTCAAATAATTTTTAATCAGAATAACTAAGTTTTATTCTACATACATTTTTCTTTGATCATATCGGAATTCTCTTTTATTATTGGGGTTAAAAGGTTTGTAATCATATTTGTATATATTAAAAAATTCATGATTATAAAGTTCACAAAATCTGAATGCTTCACCCTCATAGCCAGTTTTGTCTTTCTCTTTTTTAGAGGTAAAATATGGCAAATTAATCATTCTTGTAATTTTTTTATCCAAGTAAATACGCCTTTTTACCCTTTTTTTTTGAACTCTTGTTAGTTTTGGATTTGACTCTTTATTTATGCCATCATAAGGTATGGCTCTATGGAATTGATGCCCACGTAAATAATTGAATTCTGTACATAATTGTTCAATTCTTGCCTTCCTATTAATTGGAGCCAAATTAAGTACTAAAAGAAAAGTTCCAATTACTAAAAGAATATTTGTTGTCAAACTAATATTTGCTTTGAGATTTGAAGACATAAAAATAAGATTCTTATCCAATTATTTCACGATAATTGATTTTATGCAGCTAAATTTCTATACCTTCCAAACTGAGGCTCAAATAACATTTTCACAGTCCCTACAGGACCATTTCTATGCTTAGTTACTATTAATTCTGCTATTCCTCTATCTTCTGTATCTGGGTCATAATATTCATCTCTATAAAGCATTACGATAATATCTCCATAATATTCAAGCGCATCTGAATCTCTCATATCAGATAACATGGGTCTACAATTTTCTCTTTCTTCGACTCCTTTTGAAATTGGTGCTGTTATTAAAACTGGGACATTAAGCTCTTGTGCCAGATCCTTTAAATCTCTAGTATTTCTTTCCAACTGTTTTTGGTAATCATCCAAACTTTTGTCCTCCATCATATGGAAAGAATCAATAACAATTAATCCTAAACTTTTCTCATTATTACTAATAGATATTTTTCTGCATCTAGTTTTAATTTCATGAATAGTTATGAATCTTTTATTCTCTACAAATATTGGGAGACATTCAAGTTTTGTATTCTTTTCATAAACCAGTTGCCACTCCTCAAAAGTAAGTCTTCCAGTTCTTATTCTACCGATTTCGATACCACTCTCCATAGCTAATATTCTGAAGGCCGTTTGCTCTTTACTCATGTCAAAGCCAAAGAAACATACAGGAAGATTTTGGGAAGCAATATTAATAGCAAACTGCAAGGCTAATGATGTTTTACCCATTGAAGGGCGACCTGCAAAAGCTATCAAATCTCCCCTCCTTAGACCTTGTGTCATGGCATCAAAATCATGAAATGAGACAGGTATTCCCGCAGAAATAAGTTCCCCTCTAGACAAAGCCTCAATCTGATTACAGTTTCTTTTGAGAAGATGTTTTAAACTTGTAAACTCAACTAGTTTATCTTGATCTTCTTTTAAAATTTCTTCCTTTGTCATATTAAAAAGTCGGACTTTTAAATAAACTCAATTCACAATCACTTGCAATTTATTTATCATTAAATTTAATTTTTATTAATAAACAAATTATTATTTAATGCATGAAATCTTCTCATGAGATATTTTGATATACAGAATTTATCCTAAGGAAAATATTATGGATGAAAATAAAGTGGTTTCAATTGACAAGAATAAAGAACCAGATATTGACACTCGAGGATTTATTTCTAAACAAATAGAATCATTTCCTCTATTAGAAAGAGATATCCTTCGATTAAGTTTAGGCTTAGGAGAGTCTTATGAAATTATGCATACAAATGATGAAATAGCAGAAATATTAAATGAGACAAAAGAAACAATTGAAATAAATTGGTCAAATGGAATGAAAAGACTTAGAGATGTCTCTCAAAAAGAGAAATTAAGACAAGAAAATGAAGATGCATACAACGAGATTAGATTAGAAATGCACAATAGAGTAGTAAAAAAACTTCGTTCACTTAAGGTAGAGTGGAACCTTGAAAATATAAGTCAGGTCACAGAAAGAATTATGCTTGCTTTTTTTAAGAATGATATTTAAAAAATATTTTGTAAGAAATTCTATATATCCTTGACTTATGACTGAACCAAAAACTATTTATGAGCTCATGACACTTTCAATGGAAGAGTGTAAAAAAGGCAATACTAATAATGCAATTATTTTGTGAAATGTATCTATAGAGATTTCAATTTATTTTCTAATCAAAAAAAAATTACCTATCAAAAAAAATATAAGTTAAATTTGTAAAAATATTTTTTAAATTTGAAAATCAGTAAGAAGATAATATTAATCTTTGGTTTGCTCGCAGCAGTCATTTCTGTACCATGCGCTCTTTTATTGACTGGAAGTATTGGCAATGCAAAATCTGCTGCGTACAAAAGAGCTAAGAAATTAATGAATCCTGATCTTTATTTGACTTATAGGATTACTGAAAGGATTGTAGAGGCCAATGATATAAAAAGACCAATAAGAATAGCCGTAAGGAAAGGAGTAGATTGTTCAGGAGCACTTGGGTTGGATCCATCAAGTAGTAAATGTCAGGCTGCCCAGTTGCTACCTGATATTGATAAAACAACTAACTTTGATATTTGGGCATCTCAAGTAATTAATACTATGTCTGGCCAAGCTAATGCTTTTGCTAGTAGTGATAGTGGCGTTTTATTAGTTAATAAAGCTTTATTAAAGGAACTTATGGGACGACCTGAACAACTAGCTTGTGTGATTTCTCATGAGTTAGCTCATATTACTCAAAACCATAATGACGACAAAAGAAAAGCGAGAATGAAATATGATTCAATAGCTGCATCAAGAATCTCTGACAGGATAGTTAAATTAAAAAATGCACAAGCAGGGGCATACTTTATGGCAGCAGTGATAGGAGGTATTTCAGATAGTTACTCAGGGACCAATACTTCGCTTAATCAATTATCAAATCAAATCGCTTTCAATAATCTTGCATCTCAAATGTTGGCTCCACAGATTACTGAAAAAGCAATGGAATACTCTCCAGTAATAGCTGAATCTATTAATCAAATGCAAGGATTAAGTCCAGAATATATGAAGCAAGGATTTAGCTATATTGATAACTATCTTAGAGATGCAGCACTTTCGCTCACTGCTTTTGGAAGAGGTCTTGAATATGAGGCAGATTTATTAGGCACACAATATGCAGCAACTGCAGGATTTAGTGAAAAAGCTTGTTTGAAATTATGGACAGAAACCATGCCCCATGACACGGATAAAATTGTTGCAAGGTTATTGCCACAAGGAGTTCCAGATCCTGGTAAGAAGAAACCTGAAATATTCATCAATAAGGAAAAACCTGAAATATTAGAGGATAAAAATTGTAAAAATAAAGTGAAGGTAAGAAAAGATAAAAGACTCCAGCAAAAATGTAGATTACTAGCAAAAAAAAGAAAAGCTAAAGAAAAAGAGCAAATAAGTGAACAGACTTTAGAAATACTAAGCACTCATCCAAGTGATGAGAGGAGAGCTAAAGCTATAGGAGAGCATATACAAAACAAAGATCTATTTAATAAGTTCAGATTGACTGGAAAGAAAAATAAATTAAAAAATACTATGAGGGATTGGAGCTACGATAAAGAATCAGATAGTCTT
>QCCF01000008.1 GCA_003281365.1 Prochlorococcus sp. AG-347-K18
TATATCAGAAATGGAATTGTTGTAGTAGTTAAAAATGCAACTATTGAAAACGGAACTGTTATTTAAATCTTTTCGATCAATTTTCGCTGACATAAGTATTTTTTTTTGAGCAATTTTTTTGAGTTGCAGGCAAACTATATTTATTGAGTTTTTTTTTTTTATGTCCAAGGCACATTTTGGTTTAATAGGTCTTGGTGTTATGGGCGAAAATTTAGTTCTTAACGCAGAGAGAAATGGATTTTCTAGTGTAGTTTTTAATAGGACTTATTCAAAAACTGAAGAATTTTTACAAGGTCGTGGTCTTGGGAAGAATATAGAGGGAGCTGAAACTCTTCAAGAATTTGTTAATAAGCTAGAGAGACCTAGAAGAATTCTAATGATGGTAAAAGCTGGACCTGCAACAGATGCTGTAATAGATAATATTTCTGGATATCTCGAGGAAGGTGATTTATTAATAGATGGTGGTAATTCTCAATTTAAAGATACAGAAAGAAGGGTAAATACTCTTGAAAGTAAAAGTTTTGGATACATTGGAATGGGTGTCTCAGGTGGTGCAAAAGGAGCTCTTGAAGGTCCAAGTATGATGCCCGGCGGTACTAAGGCTTCATATGACGCAATAGAAAGCTTATTAACTAAGATGGCTGCCAAAGTTGAAGATGGGCCTTGTGTTGCATATGTGGGGCCAGGAGGTTCAGGTCATTTTGTGAAAACTGTTCATAACGGAATTGAATATGGAATTGAACAAATACTCGCAGAAGCCTATGATCTCATGAAGAGAGTCAAAGGTATGAATGGACAGCAGATGTCAGAGGTATTTGGTTTTTGGAATAATACCGATGAGTTAGCTTCTTATCTTGTTGAGATAACGGAGATTTGTCTAAATACAAAAGATGAGATAACTGGAGATAATGTTGTGGAAAAAATATTAGATAAAGCTGGCCAGAAAGGGACTGGACTATGGACTGTTGTAAGTGCTTTGGAACTGGGGGTATCAGTTCCAACTATTTATGCATCATTAAATGCAAGAGTAATGAGTTCTTTAAAAGAGCAACGTAGTGAGATTGAAAAAACTATTCCATCTAAAGAAATAAATGATTTTGATTTGGGAACTATATCAGATGGTATGAAACCTTTATTTGATGCTGTTGTCCTTGCCACAATTGCTAGCTATGCCCAAGGTATGGATATTCTAAGAGAAGCATCTGCAGTGTATAACTATGGTTTAAATATGCCGTCAATTGCTCAAATATGGAAAGGTGGTTGCATAATTAGATCAAAATTATTAAGTAAAATTCAAGATGCTTATAACAAAGACCCCAATTTAAGAAATTTAATTTTTGATGATTGGTTCAATAATGAAATTGCGACAAGATTAGATAATTTAGCTAGCGTAGTTTCTTTATCCTCAAAAGCTGGTATACCAGTCCCATGTCT
This sequence comes from Prochlorococcus sp. AG-347-K18, assembly GCA_003281365.1. GTDB lineage: Bacteria > Cyanobacteriota > Cyanobacteriia > PCC-6307 > Cyanobiaceae > Prochlorococcus_A. Next base: position 1,435 of record QCCF01000008.1, read on the forward strand.
ATCAAGTACTTTAGATTATTTGAATAGTTATAGAACCAATAGACTTCCTCAGAATCTTGTTCAGGCAATGAGAGACTGTTTTGGCTCTCATACATATGAAAGAATTGATATGGAAGGTAGTTTTCATACTGAATGGATGAAATGATTGAAAAGGTCAAAAATGGATATACCCTAAACATTTACAAAGACAAGTTAGAGTTATCAAAAGCGGTTTTTAAGTTTATTGAAAGTAACATTATTAATACGTTAAAAAAGAAAGATAGGTTCAAATTTTGTGTAAGTGGTGGTTCAACGCCTAAGTCTGTGTATCAACTGCTTTCTAAAAGCAACCTTAAATGGGATTTTGTTGATGTTTTTTTAGGAGATGAAAGATGTGTTAATCCAAATTCAGAATTAAGTAACTCGTTGATGTTGAAAAATTCTTTGTTAACTAATTTTGGATCTAAAGCTTATTTTTATGAAATTTTCAATGATTTAAAAGCTGGTGATGAAGCTATAAAAAATCAATATATTTCTAAATTATTTGAAAAATGCGGATCAAACCCTCCCTCTTTTGATTTAACTTTATTAGGTCTTGGAGACGATGGTCATACAGCATCACTATTTCCTTATCAAAAAAATAATAATGTTGAGGATTTTGCGATTTTTAATGAAGGCAAAGGATTAAAAAGAATTTCATTAACTCCAAAGGTTCTTTCATCTTCATCAAAGATAATATTTTTGGTTAGTGGATCCAATAAAAGAATTGCTCTTGAGAGGTTATTAGATGAAAAAGAGCCCCCAGATAGAACACCATCAAAATTAATAAAATCTATTAATCAAATTTCAATATTTTGTGATCAGGAAGCAGCAAAAGAATTAGAAATTTAGTTAAAGTCTATTTAATAATAGAAATTATTTAATGAGTAAGAAAAAATTTTTATTCCAAAAAAAGGAGTTCAATGGTTGGAAAACATTAAATGATACTGTTATGGGCGGATCAAGTTCAGCTTTTTGTGAAATTTTAAATACTGGTTTGTTATTAAAGGGTAATATTGTCGAGAAAGCAGGAGGATTTGTTAGTTGTAGATCGCCTATTTATAAGCCCTCTTTAAACGTATCTGAATATTCATCCTTCGAATTAAATATTGATGGACAAGGAAGAACTTTTAAATTTGCTGTCGCTTGTGAAGATGATCTCCTTGGACTAACCGAATTTATTCCCGGTGGTCTTAGATGGATTAAATCATTCCCAACAAAAAAATTCGGAACAACAAATGTTCAAATTCCGTTTAGTGAGCTAAAACCTTCTGTAAGAGCTAATAAGGTACGTTTTCCTTTAAAATTCAAGCCTTCTAAAATTAAAAGATTGCAACTACTACACTCTAAGTTTGGTGATGATGGATTACTTAATAATGAGTTTAAACAGGGTTCCATAAAAGTTTTAATTAAATCAATAAGTGTTATTTGAAAATCCATTAAAAAATATAGAGAGCTTAATCGCTAAGTCAGCAGATTTAACAAATAAACCTTTTGTGCATTCTGTTGTAAAAATAAATGGTGAATACGAAATCGAAGAAGATATTGATTTGACGGTAAATATCTTATGTCGAGATAAAGAAGGTAAAAGATTAGAAATTTACGATCTTGAATTAGAAATTTTTAAATCAAAAAAAGAGTTAGTATTAGTTATTTCTAAGCTTAATTTTCCTGATGAACCAATATTGTGGTGTGGAGTTAGGACATTTTGGATGAATAGCAATAACGGGAAAAAATGCAACTCACCAAAATACAACGCTAGATTGGAAAACTTAGCAAATAGGATAAAAAGCTTTATTGACTAAGAAAATAAACTTTGAGCTGACCTATAAATCAGTAACAGCCCCTAAACTTGATGTGCTTACGATTTTTGAATATTTTGAAAGTATCCCTCTTTTGTATTTTGGTGTAGGTTTTACCCAATCTTTTTTTCTTTTTTCTAATTCTTCGTCAGATAAATCAACTTCAATTAGTTGCTTTACAGCATCTACTGTAATTAAATCACCTTGTTTTATTAAAGCAATATTTCCGCCAACTGCAGCCTCTGGGGCTATATGACCAACAACCAGACCATAAGTACCCCCGCTAAACCTGCCATCTGTAATTAGAGCTACCTTCTCTCCGAGACCTTGACCAACAATTGCAGATGTTGGAGCTAACATCTCTCTCATGCCTGGTCCTCCCACAGGCCCTTCGTTTCTAATAACAACAACATCACCAGCTTTGATATCATTATTCAATATCGATTTTAAACAATCCTCTTCACTTTCAAAAATTTTTGCCGGACCAGTTAATACAGGGTTTTTTACTCCGCTAATTTTGGCTACGGAACCCTCGCTCGCTAAGTTACCTTTTAATATCGCAAGGTGTCCTTTTTTATAAAGAGGGTCATCTATGTCTCTTATGACATTTTGATTTGTTGGAGGCTTATCTGGAATATTCTTTAAGTATTCTGAGATGGTTTTACCTTCGATATTTTTGCAATCGCCATGAATTAATCCTGCATTTAAAAGTATTTTCATTACTTGTGGAATCCCACCTGCATTATGAAGATCCACCGTCACATATTTACCACTCGGTTTAAGGTCACAAATAACGGGTACTTTTTGCCTGATTCTCTCAAAATCATTAATGTTGATATCTATTCCTGCAGTATTCGCAATGGCTAAGATGTGCAATACCGCATTTGTTGATCCTCCAATTGCCATAATTACTGATATTGCATTTTCAAATGCTTTCTTAGTCATCAGGTCTAGAGGTCTTATATCTTTTTCTATTGCAGAGACTAATATCTCAGCACTTTTATCTGCACTCAGTTCTTTTTCAAGATCTTCCGCAGCCATAGTGGAACTGTGAGGGAGACTTAACCCTAATACTTCAATAACTGCAGACATTGTATTAGCTGTAAACATCCCTCCACAGCTACCAGCACCAGGAATGCAATTTTTCTCAACTTGGATTAGCCTTTCTTCATTAATTTTGCCTGAAGTTAATTGTCCAACAGCTTCAAATGCACTAACAACTGTAAGATCTTCTCCATGCAACTTTCCAGGTTTTATTGTCCCTCCATAAATGAAAATTGAGGGAATATTCATTCTTGCAATCGCTATCATGGCTCCCGGCATATTTTTGTCACATCCCCCTATAGCAAGCACCCCATCCATACTCTGAGCATTACATGCTGTTTCAATTGAATCAGCAATAACTTCTCTTGAAACTAGGGAATATTTCATGCCCTCTGTTCCCATAGAGATGCCATCACTTACTGTTATCGTTCCAAACATCTGAGGCATCCCACCTGACCTTTTTATTGACTCTTCAGCTTTGAGAGCTAACTTATTTAAACCTATATTGCATGGTGTTATTGTGCTGTATCCATTTGCAACTCCAATAATAGGTTTATTAAAATCTTCATCATTAAATCCAACAGCTCTTAACATCGATCTGTTAGGGGATCTTTGCACACCTTGGGTTATTGCAGATGATCTTAGTTTATTCATATTATTTGAGAACCTTTTTTATTCTATTGTCCCAACTCTTCAAGTTGCTTCCTCACATCAGCAATTGCAGAATTGAGTTGCTCAACTTTCTTCTCCAGATTCTCTCCTTCAACTTCATTTATATTTTCCTTTGAATCAATCGCTTCAGAGCCGTCTTGAATTCTGGAGGAATACATCATAGCTTTTTGTTTTTTTTCCTCCTTTCTTTTGTCTGCTTCGGATATTAACCACCAAGCTAGACCTGCTGCTCCAATAAAAGCACCGCTTATTAATGATAAAAGATTATTTGAGGACGAATCTCTGTATTCAGACATTGGTAAAATATTTACTCCTATATTCTATATTAGTTCTTATCTTGAAATATAGTACTCAAACGCAATAAAGGATTCCCAATACCCGGTAGCAGTAATTTTGTTTTTTCATCTTCCTCATCTATGCAAGAGGTGTAGATTACCTGATTAGGGAATATTTTCGCAATTTCATTTAACCCTTTATTTGAGCAGATAGCAGTTATTAACAAAATCCTATTGGAATCAACGCCTAATTTCTTTAATTTAATTAAAGTTTCTAATGTTGCTGATTTTGTCGTTATTTGTTCAGAATAAAATATAATTCCTTCATTTGAACCAATAGTCTTAGGTAGTTCTCCCAATGAAAGTGTAGAATTGGGAATTACTTCTTTAGATCCATACCAAAGAGATAACCCTTCGGGCAACATTGCGAGCACTTTTATTGGATAATCATTATTAATAAAGAATCCATCTACGTTTCCATTATCAGTATTTATTATTTCTTTTTTATATGGCAACCAATTGCGTAATGCTTCATATGTAAGCCATTTTCCTAATTGTTCATATCCTGTTGAGTACAAAATATTTGGAGTATTTTTTTCTCGCAATATTGAAAGCCAATGTTTTATTAATGGATGAGGAGGAACAATAACCTTTAGTGACATTGCCATATATTTTCCTTTAAGATACTCTTACAAACTTTAAATACTTAAGTTCTAAAATACAGTCTTATTATGATTAAATCAATTATTCTCCCCTCACTAAAGAATGCATTAATTACTTTGTTATTGTTTGCGATTTTACTTTTTAATTCTGTAAATTCTGCATGGGCTAAAAGACCTCCTGAGATTAGAAACCAACAGGATCTTAATTTAGAACCAGATATGCATGGTCAAGATTTAAGCGGTAACGAATACGTTAAGTTTGATTTGAATGGGTTTAATTTTAGTGAAAGTAATTTAGAAGGCGCGGTATTCAATAATAGTAAATTGCAAAACTCAAAGTTTACTGGAGCCAATTTAAGAGATGCATTAGCTTATGCAACAGACTTTACAGATGCAGATCTTTCGGATGTTAATTTTACAAATGCTTTATTAATGGAGAGTAATTTTGAAGGAGCAAAAATAGATGGTGCTGATTTTACTGATGCTGTTCTTAGTCGTACACAACAAAAACAGCTATGTGCCATTGCTAATGGAACAAATAGTTCTACAGGCGAGAGTACAGAATATAGCCTAGGTTGTTAATCATTAAGGATGAAAAAAAAATTACCTGTAATGGTTGTTTCCGGTTTTCTTGGTTCAGGCAAAACAACTTTTCTTAGATATTTGTTAAAGGAGAGTAATAAAAAATATGGTTTAATAATCAATGAATTTGGTGATGTTGGAATTGACGGTGATTTGATTAAAAGTTGTGATGGATGTGATGAAACTGAAGAAGAATGCGTAATCGAATTAAATAATGGATGTTTATGTTGTACTGTGCAAGATGATTTTGTTCCATCAATAAAAGCTCTTCTCGAATTTAATCCTCCTATTGAATCAATAATTATCGAAACAAGTGGCTTGGCATTACCAATTCCCTTAATTCAAGCACTTAACTGGCCTGAAATTAGGTCTTCCATCTACCTTGATATTGTAGTTGGTATCGTTAATGGAGAGTCAATGTTTAATGGTTCACCAATTAATGATCTAAGTAAAATAACAAAACAATACAATAATACAGATATAATTGATCACAACGCCACTATTGAAGAACTTTTTGAGGAACAACTTGAAGTCTCTGATGTCGTTTTAGTCTCTAGATCAGACATCTTAAATGATCATCAGTTTGATGTTGTAAAAAATAAAATCCAAGGAAGTCTAAACTCATCTAAACCAGTCCTTAAATCCAAGAATGGCAAGATTGATTTAAATTATCTATTTGATTTTAATTTTAAAAAAGAGACTTATAAAGAATTTTTAAAGGAAGAACATGACCATAATCATATTGAGCTTGTTTCAGAATCATTTAAATTAAATTATTACCTTGAAAAAAAGGACTTTGAAAAAGAGATGTCAAAAATCTTGGATGAATTAAACATTCTTCGAATAAAAGGACGTATTTGGATACCAAGCAAATCATTACCTTTACAAATACAAATAGTTGGAAAAAAAATTAATACTTGGTTTGAAGAAGCTCCAGACAATTGTTGGAGACCAAATGATAATGCTGGTCTTGAATTAGTAATAATTTCCTTTGATGAAAAATCGATAAAAAATTTGAATAAAAAAATTAAAGAGAAATTTAAGATTTTAAGTGAGCCAAAAATAGCAATTTGACTTTATAGTTATCTGTCGGGATACTTACTACAGTAGAGAGCCCTAAATGGAAAATCCAAAAATTACTTTTAAACAAATAATCTCTGACGATGTAATATCAATTGATAAAATCAAATGTTCCAAATGTGGTGGGGCAGGAAATTTTAAAACACCTGAAAATTCAAGAAGAACCTGCTTAGTTTGTTTTGGTAAAGGCTACATAAACATTTAAAAATTTAGAAAACCTTGAGTTAAAAATATTTGTTTATTAATCAATAGTACTTTTTATTAAAATTTAAACTAATCTTCTAGTAGAAATTATTTTTTAATTGGACCAATTTGCTGTAAAAGTTTTTGTAAGACTAAGACCTTCAGTTTTAGATCCAGCAGGGGAAGCTACCAAATCTGCTTCCATAAAACTTGGAGCCGAGGGAATAAAATCATTACGGATAGGAAAAATAATTGAAGTAAAGATAGAAGGTAATGGTGAAAACGAAGTAAGAGAAAAAATTGATTTATTGTGTGATAGGTTATTCGCAAATACTGTTATTGAAGATTATGAGTATTCACTAGAAAAATTATAAGATGGATAATTTTACTGTAGGAGTTGTTGTATTCCCAGGTTCTAATTGTGATCGTGATGTTTCATGGGCATTGGAAGGTTGTTTAGATATAAGAACAAAATATTTGTGGCATGAGTCTTCAGATTTAAGTGATGTGGATGCAATAGTTTTGCCTGGGGGATTTAGTTATGGTGATTATTTAAGATGCGGAGCAATTGCCAGATTTTCTCCATTAATAAATGCTTTGGATGACTTTATTAAAAGTGGGAAAAGAGTTTTAGGAATATGTAATGGTTTTCAAATTTTGACAGAATCAGGTTTTTTACCTGGTGCCTTAGTTGCAAATAAAAATCTAAATTTCATCTGTGATGATGTTGAATTGGATATTGTTTCTTCAAAAGGAGGTTGGTTTAATTATGGAGATGAAAAAAAAACTATTAAGTTACCAATAGCGCATGGGGAAGGAAGATATCATTGTGATTCTGATACTTTAAAAAAACTTGTAGATAATGAATTGATCGCTTTGAGATACAAGAATAATCCTAATGGATCTTCATTCGATATAGCAGGTATAACTAATGAAAAGGGAAATGTCTTAGGTTTAATGCCTCATCCAGAGCGAGCGTGTGACGAGACAATAGGTGGAATTGATGGTCTATTTACATTGAAATCACTCATATTAAAATAAAAAAAGACCTCCACAATTGGGGGTCTTTTTCGTTTGATTTAGTTAGAAATCAAACAGTAGTTTTTACTTTTGGATCTAAATCACCTTTGGCGTAAAGATCAGCAAAATAATTTGTACTGTTTTGTTTAATCTTACTAGCTTGACCTTCGCACCAGAACTGCTTGTATCTATCAAGACAAACTTGCTTCATGTATTTTCTGGCAGGCTTGTTGAAATGTCTTGGGTCGAAGTTTGCCTTATCAGCAAATGCTGCCTCTCTAACTGCGGCAGTGAAAGCAAGTCTGTTATCGGTATCAATGTTAACTTTTCTGACTCCATTTCTTATTCCTTCTTGAATTTCTTCAACAGGTACACCATATGTTTGAGGAATTTCACCACCATATTTGTTAATTATATCTAACCATTCCTGAGGTACTGAACTAGATCCATGCATTACAAGATGGGTATTTGGAAGTGCTTTGTGGATTTCAGCAATTCTGCTTATTGCAAGAACTTCTCCTGTAGGCTTCCTTGTGAATTTATATGCACCATGACTTGTACCAATAGCGATAGCTAATGCGTCAACTTTTGTTTTAGCAACAAAATCTGCAGCTTCCTCAGGATCAGTCAAAAGCATATCTGTAGAAAGTTCACCTTCAAATCCATGACCATCTTCTGCCTCTCCTTTTCCTGTTTCTAATGAACCTAAGCAACCCAATTCTCCTTCAACACTAACTCCAACTGAATGAGCAAAATCTACTACTTTTTTCGTTACTGCAACATTATATTCGTAACTTGCAGGTGTTTTTGCGTCTGCCTCTAAAGAACCATCCATCATTACAGATGTGAAACCATTAATTGCTGCTGAATAACACGTTGATGGTTCGTTGCCATGGTCTTGATGCATTACAACAGGAATATTAGGATATGTTTCTGTTGCAGCAAGGATAAGATGACGTAAGAAAATTTCTCCTGCATAACTTCTTGCCCCTCTTGATGCTTGGAGGATTACAGGACTATCTGTTTCATATGCTGCTTCCATGATTGCTTGAACTTGCTCAAGATTATTAACATTGAATGCTGGAATACCATAACCATTCTCAGCAGCATGATCTAAAAGTAGTCTTAGAGGAACGAGTGCCATAATTAAAATAAGTTAAATGCTTTATAAAGCGCTTGTTCCGCGAGTTTAGTACAAAGAGGTATCAAATGTCACGTCATTAGATATACAAAATACTAAATTCAAGAAACCAATCTTATGACCCAGAGTATATTTTGAGAATTTTTTTTTTAGTAAGTGTAACCTGCTACAAATAATTGCTCATCAGATGAAGGTTGAGATCCTGCTATGTAAGCTCCTTTTGAAGCTTCAGAGTTTGCTTGAGCTCGTGCTATTAATGCTTTTTGACCTCCTTCTACATCACTTCCCTTCCAGGCTTTTAAGCATGAATGCTGTAAGGCTCTCCCATAGGAGAATGAAACATTCCATAAAGCTTTCCTGTAAAGAGTATTCATATTATTTAAATAAACAGAAGCAGCTTCTTCGCTTAATCCTCCTGATAAGAAAACTATTCCAGGAACAGATGCAGGTACGCATCTTTCCATAGTTCTAATTGTCATTTCAGCAACTTTCATGGGATCAGCCTTTGTTTGACAATCTGCTCCATTAACTGTCATAGATGGTTTCAATAGTGTTCCTTCTAGAAAAACTCCATTTGCTTGACAGGCAATATAAACCTGCTTTATTACTTCTTCTTGGACTTCAGCAGTTTTTTCAATAGTATGATCACCGTCCATTAAGATTTCAGGTTCAATAATTGGGACTAATCCAGATTCTTGAACTGATCTTGCATACCTTGCTAAGCCCCAAGCATTTTCTTGTATTGATAATTTTGAAGGACAACCATCTTTTGTTATCTGCAGAACTGCTCTCCACTTTGCAAATCTTGCACCTTGTTCATAATATTTTGCTGCTCTTTCAACTAAACCATCAAGGCCGGCGCAAAAAGTTTCTACATCTCCAGCTCCTGGAAGAGGATTTAGACCTTTATCGACCTTTATACCTGGAATTATACCTAAATCATTTAGTTTCTTAACCATTGGCTCGCCATCTTGGTGATTCTGATAAAGAGTTTCTTCGAAAAGGATTGCACCACTAATGTATTTCCCAAGACCTTCTGTAGTAAAGAGCATTCCTCTATATGCCTTCCTATTGTCTTCTGTATTCTCAACGCCAATTCCAGCAAGTCTTTTCCCTATTGTTTTAGTGGATTCATCTACTGCTAATATCCCTTTCCCTTTTGAAGTTAACAATTGAGCATTTTCTTTAAGCTCATGTTTGTAATAATTTAAAGCCATTCTTAAATAATTCAATTCATATGATTTTTCCAGAATATGAATAAAAAATAAAATCAATCTAATACTTTTTCAGGTGATAATTGCTACTTATAAGTGTATAACCCTAGATTTTGATGCTTAATCCTCTTTTTGATGATTCTCTTATAGCTTCGCATACTTTATGACTTGCTAGTCCCTCGCATAATCCTGGAATGATAGGCGTTTTATTAAAAATACTCTCAGCCCATAAATTTTGAATTCTCAAAACTGGAGCTATTCTCCCATCTGTCCATGTTTTTTCAAAATTAAAACTTGAATCTGCAGTAAGGTTTTGTATCTTATTTTCTTTGTTTGAATATTTCAAATTAAAACCATGTACATAATCCTTTTGGTTCTCGCTTTTAAGAATAAGTGAACCTTCGCTTCCATATATTTCTAAATTAAAACCTCTACCGTTTTTGGAAATCGATGATAAAGATACCTGACATGGAATTAGCTTCGAGTTATAGTTCAATATGTCTATATTGGCCAGACAAACATCCTCGCTAGTAACTTCATTTAAATTAGATGAATCAGCTAAAGGCCTCTTCTTTATTGATGTTGCTAACTTGCCAGATACGTTTACTGATTCTCCAAAAAACCAATTCAACATATCGAATGCATGAGTACCTAGGGCGCCAATAACTCCTCCACCTTTTTCTTCCAAAGAATACCAATTCCAAACTCTTTTAGGATCGGATCTGCTTCCCATTAACCAATCTAATTTAACTAAATATATATCTCCTAAAATATTTTCATCAATAAGTTTTTTTGTTTGAAGGAAAAGGGGTACTGCTCTGTATTCGAAATCAACACAAACGCTTAAGTTTTTAATCAAGGATATTCTCTGGAGCTCTTCAATTTCAGAGGAAGATATTGCAACTGGCTTTTCTAATAGTAAATTTTTATTATTTTCAAGAGCATGTTTAGCTAGTTTAAATCTTGATTCAGGAGGGGTAGCAATAATAATTCCATCAATTTCTGGAGATTTAACTAACTCTTCCCAATCGTGAAAAAACTCTAATCCAGTTTCTTTTTCTAGAATCGATTTTTGCTTTTTCTCATAATGATAAATAGCTACAGGCTTTAAATAATTTGACTCTTTTAATGCTTCTAAATGTACTTTTTTCCCAAACCCTAATCCAGAAATTGCTATTTTTAATTTATTTTTAGTATCCATTCTTATCTATTTATAAATTCTGAACAGCTATTTTCAATAACTACATCTATTAATTCATCATTATTTGAAGTTTGCCATTTTGAATTGAATTGAGGAATTCCATTTATGGAAGTATCTTTAAACTTTTTTTCATCGCAATTAATTCTCATAACATAAAGTGATAATTCTCCATCATCATCAGAAGCAGTTGGATTTTTATAGAACTTTGTCAAGACACTTATTTCACTATTTGGAAACGACTTAATACTCCCTTTATCAAGCCATTCTTTCCCCTCATCATTCTCTTTAAGGAGAACCCAATCAACATTTCCTATTGCATATGAATGGGAAGCAAAATTTAAAATAAAGAATAAAAGGCTTAATGAAAAATAAAAGAAATTTGAAATTATTCTCATTTTATATATTTGCTTTTGCAAATTCTTTTACACCATGAATTTTTAAAATTTTAGTCAGAGTATCCTTAAGATCTTTCCTTTTGACTATAACATCAACAAAACCATGCTCAAGTAGATATTCAGCTGTTTGAAAATTATCGGGTAATTTTTCTCTTAATGTTTGTTCTATAACCCTTCTTCCAGCAAATCCAATAAGAGCCTTAGGTTCCGCCAAAATTAAATCACCTAACATTGCAAAGCTTGCTGTCACCCCCCCAGTCGTTGGATGAGTCAATAAGGGCATATATAGAAGATTTTTTTCTTTATGTTTTTTTAGCGCTCCAGATATTTTTGCCATCTGCATGAGACTTAACATGCCTTCTTGCATCCTTGCTCCCCCTGATGCACAAACAATAAGAATTGGAAAATTTTCTAAAGTTGCTCTTTCAATTATTCTTGTAATTTTTTCACCAACTACAGAACCCATGGATCCTCCCATAAATCTAAAATCCATAACGGCTAATGCTAAAGGCATTGAATTTACAGAACAGATACCTGTTACGACTCCATCTCTTAAACCTGTACCTGCTTGACTTTCCTTAATTCGATCAGCATATGACCTTCTATCTTTAAAACCTAAAGGATCTGTAGGACTTAGTGAACTATCAAACTCTTCAAATGAATTTTTATCAGCAATTATATTTATCCTTTCATCACTATTAATCCTATTATGATGTCCACAATTACTACAAACATTGAAATTTGAAATTAGGTCCTTTCTATAGGCTACTTGCGAACATTCTGAACATTTAACCCACAAACCATCTCCTTCATCAGTGTCTTGGGAAACTTTCCCAACAAATTGATCTTTACGCCTTGCTGCAAACCAGTCGATTAATGACACAATGTTACCTGTTTTTACTATTTAAATCTAAACAAGGTACCTTTATCAAGAAAGATATATAAATTTTGAGATTTTTTGGATTAGAAACTCCTCAAAGTAAAGAATAAAATGATTTGAGTTGATAATCGAAAAATTATTTATTATTTATTTTTCTCTTCAATCATTTTATGAATTATTGGAGTAAGAATTAGTTCCATTGCGAAACCCATTTTTCCACCATTTACAACGATACTTGTTGGACTTGACATAAATGAATCATTAATCATTCCAAGCAAGTATTGAAAATCAATCCCCCATTTCTCTCTAGCCCCTTTTCTGAAATGTATGATCACAAAGCTTTCATCAGGAGTTGGGATATTTCTGCATATGAAAGGATTGGAAGTGTCAATTGTGGGAATTCTTTGGAAATTAATATCGGTTTTGCTGAATTGTGGACAAATGTGATTTATATAATCGGGCATTCTTCTCAATATAGTATCCACAATGGTTTCAGCTGAGTATCCTCTCTCTGCGTTATCTCTATGAATTTTTTGAATCCACTCTAAATTTGTTATCGGAACAACACCAACAAGTAAATCAGCATAAGATGCCACATTGTATCCATCACCCTCTACCCCGCCATGCAAACCTTCATAAAAAAGTACGTCTGTTCCCTCAGGAATATCTTCCCATGGAGTAAATTGCCCAGGTTCTAAGGATGTCCCAAGTCTTGTATTATGTTCTTCGGCTTCTTCAAGGCTATGTAGATAATATCTTTTCTTTCCTCCTCCGGTTTCACCATAGATTTTAAAAAGTTCTTCTAGCTTGTCAAAAAGATTAGCCTCTGGACCAAAGTGAGAAAAATTTTCACCTTTTGAAAGAGCCTCAGCCATAGCTTTTTTCATAGGCATTCTTTCAAATCTGTGATAACTATCACCTTCTACAACTGCGGGAACAATATCTTCTCTGGCAAAAATATGCTCAAAGGCTCTTTTTACTGTACTTGTTCCTGCTCCTGAAGATCCTGTTACAGCAACTACTGGATGACGTTTTGACATTTTTTAAAAACAATATCTAATGATTCTGACAGGTCGTATGCCAACTTTATGTTTTAATTAAAAATATTTTTTTATTTATTAATTTTTTTTTAAATTTCATTTATTATTTTATTTCCTATTTCACTGCAAGATAAAACTTCAGAGGAGCCATCAGCTAAATCCGCTGTTCTAAATCCGTTGGATAAAACTTTATCAATAGCAGTTTCTAAATTTTCAGCGGCTTCTTCTTCATTTAATCCAATTTTTAACATCATGGAAGTGGATAAGAGCATCGCAATAGGATTTGCAATGTTTTTACCAGCTATATCAGGAGCTGAACCATGAACAGGTTCAAAAACTCCTGGACCATTACTGTTTAGAGAAGCAGATGGAAGCATACCAATAGATCCAGTTAACATTGCGGCTAAATCGCTTAAAATATCACCAAATAAATTACTAGTTAAAATCACATCAAATTGGCTAGGATCTCTAACTAATTGCATAGCTGCATTATCAACATACATATTGCTTAAAGATATGTTTTTATCTTTCGAGGTAATATTTAAAACTGTATCTCTCCACAATTGACTAACCTCAAGGACGTTTGATTTATCAACAGAACATATTTTTTTATTTCTTTGGTTTGCAATTTTTATTGCTATTTCTGTTATTCTCTCTATTTCAGCCGAATCATAAACCATCGTATTGAAAGCTTTTGGGGTTTTTGTATTAGTTATATGTCCTCTTGGTTTTCCAAAATAAATACCTCCTATTAATTCTCTTACAACAATAAGATCAACATTCTCAACGATTTCTTTTTTTAATGTACTTGCATTTAAGAGGGATCTTCTTATTTTGACAGGCCTGATGTTTGCGAAAAGATTTAAGGCAGATCTTAACTTTAGTAACCCACTTTCTGGTCTTAATTCTCTTGCAAGAGAGTCATATTTAATATCTCCAACACATGCTAAAAGAACAGCATCACTTTTTTTGCATTGATCTAGTGTTTCATCTGGAGCAGGAGTCCCAAACTTTTCATAAGCTATCCCACCAAATAATTTTTCAATAATCTCAATATCGAAATTATGATTTTTTGAAAGCTTATTTAAAACTTTTTTTGAAACTTCTGAAATCTCTGGTCCAATTCCGTCTCCTGACAATAAAACAATCTTATATTTCTTCATTTAAATTTTTGTTTAATAGAACAATAAATTATTGTTTGTCTAATTGTCTAAGTTTTTTTGCTAATTCTGGTAATTTTTTAAAAATACTTGAACTCCTTAGCCATGATTTATTTCCCATCGCGGGGAAACCACTAATTACCTTGCCATCTTCTATGTCACAATGAATCCCGCATTTTGAACTCGCTATTACATTATTCCCAACTTTTACTCTATTGTTGACTCCTACTTGCCCTGCCAAAATAACACCATCTCCAATATTTGCTCCTCCAGCGATACCAACTTGAGCTGCAAATGCACAATTTTTACCAATTTTTACTCCATGACCTATTTGTACTAAATTATCCAACTTCGTTCCTTCATCAATAAAAGTAAATCCTACTGCGGGTCTATCAATACAACAATTCGTTCCAATTTCTACAAAACTCATTATTTTTACACCACCTTTTTGAGGCATCTTTATCCATTTGCCATCTTTAGGAATAAAACCAAATCCCTCTGATCCAATAACAGAATTTGAATTAATTACACAATTATTTTTTAGGGTGGTATTTTCGTAAATAACACAATTTGGATGAATTATATTATTATTTCCAATTCGAACATTACCTAAAATCGATGATCCAGGAAGAATATGATTATTGTCTCCAATAACAGTATTTTCTCCAATATAGACATTAGGTGCAATATGGCAATCTTCTCCAATTATTGCTGTTTTATCTATAACCGCCGAAGCGTGAATTCCTGGTTTAAAAGTGATGGTTTTATATAAACAATCCAATACTTCAGCAAATGCAATTCTTGGATTTTTAACGATTACGTTTGATATATTGAGTTTCTCTAAGGCACTAACGATTTCTTCGTTGTTAGTAGTTATTATTGCTGATGCTTTAGTTTGATTTAATTTTTCTTTAAGGATATTATTTTCTTCTAAAAAAGATATTTGATATTTAACTGCAGCATCTAATGAACCAGCATCATTTATATTTAAATCTTCGAAAATATTGGCACTAATAAAATTTGAATTTCCTTTTTTTATTAGATCAACTAAATCACTTAAAAGCATTTTTCAGTTTAATTTTTTTTTAAGAGAGAGCAAGAACATCTCTGTGAACGACAATTATCGAGGAGTTGTTATCTTCTTTATTATTTAAGATACTTCTTAATTTGTCGCTACTTATTGATACTAAACCTTTTGCAACTTCTTTATTATTTGTATTTACGATTTTAACTGCCTGATTAATCGTAAAGTTTCCTTCTACATTCTTAACACCAACCGCTAAAAGTGAGGCACCTTTTTTTTTAATTGCAAAGGAAGCACCATCATCTAAGGTGATTTTCCCTACTGTTTGAATTGCATGTGAAAGCCAACTTTTTTTGTTTCCAACCGGTTTTTCTACTGGATAAAATAGAGTTCCAATTTTATTATCATTAAAAATTTTAATTAAGTTTTTTTTATTAGTTCCATCAATTAGTTGGACTTCGACTCCTCCTTTTGTTGCTATTTCAGCAGAAATTAATTTTGTAGAAATTCCTCCTTTTCCCCATTCATTATTTGAGTTTTGAATATTTTTATCTTTAATTTCCTTTAATTCACTATTATGAACTTCTTTAATAGGTTGCGCATCCTTATTATTACGTGGATCTTTTGAGTATAGATTTTCGATATCGGTTAATAAAATAAGCTTGTTAGCATTTATAGCCAAGGCTACTAAAGCAGAGAGGGTATCATTATCTCCATATTTAAGCTCTTCATTTGCTACGGTATCATTTTCATTTACTATTGGAATAACATTTAAATCGATTAATTTTTTTAAGGTTTTAGAAGCGTTATTAAAGGATTCTCGTGAATTGAAATCAGCTTTAGTTATTAAAATTTGAGCAATATTATGACCTAATTTATTGAATACCTTATCGTATAAGGACATTAAATTAACTTGACCTACAGCAGCAGTAGCTTGAAGTGTACTTAAATCATTTGGTCTAGTTTTAATATTTAATTTTTGGCAACCTAATCCAACTGCTCCACTAGTTACTAAAATTAATTTGTTTCCTTTTGAAAGAAAACTTGCAAAGGATCTAGAAAGGTTTTCAATAACTTCTTCTGTAGATGTTTCCTCTGTTCCTCTTAAAATACTAGTACCAATTTTTATAACCCAAGTTTTCATTTTATAAAATGAGAAATTAATTTTTCTATTTTCAAAGTTAAATTAAATTTTGTAGGCAAGCCATCTCTATTTAATCGCTTGACTAATATTGTTTTTATATCGCATCTATTACCAACAATAATATCTGTAAAAATTCTGTCGCCAATAATGGCTATATTTTTTGGCTCTCCGCCAATTTCTTTTATAGCAGACAAAGTTACTTTTTTTCTTGGTTTTGATGCATTGTATTTATACCTTAAATTTAATTCTTTCGCTATTTTTGCGATTCTTTTTTTTGATGGATTATTACTTATTAGATATAAAGAGAAAAGTTTTTTAGATTCTATGATCCAATTTTTTACAGCTTTTGGGATCATATTTGATTTTCTATTTACTAGAGTCCCATCCACGTCTAGCAATAAGGAATCAATTCCTTTTTTTTGCAACTCAGATTGAGAAATATTATATATTGGTAAGTTTGAATCCCAATTGACTTTTAGGATAGATCTCATTTAATTTAAGAACTACTTTTTTCAAGCTCAGTTTCAATCAAAGGTTGAATTTTATCAAACTCATCATCTTCAACTAATATGGCACCTTTATCTTTTAATTTACCCACAATAAAAAAAGGATCTAATGGTATATATAAGCCATATTCTTGGTCAAAAAGATTAAAGTTAACGAGCAATTCATAACTCTCACTATCATCATCTATGTATTCTTCTTCTAATTCATCGTAAATTGGTTCTTCAAGTTCTCCTGATACTGTTAATGTAACTGCTGATCTGATAAGTTTTAAATCATGTTCTTGAAGAACTGCTTCAGCGTTTTTTAGTATTTGTTCATTTTTATCTATTTTCTCAATTAGTTCAGGTTCATCTTTTTCATTTATCTTAAAAAGACTTACTGGAGTATCAACTGGCGTTAATAAAGCATATTCTTGACCTTCAACTCTTACTAGTTGTTCAAGATAACAAAATAGCTCGTTTCCATTTGAGTCATTTAATAAAAGAGTCTGTGCATCATAATTATCATTTGAATTGGCTTCTTTCATTTAAAAATTATCTATATTTTTAATATTAATATTTTATCTGACGTTTAACAGCAAATTCTTCTAATTCAGGACCTTCTTCGATCCATTGTTCAAGTATTATTTTTGCTGAAAAACTATCAATCAATCCGGATTTATCTTTTTTTATTCCAAATCTTTCTGAAGATTCCCATGTTGAACTATGTTCGTTGACGTAAGAAAATGGAAGCTTTAATTCATTTGAAAGTAATTGACCATAATTTTTACAGTCAATAGCTTGAGGGGTCATTTGACCTTCTTCATCTAGGGGAATACCAACAATAAACCCATTCAAATTAAATTTATTTATATAATTTCTAATGATTTTAATCTCTTGATTATTTTCAAACCGTTTTACTGCTGGAAGTATATTTGATGTTATGCAGAGTGGATCACAATAAGCTAATCCTATTCTTTTAGTACCTATATCCAAACTCAAAATTGACTTGGGTTTGGGTTTGCAAAATTTCACTTTGTTTTTAATGGAAAAGGAGATGGATATGGATTACCTTGTGGACTTAATTTTTCAAAGATTGATTCCAAAGATTGATTTATTATATTTACTTGTTTGGCTTCATTCTTAACTATTGTGTTCCGAATAAGAATTATTTCTTGATTTTTTTCTTTGAGATTACATTCTTCGAGAAAAAGATTTAATTGAGAATTTTCTTTATAGGATTTTAAATATGAAACAGGTGATTCTTCAAAAAATCTTTTTATAAATTCTTTTAAGATAGAGTTGAATCTCTTATCCCAATATCTACTTATAGTTAAAGTGTAAATTTCTTCGTTTGGATAATTTATATCTTTTAAAATTGTACATAATACTGAATTTTCATATATTATGGCACCACTCTTAGAGTTATTTCTTTTAAGAATGTCGTCTTGATCAAAATCTAAAATATTTCTGATTATGGGAGATTGATTTGATCTTATGAAATTAACTACTTTTAATATATTTTGTTTATTAATGTTTTGGAATTCATTAATTAATGCATAGGCATTGGTATTTTGCTTTATAGATTTATTTAGATCAGAACCACCCCAAAGGATTATCTCTCCTAACGGTTGAAAGCCTAATTCTCTGGAGGTAGATATGAGGTCAACATTATTTATATCAGCGTTAATTATCCAACTTGAAGTTTTGATGTCTTTTATTGAGATAGACTTTTTTATCAATCCTGAAGTTAATTGTTTATCTGTTAAAGAACAGTTGTTGTTAATCAACTTGGGCTTAGATATTTTTAAGCAAGTCTCTTTTTTGTTTAAAGGAAAAATATTCAAATAACCAATAATTTCGTTTCCATATTTAGCAATTATGCATTTATTTTTGTTTTTCTTAAGGTTATTTAAAAATATTTTTAGGTCATCAAAGGTATTTATAATTGCCATCTTTAAAAACCAATTATTCAATTCCTTATTTTTGATATCTATTAAAAGGTTAATGTGTCTTATATGGAGTTCTTCAAAAGTTACTTCCATTCCCTTTTTAGATTGAGAAGAATAAGAGGTATCTTTTTTCATTTACTTTTTTTCTCTTATTAATACTATAGGGGTTTTTTCATCTCCATTGCCAGCTGGATTAGATAATAAGTTTCTTTTGAGTATTTTATTTACGGCTTTATTTGAACTAGCTAAGACTTTCACACCTCCAAGATCATTAACATCTACTACAGCAACATCTACATTCAGATGGTTCGAGACCTCCCTACAAAATAAATCTGCATTTAGAGGACCCATAACTATACTCTTGTCGTAGGGAGTCACTGTACCGCTTATATCATCAATGAGAGATGATTCTGAACCAGTTAATCTATAAAACATACCCTTAATACCAAATAATTTGAAGATAAATCCAACAAATAGTGCAAAGGTTATTCTTGTAACTCCGATTCTATTTATTAACAATTGCATGCCGCAAGCTGTTGCTAGACTGCTTGTAGGATGAAAAAAATAACATAAAGCTTTTGAAAAAAAACTATATTCTAAATTTTGGGGGGAAATGTATCTATTTTGCATAATCGCCAGCGGACTCTCACCAATTGTTAAAATATCATTTTTTTCTACAATTTCTTTGCAGTATTCAATAACAGTATTTACTGGGTTATCAAAGCAACCAAGTAAATCAGTTTTAATAGCAAAAGCTTTGTATTTATTATTTAAAGGAATTTCAAAAACTTCTTTCGCCGTCTGTCTTTGACCATCTAAATTAATTAAAAAACAATCCTTAATATTTGAAATACCAAAATGCCCATAGTTTTCCCAAAATACTTTTAACCATAGATATTTTATTTTTTTTCTAAAATTGTTATTGTTAAATTTATATATGACTCTTACAAATAATTCTGAATTTGACTTGATAATTGTTGTTGGCCAGTAATTTCTTAAATTCTTAATTTTATTATTTTCATACACATAAATATCTTCTTGATAATTAAAATTTTGGCAATATTCGTTACCTTTATTTTTAAAAAAATCTAATTCAAAATTTATATTAGATACCATCGTCTCTTTGGTTTTACTTTTATTAGTTATTTTTAAATCAATAATTAATTCGTTTAAACCATCCTTTTTCTTGATTTTGTAATTTATAGGTACCAGATTTAACTTTGATTTGGGCGAGTTTACAATATATAAATCTGAAAGAATTAAAAAAATTAAAAGAACTAAGAGGATATTTATTAATATCATTTTTTTTATTAATTTATGTTCTTATCTTTTTTTTCAGAAATGATACTGTTGTATTCATTAAAACTTTCAACAGAAAATGTCGTATCTTCTATATCAATTCCTTTTAGTTCTCCTATAACTTTGTTTAATTCATCGATATTAATTATTCCATTTTGATCATATTTAACTTCACCATCACTATTTAAAATAATGGTTTGTGGAATTAATCCGTTCCAATAATAATTGGGTTCATTTCTTTGATCAGACTTTTTTTTATCCTGTAATTCATCAGTAGTTAGAGCAATGATGTCTATATTATTTCTCCATATCAAATCTAAACCAGATATTATCGGAGCCATAGCTTTACTATCTGAGCTATCGTCAAGATAAAAAAATAAAACTGCGACTCTTTTATTATTTAATGATTCCTGAAGAGTTGTCGTGGGAGGAACAATAGCCCCATTACCTGCATATATAGGAAAGATGTTGCCATCGTAACTATTAGAATCTCTAGATGCACTTGCTTTATGTGGACTTAAGAAAATTAATGCTATTAGGATCCATTGAATTATTTTCATTAAAGTTTAAAAACTTACTTTGAACTTGATCTTCCTAATCCTTGAAGGATTCCTTTCCCCACTAAACCGATAGCTTTGCCAACAACCTTTGTAAGGAAAGTTACGAAGAGATTACCGATATATTTTACCGCAACTTCTAACTGCGGTGCTACAGCATCTCTTATCTCAACTAACAATGTAACTTGTTTTTGTAGCCATTCTAGATTCTGTAATTCTTTCTCCCTATTTTCATTTTTAAAATAACGGGTAAATTTTTTATCGATAATATCAATATACTCTCGTTTACTCTCGTACAAGTAGATAGGCATATAAATATAGTCATGCCAGCGATTGTAGTTATTAATATTATTCCTAAATCTTTCGAAATTTCTTGTCGATTGTAATTCGGGATTTATAAGTACATTTCTTAATTCAGGCCAAGCAGAACAAATATTAAAGATTTCAGAAGCTAATAAATTACAGTTTCTTATTGTCCAATTTGAAATTATATTTTCAAGGATCAAAAACGATTCTGTTTCATATAGAGGAAGTAATTTCCCATCATAGTCAAGAGCTTCATTTTTAACAATTGGCTCAATAAACATTATTGATTCATGTGATTCTGTATCTATCTCTTCGCAACTTACCTCACTATAGATAAATTCATTTATTGAGATAGATTCGTTTCCTTTTTTTAATCGAAAATAGCTGTCTGTGATATTTGAAATTGTATTAACTTTAAGTTCTTTTATAAGAGAATTTAAATCATCTTTAAAATCATTCTCCTTATAGTTTTCTTTAATATTTTTTAGTAAATTATCTAACTCATCTAACATTTTGCAAATAAGTCTTGCAATAAATTCTTTCTTTATCCCAGAGAGAATTATTGATGAATTATTAAATTCAACCTGTAAGTTAGTTGAGCTATACCTTTCTTTTAGTCTAGCTAAAATTAAATTCCAAATTTCTGTAGTGTTTTTATCTTTAATGAAAA
Source organism: Prochlorococcus sp. AG-347-K18 (assembly GCA_003281365.1). Taxonomy (GTDB): domain Bacteria; phylum Cyanobacteriota; class Cyanobacteriia; order PCC-6307; family Cyanobiaceae; genus Prochlorococcus_A. The sequence goes on from QCCF01000008.1 coordinate 23,241, forward strand.
CAGTGTTCTTATTTTCAAGATTAATTTTATTTTCAGTGTAAACTGCCTCTGTATAAAGTTCTAGTGAATTTCCCCATAAGAAAATTAGAAAAGATTTTGCAGTAATAAGTTCTCTTAATCTTCCTTTTAAAATGAATTTGTAAAATTCTGGTGTTGAATCAGAGTTGACATATTTGAATATATAATTAATTTCAGAATCTATTTGTTTAAGACCTGAAGTTAGGATTTTTTGACTAAAAGAGAGAGGCTTATTTTTGTTAAATTGAACTCGGGAATTATTTTCAATATCAAATACCCTTCCTCCATTTAAAATGGTATCAATAGATTCAAGAACTTTTTCAGAGCTGGGATTTAAAAGAAAACCTTCAGCATTTAACGATGGATTGGTATTTGCTTCATAAACAAGTTCGCCAGAGAGAATTATAAGAAACTTTGACTCATCATATCTTTCTCTTAATTTTAATAATTCTAACCTTATAAGATCTTCTGATTGAAAATTAAGAACATTCCATATAACTAAATCAGGAGTTTTATCACCTGTTCCATTATTAAAATTAATGTCTAAATTTTGGTCTAGTGATGTTAACTTAAGTGATAAAGATTCTGCTATTAAGCTTGGAGCAATAATCAATATCGATTTTTTTGAAATTAATTCCAAGACTAGATTTCTTATCTCTTATACAAAATTAACTAACAATTAATGCAAACACCAGCCTTAAATCAAATTTTATACTCTTTTAAGCGTAGTAATTTCTATTTAAATCATAGTCATTTAATCTCTCTGATGACAATACATTATTAGCTTCGTTTATCGTGAATTTATTTTCATATAGAGCTTTACCTACTATTACTCCAAAGAGTCCAAAGTTTTCAAATTTTACTAACGATAATAAGTCAGAAATTGAACCAACACCTCCTGAGGCTATTACTGGAATATCTGTAATTTCAAGTATGCTTTTTATGAATTCTTCATTTGTCCCTTCTAATGTTCCATCTGTATTTATATCGGTAACAATAAAACTAGCAATTTTATATGAAGAAAACTCCTTTACTAGATCTGTGGCAAAAATGTTAGATTGCTCAAGCCAACCCCTAGTACTGACTTTTCCATCTTTTGCATCTATCCCAACAATTATCCTTTCAGGGAATTTATTTGATAAGTCTTTAACTAGCTCTTTATTTTCTATGGCAGAGGTTCCCATGATAACTTTATCAATACCATAAGAAAATAGTTGTTCTATCCTTTCTTGAGACCTTATCCCCCCACCTATTTGTATAGGTATGTTAACTGTTTTTGCAATCTTTTTTATTGATTTATCGTTTGTTGGGGATCCAGTTTTTGCAGCATCCAAATCAACTATATGTAAATATTTTGCCCCTTCGCTTTCCCAAAATTTAGCTTGCTCATAAGGCTCTTTGGTGAAGTCTTTTCTTTTATTAAAGTCGCCTTTAAAAAGCCTTACACACTTACCATTCATTAAATCAATTGCAGGTATTAGGTTCATAGAATCATCCTTTTCATTAATAACTTATTAGTAGTACTATTCAATATGTAATTCTATTTAAGATTACTACTTCAGTTAAATATTTTTTGAATATGAAAATTCTTGTAATGGGCGGCACTAGATTTGTTGGGAAGTCTTTGGTTGGAAAGTTATTAAGTAGAAATTATGATATTGATATTTTTACGAGAGGTAATAAAAGTAATCCTGAAAAAACAAATTTAATTAAGGGTGATAGAAATAATTTAGAAGATATCGTCAGACTAAGCAATAAAAAGTATGATGTTGTTTATGATATTTCTGGACGAGAGTTAGAACAAACCAAACTTCTTATAGAAAATTTAGATAACTCTTTCCAGAGATATATATATGTGAGCTCTGCAGGTGTTTATAAAGATAATTGTGAACTACCTTTATCCGAAGTTGATCCAACTGATCCAAAAAGTAGGCACAAAGGAAAGTTTGAGACAGAAAATTGGTTAAAAAACCAAAAAATTCCTTTTACAAGTTTTAGACCTACTTATATTTATGGACCAGGAAACTATAATAAAATTGAAAATTGGTTTTTTGAGAGGTTATATACTAAAAAATCTATACCTATCCCTGGTGACGGTTCTTTAATTACTCAGCTAGGCCATGTTTCGGATCTAACTGATGTAATGCTTAGGTGTATAAATTTTGAAAATTCCAAAAATAATATTTACAATTGTTCAGGTGAAAAAGGAGTAACAATCAAGGGTTTAATTTATTTCTGTGCGAATGTTCTTGGATTAAAACAAAATGAGATTTCTTTAAGAACATTTGATTATCAAAAATTAGATCCTAAGTCTAGAAAGGGATTTCCAATTAGATTAAATCATTATCAGACTGATATCTCTAAGATAAAACGTGATTTAGAGTGGGCGCCAACCTTTGATTTACTTAATGGTCTAAAGGATAGTTTTGTGAATGATTTTAAAAATAAAAAGAGTGAGGAGTTTGATGAAAATTCAGATAATATTCTTTTTAATTTTTAAATAGCCTAATAAAGTCACAAAAGTCAGGATGAATCCTAACCAATAAAAAATTAAACCCAAATTATTCAATAAGCTAATTTTTAAAGGTGTAAAGAAGGTAATTACTGAAATAAAAAAGAAAAATGTTTTATATTTTCCTAGCATTGATGCTGGTAAACCGTCTTTTGTAGAGTTCCTAAGGCTAGAGATAATAAATTCTCTTAATAAAATTAATGACAAAGACCAGAATGGTATAAAGTTACTTTTACAAAGGAAGGTCAAAGGAATTAAATAGAATACTTTATCGCTTAAGGGATCTAGGATAGCTCCTAATCTTGTTTTAAGATTAAATTTCCTTGCAATTAACCCGTCAAAATAATCAGTTAAACCTCCTATTATTATCAATATAAAGACATAAAAAGGCCTGTTAATTTCTAAAAAAAGTATTAATGGAAATACAAGGAAAAGGCGAGATATTGATAATAAATTGGGAATATTCAATATCAAATTTTTAAGATTTTTTCTCAATAACAAATTAGTTTTTGTATATAAAATATATTACACTCTCAACAAACATTAATTTTTAGTAAAAACTTTAAATGGTATTTGATGCTAGATTCTAAAATTTAATTTTAAATCTGAATCCTAAAGATTATAAAATCAACTTCCTTTTATGAATGATGATGTTTTATATTACAAAATTATTCTTTATATCTAATGCAGTCTCATAGCCTAAAGCTATCTCCAGAATCTGATTTGATAAATTCAATTAAAGAATATTCTTTATCGAATAATTTATACGGGTATGTTTCTGGAGTGGTTGGTAATCTTAGAACAGTTTGTATTCAATGCCCAGGTAATCAAGAGATAAATAAATTTGAAGGAAATCTAGAGATAGTTTCTTTAAACGGACATTTTAATAAAGGAGATGTTCATTTACATTTGAGTTTTGCAGATGAGGGATGTAATGTTTTTGGCGGGCATCTTGAGGAGGGATGTATTGTAAAAAAAGGTACTGATATATTATTACTTTCTTTTGAACAGAAAATTATTAATATCTCAAATCATGATTTAATCACTAACGAATCACGTGTAAAAGCATATATTTTAAAGGATTGTCCTTGGTCTAAAAGAGCAATTAGGTTGCTTAATTCTTTATCTATCCCTCATGAAGTTACTCTAATAGACAATGATGAGAGCTTTCAAAGAATTATGGCTCAAAGTAGCCATAATACTTTCCCTCAAATATTTTTGGATAATAAATTTTTTGGAGGATATGATGAACTTTCAGAACAAGCAAAATTGGATAACTTAATTTCATTTAAGTAATCTAAATTTATTAACTATCACGATTAGTAAGCTTTTCCTCGACTAATTCGTCCTCTAACTGCTTTATTAATCTTGATACAAGACTTTGAAATTCTGGTTGACAACCTTTAAATGCAGCTTTATGTCTTATTGGCTCATTTCTAGTTCTTAAATCAGTAAGCATTAATTGTAATGCGTCAATTTTGGGATTTATTTTCATAGTTTTAATTTATATATTTACATCTTTTAAATCATTTGCATAGCTTTTTTAAAAGATATCTTTTTATTATCAATCGAACTTGTAACTTCTATTAATTTATTTATGGATTCTTTGTTTTTTAAAGAATCTATACAACATTGCGCAACTAATCTTCTTGGGATTGATCCATTAATTTGAGTATCCTCTTTTGAATAATTTATATTTTCTGATTTAATATCTTCATTTTCCTTTAATCCTCCAGGTCTAATGATAGTCCATTCAAAATTTGAGTTGCGTAGAAAGTTTTCACCTAATTTCTTCCAAATAAGAATTAAACCAAATAAGTTTAATGGGTGAAATAATTTACCAGTACAAAGGGAACTAACTAAAATAACTCTTTTAATACCAACTCTTTTGCAACTCTCTAATTGCCTGTATACACCTAATGCATCAACCTTTGCAGGACCAGTTAAATCTAATGATGCTCTCGCCCCAGTAGCAATTATCAAAGCATCAATATCTTTTAAAGCTTCATCAAGTTCTCCTTTTTTGTCTAATGAAACCCTAATTGTTTCTAAACGCTCTAGTCCTGCTGAGACCTTTGAATTCTTTCTGATGATTTGCCTTACTTTATATCCTTTCTTAACTGCTTCTTCGGAAATTCTATAACCTGTTTTCCCCGATGCACCAGTAATTCCTATTTTCATGATTAAAGAACTAATTTAAATATTATATAAATTTCTTAAGGCTTTTTACATATAAATTTCTTTTTTCTTTTGGGATAAAGAGTGCGACATAAATAACATTTTGTTCCATCACAGCCTCTTGCTGTACAGTATTCTCTGCCATAAAAGATTATTTGCAAATGTAAGGTATTCCAATCATTAACAGGAAATATTTTTTTTAGGTCTTTTTCTGTTTGAACTACGCTATCGCCATTTGATAGTCCCCATCTTTGTGCCAACCTGTGTATATGAGTATCTACTGGGAATGAGGGTATTTTAAACACTTGAGACATTACAACTGATGCTGTTTTATGACCTACCCCTGGGAGAGATTCAAGCTTCTCAAAAGAATCTGGGACTGTACCATTGTGCTTCTCAATCAATAATTTTGATAAGTTATAGATGTTCTTTGATTTTTGATTTGAGAGACCTAAAAATTTTATGTATTCGTAAATGCCATTAATACCTAGTTGCATCATCTGTTCTGGATTATCTGCAACTTTAAATAAGCTTTTTGTTAATTCATTAACTTTCTTATCTGTTGATTGAGCACTTAAAACTACGGCGACTAGAAGTGTATATGCATTTGTATGATCAAGGGGTATTGGAGGCGATGGATATAGCTTTTTAAGTTCCTTGCGTATTATTTCAGCTCTTTCAGACTTTCTCATTAAATTTGAAAATTAAATGGTGTATAAAATTATACACTTGATATTTTAGGTGAATATTTTCTGCTAACTTAGTATATTTCATAAGAAGAACGTAGTGAAAAATGATGCGTTAATAATTGATGATTTGCATCATAAATACGACAAACGAGAATGTTCAAATTGGATATTAAATGAAATTAACCTCAAAATTGAAAATGGCGAATTTTTAGGGTTGCTTGGTCCTTCTGGTTGCGGAAAAACTACACTTCTAAGATTAATTGCGGGGTTCGAATATCCCTCTAAAGGGAGGATTTCTTTAAATGATAAGGAAATTTCAAGTAGCAAAAAAATTCTTAGTCCTGAGAAAAGAAATATTGGTATGGTTTTTCAAGACTATGCACTTTTCCCTCACTTAACTGTTTTGGAAAATGTAATTTTTGGTTTGAAAAACAAAAAAGACAGATATAAAGTTGATTATTTATTAAATGTTGTTGGTCTTGATAGTTTTGTTGGAAGGTACCCACATGAACTTTCTGGAGGCCAAAAACAAAGACTCGCAATTGCGAGAGCTCTTGCTCCAGGTACAAACTTTATTTTATTAGATGAACCTTTTTGTAGTCTTGATATGCATGTCAAACTAAAGTTGAGAAGTGAACTTCCTAATATCCTAAGAGGTTGTAATGCAAGCGGATTGATGGTTACTCATGATCCGGAAGAAGCGATGTCAATTTGCGATAAAGTTGCTGTTATGAATGATGGCAAAATACACCAGATTGATACACCAATTAACCTTCTAAATAATCCCAAGACCATATTTGTTAGTAGTTTTATTTTGGGTAATAATATTGTTAATCTCAAAAAAAATGGTAATTCATATATTTCTTGTTTAGGTGAGATAAATAGTTCAGGGGTTTCACAAAATGCAAATATTAAAAGTATGTCAATTTCGCCTAAATTTATTTCAATTAAAAGATCAGAATCTGGCAATGCGAAAGTAATATCTAAAGAATTTCTTGGAGAATTTCTTATATATAAAGTAACTATTAATGGAAATATATTGCGGGTTAGAACTGATATTAATAATCTCCTAAATAATGGTGATAAATGTTCTCTTTCTATAAATAAAAATTGTTATTATTTTTTATATCCTGGAGCACATAAAGTATATATATAGAATTTATTTATAGGCAATTGCACTTCCCTCCCTTCCAATTAGAGCATTTTTTCTTTTTACATTTCTTTTTTTTACTTTTATATATTTTATTAGTTAATAGCAGTTCAGAAAAACTGTACTCTAAATTCATTTATAGTATTGCGAGTGATTTTCATTATCATATTATTTAATTTAATTTAAAGGATTTATCAATTACTAATTTATACAAAATGTTGTATTATTTATTTAGTTCCCTATTAAAGTAATGAATGAAAATAATTTAAAAACAAAGAAATTAATTAATTTTGGTCCCTCTGGAAGAGCCGTTGCTCAACCGATAGACAATAGTTTACTAGATAACCTTTTTGAACATCTAACAATGGAAAGATATGCCAATGTTCAATATTTTTCTATGTATCTATGGTTTCAAGAACGTGATTTAAATGGATTTTCCTCTCATTTTCTAAGTGAATCAAAAAGTGAAATGGAACATGCTCAGAAATTTGCAGATTACTTAATCGCAAGAGGACAAAGCGTAATATTGGATGAAATTCCTGCACCCGTTCAAACATGGGATTCTATAGAGGAGCTGATTTCTTATTCTTTTAATATGGAGGCTGATTTAACTTCATCTCTTCAACAACTCTATTCTATATCAGAAAGAATTTCAGATACAAGAACTAACGTATTTTTAGATCCAATTATAGAGGCTCAAACACAATCAGAAGATGAATTTGCGAACATACTGGGCAAGGTTAAGTTTGCCTCTAATCAACCTTCGGCAATCTTATTAATAGATAGTGATTTAAAGAAAAAATAAATTACTCTCAAATTTATTTTCATTCAATGTCCTTTTGGTTATTTCAAAAAGTAAATTTGAAAAGTTGATTTTTTCATTATTTTTTTTACTTAATATTTTAGCTATTCTATGAATCTCATTAACTCTTTTAAAAACATACTTGTTTTCAGTAAATAACCTTCCCTTTAATGCTTTATTTTCTGTAGTTTTGTAGGATTGCTTGATATTTCTGAGTCTATTCGATAAAACATCAACTTCCATTAACAAATTGTTTGTAAGTGATTGTGATTCCTTCATGTTTTTAAAGCGGAGATGTTTCAATAAAAGAAGGAGAAACACTCACTGTTTGAGTACCAATAGGAGCTATTAATAACTCAGATGATCTCAATTTAGAAATTAATCTTGTTGAGGTTACACGTGTAGAACCTATTAATTCGCCAATCCTTTCGTGAGTTAACCTGAAGGGTAGCTCGCACCATTGTCCACATCTTCTACCCAAACGATTTACGAGTATTGAAAATAACGCTTGTAATCGTTGTTCTGCGTTTCCTAAGTGTCTAATCCTAAGAAGTTGTAAAGTCCATTCATTTACTGCATCGAAACCAATATTCTCATCAATATTTACATTGCTATGAAAAGATAAATCTGTGAGTGCTTCAACACAAACACCTTCGCTACATAAAAGCTCAGTTCTTAATTGATCACCTGATTGTAAAAATGCAAGTGTCATACCTTCAGTTTCTTCGCAAGGGCAATAAACTCTTGCAATTCCACTTTCAACTTCTAGGCATGTGCCTTTTGGTCTTGACGAAGGATCTATTAAAACGGATTGCCCAGTTATTATCCTTACTGATTTTGACGGAGATTCTCCATAACCATGGAAATTCATTAATTTAATTTTGATAATGAGAATTATTATCAATTATGCACTAAAAAAACACTTATTGCAATAGATTCTCATTATCATCATTTTTTTGAAGTTTTTCTTTACATAGTTATTTGGCAATATAATTTAAATAGAATTGGGAAAATTTTTTTTTGATGAGCGTGAATAGAGTCTGTTTTAATTGTGGAAGTTCTTCATTCGTCTCAGATCGATCTTTAGGAGGTAAGATTGTGTGCTCTAAATGTGGATCTTCTTCATTCAAAAATAAATCTTCTTCAATTTTAAAAAGTAATAAATTAATAATTCTTGCCCTTGCAATAGCTATTTTTATAATTGTTATTTAGATAATCTCTCTAAATTCCATAGTCCATTATCTTTTTTTACTTCTACTTGAATGTCATATAATCTATTTAGATTTTCACTATTTATAACCATATTTTGATGTCCATCGGCGATAATCTTTCCATCTTTTAGCATTAATACACGGTCATAAATTTCTGTAATCATTGAAATATCATGAGTAACGCATAAAATCTTGGTATTTAATTTTGATAATTCATTAATCTTATCAATTAAAAAAAACTTTGATTTATAATCTAAATTTGCAATTGGTTCATCTAGTATTAAGACATCTGGTTTTTTTATTAAGGCTCTAGCAATTAGTGAAATTTGTTTTTCGCCATCGGATAAATAATGAAATTTTTTTTTAGATAAATCATATATATTCATTTTCTTCATAATTTTTTCCACCATATAAAAATCTCTTTCGGATTTATCTTGTACGTAACAATATCTTCCATATAGTCCACTTAAAATTAAATCATAGATTTTTAGATTTGGATTTATTCTATTTTTTATTTCATTATTTACGGTACTTATTCTTTTTCTTAGTTCCCATAAATTGATAAGTTCATTTTCAAATATCTTAAGTTTCGATTCATTAGATATTACTGGATATATGTTTCTATTGATTATTTCTATTAAGGATGATTTACCTGAACCATTTGGTCCAATTAATATTACATTTTCTGAATACCCTATCTTTAAATTTAAATTTTTAATTACTCTAAAGCCATTTTTAAAACAATTTATATTATTTGCCTCAAACCAAAAATTTTTAACCACTAAACTTATTGCTCCAAAATATAATCAGTTGAAATGAACTTAAAATAAAAATTAAAAGATAAAGCCAATTTAACCACGAAGGTCTATTTACTTTATTCATAAATTATATTATCAACATAAAAAATATAAGCGGAGCAGCAAATCGAACAATTGTTTTTCGTATGATATCTAAATTATTTATTATTTCTAACTTCTTAATCTCAGGAGGATATTTCAATATAACCTTGTCATATACATCAATATTTTTGGTATTAATAGTATTTCTCCATGGATTATCTTTATTTTCAGAATTTTTGTACCATTTCCAAAAATAATTTATTATTCTATCTTCTCCCAATAATTTTATTTCATCCTTACTTATGAATCCCATATTGTGATTATATGTTTGTGTTTTTAAAATCATATAATCCTCATCGAATATCTTATAAAAAATTTTTCTTTGATTTTCTTTAAATAATAAGAGGTTGTTAAGTAATTTATTTTGCAAAAATTTCCTATAGTGCCTAACTATTACTCTTGCTTTATTATTTCCTAGAGGAATATGGTCTAAAACTTGCAAATATCTTGATAAGGAAGGATCTTCTTTGTAAATTAATATCCTTCCTGGTGGTATGTATTTTATTCGTATAAATTCTTTTGAAGGGTCATTTTTATAATAATAAATACTTTCAATGTATTTGGGATTAATATTAATTTTCTGATTAAAACTAACTAGTACATTTTTATTGACATCCTTATCAGGTATTGTATCGCCATGAACCCAAAAGATATGAAGGATATCCAAGTGATTTTCAATAATCCTTGACCAATCACATTTGAAATCAACTAATACCTCTTCAAAGACATATTCCTTATGTGAAAACCCATTTTCATATAATTCGTAGTTACTTATAGGTATATCTTCACTTATATTATTTAAATCAGTCTCAGATTCTTTAGAAAAATGTACAAAAATATATCCATTTATTTCTGATGTTTTATATTGAGATAAATGAATTTTTTTTGCATAGTTATCGTAATTATTATCAACTATATGGCTACATGTTATTCTATCGAGATTTTGGCAACTTCCCCCAGATGAGAACTTGGCACCATGATATGGACAGGTTAATACTCCATCTTCTAATGTTCCTCCAAAAAAGGAGGCACCTCTGTGAGGACAAATATTCTTAATGCATCTAACATTCTCATTCTCATCTCTATATAGGACAAGAGGCTCATCATAGAGTGAAAAATAATAAAGCTTATCTTTTTTTACTTCTTTTGAGGGACAAATTGCATACCAACCAAATAAACCTATTTTTAATTCTTTTTGATTTTCTCTAATATCAAACGAGTCAATTTTTACTACCGTTCCATTTTTAAAGGGCTTTAGAACGGTATTAAAGTCTTTTGATTTAAAAAAATTAATTTGTCTGTTTTCCATAAATTAATTTCTTTTTTTAATTGACTGTTTATCTTTCGGAACTATAACCCAAGTAAATAATCAATTTCTTATAAAAAGAAAATTCTCTATTATTTGTAGCAATAATTATGTAGTTCTTGAAAAATATTGAGCCCTTGTCGTATTTATGTATCTTTATTTAATGTTTTTTGTATCTTTTGTGATTCCTTCAAATTTTTTATGTAATCAATAGCATCATCAATATTTGAATGAAAATTACACTGACCCAAATAACAACCTATAAATCTTAAGAATTTTCTCTTGCCACCACTCATTTCGTATCTATGTATTGTTCCGCCATCTACAGGAGCATAAATAAGTTCTGGTAATGCCATATTAATTTTGTATTTAATACTTTAATAAACAGTAATTCATGTTCAAATACATTTCCATAGCTGAATCAATATATTTAATAATTAATTATTCATTTTTGTAAAATTATTTATTGAATACCTAAAATATTATTTTTATAAATTAATTATTAATATTGTTTATAATTATTTATGCTTTTTTAACCAGAAAATAATTCAAACTATAAAAAACTCATTTAGAGGGTTTTTATCTTCCAAAAAATGAAACAATTTTTATGATTAAGAAATTTTTCTTTCTATTTTTAAAAACTTAGAAAAGTAGTTATATTCTAAACTATATTAAATTTGAAATTCATGAAATATCATGCTCAAAAGATTTTTTACTATATGCATTTTAATTTTGCTTCTTTTTTTTAGTAGTCCAGTTTATTCATTAGATAATTCCTCTAAAACTATCGAAAACTACACTAAAAAGATATCGAACAAGTTTACAAGAACTTACTGCAACACTACAAAATTTGGGATTTCTTATGAAGGAGCCTTGGCATTTGCTATTGGAGAGACTAATAAGGAATTTAAAACCAATAAACTCAATAAGTTAATAGATTATTCTCTATTAAAAAACTCAATAGTTAATGATTTAGAAAATAATTGCCAGGTTTATGATTTTAATATTAGTAGTTTAGAAACCTTAAAATTTAATTAGAAAAACATAAATTGTTATAGTCTTATTTTTTACCTATCCAATCATTGGGTTTTTCCATCATCCATTCGAAAACTCCTTTTGCATCAAGGTTCTTAGATGCATAAATAAACAAAATTGGAAAAATTAAAATTACTGTTCCAATAACTGTTAACTCTATTTTATTGATTCCCATCTCATTTATGGTTAAAGCAAAATAATTAATCATTATGTCTATTGAATTAAAATTTATTTCTAGGTAATTTACAAAAGATTTTTAATCCTTTCACTATATTTATAAAAAAACTTAATTGTTTATAGTGAAGGATATTTGTATAAAGTACCTATTTTATTGATCCATATTTTTTAATAATTTAAATAATATACTGTTGTCTGTTGGCTATGAATCATGAAATTATTATTTTCGCCCCAATTTTTGGGTTATTTATTGGATTTATAGTTTTTACAATTTTAAAGAAAAGAAAGCGAACAGCTAAAAACATTTATAAATTAATAGATGATCTAGAAAAAAAATACATATACTAATGTATTTTGTAAGGAAAAAAGATTAATCAAATTCTATACCGACTTCTTCTTTTAAATCCCTCTCTAAATCTGGAAGATGTGGTTCAACCCAATGATCTTTGTTATCAATACCAGCTGCATTTACATAATTCATTATGTGTTGATCAACTTGTTTGTAAAGATCATGCAAATTTAAATCCATACGTATATCATGTGCAATTTCAGAGACTTGTTGTTCTGTTAGACAATGATCTGGATGAAGTAAGTCACAACATGGAATTCTCTTTTCAATCAATTCATTTAGATTGATTTTTATTTCATAATCTTGATGGACAGTCATTCGTTTTTATATCTTTACTTCATTCTAATTATGTTTGAGGTTTTGTATATCTTTAGTCAAGAAACAAAGTTCTTAAATACCTATGCATTAATCTAAATAAATAGATCTTCCAAATCTTTATACAAATCATCGTTTTCTTTTTGGTGTTCTACTGGATTATGGTGATCTAGTGAAAATTCTTTTTTTGAGCTGTAAAAAAAATATCCAAGGGCTCCTAAAATTATGGTGGTTGGTAAAATCATCAGCATTTAATTGACTTATAATGAATATAGTGCAACACTTATTATAGTCAAGTGCTACACTTTAATTATTTTTTAAATGCCTACCAAGAAAAAAAGAGTTGGGTTTATTCCTCGAGAAGATGTTATGAGAATAATTGATAAATTGAGCATGGAGAACAATTTAAGTAATTCTAAAATAATAAGTATTTTGGTAGAGGAAGCACTTTCTACAAGAGGTATTTTTAATATAAGAAATGGTAAAGTAATTCAATCATATCAAAAGGAAAATTGTCATTTACAAAATTTATCTTTCAATTCAGCTATTTTCAAAGATAATACAAAACTCTCAATTGATACTAAATCAGAAAATCATTTTAGTCCTAGTAATTCAACCCATTTAAATGAAGCAAATCAGGAGGCTTTTGACATGCAAACTTATAAAATGTTTTTATCATTCCTTAAATTTCAGGAAATGATGGATAAATATAGTACTTAAAAGTGTTGCTAAGTGCTGTACTGTGCGTTATATTAAATTTGTATTTCTGGGAGAATTGCATATTAGAAATTATTTTTCAACATTTCAAAAGTCAAAATTCAATTTATCCATAAAATAATTAATTCCTATGAATTCATCTTTACCAGTTTTATCTGTAAATCTTCTCCCTCCAGACAAATTATATTGTAATTTTAGCTATTGGAGTTCTTTATTCTCTCAGGATATGCAAATTTTATGGGATAGAGCTCATGGTTTACCTTTAGAAAAACTGCCAAAAGGAGTCTCTGATATGATTTTCCCGTATTTATTGCTTGCACTTTCAGACTATAAGACTTCACAAATAAATAAAATGAATGGAATAGGATTAGACAATCTACTAAGCCTTTGGTTTGATAAGTACTTATTAAATAAAAATGGTTACTTCGAGCTAATTAAAAAATAATTTTTTCAACTAGCTTTTATAATATAAAATTTGATATTAATCAAAAATTTATTGCTCCCAAAAACTTTTTAAGTGATTATTTTTGTATTTGCACATATATAGTCTTGCTATAAATATAAAAGTAAGTTTATGATTTCTTTAAATTTCTAATAAGTTAATATATTTAATTTATTTTTAATAATAATCTTCATTAGACATATAAGATTAATAAAAGCAAGATAAATGAAATTCAATTCAAAAACCCTCAGCTTGATATTTAATCTATTATTTTGCTTGTTTATATTTATTATTTAAATTTTTAGTCTTAACACATTAATTTTCTAAAATTTCAAAAATTAATATTCAGACTTGGTTGACTTTTATTGTTAATACGAAGATAATGACTAAAAAATTTTAATTGTGATTCCTCTTACAGATACTTTTGATGATTTTGTTGATGATCTTATTTCATCCGATGTTAATTTGTTGAAGGGGGAACTTGATTTTCTGCTTATGCAACATTTGTTTAATTCTTTAGATTTGCAGCTTATAAATAAAACTGAAATTGAAGATAACGAATCATTAGCAGCTTAATTTTTTATGAAATTTTTATATGAAAAGTTTTGGGTTCCAGTTTTTGGTTATTTACTATCAAAATTTGTTTTTTTAATTGAAGGTAAAAAGCAATATTCTAAAAATAAAAAAAAATAAATTAATAACTTTTAGGCTTTATAAAGTATCTATATATACATAATTGAATTCAATATATTTTGATAACAACAAAAGATATACTTCTAAATTACGTAAGGATGCATGTTTAATGTATTAAATAATTGCTTTTTAGCAAATTAAAATGAACCAAAATAATAATTTAAAGCCATATACAGTGCATTACCGCGATTTTCAAAATATAAGATTAGAAAATTGTTTTTATGCTTTTGACGCTTACGAGGCTAGAACATTAGCAATGGAATTTAATAAGTATATAAATGAACATCCTAATAGCATAGACCTCATAAGATGCGAAAAATGAATAAGAGTTTCTAGTAATTTGAAATAATAATCTACTTAAACACTTAAGAATTTATCAATAACTGCTTGACTCAACTCACTAGTATTCCCGCTGGCTACAATACCCCCGCGTTGCATTGCATAATATCTATTGGCTTGTCTTACAAAATGCAAGTGTTGTTCAACTAATAAAACGCCAATTCCTGTATCTCTAATTATCTGATTGATTGCATTTTCAATGTCTAATACTATATTCGGCTGAATACCCTCAGTTGGTTCATCAAGTAATAGAAGTTGAGGTTTCCCCAATAATGCTCTTGCAATAGCTAGTTGCTGTTGTTGTCCTCCGCTAAGATCTCCTCCTTTCCTTTGTAGGAATTCTTTTAGGATTGGGAAGAGATCATAAATAAATGGATCTATTTTCTTGTTCTTAGATAATCCGCCTGGCAGTGATTCCATTCCTAACATAAGATTCTCTTCTACTGATAAATATGGAATAATTTCTCTACCTTGAGGTACGTAAGCCATTCCTTTCCTAGCTCTCTGATGAGGGGCTTTTCTATTAATATTTTCGCCTATCAAATAAATATCTCCTCTTTTTTGTTTTAATAATCCAATAAGCGATTTCAACAAAGTTGTTTTGCCAACTCCATTTCTACCAATTAAGCAAACCATTTCTCCTGATTTAACATTTAAATCTACATCTCTGAGAATATGACTTTCGCCATAATAAGTATTTAAAGATTTTATTTCCAGTAAATTTTTCATAACTAGTCCTCAGGCCTACCTAAATAAACATCAATAACTTTTTTGTCTTTTTGGATAGTTTCCATTGTTCCCTCACATAATACTGTGCCCTGATTTAAGACTGAAACATTACTATCAAGTCTTCTAATAAATTCCATATCGTGGTCTATAACAACAACCGTATTTTCTCCTGATAGTGATTTTAATAAATCAGCAGTAAGATCTGTCTCTTCATCAGTTAAGCCAGCAACAGGTTCATCTACTAGCATTAAATCTGGTTTCTGCCCTACTAACATGGCTATTTCAAGCCATTGTTTTTGTCCATGAGACAAAGAACCTGCTTTTGAATATACTTTTTGAGATAAATTGACAATTTTCATAAGTCTTTCAATCTCATTAAGCTGCTCATCTTTAATGCTTTTATTTATAAGGTTTAAGGGACTTTTAGGAGTTGTCACCGATATTTCAAGATTTTCTTTAACGGTTAGATTTTCAAAGATTCTTGGACTTTGAAACTTTCTTCCCACTCCGAGTCGAGCAATCTTATGCTCCCTTCGACCTATTAAAGATTTTCCTTTAAATATTACATCACCTTTCGTCGGTTTAACTTTCCCGGTTATTACATCAAGAAACGTTGTTTTGCCAGCTCCATTAGGTCCTATTACAGCTCTTAGTTCTCCCTTTTTTAAATTTAAATTAAGCTTGTTAAGAGCTAGAAACCCCTCAAAACTAACAGTAATTTCAATTAACTTTAGAAGATCTTTATTATTCATTATTTCCCTCCTTATTATTAACTTCCAAGCTTGGATAGGTTTCAATCTTCCTTTTCAAACCAAATTTTTGAAGAAAATTTCTAGGACCATCTCCCTGAATCCATCCTAAAACTCCTTCTGGCAGAGCTGTTACAACTAAGATAAATAACCCTCCTTGAATAAACATCCAACTAGCAGGTAAAGCTTCACTTACTAGACTTTTTGCGTAGTTGATGAAAACTGCTCCAAGTATTGCTCCTAATAAAGTTCCTCTACCTCCAACAGCAACCCATATAACCATTTCTATAGAAAAAGGAACTGTCATGAATTGAGGTGATACTATTCCAGACTGAACAGTATATAAAGCTCCCGAAATCCCAGCGAGACCTCCAGCAATAGAAAATATTATCGTCTTAAATATAACTGGGTTGTATCCTGTAAACCTAACTCTTGGTTCATCATCTCGAATTCCTATAAGAATATTTCCAAATCTTCCTTTAACTACCCACTTTGCAAAAAACCATGCTGCTATTACTAGTATGGCGGTTATCCAAAAAAATATTCTTTGCATGGACTCAGAACCTACCATCTGACCAAATAGTTGTGTTACATCTGTTTTTAATCCATTCGTTCCATTTATTAGTTTTTGTTGTCCATTAAAGAAGTTAAAGAATACAAGAAGAGAAGCTTGAGTAAGTATAGAAAAATAAACCCCTTTGATTCTATTCCTGAAAACAAGAAAACCAATTAAACCTGCAACCAATGCTGGAATTATCCAGATAGCAAAGAATGCGAAAACTGGCGATCTAAAAGGTTCCCAGAAAAAAGGCAATTTTTCAACACCATATAAAGCAAAAAATTCAGGAATATTATTTGGAAATTCAGAGGAGCTGGTTATTTGCAAATACATTGCGGCACAATATCCACCTAGTGCAAAAAATATACCTTGTCCCAGACTTAGTAAACCTGTAAATCCCCAGATAAGATCAACACCAAGAGCAACTATGGATAAAGATAAGTATCTACCAAGCAGGTTTAGTCTGAATACAGGGAGTAGAGTTGGTGCTGCAATAATTAAGGCTATTAATATTATCCAAAATGATAATACTATTTTTTTATCAAATTTAATTTTACTTAAGGACATTAGTTTTCAACCATCCTTCCTTTTTGTGGAAATAAACCTGTAGGTTTAAATTGTAAAAATATAACAATTAATGCAAATATCATTACTCTAGCCATACTTGTTGTCGCAAAAAAGTTGATTGTGTTTGATAAAGGTAAAGGCATATCTGGCCATATTGATAAGAGCCTTCCAGCTCCAATTAAATCAGTCATTATTCCTATTCCAAATGAAGCAAGTACAGTTCCTAATAAATTCCCTACTCCTCCCAGCACTACAACCATAAAACAACCAACTATATAGTTTCCGCCAACATTTGGTCCTACAGATCCTAAAAGAGATACTGCTACCCCTGCAACACCTGCTAAGCCAGATCCAATTCCAAAAGTAATTATATCTACTTTTTCAGTAGATATACCAAGGCAATCACTCATTTGTCGGTTCTGAGTAACTGCTCTTATACGCATACCCCAAGCACTTTGATTTAAAAATAATGTAATTGCTATTACAGAGATTAGAGTAATTACAATTATCATTAACCTTGTTTTAGGAAATGTAGTGCCAATAATTTCTACTTGACCTCTCATCCACGAGGGTGCTGTTACATCAACGTTACGAGCACTTGCTCTACTAAGTTTGCTTACATAGGAAGAAATAAGACTACCAGTAAGAACACCAGTTAAAGCAGCAAATATCCAGGAACTAAATTTAAAATATTTGAAATTTACTGATTCTTTTATTTTTGAAGGAAATGTTGCTGGTAAGAATAAACCAATTAATAGACTAATAACCAGACCGGTACCATAGGCTAAAGGTACACTTCTGACAAATTGTTGAAGAATTAGGCTTACCCCCCAAGTTGCCAGAAGTGTTTCTAGTGGACTTCCATAAAGCTTTCTTATTATGGTCTTTTCCAGAAGAATGCCAACTACTCCACTAACAATAAAAGCAAGGAAAATTGAAACTACTATATAAGAATTGTAGAAAGGTTTTAATATAGGTAATTTAAATAATAATTGTGTTACGTATGTAGTGTAAGCTCCAAGCATCATAAGTTCTCCATGAGCTAGATTTATTACACCCATAAGACCAAAAACAATTGCTAGACCTAATGCAGCAACAAGTAGTACAGATCCTATTGCAACACCATTAAAAAGACTATCGAGAAGTAACTCCAATTTAGAAAAAAGAAAATATTTGATTATATAAAATAAAAGGAGGTGTTAACCTCCTTTTATTTTGAAGTATAGGTTTTAATTAGATTAAAGCTTATACTTTTCTCCCTTGGAAGGATCTGTCCAATCGCATGCAAATCCTTTTGAACTTGGATGCTTTTGGTTCCATGCTTGAGGAAGAACCACTCCTGTCTCTTCAAGGATCGTAAATCCACCCTCTGCATTAATCTCTCCAATTCTTACTGTTTGAGATAAGTGGTGATTAGGCATAACTTCAACAGGACCTTGTGGGGCATCAAACTTTTGTCCAACAAGTGCTTCCCTTACTGCGTTGTCATCAAATGTTCCAGCATCTTCAACTGCCTGTTTCCATAAATAAACCATGTTATAGGCTGATTCTTGAGGATCAGCTACAACACGATCAGCTCCCCATCTTTTCTTAAAACTTTTAGCAAATTTCTTAGATGCAGGAGTATCAATTGACATCATGTAGTTCCAAGCACCGTAGTGACCTTCAAGGAACTCAGGACCAATTGTACTAATCTCTTCTTCAGCAATTGAATAGTTCATTACGTAGTAACCACTTGAAGGTGTGATACCCGCGTCTTGAATCTGTTTGAAGAATGCAACGTTTTGGTCACCATTAAGTGTATTAATGATTATTCCACCTTCAGGAAGAGCCTTTTTGATTTTTGAGATAATTGGAGCAACTTCAGTATTTCCTAATGGAAGGTAATCTTCTCCAACAACTTTACCTCCAAGCTGTTTTACCTGAGCTTTTGTAATGGTGTTAGAAGTTCTTGGGAAAACATAATCAGAGCCTACGAGGAAGAAATTTCCACCGGCTGCCGGAGAACGCTTATACATGAAATCTGTAGCGGGCTCTGATTGTTGGTTTGGTGTGGCTCCTGTATAGAAAATGTTGTTAGAACATTCTTGAGCTTCATATTGAATTGGGTAGTAAAGGAAAGCATCCTTGGATTCGTAGACTGGTAACATTGCCTTTCTACTAGCAGATGTCCAACCACCAAATACGACAGGAACTCCGTCTTGGTCAATTAGTTTCTTTGATTTTTCAGCAAAAGTAGGCCAGTCAGATGCACCATCTTCGACTATGTATTCAATTTTGTAGCTCTTACCGCCAACTTTTACTCCACCAGAAGCATTTATCTCTTCAATAGCCATCTTTTCAGTATCAACAAGAGTTGATTCAGAAATTGCCATCGTTCCAGATAACGAATGCAAAATACCAACGGTTACTGTGTCATCGAAACTTCCGGAGGTTCCACCTCCACCGCATGAAGTTGCTGTGACCGCAAGTGAGGCAGTAGCTAATCCTGCCAAAATACGCCTTGAAATTCTCATGAATTAGGATAAATTAGGTAATTGACCCTCATTAGGGGGATAAAGTAAAAGTTATTAACGAGTGAGAATTCGTTTTGTATCAGTCGTAACTTTTTGTTGAATCCAATATATTTAGTGAACAATTTTTTTCTAGTTTCGATTGTTAGGTATATGTGATTCTAAAAATTGAGTTATTTCTTCAACACCTTTGCCAATACTTAAGTTTGTAAAAAACCAAGGTTTCCCTTTTCTCATAAATTCAGTATCACTTTTCATGGTATTTAAATCTGCACCAACCATATCTGCTAAGTCAATTTTGTTTATTAATAATAAATCTGACCTTGTTATCCCTGGCCCCCCTTTTCTAGGAATTTTGTCTCCGGCAGATACATCAATCACATATATTGATAAATCAACAAGTTCTGGACTGAAACTTGATGCTAAATTATCACCTCCACTTTCTACAAAAACAAAATCTAAAGGATTATATTTATTTTCTAAATCTAAAACTGCATTTTTATTTAAGGAACAATCCTCTCTTATTGCTGTATGAGGGCAACCTCCTGTTTCTACACCAATAATCCTTCCTTCTTCCAAAACTTTTTTATTTATTAGAAAGTTAGCATCTTCTTTGGTGTAAATATCATTGGTCACTACTGCTATCTCATAATTTTTTTTCATGCTTAAGCATAGAGTCTCTATTAATGCAGTTTTTCCTGAACCTACAGGCCCAGCAACTCCTACTCTCAATTTACTGCTCATAAATTAATTTCTAAAAAGTTTTGTATAAAGGTCATTATGATTTTGTTGTGCCATAGCTAAACCTACATTGCCAAAATAGATGTCATCAATTTTTTTGTCCATAATTTCATTTGAAACTTTCGATATTATTGCTAATAAATCTCTCTGAATTAATTGTGCTTTTGTTGAACCAATAGGAATAATCCTTAATGCTGCACTAAGTTGGTTTGCACTCCACGCGTAGAAAAAATTCTCAACCATTTCTAACTTCGTAATCTCAAAACAATAACAAGCCCAACTCCACGCTAAAGGCCAGGAATTTTTTTTATTTCTTTTAAATAGATATTCAAATCCAAATTCTTTGGTTAAATCAAATAGAGAATTTGCCATTTGAGTTTGTTGTTCTCTCATTTCGACAGAGTCTTTTGATGAGAGGATCCATTTATCCAAACTCAATAGCTTATCTAAATTACTTTTTATATTTTTGCCGTCATTTAACTCATTGAAAATATCAAAAAAGTCCAATAATAGTTTTGCATCTAGTCTAATCTGGCCAATTTTTAGTTCACTTATGATTAATTCCTTGACCGAATTTGAGTCTTTTAAATCTTTAGTAAATAGGTAACTCTCCAATCCCTCCGAATAACAAAATCCTCCAACTGGTAAGTTTGGGCTTATCAATAAATACTTTAATAAGTGACTTTTACTCATGACTATGGGCACCTCTTTCCGGAAAAAATTTTTTCTGGGTATTTATGATATCAACATTAAAGTTTTTAAGCATATTTTCAATTACAAAATCGACTTTTGTAAGAAGTATGCCTTCTTCAATTTCCACTTCCACATGCCTATTTCCTAGATGATAAGCAGTTCTAATAAGTTCAATTTTAGAATTTGAACTTATTTCAATTAAATTTTCTGTTTTGGCAATTATCTCTACATAAAAATTGGACTGATTAGTCGAAAGAATATCTCCATCATTTAATTTGCCATTTCTAGGTAATTGTAAAATTACTTCTTGATCACAATCAGTTAATCTTTTGCCTCGTAAGTTTTTTCTTTCATCTGAACTTAGGGTAAGTTTTAAAAATGAACCTAATCGAGGTTTTTCCTTAATCCAATCAGTTACAACTATTTGTTTATTCATTCTCATAAACAAAATTTATGGTTACTTTAATTTAGTAATTAAAGAAAACAATTAATTTATGATTAAAAAAACTTCTTGGGAAGGTAATTGTTTCTTAAATTTTTTCAATAATAAAGCAAGTTTAGGAAATGTTAATAAAACAATCTTTAAATCCAAATCAACTTCTCCTTACAAGTTATTAAAGTCTACTCATGATGAGGAGGGCAGATGCATTTTGCCTGTTCTTCATACTGCAGGGGGATTGGTAGGAGGAGATTTACTTGAGTTTGAGGTAAATCTTGAAAAAAACTCTAAGGTTTTATTGACTACCTCTTCTGCTCAGAAAGTGTATGGATCAGTTGGGATATCTAAAGTTAATCCAAAAGGAACTTTTTCAAAGCAAAAAAATCTCATAAAGATTCTTGATAATTCTCATTTGGAATATCTCCCTCAAGAAACGATTATCTTTGCAAATGGTTTATATGATCAAAGGTTTGAAGTATCTATTTCAGAAACTTCAAGTTTTTTATTTACTGATTTAATAAGACTTGGAAGATCTTCTTCTGGAGAGTCCATTGAAAGTGGAGTTTTTAGGTCTAAATTAGAAATCATAAGAAATAATGATTTATATGATGATTGGGAATATGTTGATCAAATTGAATTATCTAAAGCAAGTTTTGTGTCTCAGTCAGGCATGGATTACAAGCCCGTTTTTGGTTCATTAATTTGGATTTGTGAAAAAGATTTCTCCAAATCAAAAATAAGTAATTTAGTAGGAAATATAAAAAAGATTCTCAATGAAAGCGATAATTATTTATCTACTGGAATTCTTGAAAATGGAATCTCTGTAAGATTTCTGGGAAGTTCTTCTCAAGATGCTAGGAAATGTTTTTTTTGTATTTGGAAACAAATTAGGTCTGTTTGTGGCTTTTGTGAGCCAAAATATCAAGGTGTGTGGCCTTTACAAGATTCTATGAATTATTAAATATGTTCAGAGAGAACCTTTTTTAAGAATTTATAGATTAATTTTAATTATGCATCTTTCACCTCAAGAAAAGGATAAATTATTAATTTTTTCTGCTGCTCTATTAGCTGAGAGAAGACTTAATCGAGGTCTGAAGCTCAATTATCCTGAAACAATTGCTTTTTTAAGTTTACAAGTTCTTGAAGGAGCTAGAGATGGGAAAAGCGTAAGCCAACTAATGTCAGAGGGAACTACCTGGCTTTCAAAATCACAAGTTATGGAGGGCATTCCTGAAATGGTTGATGAAGTTCAAGTAGAAGCGGTATTCCCTGATGGGACTAAACTAGTTACTATTCACAATCCGATTAATTAGGTATGAGTAATATAATTCCTGGTGAAATAATTTCTGAACAAGGAGAAATCGAATTGAACCTTGGTAAAGAAATCAAAACAGTAACAGTTTCTAATTCTGGAGATAGACCTGTGCAAGTTGGATCTCATTATCATTTTTTTGAAGCTAACAAGGCGTTAATTTTTGATCGTGAAATAACATTTGGTATGCGTCTTGATATCCCTGCAGGAACTGCAATTAGATTCGAACCTGGAGATACAACAGATGTCAAATTAGTTCGATATTCAGGGTTAAGAATTGCATATGGTTTTAATTCATTAGTTAACGGTTCTTTAGACATTTAATATTATGTCCTACAAAATTGATAGAAATACTTACGCTCAAACTTATGGACCCACTACTGGGGATAGAGTAAGACTTGCTGATACTGAACTATTTATTGAAGTAGAAAAGGATTTAACTACTTACGGAGATGAAGTTAAATTCGGAGGTGGTAAAGTCATTCGAGATGGGATGGGACAGTCTCAAGTGACAAGAGGAGATGGAGCTGTAGATACTGTAATAACTAATGCTTTGATAGTAGATTGGTGGGGAATAATAAAGGCTGATGTGGGTATAAAAGATGGAAGGATTTTTGAAATTGGTAAGGCTGGTAATCCTGATATTCAGGATAAAGTTGATATTGTTATTGGTGCCTCAACAGAAGTAATAGCTGGAGAGGGTCATATTCTTACTGCCGGATCAATAGATACCCATATTCACTTTATTTGTCCACAACAAATAGAGACAGCACTAGCTTCTGGAATTACAACTATGTTGGGAGGAGGAACTGGGCCTGCTACCGGTACAAATGCAACTACCTGTACTCCTGGTTCTTTTCATATTTCTCGAATGCTTCAATCTGCTGAAGCATTTCCTATGAATTTAGGTTTTTTTGGTAAAGGAAATTCATCAAATGAGAGGAATCTTATTGACCAAGTTGAAGCTGGTGCCTGTGGATTGAAGCTTCATGAGGATTGGGGAACGACACCATCCACGATAAATTCATGTCTAAATGTTGCAGATAAATTTGATGTTCAAGTTTGTATTCATACTGATACCTTAAATGAGGCTGGTTTTGTTGAAGATACTATTAAAGCTATCGCAGGAAGAACAATTCATACTTTTCATACCGAAGGCGCAGGTGGAGGTCATGCGCCAGATATTATAAAAATTTGTGGAGAAAAAAATGTTCTTCCAAGTAGTACAAATCCAACAAGACCATATACGAGGAATACATTAGAAGAACATCTTGACATGCTAATGGTTTGTCATCATTTAGATTCTAAAATTCCAGAGGATATTGCATTTGCTGAATCAAGGATCAGAAGAGAAACTATTGCTGCGGAAGATATCTTACACGATATAGGCGCTTTCTCAATTATTGCTAGTGACTCTCAAGCTATGGGAAGAGTAGGTGAAGTAATAATTAGAACCTTTCAAACTGCACATAAAATGAAAGTACAAAGAGGACCACTAATTGAAGATTCTGATAGGAACGACAACTACAGAGTTAAGAGATATATATCTAAAGTCACCATTAACCCTGCAATAGCACATGGCATTAATAAATATGTTGGGTCTATAGAAAAGGATAAAATTGCCGACTTGGTATTGTGGAAACCTTCCTTTTTTGCAGTAAAGCCTGAATTAGTTGTTAAAGGAGGATCTATAGTTTGGTCTCAAATGGGTGATGCAAATGCCTCAATTCCTACTCCAGGACCCGTTCATGGTAGACCTATGTTTGCAAATTTTGGCAAATCCCTTATTAATAGTTCATTTACCTTTTTAAGTAAAAATTCAATAGATCAAAATATTCCTAAAAAGTTGGGATTACAAAAACATTGTATTGCTGTTGAGAACACCAGAAATATTAATAAATTAAATTTAAAACTTAATAATAATCTTCCAAATATTTCAGTTAATCCACAAACTTACGAAGTTTTTTCCGATGGGGAACTTCTTACTTGTGAACCTCTTGAAGAGGTTCCGATGTCTCAGAGGTATTTTTTACTTTAGAAGTTTTTAATTAATTCTTTTTCACTTAATGTTATGTCTTTTGAACCTGCAATAGCTAAATCTTCTTGCAATTTGTTCTCACAAGATAATACTCTTGACCAGCTTGGTAACTGCTGTGTAGTGGGACAAGCTAGGTAATCTTCAGTAGCAGGTCGCAATAGTTTCGCAAATTTTTGTACTGATAATTCCTCTTCGTGCCTATCGTATGGAAGTTGATTAACAGCCGAATCTAATCCAAATTTTTTTACTCGATCTTCTCCAACTCTTTTATAAAGAACTTCTAATGTTGCTAGTTGAGTGCTAGTTAAGGTCTCGGCTTGATGCTCCATAAGACCTCTTAAAACACTAGAAAGTATTTCTGTACACATTTTTTGCAATCCTTCTTTTGAAGAATCTCCAATATTTTTATGTTTATGGTCAAACAATCCTAGGTCAACTTGAGCTATTTTGGAGGTTCTTACGTTTCTATAAACCTCTGATAATAAACCTATTTCTAAACCCCAGTCGCAAGGTATTCTTAAATTCATAGCAAGATCTCTAGTAAAAGCAAACTCACCAGCTAATGGATATCTGAATGACTGAAGATATTGTAAAAATGGGCCCTTCCCAACTAACTGCTCAAGACTTGCTAATAATGGACCTACAAATAATCTTGTTGCTCTACCCTGTAATTGATTTGTTTCTAAGGATAACCTACTGTAAAAAGCTTTTACATAAGATATTCCATATGATTCATCTAAAAGTGGAAGTATCATTCTTGAAGGATACAAAGGACTAAAAGTTCTTATATCAGCATCAAAAAGAGCAACAACATCTGATTTTCTAGTAGCAACTCCTAAACCTTGCCAAACTGCCCATCCTTTGCCTGGAGTTCCTAAAAGTTCTAATCCATTTTTTTCTTGATTTTTTAAAAGCTCTATGACAGAAGGTGAATTAGTCCATTGTATGTGAACTGGGAATGGCATTGAGTCAAAAAATGATTTTGCGGCTTTAACTTGCTCAACAGTTTTTGCAGAGAGAGCAATAACTAATTCATTTAAGCCCGTAAGGTTTTTTAAAACTTCTCTTATATCCTTTAATGCTGGGCGTTCAAATTCTTCATATAGGCAAGGTATCAAGATGCTTGTTGGCCTTTTTTTAAGACTTTTATTTAATTCTTTAAGTAAATCGCTTGTTACTCCATATTCATGTATTGTTGTAATTAACCCTTGTTGAAAGTCCATTTTCTAATTGATGTGCAGAATAGTGTTAATACTTCGATGATTTTTTCAAAGTGAAGCAAATTGATTCAGAGAAAAAATTAGATAGATTAAAACTCTATAAATTGTTGAAAACAATTTATTCAGATAATACTACAGAAGAAATTAATTTAATTGCAAATCAATTATTACAAATTTTAGATGATTTCTCAGAGAAATCTGCTTATGAAGAAATAACTCATGATGAAAGGTGGAATGAATCTCATTCGGTTTTGATAACTTATGCTGATAGTATTACCAAAAGTGGTGAGGCAACATTAAAAACTCTTCGGGACTTGTTAAGTAAACATTTTGGTAATCTCGCAAAAGTTCTACATATTCTTCCTTTTCTGAAATCAACTAGCGATGGAGGTTTTGCAGTTTCAAGTTATGATTCCCTAGAAGAAAAATTTGGTAGCTGGGATGATCTTAAGAATATTTCGAAAAATCATATTTTGATGGCAGATTTAGTACTTAACCATGTCTCATCATCACACCCATGGGTTCAACAATTTATTAGAAGCCAAGATCCAGGAATATATAATATTTTTTCACCTGAACAAGAACTTGATTGGTCAAATGTTGTTAGACCAAGAAGTTCCTCCTTGTTTTCTCAAATAAATACTAAAGATGGCTCAAAAAAAGTTTGGACAACCTTTGGTCCAGATCAAATTGATTTGAATTGGCATAATCCAAAAATGATTATTGAGTTCTTAAATTTAATTATTACTTATTTATCCAATGGGATTAAATGGCTTAGGCTTGACGCTGTAGGCTTTATTTGGAAGGAATCAGGGACAACATGTTTGCATTTGCCAAAAGCACATTTACTCGTAAAAGTTCTAAGAGATCTGTTAAATAATGTTCTTGAGGATGGAGTTTTAATAACAGAAACTAATGTTCCTCAGAAGGAAAATTTATCTTATCTAATATCAAATGACGAAGCCCATATGGCATATAATTTCCCTTTGCCTCCTCTTCTTTTAGAAGCAATTATTACTTCAAGAGCTGATATTTTAAACGCATGGATTTTTAATTGGCCAATATTACCTGAAGATACTACTCTTTTTAATTTCACCGCATCACATGATGGCGTTGGGTTAAGAGCTCTAGAGGGGCTGATGAATGAGGATAGAATTAAAGATTTATTAATTAATTGTGAAAAAAGAGGGGGACTAGTGAGTCATAGACGTTTATCAAATGGTGATGATAAACCTTATGAATTGAATATTAGTTGGTGGAGCGCAATGGAAGACTCTAGCAGAGATTCTAATCGATTCCAGTTTGAGAGATTTATCCTAACTCAATTATTAGTGATGGCACTGAAAGGTGTCCCTGCCTTTTATTTGCCAGCGCTACTTGCTTCGGAAAATGACATCAAAAGTTTTTCTATGACAGGTCAAAGAAGGGACCTCAACAGAGAAAAATTTAAATTAGATAATCTTTTATCTGTTTTAAATAATCTTGAATCTAATGCTAATAAAAACTTAAAATACCTAGGAAATGCTATGGATGTCAGGTCTAAATTGAAGCAATTTCATCCTCGTTCGGAAATGAAATGTTTGTCTAAAGGTAGAAGCGATATCGTTGTAATAAAAAGAGGGAAAGGCTCAGAATCTGTTTTTACAATCCATAATATGACTGATAATAAAATTAATTATCAATTAAATGACAATGATCTACCAGAAATAATTGATAATAATTTTAATATGCGAGATTTTTTAACAACTTCAAAGTATAACTGGAAAAATATTAGTCTTGACCCTTTCCAAGTTATATGGCTTAGTGCTTTATAAAATGATAGAAAATTCTTCTGTATGGGTTGTGAGCGATGTAGATGGCACTCTAATGGATCACTCGTATGATTTAACACCTGCCAAGGATACTATAAAAACACTACAAAAACTATCCATACCTATTATTCTTTGTACAAGCAAGACTGCATCTGAAGTAAAAGTTATTAGAAAGGAATTAAATTTAACTGATCCATATATTGTTGAAAATGGTGCAGCAATACATGGTGAAACTCTTAAAAAGGTTAATGGGAAAATTATTCTTGGGAAAAAATACGAATTACTAGAAGAAATCTTAAATTCTATTTCTAAAGAAATTGATTATAAACTTACACCTCTTAATAGTTTGAATGATCAAGAAGCAACTCAACTCACAGGATTAAAAGGAAACGCATTAAACCTTATGCGTGACAGGCATTGGAGTATGCCTTTTCTAAATCCGCCCAGCAATTTACAAGAGAAAATTAATATATGCTCTAAAAAATATAATGTTGATATTTTTAAAGGAAATAGAATGAGTCATCTATTATCTAAAAATTCGAATAAAGGAAAAGCCATAAATGCTCTTAAAAATTATTCAAATATTCAAAATATTAAAATTATAGGTTTAGGAGATTCTCCAAATGATTTACCTCTATTTTTAAACTCAGATATTAGGGTAGTGATTCCTGGAGTTGATGGACCAAACTTAAATTTACTTGAACAATTAAAAGATTTGGATTTTACATTAGCTTCTGAACCTAATGGATATGGTTGGAAAAATGAAATAAATAAATTATTAAATACGCTAGAACTTATTTAAGAAAGTGCAAGATTTAGATATTAATTTTCCAATTGACAAATTTGAAAAATTAATTGTTGATATTGGGTGGGAATCCTTGAATGATTGGTTTAATTTTTGGAATAACCAAAAAAATATCATAAAAATCGATAAATATTGGAATAACAAAGTAAATGATGATTGGATTTGGGGTTTAGCTTTACCACTTTTATCTCAGGCTTATCAATTTCAAAATAAATTTTCTGATCGAAAAATAATTGGGATTTCAGCTTTACCTGGTACAGGCAAAACAACATTAGGTAAATGGCTTGAAGCAATATCTTTAAAATTAAATTTCAAAATTTCAGTTATTTCAATTGATGATTTTTACCTCCCTTCTGATGAAATGAAATTAGCAATTAAGAATAATCCCTGGAATGTCTCGAGAGGTTTTCCTGGTAGTCATTCAGTAAAACTAATGCGTGAAAAATTATTAAATTGGAAAATAAATGGAGAATTAAGAGTACCTGTTTTCGACAAATCTTTAAGAAATGGCTTGGGAGATAGATCTCATTGGAGAGTTGATAATCCTGATTTGTTAATCATTGAGGGCTGGTTTCTGGGGATAAAACCTTTTTCTAGCAATTTTAATTATCAATATATAAATTCAGAAAACTTGAGTCCCCATGAATTTTCTTATAGATGTAACATACAAAATAATCTAAGCAAATATTTAGATGTTTGGAGCTTAATAGATAATATCTGGCACCTAAAACCATTGAAGTTTGAATATATGAATATGTGGAAGACATATCAAGAAAAAGAAATGTTTGCTGAAAAAGGAAGTGCTCTTCAAGACGAAAATTTATCTAATTTTCTAAGAATGCTTAATGTCTCTATCCCCCAAAAAAGTTTTGATTTTATAGACTCCTACGCTTTGTTATTAATAGATCAAGAAAGAAATTTAGTTGAGGTTGGATTGAATTTTTAGAATTTTCTAATTTTCTTTTTTTTCAGTAATTTTTTATACATTTTTACTTGCACTAAATAATGTTTAATTGAGGAACGTTTATTGTTTAGAGATGGTTGAGTTTTCTTACAAAAATGAGAGTTGTAGAATGGTTGTTCTGAGATGTATTGGACCATCAAATTTTTTCTTAGAAAGAGTTTTATTCCCTACTGATATTCTTACTTTTATGGCACCAAACGATTCAAAAGTAGAAATCTGGGGAAATGAATTATATGGCCCTAAGTTGGAAGAAAGAATAAGAATTTCAGCCGATAATGAAGATTCGACTTTGGTAGCTTAATTTTGATTTCCTTAATTGTCTGCGACTCAAAATTTTTTACAAATAACTAATTTTTATTGATATTATCAAACTAGTTTTAGTTTTATAAATGCATTATTTTTCTTCGTTTGCTATAGGAGGTTTTGTACCTTCAGCTGCTGTTGCTGGAGTTTTACTTTTGGTTGGTTTAGGAGCATTCTTTTATCTTGGCATTAAAGGTCCTACCGATTATTAAGCAAAATTCAGTTAACAAACTCTTTTATTTGAATTTTTATAGTTTTTTTTGTTAGGTATTTAATTATGGATTTAACAACTATTTTATTTATATTAAGTTTACCCTTCGTTTTATTAACAGTTTACTTTGGAACAAAAAATGATTTTTATGAGAGTGAAAATTATAAGGGAGATGGCTGTGCTCACGATGTAAAAAGGTAGCAATTGTTTAGTCACCACTAAATACACAAGTCCATCTGCTATCAAATTGCCAAACAGGTTTATATATCTCATCTGTAATTTTTTTTCCTGCCTTACTACAAGTTTCTAAATCTTTCATAGGTATAGAGTGTAAAGATGGGCTTGTTATACCACTAACTTCAGGTCTACCTCCTGGTCCTTGTCGATAAGTTCCAATTATTAACCAATAATTAGCTTTTGCATAATCAAAAAAGAATAGATAAGGAAGAAAAAACAGAATTAAAAATAAATTTTTTTTCATTTATTTATATTAGCTTTTACTTATTAAATGTAAATTGCAATTTTTATATTGCTATTAATTAATTATGTAATTAATTAAGTTTTGGAATATTTTAAATTTATTTTATATGGCTTAATTCAGGGTTTAACAGAATTTATTCCCGTTAGTAGTACTGCTCATTTAAAGGTCATTTCTCTTTTTTTTGGGATTGATGATCCAGGCCCCACAATATCTGCAATTATTCAATTTGGAAGTGTTTTGGCACTATTTTGGTATTTTAGAAATGATATTTTTAAATTTAGAAGGCAATATTCAAAAAATATTTTTGAATATTTATTACAAGACCGTTTATTAAGATCTATTTTTGTAGGCACTATTCCAATTGTTTTGTTTGGTGGAACCATAAAACTATTTGTTCCTTATTTTTTCGATAATATTCTTCGTTCAAATTTTTTAATCGGATGTGTTTCTATCCTTATGGCTATTTTCATGTACGTCGCTGATACTTCGTCCACTAATTCAATAAATATAAGAAACCATAAATATTTAGATAGTTTTCTTATAGGTCTTTCTCAAGCCTTTGCTATTGTTCCAGGTGTCTCAAGATCTGGTGTGACTATTTCTACCGCTCTAGTGTCAGGTTGGGAAAGAAGAGATGCTGCTAAATTCTCCTTTCTATTAGGAATCCCAGCTATTTCTCTTGCAGCTATTGTTGAATTTATTTCAGCATTGAATGAATTTAACTTTTATAATTTTTCTCCTTTAATTGTTGGTCTTGCGACCACATTTATCTCTTCATTATTCGCTATCGATTTCTTATTAAAGTATGTTTCTTCAAATGGGCTGAAATTGTTTATTATTTATCGTGTTGTATTTGGGGTGCTAATTCTTCTAAATTTATAATTCTTTTTTAAAAAAATTTTGCCCCTATGTTAAGGTTTTAAAAAAATGTCTTATGCATATTTTTATATCTTTTCAGCTAGGTGAAGTTGAAGTTTCTAACTTCACTATCTTAGTACTAGGATTTTTCTCATCTTTTACATTTATAGCTGTAGGAATAAGTTCATATAAACTATACAAATCCCTTATTAATGATGATGATAAGTGATCGGAACGGCGGGATTTGAACCCACGACCCCCACTACCCCAAAGTGGTGCGCTACCAAACTGCGCTACGCCCCGTAATATTACTATAAATAAAAGGTGTATTTAAATGTAATTCTTTATTGGATTGTTATCAGATCTCAATACGCACTTATCAACTTCCCAATTAAAGTTTTCCCATATAAAGTCTTTTAATTTGTAATTACTTCCATTAAAATCACCTAATTTAACTTTTGTAGGAGAAGCAGAACAATATTGTCTGCTACCTTTTGATGCAAGGTATTGTTGATGATAGTTTTCCGCAAAAAAATAGGTGTCAATCAATTTAATCTCAGTAGTTATTGATCCTAGATTATTTTTATTTAGCTCTATTTGATACTGCTCTTTGCTGGCTAATATAATGTTTTTATTCTTGTCACTTTTATAAAAAATAGCTGATCTATACTGACTACCGATATCGTTGCCTTGTCTGTTTTTTTGAGTAGGATCATGACATTCCCAGAACATTTTTAATAAATCACTTATATCAATTTTTGTTTTATCCCAGACAACTCTTACAACTTCTGAATGACCAGTTAGGCCAGAACATACTTCATAATAAGTTGGATTATTTTTATTCCCTCCAGCATAACCTACTGAAGTTGTTACTACTCCTGGAAGTTTCCAAAAACATTTTTCAGCTCCCCAGAAACAACCGCAACCAAATATAATCTCATCCTCTTTATGGTTAGGATCTTTTTTGATGTCAGATTTTAGTATTCTGTGAAATGTATTGACATCTTTAGTTGAGATTTTCTTTTTATTATTCATAAAGTTTTTTAGAAATTTAAACATAATTCAAATTTTTATATCATAAATTAAAACATTAGCTTTAGCCTTTAACAATGTTAGTGGCTAGTTCTCTTTCCCAAAGTTTTTTATATAGACCATTCTCTTTTACTAAGTCTTTATGAGTACCTTCCTGAACTATTTCCCCTTTGTTCATAACTAAAACTCTATCACATGTTGCAGCCACAGATAGCTGGTGACTAATCATTAAAATTGTTTTATTAGTTCTATCTCGCATTTCATCTATTATTCTAGCTGCTGTATTATT
Organism: Prochlorococcus sp. AG-347-K18; assembly: GCA_003281365.1. Lineage (GTDB taxonomy): Bacteria > Cyanobacteriota > Cyanobacteriia > PCC-6307 > Cyanobiaceae > Prochlorococcus_A. The sequence continues at coordinate 56,387 of QCCF01000008.1, forward strand.
GTCAACACTTGCTAAAGCATCATCAAGAACGACAACAGGAGAATTAACTAGTAAGGCTCTTCCAAGTGCTGTTCTTTGTCTCTGTCCACCACTTAGTGTTATACCTCTTTCTCCAACAATTGTTTTAAATTTTTGAGGAAAATTATTTATATCTTCTATTAATCCAGCCCTTGAAGCACTTTCTTTTACTAATTCGTTAGAAGCTTTAGGTTTTCCAAATCTTAAGTTTTCTGTAATTGTAGAAGTAAATAAGAATGCTTCTTGAGGAACGATTGAGATATTCTTTCTAAGATCTTCTAGTTTAATCGTTTTTATATCAGTTTCATCTAAAAATAATTTTCCATCAGGAATTTCAATAATTCTTCCTAATGACTTTGCTAAGGTAGTTTTGCCGCATCCTACAGGACCAACAATTGCAATAAGCTCACCGGGATTAATTTTAAAATTTAGACCATTTAATGAATTATATTTTGCTCCTGAATATTTTATTGTTAGATCTTTAGCTTCTAAAAATCCTTTAACTCGTTTTTTTGAAAATTTATCGTTTTGTCCATCTACAATGTTTGGATTGTTATTGAAAATTTCTTCTACACGATCTAAACTTACCTGACCTAGTTGAAAAGTATTCAATGTAAATCCTAGGAGAGCTGTAGGGAAAACAAGCCTTTCAACATAAAGAATTAAAGCTACTAATCCACCAATTGAAATAAATCCAGTTTCCAACTGATAGGTTCCTAAACCTAATAAAATTAATAACGATATTGAGGAAATGCCCTGCAGCAAAGGGAATAGAGTACTTGCTGTTCTGGCAAGTTTAATTGCAGAATTTCTATAAGCATTATTGTAAATATTAAATTCTTTAATCTCAGCTTTTTCTTGTGCATAAATTTTTATTGCGCTTATTCCAGAGAGATCTTCTTGTATTAAGTCACTAAGTTTTGATAATGATTCTTGTTGTGCTTTTCTTTGGTTCACCATTCTACCTCCAAATAAGCTTACGATTCCAAGAATTAATGGAAATATCATTAAAGAAGATATTGTTAATGTTTTATTTATCGAAAACATAGACGGAATAGTAAATGTGTAGGCTAAGAAAATGTTGCATAAACTTAAAACTGTAAATCCTAATAATCTTCTTATGTTTTCAACATCGCTTGTAGCTCTACTAATAATGTCTCCACTTCCTTTTTTTTGAATCCATTCTGGGTCTTGAATAAGTAAATGATCGAAAAGTTTTTGACGAAGATTTACCTCAACTTTTCTTCCAATACCAAAAACAATTTGTCTAGAAAATAGTCTTATTAAACCCATAAAAGTTGCTAGTAAGATTAACAACAAAGATTTAGAAATCACAAAATCTGAAGAAAAACTATTTTGTAATTGATCAATTATATTTTTTACTTCTAAGGGTATTACAACACTCAAAATATTTACTACCAATAGAGCTAAGGCTCCAACTAAAAACTCTTTTTTGTATGGTCTGAGGTATTTTGATATAACTTTAAATTTTAGATTTTTCATTTGATTTTGCCGATATGATTAAGATAATGTTTCATTTTTAAATATGTGAGCTAATTTTATAAATGATTCAGTATTTATTTATGAGTAGCGAACAATCCCATCCATTAAGTGCGTCAGACAAGAATATTATAGATTCTCTTATCTCAAAAAAAAAACCAGAAGATCTTGACTTGGTTAATTTAGCTAGATTGATTAATAGATATACAAATTTTCCTGGAGAAACTGAAATTAAAAACGACATTAATAAAATTTTAAAATTTTGGAAATTAACACAAAATGAACTTTTTATGAAAACAAAAAAAATATGGTCAAATAGTTTCAGACCCTCTAGTTCAAATAAAGATTTAGTTGGATCAAGTTTTGACACTTCAAACTAATTTTTATCTTTTTTATGTTCTTCATTAAATAAATGTCCTCAAGTCTTTCCAATACTGAAATCCTAAATTTTTTGTTAGAAGGGAATAACCTTGATGATGTTACTTCTAAATCATTAATGCAAAGGTGGCTTAAAGATGAGATTTCAGATGTTCAAACAGGCGCTTTTTTAAGCGCTTTGAGAGCAAAAGGTTGTACAGGAGTCGAATTATCTTCTATGGCTGAAGAACTCTTAGATGTTTGCAAACTACCATTAGCAAGACCAGAATTTTATATGGTAGATACTTGTGGAACTGGAGGTGATGGGGCTAATACTTTTAATATTTCAACTGCCGTAGCATTTGTAGCTGCTGCTTGTGGTGTGAAAATTGCTAAACACGGAAATAAAAGTGCTAGTGGGAAAGTTGGCTCTGCTGACGTTTTGTTGAATCTTGGTTTAAATTTAAATTGTTCATTGGAAAATGTGATCTCTGCAATAAGTGATGTTGGAGTAACTTTTTTGTTTGCACCTGCTTGGCATAAATCTTTAATAAAACTTGCACCCTTAAGAAAAGCTCTAGGCATTAGGACTGTTTTTAATCAACTTGGTCCTTTGGTAAACCCTTTAAGACCCAATGCTCAAGTCCTAGGTGTCGCTTCTGAGGATCTACTAGAACCTATGGGCAGAGCACTATTAAATTTGGGGATGAATAGAGCAATAGTAGTACATGGTTCAGGTGGTCTTGATGAGGCCTCACTTCAGGGTGAAAATAAATTAGTTTTCGTTGAAAAAGGCAAATTACGATTTTCTAAGATAAACATTACGGATTTTAATTATGAAAATATATCCAATGAAAGACTTGTTGTTTCTGATGGTGAATCTAACGAGGAAATATTAACATCCGTTTTAAATGGTACTGGACAAAAATCTCATAAAGATGTTGTTGCCTTAAATACTTCATTAGTCTTGTGGGCTGCAGGAATTGAAGATGATTTATATGAAGGATTTAATAAAGCTTTACTATCAATTAACAAAGCAGACCCTTGGGAAAAATTTTTACTTTTAAAAAGTTATTTATCATCAGATGAACTAATTTCAAATTAATGATTAATCCTTATAAGAAAAATGCAAAGCTAGTTTTAAGTAATGGTATTGTGTTCCCTGGATTTAGTTTTGGAGCGCCTGGGACTGCTGTCGGTGAAATAGTTTTTAACACAGGAATGACTGGATATCAGGAAGTAATTACTGATCCAAGTTATTTTGGACAATTATTAACATTTACATACCCAGAGATTGGAAATACTGGCATTAATTTTGAAGATTCAGAATCCAGTATTTACGTAAAAGGAATAATAGTTAGAAATTATTCATCGAATAATAGTAATTGGAGATCATTAATGAATTTTAATCAATGGTTAGTTGAAAAAAATATAATAGGTCTATATGGAATCGATACTAGAGCGCTCGTTAAGATCCTAAGATCTAAAGGCTCTATGAATGGAGTTATTACCTCTGAAAATAAATCTTTAGAAAGTTGTTTAAAAATAATCAATAAAATCCCAAAAATGGAAGGTCTAAATCTTTCAAAAGTGGTTTCAGCAGAGCAAAAATATATATGGGATAGTCCTACGGATACATATTTTGATTTAAGAAAAAGTTATTCAGAAAAATCTAGTAAATTAAAAATAGTAGCAATTGATTTTGGAATAAAAAAATCAATCTTAAATAGATTGGTGGCTCATGGGTGTGAAATTCTAATTTTACCTTCCGGATCTTCTTTTAATGATGTTTTATCTAATCATCCTGATGGGATATTCTTCTCTAATGGCCCTGGTGACCCCTCCTCTGTTACTGAAGGTATAGATCTAGCAAGGTCACTTATTAAATATGGTCAAATACCTATGTTCGGAATTTGTCTAGGTCATCAAATATTTGGTTTAGCATTAGGAGGTTCAACCTACAAACTGCCTTTTGGTCATCGTGGTTTAAATCACCCTTGTGGTATGAATAATCAAGTTGAGATAACTAGCCAGAATCATGGTTTCGCTATTGATCCAAATTCTCTTTCAAAGGATATAGTCGAAATTACACATTACAACCTTAATGATAGTACTGTAGCAGGATTAGAAGTTAAAAATAAACCAATATTTAGTGTGCAATATCATCCAGAAGCTGGGCCTGGGCCACATGATTCAGACTATTTATTTAAAAAATTTGTTTCTCTAATGTTAGAAAGATGTTGACATATTGTTATCTTTTGATTTGATAATTACATTTGATATATTAATTTTTGGAGGGATAAACCATAGAAGATTTCCAGAAGTTAACGGTTTCTTTAAGAGGAAACTTTGATTTAAAAACAAATATTATTGTTTTTACTTTTAAAGGGCAGCTTGATGCCTTTTCAGAAAAACAATTTAAGTCTTTTGTTACAAATAATTTGAAAAATCAGTTTCCATTCGTTATCGATTTGACAAAAATTGATTTTCTAGATTCTTCAGGACTTGGGGCTCTGGTACAGACCGCAAAAGAATGTAAAAAGTTGAAATTAGGTTTCTCAGTTGTTGGTAATTCAAGAGTTGCTCAAACAATTAAACTTGTTCGTTTAGGCGATTTTCTTAATTTAAAATCATCTCTGGAAGATGCATTAAATTATTTAAAAAATTGAATAATTGGATTCAAAATTTGGAGCCATTAGGTTCTCCTGAAGATATAGGTGTTATCCAACTTGCTTGGTTAGGAGATTCAGTATGGGAACTTCATCAAAGACTAAGATATGTAAATTTCCCTTTGAAAGCAAAAGAACTTCATTTATCCGTAGTAAACGAAGTTAAAGCAAAATCTCAATCAAAATCTTTAAGTCAAATTGAACATTTATTAAATTCAAATGAAATTGATTTAATAAGACGTGCTAGAAATAAAACAAAGAGATACCCAAAGTCTTCAGACCCAACCATATATTCTAGGGCAACAGGTTTTGAAACTCTTATCGGTTGGCTATTTTTAAAAGATCCTCAACGATTGTCAACTCTTTTTGAATTTCTCGAAATTAAAAAACAATGAATCTATGAAAAACATATCTAAAAATAATCACCCTAGGAAAAATAGTAAACATCACAATAAAAACTCTAATTCTAATTTTTATTCTAAAAATTCAAATTCTTCAAAAAATAATAGATCATTTTTTAATTCTGATAAAAATGGTATTAACAATCTCAATGAAGGCTATAAAAGAAAAGATAAATTTTCATCTTCAAATGCTAAAAAAACAATAAATAAATCTAATTTTGATAGATCTAATAAAGCAGTTGATATCTTTCCTGAAAATTCAAATAAAAGGAATTTTGATGATTGGATATGGGGAAAACATTCAGTTTTCGAGGCTCTTATTAGTGAAAGAGCTATTAATAGGATTTGGTGTACATCAGAAATCTTTTCTTCGGAGAAATTTTATATTTTACTAAAGGAACTTAAGTCAAAAGGAGTTCTCATTGAAGAAGTTTCTTGGAACAGGCTTTCGCAATTAACTTTTGGAGCATCACATCAAGGCGTTGCGCTACAGTTAGCATGCTCAAAAACAATATCGCTAGAAAAATTAATCAATGATTCTAAAAAGAACTCTAAAAATCCTATTATTCTTGCATTGGACGGCATAACTGATCCACACAATGTTGGTGCAATTATAAGGTCAGCTGAAGCATTTGATTGTAAGGGCATAATAATACCTCAAAGAAGATCTGCTGGCTTAACAGGTACAGTTGCTAAGGTAGCTGCAGGTGCCCTGGAATACTTACCTGTTAGTAGAGTTGTTAATTTAAATAGGGCTCTAGAAGAACTTAAGAAAAATGGGTTTCTTGTTATTGGATTATCTGGAGATGGTAAATTCTCTATTTCAAAGTTTCATGAAAAAAGTCCCTTGGTTGTTATAGTCGGAGCTGAAGATAAAGGTATTTCTTTACTTACTCAAAAAAAATGCGATTTTCTTTTGAGTATTCCTCTTAAAGGTAAAACATCAAGCTTAAACGCCTCTGTTGCTGCGGCTATATCATTATTTCATTTGAACAGTAAATAGTTTTTTATTGTTTATCTATATTCTTTGTGTATTCTAAAATATTGTTGTTTCAATATATTTTTATAATTAATGAAAATTTATTGAACTTTTACTACAAAATTGTATAGAATTTGACAAGAATTAAAAGTCTTAAAGACCCATTAAATTGATTAGAAATCTTGGCAACAAACTCGGACTAGCTTGGTGGGCTAAAATTGAGACGCATAATCCTAATAACACCTATTGGTTTGGTCCATTTATAACGAAACGAAGCCTAGAAAATAATTTACCTTCTTTTATTCAAGAACTAACTGATGAAGGTTCTAATGAAGTTAAATATAGTTTAATGCGTTGCAAAAAAGATGAACCATTGACTATTTAACAATTGTCAACTTTAAGGAATCAAAAAAAGAAATGAATTTTAATTCTTTAAGAAAAGAAATTACTAGCAATAATGCTTCTGTTAAGGATTTAGTAAATGATATCTTTTCCAAAATTGATCATAAAGATCCTGAAATTAACTCATATATTTGTATTACAAAAGAAAATGCTATTGCCCGAGCAGAGAACATTGATAAATTAATTCAAAATAAAGAAAAACTGCCCCTTCTGGCGGGGATGCCAATAGCAATAAAGGATAATATTTGCACCAAAGGAGTTGCAACAACTTGTGCAAGTAAAATGCTCAAAAACTTCGTTTCGCCTTATGAATCCACCGTTTCGAGTAAATTATTATCTTCAGGGGTAATTTGTTTAGGAAAAACAAATTTAGACGAATTTGCAATGGGTAGTTCAACGGAAACTTCTGTATTTGGCGTCACTTCAAATCCATGGGATATTAATAGAGTGCCAGGAGGCAGTTCAGGCGGTAGTGCTGCTTCAGTTGCCGCTGGATTTTGTGCAGCTGCTATAGGTTCTGATACAGGAGGATCAATAAGGCAACCAGCTTCTTTTTGTGGCGTTGTAGGTCTTAAACCAACTTATGGCAGAGTTAGCAGATGGGGACTCGTAGCATTTGCTAGCTCTCTTGATCAGATTGGCCCAATTACAAATACTGTCTCAGATGCGGCTGAAATGCTTTTTTCAATATCTGGTAAAGATCCTTTTGACTCAACATGTCTTGATAAGCCAGTACCAAATTATTTGACTGACTTAAATAAATCCATAAAGGGTTTAAAAATTGGAATCATTAAAGAATGTTTTGAACACCAAGGACTTAATCCAGAAGTTAAGCAATCTGTTCTTTCTGGAGTTGATAGATTTCAAGCTTTAGGGGCTGAAATCATCGAAGTTGAATGTCCTAGATTTAACGATGGAATTGCTACATATTATGTCATTGCACCATCTGAAGCCTCTGCAAATTTAGCTAGATATGATGGAGTTAAATATGGCTACAGATCTAATGAAGGTTCAAATCTTTTAGATATGACTTCAAAAAGTAGAGCTGAAGGATTTGGAGATGAGGTACAAAGAAGAATTTTGATTGGTACTTATGCTTTATCAGCTGGATACAGTGATGCCTATTACAAGAAGGCACAAAAAGTTAGGACGCTAATAAGAAAAGATTTTGATAATGCTTTTAAGAAAGTAGATGTTTTATTAACTCCAACTTGCCCAACTACTGCTTTTTTGAAGGGAGATTTTGTCAATGATCCACTTTCAATGTATTTGTCTGATCTATTAACTGTTCCTGCTAATTTAGCAGGCCTCCCCGCAATCAGCATTCCTTGTGGTTTCGATAATAAAGGATTACCTATTGGAATGCAATTAATAGGCAATGTATTAGAAGAAGATAGAATATTGAATGCCGCAAATATTTTTGAAATTGATGCTCAGGTTATAAAGGACAGACCTTTATTTTAAATTTGTATTAATAATTAATTTGTAATCAAAAGTATAGATCTTTTGGAAATTTTCTCTATCTTATATATATAAATTATTTGAGTATGGCTTTCATTCCCCTTCATAATCATAGTGACTACAGCTTACTTGATGGTGCCAGTCAAATTTCAAAAATTGTAGATAGAGCTTCTGATCTTGGAATGGAATCGATAGCTCTTACTGATCATGGAGTTATGTATGGTGTTCTTGATTTGGTCAAGAAATGTAAAGAGAAAGGTATAAAACCAATTATTGGTAATGAAATGTATGTGATTAATGGTTCTATAGATGATCCTCAACCAAAAAAAGAAAAAAGATATCATTTGGTGGTGCTAGCAAAAAACTATACTGGTTATAAGAATCTAGTGAAGTTGACTACAATTAGTCACCTTAATGGGATGAGAGGTCGAGGAATTTTTTCTAGACCATGTATTGATAAATCTCTTTTAAGCAAATATAGTGATGGTCTGATAATTTCTACAGCATGTCTTGGAGGAGAGATACCTCAAGCTATCTTAAAAGGTAGATTAGACGTAGCAGAGGGTATTGCTCTTTGGTATAAAAAATTATTTGCGGATGACTTTTATCTAGAAATACAAGATCATGGCTCTATTGAGGATAGGATTGTTAATGTTGAATTATTAAAAATTGGGAAGAAGCACCAAATAAAAGTCATCGCCACCAACGATGCCCACTACTTATCAAGTATGGATGTTGAAGCACATGACGCTTTGCTTTGTGTATTAACAGGAAAACTAATAAGTGATGAAAAAAGATTGAGATATACCGGTACAGAATATATTAAAAGTGAAAATGAAATGCTTGAACTTTTTAAAGATCATATTGATGATGAATCAATTATTGAGGCAATTAATAATACAGTAGAAATTTCTCAAAAGGTTGAAGTATTTGATTTGTTTGGTAATTATAGAATGCCCAAATTTCCTCTTATCGAAGATACAGATTCATTTTCCTTCCTTACAAAATTATCTAATAAAGGCCTTTTAAAAAGACTTAAGAAAAATGATCTTGCTGAAGTTGATGAGAACTATAAAAAAAGACTATCTTCCGAATTAAACATTATTAAAGACATGGGCTTCCCAGATTATTTTTTGGTTGTTTGGGACTACATCAAGTTTGCTAGAGATAACTCTATTCCTGTAGGACCAGGTAGGGGTTCTGCAGCAGGTTCACTAGTAGCTTATGCTCTTGAAATTACAAATATAGATCCTGTTGAGCATGGATTGTTGTTTGAGAGATTTTTAAATCCGGCAAGAATGTCAATGCCAGATATTGACACAGACTTTTGTATTGATAGAAGAAATGAAGTTATTGATTATGTTACTAATCGTTATGGAGAGGATAAAGTTGCGCAAATAATTACTTTTAATAAGATGACCTCTAAGGCTGTTTTAAAAGATGTTGCAAGGGTTCTTGATATACCATATGGTGAGGCGGATAAATTGGCTAAGTTAATACCGGTTGTAAGAGGGAAACCTCATAAATTAAATGAAATGATTGATAAGAATTCTCCTAGTCAAGAGTTTAGGGGGAAATATATTAATGATAATAGGGTTAGGAAATGGGTTGATTTGGCTTTGAGAATTGAAGGAACTAATAAAACTTATGGAGTTCATGCTGCTGGAGTTGTTATAGCATCAGATCCTCTCGACGAACTTGTACCTCTTCAAAGAAATAATGAAGGACAAATAATAACCCAATATTCTATGGACGATATCGAATCTCTTGGATTATTGAAAATGGATTTCTTGGGTCTTAAGAATCTTACGATGATTGATAAGACAGTTTCTCTTATTAATCAATCTACTGGAAAGAAAATAAACATTGATGAGTTACCACAAAATGATTCTAAAACCTTTGAGCTTATCGGGAGAGGCGATCTAGAAGGTATTTTTCAACTTGAATCTTCCGGCATGAAACAGGTTGTTAAGGATTTTAAACCTACCTCTTTAGAGGATATTTCTTCCATACTGGCTCTTTATAGACCTGGTCCTCTTGATGCAGGCCTTATCCCTAAATTCATAAATCGAAAAAATGGGAACGAAAAGATTGATTTCCCTCATCCTCTTATTAAGTCAATTCTCACTGAAACTTACGGAATTATGGTTTACCAGGAACAAATCATGAAGATTGCTCAAGATCTTGCTGGCTATTCCCTTGGTGATGCTGATTTACTTCGAAGAGCGATGGGGAAAAAGAAAGTTTCTGAAATGGTAAAGCATAGGAATATTTTTGTAGATGGTTCTATGAAGAAAGGTGTTAATGAAAAATTAGCGAATGATCTTTTTGATCAGATGGTTTTATTTGCAGAATATTGTTTTAACAAAAGTCACTCAACTGCTTATGGTGCGGTAACTTATCAAACTGCATTTTTAAAAGCCCATTTTCCTGTCGCATATATGGCAGCCCTTTTAAGCGTAAATTCTGGCTCTAGCGATAAGATGCAAAGATATATTTCTAATTGTTATTCGATGGGTATAGAGGTTATTTCACCGAGCATTAATTTTTCTGGAGTTGATTTCACTATTAAGAACAATCAGATTTTATTCGGGTTATCTGCAATTAAGAATTTAGGAGATTCTGCAATAAGAAATATAATTGAAAACCGAAATAGTCTTGGAACCTTTAAGTCATTATCAGATTTGTGCGACCGTTTGCCATCTAATATTCTTAACAAAAGAAGTCTTGAATCTCTAATTCATTGTGGTGCACTAGACGAGTTTTCAAATGATAATAATAGAGCTCAGTTATTGTCAGATATTGAGCACGTTATTGAGTGGGCCTCTTCAAGAAATCGTGATAGATTATCAGGGCAAGGAAATCTATTTGACTCTAAGGAAGAATTTTCTAATGTTGCTTTTTCAGATTCACAATTAGCTAAGGTTGATGACTATTCACTCATTGAGAAGTTACGGCTAGAAAAGCAGCTATTAGGCTTTTATTTATCAGATCATCCTCTGAAGCATTTAACTAAGCCAGCAAAACTCGTGTCACCTATAAGTATTTCTCAGCTAGAAGAAATAAAAGATAGAACAAAAGTCTCTTTAGTTGGAATGATTCCTGATATAAAGCAAATTACAACGAGAAAAGGAGATAGGATGGCTATAGTTCAGCTAGAAGATCTTTCTGGATGTTGCGAAGCAATAGTTTTTCCAAAAACCTATGTAAGATTATCAGAATTTCTTTTGACTGACACTAGATTATTGGTGTGGGGAACAATAGATAAAAAAAGTGATAAGACTCAATTAATAATAGATGATTGTAGAGAAATAGATAATCTTAAATTACTTATCATTAATCTTGAAAGTTCTCAAGCATCGGATGTAAGAGTACAAAATACCTTGAAAAACTGTTTAACTAAGTTTAAACCAGATAAAGATAGATGCGGAATCAAGATTCCAGTTTTAGCTGCAGTGAGAAATAAAAATAGTATTACCTACGTTAAATTTGGTGATCAATTCTGTATTGGAGATATTCAAGGAGTATGCAAATTATTAGAAGATAAATCATTCAAAGTTATTTTGAAATCATTAGTTTCCTAGATTAACTTTTATCCTCGAAGTTTTGAGTTGCTGGTCTGAATGCTGCTTTTGCACGTTGTATGTTCATTGGAATATTTTCAATACCAAAAAAAGATCCAGGCTCTTTATCCCAACTAGCTGATAATATTCCAAAACTCAATCCTCCTAGACCTAACAAGAAAAACAATGCTGAAATTGCAATTGTTGAAGAAGGAGGTATTTCTGCAATATTTCTCGTAACAATAATATAACTAACAACAAAAACTGACATACCCATAACTGTTGGTATTCCTGCAGTAAAAAAAATTCTTCTTGCCATCCTATCAGCTACATATTTAGGAATTCCACTTGTTGATCTTTTTGGAGATATGACTTTTTTAGAACTTTTTTCTAAGTTCGCAAAAGCTGTTTTCTCGGATAAAATCTTTTTCTTTTTGTTAAGTATCTTTTTTTTTGATTGTTTTTTTTTCATTAATGGAAATCATCCTCTGATTCCGATTTTCTTCACAAGATCTTGATATTTTTGAATATTCTTATCTTTAATATAGGTAAGCAATCTTTTTCTTTTCCCAATCATTTTCAATAATCCTTGCCTTGAAGCAAAATCATGAATGTTACCTTGAAGATGGTCACTTAATTTCGTAATTCTTTTAGAAAGCATTGCTACTTGTACTTCCGCTGAGCCTGTATCAGTTGCATGTATTTGGTGAGTTTGAATAAGCTTCTGTTTTTCAGCTGTATCTAATGACATAAAATTATATAACCTTCTATATATATTACTACGTTATCTGTCTATATTACCAGAATCGTTATCTAGAAAATTCATAGCTAACTTTAACAAATTTTCAAATGATAAAATTTCTTTATTTTTATTAAGAATATCTGCTTCTCTAATAAGAATTGGGAGAACATTCTTAATTTCTTTTTTTTTATAATTTAACGAGTGGAGGGTTAACTGAAGGTCATTAACCAATTTATTAATTTCTGGATCATTTATCTCTAATTCATTTTTGACTTTTTCATCTTCCATTAATATCTCACTTTTGAATTTACTTTTTAGTTCTAAAATTAATCTATCACTCATTTTTTGTCCTATACCAGGTACAGAACAAATTAAATTTTTGTTGTCTGTTTTTACTGCATTGAAAACCTCACTAATTGAGAATTTATTTAATAAGCTCATACCAATTTGCGATCCTACACCTCTAATATTTAAAATCTCAATAAAGAACTTCTTTTGATCCTTAGATATAAAGCCGAATAATAAATCTGAATCCTCTTTCTTAATATGTTTTATCCAAAGAGTAATGTTTTTATTAGATATCTGATTTTTTTTTAATTTGAGAAAAAAGGATTCTATTATTTGAATTTCGTATCCTAGTCCTTGACAATTTATTAAAACAAAAAATTTTTGGTTATTTTGCCATAATTCAATCAATTCTCCATTTATCCAACTAATCAATTACCCACCATCCACCTGACATCCAATTAGTGCTCCCGCAGTACCTCCAGCAGGTACCGCCCAGAATCTATCTTTCCCTCTAGATGATGATAATGCTATTCCAGCACCAAGAATACCTCCAATAACTGACCCTTCCTTACAGTCATTGTCATCAATTTTTTCAACTTTACTTTTTCCTCCACAAGGTATTACAACATCCACTTCATAACTTTTTACGTAGCCTGGGTTTGATTTCGTTCCAGGAATATACTCCTCTCTATATTCGGTTCTTGTACAGGTTACTGACTTTGGAGTTGTTGCTCTTACTTGAACAATTGGAGAAAAACAGAACAATAAAGTTAAATAGAAAAATCTCAATTTATTTTTTAATTCTATTAATATTCTATGTCCTTTTGATTATTTTGGTAGTAGATATAATAGTTCCTAATAAAACTAGTAAAGCACCTAATAAAAAGTTAAAGTTTATTATTTCACTAAAAAACAAAACCCCCCAAATTGAGCCAAATAAAACTTGTAAATAGTTAATTGTTGAGGCTTCAGTGGCAGGTAAATTTTTTAATCCGATAGTTAAGAAAGTCTGACCTAATTGAGTAAATAAACCAATGCCAACTATCCAAACTAATTCATTCCAATTTGGGGTAACCCAGTTTATTAGGACAATTGGCAATAATGTTATAGAAGAAACAAGTGGGAAATATTCAATTATTACATAAACATCTTCAGTGAATGAGAGTTTTTTTACTGTAACGTAAGCTAATGCAGTACAAATCGATCCTAGAAATGCTATGAAAATCGAAACATTTTCAATTTCAATATTTAAATTTGATAATTGAGTTGGATTTAATATTACTATTATTCCAATCCAGCCAATTATTAAAGCAAAAACTAAGTTCTTAGTAAATTTTTCGTTTATAAATACGCCAGCAAATATGGATATAAAAATAGGATATGTGTACTGTATAACAGTTGATATACTAAGCGGCATATTTCTTATTGCATAAAAAATACAAACTAAAGCTAAAGTTCCTAAAACACCTCTTAATATAAGTAACGGTCTATTGTTCCCCAATGGGTTTATATTTTTTAAATTAATTACGAACAATGTAATCATTAAACTTAATAGAGACCTGAAGAAAACTAATTCATAAATAGGTATCCTTTTATCTATATTTTTTACGCACAAAGTCATAATGCTAAAGAATAATGAGGCAAATACCAAATTGTATCTATTTAATGAGTAAAGTTTTTTTTCTAATTCTTCTACCTTTATCATTTGAAAAATAGTTTTATTGTGAAATTAAGTAGATTCTTATTTGATTTTGAACTATAACAAATAAATCATAATTTTTTAAAAAATCTCAATGGTTCATTCCATACACCCAAGAACTATTCAAGAGGTTAAAGAAAAAGCAGATATTGTAGACGTTATATCTGAACATATTGTTCTCAAGAAGAAAGGCAAGGAATTTGTTGGAATTTGTCCTTTTCATGAAGATACTAAACCATCTATGACAGTATCACCAACTAAACAATTTTATTATTGTTTTTCTTGTGGAGCTGGTGGTAACTCTATTAAATTTTTAATGGAATTTACTCGGGCAAATTTTTCTGATGTTGTACTATCTCTTGCCAAAAAAAATAATATTAATGTTGAAAATCTCGAGGGTCCCCAAATAGAAGCTTATAAAAAACAATTATCTAGAAAGGAAGAACTTTATAAAATACTAAGAGTCACTAAAAATTGGTTTAAGTCTCAATTAAATAATTCTAGTGGTGTAGAAGCAATGAAATATTTAACATCAAAAAGAAAATTGAACCACAAAATTATTGATAGTTTTGAATTAGGTTTTGCTCCAAATTCATGGAACAACTTATTTAATTATTTATCCAAAGTGGAAAAATTTCCTATTAATCTAATTTTGTCTTCAGGGCTTGCTGTTTCTAAAGATAATTCTGACAAGATTTATGATCGTTTTAGAAATAGATTAATAGTACCAATCCATGATAGACAGGGAAGAGTAGTTGCCTTTGGGGGTAGATCTCTTGATGGTCAGGAACCTAAATATCTTAATTCACCTGAATCAGAGATATTTGAAAAAGGTAAAATGTTGTATGCATTCGAAAAGGCTTCTAGCAATATTAGAAAAAGAGATATGGCTATTATTGTCGAAGGATACTTTGATGTTATTTCTCTTCATTCAAAAGGTATTACTAATTCTGTGGCTTCTCTCGGTACGGCATTAAATAAGTATCAAATTTCTCAACTATGTAGATGTACAGATAATAAAAATATAATTTTGAATTTTGATTCTGATAATGCAGGTATATTAGCTACCAAAAGAGTGATTAAAGAAGTAGAGAGTCTTTCTCTTCAAGATCAAATTAATCTTAAGATACTTCAATTAAGTGATTTTAAAGATCCTGACGAATATTTGAATAGTCATACTCCTGAAGATTATTTTAATTTAATTGATAATTCATCCTTTTGGATTGATTGGGAGATTGATCAGATTTTTAAAGATAAAGATTTAACTAAATCTGAAATTTTCCAAAGTGTTATTTCTTCATTGGTGAAACTGTTAAGTAAATTATCTCAATCATCAATCAGAACTCATTATTTACAAAAAGTTTCCGAAAAATTAAGTAAGGGACAAGCAAGATTAGCGATACAGTTTGAACAAGATTTAAGAAATCAAGTGAAGGGATTTCGTTGGCATGGGAGATCAAAAAAATTTGAACAACCAAATGAAATTTCTCGGCGTGAGAAAATTGAATCGGAAATAATTTTCTATTATTTGCATTGTGCAGAGCTTAGGTTATTTATTCGTGATGAATTTCTAAAAAGAGAAATTAATAATTTCAATACTAAGTATATTCAAAATTTATGGGAAGCTATTTCTATAATTGAACAAAATAATCTTGGTTTAAATTATTTAAATGAGTTAAAACAATCAAATAGTCAAATTCTTCAAAAAGAATTTTATGCTATTAACTTAATTTCACTTCTACCTGACTATCTAGCTCTTAATAATCTTGAATCATCAAATAAAATTAATATTTTTATTAATCCAAATGAGTTGTTTTTAACACTGCTTAGTAATCCTAAAAACAATTTACTTGGAACTTTATCACTTCTTGAGAAATATAATTCTCTAAAAAGATGCAGGCATCTGATTGAATCATGGGGATCTCAAAGGTTAAAAACTTTAGAAAATTGTATTTCTATTCTAATTGAGAACTCTTCTGTTTCCCCAGATTCAAATAAAGAGATAGACGATCTTTTTAAGGATTTAAATTCAGATGCTATTAAATTTCAAGAATTATATTATTTAGAAAGACAACATATTAATTTTTTAGATAAACAACGCTGTGGAAATTTTATTGCTAGTTAATATTTATGATTTAAATTTACAAGCAGTATTTTTTTATTAAGTTTCTTACCTTTTTTGGTTTATCTTCAAGAACATAAGCTTCTACTTCTTTTTCATAATTCCCATAGAAATTTGTCATAGAGAACTTTAACGCTTTTATCTTACTTTGATGCAATTTACTTTCTAATTCTTTTATATTGCTTACTGTTTTATTGTTATTACATTTTTGTATCACATGGACAGCTTCATGTCTTAATGCTTTTCTTATCGCCCTTTCTGTTTTGTGGTTATCTTCATATTGTCGTTGCTTTTTATTTCTATAATTAGTTTTCCTTTTCGCATTTTCAGTACATATTATAATTTTATTTTCTTCAAATTCATGTAGCCCTTTTATTTCCTTGTTTAAGAGACATTCGATTTTATTCTCTTCTACTTTAAGGTTTGCTTTTATCAATAAGTCAAGAATCTCTTTATCTAATTTGCTTAAAAATATTATAAATTCCATTTAATTTGTTTACTTCACTATAGTTGGGATTTGTTCTATATCAGTTGTAGATGAGCGACTTAAGAAATTCTTATTCATTGCCCAACTTTTTGGATTTTTTGCAATGGCCCATGTAATTGCATTATTATTAAATCTTTTATTTAATAAATCAATTGTTCTCATAAGATTTATTGATTTTTTTAGGTCTTTCTGAGATTTGTAATTTACAACTGATTGCTGTAAATATTCGCTATTTGTTAAATCCTGCATTAAAACTCCAGCTTTTGAGAATTTATATTCGGGATTATAAATTTCTTTAGATAATTCAACTACTATTTTTAAAATATTGTTTGTGTCATCTGTTGCACTCGTAAGTTTTCTATGAGCACTTCTTTGATAATTTTGACTTGAATATTTACTGGTTCTAGCAAATACTCTAATATTAGATGATTGCAAATTCTGACTTCTCATTTTTTCAGATGCTTTTATTGCGTGAGTTGCCAGTGCTTGAGTTAAGTCTTCTAATTTTGTGATAGGCGTGCCGAAACTCCTGCTCACCTGAATTTCTTTTTTTGATTTCTTGTTTTTTTCTATGGGCAGGCATCTATGGCCTTTCAGTTCTAATTGCAGTCTTTTCCCTACAATACCTAATTTCTTAATGATTTCATTTTCTTCCATATCTCTTAATTCTCTCGCATTTTTAATACCTTTACTTTGTAACCAATTAGAGGTTTGTTTTCCGACTCCCCATATCTTATTTATACTAATTCTTTTCAAATAATTATTCTCATTTTCGGTTCTAGCCAAATCAAATATTCCAGCTGAATAATCAATATTTTTAGCTAGTTTATTAGCAATTTTTGCTCTTACTTTATTTTCTCCTATTCCCACTGTTATGGTAATCCCTAGATTCTGATATATTAATGATCTTATGCTTCTTGCCCAAGGATATAGATTTTTATCATTAGGTCTAGAAATAGAGACAAATGCTTCGTCAATAGAATAAATCTCTATCTGTTCACAGTAGTTTTTCAGTAAATTCATTAGTCTTCTGCTCATATCCCCATAAAGCGAGTAGTTTGAGCTTAAGACTGCTACATCTAATTTATTTAATCTTTCTTTGACCTTAAAATACGGAGTTCCCATTTTAATTTTCAAAGCTCGCGCTTCAGGACTTCTAGCAATGATACATCCGTCATTATTAGATAAAATTACTACTGGTTTATTTCTCAAATGAGGATTGATATTTTGTTCACATGACGCGTAAAAATTATTAGCATCTATAAGAGCTATT
>QCCF01000009.1 GCA_003281365.1 Prochlorococcus sp. AG-347-K18
CTTGAGTTTTTGATCCATTTTGGAGAGTAGAATATTGATTTTTCTTTAAAAAGGGTATTCCATAAATTTGCACTGCAAAATCATTAATTAGTTCGCAGTTTTTAAAACTAAATTTGTCTTTTAATGCATTTCCAGATATATCCCATGATAAATTTATTATTTTTGCGTTGTTGTTAGATAAAGGACCGGCTACTGCGAAACATGCAGAATAGGGATGAGCAATATTTTTGCATTGATTTTCTAGAAAATCTTCTAGGATTAGTTCAAAAGAATCCCATTCACAAGATAAATATTTCTTTTTGAATATTAACTTAGGCGAATCATCATTTATATCTTTTTTATATATTCCCAATAAAACCTTTGTACCACCTAAATCGCAAGCGAGAAAATTCATATTTTTGAAATTATTCTGTTCTACCTTTTTTTTCAATTAATTCATCCATTAATTTGTAAAGATTTGGTAAATTAAAAATCCCTAAATTTGTTCCATCCAAAGCTCTTAAGGCGACCGAATCAATTTCTTCTTCTTTATCTCCAATAACTGCAATTAAGGGAACTCTCCCAAGAGTTGCCTCCCTTATTTTATATCCTATTTTTTCATTCCTAATATCAACTTTTGATCGGTAACCATTATTATTTATTAATTCATTAAACTTTAAACACTTTTCAATATTTCTATCAGTAATGCTTAATAAAATTATTTGATAAGGCGCGAGCCAAATTGGGAATTTTGCCTCATATTGTTCAATTAAGATTCCGATAAATCTTTCAAAGGATCCTAAAATTGCTCTATGAAGCATAACTGGATTCCTTTTCTCATTATCAATATCTACATAAGTTGCGTCTAGTCTAATAGGCATTGAGAAATCAACCTGAATAGTTCCGCATTGCCAGACTCTATTAAGACAATCTTTTAACGAGAATTCAATTTTCGGACCATAAAAAGCACCTTCTCCTGGCTGGAGTTCCCATTTTAGATTTTTATTATCAAGAGCTTTGGTAAGAGCCTCCTCTGATTTATCCCAAATCTCTTCACTACCTACCCTTTTTTCAGGACGGGTTGATAATTTGATAATGATTTCATTAAAACCAAAAGTTTTATAAACTTCGAAAACAAGATCTATAAAAGTAGATACCTCTTCTTGAATTTGCTCTTCTGTACAGAATATGTGTGCATCATCTTGCGTAAAGTTTCTTACTCTCATTAATCCGTGTAGTGCACCAGATGGCTCATTTCTGTGACAAGAACCAAATTCAGCAAGACGAATAGGTAAATCCTTATAACTTTTTAAACCTTGATTAAATACTTGAATATGGCATGGACAATTCATTGGTTTAATTGCATAAGTGCGATTTTCTGATGCAGTAGTGAACATATCGTCTCTAAATTTTTCCCAATGACCGGATTTTTCCCAAAGAGATTTATCAACAGCTTGTGGGGTTTTAATTTCTAAATAATCATTTTTTTTAAGAATTTCTCTTATGTATTTTTCTAGCACCTGGTAGATTGTCCATCCATTTGGATGCCAAAAAATCATTCCTGGAGATTCTTCTTGTATATGAAAAAGTGAATGTTTTTTCCCAAGTTTTCTATGATCTCTTTTTTCCGCCTCTTCAATTCTTGTTAAATAATCTTTGAGCTCTTTTTCTTTAGCCCATGCAGTACCATATATTCTCTGTAATGATTCATTTTCACTATTACCCCTCCAGTATGAACCTGATAATTTAAGTAACTTGAAGTGTCTCAAATGCCTTGTGTTGGGAACGTGAGGACCTCTACACATGTCGATATATTCTTCGTGCTTATATAAATTGATGAGACCTTCTTCAGGAATTTCTTCAATTATTCGTAATTTAAAAATCTCATCTCTTTCTTTAAAAGTTTTTATTGCCTCTTCTTTGGAAACTTGAAGAATTTTTACATCATAATCTTTTTTAATTAAGCTGTTTATTCTTTCTTCAATTTTTATTAAATCTTCTGGAGTAAATCTGTATTCAGAAAAAATGTCGTAGTAAAAACCATCTTCAATTACAGGCCCAATTGCCATTTTAATATTAGGGTAAATCTGCTTAACTGCATGACCAATAAGGTGAGCAAAGGAATGTCTTATTATTTCAATTCCTTCTTTATCTTTTGATGTGATGATTACAACTTTGGAATCTTTATTTATTGGAATTGTTGCATCAAGAAGAACTTCATTTACTTTCCCAGCAATTGTTGCTTTAGCTAATCCAGCGCCTATACTCTGGGCAATTTCTAGAATAGTTACAGATTTTTCGAAAACCTTTTTTGAACCATCAGGCAAAGTAATTATTGGCATAATTTATTTCTCCATTTCAAAGAAT
The DNA here is from genome assembly GCA_003281365.1 of Prochlorococcus sp. AG-347-K18. Classification (GTDB taxonomy): domain Bacteria; phylum Cyanobacteriota; class Cyanobacteriia; order PCC-6307; family Cyanobiaceae; genus Prochlorococcus_A. Next base: position 2,347 of record QCCF01000009.1, read on the forward strand.
CCCAATTTTGATTTAACTCTATTTAAAGTCTGATTTGCTAAATCTTCAGCTTTTTCCTTTCCTTCATCTAGGATTTTATTTAATTGATAGGGATCATTAATTAGTAATTTATATTTTTTCTGAATAGGTTCAAGTGATTCAATAAGTTGTTCAGTAATTAATTTTTTAAATGTCCCCCATCCAGTCTCAGAAAATTCATTTTCACATTGAGAAATTTCTTTACCAGATAATATTGAATAAATCATCAAAAGATTTTTAGATTCTGGTCTCTCAGGGTTGTTATATTCTATTCCAATAGAACTGTCACTTTTTGCTCTTTTTATTTTTTTTGCGATTATTTCAGGAGGATCTAATAAGTTAATGCGACTTCCCTCATTAGGATCACTTTTGCTCATCTTTTTTGAACCATCAATTAAACTCATTATTTTTGAACCATTCTTCATGATGATTGGTTGAGGGATTTTTAAAATATTTTTATCCTTACTAAATCTGGCATTAATTCTCTGTTGTGCAATATCTCTGGCAAGTTCAAGATGTTGTTTTTGGTCCTCACCTACTGGTACGAAGTCAGCGTCATAAAGAAGAATGTCTGCGGCCATCAGTATTGGATAGTCAAATAATCCAATTGATACATTATTCCCTTGTTGTATGGATTTTTCTTTGAATTGAATCATTCTTTCCATCCAATTTATTGGGGTCATGCAATTTAATATCCAACAAAGTTCTGAATGTGCTGAAATCTGACTTTGGACAAAAATTGAGCATATGTTGGGATCTATTCCACAAGCGACGTATAAAGCCGCAGTAGAGATAGTGTTCTTGGATAATTCTTTGGGATTATATGAGGCTGTTATTGCGTGCAAATCAACTACACAAAGAAATGTTTCATATTGCTCTTGAAGCGTAACCCAATTATTTATGGCGCCAAGCCAATTCCCAATATGTAAATCGCCAGTTGGTTGAACTCCCGAAAGAATTCTTTTTTTATTTGCCATCCTCTTCTACTTCGCTAGATAGGATCTCTTCAGTTGATGTACTTTTAACAGGTCTTGCAAAAGGGTCAGGTGCTGTTTTTGTCTTTTCTTCATAAGGATTTTGCGATTGTCTACTTGGAGAAGAGTTTTTATTGTTTTTTGCATATTCTGTGATTGACTCAATCAATTTTTCATCTTTGATCATTTCGCTAAGTGTTCTAACAGAGAAACCCAGAACTGCAACGGTAGATCTTAACTGAAAGGTCTCTTGTATTGATTTCACAGCTTTCATTTCGTTATCACTCAATCTTATGCGGAATCCTCCTCCATCTCTTCTGCCGCCCGATCTATCTCTGAAATTCGATCTTTCATTGTTAGAACGACCTCTGTAATTTTCTTGACCAGGATTATTGCTGAAATTTGAATTAGACATCTTGATGTTTCTTAAGTTATTTAAATAGTCTATTAACTTAGCATCTTGTTATGCAAGAAGTCTTTTAAAAAGGCTTAAATTTTTATCTTTTGATTAACGACTTATGAAATTTTGCTTTTCTCATTCAAAACTTGCATTAAAATAAAATTAGAAAAATAAAGTATTGTGTTTGATATTAGTAAAGACAACCTTTTAAAGGATTTCATAAAGTTTCCAAAAAAAAATCTTCTTTTTATCATATTGTTTTTAGGTTTTGGGGAATGGGTTGTAAGTGACTTAATCCATTTTGCAGGAGGTTCAATAGGATTTTTTGCGTTGTGTTTGGGGGGATATTTTTACTTGAAGAATGATAAGCCTAAATTTAATGAGCCAAAAAATTTAGATGGTTGGATAAATTTATGCAATGAAGATTTAAATTTTTTTGAAGAACTTGAATCAACAAATGAATTAGAAAAACAGAATTCAAAAAGACAAAAACTACTTGAATCGATTCTTAATAGATGCGAAAAAGAAAAAATAAGTTGTATTGGACAAAAAGATTATCAAAGTTTTCAATCTGTTTTGAAAAGTAATTTTAAAGCAGATAAGTTTGACTTTGATTTATACGAAAAACTGCCTAAATACAATTCTTCTCAAGTTATTCCAGAAGAAGCTTTGAAAAGTGATGCAATCTTGTATTTTATAAACTTGCCTTTGTCGGCAACTGATTTTTTGTGGCTAGAAAAGTTTCCTAAAAATATGCCAATCTGGTTGGTGGCTTTAACTTCCAACCAAATAGAAGCCAAAAATCAGATAGAAGATTTAAAGTCTCAAATTGCGAGTGACTTTTTAAACAAAATTATTACTTTTGATGTTAATAAAAATGAAATAACCAATATACCTTTTTCCTTAAGGAGGTTTTTCATAAGTTCATCTAAAAATGTTGAAAATACAAAAAAAAGGCTTTTGAAAGAACTTCATGTTGTCTGGCAATCTGAAATTGAAGGGATTAGAAGAATGCAGTTAAAAGGTATACAAAGAAAAAATCAAATTCTTGTAGCAACAACTGTTTTCTTATCTCCTATCCCATCCATTGATGTTATGGCAATGACAGTAATAAATTCTTTAATGATTAAAGAAATTAAGTCTATATGGGGATGTAATTGGTCTCCTGAAATTTTAGATAAAGTATCCAAAGAGATTTTAAAGACTGCAATTGCTCAGGGAGTTATTGAATGGAGTGGACAGACTCTAATTGGCATAACAAAATTACATGGACCAAATTGGCTTGTCTCTGGAACATTTCAGGCTGTGAGTGCTGCTTATTTAACAAGAGTAGTATCAAGTTCTTTGGCTGATTTTATGGCAATAACAAAAGGTGTAGAAGAACCTGATTTAGACTTTATCAAGAAAAATTCTGAAAAAATTGTTGAAAAAGCTTTTGAAAAAGAAAAAATAAATTGGAAAGGATTTATTTCTGATCTTAGGAAACCACTTATGAAACTTTCTTTTAGTTCATAATCTAAGGATGAATGTTAAATATGAGAAAAAATATTCTTTTTTTAAGTTTGTTGATTCTTCTTTCTCTTACTTCAGGCTCATGCAAGAAAATATCAAATAATAATGAAACTAAAGAAGTAATACTGGCAAGTTTCACTGTTTTGGCGGATATAATCAGCAATGTTGCAAAAGATGATTTTATTATTAAATCAATAACGAAACCTGGAGTTGAAGTTCATGGCTACCAACCAACTCCAAGTGATTTGGTAAATGCTTCTAATGCTTTTGTTTTTATTGATAATGGATTTGGATTTGAATTATGGGCTGAAAAATTTGTTTCTAATTTAAAAGTTAAAAGAATTACTGTAGCGGAAGATTTAGATCCTATTTTTATCAGTGAAGATTTTTATAAAGGGAAACCCAATCCTCATGCTTGGATTTCTCCAAAAAGAGGGATCCTATACGTAGATATTCTCGTGGATTCTTTATCAGAATTGAGGCCATCCAAAAGGACATTATTTGAAGAAAATGGAAAAATTTATAAAGATAAACTTTCTAAAATAGATAAAGAATTCTCACTTTTTATTAATAACTTAAATAAAGACAGGAGGTATCTAGTAAGTTGTGAAGGTGCTTTTTCATATTTAACAAATGATTATGGATTAGAAGAAGTTTATTTGTGGCCAGTTAACGCTGAGAGTCAAATTACTCCAAAAAGAATGGCAAGAACAATCTCACTAGTTAAAGAAAAAAATGTTCCATCTGTATTTTGCGAAAGTACTGTAAGTAACGAATCTCAAATGGTTGTTGCAAACGAAACAGGGGCTAATTTTGGAGGAAATCTTTTTGTTGATTCATTATCTGATGATAGTGGGCCTGCTAGTTCCTATATAAAAATGCTTGAGCATAATTTGGATTTGATAAAAAAAGGGCTTTTTTGAATTATGGAAATAATCAATTATCAAAACTTTAGGATTGAGGCAGAGAATATTTGCGTAGATTACAACGGCAAGGTGGCTTTGTATGATGCCAATTTAAGATTGAAACCTGGCCAGATTTGTGGGTTAGTAGGGATGAACGGGGCTGGTAAAACAACTTTTTTTAATGCTTTAACTGGCTTTGTAAATATTTCAAAGGGAAAAATTAGAATAAATGGAGAGTCAGTAAGATCTGCTCAAAAAGATCAGACAATTGCTTATGTTCCTCAAAATGAGGGAATTGATAGTCAATTTCCAATAAGTGTTTGGGATGTAGTGATGATGGGAAGATATGGTTCGATGAATATTTTTAGGTGTCCCAGAGAGTCTGATGTTCAGGCGGTTAAAGATGCTATTGAGAGAGTTGATCTTACTGATCATTTATCTACACCTATTGGAAACTTATCTGGAGGTCAGAGAAAACGAACTTTTTTGGCTAGAGCAATTGCGCAAAGAGCATCAATATTACTTCTTGATGAGCCTTTTTCAGGTGTTGATATAAGAACTGAGAAACTTATCTCGGAATTATTTATTCAATTTAAAAATGAGGGGAAAACTATACTATTATCAACGCATGATATGATTCATGTCCGTGAATTTTGTGATTTGGTTCTTTTAATAAATAAAACTGTTGTAGCTTATGGTGAAACCTCTGAAGTGTTTACCCCTGAAAATATTACAACCACTTTTGGAGGGATCTCACCTGATTCCTTGTTTGGACCTGAATCCTAAATTTTAAATTGTATGGAGCTCTGTTCTTTTTTAACTTTAGATTCATTTATCAAAGATCCTTTAACTCATGATTTCATGAGAAAAGCACTTCTTATGAGTTCATTAGTTGCAGCTGTATGTGGTTTTCTATCAAGTTATTTGACTCTTAAGGGATGGGCTTTAATGGGAGATGCAGTGTCCCATTCTGTAATGCCTGGTGTTGTGGTTGCTTATGCATTAGGTATTCCTTTCTCATTAGGGGCATTTATTTTCGGGGTTGGTTCTGTTGCATTGATAGGGTTTATTAAGCAGAAATCTAGGGTTAAGGAAGATACTGTTATTGGGTTGGTATTTACTGGATTTTTCGCTCTTGGAATCGTATTGGTTTCTAAGATTAAAAGTAATATTGATCTGCATTCTATTCTTTTTGGTAGTCCATTAGGAATATCACTTTCAGATGTAAAACAAACTATATTCATTTCTTTATTGGTAGTAATCCTTTTATCAATTTTTAGAAAAGATTTAATGCTTTATTGTTTTGATCCTAGGCATGCAAAAACAGTTGGGATTAACGTGTTTTTTCTTCATTATTTACTGCTCACATGTTTATCTTTGGCAGCTGTTGTGGGCTTACAGTCTGTTGGAATTATTTTAGTAGTCGCAATGTTAATTACACCAGGGGCTACAGCATATTTACTGACGGATAAGTTCGATAATATGACAGTAATTTCAGTATTAAGTGCAATTATCTCAAGCCTAATAGGAATCTATGTTAGTTTTTGGTTTGATCTTGAAACAGGTGGATCAATTGTCTTAGCACAAACTTTTATATTTTTATTTGCCTTTTTATTCGCTCCAAGATACGGAATATTTAAGTTAAAGAAATTATTTGATGGGTATAAATGATAGTGGTGGAAGAAACTTTAAATAAAAAATGGAATTGGTGGCCATTATTTCCCTTGTATCCTTATGGGGAAAAGAAAACAATTTTAAAGGAATTAATTCCTGATCAAATATGGTCCTTGGAACAAATACAGGGACTTTATTATGTTGCGGTTCCAATAAGAATGACGGTAATAAAGGTTGATGATGGATTGATACTAATAAATCCACTACCTCCGACAAAAGAATTAATAAATGAGTTAGAAAAACTAATTGCGATTCACGGCAACGTAAAAACAATAATTCTACCAAGTGCCTCTGGACTTGAACATAAAATCGGACTGCCAGCTCTTTCAAGAATTTTTAAAGATGCTGAAATTTGGCTTTGTCCTGGGCAATGGAGTTTCCCCATAAATCTCCCAGTAGATTTTTTAGGAATTCCATCAAAAAGATCAAGAATACTGTTTGAGGATGGTACTCCACATTCAAACTCCTTTAAATGGTCTTCATTAGGCCCACTGAATTTAGGTCTTGGAAGATATCAGGAGATAAGCTGTTTCCATTATCCTACAAAAACTCTTCATGTAACAGATGCAATAGTTGGAATAGACTCAACACCACCTGAGATATTTAATTTTGATCCAACACCACTTCTTTTTCATGCTAGAGAGAGAGGAGATGAACCTTTGATTGACTCCATCGAACAAAGAAAAAAAGGATGGAAAAGGTTAGTCTTGTTTTCCTCTTTTTTGAAACCAGGTAAATTAAATATTCCACCTTTAAAAAAAATATTTAAGTATTCATTCAAGAAAGATCTTAGAAATTGGAGATCTCATTTCGGTATTTATCCCTTTTTATGGGATGAAGATTGGGAATCCTCTCTTATTGAAATAATGGGTAAAGATACTCCAAAGATTCAAATTGCACCAGTTTTACAAAAATTAATTTTTCCGCGTTCAAAAGAAGTTTTACTTAAATGGTTAGAAAATATCAAGTCTTTTGAAGAAATGGAATATTTAATTCCAGCTCATTTTACGGCACCCATAAAATTCACAATAGAAGATTGTCAAAAATTAATTAATGAAATTAATTCCCAAAAGTGGGAAAAACTTCCAGAGGATAATAAATTTTTAATGGGTTTATATAAAAAGTTGTTTGAACTAGGAATAATTCCTGAAGAAGTAAATCTTTAAAAACTATTCTTCAATAGACATGTTTTCATCATTTTTAAGAGTTTGTTCTAGCTCTTTTCTTTGCTCCATTTGTCTTAAGAAATATCCTGTCATCATTGCAGAAGATAATAAATTAGCAATGTTGTCTTTTGAAGATGTTATTTTTACATCAAATTGATCTGAAGGAAGCATTCCAAGAAGACCTTGAACATTATGTCTAATAATTTCTTGAATATCTTCACTAGCTGATTTTGCTACTCTTTGTAAAACTTCTGGAGATTGTTTTTGTAAATATTGGATTAAATCATTCTCATCGTTTGGATCATTATTTTCAGTAGCAAGAAATTCTGGATTAAACATTTCTACAACTTCAAGATATAAAAACCTTACAACATCACGTACCCATTAATCTAAATTATTAAGGGCAGGGAACCGAATAGGTCCAATTTTATTGAAAGGCCAATATCTAAAAATAGCTTTACCAATAACTTTTTCATAGGGTAAAAATCCCCAAATATGTGAGTCCATACTGTTATTTCTATTATCTCCCATCACCCATAATGATTCTTCTGGGACAATAAAAGGACCCATTGAATAATTAATATTTTTGTCAAAAACGTAATTGTTTTGAGCGATATCATTTAAGTAAAGGTTACCATCTCTTACTTCTACCTTGTCTCCAGGTATTCCAATTACTCTTTTTATTAGTGCAGTATCTGCTTCATAACCAGCATTAATTAATTGTTCCGGAACGTTAAAAACAACTATTTTATTTTTTAATTTTGAAAGATTTGATTTGGATGTGATTTTGGGGGTTAGTTTCTCAACAAGAATTTTATCTTGTATTTGAAGAGTTGGAAGCATTGAACCAGATGGAATCCATCTTGGCTCTATAACCTGCCATCGTATAATTAAAGCTATAGATACCCAGATTAAAAGATTTTTTAAATCCTTTATTATTGAATTTCTTTTTTCTTGAGTTGTAGACATGTTTTATTTAATTCAGTTATAAGGAAAATCCCAAAGCATTTATATAAATTATGACATCATCTATTGAATGCAAAAATTTTCTTAGAAGTTTACAACTTTTGAATCTTCTTATAAAAATAGGAGTTCAAAATTTAATAATATGTCCTGGAAGTAGATCAGCACCTTTAGCAATAGCTGCTGGAGAATTAAATAAATTAGGACTGGTAAATATTTTTAATTCAATAGATGAGAGATCTGCGGGATTCCACTCTCTTGGGATTTCTGCTGCATCAGGAAATCTCTCTTTAGTTATTACAACTTCTGGGACTGCTGTGAGTAATTTATTGCCTGCAGGAGTTGAGGCAGACCGATCTTGTAAAGGGATTATATTTCTTACTGCTGATAGGCCCTTAAGATTAAAAGATTGTGGCGCTAATCAAACAGTAAATCAAGAAGATTTTTTAAGTTCAGTCTGCAGAAGAGTTTTAAGTACAAATCTAAATGGACTTCATGAAACACAAGAAAATGAAATCTTGAATTTAGTTCGAACTATTGAGAAACAAATATCAACCTTCCCTGGTCCTATTCATTTAAATATTCCTATAGATAAGCCTTTAGATATTTCATTTTTCAATAAAAAAAATGTTTTAGAGGTTTTTGAGAGAATTTATTTAAAGAAAAAATATATATTTCAGGAAGTTGAAATAAAGTCTTATAAAAACAAATTTTTAGAAATTTCAGAAAATTTAAATTTAGATGAATCCGGCATTATTTTGGTAGGTCCCTATCAAGGTTCCATAAATGATTTAACTTCTTTCAATAAGTCTTTAGAACTATTACAAGAGATTACTGGTTGGCCAGTATTTGCTGATCCTGTTTCAGGTGTTTATTCTGGTTTGAGAGGACTAGTAGTGAATTGGGAATTAGTCTTAAGAAAAAATAAAAATTCAATAAATTGTCATCAACTTTTGAGGCTTGGTCCTATGTCATCCTCAATTGATTTGGAGAAGTTCTTAATAAACTTCAAAGGGATACAAATTCTTATAAAAGAAAAAAACTATAGAAAATTGGATCCTATAAAAAAATCATTTGAATATGATTTTGGGCTATCAAATTTCACTACTCTATTGTTAGAAGAATTATCAATCAACGAAAAAAATAAAAAGTCTCTTACTCCGATGGCTTTAAATCTAATAGAGGAAGGCGAGCAGATTAAAGAAATTTTAAAAGAGAAAATTACTCAAGATAATCAAATTACTGAGTATATGCTTGCAAATCTTGTTCCAAAACTTTGGCCAGCTGAAAATCCTATAATGCTTTCCGCGAGTAGCCCGATTAGAGATTGGCTCACATTTTCAGAAAATGGTACTTTAACAAGAAATTGTTTCAGCTTTAGGGGCGCTTCTGGCATAGACGGTACTTTATCTATTGCATTAGGTATTTCTAGAATTAAAAATCCTTTACTTCTTGTGACTGGAGATTTGGCTTTTATTCATGATATAAACGGTTGGCTGATTGAAAATTCAATCGATATGAATTTAACAATTCTTCTAATTAATAATAATGGCGGAAATATATTTAATCGTATTTATAAAAAAAATTTAAAAGAAGATGAATTAAAAAAACTATTTCTTATGCCAAAAGAAATAAACTGGCCAAAAATCGCAGAGGGGTATCAAGTAAAGTTTAAAAGTGTGGCAAATTTTAAAAAATTACGAGAGGCACTAGATTGGAGCATTTCTATCCAGAAATCTGTAATAATTAAAGTTGATGTTGATCCAGAAAATGAAATTTGTGAAAAAAATGCCTTCCTAGAAAAAATAATTGGCATTTAAATTTATCATTTTCTATCTTTGAATAATTAGATTTCATGAAAGTATTACCTGGAAAAACAACTTTAAATTGGTCAGAATGCAAATCTTATGAGGATATATTGTTTCACAAATCAAATGAGGGAATCGCAAGAATTGCAATTAATCGGCCTGAAAAAAGAAATGCATTTAGGCCACAAACTGTAGATGAACTCATTGAAGCATTTGATATCGTAAGAAATGATGAAACTATTGGCGTAGTTCTCTTTACAGGTGCCGGACCTGATAAGAAAGGCATTTATTCTTTTTGCTCTGGAGGTGATCAGAGTGTAAGGGGTAAAAATGGATATAAAAATTATGAAGGGAAGCAGAGATTAAATGTACTTGAACTTCAAAGATTAATAAGAAGTTTGCCTAAAGTGGTTATTGCTTTAGTTCCTGGTTTCGCAATTGGAGGAGGGCAGGTACTTCATCTAATTTGTGATCTCAGTATCGCCTCTGAAAATGCAATATTTGGTCAAACAGGCCCAAGAGTTGGTAGTTTTGATGCGGGTTTTGGATCAAGTTATTTAGCAAGACTTGTTGGTCAAAGAAAAGCAAAAGAAATTTGGTTTTTGTGTAGAAAATATAATTCCAAGGAAGCTCTGAAGATGGGCTTGATAAATGCAATTACAAAGATTGAAGAATTAGAAGCTGAGGGTGTAATCTGGGCAAGAGAGATTTTACGAAATAGTCCAACTGCTATTCGTATTCTTAAAGCTTCATTCAATGCAGAGAATGATGGGATTGCAGGTATTCAAGAATTATCTGGATACACAACTCAATTATTCTATTCGACTGAAGAAGCTCAAGAAGGTAGAGATGCCTTTCTTGAAAAGCGTCCTCCAGATTTTTCTGACTACAAATGGACACCCTAGTTGATTTCCAAAAGAACTTTTTCAATAATTATCAATGAGAATTCTTCTTGCTGCTGCTGAATGTGCTCCAATGATTAAAGTTGGAGGTATGGGAGATGTTGTTGGATCATTACCACCATCTTTGATAAAACTTGGTCACGACGTAAGAGTAATAATTCCAGGATATGGAAAATTGTGGAGTCTTTTAGAGGTATCTAATGATCCAGTCTTTAGATCAAATACTATGGGCTCTGATTTTGCGGTATTTGAAGCAAAACATCCCATACATAATTATGTGATTTACCTAGTGGGTCATCCAACATTTGACTCTGACCAAATATACGGAGGCGAAAATGAGGACTGGCGCTTTACATTTTTTGCAAGCGCCACTGCAGAATTTGCTTGGAATTGTTGGAAGCCTCAAGTTCTTCATTGCCATGATTGGCATACTGGAATGATTCCAGTATGGATGCATCAAGACCCAGAAATTAGTACAGTTTTCACGATACATAATTTAAAATATCAAGGACCTTGGAGGTGGAAACTAGAAAAAATGACTTGGTGTCCTTGGTATATGCATGGAGACCACACTATGGCTGCAGCTATGTTGTACGCAGATAGAGTAAATGCCGTTTCTCCAACTTATGCAGATGAAATTAAAACCCATGAATACGGAGAAAGCCTTGAAGGATTACTTAATTATATATCAGGAAAATTACGAGGCATTCTTAATGGCATAGATCTAGATGAATGGAATCCAGCAAAAGATTCAGTTTTGCCCGCCAAATTCAGTATCAAGACTTTAGAAAATAGGATTGAAAATAAGAAAATTCTTCAGAGAGAAATGGGTCTTGAAGTTAATACTAAAAAATACCTTTTAGGTATGGTCAGTAGGTTGGTTGATCAGAAAGGAGTGGACTTACTATTACAAGTTTCAAGAAGACTTTTAGCATATACAGATGCGCAAATAGCTGTCTTAGGAACTGGAGATAGATATTTAGAGTCAGGATTATGGCAACTGGCACTCGATTATCCAAGACGATTTTCAGTTTTTCTTACCTATGATGATTCTTTATCAAGGCTTATATATGGCGGCTCTGATGCATTCTTGATGCCAAGTAGATTTGAACCATGTGGTATCAGTCAACTTCTTGCAATGAGGTATGGCTCTATTCCAATAGTAAGGCGAGTTGGTGGTTTAGTTGACACAGTTTTGCCACATGACCCTGAAAATAATAGTGGTACGGGTTTTTGCTTTGATCGGTTTGAGCCTATAGATTTCTATACCTCCTTAGTGAGATCTTGGGAGGCCTTCAGACATAAAGATAGTTGGGAATTATTGCAAAAAAGAGCTATGAGCCAAGAGTTTAGTTGGCAGAGATCAGCTCTTGAATACGAAATTATGTATAAGGATGTTTGCGGAATAAAGGAACCATCACCAGATGTTGCTGAAGTCAAAAAGTTTTCTTACGGACAATCAGCTGATCCATCTTTAAAAAAAAGCATGACTTAAAATTTTAATGGAATTCTCCTTATCAGAATTAAACGATGTTTTGGGTGATATAAAAAATCTGGGCGATGAAGGAATAGAATCTTTTAATTTCAAAAATATAAGTATTGATAGTAGAACATGTTTAAAATATGATCTTTTTATAGCTATCAAGGGTAAAATTTTTGACGGACATAGTTTTCTTTCAGAGGTTTTAAATAAAGGAGTTAAATCTGTTGTTATTAAAGAAGGTATGCAAAAATTACTCCCCAGTAATTTTCCTTGTTGGGTTGTGAATGACACTTTAGAGGCATTTCAAAAATTAACATTACTCAAAAGAAAAAAATTAAACATACCTTTGGTTGCGATAACTGGTTCAGTAGGTAAAACAACTACAAAAGAAATGATTGGCGAAGTTATTAGGAAACTTGGAAAAATTAAACTATCACATGCAAATTTCAATAATGAGATTGGGGTTGGCCTTACTATTCTTTCGACAGACATAGAAGATAAAGTTTTGGTTCTTGAGATGGGAATGAGAGGTCTTGGACAGATCGAAAATTTATCTAAATACAGTGAACCCGATATTGCAGTAATTACTAACATCGGTACAGCTCATATTGGATTATTAGGGTCGAAAAGAAATATTACTTATGCAAAGTGTGAAATTAGTAAATTTTTAAATCCCAAAGGAGTTGTAATAATCCCAGCAAATGATCCACTTCTTGAAGAAACTTTGAAAGAATACTGGAAAGGTAGAGTAATAAAATTAGAACTATTAAATATAGAAAATCAAAAAGAGAATTATAATAAAGATGATCATTTGATTGGATTTTATAATCCCTCAAATAAAAAAATTTCAATTGAAGAAAATACTTTTGAAATTTCATTTGAGGGATTTCACAATGCTTCAAATTTCTTAATTGCTTATGCAGTTGCTAAAGAGCTAGGAATTAATTTTGAAAGTTTTAATAAGTTTGATTTTGCAAGTTTAGCTGGAAGGAATAAAATTTTTAAATCAATAAAAACAACTATATATGATGAATCTTATAATGCCTCGCCAGAATCTGTAAAAGCATGTATTGAAAACCTTCTAGAAAAGCCGAGAAATAAATTTTTCATATTTGGAAGTATGCAAGAATTAGGAGAAGAATCTGAAAAATATCATATAGAAATATTTAACTTTATAAATAATTCAGATATAGAAAAGTGTTTGTTTATTTGCGAAAAAGAAAATGAAAAAATGTACTCTAATTATTTAAAAGATATGAAAAAATTTTTAGTTTTAAATAATATTAAAGATGTACCTAAAGAGATAAATAAATCCACCAAAAAAGGTGATTCTATCCTTATAAAAGGGAGCAGATGCTGGCAGCTTGAAAAAATTATTGAATTAATTAACTAGTCTAGGATTTCTTTCTTTTCCAATTTTCTATATTTACTTGCTTAGTTCTTGAGATTGCTAATGAATTATCTTTGGAGTCTTTTGTGATTACTGAACCAGCTCCTGTCGTTACTGATTTCCCTAGATTTATTGGCGCGACAAAAACTGTATTTGCACCAATACTGGAATTTTTACCAATTTTTGTTTGATGTTTTTTCTGACCATCGAAATTTGCAGTAATTGTTCCTGCTCCAATATTTGTAGAACTCCCAATAAAAGAATCGCCGATATAACTTAGATGGTTTACTTTAGATTGCTCTTCTAAGTGACTATTTTTGATCTCAACAAAATTACCTATTTTGCAATAGGAAGATATTTTGGAATTAGGTCTTATATGACTATAAGGACCGATTTTAATATGATCCATTATCTGAGAATCATATACAGTAGAGTTTGAAATGTCACAATGTAGTCCAACATTAGAATTCTCAATAAAAGTGTTTGGCCCTATTGTGCAATGACTATATATTTTGGTTCTTCCTCTTATATGAGTATTCGCCTCTATAATGACATCTCTCCCAATCTCTGCTTCTTCACTAACTGTACAACTCGCTTTGTTTATAAAAGTTACACCATTAAGCATATGCTTTTCTTTAATTAAATTTTGAATACTTTCTTCACATTTCGATAATTCTATCCTATTGTTAATACCTTGGAGTTCTCCATTATCCTTTACTTCAAGGCTTAAAGGATTCCTTAGCAAAGTTATTGCATCAGTTAAGTAAATTTCTTTCTGAATATTATTGTTTTGCAAGTTTTTTATTATTTTTGATAAATTTCCCCAATTAAAACAATAAATACCTGCATTTATTAATGTAATTAGTCTTTCTTGATTATTGCAGTCTTTCTCTTCAACAATTTTCTCTATAAAATCACCCTTTAAGAAAACTCTGCCATAACCATGAGGATTTTTCTTTCTAGTTGATATTAAAGAGACATCTGTATCTTTTGAATCATATAATTTTAAAAGCCTTTTTAGAGTCTTAGGATTGATCAGTGGCACATCTCCATTGAGGACTAAAAGTTTCCCTTCGTTTTTATTAATTTCTTTACAAAGTACTTGAATAGCATGACCTGTACCTGACTGAGGTTCTTGAACAACAAAATGGATTTTTTTATTATTTGGTATTGAATTTTGCACTTCTTTTGATTTGTGACCTGTAATTACGAATATTTGGTCAGGATTTAATTCATCACATGAATCAATAACTCTCTGCAAAAGACTTTTACCAGAAATTTTATGAAGAACCTTTGGTAATGAGCTTTCCATTCTAGTGCCCTTACCTGCAGCTAATATTGCAACACTTAACATATTTTTCTGAAACATTTACCTAAATTTAACCCCTGAAGGCCGACTTCGTCATTCCCCACTTCTCTCTCCATTTCTTTGTTGATAATAGTTTTGAAAAAAATTGCTCATCTAATCTTTTGCTAATAATTTCTTCTTTACTAAAATTTAAATCCTGATCTCTGTAAGGGATACTAGCTTTAGTTAAAAGATGTTCCTCCTCCATTAAAGATAATTTTTTAAAATTTGTATTGTGTTTAAATTTATTTTCATCAAATTTTGCTATGGCTACAGTACCCTGACTCCAACAAGTTCTAGAGTTAATATGTGGTTTAATAGAAAAAATCTCCAAACCAAGATTTCTTAATGTCTTTCTCACTGCCGCTGAAGAAGAGTAGGTAATTAAATAACCTTGAGGATACAGTTTTTGCGTCACCATAGATAAAAATTCAATTGTCCAAACTTGTGGACATTTTTGAGGGGAAAATCCATCTAAATAAATCAAGTCGAATTTATAAGTTTCAGGAATATTATGAATTTTTTTTCTAGCATCACCCCACAAGATTTTACATTTAAAAAACTTATCTTCAAATTGATCTTTTAAATACAATGATTCAAATATTTTTTTAACTTTAGGAGACCATAATCTCAGGAAAGATTTATTTCTAAGCGCATATTCAAGAGGCTTTTTATCGATCTCCAAAGCGTAAAATTTTAAATATGACTTCTGCTTAATTAATTCATCTAGTAATGAAGCAGTGTTATATCCTAAACCAAAACATATATCCAAAACTTCAATAGACTTTCCTTTAAATCTTGTTAAATCAGAGGGCGTTGTAAATTTTGTTTTTGTTTCCTCTAGTGCTCCAGATAAACTATGAAAATTCTCTTGAAAAAATTCACTTTTCAAAGAGTAACTTCCATCTTTTGTTAAAACTTCTTTTAATTCGGACAAAAACTTTTTTGAGTTAGCTAGTTAGAGTTGCAAGGTCTTCCCAAAAAGAAGGATAGGAGACTCTGGAAGCATCTGCCCTCATTATCTTTGAAGTGCCTTTTGCAAGAAGTGAAGCAATAGCAAGACTCATTGATACTCGATGATCAGTCTCACTGTCTACCTCCGCAGAATTAAATTTTGATTGACCATTAATTATTAATCCATCCTCTTTTTCTGATATTTTTGCACCGAATTTGCGCAACTGTCTAGCCATAACTTTCAATCTGTCTGTTTCCTTAACCCTTAATTCCTTTGCATCCTTAATTTCAGAAACTCCATTACAAAAACATGCAGCTACAGTAAGGATAGGAATTTCATCAATAAGTTTTGGGAGAACATCTCCTTCAATAGTAAATGACTTTAAATTATTAGCTGTCTTTACTTTTACCGATCCAATGGGTTCGCCTGCAACTGTAGCTTTATCTAAAATCTCATAATTGCATCCCATTGAGTCCATTACATTTAATATTCCTGTTCTAGTAGGATTTAATCCAACATTTTTAATTAAAATTTCTGAATTTGGAACAATAGATGCAGCAATCATCCAGAAGGATGCAGAGCTTATGTCGCCAGGAATTAATATTTTCTGACCAACTAACTTGGCACCTGACTTGATTACTATATTTCTTCCTAATTCTCCTCTAATACTTATATCTGCCCCGAATGCTTTTAACATTCTTTCGGTATGATCTCTTGAAGAAGCTGGCTCAATAACTGAAGTAGTACCTGTTGATATAAGACCTGCTAATAATATGGCGGATTTAACTTGAGCACTTGCTACTGGCGTTCCAATAACACATCCTTTAAGTTTATTTCCACTAATTGATATTGGAGCTTTATTACCTCTTTCTCTACCAAAAATTTTTCCACCCATTAAAGACAAAGGTTTCCCTACTCTACTCATTGGCCTTTCATTAAGAGAACTATCCCCTGTTAAAATAAAATTCTTCCCGTCTTGGCCGGCCAATAATCCCATTAATAACCTCATAGTAGTCCCTGAATTTCCACAATTAAGAATTTCTTTTGGTTCTTTTATTCCATCAAGACCTAGCCCTGAAATCGAAAAAGGCTCATCTACTTTTATTTCTGGTATTTTTACACCTAATTTCCTGAGACAATCAGCAGTTGAAAGAGGATCTTCAGAATTTAAAAAACCCTCAATTATTGTTTCACCTTGAGCAATACTCCCTATTATTAAAGCTCTATGAGAAATAGATTTGTCTCCAGGAACCTTTATTTTTCCTCTTAAATTACTTCCACCTTTAATTGTGCGGATATTATTCATTTTATAAATTAATACTTGATAAATTTAAAAGAACAAATTAGGTATATATTATCAATAAGTTTGTTTTTTAAAAAAAAATATTCAAAGTAAGTAACTGTTTTCTATAATGTAATTCAGAAAAGGTTTTGATCATTAATCTTACTTATTATCACGTTGCAAATGATGTTCCAGATATAAGTCCTGATGTTGCAGTAGTAATAGACGTATTAAGAGCTACTACAACTATTTCATGGGCTTTAAAAAATGGAGCTGATTCAATACAAGTTTTTGCAGATTTAGATTTATTAAGAGAATCTGCGATTAAGTGGCATGTTAATGAGAGATTAATGCTTGGAGAGAGAGGAGGGAAGAAAATCTCAGGTTTTGACTTAGGAAATTCTCCCTTATCAGTCACAAAAAAAGTTGTTAAAGGTAAAAGATTATTTATGAGTACGACTAATGGGACTAAATCGTTGCAAAAAGTTCAACATGCAAACCATTTATTTGCCATGGGACTTCCCAATAGAAAGGCAGTTGCTGAAAAGATTATTTCACTTAAAAGTGAAAATGTTTTAATTCTAGGTAGTGGTTGGGAAGGCTCATATTCACTTGAGGATTCTTTAGCTGCTGGTGCATTAGCTTCATATTTGAAAAAAAAATGTGATTTTGAAGTCAATATTCTTAATGACGAATTACAGGCTGCTTTAGCGCTGTGGGATTTTTGGAAAAATGACATTTTGAAATGTTTAAAAACAGCAACTCATGGCAAAAGATTGACAAGTCTTGGTGATTATGAGGAAGATTTTAAATGTTGCTCTGAACTTGATTGCTTGGATATTGTTCCTGCTCAAGTTGAAAGAGGTGTGATTCGTGCTTCATGATTTACTAATTTTTTTACTAGGAGCAAATTTTGACTGATTTTTTGGTAGCTGCACTACAAATTACAAGCACTTCTAAAGTTGAAGAAAATTTTGTTGCGGCTGAAGAACAGATTGAATTAGCAGCTAGAAGAGGTGCTGAATTGATAGGATTGCCTGAGAATTTTGCCTTTCTAGGAGAAGATGAAGAAAAACTTAGATTAGCTTCTGAATTGTCAATCAAGTGTGCAAATTTCTTAAAAACTATGTCACAAAGATATCAAGTATTCCTTTTGGGAGGAGGGTATCCTGTTCCTGCTGGTGATGATAGTCATACTTTTAACAGGTCAGCACTGTTTGGAAAAGATGGACAGATTTTGGCGAAATATGACAAGATTCACTTATTTGATGTTGACTTGCCAGATGGGAACTTGTACAAGGAATCATCTACTATTTTATCTGGTGAGGAATATCCACCTGTTATAGATGTCCCGGGCTTATGCAAAGTAGGATTATCAATTTGTTACGATGTTAGATTTCCTGAACTTTATAGATATTTGTCTTCGAATGGGGCAGAGCTAATTATGATTCCCGCAGCTTTCACAGCTTTTACGGGAAAAGATCACTGGCAAATTTTATTACAAGCAAGAGCTATTGAGAATACAGCATATATAGTTGCTCCAGCTCAAACTGGAATTCATTACGGAAGAAGACAAAGCCATGGTCACGCAATGGTAATTGATCCATGGGGAACTGTTTTATCTGATGCGGGAAAAACACAGGGTGCTGCAATAGCACCGGCTGATAAGGAAAGAGTAAAGAAAATTCGTGAGCAGATGCCAAGTTTGAAACATAGAAAAAACGAATTATTTCCAAACTAATGGCAAAGTTTTTTTGTAATAAACTTTTTCGTTATTTATCTATTATTTGTTTTTTAAATTCTACGATTCTACCAGTAAAATCTCAAAGTGCTTTAGCTGCATGGGAAATTAATACTAATGGAGTTTTGGAATTAAGAACAAAATCAAATACAAAATTAAAGGCATATTTTAAGAAGGCTAACAAAAATCATGGTGATAGATTCTGGGTAGATTTCCCAGGAGAATTAAAAAATCCTAGAAAAATAAAAGGTAATGGTTCAATAAAAGAAATTAGGTTAGGTAAACCATATAAGGGAAAAACAAGACTAGTAATTGAATTTAAGGAAGAAGTTTATTTGACCCCATTGAAGTGGCAAATGATTGGTTTAGATCAAAATAGATGGAGAATTAATCTTTTTAAACCAAAATATTCATTCAAGAAGATAGGTGAAGGTTTTATTGGGAAAAGAATAAAAAATATTAAATCAAATCAAAACTCCAGTTACGTAAAAAAAAGGGAGTATGATTCCTCTCAACTTCCTAATGTAAAACAAAACAAATTTTTAGTTGTCATAGATCCAGGGCATGGAGGTCTTGATCCAGGCGCAATAGGCATTAGTGGAATAAGGGAAACTGATGTTGTACTTGAGGTTTCCAAAATAGTTAAAAAGTTACTATCAGAAAAAGGTGTCAAAGCAATTTTAACTAGAAAAAACGAAGTTGATTTAGATTTACCTCCAAGAGTTTATTTAGCTAATAAAACTGATGCAGATATCTTCGTAAGTATTCATGCAAACGCTTCAAGAGGGAAAAGAAGGGATATTAATGGCTTAGAAACCTTTTATTACAGAGGTTGGAGAGGTAGATTACTTGCTAAAAGAATTCAAAAGCAAATTCTAAGAGTTTCCCCCGGAAGCCCTGATCGAGGAGTAAAACAAGGTAGATTTTACGTTATCAAAAACACTAAGATGCCTGCAGTCCTTGTAGAAATTGGATTTTTAACAGGAAGATTAGATGCAAGAAGATTAGAAAAGGCTCCCCATCGCAAAAGATTAGCT
Organism: Prochlorococcus sp. AG-347-K18; assembly: GCA_003281365.1. Classification (GTDB taxonomy): domain Bacteria; phylum Cyanobacteriota; class Cyanobacteriia; order PCC-6307; family Cyanobiaceae; genus Prochlorococcus_A. The sequence continues at coordinate 21,905 of QCCF01000009.1, forward strand.
TATGCAATTGCCCAAGGCATTCTTGAATATCTTTCTAAAGTAGGGTGAAACTTAAAATAGGTATTTTTGACAGTGGGATAGGTGGTTTTACTATCCTTAATTCTTTGCTAAAAACACGCAAAGATGTTGAAGTCTTTTATTTGGCTGATACAAAAAGAATTCCTTTTGGAAATAAAACTTTTGAAGAGATAAGATTCATTGCAAAAGAAATCTCCTCATTCTTTGAAGATAAGAATTTAGATGCACTTTTAATAGCTTGTAATACTACAAATGCATGTGCACTTGATATTCTTCAAAATAACCTAAGAATTCCTTGTTTTGATCTTATAAACTCAGTTTCAGGAATAGTAAAAGGAAAAATAATTGGTGTTTTGGCAACTCAAACTACAGTTAGATCGTCCTATTACGAAATTGCTTTAAGTTCAAAAAATCAAAATTTAAAAATATATCAACAAGAATGTCCAGAATTCGTATCAGAAATTGAAAAAGAAAAGCTGAATTTTAATAAGTTAAATTTTCTTTCGGATTTATATTTAAGACCACTATTAAAAAAGAATATTGAAGAATTAATACTTGGATGTAGTCATTATCCTTTAATTTATGACTTTATAAGAAAACAAATCCCCTCAAATATTAAAGTTATTGATCCATCGCAAACATTAATAAAAAATTTTAATGAATCTTTCCCTACCCCAAAAAATAGCAGTTATGAGAGTGTTTCTTACGAAAATGTAAGATTTTATGTTACTTCAGAAAAAGATGAATTTTTCAAAAAAATAAAATCTTGGCTTGAAATTAATAAAGAAATTAAGTTGGTTAACCTCCGAACCAATGTTTGATTCCTTAATATATATAAGAGGTTAATAATGAACACAGTAACACAACTACTACAACCAGTTGAGAATGATCTTGATGATCTTATCCTTGAACTGAAAAATCTTATAGGAGCGGGTCATCCAATACTTCAAGCCGCTGCGGAGCACCTTTTTAGTGCGGGAGGGAAAAGGTTGAGACCAGGTATCGTTTTGTTAATTTCAAAAGCTATATCGCCTGAATTTAGATTAGAAAACAAACATAAAAGGCTTGCTGAAATAACTGAGATGATTCATACCGCTTCATTAGTCCACGATGATGTTGTTGATGAGGCCTCTACAAGAAGAGGTGTAGATACTGTACATAGTAGATTTAACACAAGAGTCGCTGTATTGGCAGGTGACTTTTTATTCGCGCAGGCAAGTTGGCATTTGGCAAACCTCGATAATGTAAATGTAGTTAAGTTACTTAGTAGGGTAATAATGGATTTGGCTGAAGGCGAAATCAAACAAAATTTAAATAGATTCGATTCCGCTCAATCTTTTTCAAAGTATATAAACAAAAGTTACTGTAAAACTGCATCTTTAATAGCTAATAGTTGTAAAGCTGCTGGCGTTTTAAGTGATATTAATGATGAGAAATTAAACTCACTATATGATTTTGGTAAAAATATCGGTCTTGCTTTTCAAGTAGTTGATGACATACTTGATTTTACGGGAAACGATAAACAACTTGGAAAACCTGCTGTAAGTGACCTTGCTAGCGGTTATCTTACTGCACCAGTTTTATATGCTCTAGAAGAAAATAAGAAATTGTCTGTACTAATTAATAGAGAACTTGCTGAAAAAAATGATTTAGAGGATGCGCTTAACATCATAATGAATTCTAAGGCTATTGAAAGTTCTAGAAAACTAGCAGAGGATTTTGCGATGCTTTCTAAAGAAGCCATTGTCTGGCTTCCCGATTCAGAGTATAAAAGGGCGTTAATGGCACTTCCAGAATTTGTTATTAGCCGTATTTACTAGTTTTATTTATAAAAGTTTTTCAGCTAAATTAATATTAAATTTTTACTAAACCACAATTTTATGAACTAGATTTATTAATTATGGATTAATTAAATGTCATTAGATAAAAACAATTCAATCAATAACATATTAGAAGAAAGGAGAATTTTTCCTCCTCCAAAAGAATTTTCTGAAAACTCAAATATTAAATCTCAACAAGAATTACTTACTCTAAAGAAAGAATCAACTGATAATCCAATTCAGTTTTGGGAATCTTTTGCAAAATCTGAATTAGATTGGTTTGAGCCTTTTGAAACTGTCTTAGATAGCGAAAATGCCCCCTTTTTTCAATGGTTTAAAGAAGGAAAACTTAATATTACATACAATTGCTTAGATAGACATATTAAGAGGGGTTTTGGAGCGAAAACTGCACTTATATGGGAAGGTGAACCGGGGGATAGTAAAAAATATTCTTATGAAGAACTCTTAAAAGAAGTTTGCAGAGCTGCTAATGCATTAAAAGAAATTGGTGTAAAAAAAGGAAATTTGGTATGTATTTATATGCCAATGATTCCTGAGGCAATGTTTGCGATGTTAGCTTGCGCAAGAATTGGAGCACCGCATTCAGTCGTCTTTGGGGGGTTTTCAGCAGAAGCACTAAAAGAAAGATTAATTGATGGAGATGCTAAATTTGTCATTACTGCTGATGGCGGATTTAGAAAAGATAAGGTTGTCGAGCTTAAGAAAGCAGTTGATGCTGCAATTGAAAGTGGGGCTGATAAAGTTGTTGAAAAAGTTGTTGTTGTTCAAAGAACTAAAAAAAATATTTCTATGTTTGCTGATAGGGATTTTTGGTGGCATGAAATTTTAAACGATCAAAAAGAAGAGTGTGAACCTGAAATAATGGATAGCGAAGATAGACTTTTTATTCTTTATACTTCAGGCTCTACTGGAAAACCTAAAGGCGTAGTTCATACTACAGGTGGTTATAATCTGTGGACCCATTTGACATTTAAATGGATTTTTGATTTAAAAGATGATGATATTTACTGGTGTACTGCTGATATCGGTTGGATTACTGGTCATAGTTATATAGTTTATGGACCCTTATCTAATGGAGCTACAACCTTAATGTTTGAGGGAGTACCAAGAGCCTCTAATTTAGGGGCTTTTTGGGAAATTGTTCAGAAATATAAGGTTTCCATTTTTTATACTGCACCAACTGCCATAAGATCATTTATGAAGTCTGGGCGCGAAATCCCTGATAAATATAATCTGGAAAGTCTTAGACTTCTTGGTACTGTTGGAGAACCAATTAATCCTGAAGCATGGATGTGGTACAAAGACGTTATAGGTAAAAACAAATGTCCTATAGTTGATACTTGGTGGCAAACTGAAACTGGAGGTGTAATGATAAGTCCTTTACCTGGAGTGGTTGCGACAAAGCCTGGTTCAGCTACTTATCCATTACCTGGAATTGAAGTTGAAGTAGTTGATAAGAATGGAGATAAGGTGATGGAGAATGAGGGCGGGTATTTAATTATTAAGAAGCCTTGGCCAGGAATGATGAGAACAATTCATGGCAACTCACAGAGATACTTGGATAGTTATTGGGAATATATAAACTTTAAAGGAGAAAAGAACGTTTATTTTGCTGGGGATGGAGCACGTATTGATGCAGATGGATACATGTGGATTATGGGGAGAGTTGATGATGTCATAAGTGTCTCAGGACATCGGTTAGGGACAATGGAAATAGAATCTGCTTTAGTGAGTCATAAATTAGTTGCGGAAGCTGCCGTTGTTGGAAGAAAAGATGATTTAAAAGGTGAAGTAATAGTCGCTTTTGTATCTCTAGAGAAAGATGTTAATAGTTCTTCAGAATTAGTAGAGGAATTAAAGAAACACGTTGTTAATGAAATTGGAATTATTGCTAAGCCAGAAAAAGTTATAATTTCTGACTCTCTTCCTAAAACACGAAGTGGAAAAATTATGAGGAGAATTTTGAGATCTTTGGCTGCAGGAGAAAAAATTAGTGGTGATATAAGTACTCTTGAAGATAGTTCTATTTTGGAAAAGTTGAAAGAAAAATCCTAATAGGATTCATCAACTAATTCTGAAATTTTTTTTATAGTATTTTTTTTAAAATCATCATCTGCCCAGTCTCCCAAAAAATTTTCTCTTAGCCCTGCACTAGCAATAATTGTGTGAGTTCCTTTTAAAATTATACCCTTAGAGTTGTCTTCTTTTCTTGATTTAAGACAAGAAAATAATTTATCTGTTTGGTCTAATTCGTCTGAGTTAAATTTTATAAGGAAGTTATTTTTTTGATTATAAGTTTTTTCAATTATTCGTAAAGTTCTTTCCGGACTAGGGCTGAACTCACTACTGAACTCTAATTTTTGAGCAATCTGTTTCAGTAGTGGAATCGATTTGTTTGCACTAAAGTTATTGAAACTAATTGATATAAATTTTTCGCAATTCCTACCTCCGTCAGGAGAAATTAAATGCAGTTTACAGCCTAGGCTATGACCAATTCTGATTGAAGGGATTAATGAGCCTGTTCTTTTAGATAAGGACAGGCGGCAATTTTTAAAATCCTTCCATGCTCTTATAGCTATTTGCTGGTGATCAAATTGAGGAGTGTACTTGTATGCGTGTACGGCATAATTTTTATCAATTAAGCTCTCTATTAATCTTCTATAGGTTAAATCTGGTTTAGAAGCTAAATAACTGCCTCCAATAAATTCCACAATTTTCTTTGGATTTGAAGGCCAAAAGCAAAAATTGTTAAATTGATATTTTGTAAAAGTCATTTTTTAGTTTCATTTTTAATCTAAAAGGGTTTAAAAAATTATTTTCTAGTCAATTTTAATTAATAAATATTAATTTAAAAGAAATTTTTATTAAATGCGTCAAGATGAATGAAAGTGTTTTAGCTAATTGGAACTTTTCAACAAAAAAGGATTAAATCAGTTGGATTTTCTTCAGGATCAAATTAATAGCAATCCTTCTGAAATAAGTGTTTCTTATCAAAATAAAAAAATAGAAAAAATTTTAATTCTTGATACAGAAACAACAGGGTTAGATGAAAATAAAGATCAAGTTATCGAGATAGGTTGTATTTTGTTTGATGTATCTACTAAATGTGTACTTTCTCAGGTCTCATTTTTATTGCCGGTTGAAAATAATGAAGCCGAACATGTAAATGGTATATCAGCAGAAGTAACTAATATTTCTCAACCATGGGAAGATGGATTAAATTTTTTTTTAAAACTTGTTGATTGTTCGAATTTTATTGTTGCTCATAATGTAGAGTTTGATAAGAAATGGTTTGGTAAAGGAAGATTGCCTGAACTTAATAAAAAATGGATATGCAGTTTGGAGGACATTAATTGGTCTTTTCAAAAATCACTAAAAACTAGACCTTCAGTAACTGATCTAGCTCTATCTTTTTCAATACCTGTTTGGAATTTGCATAGAGCTTTGTCTGATTGCTTTTACATATCTGAGGTATTCAAAAAATGTGATAATTTAGAGGAAATTTTACTTAAAGCTACTGAACCAAGGTTTTTATACAAGGCGGTGGTTAGTTACGAAGAGAGGACTTTAGCTAAAGATGCTGGCTTTAGATGGAATAATCCTGTGCAAGGAGCTTGGTCAAGAAAATTAACTACTGATGAGGCAAAAAATCTTGATTTTAAAGTAGAGATACTAAAGTAGTATAAAAATAATTGACTTAGAAAAAAAGTTAGTGCGTTTTACAGGGCATCCATTTCTTACCCATTTTATGTGCTCCAGTACATCCATAATTTGAGGCAGCCTTTTCAGCTTCTTCTTTGGTGTTAAATAAATCTGACATCATACTCTCATCATTTGAATTTGAAATTTGTTTGGAATGATTATGATTATTGATTTGAGAATTAAGTGAATATTCCCATACTCCCATAGAGGTAATCCCTGCAGAGATAATTCCCATCCCAACTACTGATAAATTTACTATTCCCATTGCTACTGCACCAAAAGAAAAAACACCCATTGGGACTACACCAATACTTATTACTCCCATTGGTACGATTCCTATTGAAACGATACCAAGAGGTGCTATTCCAAAAGCTATTTTTTTTGGTTTTGTACCACAATGCTGACTCTCTTTATTTTTATTAATTTCCAATTGTTTTTCTAAATGTTAAATTAAAATTGTCTCACAAAACAATCAATAAGAATTTAATTTCACCTTAAATTAAAAAACTTTGAATTATTTTCCAGAACTTTGAATAACTTAAGAAATCTTAGAGGAACTATAGACCTATTGCCTGAGCAATTAATAAAGTGGCAAAATGTTGAGAAAATTTTATTGGAGCAGCTTTCAAGAGCATCTATTAAAGAAATAAGAACACCTTTATTGGAGATGACTGAATTATTCATAAGAGGAATTGGAGAGGGAACAGATGTTGTCAGCAAAGAAATGTACACATTTATTGATAGAGGGGAGAGATCATGTACTCTTAGGCCTGAAGGGACGGCATCCGTCGCACGAGCCTTGATTCAAAATGGAATATCTTCCAATCCTCTCCAAAAACTTTGGTACATGGGACCTATGTTTAGGTATGAAAGACCTCAAGCAGGAAGGCAAAGGCAGTTTCATCAATTAGGAGTTGAGTTTATAGGATACGAATCGGTTAGAAGTGATCTTGATATTATTGCTTTGGCTTGGGATATATTAGGAAAACTAGGAATAAAAGAACTTAATCTTGAAATAAATACTTTGGGTGACGTTAATGATAGATTGAATTTTCAAAAATCTTTTTTAAAGTGGCTAGAAAATAATAAAAATTCTCTGGATTTAGATTCTCAGAAGAGGATTCATAAAAACCCTTTGAGAATTCTAGACTCCAAAAATATTCAAACAAAAAAAGTCCTTGAAAATGCTCCAAGATTATTTGATTTTCTATCTGAAAAAAGTCATGAAAGATATTCATGTCTAAAAAGACAATTAGAGACTTTAAAAATACCTTTCGTGGAAAACTATAATTTAGTGAGAGGTTTGGATTATTACACCCACACAGCCTTTGAAATAACTAGTGGTGCTTTAGGCTCCCAAGCTACAGTTTGCGGAGGAGGAAGATATGATAATTTAATTAAACAAATGGGTGGGCCAAATACCCCGGCAATTGGATTTGCTATTGGTTTAGAAAGATTAATCTTACTTGCGGGGAAAGACCTTGAAGTTGTAAGAAATACTGATATTTATATTATTAATCAAGGTTTAATTGCTGAATCATTAGCTATGAACTTATCAAGAAAATTAAGAAATTATAATTTAATAGTTGAATTGGATTTGAGTGGAGCATCTTTTTCTAAACAATTTAAAAAAGCAAATAAACTTAAATCAAAAAGTATTATTGTGATAGGTGATGAAGAGGCAGCTAATAAAGAATTTCTTATAAGACTCTTTGATCGATCAGGTAATGAGAATCAAGAAGAGATTATATCTTTTGAGAATGATATTAAATTAGAAAAGTGGATAAATAATTACTTACTTGCAAAATGATGCTCTTACGATTATTAATAATTTTACTTTTTATGTTTATTTTTTTTTATTTAAGAAATTTTTTAAAATTAAACATTAAACAAAAAGTTTTTAAGGCTAAAAAATTAACAACTTTCAATAAGAAGAATCTAAATAATTGGATGAATTTAACAAAAAAAGAAAGATATGACTTATTAAAACAAGATTCTGTTAACTACATAAATAGAAGGAAACTTTTATTAGACGAAATTAGAAAAGAATATAAAAAAATATCAAGTCAAAATTCTGAGAAGAATATTAAGTAAAAATAAATATGGAAAATTTCTGGACATCTAATAAACCCATAAATGGATTGAGACATTTTGTTTTGGTAAATGAGACTAAAGAAAAAGGTAATATTATTTTTTTAATGGTTTCTGTACTTGATTCTGAAATCAATTTAAAAACTACTTACGATGAATTAATAAATAGTGGAAATTGGTATAGAGGTTGGATCAATCTTCCAAAGTTCCAATCGATAACTCAGGAATATGATAACTTTAAATCCAGCAATAAAGTAAAGGGTATTGATGAAATATTCATTTATGAAGATTCTTCATTTAATATTTCTTAATTCTAAATAAACCTTTCAATTCTTTTTTTCGATAAATACTAGGATTTTTGTTAATTAATAATTATTTAAAAGTTTTACCCCTTTCAAAAAAATAAAATTAACGTTATCAAGGATTAATAATAAATACTTAATCCAATGTTAGGGGATATATGGAGCTCATCTGAGTTAACAGCTGAAAAACTAAGAATAACTGAAATCAAACTTTCTTTTTTACGTGAAAATGGAATACTAAAGCCTGGAATTCATTGGAAAAGTTCTCCGATTGGCCAGAAAAAACCTTGGAATCCCAAACCGCTTTATAACGTAGAAATGTGTGAGAAAATAATTGATAAATTTTATTTTGAAGAGGACTATAAAATTGCAGCTTAAAAAGTATATTTTTTGATTAATTTAGAAAAATATAAATCTTACTCTATTAAATTTTCATCCTTGCAATCAATTAGTGTATTTTGCAAAGTTGGATATAGGTTAATCATATCTATATATTGTTTTGATTTCCTGTAAGATTTTGCAGCATTTTTGTAATGAACTTCAGATTTCATTGCTAGTGAAAATTTTCTAGAAGAATCTTGAGAAGTAGTCATAATATTAGATGTCTTATCCTCTTTTTAATGATTGTTTGAGAATGAGGCAATAAAAAGGCTGGTTTAATGAAACAAAACATCGTTTAATGTCAGCAAAAAGAAATTTAATAAAAAAAAATTAATCGTATTACTCTTGTTATTTCATGTGAAATCGATTCTCTAATAATAACTTTGCTGATAAAAACTAACTTATTTTGTCGTTGATTATTGATTTAAATTAATTAGTTTTTTATTTTTAGGATTACTAATTTTTACAATTTTGTTGTGAATTGAACTGTTTGATGAAATTTAAAGTATTCTCAGAACGTTTAAGCTAATCATTTCCTAAATGCAAACCTACGGTAATCCAGATACCACTTACGGGTGGTGGGCTGGAAATTCAGGTGTAGCTAATCGCTCAGGAAAATTTATCGCTGCTCATGTAGCTCATGCAGGATTAATTGTTTTCTGGGCTGGTGCTTTCACCCTTTTTGAACTTTCACGATTCGATCCTAGTGTCCCTATGGGTCATCAACCTTTAATTGTTCTTCCCCACTTAGCAACTCTTGGAATAGGGTTTGACGCTAACGGTGTAGCTATGGGAGATACTAAACCTGTTCTTGCGATAGCAATAGTACACTTAGTTTCTTCTATGGTTTTAGCTGCTGGAGGACTTTTACATTCTTTACTTCTTCCAGGTAATTTAGAAGATTCAGATATTGCTAGAGCAAGAAAATTCAATATTGAATGGGATAATCCTGACAAATTGACATTTATTCTCGGACATCATCTCCTTTTCTTAGGATTTGCAGTTATTGCTTTCGTTGAATGGGCTAGAGTCCATGGAATTTATGATCCAGCTATTGGTGCTGTAAGACAAGTTGAATACGAATTAAACTTAGCAAAAATTTGGAATCACCAAACAGACTTTTTGACTATCGATAGCCTTGAAGAGGTTATGGGTGGTCATGCATTCCTAGCTTTCGTTGAGATAACAGGTGGTGCATGGCATATTGCTACAAAGCAAGTTGGAGAATTTACTAAATTCAAAGGTAAAGGTCTTCTATCTGCCGAAGCTGTTCTCTCTTGGTCATTAGCAGGTATAGGTTGGATGGCTATTATTGCAGCTTTCTGGAGCGCAGCAAATACTACAGTTTATCCTGTTGAGTATTTCGGTGAACCATTAGAGTTGAAGTTTAGTATTTCCCCATATTGGGTTGATACTGTTGATCTTCCTGATGGTGAGTTTACCTCAAGGGCTTGGTTAGCAAATGTTCACTACTACTTTGGTTTCTTCTTTATTCAAGGTCACCTCTGGCATGCTCTAAGAGCATTGGGCTTTGATTTCAAGAGAGTAACTAATGCTATTAGTAATATTGATAGTGCTACGATTACTCTTAAAGATTAAATTCTTTAATAAATCAACAATATTGAAGGCTCTCTAGAGAGCCTTTTTTATTTGAAAAATTTTGTTTATTAATTTAAATTTATAATTATATGTTTTTGAAATCATTGAATATTTTTTCTCTAAATAATAAGGATATTTTTTCAAATTCTCTACTTATAAGTTTTTTAGGGTTATTAATTATATTTTTCTTATTGATTTTTGGGAGGAAATTTAAACTGGCTGTTCAACTTGAGAGATTTGGATTGCCAATAGCAGTTATATCAGGAATTTTAGGTATATCTATGGGTCCATTTGGGGCAATACACTTTTTACCAAAAGAAACAATCAATGTTTGGAGTAATTTTCCTACTCCTCTTTTATCATTAGTCTTCGCAACTTTAATGATGGGAAGACCTATCCCAAATATAAATGGTTTAGTTAAACCAATTTTTAATCAATTTCTACTAGCTCTTTCTCTAGGTTTCGGACAATTTTTCGTTGGCGGTATAGTAGTTAAATATTTTTTGCCTTCATCAATTGATGCAAATCCTCTTATGGGATGTTTAATAGAGGTCGGCTTTGAAGGTGGTCATGGAGCTGCATCAATAATCGGCGAAAGTTTTAGTAAACTAGGTTTCTCAAATGGATTAGATCTTGGTTTGGCTATGGCAACAACGGGTCTTTTATCATCTTCAATATTAGGTAGCATTTTTATTTTTCTTGGGAGAACTTTAGGTCTTTCAGATACTGAGGAAATTCTTGAAAAAAAAGAAAACCTAAATGAAAAAAATAAGATTGGAATTTTTGCTGATTTAAAAATTTTTATAATAAATCTTGGATTCGCGGGTTTGGCAATTTCTTTTGGTGTTCTGCTTCTAAAATTTTTAAGGTATATTTCAAGTTCTTTTGGTGATTTTTCGAAGGAAATTATTTTTTCACTACCAGTATTTCCTTTTATCCTTATAGGTTCGCTCCTTATTAGGTATATTTTAGAGAAAACTAAAAATACAGAATTCATTTCAACTATTCTGCAAAGAGAGATTGGTATTTTATCTACTGACTTATTGATTTTTACAGCTATGGCAAGTTTAGATATTGCTGTTGTTTTTGATAATTGGATACTAATTTTAATGTTTACTATTTTTGGGTTATTTTGGAATTTAATATGTATTGCTTATTTTGCATACTTTATTTTTGATGATTACTGGTTTGAAAAGAGTTTGATAGAGTTTGGAAATTCTACAGGTGTAGTAGCTTCTGGATTACTTCTTTTAAGGCTCGCAGATCCTAAAAATATTTCTAAAACTTTACCAATTTTTACATCAAAACAGTTATTTGCTCAGTTAATTCTTTCAGGGGGACTATTCACTGTTTTGGCACCATTAATGATTTCTAAAATTGGACTAGATTATTGGACAGAAATTTGTGCATTAATTACTTTCGCAATTTTTTTTATTGCATTGATTTTTAATAAAGTAGATATGAAACAGTTGCAATAATAAAATAAACTTAGAATGGTTTTTAAGTTTAAAATTTATTTTAATGTCATTTACCCCCTACGATATTCCACCTCAAGAGAATAAAGGAAAGTGGTTTAGGAGTCATTTACTCGGCAGGGAAATCGAACTTGGTGAATTATATAGTCTTGGATCAAATGATTTAGATTTGCTTATGGCGGAAACTGCAGAAATCAGAAGCGATCTTGATTTTAAGGAAAAAAATATAGGAAAATTTAGGACAGCAGGATATTTTTTAGAGTTAGCAAGAATTATTGAGAAAAGGAAGTTGTTAGAAAGTTAATTAGAGGGGAAATAATTCTTTCTAGAATATGACTCCCATAATTCGTACTTATACATTAAGGGTTTAAAGTTTCTATTATTTTCAAACTTTTCTAACCAGATTTTTATTGAGGGCTCCAAATAATTTTTTCTTTTTTGACTTTCACAAGCTATTTTAAATTGTCTTACAAAAGGCCAAATAGACCAATCAGCGATTGTTGGGTTATCTCCAAAAAAATATTTGTTTTCTTTTAGAAGTTCGTTCCATCTCTTGATAAATTTAATCGCATTTGTGAAATGAAATTCTTGATTATTATTTTGATATCTTGTGGAATATTTAAATCGATCTAAATGATATTTGAATTCGTTATCATTCTCGTAAATTATTTCAAAAATATCTTTCTTTTTATTATCAGGAAAATAAATTAATTTAATGTTTTCCTTTTTTGACTCTGAGAGCGCCCAGAGGATAATTTCAAGACTTTCTTCAATTACTTCACTATTCTTCTTTATAAGTATTGGAACTGTTTTTGTCTTTGATTTATTTAAAAAATCTTGAGGTTTATTTTTTAAATCAATTTCCCTAATCTCTACTTTTATTTCACAAATTAATAAGGCCCATCTAACCCGAATTGCATATGGGCATCTTCGAAATGAATATAAAATATCGTTTGTCATTTTGTAAAAACTTTTAATTTCTTTGATTCTTTTAGTATTATTTAGATAGGAACAGTATTAATTTTACAACGCAAATGTCAGGATATGTTTACCTTATTAGAGTAGGAGACCTTTATAGAATTGGGAAAACAGATAATCTTGAAAAAAAAATTAAGAAATTAAAACCAGATGAATTATTAACATCAATTATGACAAAGGAGCCAGAAACTCTTGAAGCAAGATTACTAAGAAAATATAAGTCCCAAAGGATTCCTGAAACGGGTTATTTAAAGCTTTCTCAAAGACAAATTATAGAATGCAAAAAGCATTTCGAATTAAAGGGAAACTTACCTCACACTTTAGATGCTGAGGTTTCTATTACTCTATTCGCCTCTTTTTTATTGTTTTCATTAAGTTCCTTGATTTTTAATTATTTAAATTTTGGCTTTTTAAAAGCTTTATCTTATTCTTTTGGAATGGCATCTCTACCAATGGTGGTTTTATTTATAACAGGTAGTTTTGGTGGATACTTCTCAGAAGATTTATCTCTTTTTTCATTATTAACTAATCGAATAAAAGGTCTATTTATAGCAATTGCAATGCTCTCAATGGCCTTCTTGATTTTCAATTTAGTTTAAATTTCGTAATTACAATTTAAGGCAATTTCAAATGGAACTGATTGGGTAGGTAACTTCAGAATAGTTGAGCATATTTCAGCAATATCTTCAGGTTGTGTCATGCTTGCTTTGTCTAGGGAAGAAATTCTTTTGGCCATTTCTGTATTAACCCAACTTGGGCAAATTGCTGAAACCCTTATATTTTTATCCCAACCTTTATTTTTCATTGTTTGGCATAATCCCATCAAAGCAAACTTCGAAGAAGAATAGGCGGCTAGATCTCCTTTAGATCTTTTACCACTCATTGAAACTAAAACTATTATTCTTCCTCTACCTGAGGCACATAAATGATCCCAAGAAAGCCTACATAAATTCCAAATGGCCAAAAAGTTGATATTTAGTGTATTTAAAATATCTTTTTCATCACCATCTTTGAATAAGAAAGGAACTTTCGATAATACTCCAGAACAATTTATTACTGAATCAAATTCTCCAAATTCATCTATGGTTTTTTTTATCCAATTTTCGGCTGTTATTTTTTTTAATGCATCATAATGGTTGACTATGATTCTCCCTTCTGGCCATTTTTTTGGATCAATAGTGCTTCCTTTTAATGACTCTAAATCTCTTATACCAACACTAATTCTATTTCCTTCTTTTAATTCTTTATGTGCAATGCTTAGTCCAATGCCTCTATTTGCGCCACTTATTAGTATGGTTCTCATTTTAAACTATATATTTGGAAATATTATCCTAAGTAACATTTTAAATTCTCTACCATGCATTATCATCAGACCTTTCTTTACACTCCATGGAGCTTTGATAAACATTATGCACATTGCATATACAATCTCTTTTAAGGAAAGAGTATCTGTAAGAAAACCATACCATTGATTTTTAGGTAGTTGAAAAAAACTGCCAAAAAATTCTCTCAATAGTTTTTCGTCAAACCTCATTAGTTTTTCTAATCCAAATTGATAAAGTGATTTCTTTCTAATTAACTCTTTTGACCATAAAGTTTCCCAACCTTTTCTAGCAATATGGTATGTACTAAGATTTTTGTTTTTAATTGCTTCTGAAACTGCCTTTGCAACAAGTGGAGCTCTTCTTAAAACATTACCAATTAAATATCCAGATGCAGGATGTACCATTGAAGCAGCACCACCATATCCAAGTATTTGTTGCTTGAAATCTGGTATTGGCATATTCATAGGGAGAAACAAACCAAGCTCTTCGTGTTGCATGCTTGTGATAGATATATTTCGATAAGACAGCCTTTTCTCCAATCTCTCTTTTAAATTTTCCATTGTTAGAGGATTTACTAAACCAAGAGATGTCTCTTCAAGAAAATATTTCCCATTTCCCATATCCATAGCATAAAGAAAAGTGGGCGGCTCTTTTTTTTGCTCATCATTAAGATGGTCATTTCTATAGTCCATTAATACAAACTGTCCTTTTTTAAGCGGAGGCTTACTAAAATTACCCACTATCCCATAACAAGTTTGGACTGCTAAAGGACCACATGATTTTAATTTAAGAAAAACAGGATCATATCCTGTGGCATCAACTACTAATCTTGCCGAGTAAGTCTTGCCATCTTTTGTAGTTACTGTACTTTTGTACTTTTCAAAATGTATTTTGTTTGCAAAGCCTTGATGCCATTTAATAAAAGACTTATTGCATTCATTAAACCAAAAATTGTGGAGTTTCTTCTTATCAAACAGTCCATAATCTAGAGAATGTTCTGTGGCTTTATTCTCGTCGTCCAGCTCCTCTAAAGCGCCATGTCCAAAAAAACTTACAGTATTTTTCCATCGATACTCTAATAAATCCTCTAGCCCAAGTTGATCAACTTCTTCTCCCCAAATACCATAAGTATTAGGCCAAGGTTCATCTGGACCATTTGGCGAAAGAACCTCAACATCTAATTTTTCCTTTCCTAAAGCTGATGCAATTGCCATGCCTGCTGGCCCTGCGCCCAAAACAAGAACATCTGGCATGCTTTCTTTTGACATTAAATATAAATCTTATTCTTAGTGGAATTTATGGAACAAAGTATTATTTCTAATATTGAGTTTTTATATTTCATCCAATACTTATAATGAGAGTAGATTAATAATAATCAAATTACTCAATTACTAGTGACTAAATTTTCAGTGTTTTAACAATAATTTATAAGATTACAAAATAAAAAATACTTAAAAATTTTCTTATTATTAAAAAATATATAGCAAGTTAAATGATTAAAAATAAAAATATTTTAATTACTGGAGGTAATTCAGGAATAGGGCTTTTTGCAATCGTTAATTTACTAAAGACGAGAAATAATTTATACATTGTAATAAAATCTGAATTAAGAAAGAATGAATTTCTCAAAATAATTGAAAAATATTTTGAGAAAAATTACCATAATAAATATTTAAATATTATTGAAAATTGTGATCTTTCAAATCTAGAGAATATTAAAAAAATTAAGGATTACTTTATTATTAAAGAGATTTTCTTAGATGTCGTTATTTTAAATGCAGGATTGCAATATACGGGTTCTTTTTACCCTAAAGTATCAAAACAAGGCATAGAGCTAACTTTTGCAGTTAATCATCTTGCACATTTTTACTTAGTGAACATCTTAAAAGATTTAGTTATAGACAAAGAAGAATCTAGAATAATTATTACATCATCAGATGTACACGATCCCAATAGCTCAGGTGGAAATATAGGAAAGAAAGCAGGGCTTAATAATTTAGTTGATTTTAGAAAAAAAGTTACGGGTCAATTTTTAAATTTTAATGCTGATGAATCTTATAAAAATAGTAAGTTATGTAATATTTTGTTTGGAAAAGAACTTGCAAAAAAATTTAAAATATCCTCTAGTAAAATTTCAGTAATCACTTGGGCTCCTGGTCTCGTAATACCAAATGATGAATCAGGTTTTTTTAGATATAGTAAACGTTTTAATCTCTTTGGATATTTGATTTTTTCTAAAGTTGCAAAAAATATTTTAGGAATTTCTGAAAGTATAGAAAATGCTGGAAAGATTCTCTCTCAGATTGCCCTTGATTCAAATTTAAATAATGTTGGTTACATATATTTAAGTAATAAACTTATAGCTAGAAAAAAACATAAATTAGTTGAAAGTAATGTTAGTGATGAAGCAAATAGTGATGAGTTGGCTTCAAAACTTTGGATTTTAAGTGAAGAAATTTGCGAATCATTTGGCTTTATTTCTCTCAATATTTAAGGTTTGTGTTGGGAATGCAAATTCTATATTATTGACTGCAAACTCCTCAATAATTTTTAAATTAATAGATTGTTGAGCTTCCATTGCGGCAAGATAATTATTAGTTGGTATGTAATAAACAAGTTCGAAATTAAGACTGAAATCACCAAAATCTGTGAAATGACACCTATCAAAAGAAGCATCTTTTGTCTCTTCAACTATTTTCTTAATTATTGTTGGGATCAATTTCATAAGCTTTGGAGAGGTTTCATAAACAACTCCCAATTTATGCACTAACCTTCTTTTTTCCATTTGCGCATAATTTGAAATTATTCCATTTGTTAGGGCACTGTTGCTCATTACTATTACTTCTCCATTAATACTTCTTATCCTTGAGGATCTTACTCCAACTCTCTCAACCATTCCTAGAACCCCATCAGATTTAATAAACTCACCTTTTTGAAAAGGCTTATCAAGCAAAATTGTTATGTATTCAAAAAACTCTTGAACTGGATCTTTCAAAGCTAATCCTGCACCTATTCCACCTGCACTCAGTAAAGCCCAAATAGCAGTCATTTGAACACCTATATTTTGCAAGAAAAATATTGAACCAATAGTCCATGTTAATGCTTTTATTAAAGGAGTAAGTGAAGATATCATTGAACTGATTGAGGTATCATTAATTTTCGATGTCGATTCTGTTAATAATCTGATTAAAACTTTGTTGAGAGCTTTTATAATGATTATCAATATAAATAATTTTAGAATATTCAATAAGACAGAGATAAAAGTTATTTCATCAGCAAAAAAATAGTCAATTGAAAAATAAAATGAGAGTAGTAAACCTATAGGTTTAATAATTCCAGAGATGACATCAAAAATAAAATCATCAAAATTTGTTTTTGTACGTTTGGAGATCTTTTTGAAGAATATTTTTGAAAGTTTAGAAATTAATATCGATAATAAAATTCCAATAAAAAAAATAGATATCGCCAGAAGTAAGTTTTCAGTAACTAATTTCATATTCAAATAAGCCTTAAAATTTTTTCTTTAATAA
The DNA here is from genome assembly GCA_003281365.1 of Prochlorococcus sp. AG-347-K18. Taxonomy (GTDB): domain Bacteria; phylum Cyanobacteriota; class Cyanobacteriia; order PCC-6307; family Cyanobiaceae; genus Prochlorococcus_A. The sequence continues at coordinate 39,147 of QCCF01000009.1, forward strand.
AATTTTAAATTATCTCAAGATAACAAACCAGTCTTGATGTTCCTTAACTAATTATTATATTTCTTATTTCTTTAAATTCTTTTCTATCAGCAGTTTTGCATAATTCAAAAATTATTGATTCAGTAGTAGTTAATATTGCGCCCATTTGAATCATTCTCTGTAAGGCAATTTCATGATCTAGCTTATTTCGACTGCTCATAGCATCTGTCACGAGAATAACTTCAAATCCTTTTTGTAAACAATCTAAGACTGTTTGTTGAATACAAATATGCGTTTCAATACCACAAATTATCAAATTTGTAATTTTCTTATTTTTAAGTTCTTTTAAAAATTCTTGAATTTCAGCTAAGCTAAATTCCATTTTATTAATTTTTTTAAATCCCTTTTTGGGCAATAATTCAGGGATAGTTGCACCCAATTTGAGTGGGTTCTGTTCAGATACAAAAATGTTTTCTTCTAAAATTTGGTAGGCATCTATTAGCTTTTTGATGTTTTTGGTTATTAAATCCTTATTAAATATTGCTCTTATAATTTTTTCTTGAACATCTATGATTAGTAAAGCATTCACTTTTGGTGATATCTTGCCAGAATATTTTTCATGCCCCTTCATCATTTGTATTTAGAGATATATTAAACATAGTATTTTGAAGAACTTTAGTAAACTTTTAAACCAAAAAAGTTGTTTTACTCTCATCAAGAGTTATTATTGAGAATAGACGTGGCTTAATTATTGTCATTATCCTCTCAATACAATGTCATCACATCTCCTCTTGGCGATGGTTTACATAAAGATGGAAAGAGGTTAACTCCTCAAAGGCTTAAGGTTCTTAATTTATTTGAAAATATTGGTTCTGGGAATCACCTTAGTGCTGAAGAGGTACATGAAAAGTTAGTTAAATCAAGTTCCAAAGTTTCACTTGCAACAATTTATAGAACTTTAAGACTCTTAGTACAAATGGGTTTGCTTCATGAATTAGAACTAAGTGAGGGCGGACACAGATATGAGTTGCTTAGTAATGACACTCCTGATCATCATCATTTAATTTGTATTAGGTGTGGGAGAACAGAAGAATTCGAAAATGACGAAGTTTTAGAAGCAGGCAAAGTTGCAGCAAAAATTAATGGGTTTAAGCTGATTGAATCCTCTTTAAACGTAAGAGCTATATGTCCTAATTGCATTTAGCAGATTTCAGCTTAAAGTTCCTCCGCAACTCGATCCAGCACCAGCAGTACAAGCAAAACAATGTTCTTTTACAGCTACCCTGTAGTCAAAAGTAAATGAATCATCCAACAGATCAAATAGTGTCTTTGGCCCTGTATTCTCACGGAAATTTATCTGTTGATTAAAGTCACAATCGTATATTTCTCCAAGCCAATTTACACTTATAGTTTTTTTGCACATAAGATTTTCTAAATTATTTTTATTAAAATTTTCTTTTAGTAATTTGTAATAAGTATTTAGCTTCCCTTCTCTTCTTAGAGATTCTTCGTATCTATTTATAGGCATATTGGTTATTGTATACAAGTTATTAAAAACAATATTATATTTTTCGTATAGTATTTTTTTATAATTTTGTTCCAATATCTCTTGAGAAGGAGGGAGAATTGGGCTTACAGGATTGTAAACAAGATTTAATTGCAATCCATTTTCTTTCTTTCCATAGCCTAAATCATTAAGAATTTTTATAGCGTTAATACTTTTTTCAAAAACCCCAATACCCCTCTGAAACTCAACATTATTTTTTTCGTAACATGGTAGCGAAGCAGTAACTATTACTTTATTTTTTGCAAGAAATTGAGGAAGATCTTCATAACCTTCTTCAAAAAAAATTGTCAAATTACACCTGTCAATAATATCAACTTGTTTTGTGCTCAAACTAGTTACTAGGTTTTTAAACTCTGGGTGAAGTTCTGGCGCGCCACCAGTAATATCTAAAGTTTTGATTTTATATTTTTCAATAATATTTGGAATTAGAGATATGATTTCGTTTGACATCTTTTCTGTCCTTAGGGGACTTGAATTGACATGACAATGCTTACAAGCCTGATTGCATTTATAACCTATATTAATTTGCAAAGTCTCTATAGGTTCTTTATAGATTGAGGGGAATTTTTCTTTCATATATTATTTATAAATTGTCATTCGAAAATTAAAAAGTCAACTATTTTTTTTAAAGGTTGATCTCTTATTGGCAAGTTCAATGAACCAATTTATATATTCTTTGGGACCATTTTTGAAAACTATATCAAACTTTAAGTTGTCATAAATATCACTAATTCCTATTAAACCAGTTTTTTTTGTAGAAGGTCTTTCAACTTCACCAGAACTACTATCGACAAAAATTATTTTGTTATTAATACCAAATTCATTACCTAATGTTTGTATAAATTCTAGAAAAGACCTATCACTTCCCCCTCTTAAATAACTTTTCTCGCCATTATTTTTTTTTGATGTTACCGTATCTCCAACTCCCACTATTAAAGGCATATCATCTATGTGAATAGATCTTTTGCATAAATCAATCTTTTCTCTGAAAGATTTTGGCGAATTTCTAAAATTAAAATTATTTCCAAAGGGAGCTTTGCCAGTTTTAATCTCAATAAATTTATTTAAAAGAAATAAAACTCCAGAATCTTTAACTGCTCCTTTGATTAGTAATTGTATATCTGTTGATCCAATATCATCTTTAGAGGAAAGTTTAATTGTTTCTCTGCCATTTTTATTACCTAAATTTGGTGAAATATGAAGGAAAAATGAGTCTTTGAGTCCTTCGGATTCAGCTTTTAAAATGATTTCATTCATCATCGTTTCAAAACTAATTTGAATGAGCCTTCTTTTATCAGAATCTTTCTTTACTAAATCAAATAGACTATTGAAATTAATAGTTGGCGAGAAGCGTGTTTCACATATTGATTTTACTGCGTGAAAATTGATATTTTCTTGGTTAAGTTCAGGGAAAATATTCTTAACTATTAAATCAAATTTTGGTTTTATTAAACTGGGTACTTTAGAGAGAAAATCAAGTTCTTTTTCTGAAACTCCTTCAAAACTTATTTCACCATCATTATCTTGATACTCTACTCCACAAGCAGCTAAACCTCTTAAATATAGTTCTTTGTTTTTAGGCTTAGTAGTGCTCCCTAAACTCCTCTCTATTATTCTGTTAACCCCTCTTGGCCCTTCATGTTCCCCACAAGTTAATACAAAGAATTCTTCTGCAAATTCTTTTACTGCATAGATGTATTTTGATCCTAATTCTCTAGTCATTGGATCTTTCACTAAAGGGATACAAACTCCATCGATGTCTTGAATAAATAAGATATTTTTAGAAGAAATTAATTGTTTTTGTACCTTTAAATTACTTGCCATATATTCCATATTAAAAATTATTTCTGTTTTTAATTTCTATATTGATAAAAATTATAAAGTAAAAAATTCAATATTTATAATAAATAATTTGCTATGGTCAAAAATTGCTTTAATGTAGAAAAATGTTGGTACTGGTAAGAAAATTAAAACAATTATAAAGAATTTCCAAAATGCAGAATAATTTCATAAAAAACAAAAATGATGAAAAATATTTTTATTCATTAATTGAAGATATTGAGAAGATCAAAGTGGGATTCTACAGTGTCGGGTTATATCCTGCATCATTAGCATACAATTGTGCTATGCATGGAAAATCAAATAATATTCTTTTAGCTCCTAGGGAAGATAGAGATTTGTTAGGTGCTTTCCCAAAAGATGTTCTTTCTGATATGGATAATGAGATTATTGAAAAGATTAAGAGAATGGGACATTATTCTTCAGAGGGGAAAAGAAAGTCTTTTGATCTAGAAGATCTTCTCTTGAAATGTGAGATAGTTATTCTTGCTTCAAACAGTAATCACATACAAGATGATGTCAAACATGCTTTAGAACTCAGAAAAACTTTAAAAAGAGAAAATGTGGTTCTGGGATGTCTTGTCGGCTCCTTTTGCATTGATAATAAAAATAAAACCCCCTTTATTCTCTGTAATAAATATCCAAATTTAGCTTTTTTTACAGGATTTCATCGTCATGGAGCTTTACGAAATCCTAATGATAGTTTTACTGCAAATTTCTGTCATCCTGATGCCCTAACTGCTTTAATAGGAGCGCGAATCTTAAATCAATTGTCGCCGAAAATTCAAGTTTCTCCAGGAGTTCATAATATTGAATGTCAATATATAAAATCAATAAAAAATATCTCATCTATATTTGCAGGTTTTGTAAATAACTTTCATTTCGATAAGCCAGGAATGTTACCTACCATTAATACGATTTTATTAACTCAATGTTTAGATCAAGCCGCATCAGTATCATTACAAGTTAGAAAAGAAAACAAATTAGAGAATAAATATCTTTCATTAAAACAACTTGGTTATGGTGAAGAAATAATTAGTGCAAAGGAAATTATTAATGATAAATTTTGTGAAAAAGGAGACTATACTTTTTCTCAATTAAATGCTGTTAAGGCTGATGTCTTAGGGAGCATGACTCTACCAACTGAAGGAAAACCAACCCGGAATTTCCAAGCAGGACAAGTTTTATCAGATATGCTTTTGCAACTCAACAGATGTCCAAAAGATGAATCAGAATTTATAAATTGGTGTGATAAATACTCTCTCAGTCAAGGAGGTTTGGAAGGTCTAAAATCTTTAAAATTTTGGCCAGACATTTATAAAAATTTCAAAATAAAAAATAATAATTGTTCGATGATAAATCTGATTTATTTATGCTTTAATGCAAATTCAGAAGAAAAAAAAGAAATTTATAAAGTTTTAATTAGTTCAGAAGAAATCACTAATTTTTGCCAAGAATCTGTGAAATCTGAATCATCTTTAGAACTTAATGAAAAATTAAAAGGAGATTATATTTTTAATGATATTGAAAACCTTTACAAGAAATTATTTATTTATAAAAAGGAAAGCGACCTTAAAAAAAATAAATATAGTAATCAAATTTCAAAAAAAAATCCAAGTTATATCAATGTATTGAAAATTATTAATAATTATTTTAATAATTGATTAGTTATTTAATTTCATAGAAAACTAAGTTTTTCATTTATTTACTAATCTTGGTTGTGGGGTTAGACTTATTATGGTTTTAAAAGGTTTTTTTGGAAAAGGAATTATCACATCGTTCTCATGAACTTAAAGCTCTTGGTTGGAATCAAGAAGACTTAACAAGATACGAAGATTTATGGGACTATAGCCAAAGATGGGGATTAATCAATTTAGAAAGAGAAGACAGACAGTTCTTAAAAAAAGCAGAAAAGTTACTCCCAAAAATCCAAAATAAAAAGATTTCCATTAAAAAAACTATTGAAGAAAAATCATATTATTTATGGTTAAATTTTTACCTCGATGAAATTTATATTTTTAGTAATTCTAATCTTCCAAAAAATAAATATGGTGTTTGGACACTCTTAATTGAAGAGGAAATAAAACTTCTTAAGGAATTACAACCAGTTATGGGTCTTCCAGATACTTTAAAAGCCAAAAATCTATTCGAAAATAGAAAGGAGCTTATAAATAAGGCTTTTAGCGAATTTGACGCAATAAATAACGATAATGCCTTTAATTTTGATGAGGCTTTAAAAAACTCTGAAAAAGATATTGGAAAGAATTGGAAATCTATTACTGAAAAAGATCCTGAGGCTAATAAAACTTTTCCAATAATTGATTCTGTAAATATTGAGAAACTCAGATCCGTGATAAAAGATGATTTAAGTTCATATATGAATGATAATTACCCTTCATTAAAAAAGGATTTATAAATATTTATCTTTTTTTTGTTTTTTTTTTGGACATTTTTAAGTTAAATAGATAATAGGATTATTTAAAAATTTTGAGCAACCAAAAGTTCGAAACTCTTCAGTTACATGCAGGACAAGTGCCTGATCCAACTACAAATTCTAGAGCAGTACCCATTTATCAAACTAGTTCCTATGTCTTTGATAATGCCGAGCATGGAGCAAATCTTTTTGGATTAAAAGAATTTGGGAATATTTATACTCGACTTATGAACCCCACCACAGATGTCTTTGAAAAAAGGATGGCAGCTTTGGAAGGAGGCGTTGCAGCACTGGCAACATCCTCAGGTCAAGCTGCTCAATTCTTGGCGATCGTGAACTGCATGACAGCAGGGGATAATTTTGTCTCTACATCTTTTTTATATGGTGGGACATACAATCAATTCAAAGTACAATTTCCAAGATTAGGCATAGAAGTTAAATTTGCTGATGGTGATAGTATCGAAAGTTTTAGAAATAAAATTGATGATAAGACCAAAGCAATATATGTCGAATCAATGGGAAATCCTCGCTTCAATATTCCAGATTTTGAAGGACTTTCAGCTTTGGCGAAGGAAAATGGAATTCCTTTAATAGTGGATAATACCCTTGGTGCTGGTGGTGCTTTAATAAGACCAATTGATTTTGGAGCAGATGTTGTTGTGGAGAGTGCCACAAAATGGATAGGTGGGCATGGAACAAGTATCGGAGGAGTTATTGTTGATGCAGGAACCTTTGATTGGGGAAATGGCAAATTTCCACTAATGAGTGAGCCAAGCGCTGCTTATCATGGACTCGTTCATTGGGACGCTTTTGGTTTCGGGAGTGATATCTGCAAATCTTTGGGAGTACCTGATAATAGAAATGTAGCTTTTGCGTTGAGAGCAAGACTTGAATGTCTGAGAGACTGGGGATCAGCTCAAAGTCCTTTTAATTCGTTCTTGTTATTGCAGGGTTTGGAAACTCTAAGCTTAAGGATAGAAAGACAAACTTCTAATGCTCTTGAATTAGCAAAATGGTTAGATTCTAATTCTAATGTAAGTAGCGTTAATTATCCTGGCTTAGAATCTGATCCATATTTCTCAAGTGCCAAAAAATATACTACTGGAAGGGGAATGGGTTGCATGCTTATGTTCTCTCTTAATGGAGGTTATGAAAATGCAGTAAAATTTATTGATTCCTTGAAATTAGCGAGTCACCTTGCTAACGTAGGGGACTCAAAAACTTTAGTAATTCATCCGGCTTCAACTACTCATCAGCAACTGTCTGAGGAAGAACAATTATCTGCAGGTGTTACCCCCACGATGGTAAGAGTTTCTGTAGGAATTGAACATATTGATGATATAAAAGCAGATTTCGAACAAGCACTTTCATTAATCAGATAGGAAAGGAAATTTATTGGCTCTAATAATTCCTAGCAATTATCATAAGATAAGTGATGTTGAGAAAAATCATATATCTTGGATCGAACCAGAATTGGCTAAAAGACAGGATATACGTCCTCTTAGGATTGGTATTTTGAATATCATGCCTCTTGGAAAACAGTATGAATTTAATTTACTGCATCCACTTGGTTTGTCTCCTCTTCAAATAGAGCCAGTTTGGATAAAGCTTAAAACTCATGCTTATAAAACGTGGGATCTTAATCATCTAAATAATCTATATATAACTTGGGAAGAAGCAAATAATCCAGAACCGTTAGATGGAATCATTATTACTGGAGCACCTATTGAGCACTTACCCTTTGAGGATGTTAAGTATTGGGATGAATTTGTGAGAATTGTAAATGAAGCCAGAAGTTCTTGTGCGAGTACTCTTGGGTTATGTTGGGCTGGTTTTGCGCTAGCTTATTTGGCAGGGGTTGATAAGAAAGTTTTTGATAGGAAATTATTTGGTGTATTCCCTTTAAAAAGTCTTGTTCCTGGACATCCTTTGATGGGAACACAAGATGATGAATTTATTTGTCCTCAAAGTAGATTTGCAGGATTACCAGACTTGGATATGGAGAGAGCTCAAAAAGAAGGGAAATTGAATTTGTTGGCATATGGAGAAAACGTGGGATATACAATATTTGAATCTAATGATCAAAAACAACTTATGCATTTAGGTCATCCTGAGTATACAGTGCATAGAATTATTAGTGAAATTGAAAGAGACAAAGCAAAGGGAGATGTCCCTCCTCCTGAAAATTTTGATCTAAAAAGTTCAAAAACTGCTTGGAGATCTCATAGGAATTTGCTTTTTCAGCAATGGCTTTGGTTTTGTTATCAACAAGTTAGTCTTAATTAACTTTTTTAATGAGCGCTTTCTGTACCACCTAGTCTCTCAAATAAGTTGAGACTTTCTTTATTTAATCCTACAATTTCAACTTTAGAACCACCATTTTGGAATTTTCTAATAATTTGTTCGAGTGCTATAACTCCACTTTGATCCCAAATATGAGCTAAAGACATATCAATTACAATATTTTCTGGATGTTCATGAATATCAAATCCTTGTAAAAAATAAATTTTACTTACAAAAAACAATTGCCCTTTTACTTTGTAGGTAATGAGATTATTTTCTTTTGCTCTTGAGATGGTTATGACTTTTGCGACTTTTCTGCTGAAAAGAATTGCAGCTAATGCAACGCCTGCAATAACGCCAAGTGCAAGATTATGAGGTTTAGTAAGCATGGTTACTGCAAAAGTCATAATCATTACAGCAGTATCACTTTTAGGTATCTTTCTGATATTCTTTAATCCATTTATATCTGCTGTACTTATTGCGATCGTTATCATAATTGCTACCAAAGCAGCCATTGGTATGGCTCCAATCCAAGACTTCAAGAGAATTATCATAATTAAGAGAGATAATCCTGAAGAAAGAGTTGATAGTCTAGATTTGCCACCATTCTCAGTATTCATTACAGATTGCCCAACTAAGGCACAACCTGCCATTCCACCAAATAATGATGCCACAATATTTGCAATCCCCTGTCCTCTTGCTTCTTTATTTTTATTAGAACTTGTATCAGTTACATCGTCTAAAATATCTTGTGTTAAAAACGTTTCCATTAAACCTACAAGTGATATCGCAAGTGAGGTCGGTAAAATTATCCCTAATGTTTCAAGACTAAAAGGTACTTTTCCATTCTCTATTGATCCAAAAGGTAAAGAAATACTTGGTAATCCATCTGGTAATTTGCCTAAATCGCTAACTGTTGGGACATCAAGATTGAAGAATATGCTTATAAGAGTAATTACTACTATCGCAATAAGTTGAGAGGGGACTACTTTTGTGATTCTTGGAAGCCCATAAATAATTACTAATCCTAGGATTACAAGAGTCCAAACTATTGGAATTTGAGAGTTAACTGGATATTGACTTAGAGGTTGTTCAACTAATCCCTTTGATTCCTTTACAGCTAGTCCTAACTGGGGTAGCTGTGCTTGAAATATTAAAAGAGCTAATGCATTAACAAATCCACTTAATACTCCTGTTGGAACGAATCGCATTTGATAGGCAAGTCTTAAATATCCCCAAAGTATTTGAAAAATCCCCGTTAATATTCCAGCTGCAATAAGGTATGGAACCCCTAACCCAGGAGCTTGAGATTCTCCATAAGCAACAAGTCCAGTCATCAAAAGAGCTGTTGAACCTGTCGCGGAGGTAATCATCCCCCTTCTTCCTCCGACAATCGCAATTGTTATAGATAAGCAAAACGCACCAAAAAGGCCAACTTTAGGATCTACTCCAGCTATACCTGAAAATGCAATAGCTTCTGGAATCATTGCAAAAGCAACAACTAACCCAGAGAGAATATTTGACTTTGGATCATCTAACCAATTTTTAGATAAATATCTTGAGAAATTTGACATTGTAAGTTTCTTTATAATTATGAAGTTACCTTATAAAGGAGGCAAAATACCTTGTGGGTCAAAAATATTCTTTAAAGTTTTTAATTCATTCATTCTATTTCCAAACGCTAATGTTAGTTCTTCCTCATGAGAGTTCAAATGATTATGCAACTGGGCCAAGTGAATATTTGGATAAAACCTTTTTAGGTTACACCAAGATTTATATAACCATTCCAAAGCGACTTCTTTTTCTTGATGATCATTTTTTTTCCATGATGCATATATCCATGGCTTCCAAGTACTTTTTCTATGTACAAAAAAGCTTGAGCCATGATTTAACTTTTTAGTTTTGCAACCTAGTTGTTGAGAAGCAACATAGCAGGAATTATTGGGTTTATCCTTCATTATTTCCTTCAAACATTTTATAAAAATTGGGAGATCACTTTTTAAATCTTCTCCAAGAAGACTAATTACCTCAGAATGGTTGTTGGCATTCAGCTCATATAAATTTAACTTCTTTGGGAAGAAATTTATTTTATTAAAGTTCTCATAAAATTTTTTTTCTAGAGAGGGAAATTTGTCCAGAGGCATTAGGGATTCTTCTGTTCTTTTATCCTCAAAATTATTTTTAAGCTCAGCAAAAATATATAGGTAAATTTTTTGGGCATAAATCCATTGAAGACTAATATTTTCAGGAAATAGCTCTGAAAGTTGAATTATTTCTGATAGTTCATCTAGATTTACAAATCCTTCAATAACCTTAATTGGATTAGATTGGAAAGTCTGAAGTTCTATTTCAGTAATAATTGAGAAGAATGGCGCTGCGCCTTTAATCGCCTCCCAAATCAGTTGTTTTTCTGGATTTATTTGATTTTTTTTTAAAGAGATAAATGTGCCATTACCCAAGAAACCTTTTATTGATTCAATATTATCAATGGCTAATCCATAGGCTCTACTAAGCGGGCTTACTCCACCAGTAAGTATATAGCCAGCTCCAGGAAGTTTAGAAAGTCCGATAGGAAAACTTCGATTATGTTTTTGTAAATGATTTATTAGATCTCCCATTATTACTCCACCTCCAATTGTTACTAAATTGCTTTCTCTATCAAGATGAATTTTGGTATAATTTTTTCTTAGATCAAGTGTTGTAAAACCATTTTTAGCACAGCTAGAAGTTGTACCTCCACTACATATACAAAGGTGCTCGAATTTTTCCTTCGAATAATTATCTTTATTAAATAAGGAATCATCAATGTCATAAATTAATTCCTTCAATTTTGCGTCTTTTGAGTTAATATTTGGAATTTCAAGTAAGTTATGGATATTTTTCACTACTAAATATTGTTATTTACTATTATGGTATAAGTAATAACTTGATTTTGGATAATTTAGATTCGAAGTTAAATAATCAAATTGCGATTCTCATCTGTGGACATGGCAGTAGAAATAAACTAGCTATTACTGAATTTCAAGAATTAACTAAGCTCATCCAAAAAAGATATCCATCCATTTTAGTTGAATTTGGTTTCTTGGAATTTGCTAAACCCTCACTAGTGGATGCTTTAGATAAATTAAGAAAGCATTCTATAAAAAAAATAATTGCAATACCCGCTATGCTTTTTGCTGCGGGTCATGTAAAAAATGACATTCCTAGCCTGCTTATAAATTATTCAAGTAAAACGGGTATTGAAATAATTTACGGAAGAGAATTAGGTATTAATAATTTAATGATTAGTGCAGCTTGTGAAAGAGTAAAAGATGTATTTAAAAAAAATAATACTCTCAAACCTGAAGAATCATTATTAGTTGTTGTTGGTAGAGGCTCTTCTGACCCAGATGCGAATTCCAATGTTTCAAAAATTACGAGAATGATAGTAGAGGGTATTGGTTTAGGGTGGGGGGAAACAGTTTTTTCTGGAGTAACTTTTCCTCTTGTTGAATCAGGCTTGAAAAATGTAGTGAGACTTGGCTACAAAAATATAATTATTTTCCCCTATTTCCTTTTCTCAGGTGTCCTTGTTACAAGAATAAAAAGGCAAAGTGATTTAGTTGCGATTAATAATCCACACATTTCATTTATACATGCAAAATATCTCTCATCACAGTCTTATGTGGTGGACACTTTTGTAGAAAGGATTGAAGAGGTTCTTAATAACGAGGGTAATAATTTTATGAATTGCTCAACTTGTAAATATAGATCAAATTTATTTGGCTTTGAAAAAGAAGTCGGAATGATTCAAGAAAGTCATCATGACCATGTAGAAGGTTTGGGTTTAAGCTGTGATTTATGTGATGCTGAATGCAATGGCGATTGTGAAATACAAAATGAAATCCAAACTCATAACCAAGAAAAATCAAACCTAGGAGAAGGTGAATACCTAGAACATGAACATGAACATGAACATGACGAAGCTCATCAACATGAATATAATCACCATCACCATCACAATGTTATTTATCCGAATTCAAAACACCCTTTAGGACCTGTCACGCTTCGCTTGCCTAAGGAGATCAAATCTTAAGAAATTCCGTCGAAAATAACTGAATCATCCGTCTCTTTCTCGACTAAGTCTTAATAGACTCAGTATATATAAGTATTCTTAATATAAAATCTTGAACGTATTTTGAGCTAGATTTTCCACAATTTACAGGTTGTTTTCCACGTCCAAATCCACATTGGATTAGAAATGCCAGCAGTTTTTCAAAAAAACAGGACTTCAACATTATTGTTGACTTTTTTTTAAGATCTAATCAATTTCTTTATTTAAAAATATTTTTTTTAAAAAAACAGCTTATTACATGAGTCTCATTTGATAACATAAAAAGTCTACTGGCCGAATTTTTTTGATAATTTAAAAAAAAAATATCATTATATAAAAGTACGAAATATAGATTTATGGATCAAATTAGCCAATCAAATTTATCTGATGAGAAATTTACTGAGTGTTCTTCAAATAAAATTTCTTTAGAAACAGAGCTTTCAGAAACTCTCTATAACACTATGAAAGATTTCGTATTAAGTAACCCAACTTGGGATCAATATAAGCTTATAAATTCAGCATTAGCTACTTTTCTGGTTCAAAATGGATGTTCCGATAATTCTGTTTCAGAGATTTATTTAAATCAACTATTTACTCCTTCTAAATCTTTTTAATATTTAGGCACGCTCTCCTACACAAGGCCATCATTGTAAGTGTGGGGCTTTGCCAAGATGAAGTTGGCCAGCATGCTCCATCTAGTACAAGTACATTTTTGCATCTCCATATTCTATTAAATTTATCAACCACGCTATTTTCTTCATTTGTCCCCATTGGAGCGCCACCTACTTCATGTATGTAATATCCAGGTGGTGGGGGACTATCTGAAAGTGCTATTAAATTTTTTGTAAATAAACTTCCTAACGGGATATTTATTAGTTCATCAATATTTTTTATTTCCCCATTTGCAGCTTTTATTGATTTTCTTATTGTGATTTCCATATGTTTTGCCATATTTAATTCATTCTCGCTCCATTCGAATTCAATGTAGGGAATTGGAATACCCCATTCATCTGTTTTTTTTGAGAGAGAGACTGAGTTATTCTCTCTAGGAAGGACTTCGCCATGAGCAATAAGAAAGCCAATAGACGTGTTTTTGTTTTTTTGCAAAAATTTAGGTATTCCTAATCTATCTATTGCTCCCCAGATTCCATAACCTCTATGGAAATTTATGTTGTCAATTTCTGGTAAATTTGAACCAAATGGGATAAAGAAGCTGCCTGCTCCAGAAAGATCGGGAGGATTATCAAATGGTTTATCCGAGCTTTTTGATTGTGGTACTGAAAAAAATCTGCAGATAGATATGTGATCCATGAGGTATTTACCTAATTTCCCAGAATTATCTTTAAACCCTGAGGAATTTGATTTGTATTCTGAGTTCAGTAGTATTCTCAGCGTTGAAATTGTTGATGCGCAAAGAAGAATTAAATCACAATTCAATACTTCTTTGTGCCCATTTTCTAGGTTTACGATGGTTATTTTTGAGGCAAGATTTGTTATTTTGTTAATCTCAAAAGACTCTACTAGGTAATTAAAGATTATTTGTACATTTCCAGTATCTAAAGCTTTTTTTAAAGAGCTTCCTACGCTAGAGGAATTGGGCCATTTTTTATCTTTTACTGATGAATTACGGTCAAATCCTCTTGATTGGATGAATGGATAGTTTAATTTTGATTTAACTTTGCTGCCAAACACATTCTCGTTTGTTGTAAGAGGAATTTCACCAATATATTTACCGTTCGGGACTTCCTTAATATCATCGTTTCGTCCATAAATTCCACAAAAATTTTCAATAAAATCATAATGAGGATTAAGGTCTTCGTATGTAATAGGCCAGTTTGGCCCGAATCCGTCTTTTTTAGCTGGATGAAAATCTTCTGAGGAAAATCTTAATGTTATACCTCCCCAAGTTAATGACCTTCCTCCACATTGTTTACCCTGAGTCCAAAGGAAGGGCTTTTTTTTGGGGAAGTCATAAGGATGCTTCAATTCATTTGAATATAAATCAGGATTATTTTTCCAATAACCAGGATGTTGGCATTGATTGGTATGTTTTTTTGTTAAAACTCCTGATAATCTTTTAAAGGTACTTTTTGGTTCATAATTAGTAGCCTCAAGCCTTTTGATTTTTGGTCCAGCTTCTATTACTAAAACTTTTATCCCCTGCTCCGCCAATGTAAGTGCTGCTATTCCCCCCGTAGCTCCAGACCCAACAATAATTGCATCAAAAGGACTTATATCCAAAACCTATTTCATGATTTATTATTTCAATCAATATAGCATTCAGTAAATAATTAATTTTTAGATTTCAACCTAAGAAGTTAGAATTTATTGAAATACAATTAATAAAAATGAGATTTATAATTTTAATCGTTTTAATAATTTTCTTTACCATACCTTCTAGCAGCTTCGCTGCATTGGATTATGGTAAACAATCATTGATAGGAGCAGATTTTTCTGGATCTGATTTAAAAGGAGCAACTTTTTATTTGACTGATTTACAAGACGCAAATTTATCAGGTTGTGAGCTCCAAAATGCAACTCTCTATGGAGCAAAATTGAAAGATACTAATTTAAGTAACTCCAATTTAAGAGAAGTAACTTTAGACTCGGCTGTTTTAGATGGAACAGATTTATCAAATACTAACTTGGAGGATTCTTTTGCCTATAGTACGCAGTTTGAAAATGTGAAAATCCAAGGCGCAGACTTCACTAATGTTTTTTTGCCAAAAGATGTTGTTAGGGAATTTTGTGAAAATGCCTCTGGTACAAATCCATTCACAAATAGAGATACCAGAGATACTTTAGAGTGCGATTACATTTAATTTATGCACATACAAGTTCTTTTTTAATTTTTCTTTGTTTATAAAGTGATCTTCCAATAGGCCAGCCTAGAATAGATAAATGCCTCATTAAAGAACTTGAGTATTTAAAGTAAAGATTTCCTGAATATTTGATGCCAAGTTCTTTTAGAGTAGTTAGTAACAACAATAGATCTTTCTTATTGCCTTTTTTCATATCTAATAAAATTAATTTCTTATTTGATAATTTTTTTTCTAGAACCTTTTCATTTTCCGCAAAACCAACTTTAAGAGAATTAAATTCATCAGAAAAAAATGTGTAAATTATTCCATCTTTGAATTTATCTATAGAAGTATCTACATTAAAACTTGATGATATTAATGTTTTGTATCCTTTAATGATTTTTCTGTTATTCATAATTATCTGATTTCATTTTGAGCTATTTCATATTTCTCCAATAGATTGTTTACTTCAGCTAGGGCAATCCTCTTTTGACAGGCGGAGTCATATCTATTTACTGCTACTGAAGGTATTGAACCTTTGCTTTTCATTTCCCTTATACCAGTTTCTAAACATTGAAAAGCAACACTTGATAGATCTCTTCCTTCTGCTGCTGCCCAAACTTTCAAAAGATAAGTCAGATTTGATGGTACAGAGATCTGTACTTTATTTGAATTTGAAGTATTTAATGCAATATCATCGAGACTAATTTCTTTAGAGGAAATTGTTTCTTTAACCTTTTTCTTCAAAAATTTTACTTGGCTTATAGCGTCCTCTTTATTCTTTACTTTTTGTTCTATTTCAAATAACTCCTCTTCAGAATTAATTAAAGCTTCTAATGCCCATTTAGCGTCATCTTTAGCAACAGCGGTTCTATCAAGCCATTCATCTCTTAATTTTGACCAATTACTAGGCATAAGCTTTATGCGACAATTCTATAATATATAAATCTAAATAGATTGTCTACATAATCTAAATAGAATTAATATAGATTGTAAAACTTTAAATTAAATTTTAATAATTCCTAATTTTAGAAATAATCTTTTACAAAAACTGAAACTGCTGAATCTATCCAATACGACCTTAGAGGTATTCCCCCCGTTAATTGAAAAAGATGAATTAGATAATTCAATCTTTTTCAATTATTTAATTAAATACTTCTGAGTTTTTAATCTCTTTCAATAAGTTCAATTTTATAACCATCAGGATCCTCAACAAAAGCCAGGACAGTATTACTGTTTTTCATTGTTTTAGGTTTGGTTGTTATTTTACAACCATTATTTTCTAATCCTTGGCAAATTAGATGAATATCTTTTACTCCAATAGCTATATGACCATATTTATCTCCAAGCTCATAGTCTTCAGACTTTTTGTCCCAGTTATAAGTTAATTCAATTACTGTATTTTCTTTTTCTGAGCCATAACCAACAAATGCCAGAGTGAATTTTCCATGAGGGTAATCCTTTTTTCTTAATAAATTCATTCCTAATCTATTGACGTAAAAATCAATGGATTTATCTAAATCTCCAACCCTCAACATTGTATGTAGGATACGCATTCTAAATTATGAACCTTAATCAATTATCTAATATTTAATAACAATCTGCCAAAGTTGATTTCTCGAGGCGATGACTTTTATTAAGTTCAGAAAAATTAGGTTAAAATATTAATACGAAATTTCAATAATATATTGAATCAGATATTCCAGAGACTCTCATCAGTATTTTTGTATACTTTGCCATTAAAGGCATCAATACCTTTTGGATATTATTTGTTCTATAAATATTCATTTTTAAAAATACTATTATTACTAACTCTACCGATAGCAATAATTGAAAAATCTTTGCCTTTTGGTAGTTTTTTATTATTTATAATTTTGTTCGCTGGATTAGCAAGGAATCCAAATGTCCCCTATTTCGTTAGATATAACGCATGTCAAGCATTACTTATTGATATTGCTTTGATAATAATTTCATATCTCTTGAGAATATTTCCCATAGTTGAATTAGGTTCAATAATTTTTATATTTACATTATGTATTTTTATTTATTCGATTTCTCAATGTATTTATGGAGTTGAACCTGAAATTCCCTTAATTAGTAAATCTGTAAGAATGCAAATTTAAAAGATTTATAGAATTACTGTCTTTCTTCAGCACTCATTCAGAATAGATTCCCATCTTTGTTGACTTGCCTTAATTGCTTGCATTGGTGGATTAGCTCCCTCTATTTCAAAGGCTTTTATTAATGATTTATTAGCTAATAGTCCTAATCTTGCAGCTTCTCTTTGCCTAGAGCAAACTTTTTTTCTTGATCCCTCTTTTAGGCTATCTTCGATTTCTTTAAGAATCCGGCTAGCTTCATTTGATTTAGTATAAAAATCATTCATGTAAACATCAAGTGCCGTATCAGCGAAGATTTTAACTGGAGAGATTATTGTGACTGAGCACACTATAAAACTTACAAATATAAATATTTTCATAAGAATTTTAAGTAAATTTTTTTTTTGATCTCTTTAATACTAAATAAAAGCTAAGGACGCTAATTGTTCCAGATGGGCCTATTAGAACATGCCAAAATTGATCGCCACTAATTGAAAGTCTTGTTCCAAAGAAAGTCGTAAAAAAAATACCAAATATTGGGTAAAGGATAAAAAGCCAATCTTTAAAAAATTTTTGCCAATTTACAATTAGAAAGATACTTATTATTACTTGAAAAAGAAGAGCAATAGTTTTATCAAATAAAAAATATGAGATTATTGAAAATAAAGAAATGCAAAAATTAGTTTTTTGAATAAATTTATTTTTTATAACTGATATTGATAAAAATGTTAGTCCTAAAGATAAGAAAGAATAAAATAACCAATTAAATAAAGAAGAATGATCTACATAAATCCAAGATGTTTGAATATGATCTATCATTTCAGAAATCGATGCCAATCCTAAAAGAATAAAACCGAAAGGTATTAACTCATTCATAGGAATGTGTTTAAATTTTTTGATCGATCTAATTCCTAATAATATTGGAATTATTGCCGCCTGAAGATGGGCTAATAATAAAATTGAAAAAAACAAAATAAATTCTTAGACTCAACTCTTCTGTAATTTAAAGACAAAAACCATTTTCAATTTATCTTAGTATAGATAGATACCATTGCCCGATTACTATGATCAGTATTGTAAGAACAAAAGGGAAAGCAGGATATCTTGTCTGAAAATTAGCAGGTGGCCAAGGAGACCAAGATATCAATCTTCCTTGAGGTTCATTTGAAATAACTTTTTTCTTGGATTTTTTGGATATTAAATTATCTGTGGCGAATCCTTTACTCATAAATAAATAAAATTATCCTAACAAATACATCCCAAAAAGGCGTTTATATTATTTTGTTTAGGTTAACTTAAGTTGATTTTATTAGAACGGAGGGGGTGGGATTCGAACCCACGGTGCCCTTGCAGACACGCTAGTTTTCAAGACTAGAGCCTTAAACCACTCGACCACCCCTCCAACGGGTTATTCAGTTTTGTTGAACTTAAAAACTATAACATAAGAAATTAGTCACAGTCTATAACTTCAAAGATTTAAAGATTATTTCAAGAAACTAGTTTTAAATAGAAATTTTTATTAATAATGATGAGTTAAATCGTTATAACAATAAATTATTAGTCAAATTTAGTCCACAAAATGAGAACACAAAAAATATAGTCTGCTTCAAAAAAAAATCACCCAAAGTTGACATTTTGTTGAAATAATCCAAATAAGTTATTCCCAACTATGGCAGCGATTATTAAAACGAAGGCAACTATGGAGAAGAGAGCGCTCACATCTTTTATGTCATAAGGTGCTTTAAATAAAGGTTTCTGGTCTGCCATAATTATCAAACACATGAATGCATATAAATAATATCAGCTTAATGCTTGTGATAAATATTAAAAGATTTTTTTTAAATTAATTTTGAACAATAAAAAAGCCACTTTTAGTGGCTTTTTTATTTATTGGATAAATGAACTAGCTTGTATAAGTTTTGCCTCTGTAAGTTAATTCATTATGCTGCTTCTTAGCTGCTTCTTTGTTCTGGACGTACTTTTGTCCTCTGTAAATTAGAGTCATTTTTAAGCTCCGGTTTCGCTTAAGTCCCCGTTCCATGGCTTAAGTCGAGCTGCGGCTTGCTAAAAGCAAGTTGAACGTTTTGGTAGCGGTTGCTACATATTTATACTAACATCTTGGAAAATTATTTGTCTAGATTTTTGATAAATTAACTTAATACTTTAATAATGAATTAGGCTCCTATCATAAAGAAATTTATGTTTTTCTTCGTGTGGTCTGTTGCAGGTTACATTTTGTTCGTTTTTGAGAAGTATTTTTTTTTTAATGAACTTTTAAATGTAAAATTCTTAAGATTATAAAATTTGTTTTATGTTTTCTGGAAGCAAAAAACCTACAGTAAAAAAATCCGCAATAGTTGAAGAGACTCCATTATTTGCTCAATTATTACCATTCGCAAACAGAATGAATGATAAGGTTCAATTGGTAAATGCTTTGGCTTTTACTTTTATTATGGGATTTTCAATTTTCGGAATTGCTCTATGGAAACTCTCAGGGCTGACCTAACGACTTAATTTTTGCAGAGTATCAATTTTTGATTCTTTGTTTTTAATTATTGTTATTAACCATTTACAGGCAACTCCCCTAGATATTGATCTATTTTTTAGAAATTTACATATGTAAATGTGTAGATTTTTTTCGTTTTTGGAGTTAAATTTTTCTTCAAATTCTAAGATATCCTCCTCTGAGGTTCTTTTTCTTAGCTCATCCACTAAGGCATGGCTGTCGGAATCATTAAATAAGTTCCCAATACTTAAGCTTAATGTCATAAATAATTTATGTCCCTATTTAAGAAATAGCCATAAATTAAATTTTTAAAAACTATTTTATATTTTTTTTACAAATTATTTAATTTTTAATCTTTTGGTTTAGCCAAAGGAAGGAGACATTTATCTGAATCACAACCTGCTGGTCCTGCTTCAGAAAGTTCTCCAACATCATATTTATTAAGAGCGTCAAAAAAATCGTTGTTAACTTTCCTTTCTATTACTTTATTTTGCAATGATATATATTCTTCTTTACTTATTGGTTCAAAAGGCAATCTCGGGAAAGTAGCGTTGGCACTAAATCGAGCTAATAATGCTGCTGAAATATATCCCTCATTATTTTCTATGGCATTATGAATAACCTTAGCTAAATCCTCAATTTCATTTTCTCTAAATTCTATGGTAGCTGATGTATTATGC
Source organism: Prochlorococcus sp. AG-347-K18 (assembly GCA_003281365.1). Classification (GTDB taxonomy): domain Bacteria; phylum Cyanobacteriota; class Cyanobacteriia; order PCC-6307; family Cyanobiaceae; genus Prochlorococcus_A. The sequence goes on from QCCF01000009.1 coordinate 59,428, forward strand.
TCTGTGTAAAATTTTTGTACTTGCATGTAAAAATCAAATTGAGCTAATGCTGAAAAATTATTGATGTCTATTTGATCTGCACCATCTATATTTGCCCAGCTAACTTCTGTGGGGATTTCAACTAACCATTCTGTACATCTTGGATCAAATGGATTGTCAAGCAAACAGCCATTTTCATCTTTATCAGATTGAGATGGAACAACTGAGTAACCATAATCCATGCAAGCTAAAGCAATTGGATCATTTTTCCTGAAAGTTATTCTTCTTATGAATCTTTGTGCCTTTGGAGGATGCCATCCTGGAGCTGCTCCAGTAAGAAGACTTTTAGTTCCAGCTGGCTGTACTGTTGTGCATCGATTTGGTCTTCTTAGATTATGTTTATCACAATATTCCCAAACAGTTTCTTTTACTATTTTTCGCCAAGAATCTAAGAATTTAGCTTCCTTCGCTTTGAAAGCATTTCCTTCCTCGTTATTTGGCCTTCCTGCTTCCCACCACTTCAACCATGGCGTCCCGAATGCATGTACGCAAAAATCAAATAATCCAGTAAAACTTACCCCTACAATAGGATCATATTCCCTACTTTTTCTGTAACGCTTAACTTCAAATTCATGATTAAGTAAGCATGCTACAGAAAGAGCTGCTGCTTTAAAAGCCTTCTTTTGTTCTTCAAAATTTTCTGGATCAATCTGATTTAAATGAACTTCAGCTAAATTGCAGTGAAAATCATTTCCCAAGATCTCTCCACATGGGTTTAGCCCATATCTACTCATTCTGTGATTTAGCTCTTCTTCAGAAAATGGACCATAACTACTATTTATCCAATCTCTCGCTTCATCCTTACCTTGTTCTGAATAGATTTCAATAAATTCCTTTCTCAATTCATCATGTTTAAGAATATCTGCATTTGACCTCGCGATTGCTTCTGGAGCGAATTGAATAGCACCCTCACCTGAATGAAATTGTTTTGTGACAGCATCCAAAACAGTTTGGTAAGAGGGTTTTGTATGGTAAACCCTTGTATGGTTGGCCATCCTGAGGGCATCTTTTTCGGGATCTATTCTCCAGTTACCATTCTCATCTTGACTCCACAGATTTTCTTTTGCCGATGCCGCTTCATTATCATCTGAGGCAAATTGTCTCATTCCAGCACTTCTTCTTATATTCCCAGCAACTATGGTTACTGCCGCTTCATCAATTAATAAACAACACTCTACGGTACTTAACTTCCTTCCAATTGCTTTTCCAAGAAGAGAAGCGACTCTGAAATAAAGATCTTTCAATTTAATAGGATTTGCCATACCACCAAACCCCTTTAATGATTCTCCTGCTGGTCTAATATCTTCCAAATTAACATGAACATCAATTTCTCTTTCGAGGCTTTCGTTACTTGATGCTTCAAGAAGATATTTATAGCTATCTACCCAGCCTCTTCTGCTATCTCCAACTTTGATGAAAAGATCTTTTCCTTTGATTTCTAATGATGATTTTTCTTCTCTTTGTTCTTTAGGAGTTATTCCAACTTCGCTAACTGATTTAATATTTATTTTGTTGATTACCGTAGGTAGTTTGTTAATGAAATGGGGCTCAATTATTGCACCTGTTCCACATCCCATCATTGCTAAGTCCATCATTAATGCAAAGGCTTCCCAATCAATTAGGTTTGTTGAGGTACAATTGTACGCCCCTGAGAAATTTTGCTTTCTTTTAATCCAAGGAGTTCCACCAATCCATAACCACCTCCCCGAAGGTTGGGCTTTTTGGTTACTTTGCATCTCTCTCATTAAGATCATTTCTTCATCAGAAAGTTTTCCTAATTCTTTTAATCCCGATAAATTTCTTTCACCAACTTCGCTCCAGTTCTCTCTTTTACCAGAGGAAGTTTTCCTACTGTAGGATCTGAAAAAAACAGGATAAGCAGCTGGTGCTGTGTTTGGAAAATCATCTTTTTTAAGATTATTGGAGTTGCTCTCTGATGAGGCTTTATTTGGTGCAATAGTCACGATAAAAAATGTATGTAAATAACCCGTACTGGAAGAATAACTCTACCTGTGGCGTCTGCAACTATTCTTACCACTATTTAACGGTTTGTGTAGAATTATGTTTAATATGAAATCTTTATTTAATAAAGAATATGGAAAGGATCCCTGAACCTGAGTTAATGGAAAAAAAAGAGCAAGTCATTTCTTATGACGAAGCTGATTTTTCAGAAGGGGAAATTAATCTAATAAATCAAATAAATCATTATCTTTTAAGAAAAAATATTTCTTTAGGTGAAAAAGATTTAATAGTTGATTTAGGATGCGGTCCAGGAAATATTTCTGAGAAGTTAGCAATAAAATGGCCTAATACTGAAGTAATTGGAATAGATGGCTCTAAAGAGATGATTTTGAGAGCAGAGCAAAAAAAAATTTTTTCTACTAATCAAAAAGGTTTAAAGAATTTACGCTACATTTGTTCTGAAATAAAAGACATAAAATCAAATAATTTTTTACTTAAAAAAAAAATTAGTTTACTAGTAAGTAACAGTTTGATCCATCATATTACCCATCTTGAAGATTTTTTCAACACAATAAGAAGTTTGTCTAGTAATATCACAGTAAATTTTCACAAAGACTTAAAAAGGCCATTAGATGAAAAGTCTGCTCTAGAACTTAAAGCAGAATGTTCAACTAAATATAATGAAATTTTAACTAATGATTATTATGCATCTTTAAGAGCTTCTTATACGTTTAAAGAGTTAAAAAATTTCATTTTAGAGAATGATCTTTCCTCTTTAGATGTGTTTGAAGACGGTGATAAATATTTAATAGTCTATGGTAATGTTTAAGAAATAAGTAGAAGGTACTTATTATTATATAAATGAGTTTAGGTATTCAAATTTTAAATAATAAAGACATTCTGGATGCGGTAAATAAAAGAAGAAATTTTGCCATTATTTCACATCCAGACGCTGGTAAAACGACTCTTACAGAGAAGCTTCTTTTATATGGAGGTGCAATCCAACAGGCAGGAGCAGTAAAGGCTAGGGGAAATCAGAGAAAAGCTACGTCAGACTGGATGGAACTTGAAAAACAAAGAGGTATTTCTATTACATCAACAGTATTGCAATTTGAATATGAAAGATCAGTAATCAATCTATTAGATACACCAGGACACCAAGATTTCTCTGAAGATACTTATAGAACATTAGCGGCTGCTGATAATGCGGTTATGTTGGAAGATGCTGCTAAAGGACTAGAACCTCAAACTAGAAAATTGTTTGAAGTTTGCAAGATGCGAAAAATACCAATATTTACTTTCATTAATAAAATGGATAGGCCAGGAAGAGAGCCATTTTCTCTACTTGATGAAATTGAATCAGAACTTGGATTAAATACTTTACCTATTAACTGGCCAATTGGGAGTGGTGAGGAGTTTAGAGGAGTTATTGATAGATTTTCAAGAGAGGTTATTTTATTTGATAAAGCGGTAAGAGGGAAACAATCAAATGAGAAAAGATTAAGTCTTGAAGACAAAGAGCTATCAAAATATGTAGAGAGAGATTTACTTGAAAACTCACTTGAAGAATTGGAGGTTCTCGATGAGGCAGGAGCAAAATTTGAAAAAGAAAAAGTTTTTAATGGTTCTTTAACCCCAGTTTTCTTTGGATCTGCTATGACTAATTTTGGTGTAAGACCATTTTTAGATAGTTTTTTAAAAATGGCTCAAAAGCCAACTTCAAGAAATAGTAATAAAGGGGATATTGAACCCACAAGCGATGAATTTAGTGGGTTTGTTTTTAAGCTTCAAGCAAATATGGATCCAAAACATAGAGATAGGGTTGCTTTTATAAGGGTTTGTAGCGGAAAATTTGAAAAGGATATGTCAGTTAAACATTCTAGAACAGGAAAAACAATCAGATTATCAAGACCTCAAAAAATATTTGGGCAAGATAGAGAAGTAGTTGATGATGCCTATCCTGGAGATGTTATTGGATTGAATAATCCAGGTATGTTTTCCATTGGAGATACTCTATATACAGGTGCTCATCTGGAGTACGAAGGTATACCCTCTTTTAGTCCTGAGATATTCAGCTGGCTAAGAAATCCAAATCCTTCCGCATTTAAAAACTTTAGAAAGGGTGTAAATGAACTTCGTGAAGAAGGTGCTGTTCAGATTCTTTATGACTTTGATGAGAGTAAAAGAGATCCTATACTCGCAGCTGTTGGTCAATTACAGTTGGAAGTAGTTACTCACAGGTTAAAAAGTGAATATGGTGTAGAAGCAAATCTGGAATCAATGCCATATCAATTGGCTAGATGGATTTCTGATGGATGGCCAGCTATTGAAAAACTAGGCAGAATATTTAATTGTAAAATCGTTAAAGATTCTTGGAATAGGCCAGTTATTCTTTTTAAAAATGAGTGGAATTTAAATCAATTCGTTGAAGATAATAATCAATTACTTTTAAACAAAGTTGCTCCTGTTGTTAGTGGAGTCGAACCAATTGTTTTATAAAGCCTTAATGGATTATAAAATTGGTTAATCTGTTAGTATTGGTAAAAAATTTTGGATTCAAACAGTAGTAAAAACAATAATGAAAAATCACCTTATGAAATATTAGGTGTAAAAGAAGATGCTGCTTTTGAAGATATTCAGAAGGCTAGAGATCTTAGAGTTGAAGAGGCTGGCGAAGATTTAATTTTAAAAGCGAAGATAGAATCCTCCTTTGATAAATTACTTATGGGGAGTTTGAAAGCTAGACAATCAGGAAATGTTAGTTATGAAGCTGTAAGTGCTTCAAAAAAAGAAAAACAAATTAATCAATTTGCTAATAATAATTTTCCACTGCTTTCTAAGATAAAAAATTTAAATAATAACGGCAATAACTCAAGCCAGTACAGTCTGCCAAAAATAATACCCTCCTCAATTGATAACATTTCAATAAAAATATCAGTTGGACTATTATTTTTAATTTTGTTATTTATCAGTCCTGACTCTAATAACAGACTTTTGCTCTCTATCTCAACACTAGTTCTTACCTATACTCAAATTAAATCGGGTAAAAGATTTATAAGTTCTTTAGGTTGGAGTGTTACCTTTCTTTCAATAGGATTAATATTCGGTGGATTATTTGAAACTAATTCTTTTATTCAGGAAATATCAAACAATTCTTTATCAATACAAAAAATTCAAAGTATTCCGGCTATGGTCATTTTATGGCTAGGTGTAATCTTTTTATGATTAATTTTCTATCATCGATTTAATTTCCTCATAACTTATAAGATATTTATTCTTACAAAATTCACAAACCAATTCTGCTTTGCCATCTTTCTTGAGGATGTCCTCCAACTCATTGTTATCAAGCATTTTCATTGCATTTAAACTTCTTTGTTTGGAACAATTGCATTTAAAACTAACTTCTTGGGAACGAGCTTTTTCAGATATTGATTCATCATCAATATCGGGGAATATATTTCTAATTAACGAAAGAAGATTATCTTTTGACTGAAATAGGTCTTCGCTAAAAGAAGTAATTTCTTTACATCTTCCTTCAAGAAGTGAGACTAGTAAAGGGTCAGTGTCTTTTTTAGGTAAAACTTGAGCTAATAAGCCACCACAACAAATAACATCTTTATTTTGAATTTTTTCTCCAATAAATACAGCAGAAGGTGTTTGTTCTGAATGATATAAATATGAAGCTAAATCTTCTGCAATATTCCCATTCACTAATTCAACAGTACTTGTAAATGGCTCTCCAATTCCGCTATCTCTAATAACATTTAAATATCCTGTGCCTAATGCTTTTGTGAAATCAAAAGAATATTTATTATTATCTACTTTGACTAAATCTAATTCTAAATCGGGATTCCCAACATAACCTCTAACTTTACCGTCTCTGCCTGCGTCAACTAGCAATCCTTTCAAAGGCCCGTCAGATCTAACTCTTATAGTTACTCTTCCATGCATTATCTTCATTGAACTTGCCAAAAGCAGTGATGCACTAAATGCTCTTCCTAAGATACAGGTAGTTAAATAAGAAAGTCCGTGTCTTTTTTTTGCTTCAAGAGAAGTTTCTGTTGTCAACACCGCAACTAATCTTATTCCTCCGTTTGCTGCAGTAGCGCGAACTATTTTATCCTTCATAATTTTCTTTCAAAAGTTTTTGATTTTTCCATCTTCCAGAATTAATACTCTAGACGGAATTCCCTCAAATAAGGCAGGTTCATGAGTAACAATAATAATTGTATTTTTATTTTTTAGATCAAGAATTAAATTCCTCACATCATTTCTCATTGATAAGTCTA
>QCCF01000010.1 GCA_003281365.1 Prochlorococcus sp. AG-347-K18
TTCAAGGGCAATTAATCTATTAGAGGAATATTTTGCTATTAATTTACCAACTATAAATAGTTCAAATTTAATAAATAATGAGGATAATTTTATAAAATTACGTAGGGATCGTATACATAAAATTCTTGGCCCTTTAATCATTAAAGATCAAGTTGAAATAAGGAATTTATCTGATACAGAAATAGTTGATAAATTGAAACTCATAGGATGTAATTTAAAAAGCAAAGAATATGGCTGGGATGTAGCAGTACTTCCAAATAGATCACAAGATTTAATAAGAGAAATAGATTTAATTGAAGAAATTGCTAGATTAATAGGCTATGACAGGTTCGATTTAAATCTACCTAACCCAATTAACCCTGGAAAATTATCGTGGGAGCAATTGGCATTGAGAAAGATAAAAAATGGTTTTATAGAAAATGGTTTTAACGAGGTACTAAGTTTTTCTCTTGTACCAGAAGATGATAAATCGCTTATTAGGATTTCTAATCCTTTGTTACAAGAAACAAGCTGTCTTAGAGATAATATTTGGAAAGAACATTTAGAGATTGTGAATCGTAATATAAAAGCTGGACAAGCAAGTTGTTATATTTTTGAAATTGGAAATATTTTTTATAAGAATACTGATCTTATTCAAGAAGAGATTTTGAATGGCGCAATTTTTGGCAATAGGAGATTTGGTAAATGGGTGAATTCAGGAAATGATCTCGATTATTACCAAGCTAGAGGCAAGCTAAAGGAGGCCTTATCCTGTTTGAATATAAAAATTGAAGATAAACCTTCTGATATAATTGAATTTCTTCACCCTGGAAGAACAGCAAAATTATTTATTGAAGGAAAAGAGGCAGGCTATTTTGGAGAAATTCATCCCAAATTATTAATTGAAAAGAAGGCTTTAAAAAAAGTTTATATTTTTAATATAAAAATTAGAAATCTCTTGCAAGGTTGTACAAGGCAAAATAAATGGATACCAATTTTCAAACAATACCCTATTGTTCCAAAAATGGAGAGGGATATTAATTTTATATTTAGTAAAAAATATTTAATAAGTCAAATAAAATCAGAAATAAGAAAAGCTGGAAAAAATCTATTAGAAGATGTAAGTTTAATTGATATTTTTGAGGATACTAATCTTGGCGAAGATTTTATAAGTTATACATTTCGCTTATCTTACAGAGATAAAGATAAAACATTACTAGATTCAGATATTTCATTAATTCATTCAAATATTATTTCTAAGGTTGAGAAAAGTTTTAATACTAATTTAAGAAACTAACTATATTACTCGTCTCAATTAAGACTAGGATTAAGTCTAATTCTGATTCTCACATTAGAGAACTAATAATCACCTAAAACTACTTCATGATGTATTATATGTATCATGATCAATTTGTTATCTTTATTGCTATCTTCTTTACTTTGGGTACAAGTTCCCCAGTGGTCAGATGATTGGTCTAAATGTTCCGTCGACGTTCCTGACGCCTCCTGTCATTGGTATATAACTTCACCTGACAATACTTTTGGTGAAGGATTTGATTGGGCTAATGCTCCATGGTTTGATGCTAACGGCTTAAGCGATGTCCCAAGTATTGGGAAACAAAGTGCTATTCAAAAGTTGCAAAATAAGTAGTACTGTCTATAAGGCAGCACGGCTAATTTAAATAGCACCTCACAGCAGTCATTTTTAGGCATTATTTTATACTTGGACATTTATAGGACATAAATTATTAATTTATTAATCAATTTTTGGATTTTGTAGAGCATTAAATAACTGGAGGGATAGTAGATAGTAGTAGATTCTATTTAAATTTAAAATTTATATATCTAATTTATCTAATATGAGACTTTAAAGTAGACTACTATTAAGTCTTAAATGAGATTTACTATACATAATATTTTACAAAAATAAATTTTATTTTAATTTCTATTTACTCAAAATAATTCTCCATTTATTTGACTATTTACATTTTTTAGATCTCCAGTGTTTGATGGTCGCGGTGATCTTATCTGAGACTATAAAATAGACTTATATTTAGTCTTATATGAGAATAAGTATACTAATTTCTATATAGATTTTTTAGCAATTGATACGCTTCATTTAATTTCCTCATTTGATCTGTCGAACCTCCAGCATCTGGATGCGTCTCTAATGCTATTGATTTATAGGCCTCCCTAATTTTTCGTAATGTATGAGCTGATCCTGCTGATGTTGATAAATTCAACAATTTAAGTGCTCCTAGTACCGTCATTGTTGAGTCCAAAGTTTCAAATGAATTTGATCTGTTATTTCGCTTAAATCTACACACAAACCTCCTCATTAGTGTTGGTATCCTATTTATTAAATCTGATGTAGCAAAAGGGTCTTCTAAAACGCCAATCATTAATAAAACAATTTCAAGGGATGGATTTTTCTTTATCCAAAATGGGCATAATTCAGACATAAATTTATTGGCTGCACTCCACGTAAAAGGTAGATTTTCTGTTCCTTCAAGATTTGGCCATATATCCCTTCCAAACCAATCCATCGCAGCTTCTACTACATGATCGTTAGGAACTGTTCCATATAAGGTTTTCCAATGACTAATTAACGCTATTCGACATTTTATTAATTCAGCTTCTTTAATTGCATTAATTTGAATATCATTAATATTCTCTTTTAATTTTTCACTATTAATACTTCTTCTTAGATTCTTTACTTTTTTTTCAACAAAATTGGGAAGGCTTATGTTTAAGTTGGCTTTTTCTTTATATTGATCGTTATTTACAATTTCTTTATTTAAAGATATCTTATTAACTTCTTTTTTAATTTCTGATTTAACTAATACCAATGCAGTATTTTCATCAATATTTAAATTTTCATTATTATTCTTATTTTCGTTAAAGTTTATTTCTTGTTGTTGGTTCTTAGGTAGTAAATCATCTTCTTGAAGAAGCTCTTTAAGTATCTTCTCAATTACAGGTCCTCTAGCTCTAAATCCCCACTCTTTTCTTAATTGATCAAACCTTGAAATTAGTTCCTCAGGTAAATCAATTGAAATTCTTTTTGTATATGATTTTTCAGGAATATTCAATAATAATTTTTGAATAGTGAGGAATTTATTTAATTTTATTCAAAAAAAATTGAAAGTCCACATGGAACATTGTTTTTAAATTAAAACCAACTTATTTTCATGTCACAAGTCAGTAAGTTATCTTTTTATAATAAGATAAAAATGTTTAATTGTTATTTGAAGTCATCTAAAGACAAAAAGAGTTTTTATCAACATAAGAAACTGGAAATGCTCAATTATATTAAAGATTCACTTGAACGTAAAATCGCCTCTGTAACAGCTTCTATAGAAGTTTTAGAAAGCCAAATAAGTAGGGATAATGAAGTCGAAGCAACTAATTAACTTTTAAACAAAACTTTCTAGAAGTTTTTCAGGTCCAAATTTCTTTAAATAATTAATATTTGATTTTTCAGTTACTAATAGATATCCTGCAAACCCTAAACCGTTAATACTGAAGCCATGAATATGATCATTTTTTCTCTTTATAATGGCGATCCATCTATTAGTTATTAAAATATTGTAGGGATGTATCGGTCTCTTATCACTAATAGGGTTTCCAAGTCCTAACTTCTCGCATAAATCTAAATAAAATTCAAAAAGAAATGATGAATTTTCTAAAAAATTAAATTTGGATACAATAATATTTTTTTTAAGCTTACTATTTATATCTTGATATGAGTTCATCTCTAAAAACCATTTTTCTCTTGGGCATGATATCTCATCTTTAGATCTACGCAGAAGTTGAAAATGCCTGTGTGGTTGACTTGCTCCCGCAATTGGAGAACTGTTGAAAAACCATAATCCACTAGTATCTTTATTAACTTGTTGGATCGCTCTCCAATCATTAATATCTAACCATCCATTTTGAGGTTTCCATTTATTTGTAATTAGTAAAATATGCCCTTTTTGTACAGGGTATTTGTTTAATATTAATTGATGATTATCGCCAATTTTATCAATTTCTAGTATCTTTTCCCATGGACAAAATGGATTCTGCTTAGGACCATAAATTTTTTTTTTATTAAATTTTGAAGTATCGAGTTTCCTAATTATGAAGTCGTCTTTTTCATATAAATCGCTTGTAATAATATCAGTTTTGAGAGGATATAATGATTGATTATCAATTGATAATCGAGTTTGCTTAAGTGCTTTTTCCCAATATATTTCTAAACTCATTTAAAATAAATCATCATAATCATTTTAAAAAAAATAATAAATTTGTAGTTACTTTTTATTAAATTGATATTCTTTCAATTTTTCTAGAGGTACTGATTCTAAGACTACAATATTTGTTGATTCTAATATGACTTTTGGTGCAAGACCGTCTAATAATGCTTGCTTCCACCTATCAAGACAAATACACCAATGATCACCATCCTTTAATCCTGGGAAGGAATAAATAGGCATAGGAGTTATTAAATCATTACCTTGTGATTTACTATATTTCAGGAAATTATCATCCATTACACAACAAATAGAATGATTCCCTCCATCATTCTTGTCATAGTTGCAAAATCCATTTCTGAACCAACCTGTCATAGGTGAGCAACTACATACCTGAATTTTTTCTCCTAGAACATTCAATTGATCTAGATTATTTATGGTCATAGATTTTTTAATAATAATAAAACACCAACATTTCCTTAAAAAAGGTTGACGAGTATGGGGGGTAAGGAGGTAATAATTCTAATAAGGTTTTTTTCATTATGGATTGGGACTTTACTGAAAACATAGCATTTAAATCTCTTTATGATGCTTTTAAGGATAGTGATGAAACTTCCGCATTAGAATTTTTATCTAGTGATGGTGCTTCATATTATCTTGAGTTAACTCAGGACGCTGCAGGAGAGGGACTTGATCTTGGAGATAATGAAACTATGGAAGAACTACAGGAGGAAATTATTGAATATTTAGAAAATAACTAAAGATTTAGCTTAAGCGCTAAAGTATTTTGCTTTTGAGTGTAGTGAAATGATAGCTGTGGTGCTTTGTTCAGGATGAAGTTGTTCAGATTCATCCATGGTCAAGTTTATTCTTTTTGCATCCAACAATGATAATTGTATATTTGAATCAGATACTTTAGGACAGGCAGGATATCCAAAGGAATATCTAGCTCCTCGATACTTTTGAGCAAGTATTTCTCTATTTTTATCTGGTTCTTCAGTCTTAAAACCGCATTCAATACGAATTAATGCATGGACATACTCAGCTAGAGCTTCAGCTAATTGAACAGTAAGACCATGGAATAATAAATAATCACTATATTTATCTTGTTGGAATAATTTTTGAGAATATTCACTAGCAATATCGCCCATCGATACTGCCTGCATAGGAAATATATCTATCGGTTTATCATTTTTTAAATCACAATAAAAATCAGCTATGCATAGATTATTACCGGATTTTTGTCTTGGAAAATTAAATTGGGAAATTGTATTTAATGATTTATCATCAAATATGAAAATACTATTATCTTTTCTCCCGCATCTGAAATATCCATAAACTGCTTTGGGTGAAATAAGTTTTTTTTCTATAATTATCTCTAACCATTTATCTAACAATGGTTTAGCGTATGAATTCAAATAGTTATTGTATTCATCTACGCTTTGGTTTTTTCCTTTTTTTATTTGCCATTGTCCGCTAAAAAGAGCTTTTGTATCTAAATAAAAAATTAACTTATTTAAATCTATATCAACGTCGTTCAACACTTTCGTTCCCAAGAAAGGAGCTTGAATAGGTTCTTCTTCATCTATAAATTTAGATCTTATAAAATTTTCTTTTAAATTTAATTTGGAAGTCTTTGTATGTATGGATATTGATTTTTTATCATCTTGAGAGTTGGCTTTTGATGAGGCTAAATTAATATTTATACCCTCATTGTTAATGAACCCCTCTGTATTTGACCAATTACCCTTTTTTTTATTATTCATATATTCATTCATGAATTTAAGATCAGTGAACGCATCTTTTCCGTACAATATTTTTCCCTTATATATTTTGCTGCAGTCCTCATTTACAAATTTTGGTGTTAATGCAGCGCCTCCTAATATTACTGGTACACTAATATTTTCATTGTTAAAAGCCTCTAAATTATCTTTCATAAAAGCAGTTGATTTAACAAGTAATCCGCTCATAGCAATGCAATCGGCATTATGCTTCTTTTGTGCATCTATAATTGCTGAAACATCTTGCTTTATTCCAAGATTTATTACGTCATAACCATTATTTGTAAGTATTATGTCAACTAAATTTTTTCCAATATCATGAACGTCGCCTTTGACAGTTGCAATTAATATTTTTCCATTTGATATGTTTTCATCTACAGTTTCCATATGTGGTTCTAAAATTGAGACGGCAAATTTCATTGTTTCGGCGGATTGGAGTACAAATGGCAATTGCATTTGACCTGAGCCAAATAAATCTCCTACAACTTTCATCCCATCTAGTAAAAATGTATTAATTATTTCAAGAGGTTTATATTTTTTTAACGCTTTGTTTAATTTATCCTCTAAACCTATTTTTTCTCCATCAATAATATGATTTTTTAGACTTTCTTCCAGAGTTAAGTTTTTATTTTCTGAAGATGCTTTTTTGAAATCTTGAATAGATAAATCTTGAAAAGCCTTTGTTAATTCTACTAATGGATCATAAATACAAATATCATCTTCAAATTCTCTTTTGTCATATATCAAATCTAAGCAAAGCTTTTTAGTCTCTTCGGAAATTTTTGATAATGGCAAAATTTTATTTGGTGCGATGATAGCAGAATCCAATCCTGCTTTAATGCATTCATCTAAAAAAATTGAGTTTAGATTAATTCGGGATAATGGAGAAAGACCAAAACTAATATTTGATATCCCCAGTATTATATGGATATCTGGGTAATTATCACGAATTTTTGATATAGCAGTAATTGTCTCTTTAGCGTTTAATCTATCTTCTTCTATTCCAGTAGATATGGGCAGAGCTAATGGATCAAAAAATAGCTCATAATCAGACAAACCACATTCTCTGGTTCTATTAATCGCTCGTTTAGCAATGTCATATTTTTTTTCAGCATTTCTTGCCATTCCATCTTCATCAATAGTGCCCACAACAAGTCCTGAGCCATACCCCAAGGCTAAATTTAAAACTTGATCAAACCTTTCATTACCGTCTTCGTAATTGGTTGAATTTATAATGCATTTACCTCCAGATGCCTTTAATCCACTTTCCATTTTGTCTGCATCTGTAGAGTCAATCATTAATGGCAAATTTATATTAGTAACTAGTCTTGAAGTTATTTCTTTCATATCTTTCACTCCGTCTCTCCCCACATAATCAACATTTACATCAAGAACGTGTGCATTTTCTTTTTGTTGTTGTTTGGCAATTGCAACTAGTCCATCCCAATCATCGTTATTTAACAACTCCCTTACCTTTTTTGATCCACTTGCATTTAATCTTTCTCCTACTATCAAAATTGAATTGTCTTGTTTGTAAGGCACAGAATTATATATTGATGATGCAGAAGGTATATATCCACTTGAATTATTCTTACCTAATTCTTTAGACCTTCCGTTATCAATAATTTCATCAATTATTGAAGAAAGATATTTAATATGTTCAGGGGTAGTCCCACAACATCCACCTATTAATTGAACATTAAAATCATGTATAAAATTCATTAACTGCATTTTTAATTCTATTGGCTTTAATCTGTAGTGAGCCACACCACCAATATTTTCAGGCAGTCCTGCATTGGGAATACAACTTATAGCGAACGGTGAATTTTCGGACAAATATTTAATATGTTCCTTCATTTGTTCTGGACCAGTTGCACAATTAAGTCCAAGGATATCTATATTAAATGGCTCTAATATTGTTAATGCAGATGCGATATCAGATCCAACAAGCATAGTACCTGTTGTTTCCATTGTTATAGATACCATTATAGGGATATCAATATTTTTACTATTAAGTACTTCTTTTGATGCTAATAAGGCAGATTTAATTTGCAATACATCTTGGCAAGTTTCAATTAAAAGAAGATCAACTCCTCCATCTATAAGACCATATATTTGTTCTTTATAGGATTGCTTTAATTCATCAAAATCTATATGTCCTAATGTTGGTAATTTAGTGGTTGGTCCAATTGAACCAGCAACATACCTAGGTTTGTTAACTGATGCATATTTGGAAGCAGCGTTTTTTGCTATTAAGGCAGCATTTTTATTTATTTCATATGCTTTATCCGCTATATCATATTCTTCAAGAACTATGGATGAGGCTCCAAAAGTATTAGTTTCTATAACATGACAACCTGCTTCTAAGAATGAATTATGAACCTTTTCGACTATTTTTGGTGATGATAAGACGAGGTTTTCATTACAACCTTCTAATTCTTTTCCTCCAAAGTTGTCTGAAGTAAGATTTAAGTTCTGAAACGATGTTCCAGTACCTCCGTCAAAAATAATTAATGGCTTATCTTCTCTATTTAGATAGGTTCTGAAAGATTCCATTTATTGCAAAATCGTTTTTTATATTGAGATTCTGGTTACCCAATTATCATAGTCTTGAGAACGTCCTTCTGTTATTTCTATAAGCTTATTTTTTAATTTATTCATTATCGGTCTTTCTACATTTAATTCAGTAGATTCAATTTTTTTAACTGGTGTAATTTTTGCTGCTGTACCAGTTAGAAAAACTTCATCTGCGATTAATAATTCTGTTTTATCAACAGGCCTTTCAATTACATTTATTCCAAATGATTTTGCTAATTCAATTACACTAGCTCTAGTAATCCCCTCAAGGATATCTTGATCAACACCTGGAGTGATTAAGTCTCCATTTCTTACAATAAATAAATTCATACCACTAGCTTCGCTTACCTTACCACTTGAATTTAATAGCAAGGCTTCATCAAACCCCGATAAACTAGCCTCTGTTTTGGCTAATGAACTAGTAATATAAGCTCCACTTATTTTTCCCCGCAATGGCAGAGATCTATCTTCTTGCCTAGTCCAACTACTCATCCTACAAGAAACACCATCTGGGGATAAATAATCTCCAAGTTCAATACAGTAAACAAAGAAGTCTGTTTCAATATTGTGTAACCTTGGAGCTATACCTAAATCGCTTGTATATACAAATGGTCTTATATAAATAGGGTTTTTTGGCTTGTTTCTTTTAATAACTTCTTCTAAGGCGTTAAAAATATATTCTTCAGAAATATCAGTTAAGAGTAATTTTGCACTTTTAGATAATCTTTTTATGTGTTTATCAGTTCTAAACAAAAGGAATTCTTCTTTATTCGAAGGGTTAGGTATCGCTCTCATTCCTCCAAATGCAGCAGTACCATAATGTAATGCATGAGTAGCTATTGATATTTTTGCATCTTTAAATGGAATACATTTACCTTCGAACCAGGCGTATGGAAGAAATTCATGCATATTCAATTTATTTAATTAAGGTAAACTTGTTTTATCCTACTTACATATTCTAAACCTTATTTATATATAAAAATGCACAGAATATTAAATGTAGCAGGAAATGAAAAGAATAAGGATGATTTAATTGAGCAACCAGCGGCAGATTTTATTTTTATAACAAGTGTCAAAGCTGATTTAAATCTTTTATCAAACTTATTGTTAGAAAAGGAATTTGCTTCATTAAAAAATAATATAAGAGCTTTAGAAATTTCTAATATAAATTCCTCAGCTCAAATAGATAATTATTTATTGAAAACAATTAATTTTGCAAAAGTTGTTGTACTTAGAATTTTCGGAGATAAAGGTACATGGAACTATGGAATTGAACAACTTTTAAATTGGCAAGTAGTCAATAAAAAAAGGAAGTTAGTAATCTTATCAGGTACCGTTGATCAGGAAGTTTCCTTATGTGAAATAAGTAGTATAGATAAAGATGTAGCATTAAATATTTCTAAATTACTAAGATCTGGAGGACTCGATAATTATAGAAAATTTCTTAATTGTTTAAATTATCTAAAGATAGATGAAACATTAATACCTGATGAGTTTTTGAAGATTTCTTTTTATGAAGATCCTTATTTGTATGATTGGAAAATAGAAAAAGGCGAAAAGATAGGAATAATCTCCTATAAATCCCTTTTTTTGGCTAATGAAATTGAACTAAACGATAAACTTAATTTGCAGTTAAGAAAATGCGGACACTCTCCTAAAACATTTTTTATTTCAACTTTAAAAGATCATATTATTCAAAAGAAATTAATAGAAATTTTTAAAAAAGAAGATATTAAAATAATAATTACCACAACTTCATTTTCTTCATCACAAATAAAAAATAATGATTTAATTGAAAATTCTACAAATATTTTTACTACTCTTAATATCCCAATTTTACAGCTTCTATCTTCTAATAGATCAAGAAATAATTGGTTAAATTCATCAATTGGAATGAATTCATCTGATTTATTAATGCAAATAATTATTCCAGAATTTGATGGAAGAATTACTACCTGTCCTGCAGCATTTAAAGAAATAATTTCTATTAAAAATTCACTTTACAGTGAAATAACTAGTTATAAAGCTGATCAAGTTGGTATTGAATGGATTTCAAAATTTGCGACAAATTATGTAAAACTTCAAAAACTTAATAATTTTGATAAAAGAATTTGTTTAGTAATAAGTAATTATCCAGTAAAGAATGGAAGAATCGGTAATGGTGTTGGTCTTAATACACCATCTTCGATAATAAATATTCTTAACTGGTTAAAAGAAGAAGGTTATGACCTTGGATCTTGTAATTATCCTCAGGATTCTTCGGAATTAATGTCAATTCTTATAAAAACTAGAACTAATGATATTGAATCTCAAAATAATAAACCATTAGATTACTTACCACTTAGAGAATATTTAAAATATTGGAATTATCTAGAACTAGATCCTAAAAATACTATTGTTAATCGTTGGGGCAAACCTTCTGATGCAATAGATCTTGATAATGAAGGCTTCTCAATAAATGGTCTTAAATTTGGAAAAATAACATTATTGATTCAACCCCAACGAGGTTATGACGCTTACACTGATAGAGATATTCATTCGCCTGATCTTCCACCTCCCCATAGATATTTAGCACAATATTTTTGGATTGAAAAAGTTTTTAATGCAAATGCAATATGCCATATTGGCAAACATGGCACTGTTGAATGGTTACCTGGCAAATCTATAGGTCTCAGCAATAAATGTTTCCCAAATATTATTTGTCCAGCCATACCTAACATATATCCTTTTATCGTAAATGATCCTGGCGAAGGATCCCAAGCCAAAAGAAGAACTGCCGCCACAATTATTGATCACTTAACTCCTCCTTTGGATAGGTCAGAATTATATGGAAAATATTCAATATTAGAAAATTATTTAGACGAATATTTTGAAGCAAGATTATTAAATTCTAGTCGTATTGAAATAATAGAAAAATCAATTTTTGAATTAATTAAAAAAGATTTTAGTGAAATTACTTTAAAGAATAAAATTAATCAAATAGAAGAAATTGATTCCTTTCTTTGCAAAATTAAAGAGTCTCAAATTAGAACAGGATTGCATGTTTTTGGCAACAGGCAGGATGCAATTAATGAAATAAATTTATTCTTGTGTATAGCTAGAGTGCCAAATACCAGCAGACTTGGAATTGTTCAATACATAGCGGAAAATTTAAAGCTAGATTTGATTCCCTGGACTAATAATTATGATCAAAAGATTACTGAAAAGGATAAAAAAATATTATTAACGTTTTCAAACAAAAAAATTTTAAACTTTAGAATGGCTGTTGATTTTTTGGAACAACAAGCAAAATATCTAGTATATTTATTTTTTTATAAAAAGAATACCAATATAAAATATTTAGAAAAATATAAAAATCAGAAAATAATAGACTATTTCTTTAATGATAAAAAACATACTAATTATTTTTTATCATTAAAAAATGAGATTCTAACTCCAATTATTAATTCATCATTTAATGAAAAATTATCATTTATTAATTCATTAAATGGCAAATATGTAAAAAGTGGTCCATCTGGAGCTCCTACGAGAGGTAAAACAGAAGCTTTACCTACTGGTAAAAATTTCTTTTCAGTTGATTCTAGAGGACTGCCAACTGAATCAGCATGGAAAGTTGGTTGTCAATCCGCGTCTCAAATACTCGATTTATACAAACAAGAGAATGGAGAAGATTTAAAAAATATAGCAATATCTGTATGGGCAACATCCACAATGAGAAATGGTGGTGAAGACATATGTCAAATACTATATTTATTAGGAGTTCAACCTATCTGGGATGGACCTTCAAGAAGAGTAATAGATTTGGAAATTATACCTTTATCTATTCTCGAAAGACCAAGGGTTGATGTTACTTTAAGGATTTCTGGAATGTTTAGAGATGCTTTTCCCCAGTTAGTTAAATTAACTTCTAAAGCAATAAATCTTATTTCCAATCTTAATGAGAATGTTGAATTTAACCCTCTTGCTGGAGCATTAAAGAATGGTGATCCAATTAATCGTATATTTGGGTCAGCGCCAGGATCATATGGAGCTGGTCTACAAGAATTAATTTCAAATTCTAATTGGGATAATATTGATGACTTTGGAGAATCTTTTCTTAATTGGAGTAAGTGGATTTACAGTGATAATCTTGAACCTATAGAGGACAAAATATCGTTAGAAAACGCTCTTAAAAAAGTTCAGCTAGTTGTACATAACCAAGATAATAAGGAACATGATATTTTAGATTCTGACGACTATTATCAGTTTCAGGGTGGTTTATCTTCAGCAGTAAAAAAGTTGAGCGGTAATTTACCTGAAATGTATCATGGTGATTTATCTAAATTTGGATTATCTAAAATTTCAAAATTACAAGATGAAATTAATAAGGTCGTTATATCAAGAATTCTTAACCCAAAATGGATAAACGGAATGAAGGATAATGGTTATAAAGGAGCGTTTGAATTTTCAGCAACACTTGATTACCTATATGCTTTTGATGCTTCTACTGAAGTAGTATCAGATTGGTGTTATGAGGAAGTTTATAAATCATGGTTGTGTGATCGGGATCTTAAGAATTTTTTTCTGGAGAATAATCCATGGGCTTTAAGAGACATTGCACAAAGATTTCTTGAAATTGTTAATAGAAAAATGTGGAATAATAGTTCTTCTGATGTTACTGAAAATTTAAAGAACATAATTATTAATACTGAATCAATAATTGAAAAGAACGAATTCTGAATTATCTGCCTAATAGTGAAAGTCCATGACTATCTGTTCCGCACGTTTTTAGCATTGAATATTTATCTGCTAATTTATCTATTTCTGAACAGACAAATAAACTAGGATTCCATACTTCATTAAGTTCATAATCGTACCAAACCTCAATTCCATCAATACCTTGTATTTTGGCCTCTGGAATTAATTTATAAAAGGGAATCCTATACCTCGCTGGATGTGCAAGAAATGATAAACCACCAGCTAAATCTATTGCTTTAACAACTGATTTAATATTTAAATCATTACCTATTGGAGACTCTCCAAGGATGTAGGGATTAAGGTGTCTACTTTTAATATCTATTCCCAATCCAATTACATGTACTAAACATCCTAGAATCAAACAATTAATTTCTATTCCCGAAATTAATGTAAAAGAATCTTTAGGATAATTTTTGAGTATATTATTTTTTTTTATATATTCATGAGCTTTAATTGTATGATGATCGGTTATTGATAAAAATTTCAAGTTATTTTTATAAGCTTGTTCTAAAAGTTCATAAGGTTCTAGACTTCCATCACTAAATTTTGTATGACAGTGAAAATTAATATTTTTTGGACAACTATATTTATTAATATTGGAAGTTAATTTTATTAAGTCTTCCCTATTCATTACTTAATGAATTCTCATTTTTCATTCTAATCTTTGCATATAATTGTATTGAAGCCAACATAAAAATAACAAGTCCAACGACACTCCAAGTAGCAACACTGGTTGGAAAATTATTTTTAAAAATAACTAAAAGTACAATTATAAATAATAATAAAGTAGGTAATTCATTTAATAATCTTAGGTTTTTTGCTGAAATGGTTGATGTACCATTTTGTAATGAATACATTATTTTATAACAATAAGAATGATAAATTACTAATCCCAAAACAAAAGAAATTTTTATTTGCAACCACTTCTCACTTAACCAACTTGGTTGCATAATAACCATACATATAGCCATACTTAAAGCTAATATCATCCCAGGAGTTGTGATAATATTCGCCAGCCTTTTTTCCATCAAGGTGTATTGTTTACTAAAGGCTATTTTTAATTCATTATCCATATTTTTAGATTCTTCATGATATATAAAAAGTCTTACTAAATAAAAAAGTCCCGAAAACCAAACGATTACACCAATAATGTGAAGTGATTTAAACCAGAGATAAGCTTCAGCTGCCAAATTACTAGATTAAATTAATAATATATATTTTTAATATAGTTATATTTATCAATATCAAGAAATCTATTTTTCAAAAATTAATTAATATTTATAACTCGTGAAAATATTCATATATATCATTTACTGAATTTTTTCCAAGTCCTTTAACTTTTGATAAATCCTCTTTACTGGCTATTCTTATCGCGTCTATTGATTTAAAATGCTCAAGCAATTCTCTTATTCTTGATGGCCCTAATCCACTGATTTGGGACAATTGTGACCTATTCATTCTCTTAGATCTTTTGTCCCTATGAAAAGATAACGCAAATCTATGTGCTTCATCTCTTAACCTTCTTAATAGAAGAACTCCTTTTTGATTTTCATCAGTATCAAGAGACTTTGTATAGCCTGGAATAAATATTTCTTCATTTTTTTTTGCCAATGAACATATAGTAACTTCTTCTTCAAGATTTAATTCTTTTAATGCTTTAATAGCTGCATTTAACTGCCCTTTACCTCCGTCAATCATTATTAAATCAGGCCAATCTGATAAAAGTTCATTGTCTAATTTGCTATTTGTTTTATCATGCAATATTGAAAAATCACCTCCGCTTTTTTTAAATGTTGACCATTTTCTAAACCTTCTAAGTATTACTTCATATATAGATGCAAAATCATCACTATGACCTATAAAAACGTTTGGATCTTTAATTTTATATTTCCTATAGTGCTGCTTAGAAGGAATACCATCAATAAAAACGACTTGTGATGCTACAGGGTCTGTACCTTGAATATGGCTTATATCATAACCTTCAATTCTTTTAGGTTGTTCACTTAATTCAAGTATTTGGGCAAGATCCTCAATTGATGATTCATTATCTTGTATCCCATTTAATATTCTATCTAATTCTAATTTCGCATTTTTTAAAACCATCTCTACAGTTTCATGTTTCTTATTTCTTTTTGGGATTATGATTTTTACTTTCTTTTTTCTTAGTTCCCTTAACCAATCCTCTATGGTTGCTTGTTTTGGAAGTTCATATTGGATAAGAATTTCTGATGGTATTTCTACTCCTTCAACATTCATATAATGCTCTTCTAATACTCTTTGTAGAATAAGATTCTCATCTTCATTATTTAATTTTTGACTATATCCAATTCTCCCAATCAGCTTACCAGATCTCATTTGGAAAATTTGTATACTAGCTACATTTTTTTCTGAAACTATTCCAAAGATATCTCTATTAATTGAAGAATCTGGTATTGATATTTTTTGTGATTCAGTTAATAATTTTAAACCTGAAATCTGATCCCTTATTTTTGCTGCATTCTCATAATCTAAATCATTTGAAAATTGAAGCATTTTATTTTGTAAGAAGATTTCTAAGTCATCATTTCTTCCCTGAAATATCATAGATACTTGTTTCATTATTTTTTTATAATCGTCAGATGATATTACTTCTTGGCAAACACCTGGACATCTTCCTATTGAATAATTCAAACAAGTTCTATCTTTATAAACTGGCCTTGGTCTTTGTCTTAGTGGAAATATTTTTTTTATTGTAAATAATGTTCTCCTTAATAATCCTACATCAACATAAGGTCCATAATATCTGTCTAAATTATTTCTATTTCTTCTTCTTCTTGTAATAAATATTCGGGGATATTTTTCACTCCAAGTTATGCAAAGATATGGATATTTCTTATCATCCTTTAAAAGAATATTAAAGTATGGTTTGTTTGTTTTTATTAAATTTGACTCTAAATTCAGTGCTTCATATTCGCTATCTGTAACTATAATTTCTATTTCAGTTATTTGACGAACCATCAAACTTAATCTTGGAGTTAAATCAGAAAAATTATTGAAATAACTACTTACTCTACTCCGTAGTTTTTTAGATTTGCCAATATAAAGTAAATTATTATCTATATCCTTAAAAAGATAACAACCAGATGACTTTGGAATTTCGGATAGTCTCGATTTTAATAACTCCTTATTGTTAATTAATTTATATTCAATTTTAAAATTATATTTATTATCTATTGATTTAATAGAGGAATTACTCATTTATAATGATTAACCTCCATAATTCCAGCCAGTTGAAGATAAATTTAGTGAGTCAACATCATTATTCAAATAAGCAGATTTAACTTCTCCTACAAAAACTGTATGGTCTCCATGAATAACACTTCCAACAACATTACATTCAACTCCACCTACACTATCAACTAAAATAGGCAACCCATACTCACCTAGATTAAATTCAACAGATTCAAATCTACCTCCTAATGCTTTTTGGGGTTTAAAGAAAACTGCTGCTAGATCCTTTTGATCACTTTTGAGAACATTTAATGAGAACTTATTTGTGGACTTTATTATTTCATGACTAGAACCTTCTGCTCTTACTGCCATAACCACTAATGGGGGAGTAAATGAACCTTGAGTAACCCAACTAGCTGTAAATCCATTTACTTCATTTTTATTCTCGTCTCTAACACCACAAATGAATAACCCATGAGGTATTTTTCTTAATAAGATTTTTTTTGCTTCTAGATTTAATGTCATAATTGATTTATCTAATAAACTTATTTTAACTAAATTTCTTATTCGATCATAATAAATTTATGAAAATTCTTTATCCAGGGACATTTGATCCATTAACAAACGGACATATTGATTTAATAGAAAGGGCTGAAAAAATATTTGGCACTTTAGTTGTTGCTGTTCTAGAAAATACTGCTAAAACGCCAACATTTAATCTTCAAAGACGAATCTTACAAATAAAAAATTCTCTTTCTCATTTACCTAATATTGAAGTTATTTCTTATTCCGGCCTCACTGTGGATTGTGCAAATGATCTAAATGCTAATCTTATCCTAAGAGGCTTAAGAGCAATGAGTGATTTTGAGTATGAACTCCAGATCGCACATACAAATAAATCTCTTAATAATGATATTGAAACTATATTTTTATCAACAAATACAAATTTTAGTTTTCTTAGTAGTTCCTTAGTAAAAGAAGTGGCAAAATTTGGAGGTGAAATAAATCACATGGTACCCCCTTCTGTTGAAAAGGATTTAAAAGAATATTTTAAATAATGTATTTATTCACATGATTTCATATAATAAACATCACGTAATAATTTAAAAGCTTTTTCTTTATCAATATTATTAGAATTTTGGATAATGCTAATAATCATAGGGTTCTGATTTTTATATAAATAGCCAGATAATGCAAAGACATTTGAAAGAGTTCCTGTTTTTCCATAAAACTTTCCAGATAATTCACTATTTACAAATCGTTTAGCTAATGTTCCTCTTATTCCCAAAATTGAAAGTGTAGATTGATAAGCTTTAAAATCTTTAGAATATTTCATTTTATCTAAAAATAATACAACTAACTTTGAAGTAATTTTATTTTTTCTTGACAAGCCACTAGCATCTGCAAAAAAAGTATTATTTAAAGGCAGACCCTTGTTCTTTAACCATTTTCTTAATTTAAAATAATCATTATCATTCCATGTTTTTGAGGCATTTTTAAAGATAGATTCTGCTGTAAAATTATGGCTTTCAGAATTTGATAATGTTAATAATGAGAGAATTGGATTTGAGTTAATTTTACTTATCTCTACTCCGTCTTTTAAGTAGAATGTTTTTCCTGAATCAACAATATTAATATTTACAATTGAATTTAAGAATTTATTATTTAAATATTTTTTAATAAAATTTTTTAAATTATAAATATCATCATTTTCATTGTGATTACTTTCTATTGCAAGAGATGTAATTGGAGATCCGTATTCGTAAAGTTTATCATTATATGTCCAACCTTTAGGCCATTTTAATTTTGAATTAATTTCTAAAATATTAAAGTTTATATTTTTATTTTCTTCAACATTCGAAATTAGTTTAATTATATCTTCATAATTCAAATCAGGATCACCCTGTCCAACTAAATAATAGTTATTATTTTTTTTTAATAAGGATGTTTTTAAATTATTATTTAATTTATATTTACTCAAAACATAAGCTGATGAGAATAATTTTTGATTTGACGCTGGTAGTCTTGGAATTTCGTCGTTGTAGGAACTAATTAAACTACCTTTATTATTTATAATTGATACACTGAATGATTTATCCAATGTCTTATTTAATAAAGCATCATAACTAGGACATGTTTTTTTTCTATTAATTATTCCAGAATAATTAAAATAAATACTATTTAAGATAGATATTTTCTGATTTGATAGTAAAAATCTTATTAGGAAAGGAGATGTTACTAATACAAGAACAACTAAGAAAAATAAATAAATTTTTTTTATCACTATCAATTTATAAATTTACAAAAATTGTTTCATTATCGGGTTTAATTTCAAATTCTTTTTTAAAAAAATATTTTTTGTTTTCTTCTTTGAAAAGCAACCAGTTATTTGGATAAATATGCATAAGAGCTGCTTTATTTAAAGGCTGAAGAAAATATATATTTTTCCAAGTTTTGACAAAATTTTTACGTCTCTCTCTAATAACACTTCCTATCCCAATATTTGCATCTTCAAATTTTGGATTTAATGAATAATGCATTCCTTGATAGTTATCAGACATAGGTTCAAATGAATCGAAATCATATGGCTGTGGTAGTATCGATATCATTGCACTATCAATATTATTTATATTATTTGATTCATTAAATGATTTAAAAGTAAATATTTTATCTTTGATATCTGGATAGTCTCTTTGAGCCAAAGCCACAGCACCTTGATCAGCATATGTTATGAATACATTATTATTTTTAGATAATATCTTGTAGATAGTTATTCCAATTCGGTTAAACTTTAATCCTTCAAAATTAAATTCTATAGTAAATCTTTTATTTGAATCTAATAAACTCGGAATAATTGCAGCCTCCATATTCATAAGAGATTCATTTAAATCTTTAGGTAGTCTGTAATTAGTTTCCATTAAAATTTTTTAATACATATTTGAATAAGTTCTAAAAATTTATCTATTTCTGACTTATTGTTTATTGAACCTAAAGTAACACGAATATTTGAATATAGTTCATCATCTTTTAATCCAATATTTTTAAGTGTTGAGCTAGGTTTTCCGGATGAGCTTGAACAAGCACTCCCACTACTTATGGCTATTCTATTTTCTGACATGAAATTAACAATCTTATAGGCTTTTATAGGTTCAAATAGTTTATTTAATAATAGAAACGAAATATGATTGGGAAGTCTATGGTTAATACTACCCGTAATCTTTATATGATTATTATCCTTAATTTTTTGATAAAAATAATTTTTAAGTTTATCAATTTTATTAGAAGGAAATTCAGTTATGTATTCATATAATTTTATTTTTCCTTTAATATTCTTTAATGATTCATACATTCCAGCGATTAATGGCAAAGCTTGTGTACCTTGTCTAATTGAAAATTCCTGAGTAAGTGATATGTCTTTATTCTTTAAAATTTGTCTGGACTTTTCTTTTGTTAAAAGAATACCGATACCTTTTGGACCTCCAAATTTATGAGCAGATAAACTTAAAAAATCACATTTAAGATCTTTCCAACTGAATATTCCATTACTTATTATTTGAGTTCCATCTACATGAAACATTATATTTAATTCTTCACATTTGGAACCTATAAATTGAACAGGTTGTACTGTCCCAATTTCACTTTGTCCCCAAATAATTGATACAAGCTTAGTTTCATTGGTTAACATTTTATCGATATTAGATATATTTAAAATTCCATCATTATTTACCGTCCATTCGTAAATATCCCAATTTTGTTTTCTTAGTTTATTAGCACAAATAGTTGTTGCTTGATGTTCAATATTCGAAATGACAACTCTACCATTTTTAAAGTTCTCATAAATATTATTAAATACAATATTTGTTGATTCCGAAGAACCAGATGTAAAAATTATATCCTCTGGATTTGCATCAAATATATAAGCAATTTTAGATCTAATTTTTTCAAGATATGTAGAGCATTTTATCCCTAGCTCATATGTAGATGAAGGGTTATGCCAATAATTTCTATAAGTTGAGTTTATTATATTTAAAACATTCTCAGATAATGGAGTTGTGGATGCATTATCTAAGTAGATAAAATTATTTTCCATTAATTTACTATCATTGATCCTGAGAAAACCTTTTTAGCACTGCCCGTCATCAAGACTTCACAATCGTCTTTTGACCATTCAATTTTAAGATTACCTCCTGGTAAAGTTACTATGGTTTGTGAATTACAAAGGCCTAATTTATAAGCTGCTACATGAATAGCACAGGCACCTGTTCCACAGGCTAAGGTTGGTCCTGCACCCCTTTCCCATACTTTTACTTTGATATTATCTCTATTTAAGATTTGACAAAAGTGCACATTAGTTTTTTCTGGAAATAATTTATTTTTTTCAAATATAGGCCCAAGGCTGGAAAGAAGAATTGACTTTATGTCTTGTACAAAGAATATTAAATGAGGATTTCCCATTCCTACGGCATAACCTGTATTAGTAAAATTTTTCTCAATAAATTCATGTGAAGGAATTGAATTGATTTTTTTTTCAATTGTTGTTGGAATATTTTGACTTTCTAAAATTGGAACCCCCATTTTTACAGTAATTTCATCATTTATATATTTTGCAATTTTTAAACCTGCTTTAGTCTCAATTTTATATTCTATATTTTTATTATTCATTGAATCATTTTCATGGAGATACTCAATTAAACACCTTATTCCGTTTCCACACATTTGTGCTTCAGAACCATCAGAATTGAAGATTATCATTTTTGCATCATTATCTTTATTAGGTTCTTCTATAAAAATCACACCATCTGCTCCAATACCAAATTGCCTGTTGCAAATTTTATTTATATCAAATATTTTATTTGTCTTATAATTTTTAAATAAATCATTTCCTCTTGAATCGATTACTATGAAATCATTCCCATTACCTTGATATTTCTCAAAAGTTATATTTTTCATTTGTAGATAATATATTTTAAATTTTAATTATAAATTATTCCTTTTAACAATCTATTTCTATTTTATACAATGGATATTAAAATAATAATTTAATAAATAAAAATTAAGTGATTTCTCCCGATAAGCAATATGAGGCCGATACCAATTTATATAATCCATCTGAAATAGAAAAAAAATGGCAGTCAATATGGACAGAAAACAATTTATACAAAACCGATGAATTAACTGAGAATACCGATAAATTTTATGCCTTATCAATGTTTCCCTACCCTTCAGGTAATCTTCATATGGGACATGTTAGGAATTATGTTATTACAGACTTAATAGCTCGGTTCCAAAGGTTTAAGGGTAAATCTGTCTTACATCCAATGGGTTGGGACGCTTTTGGTTTGCCTGCTGAGAATGCAGCGATTGAAAGAGGAATTAGTCCAAGTGTCTGGACTAAAAAAAATATTGCTCATATGAAGTCACAATTAAAGCTTTTGGGACTATCAGTTGATTGGGATAGGGAATTTGCAACTTGTGATGAAAATTATTATATTTGGACACAATATCTATTTTTAGAGTTATACAAGGCAGGTCTTGTATATCAAAAGGAATCAGAAGTTAATTGGGATCCTATAGATAATACAGTCTTAGCCAATGAACAAGTTGACTCAGAGGGTAAATCTTGGAGATCTGGTGCAGTAGTTGAAAAAAAATTATTAAAGCAATGGTTTTTAAGGATTACAAATTATGCGGACGAGTTATTGAATGATTTAGAAAAATTAGATAACTGGCCACAAAGAGTAAAAATAATGCAAGATAATTGGATTGGAAAGTCAATTGGTACAAATATTAATTTCAATATCAATACTAATCCAGAAAAGAAAATAACTGTATTTACAACAAGGCCAGATACTTTATTTGGAGTTACTTATTTAGCAATTTCTGTTAATCATTCATTAATTAAAAATATTTCTGATAAAGAAACTATACAAGATTTAGAAAATCTTAAACAATATTTGAAAAATAATAAAAATAATGAACTTGAAAAGATTGGAATAAAAACTAGCTTAATAGCAATAAATCCAGTTAATTCTGAACCTATTCCTATTTGGGTTGCAAGTTATGTCCTCGATGAATACGGTACAGGTGCTGTTATGGGAGTGCCTGCTCATGATCAAAGAGATTTTGAGTTTGCTAAGAAAAATAATATTGATATTAAACAGGTAATAATAAAGGATAAAAGTGAACAAACTAAGAAGCTTGATGAAGCTTATGTGGAAAATGGATATCTTATTAATTCAAATCAATACAATGGTTTAGAAAATACTATTGCTAAATTAAAAATTTCAGAGGAGGGCGTAAATAATGGATGGTCTGAAAATAAGATTCAATATCGTTTAAGAGATTGGTTAATATCTAGACAAAGATATTGGGGATGTCCGATTCCCATCGTTAATTGCAAAAAATGTGGATCTGTTCCTTTAAACCAATCGGAATTACCTGTTGCATTACCAAAAGATATAGATATCTCAACTAACAAGATTAATGCTTTAGGTGATAACAATATTTGGATAAATACAACATGTCCAAAATGTGGAATAGCGGCAAAAAAAGAAACTGATACTATGGATACTTTTATGTGTTCATCATGGTATTTTTTAAGATATCCATCATCAAAATGTTCAAATAAGCCATTTGAAAAGATTGAAATTAATAAATGGTTGCCTGTAGATCAATATGTTGGAGGAGTAGAGCATGCAATATTGCATTTGTTATATGCAAGATTTTTCACTAAAGCTTTGCGGGATAATAAACTATTTGAAATTGATGAACCATTTAAAAAACTATTAACGCAAGGAATGGTTCAGGCTGCAGCCTATAAAAACAATAAAACGGGTAAATATGTTTCTCCTTCCGATATTAATGACCTTTCAAATCCCACAGATCCTATTGATAATAGCAAACTTGAAGTTCTTTTTGAGAAGATGTCTAAGTCAAAATATAATGGAATTGACCCTGAATCAGTAATTAAAAAATATGGAGCAGATACAGCAAGAATGTTTATATTATTTAAAGCCCCGCCAGAAAAAGATCTGGAATGGGGAGATACAGATGTTGAAGGACAATTTAGATTTTTAAGCAGGATTTGGAAGCTTTATATACATTGTGCAAAAGATATAAATATAAAATCTAATTCGTATCCAGATAAAGAAAAAAGTTTAATAAAGTCAACTAATATCGCTATAAAAGAAATTTCAAATGATATATTAAATAATCAATTTAATACTGCGATTTCAGAATTAATGAAGTTTTATAATTCATTATCAAATTGCATTAATCACGTAAATAATAATTTAAAAATTGATGCTTTAAAAACATTTTGTATTTTATTGGCTCCATTCGCACCTCATATTGCAGAGGAAATATGGCATCTTATAGGATTTAAAAAATCTGTGCATTTAGAACACTGGCCTTCCTTTAATGCTGAGGCACTAAAGGAAAATTCATATGAATTAGTAATACAAGTGAATGGAAAAGTTAGAGACAAAGTAAATATTAATAATAAAATGAGTGAAGATCAAATTAAAGAATTGACTCTCATAAGACCTAACATATTAAAATGGACTCAAGATAAGGAAATAAGAAAAATAATTATTGTTAAAGGAAAAATTATTAATATTGTTGTTTAAGAATTTATTTTCTGAATAACTAATGAATTTGGATTTGACCAATCGCCCTTAACTAAATAATTATCATTACCGAAACACATTTCACGGAGTATGAAAAATATAGGTTCACTCACTGAATTATCAAATAATGATGTTATGTCTTTTATAGAATATTCTCCACCTTCATCTAATAAATTACTTACTTTTTGTTGATATTCAATAATATTTGCGGCTGCTTTCTTTCCAGCTTCAACTCCAGGTTGATCATATGCATTTATATTTACCAATTCAGCGTAGAAGGATACAGCCCTCTCAAATAAAGCGATTAAGGCACCTAGTGAAAAACAATTTAACTTTTCTAAGGTAATAGTGATACTTTGTCTGTTTTCACTAGAGAGTGCTGATCTGGTTCCTTGCAAAAAACCAGAAAGATATTGTTTAGGATTCTCTTTTTCATCAAAAATATTGGTAGATGGAGAATCTAATAATTCAATAAAAATACAAAAGAAATTATCAATACCATCTCTCAGTTGCTGAACATAAGCATGTTGATCTGTAGATCCTTTATTACCAAAAACAGAAATACCTTGATTAACTACTTCACCATTCCTATTAAATTTCTTTCCTAATGATTCCATTACTAATTGCTGTAGATATTTACTAAAAACCTGTAACCTATCTCTATAAGGTAATACGACCATATCTCTTTTACCAGCGCCATCCCCAGTTAGATACCATGCGGATGATAATAGTGCTGCTGGATTATTTCTAAAATCCCTTATACGTGTGGCTTCATCCATTAATGATGCACCTCTAATAAATTCAGATATATTTTCATTAATAAGAGCTAATGGAAGTAAGCCCACAGCGCTTGTAATACTTGTTCTTCCTCCAACCCAATCTTGCAAATTAAATATTTTTAACCAATTTTCAGAAGTGGCTTTTTTAAATAACTTACTATCTTTCATAGTTATAGCTATAGCATTAGAATTCCATTCAAGATAATTGTTTTCGCAATGACTTTTAATAATTTCCATAGCAATTCTAGGCTCAGGGGTTCCACCTGACTTGCTTACTACTACAAATAATGTTGTTGATAATTTTTCAGATAACTCTTCTAACTTTTCGCTAATTAAAAAAGGATCAATATTATCGATATAAGAAAAATTTAGGCCTTTAGAACACTTCTGCAGTGACTCTGTTATTAATAATGGTCCCAAACCACTTCCACCAATTCCTATCCATAAAACATCAGTATACTTTTTATTTTTCTTATTCTTGATATCTCCATTTAAAATTTGTTTTCCAAATTCAGAGATTAGATTAATATCTGCTCTAATTTCCTCTCCTATTTTTGAAGATGGTGAAATTGATGGATTTCTAAGCCAATAATGCCCAACCTGCCTATCTTCATCAATATTTGAGATTGCACCATTTTCTAATTCTTTTATTGATGAAAAAACATCTATAAATTTACCTTCTAAATTAATTATCTCTTTACTTGTGAAATAAATTTTGCTTATGTCTAACCAAATATTTAATTTTTTATCAAACCAAAGATAATTACAAAATTTATCCCAAGAGTTTAAATCTCCATTCATTTTATATATTTGTTTCTTTTATTTATTATTTAATTATATCTATACGAATAGTACATAGATTTGAATCATTTAAATTTGTTTAAATTTTTATCTTCAAATAAATATGTTTTTGAATATAAACAATTTAAATTGAGGGTTTATTTTATTTCATATGAATTTATCATTGGATAAAATAGAAACTTTGGATAGATCATTTGATTACATAATTTCGCCTGAAATATCGGAATTTAGAAGATTTTCCC
This sequence comes from Prochlorococcus sp. AG-347-K18, assembly GCA_003281365.1. Lineage (GTDB taxonomy): Bacteria > Cyanobacteriota > Cyanobacteriia > PCC-6307 > Cyanobiaceae > Prochlorococcus_A. The sequence goes on from QCCF01000010.1 coordinate 25,970, forward strand.
CAAAATTAAAAATAGGTGTACTTGCTTCTGGGAAAGGAACAAACTTTCAGGAGTTAATTAATCTCTCAGAAAAAAGAGAATTAGATATTGACATAAAAGTTCTCATAACTAACAAAGATGATGCAGGTTGCATAAAAAGAGCAGAAAGTGTAAAAATTCCTCACAAAATAATAAGAAGCAATGACTATATGCAAAAAGAGAAATTTGAATTAGAAATTATAAATACTTTAATTAATTTCGATGTTGAACTTATTGTAATGGCTGGCTGGATGAAAATTGTCACTCCCTATTTTATTAATAAATTTAAGAATAAGATTATTAATATTCACCCATCATTACTTCCTGCATATAAGGGTGGTTCTGCTATAAAGGACTCTATAGTCAATGGTTCAAAAATAACTGGTTGCTCTGTACATTTTGTTGATGAGGAGGTAGATAGTGGTTCTTTGATAATGCAAGCTGCATTGTCAATTAGAGATGATGATGATATTGATTCACTTACTAAAAGAATACATATGCTTGAGCATAAAATTTTACCTCACTCAATATCTCATGCTGGTTATTTGATAAGAAGTAATTTTAAGGAAAATTATTAGTTAACTCAAGTCCATCATCAATTGAAAAACCACTCATAATATTTAAATTTTGAATTGCTTGTCCAGTTTGTCCTTTTAATAAATTATCAATTACAGATAAAATAATAATCCTTCCATTTCGATTATCAACTTTAACTGATAAGAAAATTTGGTTTGTATTTTTAACCCACTTTGTTGATGGGAATATATCTACAGGTAAGACTTTAATATTTTTATAGTTTCTATAATAATTATCTAAAAGAATTCTGCAATCATCAGAAGTTAATCCAGGATCTTTTAATCTCGCATATATAGTGGAATGCATACCCCTTGAAATGGGAACTAAATGAGGAGTAAAGAGGAGTTCAATTTTATTTCCAGAGATTAAAGATGCTACTTGTTCTATCTCTGACGTGTGTCTATGGTTTATCAATCCATATGCAGATAAACCTTCTCCACATTCTGATAATAGTAGCTTTTGACTTGGTTCTCGCCCCCCTCCAGAAGTTCCGCTTTTAGAATCAATTACAATACCTTCATTCTCAATAATACCCTGAGATAAATAAGGAGCTAAGGGAATAAGAGCCGAGGTTGGATAACAGCCAGGACATGCAATTAATCTTCCTTTTAAAATCGCATCTTTATTTATTTCAGGAAGACCGTAGACTGCTTCCTTACATAAATCATCATCATTTCTTTTAAAAATAGCAGCCTCTTTAAAATAAACTTTTTCCCATTCATCTAATGATTTATATCTATAGTCAGCAGATAAATCAATAACTCTAACTCCTTTATCTAGTAATTTCCTTGTCAAAGTTGAAGATAGGCCATTAGGTAAACAAAGTAGTGCTATATCGGCATTTTTTGCGATATTCTCTACTGAAATTTTTTCTATGTAAGGATCTTTATCAAGATAAATAAAGGGGAAATTATCATTCCACTTTGTTCCAGATGTTTTATTACCTCCCAAAAATGAGATTTTATGATTTTTATTTTTTTTTAAAAGATTTACCGCTTGAATACCGCCGTAACCAGTAGCACCTACTATTGCAACATTCATTTCCTTGAATTGGCAGACTTTGAGATAGGATTATAAAAAGTTGAACTCAATGTAACTAAAACCCTATTTTTCTATATTGATAGGAATAATGAAAGAAACAAGTCCCAAATCAAATAATGGAACAATTTTGGATAATAATGAATCTTTTAAAATAGAATTTGATCCTATTAGCGATGCATTAGCTGCAATAAGAAACGGTGAGTGCATAATTGTGGTAGATGATGAAAGAAGAGAAAATGAAGGTGATCTAATTTGTGCAGCTCAATTTGCAACTCCTCAGCAAATTAATTTTATGGCTACTGAAGGAAGGGGTCTTATATGCCTAGCTATGCAAGGTGAAAAACTTGACTCTTTAGATTTACCTTTAATGGTAGATAGAAATACGGATGAAAACCAAACAGCTTTCACGATATCAATTGATGCAGGACCTGAAAATAATGTTTCGACTGGAATTTCAGCAGAAGACAGAGCTAAGACAATTCAAGTTGCTATAAATCCAAGTACTAAGCCTGAAGATTTAAGAAGGCCAGGACATATTTTTCCACTAAGAGCAAAAAAAGGTGGAGTTTTAAAAAGGGCAGGTCATACAGAAGCTGCAGTAGATATTGCTGCTATGTCAGGACTATATCCAGCTGGAGTGATTTGTGAAATACAAAATCCTGACGGTTCAATGTCAAGACTTCCACAACTTAAAGAGTATGCAAAACATTGGGGAATGAAATTAATATCAATAGCTGATTTAATAAGTTATCGTTTTCAAACTGAGAGGTTTGTATTTAGAAAATCCGATGCTGTTCTTCCAAGTATTTTTGGTAATTTCAAAGCCTATGGATATATAAATGAACTTGATGGTTCAGAGCACGTGGCATTAGTTAAACAAAAATCATCAAAATTAAGTGAACCAGTTTTAGTTAGGATGCATTCAGAGTGTTTAACTGGTGATGCTTTTGGATCATTACGTTGTGATTGTAGACCTCAACTTGAAGCTGCTTTATCAAGGATAGAGAAAGAAGAAGAGGGTGTTGTCGTTTACTTGAGACAAGAAGGTCGAGGTATAGGTCTTATTAATAAATTAAAAGCTTACAGTTTGCAGGATGGAGGATTAGATACAGTTGAAGCCAATGAAAAATTAGGATTTCCTGCTGATTTAAGAAATTATGGAGTTGGAGCACAGATACTAACTGATCTTGGTATTAAAAAATTAAAATTACTCACAAATAATCCTAGAAAAATTGCTGGATTAGGAGGTTATGGTATTGAGGTTATTGAGAGAGTTCCTTTAGTTATTTGCCCAAATGATAATAATGTTGAATATTTGAGTGTTAAGAAAACAAAACTTGGCCACATGATCGATGAAGATAATTCCAAATTAAGAAATATAGATCCATTTATATCTATTTTCCTTGACGGAACTTATAAATCTATAGACCTTGTCCCAATAAAAAATAAAGTTATTAAATTCTGCAATGACAAAAATATCAATATTAAGTTGGAAAGTACTCCAAGATTATTGGCTTTTTGGAATAGACCGAAATTGGTTTGGCGAATTTTACATGATCAAAGTAGAACAAATTCTAATATTACTGATGAAGAAATAAAGAATATTGAATCATTTATTCAGTTTTTATCCGAATACACAAATAGTACAAAAATTGGGATAATCGTTTCAAGAAATATTGAACAAGCATTACATCCAAAAAGTAGTATAAAATTAATCAATACAAAATTTTATATTGATAATGAAATTTTATATTCATCTACTAGAAAATTTAATCTCGATAAGGAGACTTTTAGTATCGTTTTTGAAGTTTAGATTTACTTCTTTAGAGTTGCCTTTATAATTTTTGAACCATTAGTAAGCTTTAGCACAACATCCATATCATTAGTCTTTCCAAAAACAGTATGAATTCCATCTAGATGAGGTTGTGGTTCATAAACTATAAAAAACTGACTTCCACCTGTATCCTTTCCTGCATGAGCCATTGAAATTGATCCTTTTAGATGTTTATTTGAATTAATTTCACATTTAATGTTATATCCAGGACCTCCAGTACCAGGCATACCAGATGCACCATTACGAGTATTTGGACATCCGCCTTGAGCCATAAATCCAGGAATAACTCTATGAAACGAAAGGCCATCGTAAAAACCATCACTTATCAGTTTTGTAAAGTTTTTAACAGTATTAGGTGCGTCCTCAGAGAAAAATTCCATATTAATTACCCCTGCTTCTGTTTCAAATAATGCTGTTGTCATTTTTTTATTTTTAGATTTTAATATCTTAATGCTTAAAGTAACTTTTCAAGGTTTTCCTTAATGGTATTTATATCAATTTCTTCTTTATTAGTTTCTTCCCCCCAATCATTAACTTCGAGGTTTTTTTGGGGTGGAGATATTAGTAATCTATCTTCGGCTGTTTTAGGTACAAAATTTTTCTCCACTAATTTGTACTCATAATCTAATTTTATACAAAAATTTTTAATTTCTTCTATGTCAATCATTTCTACTGTTGGTAAAGGGAAATCTTGAGCATCAAGCAGTCCACAGTATCTTGTCGCATCATCCTTGTCTTCAAACATAAGAACTATAGTTCTTCCTTTAAGTTCTATTGAATGAATTCCCTCCTTATCTGTTCCACAATTATATAAAAGAACAAATATGTTCATAAGTATCGATTTTTCTTTTTACATGATATTTGATTAGGAATCAGAAAGTGATAATTCTTGTAATCTTGTATATAAAGCGATTTCTTCATCATTAATATCAGCAGGTATAACTACCATAATTTCAACATATTGATCACCTACATTATCTTCGTATGTTAAACCTCTACCTTTTAAACGTAACATTCTTCCAGTAGATGATTTCGGAGGAACTTGAAGGGTAACATTTCCATCAAGAGTTGGAACCTCTACTGCACAGCCGAGAAGAGCATCATGAGGAAATAGTTCTAGTTTATAAAGAACTCGCAAACCATCAATTCTTAGGCCGCTTTTGGTTTGAACTTTTAACTGTAGATAATGATCTTTTCCTCCTCTTGCTATATTTTCAAGTCTTAACCTCCATCCATCTCCAGCAAAAGGTGGTGTATCTACTTCTACCATAGTTTGATCTTCAAGTTCTATTAAAATTGAAGCTCCATTTAAGGCCTCTTCAGGAGTTAATTCGATAATAGTTTCAATATCTTGGTGAAGTTTAACTGGAGGTGGTTCTTCTGGAGATGTTGTAGGGTATTGATAATTATTGAATTCATTATTATTGACATTTGTGTATTCTTCGTCAAATGATTCATCATTGTATTCATCGTAATTCTTGGCAGAGTATTCATATCCAAATAATGAATCAAGATATTCTTGAAAATCTGGAAAACCTGTTTTGAAATCATTAGTTTCGTTGTTTTCCTGAATATTAAGATCTAATTCTTCATTTCTTATATTTGGATCTCGTAGATATTCGTATGCCTCATTTATTAATTTAAATCTTTCTTCCGCATTAATATCATTTTTATTTAAATCTGGATGCCATCTTCTCGCTTCTCTTCTAAAAGCCTTTTTAAGTTCATGATTGTCAAAATCATGGGATAAACCCAAAATCGACAGATAGTCTTTTTTAGAGGAAATAGTCATTGTCCCATGGATCATCATCCCTAGAATTACCATACCTCGAATTTCTATAATTTCTATTAATTTGATTATCCCATGGATCATCATCCCAATATTCATCTGAAAAAAGTTCGTCTTTTAGTGATCCAAATGTATTTTTAATACTCTGTAGTGGATTGTTATCAGTTTTCTTTTCTGCTGCGAATTTTCTGTTTAAACCAAATAATGCTTCTTGGAGAGCACTTACTGAAATTTCTAATTCTTGTGGATCATCATCTATGTATTCTTCAACATCCTCTATTGCTAATTCAACAGCTCGTTGTTGTCTTTCAGCTCCATAAGGTCCAAATTCTAAAGAAGCATCCCTGAGCCTTCTCTCAGCTTGTGCAATAAGAGTTAAAGCACTATTTTTTCTATCAATAACGGATCTTTTGATTCTATCTTCATTAGCTTTTGTTTTGGCTTCTTCAATTATCGAATTAATTTCTTGTTCATTTAAATTAGAACCACCAGAAATAGTGACGGTTTGCTTTCTTCCAGTTGTTCTATCAGTTGCACTTACTTCTAATAGACCGTTAGCATCGATATCAAAAGCAACCTGAACTTGTGGTATTCCTCTTGGTGCTGGTGGTATTCCTGATAACCTAAATTTACCAAGTGATTTATTTTCAGAAGCCAATGGCCTTTCACCTTGCCTTACCTGAACAACAACAGAAGATTGATTAGCTTCTGACGTACTAAATACATCAGATTGTCGAACTGGTATTGGAGTATTACGAGGAATAAGAACCTTCATAAGACCACCAATAGTTTCTAAACCTAAAGATAGAGGTGTAACGTCATTAAGCAGTAAATCTTGCAAATCACCACTAATAATTCCAGATTGTATGGCAGCACCAATTGCAACGACTTCATCTGGATTAACAGATTGACAGGGCTCATTAGGAACAAGAGTTTTGACTAATTGTTGAACCATTGGGATTCTTGTGCTTCCACCAACAAGAACTACCTCATCAATATCTTCAGCATTCCATCCAGAGTCATCTAGGGCTATTTGAACAGGCTCTAATAATCTATCTAATAGATCTTGAGATAATGATTCAAAAATATTTCTATCTAAAGTCTCTTCAATATGTAATGGACCATCATTACTTGTTGTGATGAAAGGTAATGAAATTCTTGTTTTTGGCAATCCTGATAATTCACATTTAGCTTTTTCAGCAGCTTCAGTTAATCTCTGCAGAGCTTGTCTATCCCTTCTTAAATCAATATCATATTTAGCAAGAAATTTTTCAGCAAGCCAATCTACTATTTTTGAATCAAAATTATTACCTCCTAGTTGTGTATCTCCGCATGTAGCTTTAACATCAAATACGCCATTTGAAATTTTTAATAATGAAACATCAAATGTTCCTCCCCCCAAATCAAAAACCAAAACATTATTAGAGGAACTTTTTTCAAAGCCATAAGCCAGAGCGGCTGCAGTAGGCTCATTTAGGATTCTATCTACTTTAATACCAGCTAATATTGCAGAGTCCTTTGTAGCTTGCCTTTGAGATTCATTAAAATATGCAGGAACTGTAATAACTGCAGAGTCAATAGTATCCCCAAGGTATGTTTCAGCATCATTAATTAATTTTCTAATCAATGAGCTAACTAATTCTTCAGGGGCATACTCTCTTTCTGTATTAGGACTAAGAACCCTAACACTCCCATTATTATTAGCTTTGACATTATAAGGAACAGAAATACTTGTATCATCTAATTCATCCCAGTCGCTACCTATAAATCTTTTTAAGTTATAAAAAGTATTCTTTGGATTTAAAACAAGTTGCCTTCTTGCTTGATCACCTATTACTATTTCTTTGTCTTTTGTAAAACCAACTATTGATGGTGTAGTTCTAGAACCTTCAGAATTTGCAATAATAATTGGACGGCCAGCCTCTATAACTCCTATTACAGAGTTAGTAGTACCTAAATCAATTCCAACTATTTGCCCCATGATTTTAGATCGCTAAATTAAAGCAAAATTTACTAATAATTTAATTAATTTTTATCTTAGATATTTACATATAATAGTAAAAATCAAATATTTTCAACTTAATTTAAATAAATAAGATTATTTATTACTTATCAAAAAGATTACACTCTATTTTAAAAAATTCTTTAAAGACAAAGTTGTTGATGTAGTTAACCAAAATAAACTAATATAAAACGGAGAGAGAGGGATTCGAACCCTCGATAAAGTTACCCCTATACAGCATTTCCAGTGCTGCGCCTTCAACCACTCGGCCACCTCTCCCAGTATTATCATTTTAACCCTTTATCATCCCATTTTTGAGGAAAGTTATTTGAAAAAGACTTTCACAGTCACGATTAAAAATAAAGAAACCGGAAAGGTTTACCAAGAGCAGGTTAATAGTGATGCATACATACTTAAGGAATTTGAAAAGAAAGGTTTCAAACTTGCATTTTCTTGTAGAAATGGTTGCTGTACAAGTTGTGCAGTTAAGATAATATCTGGTACTTTGCAGCAAACTGAAGCCATGGGTGTTTCTCAAGACCTAAAAGATAAAGGTTATGCACTGCTATGTGTCGCTAAAGCAACTTCAGATCTAGAGGTGGAAACTACATTTGAAGATGAAGTTTACGATATACAATTTGGACAATATTTTGGGAGAGGAAATACAAGAGTTGCACCACCATGGGAATTTGAGGAAGATTAATTAACATGTTTGAATTAATTGAAATAGATGAACTTGCAAAACAATTAAACTTATCCAGTTTGTATGAAATAGCCAGGAACTCAGCTCAAATTGGTAATGAAATTCTAAAAAATAATTATAATAAAATTCAGAAAATATCATCTAAGGGTAGAAAAGGTGATCTTGTAACCAATGTAGATTTGGAAGTTGAAAATAAAATAAAAGAATATTTATTAGAAGAGACCCCAAACATATCTATCAACGCTGAGGAATCAGGTAGATTAAATAATTCTTCAGATTTAACATGGTGTATTGACCCCTTAGATGGGACAACAAATTATTCTCATGGATATCCTTTTTTTGGAACTTCTATTGGTCTCTTATATAAGGATATGCCGATTATGGGGGCTATATCAGTACCCTATTTAAATGAATTATATTCAGCTTGTATCGGTTTAGGATCACTCTGCAATGATAGTGAACTAAAAGTATCTAGTCCTTCTAAGCTTTCTGATAGTCTACTTGTAACAGGCTTCTCTTATGACAGATTTGAGACAGAGGATAATAATTATGCTGAATTTTGTTACTTAACACATAAAACTAGAGGTGTCAGAAGAGGTGGAGCAGCAGCTGTTGATCTAGCATTTGTAGCTTCAGGTAAGGTAGATGGATACTGGGAAAGAGGATTGGAGGTATGGGACTTAGCAGCCGGTGCTATCATTGTAAAAGAAGCTGGTGGAATTATTTCAGATTATCCATCAGGGAAATTTAATTTAAGCTCTGGAAGAATCTTAGCTTGTTCTCCCAGTATTGAAATTGAATTAAAAAATGAACTAGATAAAGTTTCACCATTTAATAGAAATCTCTACTCCTAAAATTCGTTAAATAATAAAATGACAGATATTAAGGAAATAAAATTAGTCGATGTAAAAAATAACTCTAATATTATTAATAATTTAAATAGTATTTATAAACTATGGGGCTATGAGGAGGTTTCCCCATCATTTATAAACACTTTAGAAACAATAAAAGGTCGTGGTGTTATTGAAGAAAATGAAGTAATTGGAATAGTAAGTAATAATTCATTATGTCTTAGACCAGAAATGACAACATCAATTGTTAAATTATCATCTACTAGATTAATAAATAAAAAAAGACCTATAAGATTATTCACCAATGGGATGGTTTTTGATAAAAAACAAAATGATAAAAATACTTTTAAGTTACAAGAAAAACTGCAAAGTGGAATTGAATTAATTGGATATGATACAAAATACCCTGAAATTGAAGTTATTAATATTTTGTTTGATGCAATCGATAATATTAATTTGAAGGATGGATGTAATTTATTTCTACTAGTAAGCACAACAAAAATAATGGATTTAATCTTAAATAAATATAAGAATAATAATTTTGAAGAAATTAAGAAAAGTCTGGTTAATTTTGATCAAGATAATTTATCTAAATTAGGAATTGATGAAGATGATAAGTATGTTCTTAAAGATATTTTATTCACGAGAGGAGAACCAATTGAAATATTAAAAAAATTGAAAAATACATATGGCAATAGTAAAACTCTTAACGACTTAAATTGTTTATTTGAAACATTATCAAAAATATCAAATAAATATGGTGTTAAATTACAACTTGATCCAACATTTCAACCTCACTTGAATTTATATGAAGGTATAGTTTTTCAACTTATAGGTGATGATGGTAAAAATAAAAGCGTTATAGCAAAAGGCGGGAGATACGATGAACTTGTAAGGTTCTTTAGTCCTAAAGAAAAAATTTTAAATGGGATTGGGTTTACAATTTCAATAGATATTTTAAGAAATTTAATTAATGAAGAAAAGTCTGATAAAAAAAAGATTTTATTAATGTTTAAAGATTCTTATTTGTTAGAAAAAGGTATGAATGAACAAAAAAAACAACAAAAAAGAGGAAATATTGCTGTTTTATATCTAAATCCATGTGATAACTTGGCTAAAGCCAATCAAATAATGGAAGAGAATAATTGTAGTGAGATATTGTGGGTTAAATAAAACCTTTTTAAAGTTTTTTTAGGTTTATAAATTCATATTTTGTTCGGACAATACTCCCAATTAAACTTGATTAACTAGTTTTTAGGAAATAGGATTTAATATGTTTGATTTTTTTTAAATGGAAAAAGGCGAAATTCGTATTAATACCGAAAATATATTCCCAATTATCAAGAAGGCAGTATATTCTGACCATGAAATCTTTTTAAGGGAACTGGTTAGTAATGGTGTTGACGCAATAAGTAAACGAAGGATGGCGTCTATGGCAGGCGACTGCGAAAATACTGAAGAAGCTCAGGTGAAAATATCAATTGACCGTGAGAAAAATACCATAATAATTTCTGATAATGGAATTGGAATGAATGACGAAGAAATTAAGAAGTACATTAACCAAGTTGCATTCTCGAGCGCTGAAGAATTCCTAACAAAATACAATAAAGATAATGATGAATTTATAGGTCATTTTGGACTTGGTTTTTATTCTAGTTTCATGGTGGCAGAGAGAGTTGATATATTAACTAAATCAGCGATTGGAAAATCAAAAGCTTACAAATGGTCCTGTGATGGATCGCCAAATTTCACATTAGAGGAATCAGAAAGAGATACAATTGGCACAGATGTCATACTTCACTTACTTGAAGAAGAAAAAGAGTTTATTGAGCCTGAAAGAATTAAGTCATTAATAAAAAAATATTGTGATTTTATGCCAATAGACGTCTTATTAGAAGGTGAGAAAGTTAATAAGAAAAATCCGCCTTGGAGAAAACAGCCTAGTGAATTAAAGGATGAAGATTATATTGAATTGTATAAATACCTTTATCCTTTTCAAGGAGATCCACTTTTATGGATTCATCTAAATACAGATTATCCATATGACATACAAGGGATATTGTATTTCCCTAAGTTGTCTGGTAGAGCTGATTGGGAAAAGGGTGAAATTAAACTATTTTGTAATCAAGTATTCGTAAGTGATTCAATAAAAGAGATAGTACCAAAATACCTTTTACCTCTTAGAGGAGTTATTGACTCTACAGATATTCCGTTAAACGTTAGCAGAAGTGCATTACAAACAGATAGAAAAGTAAGGTCTATATCATCATTTATTTCAAAAAAAATTGCTAATAAACTGAAGGATTTGATTAAGAATTCTCCAGAATTTTATGCAGAAATTTGGGATTCTATCTCTGCTTTTATTAAAATTGGTGCTATCGAAGATGAAAAATTTGCTGATTTAGTCGATAACAGTATTATTTTCGAAACAATAATAAATTCAGAGAACGACGTAACTAAAAATATTGAAAATAAATCCCTCATCAAGTCCAATGATAAGTATTTCACAACACTTGCAAATTACAAAGAACGAAATAAGATAAATGACTCTAAGAAAATTATTTATTGTTCAGATTTAATTGCACAGTCAAGTGCATTAAATATCTGTTTATCTGATAATAAGGAAGTTATTAAATCAGATCCCTTAATTGACGCACAATTTCTCCCATGGTTGGAAAGTAAAAATGAAGATTATCAATTCCAAAGAGTAGATTCAGAAATAAATGAACTAGAAGATAAAGAATCTAAAGAAATTGTAGATAAGGATGGCAAATCAAATACAGATAATCTTAGAGATTTGATAGTTAAGGCTCTTAACAATGAGAAAGTAACAGTTAAAGTACAGTCACTCTCCAGTAAGGATGCACCACCTGCTATGATCTTGCTCCCAGAACAAATGAGAAGAATTAATGATATGGGCGCCTACATGGAACAAAAGATGCCCGGCTTACCTGAATATCATGTGCTCTTAATTAACAAGGGACATCCACTTATTGTTGGTCTTAATAAAATTACAGGAAACAAAATAATTATTGATAAAAAAGATCCTGTTGAAAATCCATTAGCTTCTAAAATTGCTAATCATGTTTACGATATGGCTAAACTTTCCGTTGGTGGATTAGATCAAGAACAAATAATTAACTTACAAAATAATAATGCCGAATTAATTTCAGAATTACTTAATTCAACAAATTGAGTCATGTGTTAAAATTCTTAGAGATAACTAAAAAATATGTCAAGAGTTTGCGAACTGACTGGTGCAAAAGCTAATAACGGGATGGCAGTGAGTCACTCACATATTCGTACAAAAAAATTGCAGCATGTTAATCTCCAAAAAAGGAGACTATGGTGGGAAGAGGGCAAAAAATGGGTAAATATAAAAGTAAGTACCAAAGCCCTAAAATCTATACAAAAAGTAGGTTTAGATAAATTTGCAAAATCAAATGGAGTTGATTTAAAGAAATTCTAAATTTGATGAGAAATTTAGTTGCAAGTATATTAATCCCATTTATTTTCTTATTTAATTGTAATTCAGCCTTATCTTTTGATTTTGCACCTGAAGTTGGGGATATTGCTCCAAATTTTCAGTTAAAAGGTTTTAATAAAAATATAAAAACAAAAAAAACATGGGAATTAAGTGATTTTCAAGGTAAATGGCTTGTTATGTATTTTTACCCTAAGGATTTTACAGCAGGTTGCACTCTTGAAGCTAAAGGTTTTTCAGAATTAAAAAAAGATTTTTCAAAAAATAATGCTGAAATTATTGGAATTAGCGCTGATAATCAAGATTCTCACGAAAGTTTCTGCAGCGAGAAATCGATAAACTATACTTTATTATCTGATCCTGATGGAATTATTAGTGATAAATATGGTTCTTGGATTCCTCCATTCTCAGATAGAAATACTTTTTTGATTTCTCCAGATGGAAAAATTTCTTATAGATGGATTAGTGTTTTACCTATAAATCATGCCAAAGAAGTTCTCAACGTTTTAAAGAAAAAAATATAAAATTTTGCACGAATTATCATTTGGAACTTGGTTAATACATATCTCATCAGTAATAGAATGGATTTTTGCCATATTTGTCATAAACAAAATTTCTACATATAAAAAATATAATTTATTTTTTTGGTTAAGCCTCGCTATGGTCCCAAACTTAATAGGTGCTATGTGTGCGATCACTTGGCATATCTATGACAACCAAGAAAATCTTTACGGTCTAGTATCGCTTCAAGGAATATTTACATTTATAGGAAATTCAACATTGGCCATAGCTGCAATAACAATTTTTAGAGCAAAAGAGACTTATGAATGATTTATTTTTAAAATTTATAGAAAAATTAGGTAAGTTTGACAACACAGCTTTGTTTGCAGCGTCAATAATTCCATATGCAATATTTTTGTTTTATTTATATAAAATCAAATCTGTTAATTATTTTGTGAAAACAGGATTTTCCTTAACTGTATTATTCGTATTTATAACTATATTGGTATCTATCTTCACCCTAAATTACTATGATAAAACTCTTGTTGAGGTTGACTTCCTTCATGGTTTAGCAGAATCATTTTTAACTCTAAGTGATTTTGTTATTTTGTTTGGATTTATAAAGTTGTTAAATAGCTTAGAAGTAAAAAACTCTTAAGACCTTTTACAATTTTGTGTTTTTTAGGTAAAAGTATAAGAGAATATATGAAAATAACGATTTTTTATGTTTACTACATTATTTGCAGCTGCAGATCCAGCAACTTTTTCTTGGTCTCCAAAGTGTGCCATCGTAATGATTGCATGTAATGTTTTTGCCTATGCTATTGCAAGAGCAACAATAAGAAAACCTAATGAAGGTTTTGAAATACCTAATTCAAAATTTTATGGTGGGTTAAGTCACGCATCAGTTGTAGGTGCTAATTGCTTAGGTCATATTTTTGGGATTGGAGCAATCCTAGGTTTAGCATCACGTGGTGTTTTATAAAAATTTAATTATTAAATTTTTAATTATTCAACTTAAATTTATTTAGTATTTTATCTGCCATCTGATCAGGCATAAGGCCTAATTTTTCTTTACTCTGATCAGGTGAAGCATGATCTACTAAAACATCAGGTATACCAATTCTATATACAGGAATATTTACTTCATTATCGTTAAATAATTCAACTATTGCGGAACCAAATCCACCTATTAAGGTTCCTTCTTCCATAGTCACTACTTTTTGAATCCTGCTTGCTAGAGGAATAATAAGATTTTCATCGAGAGGTTTTACAAACCTTGCGTTTACAATACATGAATTAATGTTCATAGTTTTTAAGATCTCAGCTGTTTCAATAGCTGCAGCGACCATAGATCCATAAGCAATAATCAAAATATCATTTCCCTCTTCGAGTATCTCAGCTTCGCCAATATTCAATGGTTCCCAGCCCTCATCCATTACCGCTACACCTAATCCAGAACCTCTCGGAATTCTTAAAGCGGTAGGCCCTTTGTGATTAATAGATGTTATTAACATTCGTTGTAATTCAGATTCATCCTTCGGCGCCATTAATACAAAATTAGGTATTGATCTCATATAGCTTATATCGTATTGACCTTGGTGAGTTGGTCCGTCAGCTCCAACTATCCCAGCTCTATCAAGTACGAATGATACAGGTAAATTTTGTATTCCTACATCATGAATTAATTGATCGAATGCACGTTGAAGAAAAGTGCTATAAATAGCTACAACAGGTTTTAGACCATCGCACGACATTCCTGCTGCAAGAGTAACTGCATGTTGTTCTGCTATCCCTACATCGATATATTGATCTGGGATATTTTTTTGCAATATATCTAAACCAGTACCTGTAGCCATTGCTGCTGTTATACCTACGACTTTGCTATCTTGTTCACATATTTTCAATAAGGTTTGTCCGAATATTTTACTATAACTTACAGGCTTAGGTTTTTTTGATGGAATGGATTTCCCAGTTGTCAGATCAAATGCTGATTGTGCATGATATCCAACCTGATCAGCTTCTGCATAAGGGTAACCCTTCCCTTTTGTTGTGACAACATGAACAAGTACTGGTTTTTTAAGTTTATGAGCAGCGTTAAAAGTATTAACTAAATTTCCAATATCATGACCTTCAATTGGACCCATATATGTAAATCCAAGTTCTTCAAAAACAGCACCAACCTTAGGCACAGCTAAACGTCTAACGCTTCCTTTAATATTTTTTAGTTCTTCTGGAATATCCTTACCAATTAATGGAATATTTTTTACACTTTCTTGAACACTATCAGACAGAAATTTTAGTGATGGACTAACTCTTACCTTATTTAAGTAGGATGAAAGAGCTCCAACTGGGGGTGAAATAGACATATCATTATCGTTTAAAACTACTACTAAAGGAGTACTTGGTAAGTGACCTGCATGATTTATAGCTTCTAATGCCATTCCTCCAGTTAATGCTCCATCTCCAATAACAGCGACACATTTATAATTTTCACCTTTTCTATCTCTTGCTATTGCCATTCCTAAAGCAGCAGAAATAGAAGTACTTGCATGTCCAGCACCAAAATGATCAAATTTACTTTCGCTTCTTTTTAGATATCCAGCTACTCCATTTTGTTGTCTAAGAGTATCAAATTGATCGAAACGCCCTGTTATTAATTTATGGGGATAAGCTTGATGTCCTACATCCCAAACAACTTTGTCGCAATCAAGATCAAGAGTTTGATATAAAGCTAATGTTAGCTCTACTACACCTAACCCAGGGCCGAGATGTCCACCACTTGTAGATACTACTTGAAGATGTCTTTCTCTAATTTGACAAGCTATTTCCTCTAATTGTGAAACTGTTAAGCCATGTAATTGATTTGGATGACTTAACTCACTTAAAAGCATTTCATAAAGATAGTTATCTATATAATCTAAAACGCCGAGGTGCAAAATGAGTATTTTTTTTGAAATAGATCATGTAATGTTTTATTAGATTAATAATTAATGCTAAAAATATATATATGAATAATTATTTTGAAAAAATACTTCAAGCCGATGTCTATGAAGTAGCAAAAAAAACACCACTAGAGAAAGCACATATTTTAAGTAATACACTTAATAACGAAGTTTTTCTAAAAAGAGAGGATCTTCAAGACGTTTTTTCATTCAAAATAAGAGGTGCATATAACAAAATGAGTAAACTCAGCAATTCACAGCTTTCCAAGGGAGTAATTACTTCAAGTGCTGGCAATCATGCTCAAGGTGTTGCACTTAGTGCTCTCAAGTTAAATTGCCAAGCAACCATATTAATGCCAGTTACAACCCCATTAGTAAAAGTTAATGCAGTAAAAAATTTAAAAGCAAAAGTTATATTATTTGGTGATAACTATGATGAAACATATAATGAGGCAATAAGGATTAGCCAAGAAAGAAATTTATGTTTTATTCACCCCTTTGATGATCCAGATGTCATAGCAGGGCAAGGAACTATAGCTATCGAACTTGAACAACAATTGAAGGATAAACCTTATGCAATTTATATTGCTGTTGGGGGGGGTGGATTAATATCAGGAATCTCTTTATACATAAAAAAAATATGGCCGGAAGTAAAAATCATTGGCGTTGAACCTGAAGACGCTGACGCTATGACAAAATCCTTGGAACAATCAAAAATTGTCGAATTATCTTCTGTTGGTCAATTTGCTGATGGAGTGGCAGTTAAAAAAATTGGTAAAAATACTTTTGAGATTGGAAGAAATTATATAGATAAGATGATAAGGGTTAATACTGATGAAATATGTGCTGCTATAAAAGATGTTTTTGAGGACACTAGATCAATATTAGAACCAGCAGGAGCATTATCAATTGCAGGTATGAAAAAAGATATTTTAAATTCGAATTATACAAATAGAAAAATAGTTGCTATCGCATGTGGTGCAAATATGAATTTTGAGAGGCTTAGATTTGTCGCTGAAAGAGCAGAACTTGGAGAGTGTAAAGAAGTTATGATGGCTGTTGAAATTCCTGAACGAGCTGGTAGTTTAATTGATTTTTGTAAGTTACTTAATAATAGGAATTTAACTGAATTTAGCTACAGAATGTCGAATTCTATGAATGCCCAGATATTTGTAGGAGTGCAAGTCTATGGATACATAGATAAAAAAAATCTTTTAGATGAATTTAGAAATTCTCAGTATTCATTTATCGACATAAGCGATGATGAATTATCTAAAAATCATCTGAGACATATGGTAGGTGGAAGATTACCAAAGAATATTAAAGAAATGAATTCTAGGAACTTTGTCGAGGTTTTATACAGATTTGAGTTTCCTGAAAGACCTGGAGCATTAATAAATTTCTTAAATAAAATGAAATCAAATTGGTCAATAAGCGTCTTTCACTATAGAAATTATGGAGCAGATGTAGGAAAAATTGTTATTGGAGTTTTAATCGATAGAAATGAAATTTCAGAGTGGAACGAATTTTTAAGAATTTTAGGCTATAAATTCTGGGATGAAACTCAAAACGATACTTATAAGTTATTTCTTGGTGCATCAGATTAAATATAAGGTAAATTAGGTAAGATTTCGGTAACAAAAATTAATCAGTCTGATCTGAATACCAAGCAACTTTCTGATATAGATCTAGTGACTAAAGTTGAAGCTGTTCTATATCTGAAAGGTAGACCCATATCCAAAAGGGATCTTTCAGAAATTACTAATTCTGACATAAACTCAATAAATGATGCAATTAAAGATCTAAAAAATAAATACTCTAATCAATGTTCAGCTATTGAATTAAATGAAATTAATAATAGTTTTTCTCTTGAACTAAAATCCAGTCTTAATGAATTTGTAGAGGATTTACTACCTTCTGATTTGAAAACATCAGAATTAAGGACATTGGCAACTATTGCGATCAAAAAAAAGATCTTACAATCAGATCTTATACTTCTACGGGGTTCTGGAGCTTATGATCATATTAAAGAATTATTGGATAAGAAGTTCATTGTCAAACGAAAGCAAAAAGATGGTAGATCATATTGGTTATCATTATCAGAAAAGTTTTTTCAAACTTTTGCCGTGAGTAATGAATATCTTTCAAAAATAGGAAGCCATAATAATAAGCAGCAATAATGAGTTGATGTTAGAATGCATAAAATTACGACAAGATGATGTTATCTGAGATTCTCGCAGTTTTAGGCCAAACTTTATCAATTTATTCTTTCATATTAATTATAAGAATTCTACTTACATGGTTCCCAGGTATAGATTGGAGTAATGGCGTTTTATCAGCGTTAACTTCTATCACTGATCCATATTTAAACATTTTTAGAGGTATTATCCCTCCAATAGGTGGATTTGATATTTCATCTTTACTAGCTTTTTTACTTTTAAATGTCATCCAAAACTTAATAACAAATCTTCAGTATGCCAGCTTAGGATATAGCTAAATTTATCTATCGTCCCCAGAACCGCTTATTTTTCCTCTAGCAGCTCTCAACTTTAATTTTTCAAGGTTTTGAGATGCTACATCCTCTAAATTAAAATTTAATTCTGTGCAAAGATTTGATATGTACCACAAAACATCTCCTAATTCCTTTTTTATACTTAATTTTGATTCGTTATCGAATATTCCATTTTTATCTCTTATAACTTTTTTTACTTTTTCTGCTACTTCACCAGCCTCTCCAACTAAACCAAGAGTTGGATAAATATTATTAGAGCCTAAATTAGGATATTGTGCTGTTTCTCTCGCTTTTTTCTGATAAGTTTTAAAATCCATGACTTAAATAACTAACTTTGGGTGTGGTAAATTTATTTATATATCTTGCAATATAATCTATATATGTCGAATATTGACTTAAAAAGAAGAACAAAAATAGTAGCAACCATTGGGCCTGCAACTCAATCTGAAGAGACAATTACAGATTTAATAAAAGCTGGAGTAACAACATTCAGATTAAATTTCTCACATGGAGATCATAAAGATCATGCAGCGAGAATAAAAACTATAAGAGAAGTATCAAAAAAGTTAGATATAGATATTGGCATATTACAAGACCTTCAAGGACCTAAAATAAGATTAGGACGCTTTAAAGATGGTCCAGTAAAGGTTAAAAAAGGTAATAAATTTACACTGACATCAAATGATGTTGAATGTACAAATACTATTGCTAATGTAACCTACGATAATCTTTCAAATGAAGTTAGCGAAGGGAAAAGAATTCTTTTAGATGATGGCAAAATAGAAATGATTGTAGAAAAAGTAGATATAAAAGCAAATCTTTTGGAATGCATTGTCACTGTAGGGGGAGTTCTTTCAAATAATAAAGGCGTAAATTTCCCAGATGTTCAATTATCAGTTAAAGCATTAACAGAAAAAGATAAAGAGGATTTAAAATTCGGATTATCTCAAGAAGTTGATTGGATTGCTTTAAGTTTCGTAAGAAATCCGTCTGATATAAATGAGATAAAAGATTTAATAAACAAATATGGTCATTCAACTCCTGTAGTAGCAAAAATAGAAAAATTTGAAGCAATTGATCAAATTGATTCAGTGTTGCCCTTATGTGATGGGGTTATGGTCGCAAGAGGTGATTTGGGTGTGGAAATGCCTGCTGAAGAAGTTCCTCTTTTACAAAAGGAATTGATAAGAAAAGCTAATACATTAGGTATCCCAATAATTACAGCTACTCAAATGCTTGATTCTATGGCTTCAAATCCAAGACCAACCAGAGCAGAAGTCAGTGATGTTGCAAATGCAATTCTAGATGGAACAGATGCGGTAATGCTATCTAACGAAACTGCAGTTGGTGATTATCCTGTAGAGGCAGTACAAACGATGGCAACCATAGCTAGAAGAATTGAAAGGGATTATCCACTTAAGGCAATTGAGAGCCACTTACCTAGCACGATCCCAAATGCTATTAGTGCAGCGGTTAGTAACATAGCTAGACAACTTGACGCTGGAGCGATAATACCCTTAACAAAATCAGGCTCTACTGCACGAAATGTTAGCAAATTCAGACCGCCAACACCTATTCTGGCAACTACTACAGAGAGAAGTGTAGCGAGAAGGTTGCAACTTGTTTGGGGAGTAACACCCATAGTAGTTAAAAATGATGAACGAACGGCGAAAACTTTTAGTTTAGCTATGCAAATAGCACAGGAGATGGGGATCTTAAATCAAGGAGATTTAGTAGTTCAAACCGCAGGGACATTAACAGGTATTAGCGGATCTACAGATTTAATAAAAGTAGGTTTAGTAAGGAAGATTGTATCAAGAGGAATTTCAATAGGGGAAATCGGAGTTACGGGTAAAGCAAGAATTATAAAAAATAATCTTGATATATCTTTAATTTGTCCAGGAGATATAATATTTGTTCCAGAGGAATTAATGAAAAATATTCCACTTAGTAAAAATATCGCGGGTGTTGTTACTAACCAAAAAATAGATGATGTTTACGCATTGTATAACAAAAATAATAAAAAGATTTCAACGATATGTAATTTAGAAAATATTGATAATCATCAGATTAGTAATGGAGATCTTATTACTTTGCAGCTCAATGAAGGTGTTATATACATGGGTCTAGTTGAAGATGATGATGCAATAGATAAATATAAATATGTCTAGGAATATCTCATTAAAAGAAGCCTTGGGTATGGCTACAAAAACATTAGTATCAAACAAATTGAGAAGTTCGTTAACAATGCTTGGGATAATTATAGGAAATGCATCTGTTATTACACTTGTTGGACTTGGAAGGGGAGCTCAAACATTAGCAAAAAATCAATTAAGTAATTTAGGTGCTAATGTTTTATTCATAGTTCCCGGTAACAATGATACAAGAAGAAGAGGTATTTCATTTCCTAAAAACCTTGTTTTAGATGATGCACTAGCAATAAGTAATCAAGTACCAACGGTTAAAAAAGTAGCTCCTCAAATCTCTGCCAACGAAATTGTACAGTCAAATTCTAAAAGTCTAAATATATCAATTGCAGGTGTTACTCCCGAATTTCTAGATGTAAGAAGCTTTGAAATAGATAAAGGAAGATTTTTATCAAAAAATGATCTTAATAGTGCAAGAAGTTATGTAGTAATAGGTCCTGATCTTAATGATGAATTTTTCAAGGATAATTCATCACTTGGAAAAAAAATCAGAATTAAAGATCATAATTATGAAATTATCGGAATATTAAAACCAAAAGGCGCGGTATTTGGAAGTAATCAAGACAAAAATGCTTATATTCCATTAACCACAATGGTAAATCGGATTACTGGGAAGGATCCTACTTATGGTGTAAGTTTAAGCTTCATTAGTGTGGAAGCGATAAACAAAAGTGCCACAAGTGCCGCTAAATTTCAAATTACTAACTTACTTAGGCAAAGACATAAAATAATAAGAGATGATGACTTTGCCGTTAGATCACAAGAAGATGCACTTAATATAGTTACTAATATTACAAGTGGTCTAACGTTTTTATTGGCAGGTATAGGTGCAGTGTCATTAGTGGTAGGAGGAATAGGAATAATGAATATTATGCTAGTTTCTGTTAGTGAAAGAACTGAAGAGATTGGTCTTAGAAAAGCAATAGGAGCAAAACAGTCAGATATATTAGTACAGTTTTTAATTGAGGCATTGATTTTATCAACAATTGGAGGATTAATAGGAACAACAACTGGATTATCTGGCGTTTTTCTTTTGTCTCTGATAACACCACTTCCTGCCTCTGTAGGAATAACTACAACTTTCTCTACTATGATCATTTCAGGATCAATAGGTTTAATCTTTGGCGTTTTACCCGCAAAAAGAGCTTCTAAATTAGATCCAATTATTGCATTGAGAAGTTTATAAATAAAATTTATATTCATGCTCAATTTTTATAAATCTATTGAGATACTTGTGAGTCTTCAATCACTTGTAATAACAACAATGCTACCTGTTTATATCCCGCTACAATTTATTGATAAATCAAGTATCAGCTATGAGATACCTATCACATGGCAGATTCCAACTATAATACTACTAACACTTGTTTTTCATAAAAAAGTTGTTTTCAGCGCATATTCTATATATTTAATTTTAGGTTTATTTATAGCTCCAGTTTTTCATCAAGGAGGTTCATTAGGATATTTGTTAACACCAAATTTTGGTTATTTATTAGGTGTATATCCATTAATCAAAATAATTGATAATTTAAATACAAGAAATAATATTAATGTTGGAAATTTTTTAAGAAATGGATTTTTAGCAATAGGTGCTATGCATTTAACTGGAATATTTTACAACTTTATACAAAGTATTCTTTACAGTCAATTTAATTTATTTTTATATAATTTAGGAAAATACTCGTTAGGTAAAATTGGATATCATTTTTTAATGTTATTACCATTATTATTATTTATAAAATCTATTAAGTATATAAAATATAACAAATAATGATTAATAAGTTGCAAACAAAATTATATTTTTTATCAATAAGTATTTTCATTATTCTAATAGATCAGTCTACAAAATATTTAATTTTTTATAATTATAAAAAATTTATAAATAAAAATTTACTTTTATTCAAGTTAGACTTAGTCAGAAATTATGGGGCAGCATTTAATATATTTAGTGGCCATAGATTATTTTTATCTAGCATAAGTATTTTTTTTTCAATATTACTTACATATTTAATATTAAAGAAAAATACTTTAAACTTGTATGATCTGACAGCTTATAGCTTTATTCTTGCCGGAACTATTGGTAATGGATTGGATAGAATTCTAAGAGGTTATGTTATTGATATTATAAATTTAAATATTATAAATTTCCCCGTATTTAATATTGCCGATATATCTATTAATTTTGGTTTTATTATTTTATTTTACAGTATTATTAAAAACAAACGATAGGATGAATTACTTTAAAATAAGGTATATTAAGTATTTTATCTTTATTTTATTTATATATATTATATTTTTGATATTAGGAAGAATAGTAAATATTTATACACTTTTATTCTTATTTATATTTATTTTTATATTTTACAAAGTTGATGAAAAATTATTTAAAAAAATAGTTTATAAAGTTATATTTAGAAATAAAAAGAATACACTTTCATTCAAAAATACATATGGCGCTGCCAAGATAAGTTTGGATGGTATTGATAAAATCAATAAAAAAATTAATGATCAAGTAAAAGTTCAACTTTTAAATTATCAACGAACTAAATTAGAGACACAATTAAAAACAGGAGATTATAAAGTTACTCTTTTTGGAGCAGGTTCCTCAGGAAAAACATCTATAGCAAGATCTTTATTGAATAATATTGTCGGAAAAACTTCAGCAAAAATAGGTACAACTAAACAAATTAATAGCTACAAAATTCGTATCCCAGTCTTAAAAAGAAACATAAACATAATAGATACTCCAGGATTATTCGAACCATCTAAATTAGGTGAAGAAAGAGAAAAAGCAACAATTTTACAAGCATCAAATTCTGACTTAGTTCTTTTTGTTTTAGATCAAGATATAAATAAATATGAAAACTATTTGATTAAAGAATTATTAAAAATAGGAAAAAAAATAATAATAGTACTAAATAAATGTGATTTAAGATCCAGACATGAAAATAATCTTATCAGAGAAAATATAAATAATATAACTTCCGCTAGTAAAAATAAAATTTCAGTTGTTCAAACAATTGCAGTACCTCAACAATCTACTTATGTAAAATCAAATGCCTTAAATTTAATTCCAGATGTAGGAAGTTTATTTAAAGAAATAATTGAAACGCTAGATAATAATGGGGAAGAGTTATTGGCAGATAATATCCTTTTTCGATCAAATAAGTTAGGTATTAAAAGTAAAAATTTTTTGAAAGAACAAAGATACTTAATGTCAAATAAAGTTATTAAAAAATATATGTGGATTACAGGAGGAGTGATACTAGTTAATCCACTTCCTGCTGTAGATTTTCTTACTACTACGTCGGTTAATCTTCAAATGATTATGGAATTATCAAAGATTTATGAAATAAAACTTTCAAAAAAAGATGCAAAAGATTTATCGAAATCTTTGCTGGGCGCTTTAGCTAAACAAGGGATCCTAAAGGGGGGGCTATCAATTCTTTCTTCTGCTTTAGCTACAAGTTTGACTAAAATAATTATATCTAAATCGATACAATCAATAGCAGCAGGATGGTTAATAAGAATAGTAGGTCTAAGTTTGATTGAATATTTTAAAAATGGTCAAGATTGGGGAGATGGAGGAATTCAAGAAGTTGTAGATAAGATTTACAAATTAAACAAGAGAGAGGATATTTTAAATAATTTTGTAAGAGAAGCTATTTCAAAAATTGAAATAAGGAAGTATTTTAAATCAAATAAAAGATTGCCTCCATTTCCTATGTAATATTTGATAATTGATCATTTAGAAAAGTTCTAAAGTCAAAAATAGTTATTAAAAGTAAGTAAGCAATACAAATTGCTATAGATATAAATCCTGTTACTATTGCAATAATTTTTGATCTGCCAATATTCATTGATAAGTATCTAAAAATCTCAAAAGTTCTTCAATATGAGAATCTTTTGTATTGTAGTTTCCCATGACTACTCTTAAATAATATTTTCCATTAAACTTTGGTCTAGAAAGCATGAAATTATTATTTATTAATTCATTAATCTTAGTTTGAGTCCAAATACCTGTATCTTTGGTTTTAAGTCCCTTTGGAATGAATGAAACAATATGTAAAGGACCTGAATATATATCAAATTTATTTTTACTAATATTTTCTATAAAAAAATTTTTTCTTTTAATTGATGATTTTAATATTTCCTCTATTCCATTCAGTCCTAAAAAACGTAACCCAAGCCATAGTTTTATAATCTCTGCGGGTCTTGAACCTTGTATGCCCATTTCACCTCTGTTAATTATATTTTCATTAGAAGATAAGTATGGTAGCCCTGTAGAAAAGGTATTTTCTAAAGTATTCATATTTGAAACCAATAACAAAGAAGAAGTTTTTGTTATGCCAATTATTTTTTGGGGATTTATCGTTATCGAATTAGCTTGATTAATATTATTTAAACCTTCTATGGGAATATTAGTTACAGCAAAAATCCCTCCAATTGAGCCATCAATATGTAACCAGATATTCCTTTCTTTACATATTTCACTTATTTCTTTAATAGGATCAATGGCTCCTCTTACTGTTGTTCCAAGAGTGGCAACAATAGCAAATATTTTTTTATTTTCTATTAAACATTTATCTAAGGATTTCCTGAGATTGTTTATATCCATACGTCCATGATCATCAGTTTTAATCTTGACAAGATTTGTGGCATCAAGACCCATTATTCTTGTACATTTAATAAAAGATGAATGAGCATCTTCACTAACAATTAAAACAGAATTAGGATTTGAACCTAATCCCGCATTATTTCTGGCTGCTATGAGTGCATTCAGATTACTTAAAGTACCTCCGCTTGCAGCTATTCCTCCAGAGGAATCTTTAAAACCAATTTTCTTTGCAAACCATTTGCATAATGATTCCTCAAGCAAAGTAACACTTGGAGATAACTCATAAGCAAGAAGATTATTATTTAAACCAGCAGCAATTAAGTCTCCCAAAATAGAGAAAATTAGAGGTGGAGGATCAAGGTGAGCTAGTGAGCCAGGATGAACGGGATTAAATGAATTTTTCAGAAGAGATTCAATATCAGAAAACAAATCTTCTGCTGAGTTACCATCTTCCTCAGGCATAATACACTTAAAATTATCATCAAAAGGTAAAGGCCCATTTTTATCGGCTTTAGAAAACCAATCACAAAGAGTTTGACTTGCTTTATTGAGAAGAGTTAACAAGTTATCATTTGTCCCTAAATACGAAGGGTAATATATATCTTTATTATTAATTAAATCTTCAGTCATCAGATAAAATATCTATTAACAAGTCTATTCTCAATATTGGTAAATGAGATATATTTTTGAAAATGGAAATAGTAATAAAAATGAATATAAAGAAAAAAATAATTCAAAATACATTATGTGGATGAATTCGATATTAAGAAGATCAAACGAAGTTGGAAAAGTTGACTTACCAATATGTTCAATAATTTTAGATGAGAGAGGTAGATGTATTGGGAGAGGGGTTAACAGGAGGAATGTAAATAAAGACCCATTAGGTCATGCTGAATTAATGGCACTTAGGCAGGCATCACTAATAAAAAATGATTGGAGATTTAATGAATGTACTATTATCACAAATTTAGAACCTTGTACTATGTGCTCTTCAGCTCTTATCCAAGCACGAATGGGTAAAGTTATATTTGGTGCATATGATAAGAAAAGAGGTGGATTGGGTGGCTCAATTGACTTATCAAAACATGAAAGTGCTCATCACAAAATGGAAATAATTGGAGGTATCCTAGAAGATGAATGCAGTCAAATTTTACAGATTTGGTTCAAAAAGTTGAGGACTCAAAAATAGTAAATTTCTTTAGCTCGGTATCAAATAGGTTTAATAATCTATCAACATTCTCCTCACATGAATTAAAACCCATTAATCCTACACGCCACACCTTTCCGGATAATTCTCCAAGTCCATTTCCTATCTCAATTCCAAAGTTTCTTAAGAGATGATTTCTAAAACCATCCCCATCAACTGCTGGAGGTATTTTAACTGTGGTTAAAGTTGGCAATCTATAATCCTCTGATACATGTAATTCCATTCCAAGACTTTCTAAACCATTCCACAATTTCTTCGCATTAGTATTATGTCTATTCCAAACA
This sequence comes from Prochlorococcus sp. AG-347-K18, assembly GCA_003281365.1. Classification (GTDB taxonomy): domain Bacteria; phylum Cyanobacteriota; class Cyanobacteriia; order PCC-6307; family Cyanobiaceae; genus Prochlorococcus_A. The sequence continues at coordinate 52,542 of QCCF01000010.1, forward strand.
TTTTCTAAACCCTCATTCGCAATCAATCGTAAACCCTCTCGAATCGCAAAATTCATGTTTACTGGAGCAGTATGATGGTAAACACGATCAGAACCCCAATACTTATTCAATAGAGATAAATCTAAATACCAGTTAGGTACTTTTGTTTTTCTTGAACCTAGTTTTTCTTCAGCTCTTTTATTCATTGTAAAAGGGCTTAATCCAGGAGGACAACTTAATCCCTTTTGACTACAACTGTATGCTATATCAATTTTCCATTCGTCTATCAATAATTCTAAAGCACCAAGTGAAGTAACAGCATCAACTAAAAACAAGCAATTATTTTTTCTACAAATATCACCAATACCATCAAGAGGTTGTAAAACACCACTTGATGTTTCAGCATGGACAATAGCAAAAATAGCGGGTTTTTTAGTTTCTATTTCATACTTAATTTCCTCATAAGTAAAAGCTTCACCCCATGGTTTTTCAATAAATGAAACTTGAGCTTTATATCTAGATGCCATATCAACTAATCTATCTCCAAAATATCCTTTTTTAGCAATAAGAATTTTTTCGCCTTCTTCAATAAAATTAGCTATTGAAGCTTCCATCGCTGCACTACCAGTGCCGCTCATTGGGAGTGTAAGACGATTATTGCACTGCCAGGTATACCGTAAAAGCTGTTGTACATCAGACATCAATGAGATATATGCCTCATCTAAATGACCAATAGGATTTAAAGAAAGAGCGCTTAAGACTTCTGGATGTGCGTTTGAAGGTCCAGGTCCTAATAAAAGTCTGGAGGGAACATAAGTCTTTGAAAATTGAGATAAATTCTCTTTATTTAAAGCCGGAATAAGTTTTGCTTCTGTCAAAGCATTACATTCAATTACTTTTAAATTAGACTAATATCCGCGCTTAAGCGATATTTTTTTATAGAAATTAATTCAATTTAAATAATTAAGTAAATAATTATTAAAGTTATGACTTGAAACACTCAAAGAAGCCATCTAGTGTTGAAAAAAGTTACGGTTGATACATAATAAGAATCATCAAGTTATTAATTTCTTATAAGGTATCTCAAAAGTTATGTCTAAGTCTCCACAAGATGTTTTAAGTCAAATTAAAGATGAAGGAATTGAACTCATCGATTTAAAATTCACAGACATCCATGGCAAATGGCAACATTTAACTCTTACATCAGACATGATAGAAGAGGATTCATTTACAGAAGGTCTAGCATTTGATGGTTCATCAATAAGAGGTTGGAAAGCAATCAATGCCTCCGATATGTCAATGGTTCCCGATGCAAGTACAGCATGGATAGATCCTTTTTACAAGCATAAAACACTAAGTATGATTTGCTCTATCCAAGAGCCTAGAAGTGGAGAGCCATATGATAGATGCCCAAGATCTTTAGCTCAAAAGGCTTTAAAGTACTTAGAATCTACTGGGATTGCTGATACAGCATTTTTTGGACCGGAACCAGAATTCTTCTTATTTGATGACGTGAGATACGACTCAAAAGAAGGTTCTTGCTTTTACAGTGTAGATACAATTGAAGCTCCATGGAACACAGGAAGAACTGAGGAAGGTGGAAATTTAGGTTATAAGATCCAATACAAAGAAGGTTATTTCCCAGTTTCTCCAAATGATACTGCGCAAGACATCAGATCTGAAATGCTTCTCTTAATGGGTGAATTAGGCATACCAACCGAAAAACATCACCATGAAGTTGCAGGTGCCGGTCAACACGAGCTTGGAATGAAATTTGATTCATTAATAAATTCCGCTGATAACGTAATGACTTATAAGTACGTTGTTAGGAATGTTGCTAAAAAATATGGAAAAACTGCAACGTTTATGCCCAAGCCTGTATTTAACGATAATGGAACTGGAATGCATGTTCACCAAAGTTTATGGAAGAGTGGTCAGCCACTATTTTTTGGTGAAGGAGCATATGCAAATTTATCTCAAACTGCAAGATGGTATATCGGAGGCATACTTAAGCATGCTCCATCATTCTTAGCATTTACTAACCCAACAACAAATAGTTATAAACGATTGGTTCCAGGTTTCGAAGCACCTGTAAATCTTGTTTATTCTGAGGGTAATAGATCAGCTGCAGTAAGAATACCTTTAACAGGTCCAAGCCCTAAAGCTAAAAGATTAGAATTTAGATCAGGTGATGCACTTGCTAACCCTTACTTAGCATTCTCTGTAATGATGCTTGCTGGTATTGATGGAATTAAAAATCAAATTGATCCTGGTGATGGAGTAGATGTAGATTTATTTGAACTTCCAGCTGATGAACTTGCAAAAATTGATACAGTACCTTCATCTCTAAATGACTCACTTAATGCACTAAAAGCAGATAAGGATTATTTATTAGCTGGTGGAGTATTTACTGAAGATTTTATTGATAACTTTATCGATATAAAATACGAAGAGGTACAACAACTAAGACAAAGGCCTCATCCACATGAGTTCTTCATGTATTACGATGCATAATTAAAAGAACTTATTAGTTTAAATTAATCAATTTGAGAAATATCACAAAATATTCTCAAATTGATTTTTTTTTTGTTGGAATATACATATATATAATGATCAATGGCTAGGGAATCTTTTTCAAAAATTGCATATAAAACGCTACAACAAAGTAAAAGCATTGCAGGTTTCGCTCACAAGCAGATTAGTTCAAGATTAATGAATTTTATTCTTCCCGATTCGAAGCTTGAAAATTTCGATATAGATAAGAATCTACTAATTCAAATCCAAAATTCAATGGATAGCTTGAGAGAAGAAGATTGGAATGATGCAGAAAAAAATATATATCCAAAAAAATTATTATTTGACGAGCCATGGCTTAGATATCTAACTCAATATCCTAAAATTTGGCTTGATATGCCTAATACTTGGGATAGACGCAGAAAACAAAACTTTGATGATCTGCCAAAATCAATTGATAAAGATAATTATCCTCAATATTACTTGAGAAATTTTCATCATCAAACAGATGGTTATTTATCTGATTTTTCAGCTAGCATTTATGACCTACAAGTAGAGATACTTTTCAATGGAAGTGCTGACTCAATGAGGAGAAGAATAATTAAGCCAATAAAAGAGGGGCTTAAAAATTTTAGTGATAGAAAAAAAAGCTCTATAAAAATACTTGATGTAGCTACAGGCTCAGGAAGAACATTAAAACAATTAAGAGCCGCATTTCCTAAAGAAAAAATTACAGGAATTGATTTATCTGATTCATATTTAAAAGAGGCAAGTAGATATATTTCAGATTTAGATGGAGATTTAATTCAATTAATAAGAGGTAATGCTGAAGAATTACCTTTTGAAAATGATAGTTTTCAATGTATTTCTTGTGTTTACTTATTTCATGAATTACCTAGAACAATTAGAGAAAAAGTTTTAAATGAATTTTTTAGAGTTCTTGAGCCGGGGGGGATATTAGTATTAGCCGATTCAATTCAAATAAGTGATTCGCCTGATTTTACATCCGTAATGGAAAACTTCTATAAATCTTTTCACGAGCCTTTTTATTATGATTACATAAAAGAGGATATAGATTCTAAAATAGAGGAAGTAGGGTTTAAAGATGTAAAATCAAAGTCCTTTTTTATGACCAAAGTATGGTCTGGTGTAAAGTAAATAAAAAATTCTATGACCTATTGGGATAAAGATACTATTGAGCATGTTAAAAGTCTTAATGACAAATTAAAAATTGATCATTCTAATTGGCATAAAGATAAGGGAAATAAATATAAAAGATCTGCAGAATTAATTTCGGCGGGATTATGCCATTTAATTATTTCTTGTAATGAAAAGGAAACTATTGAGTATATAGAAGAAAGTATTAAATGGTTAAAAGAAATTAACGTAGATCAACCATGCCCTAGTAAAAATCATCTTTTTAAAGCCAACTGAAGCCTGTTACCTTTACTACTCCATCTAATGTCATCAAAACACTCATTAATAATGTAAAGGCCACGCCCACTTACACTACTTATTTTTTTTGGTAACTTATAGTCTCTTTTTTTTATTTCTAGGCCATTACCTTGGTCTTGAATTTGCCAAACACACCAATTAGGAGTAATTATTCTTCTTACTCTAATATTTTTTTTAGGATCTAATTTATTTCCATGTTTTACTGCGTTAACTAAAGCTTCATGTAAACCAAGTTTTATAAGATAGGTTGATTCAGAATTTTCAATAGGTTCTAATAATTGATCTACAAAATCGTTTAACTGTAATGATGATTCGAATTCGTAGTTTGACCAGTCAATCTTTGGCCTTTTAAAAAACTTTTTTAAAATATTTTTGCCCCGAAATAAGGACATAATAATATTTTGATACTATCTTAATTTTAACTTATTAAATACCTCATTTTAAAGAATATTATTGTGTCTCTCTGCTATAGCAGGATGCCGTAAGATCGAATCCATAAGTCTTACACCTCTTAGTTGATTTATTAAAGGCATATGTCCATCCGGAGCATCCAATGACCAGCAAAATGATCCAGGATATCTAGTCCATAAGCCTTCTTTTTTCCAGCCAATTTTCGGCCACATTAATTCATATTTTTTTCCTACAGATTTTAATATCTTTGCTTGAATTGAAAAACCAAATTTACCAGTCGAATAAATAGTCCATAATCTATCAATGGTTTGTAAATCCCTGCCTGACATATTCTTAACCTCACTATAGAAAACATAACCACGTTTTTCAGCTAATTTTCCAGCTAACTTTCGCAGGTATGAACTTGTTAATCTATCAGCATCTTCAAATTTTTGCTCAACTAACATTAATTGCAGTTCTTCATAATTAATATCAATATCTGTATAAGTTTTAAACCAATTATTAAAATTTGAATTTTCAAAGAAATCAGGTTTATATTTTTTTAGAACTTGCAATAACCAACCAGCAGCCCAATCATCTCCATCTCTATCAAAAATTTCAAACAATTTGGGACCAAGCTTATAAATATTTTCGACTTCAGATTCTATTTGAATTAATGAATTTATTCTTTTTCTTTGGTTAGAATCTACAAATTTTTTTATCAGATCTAATGTAGCATTATTATAGTTATCTTGTTCTTTGTTATTCATTTTAAAAAATCAATCAAAAAAATAAAAACTATCCATGTATTTCAAAAGAAAAGAACTAGAGAAATTTAGTAGTTTTAAAGGACCACTTATAGATGTTAGGAGCCCAGGTGAATATTATAAAGGACACATGCCTAATTCTATTAACATTCCATTATTTGATAATGACGAAAGATCAATAATTGGCACGATTTATAAAAAAGAAGGAAGAAAAAAAGCTGTCTTAGAGGGATTAAAATTTTTTGAAAAAAAAATTGAATTACTTCTGGATAATTTATTCATGAGTATTGACTCTTATAAAACTATTCCCAATAAAAATAATAAATTTTTTATCAGAATATATTGCTCTAGAGGTGGAATGCGTTCACAAAGCATTGCTTGGCTACTAGATAAATATAAATTAAATCCAATAACACTTAAGGGAGGATACAAAATATATAGAAGATGGGTATTAGATAGTTTTTCAAAAAAGTTTAATATAGTAGTTATTGGCGGAAAAACAGGAACAGGGAAGACAAGATTATTATCGTTACTAGAAAAATATAAATATCAAACTATTGATCTTGAAGGATTTGCTTGTCATAGAGGAAGTACATTTGGAGGTTTAGGAATGAAAGAACAACCTTCAAATGAACAATTTGAAAACAAAATTGCGGAAAAGTTATATTCCTTTAAAATTTCTAATAATATTTTTGTAGAAGCCGAAAGTGCAAATATAGGCAAATGCAAGATACCCCATGAATTCTTCAATCAGATGAAAAATTCGAGAAGGATTGAAATTATTAAGAGCGAATCAAATAGGTTGGAAGAGTTGATAGATACTTATAGTGTTTTTAAGAAAGAAGAACTACAAGAATGTGTATTAAGAATAAAAAAAAGATTGGGACCACAAAGAACAAAAACAGCTCTTGAATCAATTAATAATGAAAAATGGGACATAGTTTGCAAATCGGTTTTGGATTATTATGATAAATGTTATGAATATGAAAAGATTGGCAAAAAAAACATAAAATTCTTGGATTTAACCGACAAAAAATATGATGAAAGCATAATAGAGTTAATAAATAATGTTTTATAAAATAATTACAAACGAATGCGTGAAATATTTCCTAAGATAAAAAATTAATAATTGAATATTATGACAGCAAATAAAACTGCAAAAATACAATTTTATGAAGGTACTGATGAACCAGTCGTGCCTGAGATAAGACTGACTAGAAGTAAGGATGGTACCACCGGACAAGCATTATTTTTGTTCGAAAAACCTCAAGCATTATCCTCAATTACAGAAGGTGAAATCACTGGTATGCGTATGATTGATGCTGAAGGTGAAATACTTACTAGAGAAGTTAAAGTAAAGTTTCTTGATGGAGAACCAATTTTTTTAGAAGCAGTATATATTTGGAAGAACACATCAGACTTTGATAGATTTATGAGATTCGCAAATAGTTATGCCAAATCAAATGGATTAGGATATTCTGAGAAGAAGTAGAATATTTCGTAAATTGAATAGTTCATCATATTTTAAGTTAGTAGTAATATTAATCGCTTCGTTAATAATATGGACTTTAAGAGATTTTCTCCTACTAATAATTTGTTCATTAGTAATTTCAAATATTGTATGTAATTTATGTAATCAAATGCAAAAGGGATTGAAAATTCCTCGATGGCTTTCTTTATTTTTTGTATTGTCAGTTATATCAGTAATAGTATTTACTATTTTTATTCTTGTATTGCCTCCGTTCATAAAGGAATTTAATGAAATACTAGTTGATATTCCAAATGGTTTATCAAAAATAAATATATTGATTAATGCAAACTTGAACAAATTTAATAGCTTATTGTATGGCGAAAAATCAGATAACGTTATAGACATATTTAATCTTATAAATAATGTAGTAACCATTCCAGATGTCTCAACTATTGCTAAAGCTATACAAGAAAGTTTTAAGAATTTAATAAATATAGCGGGGAATCTGGGTTCAGGCCTTTTGAAATTAATATTCGTATTAGCTGTTAGTTTGATGATTTCTATTGAACCAAAACAATATAAAGAAAATATACTTCTATTAATTCCAAAAAATTATCGCAACAAATTTAGAAATATACTTGAAAAATGTAATATTGCATTAGCAAATTGGACCTTTTCTATGGTTATAAGCTCATTATCAGTAGGTCTATTATCATTAATAGTTTTGTCTATATTAGATGTTAAATATGTAGTATCAAATGCTTTAATAGCAATGGTTCTTAATATAATCCCAAATATAGGTCCTGTTATTAGTGGTATATTTCCAATCTCAATTGCGTTACTAGATAATTTTTGGAAACCACTGGCCGTATTGGGAGCATATGTAATCATTCAAAATATTGAAAGCTATATAATAATGCCATCTATTATGAAGAAAAAAGCAAACTTACTTCCTGGTTTAACATTAATATCACAATTTGGATTTACCTTCATTTTTGGTCCATTAGGCTTAATACTTTCTCTTCCATTAGCTGTAGTAATTCAGGTTTTAATCAAAGAATCATTTAATGATAATTAAAAACTACTTTATTAATTTTTTATATAAATATGGGTAAGAAAAAAGTATAAAGAACGATAAAGGATGTTTACTAATAGCAAAATATAGTGAATTAAAAGTAAAATGATCAAATAATATTCTTAGCTCAGTAGAAAGATCTATTAAAACTAAAGAAAATAAAATTATCAAATAATAATTCAATTTCATAAAATTAGGAGCCTAAGCTCATTCTTTAAGCAACAAAGATGGAGCCAATAAAATACTTGAATAACTTCCAACTATTATTCCTAATGATAAAGATAAGGAAAACCAAAATAGCGAGTATGATCCAAACAAAATTATGCTTAATAAAGGGATAAGGGTTGTAATACTTGTAAATGTTGTTCTCCTAAATGATTCGTTAACTGATAATTGAATAGTTTCGTTATAGCCATCTTTCTTTGATTTTAAATTTTCACGAATTCTATCAAAAATAACAACAGTATCATTCACAGAATAACCAGCAATAGTTAACAAGGACACAGCAAATAAACTATTTACCTCGACAGATAATATAATTCCCAACCATGAGAATATACCAAAAATAATTAATAAATCATGAAATAAAGCTAATAATGCAAATAATGCGTATTTCTTGTCAAATCTAATGGTTAAATATAAAGATATCGCAAATAAAGAAACCAATAATGAAGTAACACAATTAGTAAGTAATCTTTTCCCCAACTTTGGGCCTATTAATCTTGAATCCTTACTCTCATAATTCAGAGGTCCAACGATATTATCAAGATTAGAAATAAGATTATTTGATTCTTCGATACTTAAATAAGGAGTTCTTATTGAAATTAATTTATTATTATTTTGAAATTGTAATTTGATATTATTTAAAAATTTTTTATTTTTAGAAATCTCTCTTAAATTTTCCAAAACTGAATCTGGGGAAAGATTAGAACATTCCGCTTCACAAACTCTCTCTATTCTTAGTTCATTTCCTCCAACAAAATCCATCCCTAAATTTATAGGTTTCTTATAAGAGGTATTAAAAGTAGAATATAAAATTCCTAGAATACTAAATAAAATGAGTACAGTTGAAAAACCAATTATCTTTTTTTTATTTTTTATTAGTTCAAGATTGTATTTCATCGGAAATTAGAAATAAAAAATTAATTTGAAAAAATATTCCTTGGCAGATAGAGATTTTTCTGTCTCAAAGATTGATATGTTGTAAAAAATCGCAAAATAGTTTTAGAACAATTTAATGAGGTAAACAAGCTTATTAAGACTCCAATACTTAATGTTGCCGCAAAACCCTTAACAAAATTTGTTCCTAATAAAAACAATACAAAACAACTAAGAAGAGTTGTGATATGGCCATCAACTATGGATGAATTAGCTCTTTGAAAACCGCTATCAATAGATCTTGTAAGAGTATTACCATCATATAATTCTTCTTTAATTCTCTCAAATATTAGAATATTTGCATCAACAGCCATACCAATGCTAAGTATAAGCCCAGATATTCCAGGTAAAGTCAAAGTTACAGGAATTAGAGAATATATGGCTAAGTTAAAAAAACCATAAAGTACTAGAGAAATAACTGAAACAAAACCTAAAATTCTATAATTAAAAATCATAAAAATACCAACAAAAATTAACCCGCTAATAGCTGCATAAAGGCTTTTATAAATATTTTTTGATCCCAACAGAGCCCCTATAGTGTTAGTTTCTACTATTTCAATTGGCAATGGTAACGAGCCTCCTTTCAATTGAACTTCTAATTCTCTAGCATTTTCAGCGCTAAAATTACCACTTATTGTTGCTGATCCACCTGTAATCCCAGTATTAGCAAACTGATTGCCAACACTGGCTTCACTTATAGATTCACCATCTAGAATGATAGCCAATAATTGATTAGTTCCAGCAATTGACTTTGTAATTTCCGCAAACTTCTCACCTCCTGAATTACTAAATGTCAATAAAACTTCCCAATTATTATTTGTTTGTTCTTGTCTCCTGCCTGCGTTTATAAGATCCTTACCAGATAAATCTGTTTTGATAAATAAATTTGTAATTTCTTTATCAACATATTTTTTGATTTCAATTAACTTCCCATATAAATCATTACTAGTAGATGAGTAATTCAATTGTTGCTCTATATCTTTAAGATCATCTTTAATAACTTTTATAAAAGTATCTTCATTTTGATTTTTTTCAGCAAAGGAATATTGATCAATTAAATCTTTAATACTCAATCTCTGTAGTTGCAAAGATTTTAAATCTGTAAATGTTCCTTCTTTTTGGGTTCTAAATTCTAATAAAGCAGTCTTACCTAATACTCTTGAAGCAACTAATGGACTTTGTTCACCTGGTAATTCTAAAATCAATTGATCGCCGCCGAGGGTTTGCAAATTAGACTCAGAAACTCCTAAATTGTTAACGCGCTTATCTATAACCGAATTAACTGCTTCAAGTTCATCTCTTGTTACCTTACCTTCCTCTTTAATAATTTGTAGTGTAAGTTGAGAACCCCCTTGTAAATCCAATCCCAACTGTAAAGGATAATTTATTAATAGATAAACAGATAAAGTAAGTAGAAATATAATAAAAAAAAGCCAACCTTGCTTTCTTTTCATTGTTTAAATACTCCCACTAATTAAGTGTTCAACTTTTTCCACTATTTGATGTGGTTGGATAATTGTCAAATTCTCAAGATTTCCATTATAAGGAGTTGGTATATCCTGACTTGATAATCTAATTGGTCTGGCATCAAGATCATCAAAACACTCTTCTGTTATCAAGGCAATTAATTCAGCACCAATACCTCCAGTCTTCATACATTCTTCAACAATAATTACTTTATTAGTTTTTCTTATTGATTTTGAGATGGTTTCCATATCAAATGGTTTTAAACTTATTAAATCTATTAACTCAACATCTATTCCTTTTTTTTCTAATTCTTCAACAGCTTTAAGGCAGTGATGTCTCATTCTTGAATAAGTCAATAAAGTAATATCTTTCCCTTCTTTTACAACGTCAGCCTGATCTAAAGCGCAAGTATAATCACCCTCAGGTAATTCTTCAGACAAATTGTATAGAAGAACATGTTCGAAAAATAGAACGGGATTATCGTCTCTTATAGCTGCTTTCATTAAACCTTTAGCATTTGTTGGTGTACTACATGCAACAATCTTTATGCCAGGAACTGCATGAAAATATGCTTCAAGCCTTTGACTGTGCTCAGCACCAAGTTGACGACCAACTCCACCAGGTCCTCGAACTACTGCTGGTATTTTATAATTTCCGCCACTTGTATATCTAAGCATACCCATATTATTTGATATCTGATTAAAAGCTAAAAGCAAAAAACCCATATTCATTCCTTCTACTATTGGTCTTAAGCCAGTCATTGCTGCACCCACAGCCATACCCGTAAAACTGTTCTCTGCAATTGGAGTATCTAAGACTCTTAACTCTCCATATTTTTCATATAAATCTTTAGTTACCTTATAAGATCCTCCATATTGACCGACATCTTCCCCCATAACGCAAACATTTACGTCATTTGCCATTTCTTCATCAATTGCCTCTTTCAAAGCATTAAATAATAATGTACCAGCCACAATTAATTACCTAATTAATCACATCTATAATCCTACCACTTTAAATAATTCAACCTCCTTCAGCGAAGGTTATGAGTAGTAATATTGATAGAATCATTCCAGGTGACAGCAAAAGGACTAAAAGGCCTAAGTCATGTAAAGACATTCA
>QCCF01000011.1 GCA_003281365.1 Prochlorococcus sp. AG-347-K18
TTATAGCTGAATTAGGGGATAAAACACAACTTGCCACTTTAACTATAAGCGGGACTTCAAATAAACCATTAGCAGTTTTTTTAGGATCTTCATCAGCGCTTGTCGTTGCTAGTTTACTTGGAGCTTTGACAGGTGGTTCAATTTCAAGTTTTTTGCCTGAAGTAGTACTTAAATCAATAGCCTCAATAACATTTTTAATTATTGGTATAAAGCTTTTTATAAACTCATTAGCTATTAATAAAGGAGAAAAAGAAGATTAAGAAAATAATTAGTTTTAAGCTTGGATAAAAGGTGTAATAATGGAGTTACAAACAATTTAATTAATTTATATTTTTTACTTACACCATGTTCACAACATCTTCAATAATTGATAATCTTAAACAGACAGAAGGTTTAGAATATAAAAAACTATGCAAATCATTAAAGATAACAAAGAAATCTGATAAGGATAAATTAAATATTGCTTTAAATGCTTTAGAAAAACTTGAAATTATAAATAAAAATGCTGAAAATGAATATACCTGTACTAAAGATGGTAATCATATTGTCGCCAAAATAAGATGCAGTAGCAAAGGTTATTGCTTTGCTGTAAGAGAAAAAAACAAAGAAGATATTTACATTAAAGAAAACCTACTTAATTACGCTTGGAATGGAGATAAAGTTTTAGTAAGAATATTAAAAGAGAGCTACAGAAGAAGATCTCCTGAAGGAATAGTTGATTGTATTCTTGAAAGATCAAATCAAATACTTCTTTCTAAAGTTGAAATGGTAAACAATGATTTATACGCCATTCCGATCGATGATAGGATTCTTTCTAAAATAAAACTCCCCAAAAAAGATAGTATATATATCTATAAACCAGAAAACAAGAATATAGTACAAGTTGAAATTGATAGATTTCCCATAGGTCAAGACGAAGGTTTAGGGCATGTAATACAAGAATTACAACTAAATAATAATGAGAAACTAGATATAGATTTCGTTTTATCTAAAAGTAATATCGGCAAGATAGACAATAAAAAACTTATTGAATCAAAGAAGGTCGAGAAAAGGGAAAGAATAGACTTAACTGATAAAAACTCATATTTATTTAAAAGTTGGAATTCTGAAAATTCTCCAATACTTCCGATGATTCAAATAGAGAGGTTAAAAAATAAAAGTACTAAGTTATGGATACATACAAATAATCTTGCAGAAAGAGTTGATCTAGAAAGTAGAAATTCCTTAGAAATATTCTTTAATGGATTTGAATCATTACCCTTATTAAATAATTGGCAAAATTATCTTGATGAAGCCATAAGAAATACCACTGAATTCAAGTTTGCTGAGAAAAATGAAGCAATAAGCCTTTGCATGCATTTAAATAGCAATAATGAAATAACTAAATGGTCATTTCATCTTACTAAAGTAAGATGCTCTCTTATTGTTGGAAGTGATCATATTGACGCCCTTCTATCTAGAAAAAGTAAAACTAGAATAACCTCAAGGTTATTAAAACCCTTAAAAGAATATATAGAAGATTTAGACAAAATAATTGAAATATCAACTTCATTTAGGAAAAGACATCTCTTGGAAGGTATAGTTGAAATCCCCGCCCCTCTTAATAAAATAGAATCTTTAAAAGAATTATTTATTCATAATCCAGCTAAATATTCAAAAGGATATTTTGAACCTTTAAGAAAAGAAGATTGTCAAACATATCTTGCCTCTATCCTAAATGAAGGTAATGAAATATGGTTTAAACATTCATCCCATTATGGATTAAAAAGTGCGGGATACATTTTAAAAGACTTCGATGACATAAATACAAATGAAATCATTAAATATTCTGAATTCATAGGCAATGATATAGAGCTAAATGAAGATGGTAATTTAACATATAGTCAAATAATTAACTTATGCGACGATGATAATAAAAAAAGAATATTAAATAAACTTTTAACTAATGAATTCAAGGAAAACGAAGTAATCTTAATTTCAAAAAATTCAGAAAATAATGAATCTGAAAAACTATTTATTTCTCCATGGACTATTCCAGGATATGACTTCACTAATCTTATGAACCAGTACTGTATTTTTAATATGATTATAAACGGGAAGAAGTCTAAGAAAAATAACATTAACGAAATAAACATAATGGAAAGTAATTCATGGGAGAAAGTAGATTGGATTATATTTAATGCATCAATCACAAAAAATATTGATGCATTATTTAATAAATTCATAATTGATAAACTTAATGAAAATAAGAACAAAGTCAGCCAATTTAAATCTAATTTGATTAGTATAAAGAAAGTAAGATTGGCAGAAAAATTAATAGGTAATACGTATAAAGGTTTTATAATGTCAGTACAAAATTATGGATTTTTTGTTGAGATATCAGAATTAAATGTTGAAGGTTTGGTTCATGTTAGTACGCTCAATAATGATTGGTATGAATATAGATCAAGACAAAATTTATTGATAGGTAGGAAATCTAAAAAATCATATAAAGTTGGAGATGAAATTGAAGTTAAAATTATCAAAGTTGATATACTTAAATATCAAATCGATTTAGAATTAACTTAAGTAAATTCTCCAATATATATTATGGAACTAATAAACTAAAGAAAATAAAAAAACTTCTTAGAATGAAATTACAAAAAAAATATTTATTAGTAATAGCATCTATCATAATAATTTTCCAATTGTTAATTTATACAAATAATAGTCAGACCACTTCATTTAGATACTTTAAATGGACTGCCAAAGAACTAAGTATAGGAAAGTTAATATGTATTTCATTTTTTTCTGGTTTATCAATAACCACATTATTGAATACCACATTTTTTAGCTATAAAAAAATAACTTTCAAAAATATAGAAGATGATTATGAAGCTCCAAATAATGAAGAAGGAATTAAATCTAATGTTGAGATGCCGCCGCAAAGAGATATTAGAGATGCTCAACCAACAATTTCTGTAAATTACAGAGTAGTCAAAAATAATGAAGTAAATATGAACAGGGATGATAGTTTTCTAAATACCTCCATTAATAATGATGACTGGGATAATGACGATAATGAATGGTAGAAGTCTGGATTATTTAAATAATAAAAATTAATTTTTTAAATTATAATGGGATATATATTTATTTTTTATGGAAGAAAACTTGGAACCAAATAAAGATGTTAACAATGAAATATCTGATAAGTCTAACGAACAAAAATCTGATGAAACTATAAAGCAAACATCCGAAAAAGTATTTAATACAAATGATAATAGTCTCAATTCGCAAAATAATTCAGCTCCAAAAGTCGACAAAAAAATTGAAAATGTACCCGCTACAACTATTTCTAAACCAATAAAAGAACTCCCTATAGAGAAAAAACCATTTCAAGAATTTATTAATAGTTATTTAATTCCTTCTTTTAAAGAAGAAATTAACCAAAGAGGATTAGAAATAAACAATATTAGTCTCACAAACACCAATAGACCTATTGCTGGAGATAAATGTTGGGTAATAAATTGTGAAATCAAAGATACTTGTAGCTTTTGGTTATCCTTCGAGAAGGATGACATTAGTTCTTTAAAAAGTATTTCTCTATCAAAACCTAATCAACAACCTAGTATTATTGAATCTTTTCTGATTGACGAAAAAAGAATTACTCTAAAATTAATTATTTCAAGAGTACTTCAGAGATTGAATGGACAAAAGTTAATAGGAGTTAATTAAAGAAACAATAACACCAAGTTAACTTTTCCCTCGAAAATACAAATAATAGTAAATAATAGTATTAATAAGTTAAGTAAAAGATGACTCAATCAACCGTTGAATCAAAAAATAAAAAAGATATTAATAATGGGAAGATACCTGCAAAAGAAACAATTTTGTCTCCAAGGTTCTACACAACAGACTTTGAGGCAATGGAGAATATGGATTTATCAATAAACGAGGAGGAATTGGAAGCTATATGTGAAGAATTTAGGAAAGATTACAATAGACATCATTTTGTAAGAAATAGTGAATTTGAGGGCGCTGCTGAAAAATTAGATCCTGAGACCAGAGAGCTTTTTGTTGATTTTCTCGAGGGAAGTTGTACATCAGAATTCTCAGGTTTTTTACTTTACAAGGAACTTAGCAAGAGAATTAAAAACAAAAACCCTCTGCTTGCTGAATGCTTTGCGCATATGGCCAGAGATGAAGCCAGGCATGCAGGTTTTCTTAACAAATCAATGAGTGATTTTGGTTTACAGTTAGATTTAGGTTTCTTAACAGCCAATAAAGATTACACTTATTTCCCACCAAGAAGTATTTTTTACGCCACTTATTTATCCGAAAAAATAGGTTATTGGAGATACATAGCAATTTATAGGCATCTCGAAAAGAACCCAGATAGTAAGATTTTTCCGCTATTTAATTACTTTGAGAATTGGTGCCAAGATGAAAATAGACATGGAGATTTCTTTGACGCATTAATGAAAGCACAACCACGTACCGTTAAATCTTTAAGCCAAAAAATTACTATTGGGGGTTCTACCTTTACACACCCACTATTTGACTATTTCCATAGATTTAGATACTTCTTAAATAATCTTCCATTAACATCCAAATTATGGTCTAGGTTTTTCTTACTTGCTGTATTTGCAACTATGTATGCAAGGGATCTGGGAATCAAAAAAGATTTCTACGCTTCTTTAGGATTAGATGCTAAAGATTATGACCAGTATGTTATTAATAAAACAAATGAAACTTCAGCTAGAGTATTTCCTGTAGTTCTAGACGTTTATGATAAATCTTTTTATGGAAGATTAGATAAGATAGTAGAGAATAATAAAGTTCTTTCCGATATTGCAAGCAGTAATGGGAATAAAGTATACAAAACTTTTAAAAAATTACCTAAATATTTATCAAACGGTTACCAGTTATTAAGACTATACTTATTAAAACCTCTTGATAGCAAAGATTTCCAACCTTCGATTAGATAATCTTTTTCACAGAGAAGATTCATAAACTCAAATGCTTTCGTCACAAACCAAATCAAATGAAATAGTTTTTGATAGTTGCAATAAAGATTTACTAGAAGAAATCATTTTTTATGGAATTGGACTTGGGGCTGATTTTGTAGAAATATTCATAGAGAATACTGACAACTCAAGTGTTTTAGCTGAAGAGGATTTCATTACTAGTGTAAGTCCGTCATTTGGAAGGGGCGCTGGTATTAGAATCTTCAAAGATAAAAAGGATGGATTTGTAAGTACAAATGATTTAACAAAGCATGGTTTGATGAGATCAGTATCTCAGGCTATTGAGATGTTAGACATAACAGACAACAACAAAAAAGAAGTATTTAACGGTTTAAGTAAACATAGGGACTATAGTTTATCCAAAAAAAAATGGATTAATGAAGTCCCATCTATTAATGAGATTAGTGAAAAACTATTAGTCAGTACAAAGTCTCTTAAAAAAAATAATAAAATAATAACTAGAAAGGGAAGTTACTCAAGAAGTCTGCAGGAAGTAATTATAGCCTCAAGCGATGGAACCTATGCCTCAGATATTAGATTGCATCAAACAGTTGGACTCAACGTAATTGCTAGTGATGCACAATATAGATCTAGTGGAAGTAGAAGATTTGGATCCTCAGGAATGCCTAATGAATTCAGATTATGGGATCACGAAAAAGCAGCTAATGATGTATTCGAAAGTTCAATGAATATGTTGTATGCAGAATATGTTGATGCGGGTCAAATGCCTGTTGTATTAGCTAATAAATTTGGTGGCGTTATTTTTCACGAAGCTTGCGGTCATTTACTTGAAACTACACAAATAGAGAGAGGAACAACACCATTTGAGAATAAATTGAACGAAAAGATAGCACATGAATCTGTAACAGCCATAGATGAAGGGATCTCAGAAGGATCCTTTGGTTCATTATCAGTAGATGATGAAGGCATGGAACCCGAAAAATCAGTTCTTATAAAAGATGGAATTTTAAAAAAATTTATATCAGATAGGGCAGGTGAATTAAGAACTGGCCATAAAAGAACAGGGAGTGGAAGAAGACAAAATTATTCTTTTGCTGCAGCTTCAAGAATGAGAAATACCTATATAGCTAAAGGTGATTACTCCAAAGAAGATTTAATAAATAGTAT
The DNA here is from genome assembly GCA_003281365.1 of Prochlorococcus sp. AG-347-K18. Classification (GTDB taxonomy): domain Bacteria; phylum Cyanobacteriota; class Cyanobacteriia; order PCC-6307; family Cyanobiaceae; genus Prochlorococcus_A. The sequence continues at coordinate 6,135 of QCCF01000011.1, forward strand.
TAGCGATGGTCTTTACTGCAAATCAATGGGTGGAGGCAGTGTAGGTGCTACAGGACAATTTAATTTTGCTGTAGAAGAAGGTTATCTAATTAAAAATGGTAAGTTAACCAACCCAGTAAAGGGAGCAACATTAATTGGCGAGGCTAAAGAAGTTATGCCAAAAATATCAATGTGTGGAAATGACCTAGAATTAGCACCTGGATTTTGTGGATCCATCAGTGGAAGTGTCAACGTAACTGTTGGCCAACCTCATATTAAGGTTGATTCAATAACTGTTGGAGGAAGATAGAATATGAATTCAAAAGAAATAACAACTCAAATCTCTGAAGCTGCAGATTCTCTAAATCTTAGAAAATGGGATTACGGTGCAAGCTTTTCTAATGATTACTCCGTTCAAGTAGATAAAGGAGAGGCTAAACAACTTAAGGCATCACAAAAGCAAATTTTAACTATAAGAGTTTGGAATCAATTTAATTTAGTTGGTATTACGACAACAAGTGATATTAGTGAAACTGGTATTAAAAAGGCTCTTAAGCAAGCAAATATAGCTTCTGATTTCGGCAATAAGAATGAAAGTACAGATTTTTCACCACTAGCGAAGGATCCAATTCAACAAAAGAAAGTATCGGAAAGAAGTCCTGTTGGAATAAAAAAATTACTTACTCTTTTAAGAGAAGCTGAAGTTAAACTAATAGAAAGTCATGAATCCATAAAATCTGTACCATATAATGGTTTATCTGAGAGTTTCTTTGAGAGAGTTTATGCAAATAGTGATGGTGCCTTTCGAAGTTATTCCAAAAGTCAAGCAGCTTTATATTTATATGCAAGAGCTGAAGAAAAAGATAAAAAACCTCGTAGTTCAGGTTCCGTAAAATTGGGATATGGAGTTGATGATATAGATATAGAGTCTTGTATTAGAGAAGCTTCAAATAAAACAATTTCTCATTTAAATTACTCATCTATTAAAACTGATAAATATTTAATATGTTTTTCCCCAGAGTCATTTTTAACTATCTTTAATGCTTTTAGCTCAATGTTTAATGCTAGAAGCATTTTAGATGGAGTGAGCTTATCTAATAGAAATTCTATTGGAGAGAAATTATCTACAGAAGCACTTAATATTTTTGATGATGGTCTTCATGAAAAGAATATTTCTTCATCACCATTTGATGGGGAAGGAACCCCAACCAAAAGATTATGTTTAATAAACAGTGGTAGAATTGAAAATTTTATACATTCTGAATCAACTGCAAGAATATTTAAGACAATTCCCACTGGTCACGCTGGACTAGGATCAAAAGTATCAGTATCTCCTGATTGGATAGTAGTTGAGAAGTCTGAGGAAAACTTTGATCTCAATACATCATTAGATCACTCTTCTTATGAAGGAGAATTTGTTTATATTGAAGAATTAAATGCAATCCATGCAGGTGTAAGAGCAAGTCAAGGTTCATTCTCTCTTCCATTTGATGGATGGCTCTATAAAAACGGTAAAAAAACCTCAATAGAATCTGCCACTGTCGCAGGGGATATTAAACATCTTTTGAAAAACATAGTAAATATTGAATCAAACCAAAACGTAACAACAAGTGGAATCTCTCCACATATATGGGTAGATGAATTATCAATAACTGGTGACGCGTGAGAATTATATTCTGGGGAACACCTGAATATTCAATCAAGAGCCTTGATATTTTTATTAAATCTAAGCACGAGGTAATTGCAGTAGTTAGCCAACCGGATAAGAAAAGGTCTAGAGGAAATAAATTAATATCCTCACCTGTTAAAAGTTTTGCCGAGCAAGAATCTATAAAAATTTATACTCCAGAAAAAATCAAGGACAACATATATTTTATAAATGAACTTAAATCACTATCTTGTGATTTATTTATTGTTATAGCTTACGGAAAAATTTTACCCAAAGAGATATTGGAAATCCCAAAATTTGGTTGTTGGAACGCACATGCTTCATTACTTCCAAGATGGCGTGGAGCTGCCCCAATTCAATGGTCCCTAATAAACGGTGATGAATTTACTGGTGTAGGAATTATGAAAATGAACGAAGGACTAGATACTGGCGACTTATTATTGGAAGAAAAAATTGAAATCGATAATAACGATAATTTAAATACACTATCTGAAAAACTTAGTATTTTGTCTGCAAAATTATTTTTAAATGCAACATTCTTACTCGAAGAAAATATTAATAAAAATACTAATCCTAAATTAACAAAACAAACTACCCTTGGAAGACAAATTACTTACGCAAGAATGATTGAAAAATCAGACTATAGAGTGGTTTGGAGTAATGAGGCATTTAAAATATCTCAAAAAATAAAAGGATTATACCCACGAGCAAATACAACTTTTAGAGGTAAGAACCTAAAAATAATTAAAATCAAAATTTTGAGTAGTGATGACATTAAAAATGAAAAATACCATTTTATGAGCAATTATTCAAAACCAGGTGTTATTCTTGCTGTCATTCAAAATAAAGGAATAATAATTTCAACTAAAACTGATCCGATTATTTTGTTAGAAGCGAAACTTGAAGGCAAAAACATATGTAGCACAAATAAATTGATACAACAGTTAAAGCCAAAAGTAGGCGAATATATCTCAGATTAAGTTTTTGATTCTTTTTTAGAGAATCCCCAAATGAAAGCAAAAAGGATCAAAATATAAAAATAATAGTCTGGAAGAATAGACTCTATGATTAAAGTATTTAGTAAAAGCTTAATCCCAACAATTAAAATTGCTACGTACCCGGCTGTTTCTAATCTAGAAAATATATCGAGAAGTTTTAGAAAAATCCCCGAAGTAAATCTTAATGCTAATACTCCAATTAATGCTCCAAATATAATTAATATGTATTGATCACTGATTGCTACTGCAGTAGTGATACTGTCTATAGAAAATGCAAAATCAGTAATTGAAAGAAGTGCTACAACCCTTAAGAACCTAAAATTATTTTTTTTATTGTCTGTGCGATTTTCAGCGTTGTCCATATCTGAATTTATAAAAACATTAGAGAAGAATAAGTATATTAAATAAAAACCAGCGAAAACCCTTATGAGAATAAACTTGAGAAGAACATTAGATAATATAATGAGGATAATTCTAAATAATAAGGATATTGTTATACCAATATTTAAGGCTCTTGACCTTAATTCTGAACTGTCGAGGGATTTTGTAAGAGAAGCAAGTGCGACAGCATTATCAGCTGATAATAATAATTCTAGAGCAATTAATATTGGTAAAAGTGTAAAGATTTCGTACCAAGTGTCTACCTGATCTAATGTGGGTATAAAAGAATTTATTGCTGCTGAATCCATTAAATATTATTCACAATCAAAATAAAATCTAATATAATATGGCGGATATTAGTAATCAAGATTGATAACTATAAATGAGTTTAAATACTTTAGTTAATTATATTTCAAACTCACAAATTACTTCTGAATTAATAATAAGAATTTCAAAAAATAAAGGATTAAATTTTATTGGTTCAAGTAGATATGCAAAATCAATAATACTAGATAGCATCGCAAAAAAAGAAGATAAAAATATATTACTAATTTGTCCTAATATAGAAGTCGCATACAAATGGATTGGATATTTTGAAAGTATAAATGATAAAGCAGTTTTATACTATCCACCCACAGAACATCTCCCATACTCTTCAATTAATAAATCTAAAGAGATTGAATTTGCACAGCTTACTGTTTTATCCAAATTAATAAAAAAGGAGAAAAAAGAACTTAATATTGTCATATCGACAGAAAGATCCCTACAACCTCATTTAATAAACAAAAACTTATTAGTTGAAAACAAACTAGATTTGCAACAAGGGACTAAAATTGAGATTCAAGAATTAGCAAATAAACTTACCTGGCTCGGTTATAAGAAGGAAAATGTAACATCTTCAGAAGGTTTCTGGAGTAGGAGAGGCGAAATAATAGATATATATCCTATTAATAATGAGTTTCCTATAAGATTAGAATTTTTTGATAATGTAATTGAAAAAATAAGAGAATACGATCCACATACACAAAAAACACTAGAAAGTATTAATAAAATTGAAATCATACAGGCTGGATTCGATTTACTAATAAAAAATAAATTAAATAATTTATCTAAAAACAGTATTTTTAATTCAGAAGATATAAACAAAAATAATCTTGATCGTTATTTAGGCATAATTGAAAAAAAGCCTTCCAATTTAATAGATTTCATAAATAATGAAACAATTCTTGTAATTGATGAATTAGAAGATTGTAAAAAATTTGCTAATAATTGGTATCTAGACTCAGAGAGTAACTTTGAAAATTGTGCTTATGAAATAAATGAAAATCTTAAAAATAATGATATTAATATCAAGCTCAGGTCTAATTTGCATTTAAAGTTTGACGAAATATTAAATTCACTGGATCATTTTAATTTAATAAAATTATATGAATTTGAATCAAAAGAAAATATTGATAATAGGTTTTTATTAAACGATAAAAAATTAAATTCATACTCTAAAAATATAGGAAAATTATCCATTGATATAAATAAAAATATAAAAAATAAAGAAAAAGTTTGGATATTATCAGCACAGCCATTAAGAACTAGAACTTTACTTTTTGAACATGAATGCAATACAAACTTCTTAAATAATCCTAATGATATTAATGAAGCATTTCAGTCAATTAATAGTTCAACTCCCTTAATTATAAAAAATAAGAACAATTATGAAATCGAGGGTTTTTACCTTCCGATATGGAAAGTTGTCCTCATAACAGATAAAGAATTATTTTCACAACAATCACTTCTTAATAATGTATTTGTACGAAGAAAAAAAAGAAGTGTCAATTCAAATATAAATGTTAATAAGATTAGTCCAGGTGATTTTATAGTTCATAAAAATCATGGAATAGGGAAATTTTTAAAAATTGAAAAAATAAATATAACTGGAGATTCAAGAGATTATCTAGTCATTCAGTATCAAGATGGCAAGATAAGTGTTGCTGCTGATCAATTAGGTAGTGTTAACAGATATAGATCAAGCGGAAAACTAAAGCCAAAAATAAATAAATTAGGAGGAACAGAATGGGAAAGAATAAAAGATAAAAATAAGAAACAAATCAAAAAAGTTGCTCTCGATATTTTAAAACTTTATGCAAAGAGAGAAAAACTAACGGGACACATATACCCAGAAGATGGTCCTTGGCAAGACGAATTAGAGGAATCATTCCCTTATCAACCAACTCCAGATCAAATTACTGCCGTAAAAGAAATAAAATCTGATATGGAAAGCGATAAGCCAATGGATAGATTAGTTTGTGGAGATGTAGGATTTGGCAAAACAGAGGTAGCTGTTCGGGCGATTTTTAAGGCTATTACATCTGGCAAGCAGGTAATTTTACTAGCCCCAACCACAATCCTAGCTCAGCAACATTGGAGAACAATAAATAATAGATTTTCACCTTACCCAATAAAAGTTTCTTTACTCAATAGATTCAAAACCGTTAATGAGAGAAAGGAAATCTATGAAGGATTAAAAAATAACAAAATTGATTTGGTAGTAGCAACTCACCAAATTTTGGGAAAAGAAATTGAATTAAAAAATTTAGGACTACTTGTTATTGATGAAGAACAAAGATTTGGAGTAAAGCAAAAGGAGAAAATTAAAAAAATAAAAAACAATATCGACGTTTTAACTCTCTCAGCGACACCAATCCCAAGAACTCTATATATGAGCTTATCTGGACTTAGACAAATGAGCTTACTAAATACTCCTCCTCCATCAAGAAGATCAATAAAAACATATTTATCTGAAATAGATATGGATGTAATAAGAACAGCTATTAATCAAGAACTTGATAGAGGAGGTCAGATCTTTTATGTTCTTCCAAGAATTTCTGATATTGATCAAGCTGTAAACAAATTAAAAAATATGTTTCCAAATTTGAAGTTTATTATTGCACATGGACAAATGAACGAAACAGAGCTTGAAAATGCAATGATCTCTTTTAATAATGGAGAAGTAGATCTAATGATATGCACAACTATAATTGAAAGTGGATTAGACATCCCTAAAGTAAATACGATTATTATTGAAGATTCTCACAAATTTGGACTTTCACAACTCTATCAACTTAGAGGAAGAGTTGGTAGAAGCGGAGTTCAAGCATATGCTTGGTTATTTTATCCAAATATAAATAAAATAAATGAAGCTGCAAAAGAAAGATTGAAAGCGATAAAAGACTTTTCGGAACTAGGAAGTGGATACCAACTTGCAATGAAAGATATGGAAATAAGAGGTGTTGGAAGTTTACTAGGAGAAGAACAAAGTGGAAAGGTTAATGCTATTGGATATGACTTATATATAGAAATGCTCCATGAGGCTATTTCAGAAATCAGTGGGCAAGAAATACCAGAAGTTAGCGACACACAAATTGATCTTCCCATAAACGCATTTATACCTGCAACATGGATAATAAACAGGGAAGAGAAGCTTGAGGCTTACAAATCTGCTACTGAATGTTCAAATAATAATGAATTAACTGAATTAGCTACAGACTGGATTAATAGATATGGAACCTTACCTAAACCTGTTGAGTCTTTAATATTAATAATGAGACTAAAATTACTAGCCAAAAAATGTGGTTTTAATAAGATCAAACTCAAAAAGCCAAACATAGTTATAGAGACTAAATTAAAGAATTCTACTTTTAAAATCCTTAAAAATTCCTTATCAACTAGTGTTCAAAATAAATTTAATTTTGAGGAAGGAGAACAGTTATCAATAATTACTATAAGGGGTTTAGGAGTAACTGAAATTCAAAATCAAATTGATCAACTAATGTTATGGTTTGCTTCATTTGAAAAAGAAATAAAGAATTTCGACAAAGAACTTTTTATCAAAAAAGAATAAATTATTAAATAATTATTTAAAATCCGCGAAAGAGTTCGATTTTAGTTAAATTTAATAAAATTTGTTTACTTCATGGGTGAATATATAGACGTCGGAATTCAAACTTCGATATTACCTTTATCAATTATTATTCCGTCAATTGTACTTGGTATTTACGCTTTATTAGGAGTTGAAACTGAAAACGATGATGATGATTCAGATTCAGGAAGTGGAGGCTTAATGCAACCTATTTGAAACTATTCACCTAATAGTTTTTTTATTTCTTTTGAAAATCTTATATATCCGGTAAAATGTTCCAATTAACAAAATCAAGCAAACAATCGAAGAAATTAAAATAAAAAGAACTACAAAAATGTCGTAAAGACTCACAAATAGACCTTTACTCAAGATAAAAGATTTATTTAAATTGGTTAATAGATTTTGAAATAACAAAATCTTATTAGGTATTAAATAATTTAGATAGACCAAAAGAATACTCAAAATAAACATAAAAGCAGATTCAATATATAGTTTTCTTTTTGATTTCCTTCTTAAACTTAATTTATTTTTAAAAATATATTTATCAGAGTTCATTTTTAAATTAGTTATGTTTAAATCAGCCATAAATTGAGGCTAAAAGAATAAATAAAAATTTATCTTAAAATTTCCCCATAATATCGTCTTTAACATTAGTATGCTAAAGATTTTTTATTTTGTGTTTATAATTACATTTTTTTCTTTATCTTCAACAGGATTATAAAAATTAATAAAGGTATAGGAGAAAAGAATCAAGGAGCTAATTGCCAAAAGTGGAGGCAAAAAGAAATTTGAAAGTTTAACTTTTTTGCTTAAACCAAATTTTACTTTTTTAGGAATAATATTGGTGAGAACTGATTCCTTTATTCTGACCTTTGGAGATTCATTTAATTGGTCAAAGCAATTTATGGTATCTGACAATAGTGAATTACCAATTTTAATAATTAAAGGCTTTACATCAGGTTTAGAGCTTTTTAGAGTGATATTATGTATGTAAATGTTGTCAGCTTTTATATCAATTAATTTAGATTGAAAAATTGGAATTTCGTTATTTATTAAAAGATTAGAATAATTATAAAATGCATCCATGATTGGCCTTAAATGTTCGATTTTGCCTTCAATAAGTGGTTTGTCTATAATGGTTAATTTCCATTGAGAAATAATTGATATTTGATCTTTATTTTCATTATTAGAATAATCAGGTAATCCTATTATTTCAAGACTAACTGAAGATTGATGAAATAATAATCTATTCTGCATAGTTTTAAAAATTGAGTAAAAAATTCCTCAACTTTTGATAACCCTGATTAGAAATACAGAGAGATAAGGCCAACAACGACTTAATAAGAATCTCATCATTTTCAGGTTGATTTATAAGCTTTTTTACTCTTATGCTATTCATGTTAAACCTTTCATTAACTAACTCTACAAATCTCATATTAAAGTCACTCCAAATAAATCCATCCTTTTCAGGTTCTTCTTTAGATTGAAGTATCTTTTTGGTATAAGGATACAAATATCTAGACATTTCTACAGTAATTTTAATTAAAGCATCAAATTCCTCTAATTTGATGTTGTTATTCATATAAGATTTTCGTAAGGGATTCTTATTTCTTAGTTTCCAAATAGTAACTTTGTTAGGCAAAATATGATTTAATTTGAGTCTATTTGATATCTCGTAAAGTGAATGTATACCATTTAAATCTACTGTCTCGAGAATTAATAATAGTAAATCAAGCTTCTCTATAGATTGCCTTGATACCTGATCTTGATTTGTTAAAACAGTAATTGTTCTTCATTAAACTAAACGAAATTATAACAGAAAAATTATTCCATTTTTTGAAATAAAAATGAATATAACTTATCAAGTTCTTCAATAGTTAGCATTCCATAACTCCATAACAAGATTGGTAATGAAGTGTTATTTCTTATTGATAATTTTAAAGCAAGTTCAATTGATGACTCATCCAAACCTATTTCATCATATAAATAAATTAATATTTTTTCTAATAAATATTTATTCATAAATTTTATTTAATTCTGGAATAAACGAGGGATTTTGTCATTTGATTTAGGATAAATTTTCTTACAAAAACAAAATTATTTAAAATTAAGAAAGAAAATTTTCTTATCGGAAATAAAAATAAGTTTCTATTTGCAAAAATAGATATCAGAAAATCGGTTATTAGCATAGTAAAAATAATATCTATAATTCTGCTTGAAAAATACTTAAATTTAAAAAAAATCAAATGCTTTTTAGTAATAGAAATATTCTTATTAAAGAGATCAAAAATGGTATTAACATCTCTCCAACAACTATTTAAACCCTGACCACCCACAGGATGAAATGTATGAAATGCATCACCAACGAAAACTAATTTCTTAAAATTAAAAATTGGGAAATTAAAGGATAAGGAAACAGGAAATATATTTAATTCTCCGATTATTTGATCTAGCTTAAATTGATCAGGCAGGATAGTTGATAAATTATCCAATAAAAAATTCTTATCAGAATTCAACCTTTCAATAGATTTTAATGTATTGGAAGTCCAAATTACTTGATATAAGTTTTTTCCCAATGGCAATAATGCAAGTGGGCCTTCTTTTCTAAAAATTTCGTAAGCACGCTTTTCGCAATTACCCCTAAGAGAAATCTTAAACGTTAAGCAGGACTGATTATAAGATTTCTTAATATCAAAATACTTGAGCATTTTTTTATCAAGAGAATTTGCTCCTGTAGAAAAGAATTGATAATCGAATAATATTTTTTTATTTGATAATTTTTGAGGCGTCATAAAAAAGATGTTACGATAATTATCCACTTCTCTAAAAAAAATATTCATAAGATCTGAATGTTTAACTACCCAGCCAATATTTTTAGCAAAATTAATATCATCATCTAAATCAGAGAGTGTTAGGTTGGTTATGGAAGAAGTAACACTGTCTGATATTGAAAGAGTATCAAAACCAAATAAATATGGTTCTAATTTTTCCCAAAGTCTGAATTTAGTTAAAATTTTTCTAGTCGAATGAGTAATCGCATATGTTTTATCCTTATCAATTAATCTATCTCTTGTTAATAAATCAGTTAAAAAAATATCACAATCAAATTTTGCAAGTGCAATTGAAAGTAGTAAACCTGTTGGACCTGAGCCAACAATTTTAAAAAATAATTTTTTTTTCATTATTTAATATTATTAGCGTCTATTTATTTATATAAATGTAGCAAATTTCTTCAAATGCTGGTCTTAATAAATAGGGGTACTCACCAACCCATAAATTAACTTCTGGCAACCAAGCATCTGTCAGATAAAAATCTTTATCAAAATTACGGTAGTTTGATGATAATAAACATCTTATATTTGTCCCAATCCTTATTTGACTGTGCTTATTTTCCATCGGGAAACTTAATTTTTCTAAATAACCATCTTCATCTTCTAATTCGAGTACTAACCAAGTCCTTTTATTTTCGACCACTTCTAATCGACCTTGTCTATTAGATTGTTCTCTGGAACTTTCGATCTTTTCTGTTTTATAAATATCTGATACGTAACCATCAAATATTGAAAAGAATTTATATTTTCTTATTTGCAAATTTTTTCTACTTGATTCGAGAATTGGCCCCCAGATGATATAAAGAAAGAAAGCTACGCATAGCAATAACCAAAAATTATTTGTTTGATCTCCTGTTGAACTTATTATTAAAGAGATAAATCCACCAATAGAAGATACTATTACTCTTTGAAGAATTTTCCTAGGATTACCCAAAGCATATTTAAACTGACTTCCAGTTCCAACTGAAGGAATGAGTTTTGAAATTTGATTTGAATTAATTGGAATTAGCATATTAGAAAATTAATTTCTCTAGCCCATAAATTAAGGATTCATAATTACCTATTTTTTTAATAGCCTGCAAAACGCCTGGCATATATGCTTTTCTGTCAATAGTGTCATGCTTAATTGTATAAGTTTCACCTGGAGATCCCATAATTACTAACTGATGGGCTAATAATCCTGGTAATCGTACAGAATGTATATTTATACCTGAATCTCTGATCCCACCTCGCACACCTTTCAATGACTCAGACTCTTTTACTAAATTCTGATTAAATTTCTTTGGATATTCTTCAATCATTTCAGCAGTTTTTATACACGTTCCACTAGGAGAATCAGCTTTTTGATTATGATGCATCTCTATTAATTCAATATTGTCATAAAATCTGGCGGCTACTGATGCTGCCTGCTGTAGAAGAACCATGCCTACTGAAAAATTAGGAATTATTGCACAACCAACAGATGCCTTCTGAGCAAAAACAGACAAGTCTTTTATTTGAGAAGGAGAAAGTCCTGTTGTGCCAACTACTGGAGAAATACCATATGCGATTGCTGACCTTGTATTTTCATATACAGAATCAGGATGAGTAAAATCAACCAAAACAGGTTTGATTTTTTCATTTCTATAATCTTGACTAACGGAACATAAAGTCCCTTCAAAATCATTAGAAACAAAAACATCACAATTTTTAACCTTCAATAATTCAGAAATATTTGAACCATTGTTCTTTTCGTTTATGTCAATTGCTGCGACAAGTTCACAATCTGTAGAATTTAATACAGTATTAACAACTTCGCTACCCATTCTGCCTAAAGCTCCGGAAACTAGTACTGGTACGGGTTTTTTAGAATTTTCAATCATTTTTTTAAAAATTTTTTTTTTAAAGGTTGTTACACGCTATTTATATTGCACACAATAACGTCTTTTCATTCGTAGGCTGGTAGAAATACTTAAATAAAATCAATGTTTACGCAGGTCCGCTCAGCAAACCGCAGAGTATCTCCTGTTGAGGATAACAAACACAAAGTTGTAATAAAAGCAGTTTATGTTGTCCTTGAGCCACAATACCAAAATTCCTTAACGGAGGCTGCTAAGTCAATAAATAAAATGAATGGGCCAATAGGTATAGACCTTAGCGGCTATCTTATCGAAGAACTTAGGAATGATAGTAATTTTGAAGATTTTAAGGAAGATATAGCTAATGCAGATATATTCGTAGCTTCTCTAATTTTCATTGAAGACCTAGCTCAAAAAGTGGTTGATGCAGTATCTCCATTTAAAGACAAACTTAAAGCATCAATAGTTTTCCCCTCCATGCCAGAGGTAATGAGATTAAATAAGTTAGGTTCGTTTAGCATGGCCCAACTTGGTCAATCTAAAAGTATTATTGGAGATTTAATAAAAAAGAAAAAAGAATCTGATGGAGCAAGTTTCCAAGATTCAATGTTGAAATTATTAAATACACTACCTTCAATACTTAAATATCTACCAGTAGAAAAAGCTCAAGACGCTAGAACATTTATTCTGAGTTTTCAGTACTGGTTAGGTGGTACCACTGAGAACTTAAAAAACTTCTTGTTAATGATTTCTGAAAAGTACGCTGTTTCAGAGATCATAAAAGATCAAATAGAAGAATTCAAAATTCAAGACCCTGAAACATTCCCAGATTTAGGAATTTGGCATCCTCTTGCTCCTAGCATGTTTGAAAGTCTTAAAGAATATCAAAATTGGGAAAACAATAGGACAGATATAAATCCTAAAGATGACAAAACTCCAACTATAGGCTTAGTGCTTCAAAGAAGTCATATAGTTACTGGAGATGATGCTCATTACGTTGCTGTTATTCAAGAATTGGAATACAGAGGTGCGAGAGTACTACCTATATTCTGTGGAGGTCTAGATTTTTCTAAACCAGTTAATGAATTTTATTATGATTCCATAAATAAGGATCAACCTATAGTAGATGGAGTTGTATCTCTAACAGGATTTGCACTAGTTGGTGGGCCAGCAAGACAAGATCATCCTAAGGCTATTGAAGCCCTAAAAAGGTTAAACAGACCTTATATGGTTGCACTTCCATTAGTATTCCAAACCACTCAAGAATGGGAAGATAGTGATCTAGGTTTACACCCTGTTCAGGTAGCACTTCAGATTGCAATTCCAGAGCTTGATGGTGCTATTGAACCCATTATTCTCTCTGGACGTGATGATGCTACAGGTAAGGCGCATACGCTCCAAGATAGAGTAGATGTAATAGCTGAAAGAGCAATAAAATGGTCAACTTTAAGAGTTAAACAAAGAAAGGATAAAAAATTAGCCATCACAGTATTTAGTTTTCCACCAGACAAGGGAAATGTTGGTACGGCAGCATACTTGAATGTTTTTGGTTCAATTTATAGAGTACTTCTTGAAATGAAATCGAAAGGATATCAAATAGATGAACTTCCTACTAATTCAAAAGAATTAATGGAAAAAGTAATTAACAACCCTGAAGCGATGGATGGCTCTCCAGAGTTAAATATTGCTCATAAGATGTCAGTAAAAGAATACGAAGAGTTCACACCATATTCACAAAGACTTGAAGAAAATTGGGGTAAACCTCCTGGGAACCTTAATAGTGACGGACAAAACCTTCTTATCTATGGAAAACATTTTGGAAATGTTTTTATAGGAGTTCAACCTACATTCGGTTATGAAGGTGATCCCATGAGATTGCTCTATTCGAGAAGTGCAAGTCCTCATCATGGTTTTGCTGCTTATTACACGTACGTAGAAAAAATCTGGGGTGCTGATGCTGTTCTTCATTTTGGAACTCATGGCTCACTTGAATTTATGCCTGGGAAGCAGATGGGCATGAGTGAAACTTGCTATCCGGATTCTCTCATTGGATCATTGCCAAATTTGTATTACTATGCTGCGAATAATCCATCAGAAGCAACAATTGCGAAGAGAAGAGGATATGCCTCAACTATTAGTTATTTGACTCCTCCAGCGGAAAATGCAGGACTCTACAAAGGACTTAAAGAACTAAGTGAACTCGTTGGTTCTTATCAACAATTAAGAGAAAATAGCAGGGGTATTCAAATTGTTAATGCAATAGTTGAGACTTCAAAACAATGTAACCTTGATAAAGATGTAGAGCTTCCTTCAAAAGACGTGGAAGAACTTTCAATAGATGAAAGAGATTTATTTGTTGGTAATGTCTATAAACAGTTGATGGAAATTGAAAGTAGATTGTTACCTTGCGGCCTTCATACTATTGGAGAAGCTCCTACAGCAGAAGAAGCTGTAGCAACACTCGTAAATATTGCATCTTTAGAGAGAGAACAAGAAGGATTAAGATCTCTTCCTGGATTACTCGCAGAATCCATCGGTCTAACTATTGAACAAATTTATGATGGTAATAATAAAGGCGAACTTAAATTTGTAGAGTTAAATGAAAAAATCATTAAGACAGCAAGAGAGTCGATTTTTGCGATGGTCAATTCATTAAAAATTGTTGATGGCAGAGTTTATTTAGAAAAATCACTTCTTTCCAAACTTTTGGATTTACTTAAAGTTTTTGGTCTAAATCTACCTACCCCTTGGTTAAGAGTCTGCAGATTAAATGGATTTAATGAAATTAATCAGAAAGAATTAAATAAATTATTTGATTACTTACTTTTCTGTCTGGAACAGGTCTGCGCAGACAAAGAAATGGATAGCCTCATTAAAGCACTAGATGGGAATTATGTTTTACCTGGACCAGGTGGAGATCCCATAAGAAATCCAGGTGTTTTGCCCAGTGGTAAAAATATACATGCACTTGATCCTCAATCAATTCCAACTACAGCTGCAGTAGCTGCAGCGAAGTCTGTTGTTGACAAATTAATTGAAAGACAAAAAGAAGATCAAGGAACTTGGCCTGAAACAATAGCTTGTGTTTTATGGGGTACTGATAACATCAAAACTTACGGAGAATCCCTGGCACAAATCTTATGGTTTGTTGGGGTAAAACCAAAACCAGATTCTGTTGGAAGAATTAACAAACTAGAATTAATCCCTCTAGAAGAATTAGGTAGGCCGAGAATAGATGTAGTAGTTAACTGTTCAGGAGTATTTAGGGATCTATTTATCAATCAAATGGCATTAATAGATCAGGCAGTCAAATTAGCAGCAGAAGCTGATGAACCATTGGAATCTAATTTTGTAAGGAAACATTCTCTAGAGCAAGCAAAAAAAGAAGGCACTTCTATCAGAGAAGCTTCAGCGAGAGTATTCTCAAATGCAAGTGGAAGTTACAGTTCTAATGTTAATTTAGCTGTAGAAAATTCAACCTGGGAGGAAGAAAATGAATTACAAGAAATGTATTTATCTCGAAAAACGTATGCTTTTAATGCCGATAATCCAGGTGAGATGAATCAAAAAAGAGAGGTATTTGAGTCAGTAATGAAAACAGCAGATGTTACATTTCAAAACCTTGATTCTTCAGAGATTTCATTAACAGATGTAAGTCATTATTTTGATTCAGATCCAACCAAGTTAATTAAAACACTAAGAGATGATGGTAAAGAACCAAGTAGCTTCATAGCGGATACAACCACTTCTAATGCTCAAGTTAGAACACTTGGAGAAACCATCAGATTAGACTCAAGAACAAAACTTTTAAATCCTAAGTGGTATGAAGGTATGCTCAAATCTGGCTACGAAGGAGTTAGAGAACTTTCTAACAGACTTAATTACACTCTTGGTTGGAGTGCAACTAGTGGTCAAGTAGATAATTTTGTATATGAAGAAACTAATGAAACATTTATAAATGACGAAGAGATGAGGAAAAGATTAATGGATCTTAATCCTAATAGTTTCAGAAGAATTGTTGGAACATTGCTTGAAGTCAATGGTAGGGGTTATTGGGAAACTTCAGATGAGAATATAGAACAGTTGAAAGAACTATACCAAGAGGTAGAGGATAAAATAGAAGGAGTTAAAGAATAATAAATTTATAATTTTCTGTAAATCCTATCAGCTACTTTAAGGACTTGATAATTTAGTTTGACGTTGTGAACTCTCACAATGTCAATATTAAATTGAGAACAAAGACAACTTATTGCAAGTGTCCCTATATCTCTTTCTTTTGGATTTTTCTCATTCAAAATTTCTCCTATAAATCTCTTCCTAGATGCACCTATCAAAATTGGCAAATTCCATTTTTTAAATACATCTAAGTTTCTCAAAATTTCCAAATTATGAATGATATCCTTTGAAAACCCAATTCCAGGATCCACTATTATATTTCTTTCAGATATATTTTTTTCTAAAGCATTCTCTATTAAATTATCAAGCGAACACTCAACATCACTCAATACATTCTGGTAATTAGAGAGTTGATTCATATTTTGACTATTACCACGACTATGAGTTATGACGAATGGACAGTTGAATTTTGATACAACATCCAGAATTTTTATATCTCTTCTTCCTCCCGTGACATCATTTATCCAATTGGCACCATTTAAAAGAGCTTCGTAAGCCACTTCAGAATTAAAAGTATCAATAGAAATTAAAACATCTGGAAATTCAGATTTTATTAATTTTAGATATGGGATCAATCTTTTTATTTCCATTTTAGATCCAACTTCTTCAGCCCCAGGTCTCGTACTTTGAGCACCAAGATCAATAACATCAACGCCATGGCTTAAGAAATGATTTACTTGATCTAAAACTTTATTTTTAGAGTTTATTTCCCCACCATCACTAAATGAATCAGGAGTTAAATTAATAACTCCCATAATTGAAGTTTTTTGGCCCCAGCCTTTTGGCCATGGATTTTTCTTATTGATAATTTGCAATTCTCGCGAAACTATTCGGATCTAATGAAGCCCCTCCAACTAACACCCCATCTATATCACTCATTGACATAATTTCGTCAATATTATTAGGTTTAACAGATCCTCCATATTGAATAATTACATCATCAAAACCTATTAATTTCCTAATCAAAGAACATATTTTATTAGCATCTTCTGCCTCACATGTTTTACCAGTACCAATAGCCCATATTGGTTCATAGGCAACAATTAAATTAGATGGATCTGTATTTTCTAATCCTTGTTCAACCTGTCTAGTAATAACCCTATCAGCTTCTCCTCTCTCTCTTTGTTCTAATGTTTCTCCAACACAAACTATTGGAGTAAGTCCACTAGATTGTGCAAAAACTGCTCTTTTATTAATTTGTTCATCACTTTCACTAAAATATTTCCTTGGTTCACTATGTCCAACGATTGCATATGAGACACCATGTTCAAGAAGCATTTTTGGAGATATTTCTGCAGTAAATGCTCCTTGATCTTCCCAATGAATATTTTGACTAGAAATATCTAAATATTCAAAATCAGAATGATCAGAAAAGGTTGAAATAGCTGTAAAAGGTGGGGCAATAACAACTTTACGATCGTCTTTAATGTTTTTTATTAAAGGAATAAACTCTTCTAAATAGGATTTAGCTTCAGCACAAGTCATGTGCATTTTCCAATTACCAGCAATTACAGATTTTCTCAAAATACTATCTCCAAGAAAAATATACTAATACAAAGTGAGTTGAATAAGCTAACTATTCAAAAATTAATTCATTTTTTAGAAATATTACTTTATCTCCCCTATTTAACTTCCTTCCTCTCCTAGTCTCAACTTCACCATTAACCTTAACAGAACCGGATTGAATAATGATTTTTGCTTCGCCACCAGAAGATACCAAATTTTTCCATTTTAAGAATTGATCCAATTTCATTGTTTTTTATACCCAAAGATATTGATAAAGTAGGATAAACAATTAAATATATAATATCTTGAGACTAATACCACCAGTCAGACCATATTCAAATAGGTTTATCAAGGGTTTTATATGCATGCTTATTTACGTAGCTTGTTGGCCTTTGTTAGCTTATTTAGCTGGAAACTTAATCCCAGCAATTGGGTCAGGTGATCTCTCAAAAGTATCTAGCATAATAATTAAGTCTTTATTTGTATTTTTAGTTCAGAAAACCGCCCAATTTGGACAGGATGTATTTATAGCAAAACCATCTTTAGAAATTAGTGAAGTGATGAGAGGAAATTTATTTAGCAGAATTCAAAAAATAAAAATGAATTCTATTGAAAATATATCAGCCGGTGACATCACATATAGACTTACAGAAGATGCAGACAGAGTAAGCGAAGTTATTTATAAAACAGCTCAAGATACTATTCCATGCACATTACAGTTGTTAGCGGTAATAATCTATATGTTTTATTTAGACTGGTCACTAACAGTATCAACATTCGTTTTAGCACCATTGATTATTCTTTCAGTTAACAGTTTTGGAAGAAGAGTTTTAAAAGCATCCGAAAAAAGTCAAGAATCAACAAGTAATTTAGCAGGTTTAATAGGTGAATCAATAAATGGAATGTCCACGATAAGAGCTTTTGCTGCAGAAAATTGGATTGAGAAAAGATTTTTTAAAAGATTAAGTACAAATAAAAAAGCAAAATACAAAACATTAAAACTCCTTGCTTTTCAACATCCAGTTGTAGGCTTTGTTGAAGCATTTGGAATATTAGCAATATTAGGTTTGGGAGCCGCAAGAATCAATCTAGGACTTCTAACAAGCGAAGAATTTAGTAGTTTTTTTGCAGCAATATTAATGCTTATTGATCCAATAAGCCATGTAAGTACAAATTTTAATGACTATAAACAGGCAGAAGCCTCAATAAAAAGGTTGAAAAACATAAATCAAGAACCTGTCGAAGATGAGAAAGAAAATTTACGAAGGATATCCAATTTTGAAGGGGAAATAATTTTCAAGAATGTAAATTTCGCTTACAAAAAAGACAATCAAGTACTTAAAAATATCAATTTAGAAATTAAAAGAGGGGAAGTCACAGCATTTGTTGGAGCTTCTGGAGCTGGGAAAAGTACAATGATGGCTTTGATATTAAAGTTTATAGCTCCAAATAATGGAGACATTTTTATAGATGATAAAAATCTTAAAATATTAAATACAAAAGATATTAGAAAAAACATAGCCTTAGTGCAACAACAGCCTTTTTTGTTTTCAGGAACAATTATTGATGTAATAAGAATGGGCAGAAATTTCACCAAAGAAGAAGTTATAGAATCTGCAAGAAAAGCAAACGCTCACAACTTCATTCAAAAGCTTCCTGAAAAATATGAAACAGAGATAACTGAAAGAGGATCAAATTTATCAGGGGGCCAGATCCAGAGAATAGCAATTGCAAGAGCAATACTTGGGAACCCCTCAATTCTTCTCTTAGATGAGGCCACAAGTGCGTTAGATGCAGAATCAGAATCTGAAGTACAAAAAGGACTTAATAGTGCTATGAAAGGTAGAACCGTTATTGTAATTGCTCATAGATTAGCCACTACTCAAGAGGCCAATAAAATAGTTGTTTTCGATAAAGGTGAAATTATTGAAGCTGGGAAACACATTGATTTAATAAATAAACCTGGAATTTATAAAGAATTATGTGAAAAACAATTGATAAAGAAACTATAATTTGAATTTAATTATTAAAAAAGTAAATCCATGAGCGAAAACACAAATGATTCTGCAAATCCAGTTTTAACCTTTGAAGGCAAAAAATATTTAATAAATGAACTTTCTAATGAAATAAAAGAATCTATAAAAGTACTTCAAATAGCGGAGGCACAACTTAAGATGCATCAAGATACTCTCAAATTACTTTCAATTAGTCGAAACTCATTAGTTAATCAATTAAGAGAAAAACTAGAAAACTTAGAATAAAATTTTAAAAATTATGGATTTCTTGTAGAGAATAAGTATTAATTTTATTGCATTGCAAAGCTTTGATCGCCTTAATGGCTGCTTTCGCTCCAGGAATAGTTGTAAAAGTTGGAATATTATATTCTAAAGCGGCACGTCTTAAATAAGCATCATCATGAAGTGCCTGAGATCCTATTGGAGTATTAATTATTAACTGAACAAGTCCCGAACGAATAAGGTCCTCTATATTTGGTCTTCCTTCATGGACTTTTAGTACTTCTTCAACTTGAATACCTAAATCAACCAAAAAAGAAGCTGTGCCTTTAGTAGCAATTAATTTAAATCCTAAAATTAATAATTCCTTAGCAATTTCTTCTAGATTGTTTTTATCTAAATCATTAGTAGACAAAAAAGCCACACCCTCAGAAGGAACGCCATTTCCTGCTGCCAATTCTGACTTTGCATAAGCTATTCCAAAATCTTTAGCTAAACCCATAACTTCACCCGTAGATTTCATTTCTGGTCCCAAAAGAGTATCAGATCCGGGAAATCTTTTGAAAGGCAAAACAGCTTCTTTTACTGCCTGATATCTTGGAGAAAATTCTCTCGTAAAATCAACATCATCCAAAGTATAGCCTTGCATTAATTGTGTAGCTAATTTTGCAACTGGTTTGCCTATAGCTTTTGAAACAAATGGGACCGTTCTAGAAGCTCTGGGATTAGCCTCAAGAATATATAATTGGTTTTCTTTATTATTTAGATTTGTCACTGCAAATTGCAAATTAATTAAACCAACAACATTAAGTCTTTTGGCTATTAATTTAGTCCAGTCTTTTACTTTATAAAGAGTTGATTTTGAAAGAGAAATGGATGGTAAGCAGCAAGCTGAATCTCCAGAATGGATTCCTGCAGGTTCAACATGTTCCATTAAACCTGCAATTACAACTGAGCCTTCTGAATCACATAAAGCATCAACATCAATCTCAATAGCATTATTTAAATATTGATCAAGAAGAATTGGATGATCAGGGGATACCTTAACTGCCTCAGAGATGTACCTAGATAATTCATTTTCATCTTTAACTATTTCCATTGCTCTCCCACCCAAAACATAAGATGGTCTTACAACAAGAGGAAACCCTATATTTTTTGCGACTGCATGGGCTTCATCTTGATTTCGGGCTATTCCGTTAAGTGGTTGCCTAATATTTAATTCCTCAAGAATTTTTGTAAATTCCTCTCTATCTTCTGCTAAATTGATTGATATTGGTGATGTTCCAAGAATTTTTGAACCAGTACTCAATCCATCACTAGATTTAAGCCATTCAAATAGAGGTAAAGATAATTTTAATGGAGTTTGGCCTCCAAATTGAACAATCAAACCACGAGGATTTTCAGCCTCTATTATGTTGAGAACATCTTCTAATGTTACGGGCTCGAAATATAATATATCACTTGTATCGTAATCGGTAGAAACAGTTTCAGGATTACTATTTACCATTATTGTTTCGTATCCATTTCTTGAAGCTTGATAAGAAGCATGACAACAACAGTAGTCAAATTCTATCCCCTGACCTATTCTGTTTGGGCCTCCTCCTAGAATCATGATTTTTTGTGATTTGCTTTCATTAGATATCTCATTATCAAAAATTTGAGAACCTGAATTAATAAAACATTCCTCGTATGTTGAATAATGGTAAGGAGTTGATGATGAGAACTCTGCAGAACAAGTATCAACAGTTTTATAAATTGGTAAAATATTCAAATTTTTTCTATATCGCCTTACTTCAAAAAAATCAGAATTAGTTAACTTTGCTATCTGTTGATCTGAAAAGCCCAATTGTTTGGCATATAACATCAAATCACGATCTATATCATTAAGTACTTTTTCATTCAAAAAATCATTTTCAAAATTAAAAATATTTCGTAATTTTTCTATAAACCACAAATCTATATTAGTCACTCTTTGAATAAAAGTATTCGTTTTTCCTAACTGCATAGCTTTTTTAACTATGAGAATTCTTTCAGATGTAGGATTTCTCAAACTATTCAGCAAGTCATTCTCGTTCTTAAATTCATCTATAGATTCACATTCCCATCCATTAATACCGACTTCTAAAGACCTCAAGGCTTTTTGAAATGATTCTTCAAAAGAACGACCAATTGCCATTGACTCACCAACTGATTTCATTGCAGTGCTTAAAGTGTTTGAGGTGCCTTTAAACTTTTCAAAAGCAAACCGAGGAATTTTGGTAACTACGTAATCAATTGATGGTTCAAAGCAAGCAGGAGTTTTTTTTGTAATGTCATTAATAATTTCATCAAGTGTATAGCCAACAGATAATAAAGCTGCAATCTTAGCTATGGGGAATCCTGTTGCTTTACTAGCTAAAGCAGAGGATCTACTGACACGAGGATTCATTTCTATTACTATAACTTCTCCATTATTTGGGTTTACAGCAAATTGAATATTGCTCCCACCAGTTTCAACTCCAACCTCTCTAATGATTTTTAATGACAAGTCCCTCAATCTCTGATATTCCTTATCTGTTAAAGTCTGTGCAGGTGCTACTGTTATTGAATCTCCAGTATGAACACCCATAGGATCTAAATTCTCGATACTGCAGACTATTACTACATTATCTGCAGTATCTCTCATGACCTCTAATTCAAATTCTTTCCATCCAATAAGTGATTTTTCAATTAATATTTGATTTGTAGGACTTTCATCTAAACCTGTTTTACACAATTCAACAAATTCCTCAAGGTTATATGCAATTCCACCTCCTACACCACCCAAAGTAAATGCTGGCCTTATTATAAGAGGATATGAATTAATTTTTTTTGAAACAGATCGTGCTTCAGTTAAATTAGATGCTATACCAGATGGACATACATTAACATTTATTTTTTCCATCGATTCTTTAAACAATTTTCGATCTTCAGCTTTATTAATAGCTATTAAATCAGCACCTATTAATTCAACATTATTTTTTTTTAAAAAATCAGATTCAGATAATTTAACTGCAAGATTTAACGCGGTTTGACCTCCCATTGTTGGTAGAATTGCATCTGGTTTTTCTTTTAAAATAATTTGGGAGACGATTTCAGGAGTCAATGGTTCAATATATGTTTTATTAGCGATCTCAGGATCTGTCATTATCGATGCTGGGTTTGAATTTATCAAGATGATTTCATAACCAGCTTTCCTTAAAGCTTTACAAGCTTGAGTACCAGAGTAATCAAACTCGCAAGCCTGACCTATAACAATTGGGCCTGAACCTAAAATAAGAATTCTTTTGAGATCACCTCTTTGAGGCATAATTTAAAACCTTCATTTATTTCATGCTACTTATAAATCATCAGATGTTAATCAAGTTACTTGAAAAGCAACATTTGTTTCTATAGTATTGAAAGAAATTAATTTTTTATGAGCGAACTTCAGCGACTTAAAAGTTTGTTGCCTCCAGAGAATGAAAGCTGGGTATTTGTTGAAGCCTCTGTAGCAATTGATCCACCTTTAATAACACTTGAGGAAATTGGTCGTGACGAAGTTGAAATACAAATAGATTTGGATGAATGGGATAACTTTGCTATCGACCACAGAAATTTATTATTTTGGCATGAAGTTGGGAAAATTCAAAACGATACCATCCCCAGAGATGGATGGGAAATGGCAGCTCTTGCTATAGGTCTAGGTGGGGCAATAGGGGAGTTATGGGTTCAAGATGGATTACTTTTATTACTTGCTCTAGGGTTGTCAAGTTTTGCGGGTTACAGACTATATATAAAGAATAACTCTGAGAAAAAACTTCAAGATGCTATTTTTGCAGATGAGAGAGCCATAGATCTTGCTTGCAGATTTGGATACAGTATCCCAAATGCATACAAAAGTCTTGGAGGAGCATTAAAAGAACTAATTGATAAAACTAGAAAAAAGAAAAAAAGAAGTTTTTTTGAAGATAGATTAGATGCTTTAAGGAAAAGTGCTGAAAAAGCTAGATCTGAAATGTCTCAACAAGAAGGATCGGAAAAATCAGTCTCAAGCGAAAATGTATATGGACAATAAAAGTTTAGTTTTAATGGCAGCTAAAGCTTGTGATGAAAAAAAGGCTAAAGATATAAAACTTATCAAAATTGACAAGGTCTCGTATATAAGTGAATGGATATTAATTGCAGAGGGATTATCCGATGTACAAGTTAGATCAATAACTAACTCCGTAGAAGGCGATCTAAGAATGAAGGCTAAAATTGAACCGATAAGAAAAGAAGGTGTCAATGAGGCGAAATGGGCTTTATTAGACTATGGTGATTTGATTGTAAATATTTTTCAACCAGAAATAAGAAAATTTTATGACCTTGAATCATTTTGGAGCAATGGAGATAAACTTACATTCCCATAATAATATTTTATGAACGAATCCAAATGTCCTGTTCCAAGAGAGCAGCAACCAACAAATGAATTCATTGAATTATCAAAATCTATTATTTTTTCTTGGCCAAAAACAAAAAAATCACTAATTATCGTTTTGCTTAAATTTTGGGTATGTGGTTTTATTTTATTTCTTATTATTTCTTCCGGAAGTGTATATTTCGAAAAATCACTTTTAAAGTATATCCTATTAAGTTTTTTTAGTAGCTTATTAATACCTCTACTAATTTCTATCCGGTTATACCTTGGTTGGAATCATGTATTTAAGAGATTGACATCTGAAAAAGTTGAGTACGAAGAATCCGGATGGTATGACGGTCAAATATGGGAAAAGCCATTAGTTTTAAAAGAAAAAGAATCATTGATTGCAATGATTGAGGTAAAGCCTATTTTAAAAAATTTAATTCAAATTCTTTCTATTATTTTAGTCTTAGTTTTATCAGGACTTTTACTTTTTCAATATAGTAATTATTAAATGAGTTCAAATTTCAAAAACTTATACACCTCTAATAATCCTCCTTTACAGGCGACACTAATGAGAGGTTCAAATATTGAGTCTATCCATAAAATACATGCTGTTATAAGTGACAAAAAAGGCAGGGTTTTAATGTGCGCAGGAAATCCAGAATATAAAAGTTTTATAAGGTCAGCATTAAAACCCTTTCAGGCGATACCTTTTGTTAGTAGTGGAGCTGCATCAAAAATCAATAATGATTTAAAATCAATTGCCCTAGCTTGCGGATCACATAGTGGATCAAAACTTCATTCGAGAGAAGCATTCAAAATTTTATGGGAATACGACATAGACATCAATGACCTAAAATGTCCAAAATCAATTATTAGTCCCCTAGATCATAATTGTTCAGGTAAACACGCTGCTTTTCTCGCAACATGCAAAAAAATGAATTGGCCTTTAGAAAGTTACTTAAAGGGAGATCATCCACTCCAAATCGAAATATTCAGAATTGTTTCTGAAATACTTGAAATCCCCATATCTAAAATCAATGCAGAACGTGATGATTGTGGTGCCCCAACTCTTTATTTAAAACTAATAGAGATGTCTAAGTTATATTCACTTCTAAGCAGTTCCGAAAATGCTGAATTAGAGCAAATCAGTAGAGCTATGACGACTAACCCAATAATGATAAGTGACAACAATAAATTTGATACAGAAATAATCAAGGCCTCTCATGGACAAGTTATAGGTAAGGGCGGTGCAGAGGGGATACAGTGCCTATGCAAAGTAAATGAAGGAATAGGAATTGCATTAAAAGTAGAAGATGGTTCAAAAAGAGCCAAGCATGCAGTAAGTCTTCACTTACTTAAACAATTAGAGTGGATTTCTGATTTAAGAATTCAAGACATTGAAGAAAAAGTATTTAATTTTGCTGAAGGAGTGCGAATTGAAGTTAAAGGTCAATTAAAATTCCAAGAATCCTAAAGAAATAGAAAAAATAACCCATTCAGATGTATGCTATGTATATGTCGCGGGGTAGAGCAGTCTGGTAGCTCGTCGGGCTCATAACCCGAAGGTCGGAAGTTCAAATCTCCCCCCCGCCACCATTTTAGTAGCAGCTTGAAAGCTGCTTTTTTATTGTAATTAGTTTCAGCAAATAATAAATTTATTAGGAAAATGTGAGTTTTAACTTGTGATAAAAGATCTTAATAAAACTTATCAAATATCCTTTTGCATGGAAAATTTAAAATCTACTCTCACTGTTAGACCAATAATGATAAATAAAATTCCAATGTAAGAATTTAAAGATAGCTCCAAAAAATTTAATTAAGTTTCTACATTAAATTCTAGCTCATAATTCATTTAAGATAAATAATTTGATAACAAAGAATTTTAATTAAACCACGTTTTACTACTTTTTATTATTAAATAAGCTACAAATGTAAAATAAATTCTATTATTTTCGGAATACATAAATGCAAAATTTGTTACAGGATGATATTGGTTCAAGTATGCTATCGGTTGCAGTTATTGTAGGTTGGCTTGGGCTGTTTTTTGTATTCTTAAGAATATTGACAATCCTAATAAAAAGAATCCTAGAAGCGATATTCAAAAAATCATAATTATTGAAATAAATTAATTATTTTAAAAATGGTCACATAATTCTTGACTGTATAAGTATAATAACCTATAAAATGTCAATTCTAGATAAAACTAAAATAGGAAATTTTGCTCAAGTAAATTTAGAACTTTCAAGAGATAGACTTACAAAAGAAATTATTGATGCTATAAATATTTCTTCAGTTGGGAAAATATCTGATTTCAGAATAACTGATGGTAAAGGTATTGGCGTAGTTTTAGTTCTATCTAATGGAAAAGAACAATGGTTTTTTGAAGATGAAATTGATTTGCTCGACGAAAATGGTGAAGTCATTAAAAAAACAATTCATACTAAAAAAAATGAGAATTTGATATTTAAAATTTTCAGAGAATTAAAGTATGAAAATAAAAATAATATTAGCGAGTTACTTAATCCAATTAACTTTTTCTTATGGTTAATTGTATCGTTTAAAGATATTTTTTAAATCTCTGAAATTTTTCTAAGATAGAAATAATTCAATAAACAATTTAATAAAAACTTCAAGGAAATTTACTATTAAAATGGTTCAAAATATTATAGAAGTAAGAAATTTATCTAAAACATTTGATATTTCTTCAAAAAAACCTGGTTTAAAAGGAACAATTCAACATTTTTTTAAAAGAGAAACAAAAAGTTCTAAGGTCATAAAAGATATTAGTTTTGAAATCAAAGAAGGTGAAATAGTTGGTTTTCTAGGTGCAAATGGAGCTGGGAAAACGACAATTTTAAAAATGCTTTGTGGATTACTCTATCCAAGTGAAGGTTCAATTTTAGTTGCAGGCAACTTACCTTTCAGAAGAAAAGACAATTTCTTAAAAAATATCACCTTAATAATGGGACAAAAACAACAACTTATTTGGGATCTTCCTCCAATTGAATCTTTTTATTTGAATGCATCAATATATGACTTAGATAAGTTCGAAGCAAAAAAAAGAATAGAAAAATTATCAGACATGCTTGAAATAGATAATGAACTATACATTCCTGTTAGAAAACTTTCTCTTGGTCAGCGTATGAAGTCTGAATTACTTGCAGCATTGATTCATGAACCTAATATTCTATTTTTAGACGAGCCGACACTTGGTTTAGATATTAATGCACAGAGAAACTTGAGGAAATTTCTTCAAAGATATAATAATGAAACTAATGCAACAATATGTTTAACAAGTCACTATATGAAAGATATAACATCTCTATGCAAGAGGGTTATATGTATACATAATGGATCTATCTCATACGATGGGAAACTCGATCAGTTATTAAAAAAACTTTCTCCTGTTAAGGAAATATTGATAGTTTGTCATTCAGAAAATGATGTGATTCAAATAGAAAAAACAGGTTTTTCTGTTAAGAATAAAACAAAAAATGAAATCACAATAATAGTTAAAAATGACTCTATTACTTCTTCATTGAAAACAATACTAAATAATTTTGATATTGAAGACCTCTTTATAAACGAACCACCAGTAGATGAAATTATTGGAAATATATTAGTAAAAAAAGATTATGGTATCTAAGTTAATTAATAATAAAATATTCACTTTATTAAAGGTTCAGTATTCAAATATGTTGGAATATAGGATAGAAATTGCATTATGGGCAATTTCAGGGGTAATTCCTTTTTTCATGTTAAATATTTGGACAAATAATAATCTTAATGAATCCATAAACATTAGTGATATTATGCTTTCTAGATATTTCTTGTGTGCTTTTTTCGTTAGGCAGTTTTCAGTAGTTTGGGTTGTATTCAGCTTTGAAGAAGACTCTCTTATGGGTAAAGTATCCCCTTATTTAATTCAACCTTTAAATCCATTTATCAGATATTTTGCACAACATCTTGCAGAACAAATCACAAGATTACCTTTCGCACTAATAATTGCGTTTTTCTTTTTTGTTTTTAATCCAGAAAGTTTATGGATCCCAAATTTAGGTATTTTATTCTTATCAACAATATCTACCTTCTTATCTTTCTTAATTCAATTTTTAATTCAGTCAATAGTTGCATGCTTATGCTTCTGGACAGAAAAAGCGTCCTCAATAGAAAGATTATTATTTATCCCAACCTTATTTCTCTCAGGTCTTTTAGCCCCAGTAGCTTCCTTTCCTGAATATGTTAAATCTTGGATTTATTTTACTCCATTTCCATATCTAATCGATTTCCCTGCTAACTTACTATCAGGTAATAAAACAAATATTATAGGAGGCTTAAGTATACAAATTATTTGGATTCTATTGCTTTTTCCTGTTTTTAGAAAAATATGGTCTGCGGGGACTAAAAAATATACCGCTATGGGCTCGTGAATCCAAGAAAATATTTAAAGGTTTATATTAATTTTTTGCATACCTCATTAGCTTCCGAATTGGAGTATAAAGCTAATATATTAGTTGATTTAATTACTGCAGTTTTAAGTTTAATAGGTAGTATTTTTTTATTGTCTATCTTCTTTCAAAGTAATGGGAATATTGGCGGCTGGAAATTTGAACAGGCATTAATAATTCAAGGTATTTATACAATTTTAAATGGCATAACAAATACATGGTTTAATCCTAATCTTACAGAAATAGTTAAACATGTAAGAGAAGGAACTCTAGATTTCGTACTTTTAAAACCTATTGATAGTCAATTTTTTATCTCATTAAAAAAAATTAACCCATCAGGATTCTTAGAAATAATGCTTGGATTTTTCTTATTGATATATTGCACCAAAATTAATCAAATAAACCTTAATGCAAGTTTTCTGACATTGTCTTTGATTACACTATTGTGCTCAATATGTATTTTATACAGCCTATGGTTTTTTATTTCTACAACTACTATTTGGTTTGTTAAAACATGGAATGCAACAGAAGTTTTAAGATCCTTCCTTTACATCGGAAGATTTCCTTTAAATTCATTTTCATTCTCTCTAAGAATATTTTTCAGTGTGTTCATTCCTATTGCATTTATTACTACAATCCCTTCTGAAGTTTTTCTTGGTATTTCTCAATTTTGGAAAATCTTGCTTGAATTTGCAGTTGCTATGGTATTTCTTTTTTCTTCTAGGAAATTTTGGTTATATGCATTAAAATTCTATACTTCAGCTTCTAGCTAAATATTATTTAAAAGCCTCTCTACAAAACTCCCAAATCTTTTGTTTACTTTTCAGATTAGAAAGCCTAGATAATTTCTTAAAATTAGGTTTAGATTTATCAACAGATAAAAGCTTACAGTTATATTCAATTCGATAATGTCTTGAAACAATTGCTAATTTTAACGAGATATCAAAAAAGAAAATAACTATAGCTAGCTTAAAAAAATTCCTTAAAACATTTGAAAAAGATTTGGAGAAATTTTCATTTTCAGTTTTTAGTTCAAACTTCATTATTTAACTATATGTTGAGGGCACTTAACTGCAGCGATAGCAACAGCTGCAACTTTAAAATTATCTGACTTCTCGATAACCTTTTTAACCTCTAATGGTCCAAATTTATTACTTGCATCACTATATGAAAGAAGTAAAGATTTATAGTTGTCATGGCCTAAATTTCTATATTCACAGAAATTATCTCCAACATAGTTCAAAAGAGTTAGTAATGTTAATTCAATCATTAAGGCTTTTTAACTAACAAAGTTCTTACGAATGATACAATGCGTGACACTTTTAACAAGTTTAATTACTAAAACACTTGAAAACTTAACGTATAGATTTATCTAGTAAATTTTATAATTGCGAAATTATTTTAGAATTGCATAAACTAACATCTATAAAAAGCAATAAGGCACTACCTGTAGTGTAGTAAATTAATTTAAGTAGCACTATAGGTAGGGGGTTGCAATTTTCAAGAAATTGGATTAAAAATAAGGTTCCCCATCACCCGGCCCCACGAATGTGAGGCCTTTTTTTTTCTTTTTTTAAAAAATTAGGTTTCTACTAATAGGGTTTTTTATACAACAAATAATTCATTACTATTTAGGTAAGATATTAAAGACAAAAAATAAATTTATCTTTATTGACATCGCCAGCTTTTATTGGAATTTTTTGACTAAAAAACTATTAATATTCTCTAATAATTAACCCATCTAACTTGTTATTGATTTAATAAGTAAACTAGCCCCAACAAAAAGACAAACTATTGTAAAAGTTTTTTTAATTAGTTTATTTCCCTTTAACTTTGATAAGTGCGCCCCAAAATATCCACCTGTAAAGGAACCAATTATTAACAATAATAAAATATTTAGAGGAAGAGTTCCTATTTTACTTAAAAGCAAAGCTCCTGCAAAATTCCAAAAAATTCCAACCGTAAAAAATGTCAAACTTACAGCACTGAGAAAATCCATTCCAAAAGTTTTTATTAAAATTAATGTTACAAGCAATCCAGTTCCTGAAGAAATAGAACCATTCAAAATACCTATCAGAAAAATAAAAATTGAAAATCTAATTTTAGAAAATAAATTAAGTTCATTTTTATAAGATGACAAACCTAAATCTGATTTTAATAATGAATAAATTGCTAAAAATATCGAAATTATTCCTAAGAAAAAGTATAAATATTTTTCTGAAATAATTTCTACGATTGAAGCACCAAAAATTACTCCAGGAAGTCCAAAGATTATTATTTGCCAAGCAATATTAATATCATTTCGAAGAGATTTATAGTTTCTTAATGAACCTCCAATACCTAATGCTACTGTTGCCAATTTATGACTAGCCAAAGCCTGATAATAAGGAACACCAGATAAAATTAAAGCTGGCAATTGAAGTAAGCCTGCTCCACCACCAGAAATTGCTGAAAAAGTATTAGAGAAGAAAGATATCAAAAATATAGAAATACTTTTGTAAAAAGAATAATCAAAGGTTCCTACCGATTTTGTTAATAAATACAGCATTAAATCTAAAATCTAATTTTTAATAATTAATTGTTAAAAATAAAAAAATGAGTTAAAGATTCTTATATTTTTTTTAATCATAGTTTAAAAAAAACTGTTATTATCAAAAAAAATATCAAGAATATTATGCATAATCAAGATGCAATTTACCTTGATCAACTATGTCCCAAGATAAGTAATAAAAGCTGGAGAGAATCTCTTCATAAATTAACTAAAAATAAATGCATCTATTGCGGTAACCCTTCTGAATCACTTGACCACCTTCATCCAATGTCAAAAGGGGGTATAAGCATTACTAGAAATTGCGTTCCATGTTGTTTGTCCTGTAATGGTAAGAAATCAGATTCGGAAGTTCTTAGTTGGTACAGAAAACAAAATTTTTATGATCCCAGAAGGGCAATGGCAATTCGAGCATGGTTTAATGATGATTTAAAACTAGCGTCAGTTCTTTTGAACTACTTAAATTAAAAAACAAATAGTAATCTATTAAGTCAAAAAAAAAATATTCTTGATGATTGAATATATATATATATATTCTTATATTGAAAATCTTTAATTTATTTAAATTGTTCTTTTTAAGTAAGAATTTATTTTATGACCCCTAAAAATCGCAATTTTAGAATAATCATCTTTCCAAATTATTGGTGAATCTATAACCTTTCTCTCGGGTGATCTTACTGAAAAAATTAAGCCAAATACAAAAAGAATAGTAATTAAAATTATAGTGATTACTAATTTATCTGAAATATTATTCATTAGCTTAATCTATCTAGAGAAATTTTTTTCAGGAGTTGTTTTTTCGTAAATTTCTAGAAAGTAAGATTTAAAGTAATCAACTCCCTCCCTTCCAATCAAGCCAAATGACCATCCACAATTATTAACTACTTTTAATGAAATTTGATTTGCTAAGTCATTCTTTTCAATCCATTTTTTTTGGGGATTATAAGAAAAAGATATAATGTTTTCTGTCTTTACTATTGCAGACTTCATTGCTTCATCTTTAGAAAACCCATTTTGGATGGCATTACAATATTTTCTCGAGAAATTATTTGAGATCCTATCTTGAAGCAAACTAACACTAGGGTCTGAGGTATCAAAAGCTAACCCTATTGTAGGGTTTAATAAATTAAATATAAGGAAAAATAAACCAAAAAAGAACTTAAACAACAGCTATAAATCAATACTTACAAATAATACAATAGTTTTTTTTGGTTGTCTTTTCAAGAAAATATAAGTATTTTTAAAAGCAAATTTTAATTTCAATTTATTAAAAATCTTTTGTAATGCAGTAAGTTCAGCAATAATAGTCAGAGGTTTATTTGATTACTTAATATGTACGAATCATTGATGACATTATTATTTTTCCCTGATTGGACAAACGGATTACCTTCTGACTTTTTAATACTTCATTTTTTCGTTGGAGCGGTGATTTTTCCATTTAATATGATTCATGCTAAAGCAAGAAAAATTGACAGTCAGAATCCACAGGAAGCTGCTAATGGGTATAAAAATTCAGATACTTCCACTTTCTTTGGTTACGAAGAAATCAGTTAGATTTCAATAAAGTTTACATAAGGAATTACTTAATTGATGATAATTTCCCTAAATACAGCTTTAGATCTTAAAATTTTTAGCCCAAGAGAACCTATAGGAATATTGATTCTTTTTTTAGGATTAATATTTACTGGTATGATTTTTTATATTATTTACGCCGTAAGTACTAATAAAGAATCACTCGAAGATAAAAAAATAAGATCAAAAAAAGAGTCTTTACAGCAAGAGAAGATAGGAAAATTATTCCCTAAGAGAAAATAATTTTAATTATTTTATTCCTATTAAGGAATTTATTTATATTATTTATAACCAAATCAGCAGGATCCAAAAACATTAGTTTTAGTTCTCTCGAATCAAACATTATTATATAAAGCTTGATTTTAACAACTAATATCTTATTACGAGAAATAAGTTTTTTAGTTTCTAAAGCAAAAGATATTTTCATAACTAGAAAAAAATGTTAAAAATAAAGAAAAGAATTTAAATTTTGGAGAACTCAGCTCAATATCTTTTTCTAGCTAGTGGAGTAAAGAAAGGAGAAGGGTTTTGGTTTATGGGGGTCAAAAATTGTGATGAAAATATTCTTGAGGATAAATACCTTTTAGATTGTCACAGAAAAGAATTAATAGGAAATAAATCAGCAAAGGATATACTTTTCGCTATAAATTTAAACATAAATAATTTAATTAATGAACTAAGCAACAAAAATTATTTAGTTAAAAGACCTTCAATCGGAATTTCTTTTGACATCCCACTCGATCTTTTGGAGAGTATTTTTGATTTTTGGGTAGATATTTATAAGAATCAAGAAGCCTGGGAGACTTGCCTAGGTCTTCTTAAAGTTAGAAAAAGAATTTCCCTAACTAATTTAATTAAAAGTGAAAGTTTGAAGGGTAATTCTAAGAAATGGGCGATAAAAATTGAAAATTTACATACTTATGCTCCTAACCCACTAAAAATTGAAAAGCTAAATGAGCCTATGTGGACATAATTCTTTTTTAATTGATCAATATATTTACTTCGTAGAATATTTAAGTAAAAATAAAATTAATTAATAATCAAAGATGAAAAAGCCATATTCTTTCAGTAAAGATCAAATGAATGGAATTGTCGAGGATACTTACGCGAACATAATAAAAGAATGTGAAAACTTAATAAAAAATACTAGCTGTCCAAATGAGCAGGTAGTAGCACTTTTAAGTGTAATCGCCTCAAATTTCGCCACTACAACTAAAAAAAGCGAAGATTAGTATGATAACTTATTTTTCTTGGAACGAATTTGATAAAAGCGTAGAGCTCATAGCTAACAAATGTAAGGTTTGTGATTTTTCGGGAATATATGGAGTCCCCCGAGGCGGTTTATGTCTCGCTGTAGCATTAAGCCATAAATTAAAAATCAATTTAATTTCAGAACCAAAAAAAAATGCCTTAATAGTAGATGATGTTTATGAAACTGGTATCACATTAAAAAACTTCAAAGATATTGAGGGAGCAATGTTTTTTGTATTGTTTAGCAAAATTAAACCTACATGGTGGAATACTTTATATATATCTGAAAAAAGCAAGTGGATTGTTTTCCCATGGGAAAGTACTTTTAATTCAGAGAGTGACCGAGAAAAGTACCTAACAAAAAGAGGTTTTAAATGAAAAAAAAATTATATTTAGCAAATCCATATGGATTTTCAAAACAAACTCAAAAACTCTTACGTGAATTTATTAAGATCTTTGATGATTTAAATATAGAAGTTTATGAACCTTTTGAAAGGACAAAAAGTCTTATAAAAAAAGAAGGTGAATGGGCATATGAGCTAGCCAGAAGCAATTTACATGATTTAAAAAAATGTGATTGCATTTTTGCTATTGTTAATGGAACACCTCCAGATGAAGGTGTAATGATTGAACTAGGTATTGCAATTGCTTTAAAAAAGCAAATATTTTTATTCAGAGATGATTTTAGAAATTGCTCTGATAGCAATCAATACCCTTTAAATCTTATGTTATTTCTTGGACTGCCAAGAGACAAATGGAAAAATTATTATTTTGAATCCTTAAGAGATATAAAGAGTAATAAAAAAGGATTTGTGGAGTGGACAAAAAAATAACCTAAATAATCAAAAAACCCTAATTTAAAGCTTTAAATTTAAATAAATCAAATTAGGTGCTAGAATATTTTTTATTTTAAGAATTTTGACACAAGTTACTGTTGGAGAAAATGAGGGAATTGAGTCAGCCCTTAGAAGATTTAAGAGACAAGTATCTAAATCAGGAATATTTGCAGATTTAAAAAGACTTAGGCATCATGAAACCCCTATTGAAAAATACAAAAGAAAACTGCAACAAAGAAGAAAAGCCAGAAGAAGATAATTCTATTGAACTATATAAAGTAAAAACGATTATAAAATAATTACTTTTTAGTAAGAAATATTATTTAAGCTTTTTAAGCTTTTTAACAAGATTAATACCAACGCCAGAAACAGCAAGGAGTTCTTTTTCATCAGCATCAATAACAGCTTTTGTTGTTTTGAATCCAGCTTCATAGAGAGCCTTGGCACTTTTAGCTCCAACACCTGGAAGTGAAGTTAAGGTTTCAACAGTTTTCTTTGAGTTAACTGTTTTCGCTTTTGTTTTCGCTTTTGTTTTCGCTTTTGTTTTCGCTTTTGTTTTTGAAGATTTAGCTGGTTTTTTTTCTTTCTTTAAAGGAGTTTCAGGAGATACTGCACTTTTAAATAGAATAGATTTTAGTTTACTTAAAAATTTAGAAATCATTGAAATATATAAGTAATAAAATTAAGATCTTCAATTAGATTTTATTATAAATTCCAAGAAGAAATTAATAACAAAATTATAGATAAAAGAATGATAATAATTTATTTACATTTATATAAAGACACATATTTAATATTTATGCAAGCTTACTAACTGTTGCAATAATTTTTAAATTAATTAAAAAATATTGAAAAAAGAAAAAGATGTACTTTCCAAAATTAAAATTAATTACTAATACTAAAATTAGATTCTTATTAGAGAGCAAACATAAATAATGAAGCTCATCTTTATAAGTGGCCCTTCTGGGAGCGGAAAGACAACATTATCAAATCAAATTATATTAAAAATTAAAAATGGTATTGTTTTAAATACAGATAATTATTATAGAACTGGGCTAGTAAGCAGATTAGTATCAAAATTTGTAGGTGGTTATTTCGATAGAAGTATTAGTTTTAATTACAAACAATTTAAAAAAGATTTTAATTTTATTCTTAAGAATAGGTTTTCAATTCATGAGCGGCATTATAACTTCGAAGAGAAAACATTCAAATATATCTTAAAAGAAACAAAAAATATTAATTTTATAATTGTTGAAGGTATTTTTGCTAAAGAATTCTCAAACACATTAATTAATGAGAATTATTTTTTTTTAGAATTAAAAATTAATAAAAAAGAGTGTATTAGTAGAGTTGTCCAAAGAGATGTAAAAGAAAGGGGTAAATCCAAAAAACAGGCTGAATTTGATTTCATAAAATCATGGGATCTCTATTATGAGAAATTCCAAAATAAAACCATACAAAATAGAAGTGAATTCATTATTACAAAAAAAACAGATATTGAGCAGATACTAAAAAAAATATTTAATTAGGTCTTAAATTTCTCGACTAACAATAGAGCACTTAAAATTGAACCTTCAACCCTAGCAAATCCTTCTCCTTCAAACCAATCTCCGCAAAATCCAATCTTATGTTTTCTACTTAATTGTAAAGATAATGGAACAGCATATCCAGAGGGTTGTGAAGCTCTCCACATCATAATAGAGATTCTTTCTCCACAAGTTAATTGATTTATAGAAGAATTACCCTCAAATAGCTCATTGAAATTTGATAATATTTTTTGTTTAAATAGATCTTCATCCTTTGCATTTATATAAGAATTAATAAAACTTGTATCTCTTGAATGTACTACTATGCCTAACTTGCCATTATCTTGTAGCTGAAAAATAACTCTTTCAAATTTATATTTATTCTCTAGATTTTTTTTTAAATTAAAATACCTATTTTTTTTTATATAAAAATCTTTGTAACTATAATTTTGATTTGTATAAATTAAAAAAGTTAACCTAGGAACAAAAGATTGTTTTTCTAAAAAATTTAAAAGCAAATCGATTTTTTCATCTTTATTCTTGGGAATTGCTTTTCTTAATGGAATTTGATTAGTATTTAATATTTTTAAAGATCTTTTATGTATCAACAAATTACTTGAACAAATAAGAAATCTAGATTTAAAATTTTTGCCATTTTTAGATTTTAATAGCCATTCATCATTATTAAACTTCAAATTAACTATTAAATTTTCAAAATAAAAATCAATTTTCCCTCTTAAATCATTTATCTCAATTAATTTCTGAGATAATTTACTCATAGATGATGTAGAAATATATTTAACACCACAATCAAATTCTGATTTATTTATACATTCTAAATTAGATTTATCATCTAGTGAAACTAATTCTGAATCGTCAATTTCAATTAAATTATTTTCCAATAATTCATCAATGTAACTCTTCAATAGAAGATTATTTTTAGTATTGCATATATTGAAATTTGGAGCCCCATGATTTAGTTCCCATCCTTTAAATCTTTTACTTATTCTTGTGCTCGATCTCCCACCGAGTCCTCTACCAACTTCAATTATTGCAACTTTTTTTGAAATATTATTTTGTAGATATTTAGAAGCGAAAACGCATGCGGATATTCCCCCACCTATAATTATTAGATCATATTTCATAAGTCCGAAATTTATAGAAATAATTTTTCATTATTTAATGAAACTATAAACAGAATCTAGTTTTACTGATGATGAAAAATCAGTTTCAATTACAGGAGTGATACTATTTTCCTTATAAAAACAAGCTAAATCTCTTGTAAATTTGGAGAAATATTCTAATGAAGATAAACAATTTTTTGAAATGTGAACACCTTTCCAAGGACGAAATTTAAACCTCGCAATAAATTGCTTTGAAGGAATTAACAAACTTCCAAATATTTTTAATTTCTCATATTTTGCTATTTTCTTAAGATAAGTTAATTCGTTCTGAAGTACCTCTATATCAGTTCCATATTGAAACCAAATTGAATTTATTAATCCTGAAGAAAGTTTCAAAGAGAATCTTTCTCTTTCTGAAGAAACCTTATAATATTTCTTTAGATAAGGATTATATGCAACACCTAATTTAATTTTTAAATTTTTTTCTTTTTTTATATTACTTAAAACATTTACTGCATCAAAGTTCTTTTTCTTATTAGATCCTGAAACAAGAAGTATTTCAAATTTTCTATTTGAATGGGAATTTTTTAAAAATCCCAAGAAATCTTGATATGATTTTTCTTTATTTTTAGAATATTGATGAAAAAGACTATAGTGATAAGTTACATCAAATTCTTGATAGTTTTTAGATATGTATTTGATAGTTGAATTAAATAATTCTTTCTTAATAGCGCCCTTACAAGGAATATTAATATTTCTTATTTTGTTAATTTTGCAGAAGTTAAGTTTATTCTCTAATTGCGAAATATTTTTAAATGACAATTCAAACCTTAAATTATTAATCATCAATTAGTACATAAAACTAAGTTTGAATATTCTAGCGAAAACATGCATCTGCTACAATTCTCAGTTTTGAGGACATTTTCTGATTCTTATTCTTAATCAAATAGCTTGGAGAAATCTCCAACATTGCTTTTATAGAAATTTTGTCTTCTGATGATTTTACAATTATGTCATTGAAACATTTCCAATTCTTTGTAAATAATATTCCAGGCCAAGATAAATAAAAACCTGCCAAAATCCCAGAAAAAAATAACAAAAAAGATTTCATTATTAAGCTAATTAATATTATTAAATAATATATATATATAAAACAAAGATACAAATTTATAAAAAGATATTCACTTAATTTCTTTTTTTTTTTACCAAATCATTCAATCATAAAAGATTTTATTGAACTCGAGAGGTTAGAATAATTAAAAAGTATTTTTTAAGAATATGGCAAGTCAAGATTATCTTATTGCAATAGCACTAATAGAGCAAAACCTTGTTAGAGCAATGCCTCTTGGCGGTAAAGAAATCAAATATGATTTAGATGATCCAGAAAATTTTAAGAAACTTGGAGAAGAGGTAATTCTAAATCTTCTTCTTAGGGTCTTTCAAAGGAGTGATGAAGGTGCATTAAAAAGATCCTCTGAAGATAAAGGTTTACTCTTGGTTCATATGCATCCCAAAAGAATGCAAAAAGAGTTGCCTTTCATTAAATCTGAATGGATAAGAGATGGGGATACACTACAATTCCTGAAATATCTTGGCAATCTTTCTAAAGAAGTGTGGACTGCATCATTTGTAAAATACAAAGGGATCGAATTTACTTCAATATCAAAAAATGAAGATATTTAAATATATTTAAGGATATTATCTTTTTAAAGGATTTCTTTCTTTAACTCGTTATCTTCCTTAAAAACTCTAAAACATTTTTTACCATTACCAAAATCCACAGAGGAATATTCAGAATCATTTTTAATATGAAAAGCACAATTACCCTCGATACAAATACAAGATTTAATAATTTCTCTCTCGATAACATCATTTACATAAGGTTCCCTTTCTTTCTCTTCATCAAAATGCGGACAAGCAATACCATCAACAAATCCTAAGCAGTCAATAATAGTCAACTCTTTAGCATGAGAATCGGTTATTCCCTTATTAAACCAACAGATAGCTCCAGCACTTACACCACTCATAACAATTCCTTTTTCATAAGCATTTCGTAAAATTTCGTGTAAATTCCATTCTTTCCAGACAGCTAACATACTTTTTGTATTTCCTCCTCCAACATAGATAATATCTTGATTAAAAACTGTATCTTCTAAGTTTTCTGTTCTTGAGAAAAAATCAATATGACTTGCTAAACAATTTAGTTTAGAAAATGCTCTATAAAAATTTAGTTTATACAAGCTACTATCGCCAGATGCTGTAGGTATAAAGCAAACTTTTGGTCTTTTTTTATTAATTAAAGAAATTATATATTTTTCAATTTCAAGAGAACCTAAAGAACGTCCAAAACCTCCTCCGCCAATTGCGACTATATTTTTACTATGCATATTAAATAAGTATTTACTTATGAAGTTAAGACAAATTACTATTAAAGATCAACTGGATTTAAAGAAGGTTTACTTTGATTCAATTCAATCTTTAGACGAAAAAATTTATAGTAAAGAACAAAAAAGAGCTTGGTCAAGCCAAGCATGGAATAATTCAAATTTTGATAAGTCAATAACTAAAGGTAAGGGATGGCTTCTAAGTAAAGAGGGAATTATTATTGCTTTTGCCACAAGATATCCCACAGACAGAATTGCGTTATTTTACTGTAAGGGTAAATTTCAAAGAAAAGGCTGCGGCTCTATGTTACTTCATAAATTAGAAGATGAAGCTAAGAAAGAAGGCTTAAATTTTCTTTCAACTGAAGCAAGCTTAATAAGTTATGAATTATTTCTTAAAAATAAATGGGAAATTGCACGTAAAGAAAAAGTTATTATAAACAATATTTTTTTTGAAAGATTTAAAATGACTAAAATGTTAAAAGTTAGTTAATTAATAATGCCTAGCAAAAACAAAGGATTAATTTTG
Source organism: Prochlorococcus sp. AG-347-K18 (assembly GCA_003281365.1). Lineage (GTDB taxonomy): Bacteria > Cyanobacteriota > Cyanobacteriia > PCC-6307 > Cyanobiaceae > Prochlorococcus_A. The sequence goes on from QCCF01000011.1 coordinate 46,283, forward strand.
TTTCAAAGAGTCTTAGTTTGGACTATATATTTTTTCTCAGGATTTATACTTTATTCAAATAGAGGCATCTTACCATCTCTGTTAATTACTTTCTCAAGAATAATTTATCCATTATCTATTTTTTGGCTACAAATAAGAATAAAAAAAAGAACAAAATTTCTCCCTATTGATTCAAAAATGACAACTTCGCAATTATGGTTCAATTTATTACCCGTTATTGCATCAATATTTACTGTAATTTTTTCTTTAACTAATGCATTTTTATATATTCTTGGAAAATTAATTAACTCTTAAATTAAATAAACTAATTTTTGTCTAATTGCATTATAAATTTCGTTTATAAAAAACATTATGTAAAGAAAATTGCCTTTTACATATTTTTGTTTAAATTTTAAATAATGATGAATACATTCATGAAAAATATTTCATTAAAACGAAATATTAATTTTAATAAAAAAAAAGATATAAATGATTATGAATTATTCTCTTTAAAAATTACAGATAGTTTATATAAAAAAGATATTGGAAAATTTCTTGAGACTCTCTCTTCTCACTTTATTTAGGATAAATATTATTTTCTGATCTTCAAATTCAAACAGTACGATTAATAAATAATTATTTGAGCGATAATAAGTAATATTTAATGACACTACAATGCAATTATTCCTTGCTGACTGCCAATTCCCAGATATTGAGAATCAAGTAAAAGCTTATCAATTATTTGTGGAGGCTTGGGAAAACGGTGAAATTGCGAAATCAGACAAAACAGATAAATTTGAGATGTTATTTAGAGTGCATGCTCCAGGAGAGGGTAGGGTGGTTTGTTTATGTAACGCACATAGCGATAAAGAAATTTTTGAGCATTTTGCTCCATGGAGAGCCAAATTTGGCATTCATATGGAATTTACGCCTGTAATAAGTTGTCAAAATGTTGTTGATTACCATAAAGATTTGTTCAAAACTTTAGGGTAAATAACTTAAAACAAAAATTTATCGTGAATAAACTCTTTTCCAATCTTATTTATAAAAAAGATAGAAATTATTCTTCTTCAAAAAGTAAGCTTAAGAAAGAAGAAAACGTCAAATCTAAACCTTTAATAATATTTGGTTTTATCATCTCATTAACTTCCATTTTTTTACTTTTATTCACCATTAATAATAAATTTGGATGATATGAGTAATTAGAACTATTACTTCGTAACAAATATGTTCTATTATATTTTTAAAATAATTAATTATATGGCTTTTAATGAGGGAGGAATGGCATCAGGCCTTCTTATCATCGCAGTATCAATAGTTTTTGCTGCAGGTTTTGGATTCTTAGTCCTGCATTTTGTGCCAGGTACTCCTTTTTAAGAAAGCAAATTAGACCAAAAATCTTTATTATTTTAGACATTAACAGTTTCTAAATCCTGCATTTGATTATCATCAGAATTTGATTTCTTCTTTAATCTATAGGCATAGACTAAAGATCCTAAAGCTATTGTACTAGAAGCAAAAATCCCTGATATGAGTATCAAGGCAAAAAGACCTCCTATTATTCCCCCTTTTAATCTAAGCAAATTTGATTTAATTAAAAGTATTGAAAGAAAAACAATAGTAGCTTTAAGAGTAGAGACTTTCAAAAAAGTAAATGGATAAAAAGGATTTAACAACATTTCGTTGGCGGAATATAATTTGGGTTAATTCTAAAAATAAATTTAAAAAACCGCATAAAAAAAGACTCAAATGAGTCTTTTAAAATCTATTTTAAATATGTTGATTTATGCATCAGGGTCAAAATTCTTTAGGTTTGGACCCGCCACAAGACCAACAAGACCAAAAAGGACTAAAGAACCAATTCCAAAGCCTGCTGCCCATGGATTGAAACCACCTAAAGCAAAAGAAGCTAATAAATTCATGATTTAAAACATAATATCTCCGAGTTAGCATACAGATTTTTATGAAAAATATACCTATATTGAGACATTTCTTCGTAATTATTAGAATGGTTTAACTATCCCTTTACAAAAAAATCCACAAAATTTTTATTATTTGTTTTATTATCTAGGCATTGCTATTTTGTTGGCGCACTTTAAGACCATCAAAACTGTTTTTTCTAATGACTTCCAACTATACCTTTATTTATGATGGAGAATGCCCATTCTGCAATCATTTTGCTGAGCTCCTTGAGATCAAAAGCAAGTTAAATAATATTGAAATTCTTGATGGTCGTAAAAATTTAGCTCTAATTAAATCCCTCCTAGATAAAGGTTATGACTTAGATAAAGGGGCTATTCTCCTAAAAGATGAAGAGATCTTTCATGGGGCAGATGCAATTAATACTATTTGCAAACAGATAAATAATCCCTCAAGTAGTTTACTTTTGTTACTTTCTAGAGTCTTTAAATCAAATAAACGAACAAATTTGATATTTCCTTTACTAGTCAGAGCCAGAAGATTCGCATTGATATCAAAAGGTATATCAGTATCTTTAGTTTAAAAATAAAAACTTTCTAAATATTAAATAACATATTTATAAGCTTCTGTATCAATAAATGATAATTAATTATTTCTTAGCTAGAACTAGGGGGTAACAACAAGTATTAAATGATAGAAAACTTCAATCCCTTTATTTCATTAGGCGGTGATAACCAAAAAGTTAATCATATGGCTGAAGCGGCACTTGAAATGAATTTAACTTGCAATGATTTAAAGAAGGATTTAAATTTAACTGATGGTGATGTAGTGGATATGTTGCAACTAGTCATGGATAGGTTTAAAAATAGTAATTAAGTAAATATCGTAATTAATTAATCACTATATATCTTTTATTTTTTAATGAAAACAGTACAAATTGAGTTTTCTAAATATGAATTAGTTAACTTTTTATGGCCTGAATTAATAGAAGACTACGGATTTGATAAGGCCAGAAAAATAGTTTCTCAAGCTATTGACTTACAAAAAATGAATGGGACTAAAAAAAGCACCATGCCAATCATATTTTCAGGAACAGGTGGATTAGCTCTAATACCAATACAAATGCTAGAAAAAGAAAACTTTGAGATTAGTTATAAAGATAATCAAGTTTTAATATTTAACTTAAAAAGAAAGTCATTTCAAATCTTAAATGAAGCAAACTAATCTAAATTGTTGATTTCTCGATAAAGCAAAAATTACCTTATAGTTTAATAATAAATAATTAATTGATAATGACTTTTGAAGCGACCTACCTTGGTTCAAATGGTTGGCTTATAAAATTTAAAAAAACCAATTTAATTATTGATCCTTGGCTCAAAGGAGATTTAATATTTCCTCCAGGTGAGTGGTTTTTTAAAGGATCATTAGAAGAAGAAATTTCAATAGATAAAAAAATAGATATTATTTTGTTAACTCAAGGATTACCTGATCACTGTCATGTTCCAACATTAGAAATGTTCAGAAAAGATATTCCTATAATTTGCCCTAAAAGTGCTGTTGAAACTTTAAAAAAAATTGGTTTTAGCTCAATTAAAGTGCTTAAGCCAACTGAAAAGACAAATCATCTTAACTTAAGTTTTGAAGCCACTGCTGGGGCTCCAGTACCACAAATAGAAAACGGATATATTGTTCGAGACGATCAAGATAATGGTTTTTATATAGAACCCCATGGATATCTTGATGAAAATTTAAACAAGCAAAGTCTTGATGCAGTAATTACTCCTACAAAAAATTTGGAATTACCCCTAGTAGGTTCATTTGTAAAAGGTGCTGATGTAATCCCTAAATTAATTAACAAATTCAATCCAAAATATATACTTTCAAGCACCATAGGGGGAGATGCAAAATATTCAGGTTTTTTAAATAATTTTATTTCAGTTCAGGATTATGAAGAGGAATTAAATTGTAATCTTGTAGATCTAAAGAGCATGCAATCTATTATGATTTAAATCGATCCAAAAAGATCCTTAATCAAGTCATTTAGCTTGAAGGTAAATCTACTCTAATAGGAGCTAAAAAAATTCATTCATTTTTTATTACCTCAATACTTTTATTAGCTTTAAAAAGTAGCTATGTATGTGAAGACTCAAAGCTTAATCTTGTGATGAGAAATAATATTAATGGTGACTTTTCAATAGTAGAAAAGATATCTGAGTTAAAGCCAGGAGCATTTATAAATATTAATTGGAATAAAAAAAAGCTTATGCTTCCATATTCTCTAAGAAAAGATTATATTTCCTTTACAGATAAAAAATGGGACTGGAGGTACCAATTTAATAAGGACGGATCGCCTGATATTAATAATCCTGCTTTATACGAACTACTACCTTCTGGGGAGATTAAAACATATTCTTGTGAAACAGAAGATAACAAGCCGAACCTATAATTACAAATAAGTATTCTAGAATTTTTAACTTCTGAACTTCTTTGTAAAGATGAAAAATCAAAAAAACCAAAAAAGTATTTCAAGATATGTAAAACTTGAAGATTACAAAGTTTTTGATTATGAAATTCCAGAAATTTTTTTGGACTTCGTAATTAAGAAAAATGCTGTAAATGTTACGACCAAACTAAAATTGGTAAAAAAAAATAAGAATTCCAAGATTCTAATTCTTGATGGTACGGATATATTAATAAAAAAAATATTTATAGATGACTCACTACTGGGAAAGGAATACTACAAACAGCAAAAAAATAACTTAAAAATTGAAAATATTAACAAAGATAATTTTTCATTAAAAATTGAAGGAATAATTAAACCGAAGGAAAATACATCCCTTTTAGGAATGTATGAGAGCAATGGAATTATAACTACTCAATGTGAGGCGGAGGGATTTAGAAGAATAAGTTTTCACTCTGATAGGCCTGATATTCTAAGCAAATACACCGTGAGAATTGAGGCAGACAAGAATGATTACCCTGTCTTACTTTCAAATGGTAACGTCGTAAAAGAAAATAATCTTGCAAATAATCGACATGAAATCATTTGGGAAGACCCATATCCCAAACCCTCATATCTATTTGCATTGGTAGCAGGGAAACTTAATTGTGTAAAAGACAATTTCATAACAAAATCGAATAAAAAAGTAAAAATAAATATTTATGTTGAGCATGGCGATGAAAAATATGTTCAACATGCAATAAGTTCCTTACAGAAATCTATGAAATGGGACGAGGATATATATAACCTTGAATACGATTTGTCATTGTTCAATATTGTTGCAGTCAGGCACTTTAATATGGGAGCAATGGAAAATAAAAGCCTTAATATTTTCAACTCAAAACTAATACTCGCTAATTCTGAAACAACAACTGATGAAGAATTAGAAAGAATAGAGGGTGTGATCGCCCATGAATACTTCCATAATTGGACGGGGAATAGAGTGACTTGTAGGGATTGGTTTCAACTTTCTCTAAAAGAGGGTTTAACAGTGTTCAGAGATCAACAATTCACTGCTGAAGTTCATAATCGTGAAATCAAGAGACTTGATGATGCGAAATTTCTTAGAAGAAATCAATTTAGAGAGGATTCTGGTCCAACATCACATCCTGTAATGCCTGAAAAATATCAAGAAATAGACAATTTCTATACCACCACGATTTACGAGAAAGGAGCAGAAATAATTAGAATGCTTAATAAGCTTGTAAAAGATGAAAATTTCTATAAAGGATTTAGTAATTTCATCTCAACATATGATGGAAAGGCAGCAACAATAGACCAATTTGTCGATAAAATTTTAGAGCATAATAAAGAAATCGATCCTGAAAAGTTTAAAATCTGGTACAAGCAAAATGGAACCCCAAAAATTAAATTCAAGAGAATTTGGGATCAAACAGGCGAAAAACTTACAATTAAAGCCTCACAAAGTAATCCAATAAAAAAGAACCCATATAATGATTTACCTCTAATAATTCCTATAAATCTGGCTATATTTTGCAGTGATAATAAAACGATAGAAAAAACAGTTGTTTTAAAAACAAAAAAACAAGAATTTATTTTTAAGAATATAAGATCTGACCTCCAAATTCCGTTAGTAACTTATTTTCGCGAATTCTCTTCACCTGTTGAGTGGGAATCAGACACTACTGTGGATGAAAAATTTTTACTCTTAAAATATGAAAAAGATTTTTTTACACTATCTAATACTGTAAAAGAATTTTATAAAAAAATTATTTTATGCAGATTAGATGAAAAACCAGCTCATAAAATTGAGAATAAGTTAATAAGCATCCTAATATCATTTATAAAAAATAAAGATATTAATTTATCCCTATTATCAGAATTACTAAGTATTCCGACATTTGCTGAAATTGAATCGGAAATAGAAGATATAGACCCTTTAAAGATATATAAAACTATTGACGAAATAAATCATTTATTCGGTACCAAATTAAAAGAAGAATTACATTTTAAGCACCAAGAAATAAAGAAAAATCTAGATAAAGTGTGGCCAGAAGGTAAAAATGAAAGAAAACTAATCGAAACTATCTGGAAACTACTCTTACGCAGTGATGATAAGGAAGTTAAAAGCAAAATAATTGATTATGTCGATAGTAATTCGATGACGCTAGCAAAAGCTGCATTGAATTCTTTCAGTAGAATTAATTGTCCTGAAAGAAAAATTATTTCAAATATATTCTTCAATAAATGGAAAAATAATAGTGTCGTTTTGGATAGTTGGTTCTCATTTAATGCATCTATAGAAGTTGATGAAAAAACAAGCAGCATTGAAAAATTATTTGAAAATAAGTTTTTTGATTCAAAATCACCAAACACTTTAAGAGCTATATTAAATACATTCGTAACAAGAAATAGTACTTTTCATGCAATTAATGGTTCTGGTTATAAATATATTGCAAAAAAGATAATTGAATTTGATAAATTAAATCCAATAGTAATTTCCCGTTTTGTAAAAGTATTTAGTAGATATAATTATTATTCAGAACCTTACAAAAGTAATATGATAGAAACAATAAAGCAGATTAAAAAAAACAAGCTATCAAAAAATACTAAAGAAGTTCTAGATGCAATAATAGATTAATTTTTTGATGATATTTAACTAAATTTAATAATAACGATTGTAAATATTAATAATAAAATAAACATAATATACTTATTAATAAAAATATAATCAAATACATTTTTATTATTATCTTTATTCCACTTTTTATTTACATATTCCTTAGTTATAAATTTATTAGGTCTACCACAATATAAACATGTTGGAGAAGTTTTTAAAATTAAATTTTTACATTGGGGGCACTTTTTTTTTTCCATAATTTAATCCTACTGAATAAAATTGAAATCAGAAACAATAAATAAAATAAGTGATTTAAATTTTATTTATTATATTTTGATTAATAAATATCATTGCAAAAAAAAAAAAGATTCTAACTATTTAAAAAAATTCAATATAATGAAAAATTAGTATTTGGTTTGAAATGTTCGCTATTGCACTTGGAATGTCCACTATCGAAAAAATCACTGTTACAATATCTGCTTCAATTTTTATAATCGCCTTTACATGGGTCTCGATAAAGGGAGATTTAAGAAAACTTGCTAATGAACTTATTGAAGATAATGAAAATAATCAGGATAATTAAAAAAATCTTTTAACTTACTTTGCATGCAAACTAGGATAATCAATAATATGCCTAATTTCTTTTAGAGAAGAACCATAGATTTTTTCACCATTTAAGTGAACACCAATCCATTTTTCCTTTTGATTAATAAAATTACTTTTAGTAGTACCCCTCTCGAGATAATCTTTATTATCCCAATTTAAAGTTATATCCCAACCTTTATAATTTTCTATCATTATGAAATAAAGAGCACATTCAAATAATACTCATATAGACATAGAACAAAAACAAAGGAAATAAGTATTTTTTTCGTTATTTTTATTTAATATTTATGTAGTACTGACTTTTATTTTTAGAGCAGCTTGATCTGCATTTTTTCTAGCCAAATTAATGTCAGGATTTGATGAGAGAACAACACCCATTCTTCTGCCTTTTCTGGAAACTGGTTTGCCAAATATAAGCACTTTGGTCTTTTCAAATTCTAATGCTTCATTAAGCCCCTCATAAATAGGATTTATATACTCTTGGTTAGAGAGTATAACTCTGGTTGCAGAGGGTTCTATTAGATCTATACGCGGTATTGGTAAATTTAAAAAAGCCCTTAAATGTAATTCAAATTCATTAATATTTTGACTAACTAATGTAACCATACCAGTGTCGTGTGGTCTTGGAGATAATTCTGAAAATATAACCTCACTTCCTTTTATAAAAAACTCTACTCCGTATAATCCAGCTCCATTAAGGTTATTTAATATTCTACTAGTCATTTTCTTAGCTTCAATAATTAAAGACTCCTTAATCTCTAAAGGTTGCCAACTACATTGATAGTCTCCATTAGATTGAAGATGTCCAATTGGTAAACAAAAAATATTTTCACCATTTTCTTTTCTTACAGTAAGAAGAGTAAACTCACAATCAAAATTAATAAATTCTTCAATAATTACACCTTTAACCTTTCCTCTAGAATTTGCTTGTGCCTGTTTCCAAGCATTATGTAAATCATTTTTTGTTTCAACTAAACTTTGCCCTTTACCTGAAGAGCTCATTAAAGGCTTAAGTAAAAGTGGGAATCCAATTTCATCTGCTTTTTTTTCTAAATCATCAAATTCAAAAATATAATCAAACTTCGCAGTTTTAATTTTTAAATCTTTAGAAGCTAAGTCTCTAATTTTATCTCTATTCATTGTAATTTCTACAGTTCTGGCGTTGGGAACAATATTGAATCCTTCATCCTCGAGTTCTTTTAGAGCTTCAATTGAAAGTGCCTCTATTTCTGGAACAACATAGTCAGGCTTAAATTCTTTTATAACATTTTTTAAAATATTTTTATCTCCCATATCAATTACTCTTGAATAATCAGCAACTTGCATTGCAGGAGCTTTTCCATATCGATCAATTGCAATAACTTCTAATCCTAATCTTTTAGATTCTATTACTAATTCTTTCCCAAGCTCGCCACTACCAAGTAATAAAATTCTCTTTTTAGAAAAAATTGATTCTTTCATATATATAAAACTTATTCCTCATCACTAGTAGGTTGTGAAGATGTATCATCTGTATTTTTTTTATCTTTAGAATAACTAAATAAAAAATTTCTACCAAACCAATTTGGATTTCGCATGCTATTGGTTATTGATCTTGAAATTGCTCCTAAAAAAAAGATTCCAATCATTGCCCAAATAATTCTTTCTAAAGCAATTGCAGGTGAAAAACCTTGACCGGAATTAATAATTTCAGTAAGTGGGTCTAAAGGGTCCAAATTTAAACTGATTAATAATATTAATTATAAATGGTTAAATTGATGAAAAATTAAAACTTATGAAAGAAATAACCAAAACTACAATATAAATTAAACACAATAAAGTCTATACAAAGCTATCTTCAAAGGGTAATTTTTTTTAAACATGCAAGTTGACGTACAAAATACTACTGTTCTTTCCGCAGACGGATCATCAATAAAACTAGGTGAATATTCAGGTGAAGTAATTTTAGTTGTTAATGTAGCTAGTTATTGCGGAAATACTGCTCAGTATGAGGATCTTCAAAAGCTACATGATTTATATTCAAGCAAAGGCCTAAGAATACTTGCATTCCCTTGTAATGATTTCGGGAAACAAGAACCCGACTCTCTTTCAGAAATAAAAGATTTTTGCACAACAAAATATGGAGTTAAGTTTGAAATCTATGAAAAAGTTCATGCCAAAGGCAACACCACAGAACCATACACAACCCTTAACAAAGTTGAACCTGAAGGAGATGTTGAATGGAATTTCGAGAAGTTTCTGATAGGGAAAGATAGTAAAGTAATTGCAAGATTCAAGCCAGGTGTTAAACCGTTTGACGAAAACTTAATAGCAGCTATAGAAGTAGCTTTAGATTCATAAAACTTTCTTATAATTTAAATTAAAATATTAAAAATAAAGACTTTTTATATTTAATTAAAAAATAAGCAAATTATTTAAAAATTTTTTTTTGGATCCAAGCTTATCTAGTATTCTATTTTATTTTAAATCTTATTTATTATCAGAATCAACTTCTACATCTATTATTTCATCTTTAACAGTTCTTTTTTTAGATTTAATTGATTTTACCTCTGGCTCTATTGTCTCTCCTT
>QCCF01000012.1 GCA_003281365.1 Prochlorococcus sp. AG-347-K18
ATAGTTAATGAATTTCTTATAAATAACGAAGTAAAAGTTAAAGAATTAAATACTTTATTAAGACCTGAAGATATAGATTTTTTAAATCAAGTTGAACAACTATCAACTTGCGAAGCTAAATTAATAAATAAGATCAACAATTTAAATTATTCAAAAAATAGCAAAAATCATCACAAAGATTATGAAAAAAAAATATCCTTATCTAATAAAGTTCCTAGAAACAAAATTAGTTTGTTCATGATTAACTGGAGCAATAAATTTATTATTATTGCTTTATTAACTATTTCAGCTATAGCTTTATCAAAACAAGCATGGGCATAATTAGCTAAATTAACTTCATTGCAAGTCATCTAGTTTTGAGAACTAAAGAAGAAGATTTAATTAAGTATAAAGATGGGAATCTTTATTGTGAACTTGCCGATGTTTGGATTGATCCAAGTTTTCCAGTTAAGAGGGCATTGATAACTCATGCTCATTTTGATCACTTTACATTTGGCTGTGAAGAATACATTGCCACTAAAGAGACTGCAGTACTTCTTGAAGAAAGAATTGGAGACAATATCAATATTAATACTTTTGATTATTGCGAAGAATTCAAGATAAATGGTATAAGTATTTCTTTTCATCCTTCTGGCCATATCCTTGGTTCCAGTCAAATAAGATTTATTTTTGCTGAAGAAAAATGGCTAATTTCAGGTGACTTTAAAATTCAAAAAGATGAGACTTGCAAACAATATGAAATAGTAAAAACTGATTATTTAATAAGTGAATGTACTTTTGGTTTACCAATATTTAAATGGGATGAAACAGATAAAATAGCAAATAATATTTCAGAATGGATAACTAATTCGCCAGAAAAAACTTCTTTACTTTTCTGCTATTCACTTGGTAAAGCCCAGAGATTGCTAAACGAAATTAGTCAAACAAACTTTAAAGGTGATATTTATTCGCATGGCAGTATTTATAAAATAAATAATTGTTATAAACAACTTGGAATTGATATTAAAGAAACTATAAAGATAGAAAACAAAAATGAGATTGATAAACACAAAGGAAATTTAGTATTGTTACCCCCATCTCTTATTAAGGGTACTTATCTAAAAAATTTAAAAAACATTCAAACAGCTTTTGCTAGTGGATGGATGTCAATAAGGGCTTTAAGAAAAAGATCAGGATATGATAAAGGATTCGTAATCTCTGATCATGCAGATTGGGATGGAATTTTAGAAGTAGTAAAAAAGTCTGAAGCAAAAAACATTTTTTTTCATCATGGTGATAGTGAATCCATAAGTAAATATTTAATTGAGAAGGAATCAATAAATGTTCTTTTTTTATAAGAAACAAATATGAGCTTAAAAAAGTTTTCGGTATTATTTGAAGATCTAGATTCTAGTAATAGTACTAATAATAAAATTGAAATTTTAAAGACTTATTTTTTATCAAATAAACCAATTGATAATTCATGGGCAATATATTTATTAACTGGAAAAAGTAATAAAAGATTTGTTAGTGGAAAATATTTAAAAAATCTATATTCTAAAATTTATAAATACCCTCCCTGGTTAATTGATACTTGTTATTTAAAAGTTGGGGATTCTGCTGAGGTAATCACCTTATTACTTAAGAATGAGAATCGGGCAAACAAAAAAAAATTAAATAATATATCTCTCAATTATTTATTGAGTGAAACATTACCTGAGTTATCAAAACTTAATGAGGAGGATAAAAATTTAGTAATAAAAAAAATTTGGGAAACACTCCCTGAAGAAAACCTGCTAGTTTTTAATAAAATTCTTACAGGAACTTTTAGAATAGGAGTCTCTGTTGGCCTAATCACAAGATCAATTGCAAAACTAATTAATATTGATGAAGAGATAATTTCTCATAGATTGATGGGCGATTTTAAGCCTTCAATTGATTCATATAATTTTTTAGTTAATAAGAATATAAATCTTGAAGAATTAAATTCCAAACCATTTCCATTTCTATTAGCAAATACCTTTGAAGAAAAAATTTTCAAACATTCAATAAATGATTTTCAATTTGAATGGAAATACGACGGTATCAGAATTCAATTAATTAAAAGATCAGGGAATGTCTCTCTTTGGACAAGAGGTCAGGAATTAGTTAATGAATCTTTCCCAGAATTAGTTGAAAAAATGTCAACTATAAAAGATGATTTTGTTCTTGACGGAGAATTATTAGTTTGGAATTTTAAAGAAAAGATAGCCTTAGATTTTACTTCTCTTCAAAAAAGAATAAATAGAAAATCTCCTACTAGATCAATCCAAATAAAATATCCAATTATTTTCATTGCTTACGATCTTTTAGAGATTAATGGAAGCGATATAAGAGAAATTAAATTAGAAAATAGAAGAATTAAATTAGAAAAATATTTTTCAAAATGGCAAAATAGAACCGATAATAATATCTCTGATATCTTTAAAATATGTGATTTAATATATCCCAAAGATTGGAAAGATGCCTTAATTTATAAAGAAAAATCTCGGAAAAATAATACTGAAGGATTAATTATTAAGAAAAAGGACTCAATTTATACTTCTGGTAGGAAAAAAGGTATTTGGTGGAAATACAAAGTAGACCCTATGCAATTGGATGCCATTTTAATTTATGCTAAAGGTGGAAGCGGTAGAAGAGCTGGACTTTATACAGATTATAGTTTTGCATTATGGAAAGACCAAGAATTAATTAAATTTGCAAGTGCATATTCTGGATTGACAGATATTGAGATTAAAGAGCTTGATAAATGGATAAGGAAAAATACTATAGAAAGATTTGGTCCTGTTCGATCATTGAAACCAGAAATGGTTTTTGAAATTTCTTTTGATAAAATACAAATTTCAAAACGTCATAAATCAGGCATCGCAGTAAGATTTCCAAGAATAACAAAATGGAGAAAAGATAAAAAAATTAAAGATGCAGATAGGATAGAAAATGCTTACGAATTGATGAAAATAATATCATGAAAAATATTACTCAAACTAATTTAATTTCTAAAATTGAAGAGTTTTTTTATACCAATGAATGGGATCCTTTACCATTCCAAATTGAATCATGGGAAGCGTTTCTGAATGGGGAAAATGGAATAATTCAAGTCCCCACTGGTTGTGGCAAAACTTATGCAGCTTTAATGGGACCTTTATCAAAGATAGAAAATCCCAAAAATAATAATAGTGTTGATATATTATTAATAACTCCTTTAAAAGCTCTCAGCAGAGATTTAAAGAATTCAATCCAACTAGCAGCTTTACATTTTAATAAAGATATTACTGTTGAAATTAGAAATGGAGATACTAGTCCATATGAAAAGAAGAAGCAAATAAATAAACCGCCTAATATTCTTATTACTACTCCTGAGTCTCTTACCCTTTTACTTTCTAATAAAGAATCCAATAATCTTTTTAAAGAGTTGACATCCATAATTATTGATGAATGGCATGAATTGATGGGTAGTAAAAGAGGAAATCAGTGTGAATTATCTTTAAGTTGGTTAAGAGGAAATATAAAAAATTTACAAATTTGGGCAATGTCTGCAACTATCGAAAATATTGAAGAAGCGGCAAGAGCAATAGTTGGGATGAATGGAATTAAACCTAGGATAATACGTACAAAAATTCAAAAAGAAATAGAAATCATTAGTGTTTTACCAGAGAAAAAAACTACTTTTCCATGGAGTGGACATCTAGGAATCAGAAGTCATTTATCACTTTTAAAAATATTGGATAAAAATAAAAGCACCTTATTATTTACTAACACAAGAAATCAAGCGGAAAGATGGTATCAATGTCTAAGATTTTCTGTCCCAGAAATGGAAGGGGAAATAGCTCTTCATCATGGATCCCTTGATAAAGACGAAAGAAAAAGAGTAGAAGAAGGGGTTAAAGACGGTTTAATAAAATGGGTAGTCTGTACAAGTTCATTAGATTTGGGTATTGATTTTCAACCTGTAGATCAAATTGTTCAAATTGGTAGTGCAAAAAACTTAGCTAGACTTATTCAAAGGGCTGGTAGAAGTGCTCATAGACCAGGTGGAAAATCTAAAATAATTTTTATGCCTACTAATTCTTTAGAGTTATTAGAGATTAGTGCAATGAGAAGAATAATAAAAAGTGGAGTCTCTGAAAAAATTAGACTTCCTGAATTATCATATGATGTGCTTCTTCAACATTTAGTAAGTCTAGCTTGCGGAAATGGCTTCGATCCAGTCATCGAAAAAGAGAGAATAAAAAATTGTTGGAGTTATAGAAATTTAAAAGATCAAGATTGGGATTGGTGTATTGACTTTTTAGAATATGGAGGAAAATGTCTTAAAGCGTACCCAAAATATAAAAAGATTGTAAAAAAAATATCCCAAAATAAAAATGGAAACTTTAAATATTTTGTAAAAGATAAATCTTTAATAAGAATGCATAAGTTCAATATTGGAACCATTACAAGTGACAAATTTGTAAATGTTAAATATATCAAAGGTAAATCATTAGGTAATTTAGAAGAAAATTTTGCTTCAAAATTAAATCCAGGTGATACCTTTTACTTCGCAGGGAAAATACTTCAATTTGTAAGAATCAGAGATATGATTCTATACGTCAAGAAATCATCAAAGAAAAGTTCTTTAATTCCTGCATGGATTGGTGGGCAAATAGCAATTTCTGATCTCCTCTGTGAAAGTTTGAGAAAAGAAATAGATGTATGCAATGAATTAGAAAATTGTGATTACTTAAATCCAGAACTAAATTCACTGAGCCCAATATTAAAAAAACAAAAAATCCTTTCAAACATTCCCAAAAAAGATGAATTCCTTATTGAGATATTTAAAACCAAAGATTTGTCAAATCTTTTTGTTTTTAGCCTGGATGGCAAATTTGTTAATGAAGGGATTGCATTTCTATGGGCTTTAAGATTTGCAAAATTAAAAAAATCAACTTTTAGTATTACTGCTAATGATTTTGGATTTAGCTTAACCACATCAGAAGATTATGATTTTTCAATAATAAAAAAAGAAACTAATTACTTTTTGGATAACAAGAAATTAGAAGAAGATCTAGAAAATGCAATTAATTTTTCAGAATTAACAAAACGTAGATTTAAAAATATTGCCCAAATAAGTGGATTAGTAAACCAAAATAATCCAACTAAGGCAAAAACATCCTCTCAACTTCAAATTAGCTCCAGTCTTTTGTACGATGTCTTTACTAAATACGAAGAAAACCATCTTTTAATAAAACAATCGCATCAAGAAGTAAAGGAATATCAATTGGAAAACAAAAGAATTTATAAATCCTTAGAAAGATTAAAAAACTTAAAAATTCTTCTTAACGAGATAAAAACACCAACTCCCTTTGCTTTTCCTTTATTAGTTGAGAGACTTAAAAATACTTTAAGTAATGAACCAATAGAAAAAAGAATAGAAAAACTTATAAAAAAATATAATTATTAAATGCAAAAAAGTTATTTCAAATTTTACTGGGGCGGTACATTGTTAGAGATGCTTCCCTCAAGAGCATTATTTTTACCAAAAACAAAAGAGTTGTTTATTTGCGATATTCATCTTGGAAAAGCTGAATACTTTCAAAAAAATGGTATCCCTCTCACCAATAATTCAGATGAAAAAAATTTTGAAAGAATAAAAATATTAGTAAAAAAATATAGTCCTGTAAAGTTAGTAATTTTAGGAGACTTATTCCATAGTAAATATTCAATAAGTAAAACTCTTCAAAAAAAAGTTGAGGATCTTCCCGAACTATTAAAAACTAATGTTGAACTCGTTATAGGAAATCATGATGCGGGCTGTAAAATAAAGAATATAAAGATTTTTGATATCAAAAAAACTAAAGATATTACTTTTAGCCATGAGCCTATTAATTTGTCAAATAATAAAATTTTGAATATTTGTGGACATTATCACCCAAAACTTTATTTAAAAAACAATGGAGATAAATTATCTTTTAGATGTTTTGCAATGGATATAAAGAAAAATACTCTATATTTGCCTGCATTCGGAGATTTAACAGGAGGATACCCTTGCAAAAAATCCTTTAAAAAATGGGCAATAATCTCTGAAAAAGAAATCATTGAAATATAGTTTTTAAAAATTTATCTTTCAAATAGACATAAATTTTATTAATTTATACCAATTTATACTTAATAGTCTCGATTACTAACCTAATCATTTAATTTTGTAGGTATTGTTACTTATTAATTGAGAAAATGATGGAGAATAGAATTTGGATAAATCAGCCCCTTTCACAAACAAAGGGTTTACGTTATAAAAAAAATAGACTCTTTACGTGGAAATGAAAAAATTAACAAAATTCATCTTATTTCCATTACTTTTTATTCCAGTACTTCATGCTAACGAAAACTTTTCTGTTGAGATAGAAGCGCTAACACTTGTAATGGAAAAATATAAAAAAGATCCTGAAGCTGAAATTAAATTAGATATTAAAAATATTAAACCAAGTTATATGGCCCTTAAACAAGACGAATGCAATGCGACAGTAAAAGTAACTGAAAAAACTGGACTAGAAATTGTTAATACTGAATCATTCGATGTAAACGTTTGCAAAAAAGAAATTTATAAAGTTATTAACTAATTACTAAAATATAAAAATTTCATCCAATGATTATGAAAGAGGTCTTTTACATTAAGAAGGTGAGACCTCGAGACCTAACAGAAAACTTTGGAACGGGTTCTGCTTACTAAATTAATAACTATTATGAAATAGTTAAGGTGTAATAAAAAGTACAGAAATAAGAATCTAAGAAATATCGATTATTTCTTTTTTGAAACTGCTTGAGATTCTTCTCGAGACATTAGTGCTTCTATTTGAGCAAGAACTTTTTGAAGTTCTTCTGTCTTTGTTAAAGATGCTTCAGCAACTTCTCTTAGCTTTTCTAATTGTTCTTTTGTTTTGTCCATAATAAATGAATTAGAAACAAACCATCTCAAAAAATGGTTCAAATACAGATTTCATACCCACACACTTTCATATTCACTCTGTTTTCTATAAAGTCAAATAAAATTCAATTTAAAGAAGAATTTTTGAGGACGTCTAATAAAAACTCTTATCTTAGAAATAATATTATTAACTTTGTATTAATGTCCTAAATTAAGAAGTAAATACTGGAAGTCCAATTGTTGCAGTTGTAATTAAAGCCCCTGCAAAGATTAAGAAAGGTAGAAATGGATAGTTTTTCAAAGAGAAATTACAAATTTTAAACAACTATATAGGTATTTATACTGTTTGTCTACCCCTAAAACCTTTTTAAGTGATGATTTTTCCTTATAAAGTAAAAACTGAACATCAGCCAAATTTACCTGATATGTATTCCTCAGTTATTTTTTCTTTAGGAGAGTTAAAAATTTTCTTTGTAGAATTAAATTCGGCGAGATAACCCACTTTTCCTCCATCACCATCTTCGTATTCAATAGCATTAAAAAATGCAGTCATATCACTTACTCTTAGTGCTTGTTGCATATTATGAGTTACGATTATTATCGTGAAATTCTTCTTAAGTTCATGCATCGTTTCTTCTATTTTCAAAGTAGAGATTGGATCTAAAGCTGAACATGGCTCGTCCATTAGAATTATTTCAGGTTCAATTGCGATAGTTCTTGCTATGCATAGTCTTTGTTGTTGGCCGCCAGATAAAGAATATCCACTATCATTTAATTTATCCTTACATTCATCCCATAAAGCAGCTTTTCTTAGTGAGCTTTCGACTAATTCATCCATATCTCCAGTAAAGCCATTAATTCTTGCCCCAAATGCAATATTTTCGTAAATAGATTTTGGGAAAGGATTAGGTTGTTGAAAAACCATACCAATTCTTCTTCTTACTTCAACTGGATCTACTCTTTTATCGTAAATATTTGTTCCATCAAACAGCACAGTTCCTTTAAGTGAACAATTAGGAATCAAATCGTTCATTCTATTTAATGATCTAAGAACAGTTGATTTACCACAACCTGAAGGTCCAATAAGGGAGGTTATATTTCCTTTTTTAAAATTACAAAAAACATTTCTTACTGCTTCAAAAGTTCCATAGCTAATAGAGACATTCTCGAGAGATAAAATGATATTCTTTGGTATTCTTTTATTAGTTTTAATCATTTATACTCTCTTGGTTTTCTCAGTAAGAGCGGCCAATATCCTTGAAAATATATTTACTGATAGTATCGATAAAACAAGAATAAAGGAAGCTGCCCAGGCCAGTTTATTTTGAGCATCATATGGTTCTAGAGCAAAGTTGTATATCAATACGGCCAAAGAACCCATCTCATAAAACAAGTCTCCAAAGCCTGTTATGTAGTAATAGGAGAACAAAGCCGTAAAAATCAAAGGTGCTGTTTCACCTGCAGCTCTTGCGATTCCAAGCACAACCCCAGTAGCAATAGATCTAAAGGATGAAGGCAAAGTAACTTTCAATATGGTTGTATACATACTTGCCCCAACACCAAGAGACGCATATCGCAACTCATTAGGCACCAGCTTTAAACCTTCATCAGTCGTCTTAATCACAGTAGGCAACATCAATATTGAAAGCGCCATACCTCCCGCCAAACCGCTGTACATACTTCCAAATAAGATCTTTGTAGAAACAATTAAGGCATAAATAAATACGCCAGCGATAATTGAGGGAACTCCAGCTAAAACATTTACACCAAATCTGATAAATCTTGAAAAAGGTCCTCCTTTTGAATATTCAGCTAGATATATTCCACCACCAACACCTACTGGTATAGCAATAATTGAAGCAATGGTAGTTATTATTAATGTTCCGATCAATGCAGGATTAATACCTCCTGCATCTAAATCATCTCCAGGAGGATTTGGTTCTAAAGTAAATAGTTCTGGTGTGATTTGAGATCCACCTTTGATGAGAATATAAGTCACTAGAAAAATCAAAGGAAGTATTGCTATCAAAGCACAAATTACGGAGAGAGAAGTGAAGAATTTATCTCCTATATTTCTGGATAATCTTTTCTGGTAATAAAGTGAATTCATAATTATCTAATATTTGAGACTAAATTTCTTAACTAGCCACTGTGCAAAGATATTTACTACCAAAGAAAGTATCATCAGTACAAAAGCCGCATAAAACAGTGATGAAACCTGACTACCATCAGCTTCACCAAACTGGTTTGCAAGCATGGATGAAATGGTATATCCAGGAGATAATAGAGACCAACTAAATGCATTTGAATTACCAATAATCATTGTCACAGCCATTGTTTCTCCCATTGCCCTACCTAAAGCCAATAGAACACCTGCCATAATTCCTGATAATGCTGCAGGCAAAATTACTGAAAATATTGTTTTCCATCTACTAGCTCCAATTCCATAAGCCGCATTTCTTAGCTTTTTAGGAACCTGATTAAGTGAATCTCTTGCAATGGAGGTCACTATTGGCAAAAGCATTACTACTAAAATCAATATTGCTAAAAAGGAATTCCTACCTGTAGGTTCTGTACTAAAAAAAGGTATCCAACCAAAGAAATTATGTAAAAAGACAAAAAAGGCTCTAAAAAAAGGTTCCATTACAAATATTGCCCAGAGTCCTAATACAACTGATGGAATAGCTGCAAGTAATTCGACAAAGGAACCTATTATCTCTCTAACAACTTTAGGCACAAAGTCTTCGGTAATAAATATTGCAGTTCCAACTCCCAGAGGAATAGTTATTAATAACGAAAGAAATGATGTTACTAATGTGCCATAAATTGCAGTAAAAGCTCCGTATTCATCTTTTACAGGATTCCATTCTGAGGTTACTAAAAACTTCAATCCATACCTTGAAAAGGATTCAAATGACTGAAAAAAGACAACTAAAATAATTCCTAAAAGTATTATTGCTACGAAACTAGACAAGACTAAAGCAGTATTCTTGAAGATAATATCTATATTTTTTTCGATACCGAATCTTTTACGATTCTTGAAAAGAGTTAATTTCTCTTCCATTAAAAAAAGAATATCTCTATAAATCTACTACTAAATGTTGTAAAAGACTTTAAGAGGGGTTAAAGGTATAAGAAAGTCATGAAAAGTAAACATCCTTAAACTTAATTTCTTCAAAAATTTTTTCTTTAACTTTCCTTAACCATAAGTAAATATTATTTATTGAATAACAACTGAGGGAATGTTTAAATACAGGGAATTTATTTCTCAAATCAAATATAAAGAAGTAATATCTTCCCCTGTATATTTTATTCCTGTTTTGCTTCTATCCATAATGATTATTATTGAAGGTTTTCACATCTTTAATCACAAACAAAATTGCAAAACTAAAGCTGAGTGGATGGAACAATCAGGAATGACTTATGACAGGGAATCAGAAGTTAATTAATAAAATCTAAAATATAATTTATTCGCAGCAACGTTTTCTATTTGAGGAATAATCTGTCAAAGAAGTTATCCATTCCTGGATCAAAAAGAGAGATTCTTTATTTAGGCTGTAGTAGACCCATCTACCTTCTTGTCTGTCTGAGATAAGACCAGCTTCCTTTAAAATTTTTATGTGATATGAAATTCTTGATTGAGATAAATTAGTTAATTTCATAATATCGCATACACAAACTTCTCCATCCATCATTAGATCAATTATTTCTAGCCTAAAAGGATCTGAAAATGAAACCATCAACTTAGATATATTTTCTTTTTCTACTTTGCTACTCTCTTTTAACAATTTAAAGTAAATGAATTCTTTTAAATATAGCTTAAATAAAAAAGATTTCATTAATCAAAACATCTTGATACATCAAAATATTTTGATGTATAGTTTATATAGAAAATTTCAAAGTTATGAAAATTGGAATTAATGGTTTTGGAAGAATTGGCAGATTAGTTTTCAGAGCATTATGGGATAGAGCTGATATAGAAATAACTCACATTAATGAGATAGCAGGAGATTCGAATGCCGCTGCGCATTTACTCGAATTCGATTCGGTCCATGGTAGATGGGGGAAAGATATAGAGGTCAAAGAAGATGAAATAATAATTGGGGAAAAGAAATTAGCCTACACATCTTTTAAAAATTATCTTGATGTTCCTTGGGGAAAATCTTCTGTAGATATTATTTTGGAATGTACAGGAAAGAATAAAAAGCCAGACCAACTTAATCCATATTTTGATTCTCTTGGGATGAAAAGAGTAATAGTAGCTTGTCCAGTAAAGGGGATTGTAGCTGGAGAGGAATCACTTAATATTGTTTACGGTATAAATCAAAGTCTTTATGACCCTTCTAAACATAAATTAGTAACTGCAGCATCTTGCACTACAAATTGTTTAGCTCCGATAGTAAAGGTAATCAATGAAAATTTTTCAATTAAGCACGGCGCTATTACAACTATTCACGATGTTACCAACACTCAAGTTCCTGTAGATTTTTATAAAAGTGATTTAAGGAGAGCAAGAGGATGTATGCAAAGTTTAATACCTACTACTACTGGATCTGCTAAAGCTATCGCTGAGATCTTCCCAGAATTAAAAGGAAAATTAAATGGGCATGCAGTAAGAGTTCCTCTACTTAATGGTTCTTTAACCGATGCAGTTTTCGAATTAAATAATGAAGTGTCAACTGAACAAGTAAATTTGGCACTTAAGTTAGCTTCAGAAACTTATTTAAAAGGAATTCTTGGCTATGAAGAAAGACCTTTAGTTTCTGCAGATTATGTAAATGACTCTAGAAGTTCAATAGTTGATAGCTTATCAACTATGGTTGTTAATTCAAATTTATTAAAGATATACGCTTGGTACGACAACGAGTGGGGTTACAGCTGCAGACTTGCAGATCTTACTGAATATGTAATCAAAAAAGAGATTTAATTTATGTCTTTATGAAGTTATCTAATATTCAACAATATAGTGTTGTAACAGCAAACTATTGGGCATTCACGCTTACTGACGGCGCATTAAGATTATTAGTTGTTGGTCACTTTCATGAGCTAGGTTACACAACTCTACAAATTGCTTTACTTTTCCTTTTTTATGAGTTTTTTGGAATAATTACTAATTTATATGGTGGTTGGATAGGAGCAAGATATGGTTTAAGGCTTACTTTATGGATTGGGACTATCCTGCAAATCATTGCTCTTTTCATGCTTATTCCAGTTAAGGAGGATTGGCCAGTAATATTTAGTGTCGTATACGTTATGGTTGCTCAAGCAGTCAGTGGGATAGCAAAAGATTTAAACAAAATGAGTGCTAAAAGTGCTGTTAAGACAGTTGTTCCAGAGACAAATTATGGCAATGATACTGGCCAAAAACAACTTTTTAAATGGGTTGCTATTTTAACTGGATCTAAAAATGCTCTTAAGGGAGTTGGGTTCTTCTTGGGTGGACTTTTATATAAGTTATTTGGATTCAATAATGCTGTAGGAATTATGGGTTTTGGACTCTGCTTAGCCTTTTTATTGACATTAATCTTACCTGGAGAAATTGGCAAGATGAAGGCCAAACCAGCTTTTAATGATCTTTTTTCAAAATCAGATGCAATAAATATTCTTTCAGCAGCAAGATTCTTTCTTTTTGGAGCAAGAGATGTTTGGTTTGTTGTAGCTCTTCCAGTATTCCTTGATATGGCATTTGGCTGGGACTACATGGAAATAGGATTATTTCTTGGGGCCTGGGTAATAGGTTATGGAATTGTTCAGGCTTCGGCTCCAGCAATTAGAAAGATGTGGGGCCAGAAAGAAAGTCCAGATCGTAAAGCTATCCAATTTTGGAGTGCCGTATTAATGGTCATACCATCTTTGATAGGAATCGCATTATGGAGAGAAAGTTCACCATCAATAGCAATAATTTTAGGACTTACTATTTTTGGATTTGTTTTTGCAATGAATTCATCTACACATTCTTATATGATTTTGGCCTACTCTGATAATGAAAAAGTCAGTTTAAATGTTGGCTTCTATTACATGGCAAATGCTGCTGGAAGACTAATTGGAACATTACTCTCTGGCTTATTATTTATGATTGGAAGAAATCCAAGTATTGGACTCCAATATTGTCTTTATTTTTCATCACTTTTAATATTCTTATCTTGGATTTCCAGTCTTAAATTACCCTCGTTGAAACAAAGCCTATCAGCTCCATAAAGACTAATTTTTCGGAATTAGAATATTTTAATGGCAAAAATATCCTTAATTGAACTCGCAAAAACTTTCCTAAAAATTGGTATTTTAAGTTTTGGAGGACCCTATGCTCATATTTCCTTATTCGAAGATGAAATTATCAATAATAAAAAATTGATATCAACTCAATCTTTTGAAAAAGGTATTGGATTATGTCAAATACTTCCAGGACCAATATCTACTCAATTGGCAATATATATAGGTCTTAAAATAAATGGTTATCTTGGTGGATTGATATCAGGTATATGTTTCATTATCCCAGGATTCATTTCGGTATTAGCTCTTAGTTTTTTTTGGCAAATTGGTTATGGATCAAAATTCTTAACAGATTTAATTTATTTTAATCCGCCTATTATTGCAGGAATAATTTTTTCATTCTCATTAGATCTATTAAAAAAAAGATTAAAGTTTGATCGAATATTATTCTCCAGCTCAATATTATTTCTACTTATATTTGCTAAATATAATAGTATTCAATTTCCACTCATAACAATTCTTAGTATTGCAGGATTTATAAATATATTTTTAAAGAAATTCAAAAATATTTTTTATAGCTTGGTCCCTTTATCTATATTTTCAACAACCTCATTTTTGTTTAGCTCGGTCTTTTTAGATATATCAAAGTTTTATAATTTTTTAAGAGAGTCTATAAACTCAAAGGTTTTAGTTGATTACTTTAATCTGTTTTTTTTCTTCTTTAAATCTGGACTTTTTATTTTTGGAGGTGGATTAGTAATCATTCCTCTTATGAGTGATTATATTATCTCGCAAGGATGGTTAACAAATAATGAATTTATAGATGGAATAATGATTAGCCAAATAACGCCTGGGCCTGTCTTATTAATTACAAGTTTTATTGGATATAAAGCAGGGTTTTCGATCGAAGGAATAAATGAAGCTTTAAAGTATTCATTTATATCAACTTTTGCAATTTTTTTACCAAGTTTTTTATTGATTTTTGTTTTTGGAAAAGGCTTTATAAAAAACAGAATTAAATCGATTAATTACTTTATCGAAGGAGTGATCAATACAATTCCTGGAGCAGTTATTTTCTCTGGATTTAATTTAATTGAAGATAGTTTTTCATCAAAATTCTTTTTAATTAGCTCTATTTTTATAGTTTTAATCTCCACACTATTATCTTTTTTAAAAATGGTTCCAACATACATACTCATTCTTTTTTCTTTAATATTAGGCTTGTCAAAATATTTGTTTGCATAAAAAAAAGGAGGATATAAATTCCTCCTGTTAAATATTGTCTTACAGTTTATTTACCGATTCTTTTTACAGCAGCTCTTGACTTCTCAAGAATATCTCCTTTTAAGGGGACAAATCCAAGTGATGGAGCTTTATCTTGATACTCATCACTTAACAATGTATTAAAGGCTTGTTTGATAGCTTTAGTGTTTCTACCATTACCCTCTTGATAAGCAAGTATCCATGTTAATGAAGCTATAGGGTATGCTCCTTTTGCAGTTGGATTAGGATTTTTACCAGCAAGATTTTCATCTAAAGTAATACCATTGAGAGCTTTAGCTCCTGCCTCAACTGTGGGCTTTACATATTCTCCAGAAAGATTCTGAAGTGCAGCTGCTTTAACATTACCTTTTATATAAGACTGGTTAACATAACCAATTGCGCCAGGAGTATTTTGAATAACACCTGCAACGCCAGAATTACCCTTCGCTCCAACACCTGCCGGCCATTTTACAGACTTACCTGTGCCTAATGTCCAGGTTTGTGAAAACGCTTCCATAGAGTTTGTAAAGGCTTTAGTTGTACCTGATCCATCAGAGCGATGAGTCCAAGTCAATTTCCCTGGTTTACAACCTAATTCTTTCCAATCTTTAATCATTCCCATAGCAACTTGTACTGCTTTCTCTTGGGAAAGTTTTAAATCACAATCATAGTTATAACCAAATGCAATAGTACCTCCAACCATAGGTATCTGTACTAGTCCTCTAGTAACTTTTGCTATATCTTTATCTTTCATGGGATCATCAGAAGCACCAAAGTTTACAGTCTGATCAATAAATGCTTTTCTTCCAGAACCAGAGCCGACAGCTTGATAATTAACTCTTGGGCCGCCAGATTTTGCTAGATCAAAAAACCATCGAGTGTAAATTTTGGCAGGAAATGATGCTCCAGCACCACTTAATCTTGTTTTAGCAGAAACACTTGTGCCAGGAACACTTGTACCAGCAGCAATGGCTACTGCAGAAGTGAAAACCAAAGCTTTCTTAGCTATGTTCATGGATGTCATGATTAAATAAAGACTTCATATTTATAGCACCAAATTTACACACAAATACTCATTAATTAAAACTTTATCCTATGGTTAATTAGTTCTTAACCCCTTCTTAAACTAAATATCAAAATAACTTATTTACGTTTGGTTTTGAAAATATTTGAAAATAAATGAATTTCAATTTAAAAATATTATTTAAAAAATATTCAAAAATTTTAGAAATCATTTTGTTTAATTTAAGAAAAGTTTAAAGTCTCTTTAAAATTTCCTTCTGACCTAATTTCTTAGCCGTTTCTTAACCTTTATTAGTTCTCATAGATTTGGATATTTATCCATTTTTACGTGTTGAGGTTCATGAAACTTTTTCAAAAACTAATTGCTGCTCCTGCAATCATTTCTTTGGCATCAGGTTTAGCAGTAAACGCAGCTGAGATCAATTCAACAGATCTTAGTGATTATTCAAACTCCAACAATTTAGTATCTTTAGGTGATTTTAAATCTGATACTTTATTCCCAGGAGATTGGGCTTACGATTCATTAAAGGATCTTACAAATAGCCCTAAATTTAATGGTAACTCAGTTACTCGTTTAGAAGCTGCTGCTGAATTAAGCAATCTAATCGCTGGTGGTGAAGGCTTAATGAACGGAGCTGCAATAGGTAGGCTAAGTGATGAACTTGGTTCTGAGTTGGCAATTATGAAAGGAAGAGTTGATGGCCTTGAAGCTCGTGTTAACGGACTTGAAGCTGGTTCTTTCAGTGAAACGACCACTATGAGTGGTGAAGTAGGGTTCCTATTAGGTGCAACTGATTCAGCAACTAAAGCCAATGATGTAGTTCAGTTTGAATATGCCTTAGGAATTGACCTAGATACAAGTTTCACAGGTGAAGATAACTTAAACATCGGAATAGTAACTGGAAATGGTCTAACAAATGTTGGTGCTGATAAGACTGGTTTAGACTGGGGAGAAAGTGAAAGTGACGCCCTTGTGGTTAATGACCTCAACTACACTTTCCCAGTAGGCGCATGGAAGGTTGCAGTTGGTGATTCTATGGATGCATCCAAGACTTGGCCTAATGCATGTTCCATGAATAATATGGTTGATAACTTAGGAGATTGTGGTGCCGCAAACTCTGTTGACTTAAGTGGTAATGTTTCACTTAGTGCTGCAACTGGATTTGGAGATGGTTGGGAACTTGGACTAGGTATATCTGGAATTGCAGGCAAAACCGATACTAACTCCACTGGTTTGTTTACTAAAGAAGGTACTGACCTTTTTGGTTTAGCTCTTGGTTATGAAGCAGATACATTCGGTTTCACAGTAGCTTACTCTGATAAAGATACTGCCAACTACTACGGTTTAGTTGCATATTACAGCCCCGAAGAATTACCAACTACCTTTAGCGGTGGTGTTGAAGTAGGGAATCCAGATTCAGGGGAAGACACAACTCAATGGGCTTTCGGTATTAGTACTGATGTAGGTGAAGGTACATTAAGTGCAAACATTGGAACCAATGGACCAATCAAAGACAATGCAGAAGAAATTTATGCATATGATCTTTCCTACGAATATCCACTTAACGACAGTATGAGTATTACACCTTTCGTTTACATTTCTGAAACGACAGGTACAAATGTTGACACTACTGGAGCCGGTGCATTTGTATCATTCTCTTTTTAATTTTTTACAAAATTCCTAGAAGAGTAAAAACATTGGGCTCCATAATGGAGCCTTTTTTCTTCCCATCCTATAAATCTTTATCGAGACATGGAAAGATAGTTTCAAAAATTGCTCCACCATCCTTATGATTAAAAGCCTTTATAAAACCTTTATTGTTATTGATTATTTTTTTTGTTATTGAAAGACCTAAACCACTTCCACTTTTCTTGAATTTAGTTCTTGATGGATCACCTCTATAAAAACGAGAAAAAATATCATTAAATTCATTTTCTTCTAATCCAATACCTTTATCTCTAACTCTCATAACAACCGAGCTATCTCTTTTAAAAATTTCAATTTGAATTTCTTCATTAGCTGGGGAATAACGAATAGCATTATCCAAAATATTTATAAAAGCTCTTTTTAAATTTTCAATATCTGCAGATATAAAATATTTTGTTGGTATCAGTAGATTTATTTTTATATCTTTTTTTTCTGCAAGTGGTTTTAAGGTTTGCCAAGATTCCATCACTAAATCTGAAATAGATATTTTTTTATTTCTATTAAAAGCCTCGCTACTTTCTAGCTTAGAAAGTTCTAAAGTTTCTTCGACCATTTTTCTTAGTCTTTTAGATTCTTTCTTAAGTCTTTTAACAAGATATTTATCTTTCTTTGATACTACTGCTTCCAATCTTTCGCCTATCAAAATAAGAGATGTAAGAGGTGTTTTCAGTTCATGAGACACATCATTAATTAATTGATTCTGTCTTTTTTTTATGGATTCAATTGATAATTTACTATCCAACAATATTAAATAATTTTTTTTCCTTGCTCTAACAATATTTACAGAAATGGGTTCCCCCGAAATGGTGCAATCTAGGCTGATTGGGAAATCTTTTTTTCTTGAATATAAAATCTTATTTCTTAGTACTTCGAGCTCATTAATATCATTAACTGCTTTTCCAATAACATCTTTATATTTAATAAACTTAATGAGAGATAAACCTTTCTGATTGATAAATTTTATTGTTAGATCAGATGACAAAATCATCCATCCTTGAGATGAATAGTCTAACCAAGATAAAAGTTGCTGTGGTTTAACTTTATCAAATGGAAAATCAAAAATTTGTTGGTTCTTATTTTTAGTTAATTCAATATTTTTATTATTTTTTGAAAATCCTTTAACCTTGGTTTTCCATTTCTCATAAAAGAAAGTTAATACTTCTTGTAGTGTTTTCATTTTCATCCAAACTTATAGCCAAAACCTCTAACAGTTTTAAGAAACTTTGGAGCAGAGGGATCTTCTTCTAATTTCTCTCTGAGCCATCTAACATGAACATCTACCGTTTTAGTATCACCGATAAAGTCAATTTCCCATATTTTTTCAAGTATTAAATCCCTTGACCATACTCTTTTTGGATTTTTCAAAAATAATTCTAATAATTTAAATTCTTTGGGAGATAATGTTATTTCTTTATCAAAAGAAGTTACCCTGCATTCTTCCAAAAACATTTTTATATGATTAAACTCAATGATAGTTTGTGTTTTGTCTATATATTTCTTATTACGTTTAGATCTTCTTATTAATGCTCTTGATCTGGCAATTAATTCATTTAAACCAAAAGGTTTTGTTAAATAATCATCAGCACCAACCTCTAATCCAAGAACCCGGTCTGATTCATTATCTTTAGCACTCAAAATTAATATAGGTGTATAATTTTCTTCATTTCTTATTTTTCTGCATAACTCTAATCCATTAAGACCCGGCAACATCAAGTCAAGAATTATAAGGTCTATATCATTTTTATTATTATCTCCAATAAAATCTGAGGCACTTAAACCATCTTTAAAAGTTAACACTTGAAAACCTTCGCCTTTCAATGATTCACTTACTGTCAGCCTAATACTCTTATCATCCTCTACAAGAAGAATTTTTGAGCCCTGCAAACTTTTATGATCTTTAGTAGCCATTTAAAGTTCCATCAATTTTATTTTATATAATCAAATTTATTTGATGTAATTATTTCATATTTACTTTACATTCAATGTTATTTTATCTGGTCTTATTAGCTTTTTAATTTTTCCTTAAACCTGTTTATTTAATATAAAAATGCTTCTTTAATTTTCCTCACACAAACATATTAAAGGAGCAAACTTTTCATCTACCCCCAGCCTTTTTCTGCATTTTGAATGATCCATTGTGCAAGAACTTTATCCTCTCCATCCTTTAATTTATTTTTATAACCTTTCATAAAACCAATCCCATCATTAGCAATTTTTGTTATTGAATTTACATCTGCTATTCCTCTTTTTTCAAGGTCGGAAAGTTTTAATGATTTGGATCCTTTGAGAACGACTGATCCACCTCTTACATGGCAACCAGCACAAACATTTCTAAAAATTGTTTCTCCATCTCTAATATCAGAAGCCATTAGATATCTATCTTGCAAAGAGGTTTGAAAAATAATTATTAAAGTTATTAGAGGAATAACTAATAGAAATTTAAATATTTTCATTTGATTTATTTCACTCACAATTAATTTAGCAATTAATTCTGAATCTCGATCTATCTATTTTAATAGCTCTACTGCTACGACAAGATTTCCTAATAATCCGTTCAAAATATTTAGTTGTTCTTTACTACCAAATGCTATTAATACTTGACCTGGCTGAAGTATGAAATTACCTCCAGGATTAGTAAACAACTTTTCATTTTCTTTAATAGCTAATATTTTTGCACCGCTCTTTTTCCCTATTCCAAGTTCAGAGAGTGATCTTTTCTCTGCTGTTTCAAAAAGACTAATATCATTACTTAATTCAAATTCTTCAATTTCACATTCACTTCCTGCAAGCAGATCAAGAAAATCAATAGCAATTGGTCTTAAAGCCATTGATGCCATTGCTCTTCCTGCAGCTATATAAGGGCTTACGACTATACTTGCTCCAGCTAATCTCAATTTATTTGCGGCTTCTTCAGTTCCAGCTCTTGCAATTACTCTTATAGAACTTCTTATTCCTTTAGCGCTTAAAACCACATATAAATTTGCAGCATCGTTAGGTAAGGTGACGACCAAACTTTTGCATTTTTCTAATCCTGCCAGTTTTAAAGTCTCATCAAGAGTTGCATCAGCACAAAGTACTTCTAAACCATTTTCTTCAGCAATCTTTTTTCTATCTTCATCGCTCTCAACAACAATAATTGGAATATTTTGCGTTTTTATTTGGTTAGATATTTCCTGGCCTACCCTTCCATATCCGCACAAAATTACATGATTTTCCATTTTTCTAAGAAGTCTTTTAAAACGTAATTCGTTTACTCTTTGAAAATAGCCGGATTCGAATAATCTAACAGCTTTTTGAAAGGTAAATTGAATAAAGATCAATCCGCCAACGATTACTAAAACAGTTACTATCCTGCCTTCAGGACTTAAAGGTTGAACTTCTCCAAAACCAATAGTGGTTATTGTGATTAGAACCATCCATAAGCAATCACTCCATTCCCATCCCTCTGTTATTCGATAGCCAATTGCGCCTAAAAAAAACAGAAAGAATAAAGAATAAATAAGACCAAACCAAGGCCTTAAATAGTCTTTAATAAAATAGAACTCAAATAATCTAAGCTTCATATCCCTTATTATCGTTAACTATTCAAAAATTTCAAAAATATTTTCTATTATGTTCCTAAAACTATTTATTTGTTTAAGTGAAATACATATTAAGCAGGATAATAATTTTTATTTTCGTAGCCATATGCATTAAACAAATGATTACAGTTTCAGGTCTTATTTAATACTTCATAGAAAATTAATTCAAGGTTTTACTTGTACTGATTCAATAAGAAAATCAGAAGCTGCTTTTAACCAATCCGCGACTGTAAGACGGAGATCAGGTTGAGAATATACAAGCGCGACAATGATTCCAACTAAGATTATCTTTACCATGGCAATTCAAATATTCTTATGAATTAAAGCACAACTATTTAGTAAAAAGAACCTTAAATTTATAAAAAATAGATTAATTAAAACTTCTCTAATTGATTAAACAAGTATTCCACTCTTCTAAGATTTACGCCTAAATCAGATTGCCCTAATCTTGCTGCAGATCTTATCTGAATAATTCCTTTTGATCTATCTACATAACTTCTTACATCAAGCTTTAAAATTTCTAGGTCATCTGGAAATCTAAAAATTAAGCTTCTACAAACGCCTCTCCAATAATTTCTACCACTTTCAATAACTTCTGTACGAGGTAACCCTTCTGCTAGAGAAACAAGTTGAATAAACTTTTGATCAACATTTATTAGTTTCTTTTCTACTAAGACACTATTTAATGGATTAGTTATTGGAGCAAGACCTTGAATGGAGGAAACCATATTTTTAAGAAAGATATAGATGTTCTAACCGATTTCATACACAAAGTGAGAGAAAAAAGTAAATAAATGCCCCATACATTTAATCTCTTTATAAAGATTCCTTATTTTTTGATCAAAATTCTAAAATTTGAGATTTTTAATTGTTTTTTTTGATAGAGATGGTTGTCTACCTTTATTACTAGTTAGTTTCCTAACCCATAAAAAAACTCCCACAAACAAAAAAATTTCAACAATAATTCCAACCTTTATTAGGCTCATTTTTTATCCTCTTTCTTCTTGTTGGTGCCCTCAATGTATGGCACAAGAATATTTAATAACCACTTTTTAAATGAATTTAACGGTTTCATAATCTTTTACTTGCCTTTTCTCCACAAACTCCTCCCTTTAATGAGATCCTCTACATTTGGCCAAGCTGCTATTAATTCTTTAAGTGCCTTTCTGTTAGGAGTATAGAAAACACACGACAATGCACTTATTACATAAAGTATGAACCATAACTTACTTTCTGAATAAGCTAAAAACAAAGAGAAAAGAAAACTTCCAATAAAGAAAAAGAAAAATGATCTATTTAATATTTCTAATGGAGTTCTTTTAAGTCTGTAGAATTTAATCTTTTTAATATCTTCTTCAGTATCTTTCTGAAATTTACTTTCGTATGAATTAATTATTTCCTCCTCTAAAACTTTTTCGTACTCTAAATTATCAAGTGGATCACTACTATCCTTTTTATTTATCATTGGTATCTATAAAGTACAAATATGGTAACTAATTTAAGGTATTTTAAAAAGTATCAAATTTTATCTGTTAACTGGAGCTATACGAACAGATCATGGTTTTGAAAATACTTCAAGATTGTCTTATTTAAAAAAGATAAATTAGTCAAAATATTCTTTTTGATTTTCCCAAATCTTTCAGTCATTTAAAACAATCACTCCTATAAGCTTGATAGCATTAATTAAATTGTGAGGCAATATCTAAATCT
This sequence comes from Prochlorococcus sp. AG-347-K18, assembly GCA_003281365.1. GTDB lineage: Bacteria > Cyanobacteriota > Cyanobacteriia > PCC-6307 > Cyanobiaceae > Prochlorococcus_A. The sequence continues at coordinate 22,415 of QCCF01000012.1, forward strand.
AGAGTTAAGATAGTTTAAAGATTTTAATAATAATCAATATGCAAAGGTATTTGATTTCCTACGAATTTACAGATGGCGAGGATCAAGAAGAAGGAGCAGAAATGCTAATTAATTGGTACGAATCAGGTGGTCCCCAAAACAGACCTGAAAACTATGAGGTTCATTCTTGGATTTTTATGGTTCAAAATGGGATTGGACATTCTGTAGTAAGTGCAGATTCTCTTGAGACAATTTGGAAGCAATGGCATCCCTGGAGAAGGTTAATGGATATAAGTATTCAGCCGTGTATGGATCTTGATGAGACAGTCGGATTATTCAAAAAACAAAAAATGAATACACGGATAGTCTAAAAGTATTTGACTTCCAAATATAAATTTCTTTTTAGTAGCACCTAATACTACATACATATTTCACTGCGTTAAAAAGGATAAGATTAATTTTCCATGATGAATGATTCTTATCACATTTACTTCAAAGGAGAAATTCTTTTCAAGAATTTAAGTAAAGATGAATTTGAATTTGTTTGGGGAAAACTTTATACATCTTATATAAATGCCCTAAATAAAGAGCTAACTTACGAATTAATTAGTGAAAACAATATTATGGAACCGGCTTTAAACCTTGAGCCTTCTTACTAAATCAAGAACTAAATACTAAATTATGAATAAAATAAGAAAAGCTGTCTCTTTTTTATTTTGAGGTATTCTTTCTCTTCTTTAGTTATATCTAAAGCAATTTTATTTGCCTCAATTTCGACATTCGAACTATAATTTTCAAAGTTTTCCTCTCTTTTAAATAGTGCAACAATGCCAATATCTGTTATGAACCAAATAAAATGATCAGTTTCTCCAATTGGCTCCTCTTTTAAGGAATCAATAATCAAATCACAGGTTGAATTCATTTAATTAATCTGAGAGGGATTTTAATTGCCTCCATTGCAATACCTTACGGCCTCAGAATTAGTGCCGCCATCTTCAATAATTTCTGCAACACATTTATTAAAAAGTTTAGATTCTTTTTTTACTGAACAGAATCCAAAAGCGATTGCAGCTAATGCTATTGCCGATACGAAACTAGAACCCAGTTGTATAAAACCATAGGCAAACATAATGTTTTTCTTTCCAGAACACTTTTTTGAATCCTTTTTCTCCTCTGTCATGTTTAAAAATTTAACTCGTTTAAACCTATTTGATTAATTTTTGGTTTGGGAAGTATTGCCATAGAGAAAACCGAATAAAGCATTAACTTAAGCAGCTAAGACAAAAATTGAAAAATTCAAGTTCAGATTTATTTTTCTTCACTTTAATTTTCAAATTGATACATCATGAATTAAAAAGTTTATAAGTCATTTCTCAACATGATTAAGTAGTCAAAATATTTTTTATGAATCAAAAAGTAATGATCCCACAGTCATAACATATGATTATGGCGTTTTATAAATTATATTTTAATTGTTTTTGATAAAGTATTAATACTTAAAAATAATTCGAGAAAAGCTTGTTTTGATAATGCTCCCCGAGAGTTATCCACTTTTTAAGCGTTTTTCAACAGGTTTTTCCACAATATGTTGATTAAATTTAAATTTCTATGTGCAAAATAAAATATATTCTTTTTTTTTAAGGAAAAACTATCCACACTTTTTTTTTTGGATCAGTAATATTTAAGTTGTTTTTAAATTAATTTAAGTTTTAAACTTATGAAATTAAATGAGACAAAAAGGAATTTGACTCATGAAATCAAAACAGAGTTAAAAAAAACTAAACTTAAAGTTCTTACCAATGAAAAAGATTTTTTAGTAAAAAATCTAAAAAAGGCTGGATAATAAATTTTTCGCTTTAAATCATTTTTAAACAACAACTTTTCTAAAACTCTTTACTAATACAAATAATAGAACTCTTGAATGATCACCTAAAGTATTATTAGTTCACCAAATATAAAATTTCTATTAAATATACAAATTAATACTTTAGATACTAAGCGTATAAAACAAATCTTAGTTATATTATTCAAATCTCAATAAGAGATCAGATTAGAAATATAAACGGAAAATTCCTAGTTTTTTTTAATTATATAAACAATTATTTTCCCTGTATTCGAACCCTTTTTTCATTCAAAAGATGAATACCCAAGAACTAAAAGTCAGTTATAAAAAGCTTTTAAATAAAGCTGCTCAAGCAGACGGTCGTAAAGAAACTGTTTCTTACTTAAACCGTGCTGCTAAAATCAAGTCAAAACTTTATTCAACTTCTAAAGTAAATTGCTTTAGATGTAATGGAGCAGGTTTTCTAAGAATTTCATTAGATGAGACGAAAACATGTCTATCTTGCTATGGGAAGGGATTCTTAATAAAAGAAAATCAGCAGGTTTAAAACAATTTGATTATTCATGAGAGATCTCATTCAAGCTCACAAAAAATTAATTAAAACAGTAAAAGAACAAATGGGATTTTCTGATTATGGGATGTATTGGTTGGCTTTCTTGGAAGGGGGTCTAACTATATGGTTGCTAGATAGAATATTTTTCCACTGGTTAAAGTTTTAATTTTTATTTAGGTCAAAAAATTTCTGCAGATATTAAATAAATTTATTTATCGAAACCATTTGAAAAGTTGTAAGATGGTAAAAAACTAATATGCAATTACTCGGATTAATTCTTCTTCTAGCAAGTAGCTGGTATTTATGGAAATTAACATCAAACTTTCTTGATGAACCAACAAAAAAAGAACTAACTAATAGTTTAAATAACCTCAAAAATAAAATCTCTGAGCGAAAACAAAATTTCTCTAAAGCAAAATTAAGCGAAGCTTGGGAAAAATACAAAGAAGAAGGTGGTGCCTTATCTAATAAAGAAAAAAGCTAGTGGACTTTTTTATTGTTACAAGTCTCACTAAAGATATTTCTAGAATTGATCTAGTTGGTATTTTGTTTGGTCATTTAATTTTTGGTGTTGCATTGACACAGCTTTTAGATTGGACTTGGTTAAAGAACCTTATGAGTGAAGAAGATAAAACAAGGATGCTTAAAAGTTATACATGGAAAGACTTATTAGTAGATGGAGCAATTGTTACGGTAGTTCTAGGAATAATCTTTTTGATAATTAGCATTTTTCTATAAATGAACGTAACTTACATCCTTTTAGTTTTTTTAATGATATCAATTGTGATTTTCACTCAAATAATCAATGCCTCCGATAAATCAAAATAAATGAACGAAGTAACTAGCAACTCCTCAACTGGGTGGTACTTAATAGCTTTGGTAAGCACTTTATCTTTTTTAGCTTTAATTTACTTCGGCCAAAAAAGATAGAGTAAACTTTGAAAGACTATTTAAATTCATAAAAAAAACTCTGCAACTTCATAAGATGCAGAGCTTTAAATTATTAAATAACTGATTTATATAAATCTATTGATTATAAAACCTTTTTTCTTAATCAAAGAAAAAGAGACCGATGAATGTGATGAAGATACTGAATTCACGGCCCCTTTAATAACCGCATTTTTCGGTAGATACGACAATGAATCACCTCCTTTACTAATGTTTTTTTAAAGATAGCTAAAACAATGGAACAAGGAAAGAAATTCGTTAAAAATTTAAAAGTTTTTTAACAAATTAACGATATAAATCTCTTAAAAATAAAAATATAGATATTACCAAGGCAAAACTTCTCCGTTGGCATGCCAAAACGTACCCGAGTTATTTTTATTTAGAGAATCAATACGTTTTAAAAGGCCACTTGCTGATTCTTCAGGACTAATTCCATTTCTTGTAAAGCCAGTCATTCTTGTACTCACTAACCCAGGATGCAAAATAGCTACATAAATATCATCTCTTGATAAATCTATAGAAAGTGATTTTGCTGCCATTGACAAGGCTACCTTAGACATCCTGTAACCATAAGAACTTCCAGATGAATTATCTTCAATAGATCCCATTCTACTTGTGATAAAAGCAACTTTAGAAGATCTTTTTAAAAGGTGTTTAAGTGATTGGGTCATACTTATTGGGCTCAATGCATTAACTTCAAATTGCCGCAAAATACTTCGTTTATCTAAGTTTTCAAAAGAATTAAATTCATAAATTCCTGCATTATGAATTAAGCAATCTAAATCAACTCCTGCTAGTTTTTTACACAAATTTGTTATCGACTCATCAGAAGAAATTTCTATATTCTCTTCAATTCTCACTCCTAAATCTCTAAGTTCTTTTGAAGCTTCCCTACACGTTGCAATTACATTATCACCCCTCCTATGAATTTGCCTACATAGTTCTAATCCAATACCCCTATTTGATCCTGTAATTAGATAAGTCGACATCTCTAAACTAAAAAATAAAAAATTAATCTAAATCCAAATATATAAGAAAACGAACTAGAAAAAGAAAAAATTTATAAAATTCCTTATTAGAATTTTTAAGGTTATGATAAATGATGAAATTTAAAAGACTTTAAAAAAGAAAGCAAAGATATTTTTATCATCAAATTTAATGTATGGAAATTTTCAATCAAGAATTTATACAAGAGATTATTAGGTTAACTTGGAGAAATCCTCCTTTCATGGCTATAGCTATAGCGTTAGTTTGGCTTATCCCACAATTATTTATCAGAAAAATAATGGCAAAAAAATATGAAATAAGAAAAATAGAAATTCAGAAAAATAAAATACAGAAGCTTTACCCAACTAATACTCCTAAATAAGATTTTTATTTATAAATTGATCTAATGAATCAAAAAATTACTTTATGCATCTAAATAAAATATGACCTACAAAATAATTAGAATTGATGGGAAAGATGACGAATTAACAGCTCAAAGTTTTGATAAGTATTCAGATGCGTACAATTTGTTAGAGGAACTATATGGAGATTTATGTTGTTCAGATGCTGATTATGGAGACATAACTTACTACGATATTGTGGAAAATAATTTAAAAAGTAACGATGGAGAATAAAATGGGCTCCCTCCCTTGAAGAAAATATTGGGGTAATAACGAGTGTTTATGAATCCATCAACGAAGATCTGTCAAATCTATAGAAAGAAACTGGATGTCCCGATTCATTTACATTTGAATTCATTGGTAAGATTCAGAGTGAATGGCATCACGAATCTTGCTACTCCATAGTTAGAAAAAACAAAGAGTAAAAATTAGAATATTTTTAATCTTCAACTCAAATATATAAATTTTTAAAGAATTATATTCCAATTAAGATTCTTTAAATATAATTCAAAATTAAAAATGTCAAATCATGATTATTAGAATACTCGGCATAGTTCTTATTCTTGGTACTATTGCATATTATGGTTTAGTTTTGACTGGGCAAAGCAACCTTTAGTTTTTTTAGTTTTTTTTACTTTTTAAAATCTCTCATGAAATGGCCTCCTACTCTTTGTTGGACCGCACCAAAAACTATTAATGGTCATAGGCATTTTCAAGTTAAAGCTTATGGTGGTAAAAATGAAGATAGATGGGTTGATATTTTTCCTGCCAAAAATAAAAAAGATATCAAAAGAATCTCTTGGGCAAAGCTAAAATCAGAATGGGCTAGTGGATGGCTAAGACTCTCAAAAGTTAAAGATTAATTTATTTATGTAAATAAATATTATTAACCAGAAAACTGTAAAAAATAATACCCAATACGAAAAAAATATTTTCTAGTATCTTTAAAAATCTGTTTGATATGAAGCCAGAACCGAAGAAAAAACTTCCTAATAAAAAAGTTACAAGTTCAGCAAAATTTGAGGCTAAAGAACAATTTACAAAATCAGCGTTAGAAAATCTAAAAACAGAAAATGAAAGACTTGTTAACTTATTAAAGAAATCTGGTGAAATTAAAGAATCAAAAAAAAGTTAGATTTACAGAATTAAAATTTTTCTATTATTATGTTTATTTATAGATTGTGAAATGATTGAAAAAATCTCCCTCGCAAATTCACATTTACCTCAACTTATTGGGTTCGTACTTATGTCAATAGGTTATACATTAGGCAATAAATTTTACCTTCCAAAAATCAAGCAAAAGTAATAATTTCTAGTTATTAAAAATTAATTTAAATAAATATCATTAAAAATTAATTCCTATAAAAAATTTCAATACTCTATTTAACTTGGAGAAACAAAACTTCAAAACTAATATTGCAATTCAATCAAGACAACTCTGAAAAACTGACACATAAATGTAACATAAAAGTCTTAAATGATCTGAAATCCAAAGAAAAAGTAAGAATTCATACTAATTTTTTTTAAATATGTTACATTAATTAATAATTCAAGTTAAGGTTTCCTCTGTCGACAAAGCGGAATTAGGAAATGTTGGATACATACAATTGTCATTCACTTTTTGGCTTACTAAATGATTACAAACGAAATCTAAAAATGGATGCACTTACTAGTTTTATAGTTGTTATAATTGCAATTACAATTCAATTCTCCTTATACGCCATCAAAAGGTTGCAAGAACCTTTAGAACCAAATTATTTGATAGATAAAAATTCCAAAAAAATTAAAAACTACATGGGTAAATTTTGGAAAAATGCCGAAATAACAAATGGGAGATTAGCTATGATTGGTTTTTTAGCTTTGATAATAAACTACGGTTTTTTTGGATGGATAATACCAGGTTTTATATAAACTATTAATAAATAAAGGTCTTAAGGAAAAAAAATCTCTCGTTCAAAACAAACTCTCTTTTTAAAAAAAAAATTTTTATTATAAGTAAAAAAGCAATTGAGTAATTCTGATTTTGATAAAAATGGATTTGATAGCTATGGAATACATTGGCTTCAATATGCTGCTTTTGCTGTCTCTGGTTTTGCTATATTTACAACCTGGGCATTTTTTTATGATGAAAGATTCCACAACTTTGTAATGTATATTTTCAGGGTTATTAACTGCAGTGGGTTCAACTGCAATGGAGCACTTTAAAATTCTATGGCTAATCCAGATCAAAAAACAATATTAATTGATAATGCTTTTGAGGAAATAAAAAACATTTGTATAAATCTTCAAAAAGATACTGATGCTTCGAATTCAGAACTTAAAAGTTTACTAAAACTAATTATCAATGAATGGGAAGAAAAAGAAGAACAAAAAACTGGTTTTGGGTTCAGGTAAAGTTAGCCATTATCTAAGAAGAGACTTAGGCCTTAAATCATTTTAATATGAACAGACTTTTTTACTTTTAAAATTTATTATTTACAATTTAGATTTTTTAGAAAGAAATTAAAAAGGAATGAATCTCAAATAGAGGATTCATTCCAGATTTAGCATTAGTTTTGTTTAGATTTAAATTTTATAATTAAACTCCTCTGGTGGACTGCCAATCATTAGATCCCTCCTATTCAACAAGTTAAACCTACGCTTTACTTGTTAAGAAAGTAAATCAGTAAAAATACTGATTTATTATTTTCTAAAATGTTTGAATTAAAGAAGCTAATTCTGGTGCATCTAATAAAAGTGCAAAAAATGTAAGCACAACTAATAAAAAAATGGAAAAGTAGAATTGAATCATACTTAAAAATTACTTAAAAAGAATTTTTTAAGTTGTATAAAATAATGCTTTGTTTACATAATTAAATATCGCAACCTAGAGAAGTTTAATTAGAGAATAATTAAGATGCTTCAGGAGAAAAAATCGTCCTATTTTTTTGCCAATATTCACAACCTTTAAGTAAATGATCCCCCTGAGGTATACGTTTTTCGTATTTTGGACAGATCAAGATAGTAGCAAAAGTTTCTGTAGTGCTGTAGCGAAAGTGATTGCAAGTAATACAAATCTTTGTTCGTTTTCGTTTTAGGGTAGATTCTTTTAGATATTCCCATTTTGACGGATTTGCCTTGATCATGATTACTGGAATTTATTAGTAACAATTTGCCAACCTCCTGAAATTAATTCATTCCATGTCTCAGCAGCACACTCAATAGAATGAAGTCTTGAATTTTTAAATTGGGCTGGTTCACCTAATTCATTTGCATAGAAAAGATGAGTATATACTTTTAAGTTATTAGATACAGATTTCTTATAACTCTCAAAAAAAATTAATAAACCACTTTTTTTGTTAAACAACCCGCCAGTTGGGGGGTCAATAGGGCTGTCACGATAAAAATAAGTCCGAACATTAGCAACTCCTGAAGTCATGAGGATAATACAGTTGTACTATTAATATAAATGTACTACTCTTAGGCGTCAAGTATTCCTCTGGTAATTATTTAAATTCTAAAATTACTTTCCAGAAATAATCAGTCGTAAACTTCTTATTTGGTAATAGTGAATACAAGTAACTCCTTGAAAAGGAAAATATCATTTAAAGAGTATCTCCAAAAGAATGCAATGTATCGAAATCCCTTCTATTTAGGATGGAACAAAGGTTGGTCTTTTTTATTTTTTTTAGAGGGTGGCATTGCAAAAATTGAAGCAAAAGGTTTTGGTATTTCTATTACAACAAAAGTTGAGAAAGGAGAATCACCCCAAGAATCCGCGGATAGATTAGTCTCGAAAGAGCAAAGGATTAGAAAATCAAGATATTATTCTTGGGTTAAATCTATTAATGAAAAAACAATAAATTAACCAATCCTTGAATTTCTAAAGTAATTTGTTGACAGTCAATTTAAAATAGAAAATAGTCATTTATTTTTCGTGTCCAATAAATTTTATGAATGGTGGAAAAACCATAGAAGAGTTGTAACCTATGGAGCTTTTATCATCTTGTTTGGTTTTTATTTATCTCCTGTTGTCAAAGAAGCAAAATACAAAAACCAATGTATTAAGTACTCTACTAGAGGAGCTTTAACTAAATTTAATAAGGACAATATAGGAGAAACATTACTAGAAGAAACAGGTTTGAATATTGATGAACTAGCAAAGATTGAAGGTTATAAGAATTGCATTAATTAAAAAGTTCGCAAAAATTACGCAGAGTTTTTAAATGATTAAAGGTATGTTTAAACTTATTTTATTAATATTATTATTTGGATTTATATCAATAAGTCCAAAAACAAGATATTTAGTTGGCATAACTCTAAAAGAAATTTCTTCATTTCTTGTATGGACTGTTAAATATGAAGATAGAGAAAAATGGATTATAGATAAACCAAGTTGGATACCTAGCCAAATACTTAAGCCAACTTATTAAATGAAGACTTATTTGGAAGAACGAATTGAATGGTATGACGATAATTATAGAAATGGTAATGCTTTAATCTCTGATAAGCAGTTCGACCAACTTGAAAAAAATTTATTAAGAACAAACCCTAATTGTGATTACTTTAAAAAGAAAAATAAACTAGTTTTACCTTCATTAGAAAAGGATTCAATAGATGAATTTTTGAAAGGATTATTAGTAGATACCAGATTATTAATTGAACCGAAAATTGATGGTTGTGCTGTTGCTTTGCAATATAGGAATGGAACCTTGGAGAAAGCAATTTCAAGAAAAGGCGCAGACGTTACTAGTAAACTTATTAAAGTCCAAGACATTCCCAATGAACTCCCTTTACGAGGAGTTCTTCAAGTTAGAGGTGAATTATATGCACCCAACCAAAGTCCAAATATCTCCCAGAGAATCGCTTCTGGATTTCTAAGAGCTAAAGAAGGATTTTCTGAAAGTCTTAGCTTCTGCGCATTTCAAATACTTAATTCAACACTTAACCAATATGAGTCCAAAAAGATTCTTTCAAAGCTTGGCTTCACGATCCCTCAGGATATTTCATGCAACTTTACGAGCCAAGTTGAGATATTTAGGAAACAATGGCTAGAAGGGAAGCTTTTTTGTAAATATCCAACAGATGGAATAGTAGTAAAAATAAATTCTAGAAAATTACAATTGATTAGAGAAAAATCAAATTTAGATTATCCTTATTGGCAAGTGGCAATAAAACGTTAATGGAATTAATACACCAGATTTTTCCTACTTGGCATATTTACTTGGATATGTTTTTGGTTGGCTTTGCAACTTACGGTTTTCTGAGAATTAAGAAAAAAATAAAAACTAAATAAAGTTTTTAAATCATCCGTGATCCTTAAGCATGGATTTAAGTTGTTCGGTATCTAATAGTTCAAGATAATTTCTCATTACCAACCAAGATCTTCTGCTTTCTAACTTTCCACTTTGTTTAAATAAATTTGCGGAAACTTGATCTATCAATTCTTTATGAGTCATATTTATATTCTTCATCAAGTTCTATGACAACACCATTAAAAAATTCTGCTAATAATTTTGATGGGTCTTTCATAGATATCTTTCTATCTACTTTTGATAATTTCTTTTTGATTGGATTTAAGTTAGTCATAAAGAATCAGGTAATTCAAGTTCTTCAAAAGTCCAACCTTCTAATTGAAGGTCATGCCATTTATCCCAAGCATTATCTAAATACATTTGAGTGGATGATTTAATTGCCATTGGCTCACCAAGATCATTTGCATAATATGTATGAGCAAAAATTCTCATACTATTTCTTGGAGATTTTTTATTCCTTATAAATAGAATTAATCTGCTGCGGTCTGGGCTAAGCAACCAACCACTTGGGGACTCATTACGATAACCGTAAGAAAAATTAGTCCAAACATTAGCTCCTCCTAAAGTCATTACTAAGTAATACATGTGTACTATTAATATAAATACATTAGAAGTGGATCGTCAAGTATTTTGGCAAATAAATTATTTACACTGATAGAGAATAAAAACAGCTCAGTTATTCCAAAAAATAAATACCCACCAAAAGCCTGTTTTAGCATGCATTTTGATAGGTAACACCGGATCCCCGTCAGTTCTCTGCTGCATCGACCTGGAAATGCCAGAAGAGGATTCAAAGTGGGCTTTCGTTTCCGATTACAAGATCGGTTTACTACCGCATCACGACAGTCTCCTCAAGTCGAAAGAGAGTCAGATCAGAGCACATAAAGAAGAACTTAACCAAAGATCCAGTAATGTAACTCTAACTTATTTTTTTATGCATTTGGAGATGGCCAAATGTCTCTTACCATAGTTAATAAAATTTGCGCTTCATTATATCTCTCTGAATGGGTTTTACCATTTAATAAAAATGTGATGTGAGCCATTTTTCTTCCCAGAATTTCGCGAGATTTGCCATAACAATGAATATTAGAACCCTCAATTTCAGATAACATTTTAATTCTGGTTTCCATTGAGATTGGGAAATTCTTTTTTAACCCAAGTAGATTTATCATAATTGCACCTTCACAGTTCATTTTAATTTCAGGTGGCATTATCCCAGAAGAAATGCAAACATATTGATCAAACTGACTTGAAGTGCAAGCTTCAATAGAGAAATGAGCTGAATTATGTGTTCTAGGAGCTATTTCATTAATTAAAAGACCATTATCTCCATAGAAGAATTCAATAGCTAAAACTCCAACGTAATTAAGTTCATTGACTATTGAAGAGAAAATATTTATTGCAAATAAGTTCAAATCATATTCATTTGTTCCAGGTGCAAGAACCCAATCACAAACATGGTTTGATTGGAACGTCTCAACTATTGGAAAGAATCTTATCTTACCGGTTCTATCTCTCGAACCAACAAGAGCCAGTTCTTTTTCATACTCTATCCATTCTTCTATTAACCATTCATTAGAATTATTTTCTGTTAAAAAAGAATCTAAATCATCTTTTGTCTTTATTTTTCTGTTCCCTTTGCCGTCATATCCACCTTTATTTGATTTTGCCATTATGGGGAAAGTCCAATTATCGATTTCCTCATCCAAGAGATTTTTAAAATCTTCAATACTTATCCATTTTGGGCAGGGAATATTCATTCTTTCTATTAATTTTTTTTGAGAAAACCTATCTACTAATGGCTTAATTGCATTAAGGCTTGGGACAAAAATATCTTTATTATCAATTAAATTTAATTTATCGATTTTTATCCATTCATTTTCAAAAATTATTTTCTCACACTCATTAATTAATGATTTATTACCTCTTATCTTTAAAGGATCAGCTTCTATGACATGATCTGCTTTTAAACCAGCCGGATCATCACAAGATTTTGTTTGCACACATACTTCTAGATCTCTTTTTTTTGCTGCCTCGGTTAACATCAAAGCCAGTTGACCACCTCCAATTATTCCAAGGGAATAATTTTTCTTAATATCGTTTATATTTTTTTTAAAACTCATAGCATGATTTTATTACCATTTCTAATTCTTAACAACTGAATTTTTAAGGATCTAGAGCTTAGATTTTGCTAATATATAAAGTATTTAATACCAAATATTTATAAATTTCAAATAGGTAATCAATTGTGAATAAGAGAAAAATATTAGTCCCATTAGGTGATAAGTCATACGAAGTAACTCTAGAAGCAGGGATACTGAACAATATCAGCGAAGAACTTTTAAAAATTGGTATAACAAAGAATAGAAAAATACTTGTGATTTCAAATGAAGAAATATCAAATTTATATGGAGAAAAATTTTTAAATAATTTAAAAGATAATAAATTTCAGGCCAAAATGTTCCTTATCAAGGCTGGAGAATCATATAAAAACTTAAAAACCTTAAGTGAAATATATGATGTAGCATTTGAATTTGGCTTAGATAGAAATTCAATAATTATTGCCCTTGGAGGAGGAATTGTTGGAGATGTAAGTGGTTTTGCGGCGGCGACTTGGCTGAGAGGTATTGAATATATTCAAATTCCAACAACATTATTATCAATGGTTGATTCATCTGTGGGAGGAAAAACAGGAGTAAATCATCCAAAAGGTAAAAATTTAATTGGAGCTTTCAATCAACCTAAAGCAGTTTTTATTGATCCAGAAACTTTAAAAAGTTTGCCCAAAAGAGAATTTAGTGCAGGCATGGCCGAAGTAATAAAATACGGAGTAATAAGAGATAAAGAACTTTTCGAATACTTAGAAATTGAAAAAAACAAAAATGAACTTATAAATCTCAAAAATGAATATCTAATAAAAATAATTAATAGTTCAATTAAAACAAAGTCTCATATTGTTTCTCAAGACGAACATGAAAATGGTGTTAGAGCAATATTGAATTATGGTCATTCTTTTGGTCACGTTATTGAAAATTTATGTGGCTACGGCAAATTTCTACATGGTGAGGCAATATCAATTGGTATGAATATTGCGGGGGAAATAGCAATTGAGAAAGGGTTATGGTCTAAAGAAGAATTAAAGAGACAGAAGAATCTTTTGAAGAGTTACGATCTTCCTACCGAAATCCCCAAAATAAATAAAGAAGACGTTCTAACAATACTTATGGGCGATAAAAAAGTTCGTGATGGCAAAATGAGATTCATACTACCGAAAGAAATTGGTGCTGTTGATATATATGATGACGTAAAAGATTCATTATTTTTAAAGTTTTTTTCTTAACGCAAACAGGTTGAATTTATATTCATTTTCTTCTCATTAAACTTTTTAAAAACAAACCACTTAAAATCACCTAAACAAACAGGATCAACGAGTCTAAGTAATGCCTCTCTTCTTAGGAGGGCATTTGATAAATCCTCTTTAATTTCATTTTGAATCCCATAAAGTCTCTCCGCTAATCCAAGTGCCAACAAAGCCTCTCCTTGTTTAGTTATTCCAACAGTATCAAATCCTAGAGTCTCAGCATCATTAATTAAAGTTTCTATGCACACATGAGATGTTAAATCGCAATTTCCAGGCGAATCTAGGATATCATTCGTCATTTTTTGATTTTCATAAGAAACTATCGTCCCTTCAGAATTCTTAGAGGTGTAGTATTTTTTGGCTTCTTTAGCGTAATCAATTATTAATAAAATACCATTATTAATTTTTTGATAAATAGCTTTTAACCATTTTGAGTTATCTACATGCCATTCTGTAGTCCATCCTTCAAAAGCATCTTCAGGCGGAATAGTTATTCCCAACTCACTTTTAGCAAGTTTAAAACTTTTTTCCAATTCACTTGTAATTGGCATTTTATCAAAAAATAATTTATGAGATTTTTTGTCTATAGAAACTGCTTGTCGAATTAATTTTCCCTTTGAAAAGGTTATTCTCTCTACTGGCAAAGCATCCAAAACCTCATTTGCTATAACTATTCCATTTATATTATTTTCCTCTACTTCATCCAAACCTTTCCATAAAATATCAATACCTAAGTTCAAAAATTGATCTAATTTATTTTTTTGTTTTTCTACCATCCCTTCATTAGGTTCAAAAATTACAAAAGAAACTCCTTCTAAAAAATTCTTGTTGTTTTCTAAAAAATATTTAATTATTCCACTCATAAAGCTTCCATCTCCAGCTCCAAATTCAATTACAGCTAATTTCTGATTAGATAAAAAACTACTTTTGAACTGAATCAACCAATCTTCTATTTGTTTGCCCACCAAAAAAGCAAAATCATCAGATAAAGATGGTGATGTGACAAAATCTCCTCGAACGCCTAACTCAGCTTTACCGCCACCGTAATAACCATTAATGGGATCATTTAAAGCAAAATTCATATAGTCATAAAAACTTATAGTCCCACCCATTTTTATTATTTTTTTTACTAACCAATCTGGATTATTCGCGGGTAAGCTATTCATCGGCGAAAATATAAAGAGATAAAACTTATTTATGCCTTCAAAGATTAACTATTTATTAGGAATATTTCTATCTATATTAGTTTTAATTTCACATAAACCCGTTTTCGCTATAAATAATCCAAATCTCTTACCAGAAGAAAAAACACCAGTAATCGATTTAGCTAAAACATTAAGCCCTGATCAGAAAAAATCTTTAGAGGAAAAGCTCAACAATCTAGAAATTGAAAGTGGGTGGAAAATTAAATATTTATCTCAGTTTGAGAGTTCTCCTGGTAGCGCAATAAAGGACTATTGGGATTTAGATGAGACAAGTTTGTTGATAGTTGCAGATCCTAGAGGAGGTAATTTACTGAACTTTAACGTCGGAGAGGCTTATTTTAATTTTATGCCAAGGTTATTTTGGGTCGAACTTCAAACAAGATTTGGCAACCAATATTATGTTAAAGATCACGGTGAGGATGGTGCAGTATTAGATGCAATTGACTCAGTAAAGATTTGCCTTGAAAGAGGAGGATGTCAAGTTGTCCCTGGCTTACCCAAAGAGCAATATATATGGACTTTATGTACATCTATTCTTGGAGGTTTAGTAGCAGGTTTCGCATCTGCTCCAAGAAAAGAAGGTCAAGTTATATCAATTGGATTTTTAGCTCTTCTTTCTCCTTTATGGGGAATGTTATTTGGAATTTTTGGTTTGGCACCGATAATATCCAGAACAAATGATTTATTACCTTTATTTAAAAATGGTTTAGCTTTCACAGCAGCAGGAATTGCAGGTTATATCTTGTCTCAAACATTATTTTCAAGATATGAAAATCCCAAAAATACTTAAAATATCAACAAAAATATCTAATCCTAAAAAAATTTATCTTCTTCACGAATTTCACCAGATTCTGAATACCATCGATGAGAAACATGACTTAATCCCTTTTTTTCAAACTCAATCCATGAAAAGTTAATTAATAATTTCCCATCTTCATCAGTTTTATATCTTGGAACCACAGCAGTGTTGAAATAAATTGTTCCTTTGCTATCAATTTTAAACATCTCTCTTAAACCAAGATTTCTTTTAAGCCGGTTGTGCATATGACCAAAAATTACAAGATCAACTTTTCTTCTCTTTTGTATTTGAGAAATAGCTACAGACAAATCTCTATCTCCCCAATCTAATGAGGGTAATTTCCAGTCTTTTCCACAAATGCTTCTAGGTTCTGAGCCTAAACCGGAGGGTCC
>QCCF01000013.1 GCA_003281365.1 Prochlorococcus sp. AG-347-K18
AGCTGCAGCATCAGCTTCATCTTTTTGACCAAGTCCTGTTAGTTTTGCTGAGGCAATAGCAGCTTGCTCGACAACTTCGAGAATTTCTTGAATTAAAGTTTGATTCACAATTAAATTTTGAGGATTTTCTAAAATGTTTTGAGTATGATCTCATAAAAAATGGTATTTTTTACGAGAATTATTATGCTAGTAAGCTTTTTTTAACTCTTTACAGCTGTTACTTTATCAGGCCGTGACTTGAAATTAGGAATAAGCAACTAAATATAGTATCTTTATTAAATATTTTAAAAATTAAATGACTGAGCCAAATCAATCAAAATTAGCTGGTGTTAATAGACCAATTCAAATAATTCCCTCTGTTTTACCTGCAGATTGGGCAAATATGGGGGCATGTGTGAAAGAGCTTGAGGAGGCTGGCGTAGATAGAATTCAATTTGATGTAATGGATGGAAATTTTGTGCCAAATCTTACTTTCGGTCCTGAGATGATTTCAGCATGTAGGAAATATTGTAAAGTCCCATTTGAAACTCAATTAATGGTAAGCCAATATAATTGTGAAACCATGCTTGAATCTTACGTAAACGCTACAAAAGGAGCTAATGGTGAACCAGGAGTAGTGATAGCTCATGCTGAAGCAAACATTCATTTGCACAGAGTTCTTGGAAGAATAAGAGACCTAGGGGGTTCTCCTTCTGTTGCATTAAACCCTCATACTCCATTTGAAATGATTGAAAACATTATGGATATGGTTGATCATGTTTTGGTTATGACAGTTAACCCGGGCTTTGGTGGACAAGCTTATATACCAACAATGCTTAACAAAATAAGAAAAATAAGAAACTTTATTATCGAAAAAAGCCTAAATGTCGATATTGAGGTTGATGGAGGCATAAAAGCAAATTGGACTATTTCACAATGTGCAAATGCTGGCGCAAATTGCTTTATTGCAGGTAGTGGAATGTTCGCTTATCCAACATTAAAAGAGGGATGTGATGACTTAAGAAAAGTGGCTCAAGAAGCGCAAAAAGGGAATGTACTTTCAGAACCTCAATAAATATTCCGAGAGATTAACAATTTATCCAAATATCCACCCATAGCTATGTAAACCTATCCCTAAGAAATTAACACCTAAATAACACACTAAAACCACTAAGAAACCTGTAGTTGCTAATAATGCTGGTCTTCTCCCTTGCCAACCTTTACTTATTCTCATGTGGAGATACGAAGCATAAAACAACCATGAGATAAATGCCCATGTTTCTTTTGGATCCCAACTCCACCAAGTACCCCATGCCTCGTTAGCCCAAACTGCACCTGTAATTAAACCGAGAGTCAGGAGAACAAAACCTATTAAAATTGAACGATAACTTAAGGTATCTAATTCTTCTGAATGGGTAAATTCAATGGAATCAACTAAATCATTAATAGGATAGTCATTAGATAACTTAAACCCTCCTATACCTGTAGAACTACTTCTGATTTGAAGCGGTTTATTTTTATTAATGAACAAAACAGAAGCCGAAAGTAAAGAACCTATTATTAATGCTGCATAACTAAGCATTACGACACTAACATGCATTATTAACCAACTAGATCTTAAGGCTGGAACTAAGTTAGATGATATTTTCAAATCGTCAGGTAAAACAAAACAAGCAAAAGCCACAGCTAGCAACTCAATAGGTATGGCAATTGAGGAAATTATAGGAGACTGATATTCCCTCTCAATCAATAATTGTCCTAGCGTGATCCCCCAAGTAAGAAAATAAAGAGATTCATATAAATTGCTAATTGGGAAATGTCCAGAAATTGACCATCTAAAAAGTAATTGTAATGTTATGAATAAATTAACTAGAATCGTTAGTAGTCTTACAGGAAAGGAGGATTTTTTTTTGAAGACTGCACTTAAAGATATTGGTAAATTAATTAATAAAATATAAAAGACTAAAAGACCTAAGATTGAAACAGGGTCATATAAAAAATTTTTTAAAAGATTATCTATTATCATTTCTAGAAATTTATCTAGTTTTAATATTCAATAACAGACACATAATAATTTAAATCATTCTTATATGCTTAAATTTTTAATAAATAAGTTTTAATTTATTTGCAAAATTATTTCAAAGTTTGAAATCATCACCCAGATAATACTTCTTGACCATAGGATTTTTAGCTAATTCACTTGAGGATCCGTAAGCTAAAATTCTCCCTTCACTTAATACATATGACTTGTTGGTAATTAAAAGTGTTTCCCTCACGTTATGATCCGTAATAAGAATCCCTACTCCATCACCACTTAATTTAAGGATAAGTTTCTTTAAGTCATTGACAGCAAGTGGGTCGATTCCAGCAAATGGTTCATCAAGTAATAAATATTTAGGGCCTTTTCTCCCTACAGTAAGAGCTCTCGCTATTTCACATCTCCTTCTTTCTCCTCCAGAAAGTTGATAACCATAATTATCTACAAAATTATTCAAATTAAATTCATTAATTAATCTTTCCCTCCTATTTCTTATTGCTGCTCGATTATTAGATGAATGCTGCAAAGCCAAATCTATATTGTCCTTAACAGTAAGTTCTCTAAATATACTTGCCTCCTGAGTTAAATATCCCAATCCAAGTCTTGACCTAATTGGTAACGGAAGTTTTGTAATATTTTTACCATTCATTAAAACTTCACCTTGATCAGGTTTTATATTCCCAACTGCAAGATTAAAAGTGGTAGTTTTCCCTGCTCCATTTGGTCCCATCAAACCTACAACTTCTCCTGGTTTTACTGTTATGGAGACATCCTTTACGATCATCCTACCCTTAATTGAAAGGGATACATTTTGAATTTCAAAATTCATCATTCTTGAGATCAATTAGTTTTCTTCTTTTATTAAAAAAAAAGGAAAATAGAAATCAGTAATATTAATAAAGACTACTAAAGAATAAGATATATTCATATTTTTAAAGAGTTTTCAAAAAAGGCTTATCTTTCTCATTTAATAATTCATTGTATTGTAACTTCCTCAATAAATCCTCCAAACATCTGCAGAAGGATTCAAGATCAATCCCTATATTAATGTTTGTTCTAGTTTTTATTCTACCTAAACCCTCTCCCAACAAAATAGTAGCTCCATTTAGATTTCCCTTACTTAAGTGGAACTGCGAAACGGACACTTGTAATATTCCCTGAATAATTTGTCTTTCGTCACCATCAAGAGAATTCCAAATCTCCTCAAAAGCATCATGAGCCTCATACCATTCGTGATTGTTAAAAAGATTTAAAGCAGTTAAGAGGTCATCTTTAAAACTTTTTGTACTTTCATCATTCATAAAATTTAATTATTAGTTTTTTTCTTTTTATTTATTTTTCTCATTCTTATTGAATCTGGTGTTACCTCTAGCATTTCGTCTGGACCAATATATTCGAGAGCTCTTTCAAGGGTGATATCCACAGGTGACTGTAGAGTATCAAGTTCTTCCGCCCCTGCAGACCTCATGTTAGTCAACTGTTTAGTTTTACATATATTTAACTCAAGATCTTGAGGTCGATTATTTTCTCCAATTATCATTCCCTTATAGACTTTAACTCCTGGTTTTATAAAATAAACTCCCCTATCTTCGGCATTCTTTAATGCATAAAATGTAGCTACTCCTTCTTCAAAAGCTATAAGAACTCCATTTCTTCTGGTTTCAAAATCTCCCGTTTTGGGTTTGTATTCATAAAAAGAGTGACTCATAATACCTTCACCTCTTGTTATTCGAACAAATTCACCACGAAATCCAATAAGTCCTCTTGATGGCACAAGAAACTCTAATTGGGTTCTTCCATCTGAACTTGTTTGCATGTTTTTCATCTCTGCCTTTCTCGATCCTAGTTTCTCTATACATGAACCAACAGACGCCTCAGGCACATCTAAAACTAAAGTCTCTATAGGCTCACATTCAACATTATCAATTTCTCTAAAAATTACTTGAGGCTGTGAGATTTGAAACTCAAAACCCTCTCTTCTCATAGTTTCAATCAGAATTCCTAAATGTAGTTCTCCTCTCCCTGAAACAGAGAAACTATCTGGAGAATCAGTCTCTTCAACCCTAAGGGCAACATTTGTTAAAAGTTCTCTCTCTAATCTATTTTTCAGTTGTCTACTAGTAACAAATTTACCTTCTTTACCTGCAAATGGAGAATCATTTACAACAAAAGTCATATTTAAGGTAGGTTCATCAACTTTAATTAATGGAAGAGGATGAGGAGAATCGGGACAGGCTATTGTCTCACCAATACCTACATCATCGAAACCAGAAACAGCAACAATATCCCCTGCGAATGCTTCATTTATATCAATTCTTTGTAATCCTTCAAATCCTAGTAGTTTACTAACCTTACCTTTGATAGTTTTCCCATTTTCTTTAATTAAGCTGGCTTGTTGACCATTTTTTATAGTGCCATTATGAATTTTTCCAATAACAATTCTCCCTAAGAAATCAGAATAGTCCAAAGTTGTTATTTGTAGCTGGAGAGGTTTATTTGGATCGCCTACTGGAGGTGGAACATGTCTGATAATAGCTTCAAAAAGTGGCATCATATTGTCGCTATTTGATTCCATCTCTTCTTTTGCGAAACCAGAGAGACCACTCCCAAAAAGATAAGGAAAATCACATTGATCATCATCAGCTCCTAATTCTAAAAACAAATCAAGTACCTTATCAATTGCTATTTCTGGCACCACTCTTGGTCTGTCAATTTTATTAACAAAGACTATAGGCCTAAGTCCCTTTTCTAGTGCTTTTTTTAAAACAAATCTTGTTTGTGGCATTGGTCCCTCATTTGCATCAACAATAAGCAAACAGCCATCAACCATTCCTAAAACCCTCTCTACCTCTCCCCCAAAATCTGCATGTCCAGGAGTATCTATGATATTAATTCTGGTGTCTTTATAGTTAACTGCTGTATTTTTAGAGAGTATTGTAATTCCTCTTTCTCTTTCAAGATCATTTGAGTCCATTACGCATGTAGGAATAACTTCATTAT
The DNA here is from genome assembly GCA_003281365.1 of Prochlorococcus sp. AG-347-K18. Taxonomy (GTDB): domain Bacteria; phylum Cyanobacteriota; class Cyanobacteriia; order PCC-6307; family Cyanobiaceae; genus Prochlorococcus_A. The sequence continues at coordinate 5,018 of QCCF01000013.1, forward strand.
CTCGAAAAATTCCTGATTGAGATAACAATGCATCCACTAGAGTTGTCTTCCCATGATCAACGTGGGCAATTATTGCAACATTTCTAATTTCTTTTACCGAAGATGACATTTATAAAATTTATAAATATTAGATTAACTTCATTAAGGCTAACTCAAAGGGTGTTTATTATGAGAATTTTCTTTTTAAGTATTTGAAAACATTATAATAATGATAATTAAATTAATCATTTAAATTTCAAATTATTTTTTTGAAGTTTCAAAAACTTTTAAAGCTTCAATTGAGCCCTCATATCTCCAATGCCATGGTTCATACTCTATATATTTATTGTTTTTGGTGAACGATAATTTAAAGTGAAACTTGGCTGCATTTTTTATTAACCATTTAAAGGCTTCGGTATTCTCGAATTCGGTCTCAAAGTCTGTCTCTCTTTGAGTAGCATCACCAATATCAATTGCGAAACCAGTACTATGTTCAGAATATCCTGGAGGTGCTGAAACTCTAGCTCTCTCTGCCGCCTCTTGATTTCTTATTGATTTTAAAGAATAAAAGATATCGTTTTGCAAATTTACTGATCTGTAACCACTCAAAAAAACCAAATATATCCCATCCTTCTTTGCTACCTCTCTCATTTTCAGTAAAGAATCACGCATATCAATATGAACTTCAATATTAGGCTCAATCCAAACTAGTTTATCCTTAGGTATTTCTCTATAGGGTAGATGTCCAAAAATTCTATGATCGTGATTTCTCTCAACTTGAGAATTGATATTGCTAAAAGGTTCTATTTCTATATTTTTTAACAGTAGTAATGCACCTGTCGAAAAAAGAAGGAATAGGAAAGGCGAAAATATTAATAATTTTTTCAATAAGATTGAATTAGGATTATCTAAATGAGTTCTTCTTGCTAGAGGGATATCGAATTGATTTATTTCTTTGATTTGTTCCAATATTTAAAGGTGAATTTGGAAAACATATTTCGATATTAACTATTATTTTAAGAAATGCACTTTTATAAGCAAAAAAGATGTAGTTTTTATATACAGTATTATTATTTTTCATATGTTGAGGGTAGCTGTTATTGGTGGAGGTCCAAGTGGTTCATGTGCCGCTGAAATACTTGCTAAAGCTGGAATAAAAACTTGGCTCTTCGAGAGAAAATTAGATAATGCGAAACCATGTGGAGGAGCAATTCCACTATGCATGGTCGAAGAATTTGATTTACCTGAGTCAATTATTGATAGAAAAGTAAGGCATATGAGAATGATATCTCCATCAAATAGAGAAGTAGATATCAGTTTAGATAGAGTTTATGAGAAAAGTGATAATGAGTTTATTGGGATGTGTAGAAGAGAAGTTATGGATGCCTTTATGCGCAACAGAGCATCGGATCTTGGTGCTACATTAATAAATGGATTAGTTACTTCTATTGATACTGGCAATAATAATCAAGGGCCATACAAGCTTTCCTACTCAGATTTTACGAATGGAGATAAAAAAGGGGAACTAAAAGAGCTTACTGTTGACCTTCTGATCGGAGCTGATGGAGCCAATAGCAGAGTCGCAAAAGCAATGGATGCAGGTGATTACAAAGTTGCTATAGCATTTCAGGAAAGAATTAAATTGCCTAAAGAAGAAATGAGTTACTACGAAGATCTTGCTGAAATGTATGTTGGAACTGATGTTTCTCCTGATTTTTATGGATGGGTATTTCCTAAATATGATCATGTTGCTGTGGGCACAGGAACCATGCAAAAGAATCAGTCATTAATTAAAGGACTTCAAGAGGGTGTAAGAAATAGGGCAAAGAAAAGACTTGTTAATGGTGAAGTAATTAAGGTAGAAGCTCACCCTATCCCAGAGCATCCAAGGCCAAGAAGGGTAGTTGGGAGAATGGCATTGGTCGGTGATGCAGCTGGTTATGTTACAAAAAGTTCTGGAGAGGGTATTTATTTTGCTGCAAAAAGCGGAAGGATGTGTGCGGAGGAAATTGTGGAAGCATCAAAAAATGGTCAAGTAATTCCATCAGAAAAAGATTTAAAAAACTATCTTAAAAAATGGGATAAAAAATATGGCACAACTTATAAGGTGCTAGAAATCCTTCAAAATATTTTCTACAGAAATGATTCTGCTAGAGAAGCCTTTGTTGAGATGTGTGATGACATGGATGTTCAAAGACTTACTTTTGATAGTTACTTATACAAAAGAGTTGTCTCTATGAAACCATTACAACAACTAAAAATTACGATGCTTACACTTGGATCGATTTTAAGAGGGAAAGCCCTAGCGCCTCTAAAATATAAACCCGTTGATAGTGCTGTTAGGGAAAATAAAGAGGTAGAAAAAATGCTTGAAAATTATTCAATAAAGGGAGGAATTAAAGTTAAGAGTTCAAAAGTGTAAAGTCGGCAATTTTTAGAGAATAATTTCTAATTAAGCTCAACAAATTGAGTCTATTATTTCTTATTTTTAAATCCTCTGTCATTATTAGGACTCCCTTTTCATTATCAAATATATCCTCGATAGTGTTTACATTAATCTCAAACAAATTTAGAAGTTCCAAATAATTGCAATAACCTTCTGAAAAAAGTTTTTCTAATTCTCCAATAAATTCAAAAACTTTGAATTCACACTCTTTTTCAAAAAGTTTTGTGTTTACATAATCTCTTGTTGAGAGAACCTCTCTTGAAATATCACTTTTATTTGCTAATTTGCTTACCCTAGTAATTACCTTCTGGATTTCAACAAAATTATCCTTTTCGTTAAAATTGATGATGGAATTGATTCTATTTTTAAGATCAACAATATTCAATACTCTTTTTTGAGATAATTCATCAGAAGAGCAAACGGCCTTTATTAATTCTTTATTTAGTGATATTTCTTCTAGATGACTAACAATTCTTTGAACTAAAAATTCATTTAAATCATTAAATACTGTTTCTCTTGAGAAATTTAAATTCGGAAATACGATTTTCCAAAAATCAATTAGTTCCTTGAATAATTTATCTAAAGGCAAATCAAGTTCATAATCCCAAATTATTTTAATCACTCCATTCAAATTTCTTCTTAAAGCATAAGGATCAGAAGATCCACTAGGACGTTTACCTGAAATAAATATACTTATTAAAGTTTCGACCTTATCAGCTATGGAAACTATTGCACCATATTTTGTGGAGGGCAAAGCATCTTTATAAAAAGAAGGTAAATAATGTTCAGCTACAGCCAAGCAAACATCCTCACTAAATCCTTCATATTTAAGATATTTACCACCCATTATTCCTTGCAGCTCAGGGAATTCGAAAACAATTTCGCTACATAAATCGTTTTTACAGTATTTAGCAGCTTCTATTATTTTTTTTTCTTCTAAAGACTTATCATTTAAAAATTTAAGAATTTTTTTAGTAACTTCCTCTATCCTTTCTACCCTCTGAAATATATTTCCAAGTCCTTTTAAATATGAAACAGATTTAAGCTTTTCATTTCTTTCGATTGAAGCAATTTTTTTGTCACTTTCTACGAAAAACTTTGCATCTGAAAACCTTGCCCTTAAGACTTTCTCATTACCTTTGGCAATATTAATATTTGATTCTTCAAGACCATTTGAAATAACGCAGAAGGTTGTACTAATATTTTTTTCAGAGCTTAAATCTAGTTTAGAAAAACTTTTGTTTTTAAATAAAAGAGGAACGTATCTCTGATGACTTTTCATGACTGTTGAGAGAACTTCAACCGGAAGATCAAGAAATTCATTACTAAATTTGCCAATAATTAAGTCTGGCCATTCAACTAAATCAGTTAGTTCATTTAGTAATTCTTCTGAAAGGTCAGGTTTCAGATTTAAAGATTTAGATGCTTGATTTATTAAACTTTCAATTTTTTCTTTTCTTTCTTTTCGAATAGCTATTACTCTATTTCGTTTCAATAATTCAAAAAAATTATCAGGATTCTGAACTTCTAAAACTTCATTGATTAACCTATGACTTTTTGTTTTATTACTTATTTTAATTTTTGGATCACATTCATCAAATTCAAAATCAAGAATTTCATCATTATAAATAGAGGCAATCCATCTAATAGGTCTTGAAAATTTTATGTTCCCACCCCCCCATTTCATAAATCGAGGACCTTGAAGACTCTTTACTGATTTTGGGATAATCGAAGACAAAGAAATTTTTGTTGATAGTCCTTTCTCAATTTTCTTTCCAAATACAAAATCACCCTTTTCCGTGTTTTTTATTTCTAGCTCACCTACATCTATACCTAAGCTATTAGCAAATCCTAAAGCAGCATTAGTAGGACATCCATTTAAATAAGCTAAATTTGCTTTAGGTCCTTTTCTTTCTATTATCTTATCTTCTGCATAATCAACTAAACCCTCGAGAAGTAGAACTATCCTCCTTGGTGTGGAGGTAACAACTATTTGTTCGAATTTGATTAACTTTTTATCCAATTCAAATTCTATTAGAGATTTAAATTGCTCTAGAACAGAATGAGAAAATTTTGCGGGCAACTCTTCTGTTCCTATCTCAAGTAAATATTTAGACAAGAAAAAAATATGACTTCTCTTACTATAATTTACTACCAGTTAAATAAGCTTTTCGCTAATGTATAAAAAGAGATATGTTTTGGTCCGTTGATCAAGGTTGAAAAAGTAAAAAAGAAAAAAGATTCTACAGAGGAAGAGACTGTTTGTTTAGCAAATGGACTAGAAGTCTCTAAATTTGAAAATTTTAAAAAAAGTAGCCAATTTCTTAAGGAACCACTTGCTACAGAATTAGTAAATGAAAGTGATCATTTTACTAATGATGCAGTACAGTTATTAAAATTTCATGGTAGTTATCAACAAGATAATAGGGAAAACAGAAGGCCGGGCAAAAGTAAAGATTGGCAAATGATGCTTAGGTTGAGAAATCCGGGCGGTGAAGTCCCTGGGAAATTATTTTTAGCATTAGATGAATTATCCGACAAACTAGGTAATGGAACACTTAGGGCCACTACAAGACAAGCCTTTCAAATGCATGGAATCAGAAAGGAGAACCTAAAGGAAGTAATTCAAACAATAGTAAATTCAATGGGCTCCACATTAGCTGCATGTGGAGACATTAATAGAAATGTTATGGCTCCTGCGGCTCCATTTGATTCGCCAGACTATAATATGGCAAGGGCATTGGCAAAAAAAGTTGCAGATCTTCTTACCCCAATGGCTGGCCAAGGGACTTTTTTAGAGCTTTGGGCTGATGGAGATTTAGAGTACACCATAAAGCCTGATCAAGATATTGAAGCAATTAGGAAGCTCCAATTTAAAGATAATGTTTTTAGTGGAATAAAAGATGAGCCTCTTTATGGTTCAACTTATTTACCGAGAAAATTCAAATGTGCCGTCACAGTTCCTGGGGACAATTCAGTTGATCTTCTTACCAATGACATAGGAATAGTTGCCTTTACTTCTAAAGATGGGAATTTAGAAGGATGCAACTTCTATGTTGGAGGTGGTATGGGTCGCACACATAATAATGAGGAGACCTTTGCCAGAATTGCAGATCCACTTGGATATGTTGAAGAAGCTGATGTTTATGAACTAATACAAAGCATTGTGGCTATTCAAAGAGATTATGGAGATAGAAAATCAAGAAAAAATTCGAGAATGAAATATCTTCTTCATAGAAAAGGTATTAAATGGTTCAAAAAGATACTTTCTGATAAGTATTTCAAAAAAGAAATTAAAAAAATTAGAAAAGAACCTGATAAGGTTCTTATTGATTACCTAGGTTGGCATAAACAAAATAAAACCTCCCATTTCGTAGGTTTACCATTATTATCAGGAAGGTTATCTGGAGAGAAGAAGAATACCATCACAAGTATTGTTAAAAAATATAATTTAGATTTAAGACTCACACCTAATCAAGATATTTTACTTTGTAATATCCACAATAAAAACAAAGGTGAAATTCAAAAATCTCTATCAAAAATTGGATACGAAAATTTAGAAAGTATTAATGAAATACAAAGACACGCTTTAGCTTGTCCTGCTTTACCACTTTGTGGTCTTGCAATGACTGAAGCTGAAAGAATATTACCTGATGTACTAAAAAGGATTGAAAATTTACTATTAGATCTAAAAATACAAAAGACAATATTATTCAGAATGACAGGATGTCCGAATGGATGTACCAGGCCTTATATGGCCGAATTAGCACTTGTTGGAAGTGGGCAAAACAAATACCAATTATGGTTGGGGGGAAGTAAAAATCTCCAAAGGCTGGCTAAACCTTTTTTACAAAGAATGGAACTTAACGATTTAGAAAAAACTCTTCAACCATTATTTGATAATTGGAAGAGTAATTTGGATTTGGATTTCGGAGATTTCATAAATACTCAAGATGAAAATTATATATTAAATTTACTAAATGAAAATCAATAGAATTTAAATTTTTCCATAGAGGGCATTTGCTTTTTTATTTTTCCAAGCCCATAATTGATCACCATAACTAAAATGCCACCATTCATTAGGATGTTGAGCAAATCCGAATTTAGTCATAATATCCCTTAATAAATTTCTTCTACTATTCCAAATAATTGCTCCTTCATTCTTCATGTTTGCATAAAAATAAGGATTTGAGGTCTCGTCCATTTGATCGACCATACTTCCCATATCAACAAGATTTCCGTCATTATCTGATAAACAAACATCCAATGCCCCCCCAGTTGAATGAGGGGGGGGACACCTATTGTCATGAGAAGGATATGCCCAAAATTTTTCAACTTTTTTTAAAATTGATGGATAAGATTTTCTATTTTCAAAAGAAATATCAATACCAGATTTTTCACACTCTAATAAAAATGCTCTTTTAAACATAAATTCCTGAACTTCTAAAGGTCGCCAACTGTCATAAATTAGAAGGTTAAAACTACTCTTTGATATCAAATAATCATTTACTTTTACTAATTTATTTACAACCTCCTCTCTTAATTTCCAAATAGAAGTTTTATCTTTGTAAGGTGCCCCTAAATGAAAGTATGGATGGGGATCTAAAAACTTTATGCAGCTAGGAATAGCTATTAATTTATCTCCATTATCTTTAATTGGTATTTTATTCCAAATTTTCAATTGAAATTTGCAATTGATTTATGGTGACATATATATCAAAAATTACAATGATAGGTTTCAATTTAAGAAATCATGAATGAATTTATTATCAGAATTATCGATAAGTATATTCCTTAAAACAATATTTTCTTTTAAATCGGGATCAGCACTAACAATCCTAATAGCCTCTTCACGAGCCTTATCAATAAGAAATTTATTGTTAGGTAAATTGTCCAGTACAAAATCAGGCAATCCGGATTGTCTATATCCTAAAATCTGACCTGGTCCTCTAAGCTCCAAGTCTTTTTCAGCAATATAAAAGCCATCATTAGATTTTTGCAAAACACAAAGTCGTTTATTTTCTAATCCATTTTTATCGGGGGTTACCAGATAACAAAAAGATTTTGTTGATCCTCTACCAACTCTCCCCCTTAATTGATGTAGCTGGGACAATCCAAATCTGTCCGAATTATAAATAATCATAATTGTGGCGTTAGGCACATCAATGCCAACCTCAATTACCGTGGTTGAAACCAAGATATTAATTTCATTCTTTAAGAAAGAATTAATTACTTCATTCTTTTCTTGTGAACTTAATTTGCCATGTAATAATCCAACTTTTTTGTTAAAAAAAACCTCTTCTGATAAATGTTTGAATGTTTTCTTTGCGGAGCTTAAATTCATTTTTTCTGAATCTTCTATAAGCGGCAAAATCACATAAGCTTGCTTTCCTTTATTGATCTCATCTTCAACAATCTTAAACAAGTTAGTTAAATCATCTTCTGAAATTATTTTTGTTGTTATGGGAACTCTCCCAGGAGGGAGTTCTGTAATTTGACTAACATCTAAATCACCATAAATTGAAAGAGCAAGAGTTCTTGGAATTGGTGTTGCTGTCATTGATAACAAGTTAGTATTTTCTCCTTTATTTAGTAATCTATTTCTTTGAGTAACTCCAAATCTATGTTGTTCATCAATTACAACCATGCCTAATGCATTAAAGATGACTTTATCCTCAAATAATGCATGAGTACCTACGAGGATATCAATTAATCCATTGCTCAAATTAGAGAAGATCTCTTTTCTCTTTTTTTGAGGAGTATTACCAGTAAGTAGTTCAACAGAAACTAAAAGCGGATTCAAATATTTTAATAAATTTTTATAATGCTGTTCAGCCAATACCTCAGTTGGAACCATAAATGCACCTTGCAGGTTTTTTTCAATGACAAGTAAAAGAGACGCTATTGCAATTATAGTTTTACCGCTCCCCACATCTCCCTGAAGCAATCTAGACATTGGTACCGGATTAGATAAATCTTTCTTAATTTCATTTAAAACATTTTTTTGAGAGTTTGTTAATTCAAATGGAAAAGTATTTAAAAATTCTTTTAATAAAAATTTCTTTTGAGGCAATTGTTGAGAAGTTACATTTTTATTCGTCTTTCTTTTTCTAAGCAGAAACTTTATTTGAAGTAGGAATAACTCATCAAAAACCAAACGTTTTTTTGACTCAATAAGTGCCTTTTGAGTTGGTGGGAAATGAATATTAATTAACGACTCTCCTTTTGATAATAAAGATAATGAATCAAGTTGCTTTTTATTTAAAATTTCTGGATATTGCTTTGCATAAATTAGTACCTTTTTCATAAGTTTTATAAAACTCATATTTGATAGAGCTTCACCTAATGAATACAAGGGTAATATTTTACCTGAGAAATTAAAATTATCATTGTTATCCTTAAGAATTTCAATCTGCGGATCTACAAAAGTTTTGCCATAATCTGTCAATTTAACCTTACCGGAAATTGCTAATTTGGTTCCAGGAATATACAAAGATTTCTGAGATGTGAAGAAGGAGTAAGATCTAAATCTTCTTCCTAAAAAAAATTTTGTAACCTTTATTGAAGACGTTTCATCAGAAACTATGATATTCATTATTGATAAATTACTATTTTTTTTACTCTTATGAATATAAAATCTTTTAACGTTAGCGATGCACGTGTACAAATTCTCTGGTTTTAAATTTATTATCTTGACTCTATTCGTATAGTCTAGATATGTTCGTGGGAAATAATTAATTAGATCTTTTATATGAAATATCCCTAATTCATTAAGCTTATTTTTATAAACTTTTCCTACATTTTTTATTAATGAAATATCTGAATCAAAAGACAAACTTGAATCGGCTTTATTCAGAAAAACATTATTAACAATATTATTAGAACTTTCTATTTCTAGAGTTTTACCTAGTTTATAAAGATTTTTTCTTGTATCTATAATTAACCTTTTTCTTTGATTTACATCTAATTTATTATATTCATTATATTTTTTAGAAAATTCATAAAATATCCTTAAATATTCGTCTGAGAGATTTAGATTATCTATTTTTTTTAATGAATCATGCAAATAATCATTAAAATGTTTTTCTCTTCCAAGAGTATTAATAAATTTATTTTCAGTTTCAATAGTAAGAGATTTTTGAAGAGGTCTTATCCAATCTTTAATTAATTTATTATTATTATTCTCGCTAATAGTCACATTTGAAAAAAGAGTTATTTTTTCAACGTATCTTATTCAAAGTTATTTCTTTTTGCCTCCAATATGTCTCTTTTTTAATCAAACGCTGAAATTGATTTTTTAGCTCATTTATTTTGTTCCTTTGAATAGAAAGATTTAAATTCTTAAACTCTAACTCAACAGTAGATATATTGAAGAAAATAATGCTTGGAAAATTATTGCCGATTAATGATGACCGATTTAAGTTTAATTCAAAATTAATAACAAAAGGATATGGATGTTTTATCATAAAATTTTTGCCTACTAAATAATCAAAGGTATCTTTAGATATCATCTTTTTTATTAGATTTGCCTTGAATAATTCTTGATTAATATTATATGAAAGATTCAATAGTAAATTTTCCAATGACTTGTCTATTAAATCAAAATCATTAAAAATCTGATTTTTTGGTGCATTATCCATTTGATTGATATTTTCTTTTTCTTGATATCTTGGTTTTTCCACCTTTTCTTCTCCTATTAATTCAAGTAAGGAGGAAATAAATTGTTTTTCAACTCCTAAATTTTCAAAAATATTGTTTTTAGATAAATAATTATTATTTTGGTTATTATCTAAATCAAGTGACACAAACTTCTCATAATTATGAGCTTGATAATATTCAGAAGTATTTGATAAGTCTTCAGTAATCTCAAACTGAATAGGTTCTTTTAATTTAAAACCATCTTCATATTGAAATTTTTCTTTTTGATCATCCTTTATTTTTGTGGAACTATCAAAAATAGTAAGATTAATTTCCTTATTTATATTTTTTTCAATTTCATTTATCTTTAATTGTTCTACTGTTAAAAAGGGTAAATTCGTAAATATTAATTTACTTATTTTTTTTTCAAAAAGACTATAGAATTCATTTTCATTTAAGAAATTATCATTAATTGTTGGATAACTATATATTTGATTGAGGCCTTTTTCTACAGAGATGAAAAGTAGATCTCTTACTAGATTAAGATAAAGTACATATTCCCTATAGATATTTCCAGTTAATATTCTTTTTTTTATCTCTGCTCTCTCTAATTGAGAATTAATTTTATCTGTATCTATGTAATTATTTAAATTATTTAAATTATTCAAATCATTCAAGTGACTAGTTTGTTTGCATTGATGCGACCTCTTCAGCAAAGTCCATCTGATTTTTTTCGATTCCTTCACCCAATGTATATCTTGTAAAGCGTCTTACTTTGATATTTTCCCCAATTTTTGCAGCTGCTTGTTTAACAAGATCCTCAACTGTCAGAGAACTATCTTTAATGTAGGGTTGTGAAAGCAAAACAAGCTCATTAAGTCTTTTTGCTATTCTCCCTTCAACTATTTTTTCTTTAATTTGTTCTGGTTTCCCAGATAAATCATCCCTACCCATTTCAATCTGCTTTTCTTTTTCCACAACATCTTCAGGTATTTCATCAATTGATACATACTCAACATTTGGGCATGCTGCTACTTGCATTGAGACATCCTTCAAAAGAGATTGAAATATATCACCTCTAGCAACGAAATCAGTTTCACAATTTAACTCTATTAAGACTCCTACTCTTGATCCTGTATGAATATAACTACCAATTGACCCTTCGGCCGCTACTCTTCCCGATTTCTTTTCAGCACTAGCTATGCCTTTCTTTCTTAACCATTCCAAAGCTTTATCTACATTCCCATCAGTTTCGTTAAGTGCTTTTTTGCAGTCCATCATTCCTGCGCCAGTCTTGTCTCTAAGATCTTTTACAAGTTTTGCTGTAATGTTTCCCATTTGAAGTAATAAAAAATAGTGAATAGTAAGTTTTAAATTGGAATTTAATTTTTTCTTTCGGCATTAGAGCCTTTTCTACCCTCATTTATGGCATCTGCAAGTCTTCCTAAAATAAGTTGTACAGATCGTACGGCATCATCGTTACAAGGAATTGGAACTTCACACAAATCCGGATCGCAATTTGTATCCAACATTGATACTAATGAGATATCTAATTTTCTTGCTTCTAATACTGCATTAGATTCTCTTCTCTGATCAACCAATACAACTACATCTGGTAATCTTCTCATACCCTTGAGTCCACCTAAGTATTTTTGTAATCTTTCAAGTTCTCTCCTTAACACTGCAGCTTCTTTTTTAGGCCTCATTGCTATTGAACCGCTACTTTCCATTCTTTCTAGATCCTTTAATCTCTCAATCCTAGCTTTCATTGTTGTCCAATTAGTCAACATCCCTCCAAGCCATCTTTGATTTACATATGCAGCTCCACAGCGGGTAGCTTCTTGAGCTACAACATCTGATGCTTGTTTTTTTGTACCTACAAATAGGAAACGTTTTCCGCTTTTTGCTGCGTTTCTAGTCCATTTATACGCATTGTTCATACACAATGCTGTTTTTACAAGATCAATAATATGGACTCCGTTTCTCGCGCAATATATATACTTAGACATCTTGGGGTTCCAACGTCTAGTTTGATGCCCAAAATGAGCACCAGCTTCCATCATTTCTGATAGTGATACAACAGCCATAATTTAAAGGGGTTTCGGGTTAGCCTCCATCTGACGGGGAATTAATATTAATAATTCACCCGAAACTGTCAGATGTGTGAAATTTACTTCAAATATTCTAGCAAGTGATGTGTATTTCTAAAAGTTTTTTATCTTGATTTGGTTAACTCTTTAATGTATATCATATTTAGAGGGATCCTAAGTATCTCAAGTGCAAGTCTATTTCTTTTTATATGTACTAGGAATCTTAATAAAGGAAGGATTCTATCAACACTGATTAGTCCCCCAAAGCAAAGAATTTGCCAAAGTAAATTATGTAGAGGAGTTAATTGAATCATAAATCTAACCCTTAAATTTGGGTGTTTCTTATAAAACACTAAAGCCATTTTTGCTCTCTCTTTTTCTTGAGCTATTAATGAATCTATTTGTTCGCAATTAAATGGCGGATGCCAATGAAACCCTACTGCATTTGGGCATTTAATTAATTTTGTCCCAATTCTTTTTAATCTTTCTCCAAGTTCTAAATCCTCCCAACCGTAAAGACTAAAAGAAGTATCAAATAATCCCACACTTAAAATCAAATCTTTTGATATCGCTACATTCCCAGTAGCAAAATATGCAAAAGAAGTGTCCATTATTTTATGTTTTTCACTCTGAGGATTTAGAAAATTAGATGTATTAACTACCGAGCCATAGGTAAAACATTTTTTATCATTTTTTTTCCAAAAGGCAAGTAATTTTTCTACGTGGCAATTTATAAAATTGTCTAAAACAATAAGATCACTATCAATGAATATAATAATTTCATATTTTGATTTAATTACCCCCAGATTTCTTCCAAGTGCAGGCCCTCCATGTTCTTGTTCATATAAAACTACGTGTGGGAGAATAGCTTTGTTTTTATTTATCCATGAGGTTGTCCCATCAGTTGATCCATCATCAACTACTATTACTTCATAATTACTGATATTTGTATTTAATTTCTGATTCTCAAGCGCAAATAGACATTTCTCTAAAATAGGTAATCTATTGTAAGTCGGTATAACAATACTTACATTCATGATTATGTCTTAATTATGCATGAAATATTAAACTCCAAAAGATAAAAATAAAAGATATTCCCTAATCAGCTGCACCGCCATTATTTGCTGTGCCTGTAACGTTTCCACCATCAGGTCTTCCATCAGTTCTTAATTTCCTTTTTTTGAATTTTCTAGCATAGGCTCTATTACGTTCCTGCTTTTCTTTTTTTAGATTCCTTCTCTTAGACATAAAAATTTTTAACTTTTAATTATATTAGCTCACTATGAGCACTATATATTTTACCATCTTCCATATTTAATATCCTATCAGCCATATCAGAAATTCTTGGATCATGCGTCACCATAAGTACAGAACAATTTTGCTCTTTTGCTAGTTTCCTTAAAAGGGATACTATTTCTCTTCCTGTGACACTATCTAAAGCGGAAGTCGGCTCATCCGCTAATAAAAGTTTTGGATTAGCCGATAAAGCTCGAGCAATTGCTACTCTCTGTTTCTGCCCGCCAGATAAGTCATTTGGCAACTTTTTATGATGTTCTTCTAATCCTACTGCTGACAACCAATTCCGCGCTATTTCACGTCTTTGCAAATATGTTAAGCCTTTTATTAAATCGGCGCCCATCTGGACATTTTGTTCTGCTGTTAAACATCTCAGAAGATTGTGACCTTGAAAAATCATTCCAATACTTCTTCTAAGAATCTGACGAGTTTTCCTTGATGCTCCATTTAACTGATTATTTAATACAGTTAAATCTCCACTTTGACAGGTTCTCAAGGCACCAATTAATGTTAAAAGAGTAGTTTTACCACATCCAGAAGGTCCTTTCAAAAGAACCAACTCTCCTTTATCAATATTTAATTTAACGTTATTAAGAACTTGTTTCTTATTCTCATTTTTTCCATAAAAGTGACTCAAATTATTTATTGAGACTGTTTTAAGGTTTTTAACATTATTTTTTGATTTATTAGCTTTAACCATTTATCCTAAATTGTTAAAAAATTTCGGCAGGATCAGCGTCAACTAATTTACGCATCGCAACAGCGGCCGATCCCATACACATAACTAAAACTAATACGAAAATTAAAATAGTTTTTTCTGCATCCATTATTATTGGGAGTTTAGTAGAACTTCTTATAACTGAGTAAAGTATTTGACCAGAGAAATAAGCAGGTAAATAACCAAACAATGCCAATAAAAACCCCTCTCTAGCTACAACAAAGAAAAGGGACTTGAGTCTATACCCCATTGCCAATAAGGTGGCGTATTCTGGGAGGTGATCTGTAACGTCACTATAAAGAATTTGATAAACAACCACACACCCTACAACGAAACCCATCAATGCTCCCAAACTAAATATAAAACCAATTGCAGTACTATTTTTCCAATAATTCTTCTCAAATTCTATAAATTGATTTTTTGTAAGAACCTTAACATCATTTGGGAGTGAGTTATTTAATATCCTTGAAATCAATTCAGGATCAGATCCTTTTTTTAGCTTTACCAAACCAATTTCTATACTGCCAGTAGGATTAGCTGGAAAAAGTCTTAAGAAAGTTTCTCGGCTAGTTATCAAATTACCATCTGCGCCAAAAGATGGGCCTAATTCCACAAGACCCTCAACAATTACTCTTTTACCAGCAACCTCAGTCTCAACTTTTTTTTTAGATAAGAACCATTCTTCAATCGGACCAAATTCAGGTCTAGATAGTTTGTCAAAAAGAACTCTTGATGGATTTCTCAATTTATAAGCTTTCTTTGAGAATCCCTCATCTAAAAGAAGTGAATCGGAGGGATTAAATCCTAATGCAAGTATTGATCTAGTTTTAAGATTTTCGGGATTTCTCCAAAGTAAATAATTTAAATTAACTGGAGCAGTTTTTTCAACATCCTCTACTGCGAGGGTTTGAATTAATCTTCTTTTTGGGAATCCACTCATGCTTATAGAACTTTTTGATCTGGGACTTATCAAAACAAGATCGGCATCTAGAAGTTTATGAATAGTTACGCTCGTGTCAAATAAACCATCTCTAAAACCTAGTTGCATAAACATCAAAATCCCTGCAAAACTGATACCAGCTATTGCAACTGCTAACCTTAATGGTTGCCTAGTTAATAACAACCAAGCTAATGGTATTTTTCTAAATTTAAAAAAAGAAAAACTCATTAGGGAATAAATTTTGCAATCACTTTCATTCCTGCATAGTTTTGGACGATATCTATAGAATCTTGATCTAGTTTTACTAGTACCTCGATAATTCGTGAATCAGCATCCCCTGTTGGATCAGTCGATAGAACTTTTCTTTGTTTTACCTGAGGACTAATCCTAATAACCTTTCCTTTAAGATTTTTTTGGAAACCTCCATTCTCACTGCTCAATTCAACATTCTGAGAGATAAAGACCCTATCGATGTCAGATTCATAAACCTCTATCAAAGCTTCCATTTTTTGACTAGAACCAATATCCAAAATCCCTTCATTTTGTGGCCTTTCACCAACTCTCGTATTTATTCCAAGGATAAAACCATCGATTGGGCTCCTAAGTTTTGAATTAAATAGATCTATCTTGATGTTTTTTTGATCTCCGATAAGGTTTGTTTTCTGTTTTTGCAATTTCAATAATTCATCTTTTCTCTGAGAAAACTGTACAAAAGAATATGCATCCTTGCTTAAAGCTAACTCATACCTTTGAATTTGATCTTTCTTTAGGGTAATTTCTTCGTTAATAATGTTAATTAGATTTTCGTTTCTTTCAAGATCAGCGATTAATTTTTCTCCATTTTCAAAGATTGCGAGGATATCACCTTTTTTTACGAAATCCCCTTCATTTACTAAAATTTCGACAATTCGGGGGGAAGAGCCCAACTGAGTTATTGGAGCTGCCAATTGCCTAATCTCTCCTGAAGGAGAAAGTTGTCCGAGTGCAGCAACAGCTGTAATAGGAGGAATAATATCTTCAGTTATTTCCTCTTTAAATTTTGAACTAGATTTATTATTTCCAGAACAGGAAATAATACCAAGAGATATTGGTGTAAATAATAAAAAATAAATAAATAAATTTTTTAATATTTTTAATTTCATTAAAAATCGAAGAGTACTGTTTTTATATAGTTATTGACCCATTTTTCATCAAAATATTTTAAAAGAACCATGCTGGTCTTCTCATTTTTCATTTGTTGAACACAATAATTTTTTTGAAAATCTATTCTCTCTTGGATAATTTCCTCATTAAACTCCGGTTTAGCGCTAATACTTAATTTGATCAAAATTGTGAGGTATTGATCCACAACTCTACAAAAATCATTTTTTTCAGATTTACTTTTTAAGGAAGCAAAAAATACATTATTAGAAAAAATCCCCCCCCATTTAGGAATCTCTCTCAAAGAGGTAAAAGAACTTTTATCAACTTCAGAAAGTAATTTTTCGTATTTCAAACCTTGGTTTTGTGATGCCGGGGATAAATCAACAATGGCAGCGGAAACAATATCATTTATTTTTACCAAATCCATCCCGAAAATTGGTATATCAAACTTTGGATCAGGAAAAAAAACGCAATGTAATATTCTAAGATTCTTTGAAAATTCTGCTACTTCAATATGTAACTTTCTAAAACCCTTTGCTTTGTGAAATTCATTTTCAATATAAAGTTCTTTGCCAATTTCTTTAGATATTATGTTAGTTAGTTTTGGATCAATTTTTATACTTTTAATGTCCTCAAGCATGGATCTATGCTCTCTAATATTTTGTAACAAATCCAAAATAAGAGGGTCAGTTAATTTTGTTTTAGTTAAAGATTCAGACAACAAGGCTAAAAAGTACCAAAATAGAATTTAAAGAGAGAACCTAAATGAAAGTAGGAGATGTTAACTACTACACCCATTCAAGCAAAACTAGATGTGTGTTTGTGGACAATAAAGAATTGCCGCTTGTAAGCATTGATATTTGGTGCAAAGCAGGTTCTTCATTTGAGGATGTTGATAAAAATGGCACTGCTCATTTTCTAGAACATATGATTTTTAAAGGATCTAACAAAATAATGCCAGGTGAGTTTGACCATAAAATTGAATCACTAGGCGGAGTAAGTAACGCTTCAACTGGTTATGATGATGTACATTACCATGTCTTAGTTCCACACAATAACTTTAAAGAATCACTTGCTCTTTTGACAAATATTGTCGTTGATCCAGATTTTAATCCTGATGAATTTATAAAAGAAAAAGGGGTAGTTATTGATGAAATAAAACAACAAAATGATCAGCCTGAAGAGAGACTATATAATTATTTTTTGAAAAGGGTTTGGTTAAGTCCTAATTATGCCAATTCGATCTTGGGAACTGAACATAGTATTAAAAACTTAGAGATAAAGGATCTTGTGAAATTTCATAGCAAACATTATACTACCGAAAAAATTTCTATTGCAATTGCTGGGAATCTCTCCGAAGAAATTTATAAAATTTTTGAAAAAAGTGATCTATCTGGCATAAAAGAAAGTCCAAATTTAATAAATCTAAAAAATAAATCTTCTTTAAAAATAAGGAATGGGAGAGAGTCAGTTAAATTTGATAATTTAGAGTTTTCAAGAATATTTATGGCTTGGTTTATCCCAAACCTAAATGATCAAAAAAAACTTATTGGATTAGAAATGTTAGCATCAATACTATCTGTAGGAAGGAATAGCAGGCTAGTAAAAAACTTAAAAGAAGATAGTAATCTTGTTGAATCAGTATATGTAGATGTAAACGCTGGTGAATTAGGTGGATTATTTATGGTTGAAGCAAGTTGTGAATCCAAAGATATTTTATTAGTAGAAAAGCAAATCAATAAGATAATAGATGAAATTTCAAATTTTAAGGACTTAACTTTGGATGAATTAAATAAAGCTACTAATATTGTGAAAAGCAATTATATTTTTAATTTAGAGACATCCACACAGCTTTCTTCATTTTTTGGGAATGAACTTCTTTGGGGTAGAAAATCTTCAATAAATAAATTAGAACATCATCTAAAATACTGGAATGATTTGAATAACTTCAAAGAGATTACAAAATATATTAATGGAGATAAATTCACCTTAATTGCATCACCTAGTAAATGTTAAAAAGATATTTTTTAGATAATAAAGAAAGAAATTTTTCAATTGCTTCAATTTGGATTAAAGGTGGGAGTGATATGGATAGTACCAACAAAAAAGGAATTAATAAGATCCTTTGTTCATTACTTACAAGAGGATGTGAAGGTTTTAATAATTTCACTCTCTCAAACTATATTGAGTCATATGGAGCAGAATTAAATCAAGAAGTATTTGAAGATGGTATTTCAATAAGCATTAAATCCCTAAATGAACATTTCAGCAAATTATTCCCCTTATTAGATCTAATAATTAATAAGCCAATTCTCTCTGAAACTGAATTTAAAAAAGTAAAAAAATCTTCTATCGATTACATTAAAAAAGATAAAGAGAATCAATTTAATATATGTTTTGAAAATTGGAAAAAAATTGTTTACTCAAATCACCCTTATGCTTTCAACACAATAGGAAATGTAAGTGATGTCTCAAAGATTACACATGAAGATGTTTTGCTAGAGTTTAAAAATTTCAAAAATAGAGAAAAGTATTTAATTTCAAATAATCCAGAAATAAATGGTGAAAATTTTGGAACATTAGAAAAAAAAATATTTAAAGAAAAATCAGGCAGTGTAAACCATAATTTAAGTTATATGAATAGATTTGATTTCATTAATAATGATTCAAATCAAACGATAATAATGATTGGGAACCAAACTTGCTCGCGAAGAAGTAGTGAATATATACCTCTTAAGGTTTTGGATTCATATTTATCTTATGGAATGAGTGCTGCTTTATTTAAACTTTTTAGAGAAAAACATGGTATCACCTATGATCTAGGTGTTTATTATCCTATTAGGAATTGCAATGCCCCATTTTTAATTTACTTATCTGTATCAAATAAACAAGCCCTTTTTGCTTTGGAACTTTTATCAACACTATGGGGAAATTTACTTTTTAATCCCTTGACTGATGCCGAAATATTTTTAGCAAAAGAGAAATTAAAAAGTTCTCTTCTATTAGCAAATCAATCACTAGATGAAATTTTACAAAGAAAGATACAATTAATAAGTTATGGTATTCCACCAATTTCTGAGATAGATTTAAATTCAAAAATAGAGCAAATATCTTCATTAGATATTCTTAAGTTAACTAAAAAATATTTATCAAAACCTTTTATGAGTATTTCTGGCAATAAGAAAATATGTTTAGAGATCTCTAACAGATGGGAGAAAAACTTTTAAGTTAGCTTTTCTCAATTTTATCTATATCTAATAAAAACGAACCTCTTCTAAACTTTACTTCAACAGTATTTGGAGATTTTATTGATAAAATTTCTCCAACTTCATCAATTGCCACTAGATCAGGTGGTCTTAACATAGGCATATTATCTGAAGTTTTCAAGTAAGTCACTGGTGCAATCAACTTCACCTTATCGTTGATCTCAAATTTCATATAAAATTAGATACGCTCAAAAGTAATATAAGCATAAAATTAGAGAAAATTTCAACGAAATGGACTGATTCAGTCTAGAATCCTAGAATTAACTTTCTACAAATTAATGAATCAGAAACTTAAAACATTAATTTTATGGGCTTTACCAATAATTTTAGTAATAGCACTATCTTACCAATTTTTATCTTCAAGCAACGTTGATTCTCTGAAATCCAATGGAACTACAGTTGCACCAAGAAATTCTGCGGTAGCAAGAGTTAGTTACGGCAGATTTTTAGATTACATTAATTCAGGAAGGGTTACATCTGTTGATATTTTTGAAGGTGGCAGAAATGCAGTTATAGAAACGATAGATTCGGATTTAGATAATAAAGTTCAAAGATTACGTGTAGACCTTCCAGGCTTAACTCCAGAACTTATAAATATCTTAAAGAATGAAGGAATCAGTTTTGATGTACATCCAGTTAAAACAGCCCCACCTGCATTAGGAATTTTAGGTAATTTACTCTTCCCGGCGATCTTAATTGGGGGTTTAATCTTACTTGCAAGAAGGTCAAATGGCATGCCTGGAGGCCCTGGGCAAGCAATGCAATTTGGTAAAACAAAGGCAAGATTTGCGATGGAAGCTGAAACAGGAGTTGTTTTCGATGATGTTGCAGGTGTTAATGAAGCCAAACAGGATTTACAAGAGGTTGTCACTTTTCTGAAAAAACCAGAAAAATTTACTTCTGTGGGAGCAAGGATTCCTAAAGGGGTTTTATTAGTAGGACCTCCAGGTACTGGTAAAACTCTCTTAGCCAAAGCAATCGCAGGTGAAGCAGGTGTACCATTTTTCTCATTATCAGGCTCTGAATTTGTTGAAATGTTTGTTGGTGTTGGTGCTAGTAGAGTAAGAGATCTTTTCAAAAGAGCCAAAGAGAATAGTCCCTGTTTGATTTTTATTGATGAAATAGATGCTGTTGGGAGGCAAAGAGGCGCTGGTATTGGTGGAGGCAATGATGAGAGAGAACAAACTCTCAACCAATTGCTTACTGAAATGGATGGTTTCGAAGGTAACAGTGGAATAATAATAATTGCAGCCACAAACAGGCCAGATGTTTTAGACTCAGCTCTAATGAGACCTGGCAGATTTGATAGACAGGTAACTGTAGATGCACCCGATATTAAGGGCAGACTATCAATATTGGAAGTTCATGCAAGGAATAAAAAACTTCAAGAGGACTTAACACTCGAAAGCATCGCCAGAAGAACACCTGGCTTCACTGGAGCCGATTTAGCAAATCTACTAAATGAGGCTGCGATCTTAACTGCTCGGAGAAGAAAAGATTCAATTAGTATTTCAGAAATTGACGACTCTGTAGACAGAATTGTTGCAGGAATGGAGGGTTCCCCATTAACAGATGGCCGAAGCAAAAGATTAATTGCATACCATGAAGTTGGTCATGCTCTTATTGGTTCATTAGTAAAAGCTCATGATCCAGTCCAAAAAGTAACCGTGATTCCAAGAGGTCAAGCTAAAGGATTAACTTGGTTTACTCCAGATGATGAACAAACCCTTGTTAGCAGAGCGCAACTAAAGGCAAGAATAATGGGTGCCTTAGGAGGACGGGCTGCGGAAGATGTAGTTTTTGGAGAAGGTGAGATTACAACAGGAGCTGGAGGTGATTTTCAACAAGTTGCTTCTATGGCTCGACAAATGGTTACCAGATTTGGGATGAGTAATTTAGGTCCTATAGCCTTAGAAAGTGGCAATCAAGAAGTATTTGTTGGTAGAGATTTAATGACTAGAAGTGAAGTTTCTGACTCAATTTCTAAGCAAATTGACGAGAGTGTTAGAGTAATGGTTAAGGAATGTTATAAAGAAACCTACGATATAGTTAGCAAAAATAGAGAAGCTATGGATAAGATAGTTGACCTATTAATCGAAAAAGAAACCTTAGATGGTGAAGAATTTGTAAATATTCTTTCAAAATTCACAAAAATTCCTAAGAAAGAAAGAACTCCTCAATTACTAAGTTAAACTTTAACTGGTTTTTTATCTAATACTAGATCAATTAAGCCGTACTCAACTGCTTCGTTTGGAGACATATAAAAATCTCTATCTGTATCTTCTTTAATAATTTCATAATCCTTACCAGTTCTTTCTGATAATTCTTTATTAAGTCTTTCTTTTAAAAATAAAATCTCGTCTGCTTGAATTCTTATGTCGCTTGCCTGACCCCTAGCTCCTCCAAGTGGTTGATGAATCATTATTCTTGAATGTCTTAAACTGCTTCTTTTACCTTTAGTTCCTGCAGCCAACAAAAAAGCCCCCATGCTAGCTGCCAAGCCGACACAAACAGTATGGATATCAGGCTTAACATGTTGCATTGTGTCAAAGATACCCAAACCATCATAGACTGATCCTCCAGGCGAATTTATGTACATGTAAATATCTTTCTCGGGATCTTCTGCCTCAAGAAATAATAATTGAGCCACGATTCTATTTGCCGTTTCACTAGTAACTTGTTCTCCCAAAAAGATTATCCTCTCTCTTAATAATCTCGAATAAATATCGAAGACTCTTTCACTACCACCAGATTCTTCTAAAACTAAAGGGATCATAATAATATTTACTTGTTTATTAGATACTAACGATATTGAGTCAACATACGCTAATCTTATTAAGGTTTACATATAAAAAATTGAAAGAAAAATTGACAGTTTCAGATAGCAAAAAGTTATTTCATGAACAATTCCCTTACGTAATTCCAGGTTTATATAAAAGAATAGTGGATGAAATGCTTGTTGAACTAAATCTTTTAAATCATCAGAATGAATTTAAACAAGATTATCTCTTTTGCATTGGTCTCACCGAAACATTCAAAGAATTAATGAAAGGATACAAACCTGAAAAACATTTGGATCTCCTTTTTGAATCTCTATGCAGTTCTACAAATTTTGAAGCGAAAGAAATTAAAGAAATCTCTCAAAAATCTCAAGAGGAATTCAATAATAAATCATTTAAAGACATGTTTAAATTATTAGAAGAAAAAAAAGAAACCAAACTTTATCCCTCAAGGATATTGAATTTAGGACTATATTTATTAATTTCGAACTCCAATGATCTCAAAGGGAAAAATGAATCAGATACTAATAAGATCATCTCTGATATATTTGAGAATTTAAAATTATCTTTTGATAAGGCTGAAAAAGATATTGGAATTTATAAAAGTAGCATATCAAAAATGGAACAAGCTAAAGATTTAATCGAAGAACTAAGAATAAAAGATAAGGAAAAACATCAAAAACAATAGTATTTACTTTTTTAATCTTTTTCTATCTTTCCAAGATACAAAAGTTATATATATCACCGCGAATGTTATGAGTATCAATAAAAGAAAAGATGAAAAGATAAGGAATTTACTTAAATAGACTTCATTATTTAAAAATGAAATCATATATCTATAGAGCCATCACCATTTCTTCCCCAAACAACCATTGCAATTGAAAAAGTAAAAATAGCAGCTAAAGCCGCCCACCCTATTTGAAAGATCATTAGATTTTATTTACATATATTTAAATATAACAGAACTTCAAAATTTTTTATCAATCCTAAGATAATGTTAATTTCTCATAAACAAAATTTTGTAAATATAATAAAGTAAATTTTTTAAAAATTGGGAAGGTTAGTTTTAAATCACAGTACAAACATTGAGGGGTTAATTCCAATACTACAGAAGTTAGCTCTGAATATAAACATCAAAACAGTAACTCCAGCTGCGATATCAAGAGTAAGAGGAAGATCTTCCAAATTAATAATTAGACTATCAGTGAAAACAATAAACGGATATAAAGCTATAGCAAGAAAGGGTAAAACTGCCCAAGAAGTCTTTATTTCAACAGACTTAGATAAAGATGATTTAAAAAAAATTATAGATATTTATAGTTTAAAGTGATGAAATAAATTAAAATATGGATCTTAAGACCAAAAATTGATGAAATTAGCATATAAATTATCTATTTTTTTATTAGTTATTTTTACATTTGGTGAAATAACATTCTCGCTTACTAACTACCAAATAAAAAGAATTTGCGAAAAAGAGAAAAAGGAATTAACTTGTTTAAGAAATTTTCGAGAGAAGAAATCCAATCTTCAAAAAGGTATTCCAATTGAAATACCTGTAATACCCTATAAAAAGTAAAAAAATCTAAATCTCGAATTCTGATTCAAAAAGATTTAAACCATTTTTATAATC
>QCCF01000014.1 GCA_003281365.1 Prochlorococcus sp. AG-347-K18
GCTTGGATCATTTAGACCAGTCCTTGATCTCTTAATGGAATCTGCAACAGCCCTAATTGCACTATCTTGGCCAATAATCTTCTCTTTAAGGATGTACTCGAGGCTTAAAAGCTTATCCTTTTCTGATTGGTTCAAGTTCTGTACTGGAATAGAGGTCCACTTTGAAACAACTTCTGCAATATCATCAAAAGTCACCTCTTGCCTCAAAAGACTCTTTTCTCCTTTCATGTGAGAATTTACTAGAGACTCACTTTTTATTTTTAATTCTTTTTGTAGTGAATTTAAAGTTCCAAATTCCAGCTCTGCTGCTTTGTTGAGGTCAAAACTCCTTTTGGCTTGATCTATTTGTAATTGAATGGATTCAATTTCTTCTTTTATTGCGCTAATCTCATTTATTTCATCTTTTTCTTTTTTCCATTGAGCGGCTAATTTTGCCTGTCTATCTTTAAGTGATATAAGTTCATTATTTATTTTTTTTAATCTTTCTATAGAGAAATCATCTGTTTCTCTCCTTAAAGATAATTTTTCCATCTCAAACTGCAGAACTTTTCGATCAATTTCATCAATTTCTTCAGGTTTGGAAGTTATAACCATATTTAATCTTGAGGCTGCTTCATCTATTAGATCGATTGCTTTGTCAGGTAAAAATCTATCATTAATATATCTTTCGCTAAGGGTTGCAGCAGCAACCAAAGCATTATCAGAAATTCTCACACTATGATGAACTTCGTATCTTTCTCTCAATCCTCTTAATATCGATACAGTATCGTCTATTGAAGGGGCATCAATTCTTATTTTCTGAAATCTTCTTTCTAGAGCGGGATCTTTTTCTATATTTTGTTTGTGCTCATTAATAGTTGTAGCCCCAATACATCTGAGTTCTCCTCTTGCAAGCATTGGTTTTAATAGATTGCTTGCATCTAAAGAACCTCCACTAGCGCCTGCACCAACTACTGTATGAATTTCATCAATAAAAAGAATGATCTTACCGTCTGATTCCTTGACTTTCTTGAGGACATTTTTTATTCTTTCTTCAAATTCGCCTCGATATTTTGCTCCAGCTAAAAGTGAGCCCATATCTAATGAAATTAACTTCCTATTTTGTAGCGCTGAAGGGACATCTCCATTAATAATTCTTTGAGCCAACCCTTCCACTATGGCTGTTTTACCAACCCCAGACTCTCCAATAAGAACTGGGTTGTTTTTTGTTCTCCTACTCAATATTTGAATTGTTCTTCTGATTTCTTCATCCCTACCAATAACTGGATCTAAGATCCCATCTCTTGCTGATTGTGTTAGATCAATACCATATTTATCTAAATACTCATTTGAAGTATCAAAGTCATTTTTTACCACGGGATCTGACTTCATTTTCTTTAAAGTTTCAATAAATTCTGGAATTCCTTTTCGATTTAAAATTTGTATTCCATACTTGATATCATAAGTGAAACCGTAAACTAAGTGTTCTGTTGATATCACTACATCATCTAGAGTATTTTTAATATCATTCGCTTTTAAAAATATTTTGTAAAGAGTATCACCAATATATAAATCATCTTGTTTATTTTTCATTTTTGCCTTCGAATTTAATGAAGATATTATTTTTTTCTCAAGCTCTTTGATATATACATTATTCTCTTGTAAGATCTTTTTTGTCAGGTTGTCTTGTTTTATAAGAGCTAATAATAAATTGTCAGATTCTACGTCTTGTTGATAATTCTTATAAGCAATTTCTTTCGCAAAAAGAAAACAGTTCCAAGCAGAATTTGAGAATTCGCTTGGAACTATTTTCATCAATCAAAGTTTAAATATGACTGTAGTAATTATTAAGTAAAAAAAATACTCAAATGTTTAGAAGATTTATTCAACAATAACTTTACCTACCATGCCAGCACCTCTGTGGGGCTCGCAATAATAGTCATAAGTTCCTGCAGTATCAAATGTTTCTTCCCAAGATTCTCCTGGAGCAAAAGCTAGGTCTGCATGACTTAATTCCTCATGTCCATCAAAAACTGCATTGTGAGGAGCTAATTTATTATTGACAAATTTAACTGTATCACCAGCACTAATGGTTACTGTACTTGGTTCAAAAGCAAGCATTCCAGCATCCGTTCCAAGTTTTACTTCAACAGTCTTAGCTGAAACTGATGAAATCCCTAGACCTAGAGTTAAAACTATCGCGAATAACCCTGCGAAGATTGAACGTAACATAATTAAAATTTACTTTCTATATATATTACAAGGCTTTGGGAGCCTAACTGTGAGTATTTTAATTGTTATTACAGCTTGGTAACTTTGATAACCTTAAAATATCATTCAATGACTTTGCATAACTTTTAAGTTTGAAAGTCTCAGGATTAGTGATGGGGACATGATTAAAGTCATATTTCTTGATACTAAAGCTATCCCAGGGAGTGGTTTGGATAGGAAGAATTCTTAATAATATTTTTAGAATTTTTTTTGTAAGAGGTATCGCAAAATATCTTCTCATATTATTTCTTTTTAAGAGTGTAATTATGGCATGATCAATTGAAATAAATTTCTGACCTAGGACAAATTTTCTAAAGCCTTTGTATTGCTCTTCTTTGTGATTTTTAATTAGAAACCCACAAATTTGAGCGATATCATTTGCGTGTATAAAGTGAAATTTTGAATCGAGTTTTAAAAATCTTGCTAACCAAAGCCATTTCCTGATTTCTTTCAATCCACTTGTTAAATAACTCACAGGATATTTACTTTTCCCCCCAAGATTTCCTCCAAAAACTAATGTAGGGAAAACAGCGAAAGTTTTTTCTGCAAATGAGCTTTCTCTAAGTCTCTGGTAACATTCATATTTTGTTTGAATATACTCTGTTCCATAAATCAATGATTCCCTCATTAATTCTGTTTGGGTATCAAGGATGCTAGCTGTTGAAAAATAAATAATCTTTTCTAACTTGTCAATATCAAGCATTTCAAGTAACTCTTCAAAAGCTTTAATGTTTACTTCATAAGCTCTTCTTGGATCTCCCCAAGCTGTAGCAGTATGTATTAGGTAATTAATTTGACTGATTTCATTTTTATATCTATTAGACTCCCTAATATCACACACAATTAACTTGACTTTTTTATTTTCTTGAACTGAAATTGGCAACTTACTTTTGTCTCTTACCATTAGATAAAGCCTTAATTTTGTGTTTTTTAAAAACCAATCAATTAAATATTGGCCAACGCATCCATTCGCACCTGTTATTAATAAGTTTTTATATGCCAAGACTTTGATTAGTAAGTGAGTTTTTTCCCATGCTCAAAAAATGTTTGAGCATTTTCTTCTGGAGTCCCAGGTAAAATCCCATGACCCAAATTAAGAATATATTTCCTGTCTTTAATTTTATTGAAAGTATTATCGATCCTTTCTTTTATTGATTCTTTATCTCCGAATAAAATGCCAGGGTCAACATTACCTTGAATTCCTATCCCACTAGGGATTCTTTTACAAGCCTCTTCAATATCTACTGTCCAGTCTAATGAGATAATATCTACTTCAGTTTTTGCCATTCTTTCTATGACGCCAGCACTTCCTGAAATGTAAAGAATTACAGGTGTTTTAGGGTACTCGGCTTTTACAATTTCAACAACTTTTTTTTGATAAGGCCCAGCAAAGATATCGTAATCTTGTGGGCTTAGTTGACCAGCCCATGAATCAAAAATTTGTACTACTTGCGCTCCAGATTTTATTTGATATTTAAGATATTCACCAATAGATTTTGCAAAATGATCAAGAAGTTTATGAAGTATATCTGGTTCTTTAAAAGCCATTGATTTTATTAAAGAATAATTTTTACTGCTTTTACCTTCAACTACATATGCAGCAAGAGTCCAAGGAGCGCCAACAAAACCTAAAACTGTTGCCTCATTATTCACATCTTTTTTTAGTGAAGAAAGAACTTGCCCAACAAAATTTAAACTCTCACTTGGATTTAATTCTTTTAAATTTTCTATCTGGTTAAGCGTTCTTATTGGCTCCTCAATTATTGGACCTTTACTTTCTATTATTTCAAAATTTATACCCATCCCTGGTAGAGGTGTCAGAATATCTGAAAAAAGGATCACACCATCCGGTTTAAAAGCATGAAAAGGCTGCATTGAAATTTCATATGATAGTTCTGGATTTTCAGACCTCTCTCTAAAGCTTGGGTAACGCTCCCTTAAATCTCTATAGATTTTCATATATCTTCCTGCTTGCCTCATCATCCATACAGGAGGCCTATTTACTTTTTTACCTAATGCGGCAGAAAGTAGTAGTGGTAAATCTTGACCCATTTTTCAATTCGATATGTTTTTAAAAAAAATTAAAATTCCAACTTAAAAATCTTACAATGCAAAGCAGAGCAAAAGCGGTATATGAACATTTATTATGAAGCACTAAGTTAGATGAGCCTTCTTATTTTTTTGATTGATGTTTGAAGATACTCACGCTTAATGGGGGCAAAGCAAGCTCTAAGGCATTTTCATAATCATGAATGTTGTAATTTATAGTTTCTTTACCCCCCATATTTCCTTTGTTACTGCCCCCGTATCTAGAGCTATCCGAATTAAATATTTCTTTATAGAAGCCTTCCACTGGAACACCTACTTTGTATGACCCATGTGTATTAGGTGTAAAGTTAGCAACAACAACAAGCCATTCATTGGTATCGTTTTCTCTTCTCATGAAACTTATAACTGAATTAGATTTGTCATTACAATCAATCCATTGGAATCCATAAGGATCAAAATCGTTTTTCCATAACGCAGCTTCATTTTTATAAAGTGCGTTTAGGTCATCAATCAAGTTTCTGATACCTTTATGAGGCTCAAATTCTAGTAACTCCCATTGGAGATCATCCCATACATTCCATTCTTGCCTTTGTCCAAATTCCATTCCCATGAATATCGTTTTTTTACCAGGGTGGGTCCACATATAAGTTAGTAAAGCTCGAGTATTTGCATATTTCTTCCAATCGTCGCCAGGCATTTTATGCAAAAGATGACTTTTCCCATGGACAACCTCATCATGACTAAGAGCAAGCATAAAGTTCTCTGTATAGTTATACGTTATTGAGAAAGTTACACTATTTTGATGGAATTGCCTAAACCAAGGATCTATCTCAAAATAATCAAGCATATCGTGCATCCATCCCATATTCCATTTCAAATTAAACCCTAACCCTCCCATGTCAGTTGGTTTGGTTACCATTGGCCAAGTTGTTGATTCTTCAGCGATAGAAAGTGCACCTGGGAAATGTTGGAAGAGCACATGATTAGCTTGTTGGAGAAATTTAACCGCTTCTATATTTTCATTCCCACCATTTTCATTGGGTATCCATTCGCCATCTGGGCGTAGATAATCTCTGTAAAGCATTGATGCTACAGCATCTACTCTTATGCCATCAATGTGAAACTCTTCAAACCAATAAACGAGGTTGGCTACTAAGAAATTTCTTACTTCGTTTCGGCTGTAATTAAATATTAGGGTTCCCCATTCTTTGTGTTCACCTATGCGTGAATCTCCATGTTCATAAAGATGACAACCATCAAAAAATGCTAAACCATGCTTATCTTTTGGGAAATGTCCAGGTACCCAATCAAGAATTACACCTATGCCCTCTTCATGACATTTATTGACAAACTCTCTAAATTCATTTGGTGTACCAAATCTACTTGTTGGTGCATACCATCCTGTAACCTGATATCCCCATGATCCATCAAAAGGATGTTCAGATATTGGCATTAGTTCAATATGAGTAAATCCTCTCTCTTTTACGTAAGGGATGAGTTTTTTGGTTAATTCTGGATAAGTTAATAATCTTGTTTCAGGTTTTAAATCTGCAGCGGGCACTGGGTCTCTTGGTTCACCATTCTCTTCAAGATATTTATTATCTGTTGATTCATGGAGCCAACTTCCTAAATGCATTTCATAAACTGAAATTGGCTTGTTAATTTGACTAGAAGAATCTCTATTTGCAATCCAAGAACTATCATCCCAATTAAAGCTTTTCAATTTTGAAACTATTGAACCATTTTGAGGTCTGATTTCATGAAGGAAACCATATGGATCAGCTTTCTCATAAATATGACCTTGTTGTGTTCTTATCTCATATTTATATACGTCTCCCTCTTTCATTGTTGGCATGAATAGTTCCCAAATTCCCCCTAATCTTTTTTGCATTGGATGATGTCTTCCATCCCAAGAATTTATATCTCCAATTATCGAGATTGACTTCGCATTTGGAGCCCAAATGCAAAACATAACTCCTTTTTGATTTTTTCCTTCAATGAGATGTGCTCCCATTTTTTTCCAAATATGATGATGATTACCTTCTGCAAAAAGATGCCTATCAACTTCTCCCATCCACTCTTCTCTATATGACCAGGGATCATGTTGTGTATGTGTGATCCCTCCTCGTGAAATATTTACTTCATAATTAGAAATTGGATTTTCAGGCAAGATTGCTTCAAAAAGCCATTTATGATTTATACTTTTCGCCTTATAGGTATTATTTTTAAAATTTATTTTAACTTCGTCGGCTTCAGGCATCCATACCCTTATTACCCATTGCTTTTCATAAAAATGAGGACCTAATATTTTTAATGGATTATCATTGCAACAATTTTCTAGGTTGATAGCTTCTGATTTAATCCAGTCTGCTTGAATTGTCTCGATCATGACTGGTAGATATTAAGGATTAATAATATCAAATGATTAACCAAAAAAATAATTATTTATTAAAAAAAAGGGGTCATTTTCATAAATGTTTTATCAAGACTAAAACTTAGAGTAGTAATTTTATGATTTGCTGAAGGCGCCCCAACATTTTCCTCTCCAAATCCGGAATTAACTCCAATAGCGGGATAAGCTGCTGCAGATATAGATAAGCGAAGCTTGCTATTTTTAATCAAACAAATATTTGTTGGCTGCATTGTTATTTTATAAATGCATTCTTCACTTATTTTGGAGTTTTTAACCCTTAAGAATCCAGTTGAAAATTGATTAGCATTCTCATTACCTTCTTCAATTAGAGATAAAGCTAGACAGATATCGAAATTGGGCTGATCACTTTTTACTGGGATTTCTAATATGGGAACTCCTGATAAATATTGATCTTTTTCAAAAGAATTGGTTTGAAAAACACCTACATCCAGACGTCTATCAATAATGCTTCTATTAAATTTTCCTGGGTTTGGGCCTAAATGACCACCTTCAGATGGAGTAGGTCTCCATGGGTCATTAACAATTGTGAACCAACCTGATCCTTTTGAATTTATGGTCAGACTTCCATCTTCAACCTTTACATTTGCTGTGCCATCGCTTTTGAGCCCAAAAATAAATTCAGGGTGAAATTTATTATCTAATTCTTCCCATTTATTTAATGAAATATTCCATATTTTTTTTTCGTCTTTTAAATTCTTAGATTTAAAATTTTCATCTGATTTTAAATGTTTATCAAAAAAATTTAATAAAGATTCTTGTGATCCCTCCCACCAATTTAGATGTGTCGCATTCCCAATAATAATCTCTGGATTTCCTCCGGCTTCTTTAGATTTTTTATAAAGATCAAAAGCACCCTTTAAATGTGGATCCCAAAGTCCTCCAATAATTAACATAGGTTGTTTAATCCATGTTGAATTTGGTTTAAATTCTTCAAATGGGCAGTCATTATTTAAATTTTTAAGCCATTCTAAAACAAAGCTATTAGGATCATATTTTTTTAAAATATCAATCCCATCCCTTAAATAACTTTTATTTTCTAGGGCTAATCTTATCTTCTCCCAAACAAATAAATTATTTTCTCTTTTCATTTTTAGTGCTGCGATTTGAAGTCCCCATGCAATATTGTTATGCCACCAATATGCCCCTCCATCAGAGCACCAATGATCCTTAATATTAATCCCAGTCATTGCTGGCGATAAACAATCAGGCGGCTTTGAATTTAATTCACCAGTTAGTTGAGTAAATCCTTGATATGAAAAACCATATAACCCAAGTTTTCCATCACATTCTTTTAGAGACCTTACCCATTCATGTGTTTCTGAAGTATCGCTAGCTTCTTGATAAAAACCATTAAAAACTCCTTCAGAAGAACCCATACCTCTTACATCTTGAATTATTACCATATACCCTTTGGAGGCCCACCATTCAGGGTGAGAATAGGTAATAGTTGAAGCTATCTCCCTACCATAGGGTTGTCTCATTAATAATGCAGGCCATGGTCCATTACTATTAGGTAACCAAACCCTTGATATAAGTCTTACTCCATCTCTAAGAACCAGAGATTTGTCAAACCATCTTGAACCAGACATCTAAGCTTTAGATAATGTCTGGACAGTGCAGCCCAATGACGTAAATAGAAAAGATCTCTGCGTTGACGGGAGTTAACTTTTTTTTGTTTGATACATACTTTATGGCTTTATCTGAACTAGCTGAAATACCTTTTGAATTATACTCTCTAAACTTATTACACAAATTCCTAGCTTCGCTTGGATTCTTTTTTACACTTTCCAATAAGTTAGATTGGCTAAAAGCAGGGTATAAAGAGTTGAAAAATAAAAATAACAAAAATAATAAAGGTTTCATTATCGCTAACTTTTCCTAAATTCTACATTAAAAAATTTTTTTAACCAAGATTTCAAATAGATTTTTCGATTTGTCTAGCTTTTTTAATCCATTCCTTTAAGAGAGTAAAGGTTGTGCCTGTCTCATTTTTTATTCTAAGAGTTCTTTCTAATCTGCCAATTTTGCATTCTAATTCGTAAGGAGTAGATAGTGATAATGATTTAATAGAAGATATACCACAATGTAAAAGTAGATATGCTTGCGGTGGAGAAATTCCAATTTCTTTTTTAAAAATAGCTATAGCTCTTATTTTTTTAAGATTATTCAATGTACATAGTGAAGACTTTCTTTGAATCTCATTTATATCTAAATCCGAAAGATTACTTAATTTTTCAAAATCAGTTAGGTTATTTTGAATAAAAAAAGATTTCTCATGTCTAAAATTAGTTGGTAAAAAATCTAAAAAGGGGTTACTTTCCATTGTTTAAAAAGCCCATTGTTTAAAAAGCTAGTTCATTTTGACATTTTTCTGAACTTCTCCTATAACCACTGGTTTACTTACACCATTTGAAATTTTTTCAAGTTTTCTTATCTTTATCTTTACATTTGCACCAGACCTGCTACCTTTCCTTAAGTTTTCTGATAATTGTTCTAAAGTGGGTTTAATAGATTCTTCTGGAAAGTCATCATCTGCTTTAGCAATAATCAAGTCGAACCCATTGTCATAAACAATTGGAACATATTTTGCATCTTCTATTACAACCTTTTCGGTGTAACTTTGTATAAATGCCCAACTACTCAAAGAAAGCAAAAATGAAAAGATAGTTGCTCCAATTATTCGAAATTTAAACCCAAAGTTAAATATAAAAGCTGCTATGGTAAAAATAAATAGAAATATACCAAAGAATCCAAAAATTTTGGGTGTGTTCTCTAATAGTTCAAAAAAAGACATTTAGTGGCTTTGACCTGATTAATTTCTTATATTTTGTAAGCCTACTCTATTTTTGGGTTCTAACTTGAAAAAAATTAGATCTCTAAATTTAAATGCTAAGTTTCTTTTAGTAGGAATGCTTTTACCATTAGGTTTTTTAGGCACTTTTTTATTAAATAATTTTTTAAAAGAAACTTATAGTTCTAGGAAATTAGAATTAGAAGAAAGTATTGAGAATCTTCTAGATAAAAATGTTGTTTTGGGAGATTATGATGGGATTAGATATCTAGGTTTTTCTTTAGGTAATTCAAAAATTAATGATAAAAAAGATATAGATTCGGAAATTAAAGCTAAAAATGTATATGTGGGCATTATGCCTTTTAGATCTTTATTAAAACAAAAATGGATATTAAAAATAAGTCCTGAGCAAGCTGAAATTAATATTGATAGAGATTTTTTTAAAAGGGATAAATATGATGAAAAAGATAGAAGTACAAAAAAATCAAAATTTAAATACGAACTGAACTTTAACTTAAATAAATACTCAATCCTTAAGTTTAAAAAAGCAGGGTTAAAAACAAAAGTAAAAGGTAATTTTATATACAAGTCAAGTAATAGACAAATTATTGCAAATGTAAAATCAAATTTTGATGAAAAAGGTTTTTTAAAATTTAAATTCAATACAAAATTAAATCAAGACTTTTTAAAACTGGATTTATTCTCAAGGGGTTTAAATCTTGAGAATTCTGAATATAAAATTGGGAATAGAAAAATCAGTTTTAAAAAAGGAAATTTCAAATCAAACTTTAAATTTAATAAATTACCAAATGAAACATTTTGCAAAGGAAGATTTTCTTTTAATAATTTAAAAATAAAATCGGAAGCTTTATCAGAGAATATAAATTCAGATTTAACTAGTTTTTTTTGTAAAGAAAATAATTTAATTGGTAATTCAAAAAAATTAAATTATGGAACTTTGACTTCGAATTTTAATCTAAATGTGCCAATTAATAGAAGTTCCAATAATATTGATCTTAAAGGAAGTATTGGATATATTAATAGCCTTAATCCAGATATCCAATTATCTGGTAATATTCCCTATTGGTTTGATAGAAGAGGTATTAATTTTGGTGATATAGATAGTAGTTTTAAAATAAATAGAACTCAATTATCTAATTTAAATATTTTCCGAAAAAATGAAATAAGAGGTTTCATTACTGCTAAAGGAGAATTAAAAGGAAAAATTACTGATCCTGATATTTCGATAAACTTTAATCTTGATTACCCTCACTTTAAAGGAATCCGTATTAGAGAAATATGGGAGGGAGATATTAAAAATGAAAATAATAAATTTCTGCTAAGTATGAGAAATAGATATTCTCCAATACCTTCATTTCTTTCAATCAAGTTTGATTCTGATCTTAAACTTGATAATGCAAATTTTATAAGAGTTTTTAACTCAAATAAAGGTACTATAGGTATAGTCAAAGAGAATGATAGTTATAATTGGCGAGCAGATAATTTTCCGCTTGGTGAACTTGAATTATCCATAAACAAAAATCAATTCGATAGAGTTGATGGAATTATTAATGGTGAGGGATCAATTTCTTCAGACCAGTCTAACCTTGATGGGCGAATTGCTTGGAGTTTAGGTAAATATGGAAATATTAATCTAGCTAATTCATTATTTGATTTCAGCGTCAAAAATAATTCTTTTTATGTAGATTCTTCATTATATCCAATAGATGGAGGAATAATTGAAGTCGAATATAATTCAAGTAAAAATAATTTAATTAATTCAGAATTCAAGGATATAAGCACTAGTTGGACTATCCTCACCGCTGTTGATATTTTTAACTTTGATAATGAAAAAGTAATTCCTGTAAGTAAGTCGAATATTTTGGATGATTTGGAAATAAATAAAGATAATAAATCATTTAAAGAGAGGATCGATTTTATAAATAACTTTATTGAAAATAGTAATTTGCTTGAGGACAGATTTAATTTGCAAAAATATTTAAATAAATTTAAAAGTAGATATAACGGAAAAATTACTATTCAGGGTGATAGACCAGAGAATTACAAGTTGAATGCAAAATTAAATGGTTTTCTTGATTTATCTAAAGATGACTATACGAATAATAAAGAGGAATTTTCTGTTGATTTGGCAGGCGGATTACTAAAAGGAAAAGGTTCTTTGAGAATTAAAAAATTACCATTAAGTGCATCAAATATCTTTTTAAATAAACCAAGAGATTTTCTCGGCGGGTTGGATATGAATTTATTTTATGATCTTGATACAAAATCATTCTCTAGCGAAATTTCCTCTAATAATTCATCAATTAAAAATAACACAATAATATTTGATAAAGGATATGTTGAATTTAATAATTCTATTTTTGACATTGATTTTTCCCTCCTAATAAATAATTCTGAGAGTCCAATTAATATTGAAGGCTCAATACCTATAAATAAATCTGATAACTTAGATCTAAGATTGATTGGGAATGAAAAATTTATTGAGTTAATAGATATTTTTGCTGATGAATACTTTACCTTTAAAGAAGGTGATGTGAATCTAAGAGTGATTCTAAAAGGAACATTAAATAAACCTCTATTAAATGGATTTATTGTAGTTAAAGATTCTGAAATTGATTTCTTAAACAACATAATAAAAGATATTAATAGTACAATAATTTTTGATTTTGATTCTTTAGAGATTAATAATCTAAAGGCGAAGACTGAAGATTCTGGGAAAATTTTTATAAAAGGGTCTTTGCCTTTTTATAGTAAGAATAATTCCGAGAATGCAGAAATTAATTTGATAACTAATAGATTTACTTTAAAGAAAGATAATTTTAATTTTTTAGTAGACTCTGATGTCGATTTAAGTGGATCATTTGAAAAGCCTGTTTTGGGAGGTTCTCTATCTTTTAATAATGGATTTGTTAATTTTAATAGAACTAATCAAAATAATAAAAAAGAAAATAATCTTATACGAAAAGGGGATAAAAAAGATTGGCCAGAACTCTATTGGAAAAATAATGAAAATATTGAAATAATTTCAAATGAAACAATTTTGAATTCAGTTCTTTTAGGAGAAACTTTGCCTAATTATTTGGATAATTTGAGTTTTAATAATCTTAAATTAAAACTTGGTCCAGACTTTAAAATTCAATATTCAGAATTGGTTCAAGCTTATTTAGATACAAAATTGGATCTTAATATAAACGGAAAGGTAGGTAAAGATTTAAATGCTAGAGGTCTAATTTACCTTAAAAAAGGTAGAGCTAATCTATATACTACTCCATTTAAACTTGATAAAAATAAGGATAATTATATTTTATTTGCATCAAGAAGTGGAGTCGTTCCATTTATAAATTTTTCTTTGGTAAGCAAAGTTCCAGATTCTATAATACCTATAAGTGAAAATAATCAGGATTCAAATATCTCAGGTGATCTTGATGTAAACGCCACTTCTAATGGTTTGGGATCATTTGGGATTGGTAATTCAAGACTTATCAAAATTGAAGCATCTTACGAAGGATTTTTAGATCAATTGTCTTTTGCTGATGAAAATAGAAGAATCCAATTAAGGAGTACACCAAGTTATAACAGATCACAAATAATTGGTTTGATTGGAGGAAACTCAGCAAATTTAATAAATAGAGCATTTATTTCTCAACTTAATAATGCTGATGGATTTAGTGAAAGATTTCAGTTATCTTTATATCCAGCTTTAATAGAAAATAATGATTCATTAAATAATATTTTTTCTAATGAAAATTTAGATATAGAAAATGATGTTCAATCATCTTCTAATGAGGAATTTTCTTCTCAAGCTTGGGTAGCCGAAATAGGGCTTGATATAACTGATGCGATAAATTTTTCTTTCCAAACCGTCCCAGGTAGAGATGATATTTCACCTTTGGGCATTTTGACTTTTCAGGCAAATCCAAACTTAGAATTATTAGGTTCTTATGATTCAAATGGTGATTGGAAAAGTCAAGTTCAATTATTTTTTAGATATTAACTCAGAAAGAAATTTACTTTAAAGAATCGTTAATTTGAATTATTATTTAATTAACTAAAAAATATTATGGCTAATATCTTTGAAGTGCCTCAACCTGATAACGAACTTCTAGAAAAAGCTGATAAAGTTCGTTTAGCATCAATAAAAATAAGCCAGACTGAAAATCAAAATCGAATTATAGCCTTAAATTGTATGGCTGATTCTCTAGAAAAGAATACTAAAGAAATTTTAGACGCTAATAGTGTGGATTATTCAAATGCTGAAAAAAAAGGTATTTCTAGGGCTCTACTTTCGAGATTAAAGTTATCAAAAACAAAATTAAATTCAGCAATTGAAGGTGTAAGAAAAGTTGGAGACTTGGCTGATCCTGTCAATCAAGTTCAAATAAAAAGAGAGCTTTCAAAGGGATTGATCTTAGAAAGAAAAACTGTGCCAATTGGAGTCTTAGGGGTTATTTTTGAATCAAGGCCAGATGCCGTGATGCAGATTAGTTCATTAGCAATAAGATCAGGTAATGGAGTAATACTAAAAGGTGGTAGTGAGGCTAATTTAACAAATACTTCAATTGTAAAAGCATTGCAAGAAGGTTTAAAAAAATCAGGTCTTGATAAAAATTCAATATGTTTACTAACAAGCAGAAAAGATAGTATGGCGATGCTAAATCTTGAGAAATATATTAATTTAATAATTCCAAGAGGTAGTAATGAATTAGTTAAATTTATTCAGGAGAATACAAGAATTCCTGTTCTTGGCCATGCTGATGGAATTTGCCATTTGTTTATAGATATTGAGGCAAATCTGGAGATGGCTTTGTCAGTAGCTTTGGACAGCAAAATTCAATATCCTGCAGCATGTAATGCTATCGAAACTTTATTAGTCCATAAAGATATCGCACCAGCTTTTTTAGAAAAAGCCATCCCTTTGTTTAAATCTAATGATGTTAAATTAATTGGAGATAAGAGATCAGTTGAATTAGGGTTAGATTATGAGGCTAGTCAAGAAGATTGGAAAACTGAATATTTGGATTTAATTTTATCGATAAAAATTGTTGATAATCTTGAGGAAGCAATCATACATATTCAAAAATATAGTTCAAAACATACAGATGGAATAATTACTGAAAATTCAAATACTGCCAATGAATTTATGAATGTAGTTGATAGCGCAGGTGTTTTTCATAATTGTTCTACTAGGTTTGCAGATGGGTTTAGATATGGATTCGGAGCTGAAGTTGGTATATCTACTCAAACTCTGCCACCAAGGGGACCTGTAGGTCTAGAAGGTTTGGTAACTTATAAATATTTCCTAAAAGGTGATGGGAATATAGTTGATGATTTTTCATCAGGAAAGGCTATCTTTACACATAAAGATCTTTAGATTTTTAAAGATGGAAACTTTTTTAAAAATTGAGAATATTAAACTTTGGGCTAGGGTTGGCGTTCTTGATGAAGAAAGGGAATTAGGACAATTATTTAATTTAGATATATTTTTGTGGACTGATTTTGAAAAATGTACAGTAGACGATGATATAAAAAAAACAGTTGATTATTCAAAATTAGTTAAAATTTTAAAAGATCAATCAAAGAAAATATATTGTTTCACAATTGAAAAATATTCAAAAGCAATTTTAGAAATCATTGATAAGGAATTTAAGCTTTCTAAAATTAAAATTATTTTAACAAAATGCAATCCTCCAATCACAGGATTCGATGGGATGGTATCAATAGTAAGAATTATTGAAAATAATTAAAGTATTGGAGAAAAGAAATCCTATTATATTGATTCATGGTCTTTGGAATACTTCAAGTATTTTTTCTTCTATTACTTCAAAACTTGATGATATTGGCATTGAATATTTTGCCCCAACTCTTAAGCATTCATATGGAATGACTTCAATTCTGGATTTGACTAATAAATTAAACCAATTAATTTTAGAAAAATATGGTTTAGAAAAAGAAATAGATATTTTGGGATTTTCTATGGGAGGAATAATTGGTAGGTACTGGCTTCAAAAATTTAATGGGTATAAAAGAACAAGAAGATTAATATCTATAGGTTCTCCTCACAAAGGAACTTTGATGGCTCAATTAATTCCTAAATACCCTTTTAGAGGAATATCAGAAATGAAAATAAATAGTAAGTTTTTAAGAGAACTTGCAAATAATGATTTTTTTCTTGATGATATTGAATGTATAAATTTCTTTACTTACTGGGATATGATGGTTTTCCCTGGCTGGTGGACAAATTTAAATTTTGGAAAAAAAATATCAGTAAAAGTATATAAACATAGAAATCTCGTAAGAAATAAATCTGTGGTTGATAAAATAATCGATGAAATTATCATGTAGCTCCAGATAGACCTAAGTGTCTTATTAAGGAATCTGTTTGTGGCTCTCTTCCTCTGAATAGTTTAAATATATCTAATGGAGGTAAGCTGCCTCCTAAGCTAAGTATTGTATCTTTAAATTTCTTTCCTATTAACTTTAAATCTTCAGAGTTTTCTAGATCAGCTTCTTCGAACATTGAAAATGCATCAGCACTTAGAACTTCAGCCCATTTATATGAGTAATATCCAGCAGAATAACCGCCTGCGAATATATGACTAAAACAACAAAGGAATTGATCTTCTTGAATTGGTTCAATAACAGTAGTTTTTTTTGCAATTTCTCTTCTTATTTCATTTGCTGTTTTACCTTCGTTTTGAGCGATATTACTGTGTAATCTTAGGTCTGTTATCGCGAAATGTAGTTGT
This sequence comes from Prochlorococcus sp. AG-347-K18, assembly GCA_003281365.1. Taxonomy (GTDB): domain Bacteria; phylum Cyanobacteriota; class Cyanobacteriia; order PCC-6307; family Cyanobiaceae; genus Prochlorococcus_A. The sequence goes on from QCCF01000014.1 coordinate 16,292, forward strand.
CTAAGAGTAGCCATCCCACAATTAAAAGTTCTATTCTTTAGAAGCTTTTCAAAATTCTCGTCGGACAATTTTTCTCCAGTTTTATAGTGCTTAGCAATATTCAAAATTGTGGATTTGTGGAAACACCAGTTTTCCATGAATTGACTTGGGAGTTCGACTGCGTCCCATTCAACATTATTGATGCCCGCTGCTTGAGGAAGATTTACTGTAGTAAGCATGTGTTGAAGACCATGACCAAATTCATGGAACAGTGTTTGAACTTCTTCAAAGCTCATCAAACTAGGTTTATCTTTTGATGGTGGAGTCTGATTACAAACGAGATAAGCTACAGGGAGAATCTTTTTGCCGACATTATTTTTATTCAAACATTCATCCATCCAGGCTCCTCCTCTCTTTGATTCAGGACGAGAATATGGATCTAGGTAAAAAGATGCTATTTTGACATCTTTTTTATTGAGAATATTAAAAAACAAAACGTCATCATTCCACAGAGGCGCCTCATCAGTTGCCTCAACTACTTTGATTTCAAAAAGCTTTTCGCTTAATTCAAATAAACCTTTTAAAACATCATTTAGTGGGAACCAAGGTCTCAAGGACTCTTGATCCAAACTAAACTTTTCCTTCCTAAGAAGTTCAGACCAATAACTTATATCCCATGGCTCAATATTCTGTGATTTTGGACATCCATTAGCTTTAGAAAACTTATCGAGCGTTTCTAATTCGATTTTTGCGGTTTTGAAAGCTGGGTCTCTCAACTCTTCTAAAAGGTTTTCAACATTTTTAATTTCTTTCGCCATTTTCGTGGACAAACTTAGTTCAGCCCAATTTTTATAACCGAGCAGATTAGCCTGTTTAGTTCTAAGAGATAATATATTCTCAATGATTTGAGAATTATTTTTTTCTCCTTTAGACGCCCTACTTACGAATGCCTTATATAGTTTCTCTCTGAGATTACGATCGGTGGCATATGTCATAAATGAAGTATAAGTTGGTATATCTAGACTTAATTTCCAAGGACCGTTTTTAATATCAATTTCTTCATCTTTTTTTAAGTGATTGTGCGCGGAAATTGCCATCAATTCAAGTACTCGTTCAGGTAGACCATCGACTTCAGATTTTTTATTTAATATTAAAAACCATTTATTTGTGGCATCAAGAACATTGTTGCTGAAGTCTGTTGATAGCTTCCCAAGCTTTTCTGAAATGTTGTTGAATTCTTCTTGATCATTTTTTTGTAGAGAAATTCCTCTATGTTTCATCTCAAGAATTTCTTTATCTAAAATTCTGTTTTTGACTTGATCAAAATTATTATTCTCTTTAAGTTTTACTAAAGAATTATAAATTATTTTACTTTGTCCGAATTTGTTACTCAAGCTAATAATCTCAGGAAGGAATTTTGAATAAATATCTCTAAGACTTTCAGAATTATTTACTGCATTTAAGTGGCTTATTACTCCCCAACTCCATCTAAGAATTTCATTGACTTCATTTAAAGGATCTATTACCTTAGTCCAATTTAAATCATTTTGAATCAAATAATTAGATAAATTTTTCTCTATGTTTTCAAAGTCTTTGGAAATCTTTTCTAGAACTAATGGAAATTGTTTTCTTATGTTTTCGGGAGTAAATTCTTTAAATACTGGTAATTCTCCATATTTGAAAATTGAGCTAACCATTTAAAAAAAAATTAATTTACTAATGTTGTGATCGATCCTACCAACTTAGCTAAAGTGAGCTGCTGACTGAGAGCATTTGTTGAAGATTCGTATAAATTTATGGCTATTTTTGGCCAAAACCCTATCACTAAAGTAGGCAACAATAAACTAAAACCAATCGTCAACTCCCTACCATTCATCTCTTTAACTGTTGCTAATGCTGGAATTCTAGGGCCAAAAAATACTCTTCTACACATTGAAAGTAGATATATAGGTGTTAAAACTAAACCTATGGCTGCAATAAGAATCGTGATCGATCTAAATATTGAGCTGAAGCCTTCTTGACTAGTGATTCCTAAAAATACGGTTATTTCACTTATAAATCCGCTCATACCAGGTAATGCTAGAGATGCCAAAGAGCTTGCTAAGAAGAAAGCAAAAGTTATTGGTAAGACCTTTGCCAAACCACCCATATTTGGGATTGAGAGAGTATTTGTTCTTTCATAGAATGAGCCCGTAACAAAAAACATAGCTGCAGCAATAAGTCCGTGACTGATCATTTGGAGCATTGCGCCGCTTATACCTAAAGCATCTACCGCTCCAATCCCCAATAGAACAAAACCCATATGACTCACTGAGCTACATGCAATTCTCCTTTTAACATTATCTTGCGCAAATGCATTTAGAGCCCCGTAAATAATATTAATGATTCCAAGAATAATTAACGCAGGTGCAATTTGAAGATGTACTTCAGGTAATATTTGAACATTGAATCTTAAGAGAGCATAGCCTCCCATTTTTAAGAGTATGCCAGCGAGTAACATTGAAACTGGTGCATTGGCCTCTCCATGTGCATCGGGCAACCAAGTATGTAATGGAAAGATAGGAAGTTTTACTCCAAAACCAATTAAAAATCCTAAATAAGATAATAAAGCTAGGCTGCCTGTTACATTTTTATTAGTTAAATCGGTAATATTTAAAGTAAAGGTATCACCGCTCAAAGCAAGTGCTAAACCACTTATAAGTATTAATAAAGAAGCTAAAGCTGTATAAAGAATAAATTTAGTGGCCGCATATAATTTCTTTTTTCCTCCCCAAATCGCAATAAGAAGATATACCGGTACTAATTCAAGTTCCCACGCTAAAAAAAATAATAGGAAATCTTGAGAAAGGAAAACTAGTGCTTGTGCTGATGCTTGGACTAATAAAAGAGCAAAATATAGATTAGATTTTTTTTTAATTTTCCAACTTGCGGCAGCTGATAAAAATGTAATTAATCCACTCAACGCAACTAAAGGAGCAGATAAACCATCTACACCAAGAGACCACTCTAAACCTATTGAGGGTAACCAAGAAGCTCTTTCTACCAGTTGCAAAGAGCTGTCTGAAGTATTGAACTTTTGAAAAAGAACTCCGATAATAAGTAAAAAATCTGTAAATAAAAAACTTAATGAAATATTTCTTGGGAGTGTATTATCTTCTCCTTCTTTCGAATTCAAAAAAGGCATAATTAAAGCCCCAATTAAAGGCAATAAAACAATAGATGATAGCCAAGGAAAAGATTCTAAATTCATTTATGTAATGAATAATTTTTTTATTCTAGTTGAAGTTGTACTAGCTTGAGACTATAACATTAAAAATGCCTAAGTAAAACTACTTACTAGAGATAATGCTAAATTGGCTACCTGTCGTTTGAACGTTTAAGAATGGTGCTCTGCTTGCTACACCTGACTTCTCCCATGCTTTCACCATAGCTTGACTGACGTTTTTACCATTTTCTTTTTTACACAAAGCTAAGATACTTGGTCCAGCTCCACTAATTGCGCATCCTAGAGCACCTGCATTTAGTGCGGCATCTTTAACTTCTAGTCCACCTTTAATAAGTTTCCATCTGTAAGGTTCATGTAGTTTATCAA
>QCCF01000015.1 GCA_003281365.1 Prochlorococcus sp. AG-347-K18
CCCAGCGGAAGCAAGTATTAATGCACCAATTTACGATGAACTTTTTAAAATTCTTTTCATCATTGGATTAATTATTTTTATAGGAATGACAATAGCCGTTATTTATAGCTTATTTAAATTTAGGAAAAGAAATGATCAGATAGGCGATGGAATCGCTTTAGAGGGAAATTTAAGCTTAGAAATTGTATGGACAATTATTCCTTCAATAATTGTTTTATTAATAGGTTTATATAGCTACAACATCTACGATCGAATGGGAGGAATGAAAGAACTAAATCATAACCACGAAATGATGAGTTCTAACACTGAAAAAATATGGGCTGGAATAAGTCAAACTTCTGATAATGAAATAGCAATGAATAATTTATCAATTGAAGTTTCAGCTATGCAGTTTGCATTTCTATTCAATTATCCCAAGGGTAATTTCATATCAGGAGAACTACACGTTCCTGTTGATCAAAAAGTATCAATGAAAATGGAATCCAAAGATGTCATCCATGCTTTTTGGGTACCAGAATTCAGAATTAAACAGGATATTATTCCTGGACAACCGACTATTCTAAATTTCACTCCTACAAAGGTAGGAAAATATCCGATAATTTGCGCAGAATTATGTGGCCCATATCATGGAGGAATGAGAGCCTCGATAATTGTTGAAGAAGAATCTGATTACAACGAATGGTTTAACAAAAATAAAAAGCCAGAGGTAAATTTATGACAATATCAATTGATCCACAAAAAACTAATAATGAAAGTCTTCAACCTAAAGGCTGGCTTAGATACTTTAGTTTTAGCCTTGATCATAAAGTAATTGGGATACAATACTTGGTTTGTGGTTTTCTGTTCTATTTAATAGGAGGAACCTTAGCGAGTGCTATAAGAATTGAACTAGCCAGTCCAATGTCTGACTTTATGCCAAGAGATGTTTATAACCAAGTTTTAACTTTACACGGAACAATAATGATATTCCTTTGGATAGTGCCCGTAGTTAATGGTGCTTTTGGAAATTATTTAATTCCATTTTATGTAGGTGCAAGAGATATGGCATTCCCAAGATTAAATGCTGTAGCTTTTTGGTTAATTCCTCCTTCAGGTTTGATGCTGGTAGCAAGCTATTTTGTTGAGGGTGCTGCTCAGGCTGGATGGACGGCTTATCCACCTTTGAGTATAACTACTCCTCAATCAGGACAAATTATTTGGATTCTGAGCGTTCTATTACTTGGAGGCAGTTCTATATTCGGTGGAATAAACTTTATCGCCACTATTATCAAGCTAAGAAGGCCAGGATTAAAGCTTATGCAATTGCCAATGTATTGTTGGGCAATGCTTGGTACAAGTTTATTAGTTGTTTTGTCAACTCCTGTTTTAGCAGGCACTTTAATTCTACTAAGCTTCGATATCATAGCTAATACAGGATTTTTCAATCCTGTTTTAGGTGGCAATGTCGTAGTTTATCAGCATTTATTTTGGTTTTATTCTCATCCAGCTGTATACATTATGGTTCTTCCTGCTTTTGGTTTAGTTAGTGAAATACTTCCTGTACATGCTAGAAAACCACTTTTTGGATATACAACAATGGTTTTTTCAATAATGGGGATAGTAGTTTTAGGTTTAGTTGTTTGGGCGCATCACATGTTTACGAGTGGAACGCCCCCTTGGATGAGATTGTTCTTTACTATTGCCACAGCATTTATTGCTGTTCCAACAGGTATAAAATTTTTCAATTGGGTTGCAACATTATGGGGAGGTAAAATCTCCATCAATAGTGCAATGTTGTTCTCTTGCGGATTTATTATAAATTTTGTTTTTGGAGGTATTACAGGAGTTGCTTTAGCACAGGTACCTTTTGATATTCATGTACATGATACCTATTTCGTTGTAGCCCACTTTCATTACATAGTTTATGGAGGCACTGTTTTTATTATTTTCTCCTCAATTTATCATTGGTTCCCCAAAGTAACTGGAAAAATGCTCAATGAAAAATTAGGAATTTTACATTTTATCATTACCTTTATTGGATTTAACTTGTGCTTTGCTCCTCAACATTGGCTTGGTTTAAATGGAATGCCAAGAAGAGTTGCAGAGTATGATCCTCAATTCCAGTTTGTTAATCAAATTAGTAGCCTTGGGGCTCTTTTGATGGCTATAAGTACAATTCCTTTTTTAATTAATGTATTCCTTAGCGTGAGAAATGGAAAAGATGCTGGAGATAATCCTTGGAATGCTCTTACACCTGAATGGTTAACATCTTCTCCACCTCCAGTTGAAAATTGGGAAGGAGAAGCTCCATTAGTTGAAGAGCCCTATGGTTATGGTAAAGAAATTTCTGAACAAAAATAAAAATATATGACAACACTAGATAGCTCAAAAGAAATTCAAAAAAATAATTCTGAAGTTAATGAAACACATGAAGACTTCAGAATGTTTGGTCTTATAACTTTCCTAATTGCGGACGGAATGACTTTTGCTGGATTCTTTGCTGCTTATTTAACTTATAAAGCAGTAAATCCATTACCTGATGGTGCTATTTATGAATTAGAACTACCAATACCTACACTCAATACAATTTTGTTACTTGTTAGTAGTGCAACTTTCCATAAAGCAGGCAAAGCACTTTTGAAAGATAAAAACTCTGATGCCCAAAAATGGTTATTTTTTACTGCTTTTCTTGGAATTATATTTTTAATATGTCAATTATTTGAATATTTTCATTTACCTTTTGGATTAACCGATAATTTATTTGCAAGTACTTTTTATGCTCTTACTGGTTTTCATGGATTACATGTCACTTTAGGCACTTTAATGATTTTAATTATTGCTTGGCAATCGAGAATCAATGGTGGAAGATTAACTAGTCAAAATACGTTCCCATTGGAAGCTGTTGAATTGTACTGGCATTTTGTAGATGGAATATGGGTTATTTTATTTATTATTTTGTATCTTTTATAAAAAACTAAATTTTAAAAATTAAATATATTTTTTATTAATTTATGTTGCCACAGTCCTCCTTTTTAGTAAGAATATATAATTAGAAATTTGTCAGATAATGCTAGAAGGAAAAGAACTTCTTGAAAAAGCAAAATTATTAAGTAAAAAATCTGAAGATGAGATAGCAAAAGGTTGTGGGTACGTAGGTCCTAGTGGAAGAATCTTAAGAAAAAGTTTTTATAGGGCGCTTATCGAAGCTAAGGGTTACAAAAGAGGAAATGGTCGTCAGGGGAAAAATGGTAATAGGACTTCAAGAGGCAGACAGACAGAATTCAAAACTAAAGTTCATGGCAATGGGAACCTATTAATTGGTCATGCCTACACCAAAAAATTAGGTCTAGAACCTGGTCAGGAATTTAAAATCGATCTTAAAAAAGAGTCAAAAACAATTTATCTTATTCAATTAAATTAAAAAATATATGTTACCAACCGTTTTCTTTAAGCCACTCCGAAGAAATATTATTTGACAATAAATCTTGATTACTATTTTTATTAAATAAAAGTAATTTCTCTACATATTTAATTAGTGCATCTGCCTCAAGGTTTACTCTGTCACCGACATTTAATTTATTCAGATTTGTGTTATGCCAAGTATGAGGAATTATTGCAATAGTAAATATTTCTCCTTCTTGCTCATATTTTGCAATTGTAAGACTTATTCCATTTACACAAATACTGCCTTTATTAACTACATATTTCGAAAAATTATTATTTTCCCATTTTATAGATAAAAGCCAAGATTTCTCTAATTTTTCTATATTCTCAACTGTTCCAAGACCATCAACATGTCCACTAACTATATGACCCCCTAGACGGTCAGACACCCTAAGAGCCGGCTCTAAATTAACAATATGATTCAGATTCGACTTTGTTCCTAAAGTTGTTTTTTTTAATGTTTCCTCACTAATATCAACAGAAAATTTATTTTGAAAAATCTCTTTAACTGTCAAACAAATCCCATCAACAGCTATGCTGTCACCAATAGCTATATCAAATAAGTTATCAAGAATTTCAATCTCTAAAATATTTTTTTTTTGTTTTAGTTTTCCAATTGATTGTATTATTCCTGTGAACATAGATTTAAGAAAATTAATTTTACAAAATTTTTTATTTACTTTAATTTACTTTAAATCATTTTCAACTATAAATAAATTAAAGAGTAAATAAAAAGAAATTGATCATATTTATATGATTATTAATTCAAAAAAAAGATCATTTGGCAGAGGGGCGAAAGTGAGCTTATTCACTTTAGGGACAATGCGAGCAACTGAAAGTCTCGAAAAAATGTATGACATAATAAAAAATGCACATTATGTAGGAATTAACCACATAGAAACAGCACCTTCATATGGCAATGCTGAATCACTTATTGGGAATTCGATAAAAAAACTTGAAAAAGAAGAGAATATTAAAGAAAAAAAATGGGTGATTACTACCAAAATTTTACCAAAAGGTGATTTTGACTTTTTAAAAAATAATTTTAAAAATTCTCTTAAAAATTTAAAGCGCGAGAGAATTAATAATCTAGCAATTCATGGACTCAACTTAAAACATCATCTAGATTGGGTTCTAGATGGAGATGGTAAGAAATTCATATCATGGATACTTGAGAAGGAACTAGTTGATCAAGTTGGTTTTAGTTCACACGGAAGTTATTCACTAATTAAAGATGCAATTAACTGCGAAGTTTTTAGTTTTTGTAGTCTACATTTACATTATTTAGATCAATCTAAAATTAATTTGGCAGAAGAAGCCATAAAAAAAGGTATGGGAGTATTAGCAATATCGCCTGCGGATAAAGGCGGTAGATTATATTCTCCAAGTGATATTTTGTTAGAGGCCTCTAAGCCTTTTCATCCATTAGAACTAGCATATAGATTTTTGTTGGCAAAAGGAATTACAACTTTATCTTTGGGGGCGACAAACAAAAAAGATTTTGAATTTGCGTATAAACTTAGAAACTCCTTTGATAAACTTACAGAACTTGAAAAAAGCGCTCTGAATAAAATTGAGGAAGTTGCTTATGAAAGATTAAACTCAACAAAATGTGAACAATGCAGATCTTGTCTTCCATGCCCAAATGAAATACCTATTCCAGAAATTCTTCGTTTAAGGAATATATCTATTGGTTATGGCCAATTAGAATTCTCAAAAGAAAGATACAATTTAATTGGAAAAGCTGGACACTGGTGGGAAGAAAAAAATTCCTCATTTTGTCAAGAATGCAATGAATGTGTTCCTAAATGTCCTAGTAAATTAGATATACCAAATTTATTAAAACAAACCCATAACTTATTAATTGAAACTCCGACAAAAAGATTATGGGGTTAAAGACTCATTCCAGAAATTCTTAAGATTAATTTTTTGTTCATTCGTTAGAACAGGGAAAGACCAACTATTTTCCCAACATTCCTCAGAAGGTCCAGAGATAGGTAACATCTCAGGTTTATATTTATTTTGTAAATATTCACTATTGAATGGTAGATACCAACCCTGAGTTACTAATTTATCTACTATTGGTTTATTTTCTAAAGATTTAATCCATTTAATTAATATTGCATTATTTAGATTTGATCGACTAAGTAAAAAATGCCACATCAAAGGTACTCCTTGGTTAGGGAAAACCAAAGAAAGTCTGGGATCTATTTTTAAATATTTTGAGCAGAGACTATAAGGAACTATTGCTACACAAGCATCAGAATTAATCAACCAATTGAGCATATTTTTATCATCAAATAACATTGCTTGGCTTTTGAGTTTTTTTAAAGAATTAGATGAATTAATTTTTTGAGAAATTGACAATATTATTCTGGGACTTTGCGGAAAAATGATTTTTCCAGTTAATTTCTTAGAAAGAAGGAAATCCCAAGAAGTTCTGGCTAAATTAATTAATTCTTTATTATTTTTAATGACAATTGTATAAGGTACTATGCCAATAGGAAACAATTTACTTCTTTGATTTTGATTAAAACTTCCCAAAAAATCTATCGATCTCTTATCCAAATTTTCAATCAATGGATATTCGTTTATTTTTTCAAATTCTTCAAAATCTATACTAGTAATCCATCCATCGTTTATTAAAGTAAAGTCAGAATTGAAGATTGTATTTCTATTTTTTTGTAGCTGAATATTTTCAAAATTAATTTTTTCCTGCTTCCAATCTTTTGGAATCGTATCTTTAAAAGATTCTGGATAAAAAGAATCTTGTAGAGCAATTTTTACTTTATTGGGAAGATTACTGCAAGAGTTTAAGAAAAATAAAAGCGAAAGCTTACCATAATTTAAAAATTCTCTTCTAGTTGCAAATTTTGAAAACATTCAGTAATCCTTCTCTAAAGATATTTGACCTAAGCTCTTCATCATATCCAGATTTTGTTGACACAATGAAACTATTTCTTCATTTTTAAATCCATCTAAGAAAGCAAGTAATGATATTCCACCAGCACCTACACCTTCTTTTACATGACCTAATTCATAATCATTCAATTCTTTGTATTTCGAAAATTTGAAATTCAAAGGACTTGCTAAACCTAATAAATTGACATCATATTTTTCATTAATTAAATTTACTAAATCATTTAGAGAATTATCTTTCACAAGCCACCCAGTTGTCGCAATCAAAACATCTTCAACAAATTCATCTTTATTTTCTTCATCTAAGAATTCTAATACAAGCACTATGACCGCTAACATCTGACTTCCGCCAGACAATATTACAGGTTGTTTCGCTAGTCTGGCCCCAACTACTAGACCCATTGAGAAAGCTTGGAAAAGATCACCTACCGCTGAGATAACATCAAAAGAGTCGAAATCAGCCGTAAAATTTGCATTAAAAAGCCCTCTTTTAACTACTTGGCTTTTAAGTTCTCTTGGAGCTTTAAATAAACTACTCCCTACTAAATTAGACACCTGCAAACCAAAAGCTTCCATTACTGCCTGAGCAGTTGTAGTGCCTCCCGGAACAGATTCAGAAATTAAAACTGGGTGTTTTAAGGATTTTCCTATCGCAAGACCTTTTTCATAGAGATTTAAAACTCTCTCTTTAGTCATCGATTTACCAGTAGTAAGACAATTTGATGGGTTCAAATCTCTATCTTCTACAAACAAATGTTTAAAATAAGGCTTTGTTCCCATTCCCAGAGGAACAATAACTGGATAAATATTTATAAGCTTTGAACAAACATGACTTATTAAAGCAGGAGTTACTCCTGCATTGAGAAGAGGCAATTTATATTTATGATCTTTTGAAGCACCCTCAAGCAAAAATTCGGCATCTGCGAGCGCAGTTGTTCTCCTTGATTTTGCATTAATACCTGCAGCAGAAATTCCTGGAATTTGAGATGTATTAGTACCTGCAATTACAAGAAATATTTTGAAATTATTAATATTCTTTTTTAGTATTTCTATCTTATTAAGTTTTCTTTTTTTATTGGATTCATTACCAAAAAAATTTATCCCTAATTCTTTACTATACATTTTTACTTTCTTCAATTATTTAGATCAACTAAGCTATTTAATAATCTTGGAGGATCTGGGATATTTAATTTAAATCTTGGAAACAGAGAATATGCAACTACATGAACCGTTAAAACATAAACTATTTCTTGAAAAATTATTAAAAAAATTGCACCTAACTGGATACTTAAAATTGAGGGAGATAGAGATAAATTAAATAATCCAATGAACTTTTCTATTAGACCATAACTTGCTCTAGTAATTAACACCCAAAGATTATCCCCAACCAACATAGATAATGCTATTACTCGAAGGAAAAAGCCAAGGGTTCCAATAATAACTCCTACAGTTAAACTAAATCTCCAACTCTTTTCTCTAAACCAACACCAGCCCAACCAAAAAGCCAAGATTCCATAAGGAAATAAAAATAAAGTTCCTCTAACAGGTCCCATGATTATAAATAAAAGTAGAAATTGTATTAGGAGTCCTTCCAATGCAGTTTTAGTGCCTCTTCTCAAATGCAACAGGATCATTGGGAGCGGTAAAATCAACCTTAAAAAAGCTCCCCCAATTGGCAAATAATATAATGCAACCCATAATATAGAAGAAAGAGATGCTAAATATGAGGTCTCGACAATATTCAGTGCTTCAGTTTTTGTAGTTATTTTCATTTTTTGTTGAATATTTTTGATTAATTTTTATTCATACTTTTATTATTTGAATCTAAGATACGTTCAATCTTTTCTATTTCAAAATTTACCTCAGAATTACTTAATATGGTACTTAGTTCTTCAGTAGGGTCTTTTGGATCTACATCTTTTAGGATGAATATTATTTTGTAAGTTTGAAGATCAATATTTCTTTTTTTTGTAGAGTTCTTA
>QCCF01000016.1 GCA_003281365.1 Prochlorococcus sp. AG-347-K18
ATTTGTAATTGCTACTATGGCATACTTCTATCCAGTTATTAAACATGCCAAAAACAGATTAGATTGTGAAGAGAATGCCAGAAATTATATTAGTAATAATAGGAATTTGTCCAAAATTAATAAGGGAGAATTAAAAATGCTATCGACAAATTTTTGTTATGGAGGTGTAGAAATTTATGAGGTTCAAAAGTTAAAAAATTAATTCTAATTAATCTCTACTTAATAACCCTCTAGATACTATAATTACAATTTTAAGTTTAGTTAAATTTAAATCTTACTTCCATGACTGACAAAAGACAAAAAAAAGAAAATGTAAAAATATATTTAAGAGAGTTAAGACAAAATTTAAAAGAAATGCATTTAGAAGTTACGGATGAATTAGTATTACCACAGCCTAATGACGTGAAAAAGTTAATGAATAAAATGGAGGAACTACTTAAATTAATAGAATCATAATAAACTATAATTTTAATAAATTGGAAGCTTCAAAATTTAAAAAATGAAATTAATAAGAAAATTCTCACAACTAATTTTAATTACAATTTTCTTAAGTTCCTGTAGGACATCAATTAAAGAAGAATATCCAATTATAAATTCCGAAGAAAACATAAATGAAAACGAAAATAAAGAGAAGAAAAGAATTGAAATAAAATTTTCCTGCGAAGAAGATAGTATTTCAGAATACTTAGAAGATGGATGGGTTATCTTAAGGGAAGATTCTATAGAAAAAATTTGTACTTGGAAATCTGTTCCTGCTAATAAAGATTGTGATATGGAAAAAGATAAAGGATGCAAGATAACAAAGCCAGATAAAATTGGAGAAGAGAAAATTTATTTATTAGAAAAATAACTATATATTATGGCTAAAAAAGAAGAATATTTAATCGATTTAATTTTTAAGAAATTAAAAAACTATAAAGGTAAAGATATTTCCTTAGATAAAAAAAATTTGCAAAAGTATGTTTTCTCACTTTTAAAATAAAAAAATTTAAAAATTTAGCAAAACTGTTATAATCAGAAAAGATTTGTATATGTATGTATAATTTTTCTTCTTTAACAATTATCTTAATAATAACTTTTATTGCAAGCCTTTATTTTTTATTCAAAATTACTTCTAGTCCAAAAAATTAAAAATTTCTTTCATCATTATTAAATAATTGGATCTTCTCTAAGCAATAAAACAGTATGTTTATTTAAACCATCCTTTATCCATTCCTTATATTCGTCTAAAACGCACTTTTTATCCAAATTATCTAAAAGATTAATTCTTTTTTTAGCGTTATCTAAAGCCGCGTTAATACATAATTCATATTCTTTAGGATTTTCTTTCATTTTTATTTTAAATTTTAGTAAATATAATTACGTATTCTGTATTGTTAATTACATTAATAAGCTTTGATTTAATAAGAGTATCAAGCAATACTGAACAATTTTTTATATATTTGTGATAATTATGATTTTAAACACCATGTCCTACGAAGCAGGCAGTAAAGAATGTAGACATTTAATAGAAGCAAAGGAAAGTCTTCTATCAGCAATGGATGCTTTAAGTAATATAAATTCAACAGATCTTATACAAATTCAAATCAAAGAAATTTACAATAAATTAGAAAATATGCACGATAATCGAAAAAAAATAGAATCAACTTCGAACTACCTTTAGATTACTAAATTGGTCTAAAAACTCCCGAATTGACCTTTTATTTTTTTTATTTTTTTGTCTGATACTAAATCTAGTAATGCATCTAATTGTGCATGTACTTGTTTTGCTTCGTTTAGATCTGGTATCAAATCCTCTTTTAAAAGCATTTGATGCATTTCTCTAAGCTCTATCCTTATATATCTTAGGTGTGAGCTTACTTCATCTCTCTTAGTTGCACTCATATCAGCTTTTTAGTGATTCAATTATACAATATTGTTCTTTTTAATTACTAAATAAGATTGGCTGAATAAAGGTATTTTTGAGATTTAATAACATATTTAAATTCTTTAAAAAGTTATGTAGTATTATGTCTTTCATGAAAAAGAAAAAATCTAAAAAAATTCGACCTAATTCAAACAAAAAAAATGAAGCAATAGGGCAAACAAAAAATTCTTCAAAATTAGTTTTGTTTATATTTGGAATAGGTCCCATAATTGGTATAACTATTTTTTTATACAGTAAAGGTTTTTTTAATTCACCAACTATGTAAACCTTAATTTTTGAGGATTAAACTTAAAAATTAATTAAAAAAAAGATTTAAAATAATTATCTAAATTTTTTTAATGAAAATATTCTAAATTCTGCCATCTTTCTAGCATTTTCTGGATTAGAAACTAAAAAAGGATGGTCAGATAAAACTTCAAATACTTTATCTATCTTTAATCGTAAATCTTCACAATTAACATTTTTCCATTCCTCGTCAAATGACATGGCAAAGCTGTCAGCATTGTCATAAAGTTTATCTTTCATATGATTTTTTAATTTTCTTAATAAGTTTTTTGAATCTTGACCTAATCTTAAAAGTAATTAAAGGAAACATAAAATATGCTCAATTTCTTATTAAGAAATTGCTTACTTTTAGGTGTCCTAAAATTATACTTTTTTTTTATTACTAAATCTTACACTTATTAACTATCAATAAAAATCTAAACACATTTGACAGAAGTGTTACAATATTGACATATAAAAAGACTCATGGAAAATAAAGTTAAAAGGATAGGATACCTTCCTAGGAAAAGGGTGCTTGAAATTATTGATGAAATATCTAAAAGCGAATCAATAAGTAGATCTAAAGTTGTTGGGATATTAGTTGAGGAAGCTTTAGATGCCAGAGGAATTGTAAACTTTGGATATGGCAATATTAATAAAACAAATTCTTACAAATCTAATATTTTAAAAGAAACTCAGAATGAGATTTTGAATGTAAAAGCTACTGAAGATGAATTTGTTGATGATAGTGGTTACACAGTTTCTTCTCACAAAACATTAGATCGTTCAATATCTTCAGCAGATATTGAATTGGCAAACAAAATTAATATTCTTAAAGAATCTGGATTAATATAACCCCCATTGAATATTTATTTTATTTTTTAATGCATAACATTAAATCATTGTTTATTCTTAGTCAAAAGATTATTATTTCTGAACTTATAAATGAAAGATATTAAATGCCCATCATGCGGCAAAACTTTTCAAATTGATCCTGGCAGTTTTGAAGAGATACTTAAACAAATAAAAGATGAGGAATTTAATAAGCAAATAAAAGAAAGACTTCTATTAGCAGAAGAAGATAATAAAAAAGCCATTGAAATTGTTAAGCAAGAATTGAAAATTCAGTTCATTGAACAAAATCAAATAAAAGAAAGTCAGTTAAAAGTCCTTGAGTCTAAATTAAATATCGCTGAAGAAAAGAAAACAAATGCCTTAAATGATTTAAAAATTCAAGCATCAAATAAAATTAATTCATTGAATAATGAATTAAACAAATTAAAAGATGAAATTAAAAGGCAGTCTTTAATTGCAGAATTATCTTTAAAAAATAAAGTCAATGAAGCAGTTACTTCTCTAGAGAAAGAAAATTCAACTCTAATAAATTCTATTGAAAAGATGAGACTTGAACAATCAATAAATGAAAAATTAATTGAAGAAAAGTTTAAAAGCAAAATAAGTGAAAGGGATCTGACTATTCAGGAGCTAAGAGAAATGAAATCTAAATTATCTACAAAGATGGTAGGTGAAACTTTAGAAATTCATTGCGAAAACCAATTCAATCTTAATCGGGCTACTGCATTTAAAAACTCATATTTTGAGAAGGATAATGATGTCTCTTCAGGAAGTAAAGGAGACTATATATTTAGAGAATTTGATAATAATAAAATTGAAATAGTATCCATAATGTTTGAGATGAAGAACGAAAGTATAAATGGAACTAATAAAAGAAAAAACGAAGAATTTTTAAAAGAATTAGATAAAGATAGAAGGCAAAAATCATGTGAGTATGCAGTATTAGTTTCTCTTTTAGAACCAGAAAGTGAGTTATATAATGTAGGGATAGTGGATGTTTCACATCGATTCCCTAAGATGTTCGTTATAAGACCACAATTCTTTTTGCCAATAATTTCCTTACTAAGAAATGCATCTATGGAAACATTAAAATACAAATCACAAATTGATTTAATGAAGCGTGAGAATTACGACATAACTAATTTTGAAAATACTCTTGATCAATTTAAGAATGCGGTTGGGAAAAATGTATCATTAGCACAAGATAGATTTAATGATGCAATTACAGAAATAGATAAATCTATAACCCATTTACAAAAAACAAAAGAGGCTTTAATGCTTTCAAAAAAACATTTATTATCAGCTGACAGCAAATCTCAAGATTTAACTGTAAAGAAATTAACAAGAAATAACCCAACCATGAAAAAAAAGTTTAATGATTTAGAAAATATCGAAGATGTGGCATAATCTAATAAAAATAATTACAGATTAAAAATAATTAAAAATCTAGTTAATTGCTAATCTATAAATATATTATTAGTAATAAATTCCTTGGTAAATAAAATAATGTCTCTCAACACTCCCATCTTCACTATCGCTAAAGATCTTAAAGTCGAAAGTAATAGAATCCTATTGGCTTGCAAGAAACTTGGAATCAATGCAAAAGGTGCGACAAAAAGATTAAATAAAGAAGAATTAGAAAAAATTAAATTTTACTTTGAAAATGGTAAAAATGTATCAGATGAAATAGTTAATCTTGATACAAGCATATTAAAAGCCAAAAGCAATTCAAGAAAAAATGAAGAAAAAGAAAAGATAAACTTTTTTGTAAACAGAC
>QCCF01000017.1 GCA_003281365.1 Prochlorococcus sp. AG-347-K18
AATAACCCCAAAAATGATTATTTTTTTAAAATTCAGGAATTAAGACTTTTATAGATGACTCTTATGAACTAAGATCTTATGAGAAGGGCGTGGCGCAGCTTGGTAGCGCGGGTGCTTTGGGAGTTACCGGTTATACAAACCAAATGTATTGCAATAACTAGATTTAATTAAAATATTACAGTTCATTTAGTGAGAGTTAGTGAGGCTTTTTAAGTAACGCGGGTGACTATTTAAAACCGTTGTTATTTACCTCTTAAACAAACGTAGTTTTTATGAGGGGCATAAAATTTCATGTTTTTAAATTTTTCACCATTTTCTTCGCATTGTTCAATACTTTCCATTTCAATTTTTTCTATTCCAGTTTTCACATCAAACAATATCAACCAATAACTTTCAGCATTAACAGCATTAGGCAAAACAATTACAGCTGAAAGTGCAAGTAGTAAGCGTTTCATTTATTTACCCTTTAGACAAATGGCTGTCATCCATAACCTTGCATTATTGCCATCCCAATTTTCTTTATTAAGAGCCTTTACTTTTGAAGCTTCACATTCTTGTTCTGAATTAGTGGGAATCTCCCAATTATGATTTATAACACTCTGATTAGTTCCACCTCTCATAATTAGCTACCAAGTTTCAGCATTAGCAGCAGAAGGTAAAGCGAGAGCAGCTAGCAGTGGTAGTAGTAAGCGTTTCATTTAATATTTAAAGTATTTTCTTTTCTCACATGATTTTAATTCAAATAATTTTTCCCATTCTTTAACTGAATACTCTTTCTTTTTTAAACAGGATTTTTTTCGTCCAATAAATTGTTTTGTTTCTTTTTCCTCTAAACATGATCGAGAATAACCAGTTCTTGTTTTTTCAATTATTGAGTTTCTTTCTTCTATAGCGGCTCTAAGGTCATCAAGATGGTTAGCAACAGATTTTCTACTATATTCACTCATTATTTTGTTTCCATTTTTGTCCCTATCCCATACGATATGTGGCTGATCCACTCTTCGGTTAGAATATCCTTTTCTTTCCCGAACTTTGTAAGTATATTTAAATCCTTTCAACATCCATATTTCACACGCTTCATTAGCATCATATCTTGAGTTATATTTCCCAAACCAATTCGCTTCAACAGCAGTAGGTAAAATAAAAGCTGACAAGAAAATGAGGATTATTTTCTTCATTTTTAAATTATTTAAGTAAAGAGGGAGTTAAAGAGATTCCCTATTTATTCAGGAAAATCATTTAGCGACAATTTAGCGAGGAATAGTATATTTTCCCCAGAAATTAGCTTTTTTATCAATATTTTTAAAAATTACTCTTTAACAGATGCATGTTATGAACTAAGATCTTAAGAGCGGGGCGTGGCGCAGCTTGGTAGCGCGGGTGCTTTGGGAGCACTAGGTCGCAGGTTCGAATCCTGTCGCCCCGACCATTTAAAAACCAAGTTATACTAGCGAGTCTCCCATACTCGCTTTTTTATTGTTTGTTGTCTTAAATTGAGAAAGGGGCGCTAGAGGGGGCGCTAAGAAGTAAATACTTCCCTTCAGCTTTCAGACGACTCACAATAAATAGCCATGAAGGAACCTAGTAATAAAAATTTTTATCTACTCTAGTTTCATCATTAAACCATCTACCATTACAAGGTGGGCGTCTACAAGGAACTCCACGTTTTGCATAGGTAAGTTCTCCATTCTTTACGTTAATTGTGGTCAACCCTAATATCTGTTTAGTTTCCGTTTCTTCTTCGCAATACCTTATAGGAACCTTAAATTTGCCTCCTGGAAATAACTTTTTCTCTTTAGAAGTAGAATGATATATCCCAGCCATTTGTTCTTGATATACCTTTACATAAAATCCTCCTTTATCTGCCCATTCACTACAAGCATCAACAGCCTCTCTAAAAGAATTATATTGTTTCTTGGTAGAGCAAGAAGCAACTAATAAAGTCAATAAAAGTGGTGCAAGTAGTAAGCGTTTCATTTATTTATTTTCCTCTAAGTTTTTAAAAAAATTATCCCATACTTTTTTTTGATACTTGTAATAATCTTTTGACCATTTATTGTATTTAGCTTTTGATAGATTATTTTCTTTTAATTTAGTCCTAATGCAATTTGTTTCTACTTCTTGTGACTTATCTTGTGAATCAAAAATTCTAAATGTTTTACAACTCAAAGCAATATCAAGAAAAGTTTTATCTAAATCATTTGTTTCAGCCAATGCAGGACTACAAAATAATAGAAGTGCAAGTAGTAAGCGTTTCATTTTTTATTCTCTCATATTTAATTACCTTACCCAACCATCTTTAGTACAAGTTCCATATCCAAAATCCACAGAAGAGTATCTAAGTGGAGAAGGTTTAGGGTTAGCTTTATTTACAGCTTTTATATGCTCTTCTGAACAAAAGTATCTTCCCTGAGCTTTAATAATATCTTTACTAATAATTTCAGCTTTTTCGTCGGTTTTTATAAAACAACCACTCGCTACAATATCGCATTTAGGTTCATAAGCATTTGTAAAATAATAAAAAGTGTTATTAGCATCAATTATTGCTGACCAAGAAAATGGAGGTCTTTGAGTTGTATAAATCGTATATTTATCAGCCAATACAGGACTAGAAAATAAAAGTATTGCTAGTAAAAAATTTTTCAATTCAATAACCTCTCTTATCACAAATAACATCTCCCGAATATAAATATTTGCCTTTTAGTGAACCTCCTTCTCCAACCCTTTTTTTGATGTTCATATAGGACTCTATTTGCTGACTTGTTTTTTTTATTTCATCTTGGACTTCATCATATTTTTCTTGAGAAAAATAATATTCAAATCTATTTCTAATTCCTATTTGTGAATTATATTTTGCACAAAGATGATCTAATTTATCTTTTCTTGCTGTTGGTTCAAGATTGCGACTTATAGAAAATAGTCCTAAGGCAATAAACAAACCTACAGATATTTTTCCTATTGAATAAAATCTTTCAAAATTCACAAGAAAAAACAGCAGATAATTTCCACCTATTTTAGATCGACTGTCAATTATTTCTATTTGTATTTTTCAAAATAAGTCACTCGACAGTAGGGGGCGCTCAGTGGGGCGCTAAAGTGTTAACACAAGTAGAGACAAGTACTTTTAATAATCAATAGTGAGTCTCAAATAGCTCTCTATAACTATAATTTAGCTAAGCTATAACTTAATTCTTGAGGATTTCTCATAGTTACGCCTGAGTCCTTTGGGAGCACTAGGTCGCAGGTTCGAATCCTGTCGCCCCGATCAGTTATAGCAGTAAGTCTCAGCTAATAATAAATTACACCCAAAAAAGGTTGCACCCAAAATGCACCCAAATCATGCCCAAAAATACGTTTCTAGGAAAGCTGGTCTTGTTTTCCTTTTCTATAATTTAGTAGCTAAATCTTTTAATAACCTTGTAATTTTCATCTGCAAAAATTAATTGATTGTATTTGAAATCTCCAACAGGAGATTTTTCACTTCCATAGTTTGTTCGGTTTAATTTAAGTCCTAAAATTTTTCTAGTATCTTTTCCATCCTTTCTACACTCTGCAGTTCCATATCTACTAACTTGGTATCCTTTAACTAAATCATAGGATTCTAAATAAATATCTTCTTGTTTACTGGCCCATTCCTCGCATGCTTGGAATGCTTCAAACTTGGATTTATATCCGCACGACACAAATAAGAACAATATTGGGACAATTTTTAAGATATTTTGGAATTGATATTTGTAAGTCATAATTATCTAATCAACTAAATCAAGACATCCTTCAAATTGAGGATATGCCATAGCATCTATTACTTGTTCTATATATCCTGGAGCTTTTGCTCCAAGAATTTCTAGAGCCGAAGAAACTTCTTTTTGACCAGTTTTTAAATCAATAATACCATCCCTGTAAAAAAGACATGTTTGAGAAATAGTGCCCCATGAATATCCATACCAATAAGTCTGTTTTCTAATGACTTCAAAATCTTCACTTTTTTCAGCAAAAACTTTTAATGGTAATAATGACAAAATCAAAAAAAGAGAAGCATATATTTTTTTCATAGCACTTAGTCAATTTTTTATAAATTTTAATCATACATCTCCAAAAAAATATATTTTTAACAACTA
>QCCF01000018.1 GCA_003281365.1 Prochlorococcus sp. AG-347-K18
AAATATCAGATATTATCAACGCTGAACCTATAACCTTGTTGTCTTACAGTTGTTATTCCTCCTCCTTCTCCGAGACCTGCTTGCTCTAATTTTCTTCTTAATGTCAAGACTTGGGTATCAACTGATCTTGGACCTCCGCTAAATGGGGGCCAAGCCATTCTAAGAAGCTCTTGTCGGCTCCTCACGATGCCAGGGGGCATAAGAAGAGCACAGAGGAGGGCGAACTCCCTTGGGCTAAGTTCTACCGGCTTCTCGCTGAGGGTGACTTGTCTTAATAGAAGATGAACTTCTAATGGCCCAACCTCAACTTTTTCTTGTAAACCTATTCTTCCTCTTTTTAGTAAAGTTCTGCATCTTGCCGCTAGTTCTTCAAGTCCAAATGGCTTTCTGAGTACATCATCCGCTCCTTCATCTAGAAGGTTAACTAAGGCTTCAACACCTGATCTTGCTGTGAGAACAATGACAGAACACCCCAATTGTTGGGCGAGTCTCATCGCTGTATTTTGCTCAAGAATTTCAGCACTGACCAATAGGTCCGGAGACTGTTCTCTGCATAAGTCAATTGCCTCTGAAGCTGATCCAACGGCAGCAGCTAAGTGACCATCTTGGCGAAGTCTTTGTACAAGAACGGTTCTAAGTGTGGGGTGTGGTTCAACAACTAAAACTCTTGAGGGAGTTTGAGAGCTCTGAGGCAATTGTGAACTGCCAGGAGTTGAGGCTAAGATTTGCTCAGTTGATTGCATTCTTGATAACTATTAGGCCGGGCAATTTTTTATCATCATTAATAAGGTATAACAAATGAAAAATAAAAGTTAGAATCTATCAAATTATGACATCATTTGAAAACCCTAAAGCAATTCGTCATTTTCAATCTATTTGTGATACATGCCAAGACTTGATTACTCGTTTTCATACGCCCTCTGATCTTAAACTATATAGTGATGGTTATCTCCAAGCCTTAAGGAATTGCAATAGTTTAGATCAGAAAGATCAAGAAAAATTAGAAAGGATAATAGAAAGATGGATTTTAGATCCATCAAGCTTTATTGATCCAGACGGAGGGCAAAATAAAGGATTTTTTGATAAAAAAAGAATTTAAAATATTAATTTTTATTAAATAAATTAGTATTTATACTCACTAAATATCTTAAGACGCTAATTCAATTTCAATTTTTTCTTTTAAGGATCCTGAATTATACATTTCAATAAGAATATCTGATCCACCAAGAAATTCTCCTCTCAAATATACTTGGGGAATTGTTGGCCAATCTGAATATTCTTTAATACCTTCTCTCACTTCGAAATCGGATAAGACGTCAAAAGTTTGAAACTCTACACCCAATGAATTAAGTATTTGAACGACATTGTTTGAAAACCCACATTGAGGCATTAATTTACTGCCTTTCATGAATACCATCACCGGATTAGCGTCAATTAGACTTTGTATCTTTTCTTTTGTTAAGTTGTTCATAATTAATTTGGGGTTCCTGTTTTTAAAGCAAGGGCATGTATTGCTTCTGAAGCTAATTCCTCCTTTAACGCAGAGTATACTAGCTGGTGTTGTTTAACTAATGATAATCCATTGAATTCAGATGCAATCACAGTAACTTGCAAATGATCATTCCCCTTAAGATTTTCAACTAATACTCGAGAATTTGGTAATTTTTTATTAATTAAATCAATGACTTCTTTTTTTGTAATCATAATTTTGTATTAACCTTTATAAGTTGTCTCAACAAAACCTAGTTTTAATAATTTTTCGTAAGCTTGTTTACCTTCTACACTATTCGGTGACATAATCCTGATTATCTCAACAAGTAGTGGGACTGCCACTTCAGGTTCTTTATTTTTTATATACAGAGATGCCAATCTTTCGTTTGTTTCTGCCAAAATTTGTAATGTTTTCTTACCTTTCTTTTGCATCTCATTTGGTATTCTCGCATCTACTCCTATAAAAGCTTTATTGAGATCTGAGTAGAATGATGCTAATTGAGTTGATAATTTTCTTGCATTTTGGTAAGAATCTTTTGCTTTATCAAAGTCACCATTTTTAATAAAATCATCTCCTTGCTTTAGGGAATATTTAATGTTGTCTATGGAAAGTTTTTTATTTGAAAGGACTTTATAATTTTTTGGGTTATCAGAACCAGCATAAGCTAAATTTTTATTAGAAAACCCACCTAAAAGTATTAACAAAATAGGGATTAATTTTAAGAATTTCATATTCTCAATAAATATTAAAATTAATATTAACTTATTACGGTTTCATCTACCGACATTTTTTAAGGCTTTTTTTTTCAGCATTTATCATCTCATCACTTAAAAACTCATTAAATTCTTTTATTGATAGATTTAAATAATGGTCTATTGAAATGGGCTGGCCAAAGGATAAACAACATTTATCTCTAAATCTAGGAGATGTCTTGCTATAAGCAATTCCGATCGGAATGATAAAAATAGATTTTGTTTTTTTTGAAGCTATTCGGGCTAATCTAAACAATCCCTCTTTGAGAACTAATTTTTTACCATATTTATTTATTTTCCCTTCAGGGAAAACAACTAGTTGTTCCCTCCTCTCTATAAGTTCTACCGCATATCTCAAGGCCTTGAGGGATGGGGATGATTGATTTACTGAAAAACAGCCAAGTCTTTCTAAAAACCAACCTTGTAATCCTCTCATTTCTGATCTTGTAACCATAAACCTACAATCTTTGTTAGTTATCCTTCTACCCATTGCCATAGTGAGCACTAAGCCGTCCCATCTGGATCTATGAGTTGGAGCCAAAATAATAGAGGAATTTATAGGGATTGAAAAATTATTATTAATTATTTTCTTCTCACTAAAAAAAAATCTCAAAACTATATCCTGAGTAACAAACATTGCTATAAATCCCAATATTGGGTTGATTTTGTACAAGATATTTAATGGTTTATTTGTCAAATCCAACTAACTATATATTAATAATTTAAGTGTTTGTTATTTTTTATTAGCTATTATTGGGCGGTTACTAGATTGTCTAGAAACTAAGACTATGAAATTATGACCACTTTAGGAGTAAACATCGACCATATCGCTAATGTGAGGCAAGCTAGGAAAACTATAGAGCCCGACCCAGTGCAATTTGCTTTTCTGGCTGAATTAGGTGGAGCAGATTCAATTACAGTACATCTTAGAGAAGATAGAAGACATATACAGGATAGGGATGTATTTCTTCTAAAAGAAACTATTAAAACACAGCTCAACTTAGAGATGGCTGCTACAGAAGAAATGTTGGAAATTGCTAAAAAACTTACTCCAGATTACGTTACTCTTGTACCTGAGAAAAGAGAGGAAGTTACGACTGAAGGGGGGTTAGATGTAAAAAGTAATACAAAATATCTGAAGAGATTTGTTGAAAACTTAAAAGATTCAAACATCAAAGTTAGTGCATTTATTGATCCTGTTGGTGAACAGATCAATTATTCTAAAGAAATAGGTTTTAACTTTATAGAGTTGCATACTGGTAAATACTCTGAACTATCAGGTTACGAGCAGCACAAAGAGCTTCAGAGGATCATAGAGTCTGCTCATGAAGCGAATGACCTTGGATTAGTTGTTAACGCAGGACATGGACTTAATTATAATAATGTAAGAAAAATTGCATCAATTAACAATATGAACGAGTTAAACATTGGCCATAGT
>QCCF01000019.1 GCA_003281365.1 Prochlorococcus sp. AG-347-K18
ATTTTGATTAAAATTCAATAATTACTTTACTTCTTGGTTGATTATGAAGGAATTAATAAATGGATTAGATGGAGAAGATTGGCTTAACTGTTCAAATGAATTACTTAAATTTCTTAAATGGAAGTTTCAAGGAGAAAAGGGAGTTATAAGACCTTTAAAAGATATCTATGAGAAAGAAAGATTAGAATCGATAAAAAATACCGAGAAAAATTTTTTACATAATCCCAATATAGAAAATCTTGATGAAAGAATTAATGCTTTCACAAATGAAATTTTAAGAATCAATATGATTCCCGATTCAAAAATGCGTTTTGAACTTCCTAATATTATTAATTCTAAAAGAGAGTTCGAAGTTAAACATCCTGAGTGTTTCTATATTTCCAAATTACTACTTAATAATGATTTAAGTGAAAATGCCAGATTAAGATTAAATGCAATTTTCTTTAGTATTGTTTGTGAATCTCTTAAACAAGCTAGAAATACAAATGCAGGTAAAGCAGGGGAAATTTTCACTAAAATTATTTTCGACTTTGTCGGTTTAAAAGAAGGTACAGATTATAAAAAACAACATAAATCAAAAAAAGGATCTGATACTGATTTTGTATTCCCATATGTAGAAGACTATGATGATTTGAATGTTGAAATTTTCATGGAAGTTCAATTGTCTAGTAATGACAGATCGAGATTAGTTCCAAGTGGTCTAAAAACTGGAGCTAAAATGTACTTTGTCACTGGTAATGGTTTAGATGCTTCAACAAAAAAATTAAATGATATTGGAGCTCAGATAGTGGAGGATTTAAAAAATAAAAATATTCAATTAGTGTGTTACGCTCCCGAAATAGAAAAAGAAAAAAAAGAACTAAGAAATAAAATCTTAAACAAAGTAAATCCAAAAGAGAATACGGAAAAACTTGATTACATTAATAGCGCAATCACATTTACTGAACTTGCAAAGCGTCTAAAATCAAGAATTAATTAATTTTAAAATTTCATCTTTAAACCACACCCAAAAAAGGTCGCACCCAAAATGCACCCAAAATGCACCCAAAATAAGGCTTATTAGTCCGAATTAGTCCATACTTATTTACGTAAAAGTCCACATATAGCTATAAGTCTCAGTTATGGACTTGTTTTAGCTGGTGCTTTGGGAGCACTAGGTCGCAGGTTCGAATCCTGTCGCCCCGATCAGTTATAGCAGTAAGTCTCAGCTAATACATAATTCACGCAAAACTCACGCAAATTACTTTTTATTAGCCCGAATTAACTTTTCAATAATCTCAATTATCCAAAAACTATTATTTGTAGCGTTTTGATATAACTTTTAGCTAAATACTATTTCTTATCCATCACACCAAGAAGATTTTGTATGATCACAGTCTTCATATCTAATACCATAAAACTCAGCTTGTTCACTTTCATCAAACCATTCTCCATATTCAAGATTTTCATCTAGAAAATAATATTGCTCAACTTGAATATATTTCATCGGTTCATTAAATGAATACAACTCCATAATCTCCTTAGCATCCTCTTCATCAAATGCAGAAGTAAAACCTTCATCATTAATAATTGTTTTAACGTCCCAATCCTTTAATCTCGCATTTGAATAATCCCAATCCTTTGATTCATTTACTATTCGACTTGGAATAAATACTGTTCCTCCATGTTGACCATCAAGGACACAAAAACGATCTTTAAATATACAAAGACCATAAAAATAAGAAGAATAAGAGTTTTTCCTAATTATTGAATTAATATTTAAATCGCTTTCATTTAAAGTGTATTTATTAGCGATATCCTTGGCTTCTAGAAATTTATCTTTATTAAAAATCTTATCTTTTCCTTTTTTTAAAAAATAACCTGAAGCAATTCCTATTTGTTCATCACTATAGATTCCTTCAAGTCCTTTAATAACCATTAAAAGTTTTGCTTTTGTTAAGGGATTATTTTGAATCTTTTTATCACGCTCTTCAATTTCTTTTTCAAGAGCCTCTATATATTTAATTTCAAGTCTTAAATCCTGTAATAATTCATACTTTTCTGTATATACAGAAATCTCTTGCTCATTTATCTTTTCTCCATAGGCCTCCATAACCTTTTTAAACTTCTTGAGCTCAAGATATGCATCTTTAAATTCGGGGTTTAAATCAATACTTTTGCAAAGATCTTTAATTGCCAACTCATAGTTATAAACCTTGTTTTCTTTCGCTTTTTTATGAGCCATTGCTCGTCCAAAATAAAAACTTGGATTCATAGGATTTTCATCTATTTTTTGCGTAAGTGACTTGATTCTTTTTTCATCTTCCTCTTTTCGATTATTTATTTTTTGTAATTTACTTTCGATACTTTTTAATTTTTTTAAAGCCTCCACAGATCCAAATGAAGAAGCATCATTAAAATCTTTAAGGGCGAGTTCAATATTATGTAAATTCAGGTAGCAATCACCTCTATCTAAAAGAGCATTTATGCTATTTGAATTACATTGCAAATATAAATTAAGGTCTTCAATGGCTTTTTTAAAATTTTCACACTTTATCTTTGCATTTGCTCTAACTAAATAAATATCAGTATTTTCAGGGTTGATTCTTATTGCTCTAGTAAAATCATTAATGGCTCTTTTAAAGTCATTCTTTTCAAATCTATTCAAACCTCTTTTTAAATAATTCTTGTCATCTAATCCCTCTTTTAACTTTTTTGAGGCATCCTCGAATGAAAAGCAATTTTTCTTTAGTTCTTTTGAGTCATAATCGAGTGAGCTCTTAGTTATTTTTTTGCTATCGAGAAAAACTTCACAATCATTATTTAATTCAAACATAGGATCTTGAGATAATTTTTTTGTCGGTTCTGTATGATTTTTATTTTCCAAACGTCTTTTTTTTGTCTCTTCTAATATCTCCTTTTGCCTCTTTTGAGATTCAATATACTTTTTAAGTACATCGTCTTCTGCCATTTTTTATTTTCTTATTTTCGGTATATAAAAAATAATCGTTTTTCAAAAAATTGCACGATTTATTTAGAAAATTATTTTTTCAAAATTATTTTAGATTGA
>QCCF01000020.1 GCA_003281365.1 Prochlorococcus sp. AG-347-K18
TAGCTTCTTTATGACCAAGTTCGGAAGACTTTTCCAATCTACAATTGCACCATCAAAATCACCCAAAAATTCTTTAGCTCTACCTCTATTACAAAAAGCATAAGCATTATTGGGATTTATTTTTATTGCAGTTGTATTGTCTTGAATGGATCCTTTAAAATCGCCTAATTTTAATTTAGCTACTCCTGAATTAGTAAGAAGTTAATAAAGAAGAAATAATTTCTGAATTATCGTTTTTCATTTGAAGTTCTTTTTTTTTGATTTTACATGGTTAATTTTTAATTGCCTTATGAATTTTTTAAAATCTATTTTTAATTCTTTAAAAGCCTCTTTGGGCTGTTTTGCTAGTTCGCTTTTAATATTATCTTGGTAATTTTTAATTATAAATTTCCATGGATCTTGAAAAAACAATGATAGTGGTTCAGATATAAGAATTTTCTTAATCCCACCTATTGGATTCTCTAAGACTCTTTGCAAAGCAATCCCAAATCTATATATTTCGTTATTAGGGTCGTTTCCATATAAAAAATCTTGAAGATTTTCAAGGTCTGTATCACTAATTAAGTAAACATCAGTTTTTTGAGCAAGATTTCTCGCTGACTTTGTGAAACCGGCATTTGAAACAACGACAGCACGAGAGCCATCATAAAATTTTTTTCCTGTAAATACTTCCTGAATAGCCTTATTCCCAACTGGTTTGGAATATCTTTTACATTGAATACAGACTTTCCTGAAAATTTCATTTGAAGCAATTAAGTCAACCCCTTGATCACCTGATGCTTTGGTTTCTTTCACTAGCCAGCCAGATGTTTTTAGTATGTATTTACAGTAAATTTCATATTGCTCGCCACTCATATAAGGGTTGAAGCCACTCTCAAGTCTCTTGAGCATTTTGGCATGCAGAAATTTTTCTTTTCTATCAATATATAGACAATAAATAATGAAGCCTAATAATATAAGAATCCAAAAAAACCAGCTAGTTAAAAGGAGAGCAATAAAAACAAGTAAAAAAACTCTATACAATATTTGATCAATTTTATCTCTACGCATAAATTATAATTCCGAGTTTAAAACACCCTATTTTTTACTTATTTTAGATCACCTTGAGATTAAATTTTAGCACTATTTGAACGATTTCATGTAGTATTTCCTTGATTGACAGTCGATCTAAAATTGGAGGGATAAAACCCTCTTTTTTTTATGGCAGCACTTTTTGTTTTAGCAGTTTTATGGTTAATATCAGGAGCTTATTGTGGAGAAGTTGCAGAGCAAAAAGGATATAGCCGAGCTGCTTGGGTATTTGGGGGCTTTCTTTAGAATAAATTAATCTATATATATAAGGAGTAATTTTTATGGAAGGAACTGTTTACGTTTTAACTAATCAAGCTATGAAGGGTTTAGTGAAGATTGGAAAAACTACTAGAGATGTTTCTTTAAGACTTGCTGATTTATATACAACTGGAGTTCCCTTACCTTTTGACTGTGTATATGCTGCGAAAGTAAAAGATGTAGATGAAACTGAGAAAGCATTTCATGAAGCATTTGAACCGAGCAGAATTAATACTAAAAGAGAGTTTTTTGAAATAAAACCATCTCAAGCAATAGCAGTTTTGAAGTTAATGGCTATTGAAGATGTAACACCTTCTGTTCAAAAAGAAGCTATTAATGTTGATCCTGAAGCTACTGTATCCTCAGAATTAAAAAGACAAAGAAGGCCAACTTTTAACTTTTTTATGATGGGTTTAAAAGAAGGAGATGTTTTAAAATTTAATCGAAATGATGAAACTTGTACTGTTTTAACTGGGAGACAAGTTAGCTATAAAGGCGAAGCATGGTTTTTATCAAACTTAACTAACAAGTTATTAGATAGAACTGGTCCTATGCACGGAGCACCCTATTGGTCTTTTGATGGAAGGAATTTAAACGATATCTACAACGAAACTTATAAAGACTACACGTTCGAATAAGGCACAATTTACATCAAAGTACATCCTATGAGCTCCCCCTACAGCTCCCCTTTCTCAATTTGAGACACAAACATAAAAAAAGAGAGTTTGGGTAACTCTCTAGTATGACTTGGTTTTTAAGAGTCGGGGCGACAGGATTCGAACCTGC